>CBDDTI010000745.1:0-620666 GCA_965233585.1 bacterium
CCCGTTACATTTTTTATTGCAAAAGACCAAACAATTTTCTCACGTGCTACCGGCATCAGAGACTGGAACAGCCCAGAAATGAATCAATTCTATCAATACTACCTTAAACAATCCCCATAAGCATCGTTTGTTTTAGAAAGATTTTGTTTTAGAAAAATGATGATAGGAAAACCTCTAAAATGAGATGACTCTTTTTTAAAAAGTCATTAACTACTCCCAGACATAGACAGATGAAAGTTGTTTACATTGTGATTTTAAAGTATACGGTGAAGTTTGAAGAATTATCAGACTTAATTCCCCAACATCGGCTTTTTCTACAACCATACTATGATGACCAAACTATTTTATTCTCTGGTCCTTTAGTAGATCGGACTGGTGGCATGGTTGTTTTACGTTCCCCTAACAAAGAATGGGTCAAAAATCTTTTTTCACAAGACCCTTTTGCCAAACATCATGTAGCAACTTATGAATTTTTAGAGCTAGAGGTCAAAGCATCTCAAACTTTTTTAGACCACTGGCTACTTTGCCAAAACTAAACTATGCAGATTTCACATCGCTTATTTTTCATTTTATATCTAGTTGCTGTGTCCTTTTTTCTCATCTCGGGGATTCAGGGATCAATGCTTTTAGATTGGGACGAAAACATTTACGCAGAAGCATCAAAGCAAATGTTGATTCGTCAAGACTACCTGAACATTTACATCAATGATGCTCCATTTGCAGAAAAGCCCCCGTTCTTTTTTTGGATGCAAGCTGTCAGCTATCATCTTTTTGGCGTGAATGAATTTTCTGCAAGATTGCCTTCAGCATTTGTTGGAATTTTGATGGCATTTGTCTTAATTTACTTTGGAAAAAAATTGGTTTCTTTCAAATTAGGTGTGTTTTGGAGTCTTATTTTTACAACCTCACTTTTAACTTCTATTCTTGCCAAATCTGCTGTGATAGATCACACCTTCAATTTTTTCATCACTATTGGGGCATTCTCTCTTTATTTTTATGACCAATCTTGGAAGTTTCAAAAATGGAAATGGCTTTTTGTGGCATCAGTCGCCATGGGGCTTGCAGTACTGACCAAAGGACCATTAGGCGGGGTTATCCCTTTAGTGGCTTTTCTTTCTTACAAAGTGTTTGACAGATCATCTAAAATTTTATTGTCTCATTTTTTATTTTGTGCTGGCATCTCTTTAAGTATTGCAACATGTTGGTATTGGATTAACTGGTTTGTATATGGTTCTGAGTTTCTTCAAAGATTTATTGAGTTTCAAATCAAGCTATTTTCACAGTCTTTAGAAGGGCATCAAGGACCATTTTATTATCATATATTGGTTGCAATTTTGGGATTTGCACCGTGGAGCTTTTTTTTACTTGGATTTCAAAAGAAAATGATTTGCAAAGGTTTTAGTATGAGAGGAATGATGATTCTTTGTTTAGGTTGGGTCGCATTTGTTCTACTCTTATTTTCATTTGTTCAAACTAAATTACCTCACTATTCTGCATCTATTTACATTCCTCTTTCATTCATTGCTGCTTTGATTTTATATCAATATGATGAAAAATTGATGACCATCAAAAAAAGAAGAATGATGTTAGGACTTGCCTTTTTTGCTTTGATTTTCACTGCTTTCCCATTTGTATTTTTGCAATATGCTCAAGATTATCAAATTCAACTTGCAACGAAAATTGAAAACATACAAACCCATTTGATTTACGTATTAAGTATCGTAGTTTTTTGTTTATTTATCACTGCAATCATATTACTCAAACATGAAGAATTAAAAAAAATGTGTGTTGTAATTTTTTGTGCAATCTTTCTTTTTACATTCAATGTATGGCATTTTTTATTACCAGTTTATGCAACATTAACACAGAAAAATATGATTGATTTAGTCAAAGAAGGTCATCAGAAAGGAAAGTTAGTTTTTTACAGATATGTTTCATTTGCAGCTTTGTTTTATGGGGAAAAACCTATTGAGATGCTACATACATATAAATTTGAAGGGAATCCAAATGTTTTAAATCAAAAAAGAGATTTTGATATTTTTGTGTTAACATCTTCTGAACATGCAACCAAACTTCAACAAGAACACCCTCTTGTCAAACCATACAAAAAGGTTGGGAATTGGTTTATGGGAATCATTGACCAGAAATAAAAAATTTAGGGAGGTAGGAAAGAGAAAATTTGATTTCCTTTTTTAAAATTACATTCAAATTGAGTGATTCCTAGCTCTGCATTAGATGATGGGTTGCAATCGCAACAGTTGCAGAAACATTGAGAGAAGCAACATTGGGATTGCCCTCAATTTTGGCTAACAAATCACATTGCTTTTTGACTAAGGGACGCAGTCCTTTTCCCTCATTGCCAACAACTACAATCATAGGGACATCTAACTTAATTTGCTCTAGGTTCATGGGAGAATTGACGTCTAAACCCACAATCCAAAATCCTTGTTTTTGACAATTTTGCAAAGTTCTGGAAAGGTTGGAGACTCCTATCACAGGATAAAATTCTGCAACACCACAAGAGACTTTGCTGACAGTGGGAGACAATCCTGTAAAACGAGCATGGCAAGTGATTAAGCCTGTCACATTGAAGAATCCGCAAGTACGAATGATTGCACCAATATTTTGAGGGTCTTCAAGTTGGTCTAATGCAAAGAATAATGTTTTTTCTGCTTGTTTTGAAATAAAACTGGGTGGCAACAGGCTCAGCTCTCCACACTCTAAGATAGAATTGGGGGCTGATTTTTGGTGAGAAAGACTTTTTAGAACTTGCCCAGAGTCCCACAGTACAGGAATATTTTGAGAGACTGCAAGCGATGCAAGATACTGGAGACGTTGGGAAGGGTGGTTTGATTTTTTAAGAATGAGACGATAGCACTTTCTTCGTTTAGCAAGTAACGCTTGTTCAATAGAAAAAAAGTTATCAAGCTTTTGGACTTGTTTGTGCATAAGTTATCAATTTTAGGGACATTTCAATGAATGTTAAAATGACATTTTTTATTCTTTCATTTGCTTTAGATCATGCCTGAATCAGATAGACGTTTTCATTCATTAGACATTGATCTTGATAAAATCACTCATCAAATCAATGATGACATTCAAACGACCCAAAAATTAATTTCCAGTTTTAAAAAACAAGCCTTTATTCAACGAAGTTTTGATGTCATGAGAAAAAGTGACTCAGCCGTCGTCGCCACTGGAAAAAACATTCACGACATTCACCCAAGCCAGATTTCAGCACGTTACTGTAGCAAACTTAAAAAAGACCCAGAAGATATGGTCACAAGGCTAGAGTTAATCAACCTAGTTTTAAAAGGAGCAAAGCCTAAATACAAGGAATATTACACTCTGTTCATTCAGGCAACTGCGGCAACGACCATGTCTGAAATCAGCAAAGAAGCTGTTGGAATCGTGTTGCATCTGCAAGACAAAGTCTTCAGTTTGTTGCTTGAACAATGTCAAGAACATCTTGAATGGTTGCAGGGAAAGTTACAAGAAAACAGCAATGACAGTAGTCGTGTCCAAGCAGTCGTACAGATTCGTAAAGAGATAGAAAAAGTGGTTCATAGCCAATATGGATTCAATGTGATTTTGAAACAACTTCAAAATGGTCTCAAATCATGGCGTGAACGTCCGGGATTGTCCCTGAATCGTCAAGCTGTGGTCAATGTAAAAGACTTACAGCTTGAGGCGATGGAACAAGGTCAAAAAATGACTCAAGAAGAGTTTAAAACAAGGTTCAAAATTCCAAGCGAAATTGCTTTAGTGAGTCGTTATAGCATGTTACTTCATGAACAAGCCAACAAGATGGTTCATCTCTTCACTGTTTTAAAAGCGGACTCCAGCTATCCTTTCTTTATTATGGGACGTATTAACATGGTGACGCTGAATATCTGTGTAGAAAATTATCGTGCAACCAAAGACCCTGTTGCTCTTAAAAAGATTCATTTAGAATTTAAAAATGTTTATCAACTTTATTCTAAAGCAGTCAAGATGATTCCCCCCACTACTAAGTCTCCAACAGATTTTACAGTCTTGACTGAGTTTGGAAATCTTGTGCATTACTACTTCCAAGTTTCTCAACTGGTGATAGGCAAACTTCCAGCAGGAGAAGGATTTAAGAATGTGCTAAAAACAGCAATCAAAAAAGTACAAATTGCACAAGAGTCTGGTCAGGTAGATAAGCTGATTCGTGACCTGCACTCTGATTTATCAGGTTTAACTTCTTCCCAAATCCAAGATGGGGATTTGTAAAAATCCCTAACTTTGTCATTCACTTTGTAAGAGTCCTTTAAAAAAGAGTCCATATTCTGAGTCAAAATGCTCTTGCAACAGACCAAAGTACTGGTTCCAAGGTGGTTTAGGCAAACGTTCTCTGCTTTGATAATAAATCATTAAGTGGCTATCCTTCCAAGATTCTCTTAAAAACGCTTTTAATTCAGAATGATCACTCAATCCCTCCAAGACAAGCACTGCAGATGCGTATGTTTTAGAGCAAAATTGAAACTTACGTAAGATCACATCTTCTTTACCATTGGCTAAATCTTGTTCCAGCTGGGACGTCCCTTTGAAGTCTATTTTAATCCACTTAGCAAGCCCTGCAAGTAATACCCTAACAGAGTCTTCCATCTGGTTTGAATCATCAAGGGCAATACCAAGACCTAAATCCTGTGCCAGTGTGATTGCAGTTGGCACATAATCGGGGGTCAGATTCTCGCTAATCTCAATGTACAAACCACGCCGTGCTTCAGGAAACCAGTCTAATAATTGCTTTAATGCTTTGGGATAGTTGAGGTAAATGGCATCAATGTTTTGTGTAAATGTTGTGGAAGCAAAATATTTTTTTAAAGCATGAGCATGACCTTTCAAAAGACGTATAGTTGCCAGTGCGGCAATGATGGAAGAAAACCGGAGTAACACCAAAGGGATTTCCATTTCCTTTGCTTGCTTTTGAATGATGCCAAAACTATGACCTTTCCTGTCAATCGCAAGCAACTCAAAACCCCTTGTCGCATGTTCATTGTCAAAAGGAGCAAGCCTGTCAATGGACTCTGCTTTGACAGACATCCACTGCAAATAATTCTTGGCTTTCGTACTCAATTTGTCCCATTGTTTAGGGAACAATTCTGCTAAAAACGTGGCGATTGCCTCAGGGAAGCAGGTCAGCGGTTTATCAGGAGGGGCAAGTATAACGGCAGAATTGATGAGGTAATCACCTTCCAAAAGGTCAGTAATAGAGACAGGCATGAAGAAGGTTATTTTAGGTCAGTTGATGGTCGTGTTGCGTTTGGTCAAGAATGACCACAAACACAGCAAGACTAGATGACAGCTTTTGAAAGGCTTTCATTTTTTTTGAGAAAAATAGAAGTTAATGCACAAATTCGGTTAAATAGAACTGGAAGGCAAGTTTGCAAACTTGGTATATTCTCCTTGAAACATCAGCTCAAAGTCTCCTGTGCTTCCATTTCTATGTTTAGCAATGATGATTTCAGCAATGCCTTTTTTACTAGATTCTTTGTTATAGACTTCGTCACGGTAGATAAATAGGACGAGGTCAGCATCTTGTTCTAATGCTCCTGACTCCCGCAAATCTGACATGACGGGGTGTTTGTCTGCACGTCTTTCCAAATCCCTGTTCAGTTGTGAAAGAGCAATGACAGGAATGTCAAATTCTTTGGCAATTTGTTTCAGGTTGCGTGAAATATGGGCGATTTCTTGTTCCCTTGAAAAAGAACGTCCGCTAGTGTGCATGAGTTGTAGATAATCCACAACAATCGTCCCCATTTTTTCATATTCTTGTTCCTGCTGAATCCTTCTTAACACAGAGCGAATATGAGTGGTAGAAATGTCTGATGTATCATCAATCCAAAGAGGCATGTCTAACAGATGTGAGGTCTCTTCTGACAATCTATGCCAATGTTCATCTTCCAAATTCCCAGACTTCAGTAAATGATTATTGACCAGAGCATTGGAACATAAGATTCGCATAGCAATTTGTTCCTTTGGCATCTCTAAACTAAAAAAGATGACAGGTAGCTGGGATTGTAGAGACGCATGAGTGGCAAGACTTAAAGCAAAAGCAGTTTTTCCCATGGCAGGTCTTGCGGCAATGATGATTAAATCCCCTTGGTGCAAGCCGTGCGTGATTTCATCAAATTGAGTAAAGCCTGTTGGTAGTCCTTGGGTGTGTTCAGGAGTTTTACTAATTTTCTCAAGTTTTTCAATAACTTCTAAGAAAACATCTTTGATAGGGTGAAAGGTAGTGCTGACTGGGTTTTGACCCAATTCATGCAAACGTTCTATGGCAAGTGCCAATTTGGTGTCAAACCCTTCTGGTGTCTCTTGTCCCTTTTCTGCAATGTCTTGTGCTGTGACAATGAGCTTACGAAGCTGTCCTTTCTCACGGACTGCTTGGGCATAGCTCAACACATTTTCAACAACAGGAGTAGATTGAATCAGCTGGTAGATATAATCGCCTCCTCCCACTTTATCCAAGAGTTGATGGTCTCTTAAAAGAGTTGACAACGCCACCTCGTCAATGGGAGAACTACGTTCGTCAAGAACCAGCATCATCTTATAGATTTCAGTATTAGCAGGAGAGAAGAAGTCTTCGGGTTGCAAAATAGAAACGACTTCAGGAAAAACACCATTATTTAAAATGACTGCTCCCAGAACTGCTTTTTCTGCACCGGGGTCGTGAGGTAGAAACGACTGTGAGGAACTCTCATCAGAGTTTGCCATAAGAGCTTTTTGAATCTAGCTACTCTGACGTTCTTCTTGTTCCTGACCTTCCTCTACTAGCTCCATTTCAGCAGGGTCAGTGACAACTTCAGCTGGCTCTTCCTTCTTTTCTTCAACAACATGTACAGTCACCTGTGCTTTGACTTGTGTATGCAGTTTCAGAGGCACAGTGTGTGTTCCGATGTTTTTGATGGGAGCATGGCTGAGAATGTTGCGACGTGTGAGGTCAAACCCTTCTTTTTGTAGAATCTCTTCAAGGTCTCTATTGGTCACAGAACCAAAAAGTTTTCCATTCTCACCAGCAATTTTGGCGATCGTCAACTCTACCTGAGACAGCTTGTCTGACAGAGACTGAGCCTGATTGACTGCATCTTGACGAAGTTTTTCCAAATACTGAAGCTGGTGCAAAAACTGTTTGTTTCTTGAACCTGAGACAGCAATCGCTTTGTTTTGTGGAATCAAATAATTTCTTGCATACCCCGGCTTGACATCAACTTGGTCACCTAACGAGCCGAGATTTGCAACATCTTGAGTTAAGACAATTTTCATAACTAAACTTTTTGTTTCAAATTAACTTTCTGGTGGAACGTATCCTTCAACGCATGAAATTAGCCCAAGATTCCTTGCTCTCTTGACAGCCAAAGCCAGCATACGTTGGTATGATGCAGACACTCCTGAAATCCTTCTAGGCACAATCTTGCCACATTTGGTCATGTAGCTCTTCAGCAACTCTACATCTTTGTAATCAATCCGAGTGATGCCTGCCTCTTTGAAGGGGCAGTATTTACGTCTTGTGATAACCCTTCTTTTTCTACGATAAGCCATGAATCTCCTTTGATAAAATTTTTAAGACTGAAGAACCACCTCTTCTTTGGGTTGACTCAAACCCAAGAAAAATTCTGATTCTTTTTCAATGTCATCTACGGCGTGAATGTGAAAACGCAAAATGGAATCTGAGTAGCGAAAATGCTTGCCTAATTGGTCAACCATCTCACCGTTTCCTGTCAGATAAAACAGGTGGTAAACTCCATGGGTTTTCTTTTGAATTTGGTAAGCCAGACGCCTTCTGCCCCAAAGATGATACTTTTGTAAATCCCCCCCGTAACGTTTGACGACTTCTTTGGCTTGTTCCAACGTCCGTTCAAGCTCTTCTTCTGAGAGTTCTGCGATTGTCACAACAACTGTTTCATAACCTTTCATAAATCCTTTTTCCTAAAGTGAGACATTAAATCTAAAGTGAATGACGTCACCATCGTTCACCACGTAATCTTTACCTTCCAAACGTTTCAACCCAGATTCCTTGACTGCATGTTCTGACTGTAACCTGTTAATCTCGTCAAAGTGATAAACTTCTGCACGAATGAACCCTTTTTGGAAGTCTGTGTGAATCTTGCCTGCCGCTTGGGGTGCCGTTGTGCCTTTGACTAAATTCCAAGCTCGGACTTCTTTTTTTCCTGCAGTAAAAAACATAATCTGATTTAACAGGCGATGACAAGACCTGATGAACAAAGACAGACTGGTTTGTTGCAACCCCAAGTCTTCCATAAATTCTTGAATCTCTTCAGGTGTCAAATCTGCTAATTCAGACTCTATCTTTGCACAAACTCTTGTAAACTCTACGTCATCATTTTGAGCCGCATTTTTCAGCTGTGCTTCATACTCACAAGGGTTTTCAATGCTGTCTTCTGCAATGTTTGCCGCATAAAGAGCAGGTTTGAATGTAATCAGTTGACTTTCTTGGAGCGTTTCAAGTGATTCTTGGTCGCATTGAAAAGAACGTGCATCTTTGCCTTCGTTCAAGTGGTTGACCAATCTTTCACAAAGTTCTATTTCTTGGGCAAAAGAGGGGTCTCCTTTGATACGTTTCCGTGCTTTTTCTATCCGCTTCTCTAAAATCTGAATATCAGAAAGAATCAGTTCTGTTTTGATGATGTCAAGGTCTTCTAGCGGATTAGTTCTTCCCTCCACATGAACGATGTTGGGGTCATCAAAACACCTCACCAGATACACGATGGCATCAACCTCGCGAATGTGTCCCAAGAATTGATTACCCAAGCCTTCTCCCTGACTTGCTCCTTTCACCAAACCTGCAATGTCCACCACCTTCAAAAAACTGTGTACGACTTCTTCAGGCTCAAACAATTCTGACAATCTGTCAAGCCTTGCATCTGGAATTGGCACTAAACCGACATTGGGGTCAATCGTACAAAACGGATAATTAGAAGCCTCTGCTTGAATTTTAGTTAAGGCACGGAACAACGTTGACTTGCCAACATTGGGCAAACCCACAATGCCAATCTCTAATCCCATAGCACAGAAAAAATGCGTTTAGATGTCCTCAAAATGCTTTAACAATATCAATGCGGTGTCAGTTCAATCTTTTAACTTCCAATTTTTCAATCGTTCTTTAATTCAATGCTTTTCTAAAAAATTAGAAAAATGCTCATCAACTTGGGGTTTCAGCTCTTCAAGTGCTGTCAATTCGTCTTTGGTGTAATTAGAAAGGACAAAGTCTGAAACAGATTGTTTTTGTTTTGGGCGACCAATGCCAATTCTCATGCGGCAGAAGTCATTATGACCCCATTGTTCAATGATGGAACGCAAGCCGTTATGACCCCCATGCCCTCCTTGTGTACGAAACCTAATCTTGCCTTGTGGCAAATCAAGGTCATCAGAAATCACAAGCGTCTGGGGAGGTTCTACTTTGAAAAAGCTGGCACATGCCACCACAGCATGACCACTTAAATTCACATACGTCATGGGTTTGAGAAAAATAATCTGATGCCCTTGCCAAATGACTTTGACATAATGTGCCTTAAACTTGGTTTGAAACGAACCTGCCCCCGTTTTTTGAGACAAGTAGTCAACCATCATAAAACCAACATTATGACGATGATACACATGCGCAGGGTCAGGATTGCCCAAACCTACGACCAGCTTCATACTGACCTACTCTTCTGCTTGTTGGGTTGCCACACGGCGACCGACAATGGCAACGACACTATAGTTTTGTGTCCCCTGAGGTACGACACCTTCAGGATAAGTCAGGTCATGCAAACGGGTTGTCTCACGCAAATCTAGGTGAGACACATCAACCTCAATGTGTTCAGGGATTTGGTCTTTATTACAAAAAATCGGCACTTCCCGCACCACCATCTGCAAGACTCCTCCCTTTTTCTCGCCTACCGACTTTCCAACCACCCGAAGAGGCACTTTGAGTGCCAACCGTTTGCCTTCTGCAGGCAAGACAAAATCCACATGATGAATCTGACTTTGGAAGGCAGGTTGTTGAATCTCTTTGATTAACACTTGATAGTCAGTTGCTTGGTCTTGGTCTATCACCTTCAAGTTCAGCAATTCGTGAAATCCTGTGAATTTTTTTAACACCTGACGGAAGGCATCTTCTTCAAGTGTCAGCAAGCAAGAAAGACCTTGACCATATAAATTTGCTGGAATTTGACCACTTTGCCTCAGCTGACGATTGGCAAGTTTTCCTGAATGATGCCGAACATGTGCAGTCAGTTGTGTCTCAGACATTCCATAAACTCCTAGTAAATAATAAAAACCCGTCATTCTCTCACTTCTCAAACATAAAAGTCAACTCTTGTCTGAACCATTACCCCAAAATTCTTTAAAAAATCATCAAAACCAAAGCATGCTTGATTTTTTGACAGCATTTTTAAGTTTTTTTGAATTTTTAGATGAAAGCATGTCAGGTCAAAATCCCCCGCTTTACGACTAAGCAGGGGAAAGACAAGGGAAGGAGAAAAAAAGGGAACAAGAAGAAAAAAAGAAAGTTTAAAAAGAAAGTTTAAAAAGAAAAAAGTGAAATCACCACCAAAACTCTTTTGAACTCAATTTTGAAATTCATCACTTCAGTTTAATCAAGCGAATGACTTCGTTTTTAAATTCAGAGATTTTTTGCATGGTGGGTGGTGTTTGGGTGAGGTCAATGCGACCCGTGAAGCCCGTCCCAGAATCATCAACTCCTTCTACTAAAAACTTTTTGTCATCGGTGAACCATGTTTTTTCAAAACTGGTAAAGGTTTTAAATTTGGGATTGACAACGATTTCAGTCTCCCCAGCTGACAAATTGGTCAAGTCAATCTTCCACATGCCATAACCTGAATTGTCTGCCTTTTTTGTGAACAGGTAAAGCTCATCATCAAAAAGACGATAAGAACCCCCATCTTTTTGCCATCTTTTAGGATCCATCTTTGTCCAATCTCCCAAAATGTCTTTGAACTCATAAACAGTCGTGTCCCCCTTCGGATAAACCTTAAGCAACGTCAGATGTTTGTTAGAATCAGCATAAGCTGTGTAAAACAACATGTCATTTAGTTGGACAAATCGGTTTTCCTCAGCATAGAAATATAAATAGCCATTTGGTTTGAACTGTGTAAAGTTAAGATCAATGACTGTTGATGTAGAAGCAATTCCATCTGACGCCGTCGCATTAAGGGTCAGCTTCACCACAGACAAAGTATGTGCGTATTTTGGTTTGTAGTTCCCGTCTGAATCCCAATAATCTAAACGGGTATAATGAAAACGTGAACAAAGCAGGTTTCCATCAGGAGCAATACCAATTGAGTTGGTAAAGGTTAAATTCCGACTACTTAAACGATCACTGCACCCATATTTTGAAGAGATGCTACTGCTGTCCGATATGATTTTCCTCAGCTTCTTTTCTTTCACAAATTTGATGTAAGGTTCTCTATCATTACTGTTGTGATAAACAACAGCATCATTTTTTGTGTAATGTGTTTGGGCGTAGTCTGGCAATCTGTGTGATTGGGGCAAATAGTCACTGATTGTTGGTCTTTCTGGTGCAAGGTCTAAACGGTACCTTCCATCATAGAAACTAGCCTCAGAACCTTGTTTGCTTTTCTCAAGATGAAAATAAGATTTAGTGGGAAGTAAATAAACGGAACCAGTGGCTTTGTTCACGAAAGTTGTTTTACTCCCTTGCAAACCCTGAACGTAACCCAAGCCCTTTTTGGGTTCCAGGACAAGACCAACCCACTTTGAACCTAAATTTTTCACGTATGTTGGCTCGTAAGGAATGTTGAGGACTGTGTCAGTGTTGGCGGCTTGGTAGTTTAAGAATAGCTTGTTACCTGAAGCGTCCACCTTGTAAATGCGTTTTTCTTGGCTGACAATCGTTGTGGGGGCAATTTTCAAAGGGTCTGTGGCGACGTCACCGCCCCCAATCCCCGCAATAAGATTGCCTGAAGGACTCCAAGCCATCGGAGACTTGATAACTTTTTCTTCAATGCCCAGCTTCTTCGCATCGGCAATGTCCAAAAACTTAAAGTCTTTGATGCTCGCAAACTTCTGTTGAGGTTTTGGAATATTTTGGTCAGGGTTTTGAGGTTTGGAAATATTTTGGTCTGCCCCTTGACTTGGTTTTTCATTATTTGAATCATCTTTGTTAGAGTTTGTGCCAACATCAATGTCTCCACAAGCAGAGAGTGCAAAAAGAGCCAAAGGAACAAAAAGCCAACGAATGTTAGGGAGTTTGAAGAAGTGTTTGAGGTATTGAAAAAAAACTTGGGGAGGGGGTGATTTTTGTCTTGACTTTTCTAAAAAGTCGCATGCAATGTTTTTCGCAAAAGTTGCGTCTAATTTTTGCATGGTCATTTCTCCTGATTGCGTTAGATTTAAATTAGGTTTAAAAAAACATTCCTAAACACCATGTTTAAGAAGGGAACAATGGTATCAGAAGAAAAGACAAGAGTCTAGTTTTTTTGAAGTCTTTGGTTTTGGTGGTTTGCTATGTTAAGGGTTCAAGACCGTTTTATCACTCATAAAATCTTCCAAAGCCTTGATGACTGCTTCATTTGCCCCTTTGAGTTCTAAATCTTTTTTAAGTGTTTGCAGGTCTGACATTCTCAAAACATATTTTTGAGCCTCCCATGCTCTCACACCTGCAACAATTTCATCAATTTCTTCTTGTGGCGCTTCTACATAGTCACCACCATTTTCTATTGATTCAATCAATGCCCTTTCTTCTTCATCAAAATATTTCATTTTTTCATGATTCATAATGAGTGATTTAAGTTATAAATTTTTATCCTTTTTCGGCTTAACCAAACACTCTGCAAGAGTCAATTCACTTGTTATGATTGTATCTACTTGATCAAGTATGATAGAAAACAAACTTTGTAGATATAAACCCTCTTTTGTTTCCTCTATTGATTAAATAAAAACATTTGTATCAAGATAAAAGTTTCTATTTTTTAATGCTTCCATTCATTCCTTAATTCACGAATATAAAGATCTACTTCTTCAGAAGTTTCAAAACTTCTGCAATGTTTTCCTGCTCCAACCATTGAAACTAAATCATACTTTTTTCTTCTGCCTCTTCTTTTGTTAATCGCATTTCTTGCCTCCAAAACTAATGGATTGACTACTTTTTTAGATTTTTTAAGACGTTCACGTTGAGTGATACCTTTAACAATTTCGGTCATAAAAGATTGCACATCTTGCCCTCGCTCTTTTGCCAAAATCTCAAGTTCTTCATTCACCTCAAAAGGCAATTCAATCGTTTTTGTTACTGTTTCCATCATTCACTCCTAAAAAATAAAGGGCATTGTTAAGTAATAAGTGATAGCTGATTATTCCGTTTTGCCATGAACAAAAGAACAGAATATTGTAATGCTTTAAGAGACTTGCTGTAACATTTGGTTTTCCTTCTCATTCTTGCCAAGAAATGTCTCAAGAGAGAATTATACCCTTCTATCGTGTATGTTTCTGCCTTGGAACATGTATGAATTTCTTTGGGAATGACTTGTTTGTAAGCCTTCCAGTGATCAGTCATCACCTGAAGAGGTTTTGTTTCCTTGACCTTGTCCCATAAATGCCTACAGGCTTTTGAGTCTCTGTTTCCAAGCACACAATTGATAAATTGCTTCCCACATCTATCAACAGCAATCCAGAGCCAGCAGTAGTTTTTTTTGACTGGATGTAGGTGTGCATTTCATCAATTTCCATAATTTCAATGTCTGTGTCCTTTCTTAATGCCTTGAGCTGTTCGCCAAAACTACAGACCCAATTATAAACTGAAACATGAGAACAATTCAGCAAACGACCGATTGACCTGAAACCAAGACCCTCCAAATACAACTCTAATGCTCTTCTTTTGATCTGTGGTGAGATTTGACCACGATAGGACTTGGTATATTGATAGTTGCAGGCATTGCAACGCCTCCTCGGTTTACCATATAAGAAACCATTCTTAACCGTCTTCTCACTTTCACATCTAGGACACGACTTCATTGCTACACCATGACTATCAATTCAATTAAATGAACTTAATATCGCATATCACTTATAGTTTAACAATACCCTAAAAAGAAACCTTCTGAATCTAAAATTTCATGGTCACAAGGACGTTGAAAGCTGTTTTTTCAGACTCAAAAAGTTTGATGTTACTGGTTGTTTTTTCCTGATTGACACTAGCTTGTAAGGAATAAATTGGAGTGAATGTCCATTGCAAGCCTAAATCATGTTTTGTCCCTTTATCTTCCCTTGTTTTTGAAACGATAGGATTTTCTGATTTAAATTTCTTTTCAGGTTGTGTGAAAGTATAACCAACATTGATGCCTTTTTTGATTTGCGCCCCGAGTCCAATCGGCAGTTGATTGATGCGATAACTTTGTGCTTCCCCCTTTGCCTCATACTCAATGTAAGAGGGAGTCACGTTTAAGTTCATGCCAAACTCACCTTTGCCAAAAACAGGAATCTCTAACTTGACAGAATAATCATTTCTGGTACCACTTCTCCTTAATTCGGGAAAACGGTCGCCTAACTCATCATCAGGATAGTCATATCTGGTTTGTTTTGCATTCAGCGTGGCAAACCAAAGTTTTGCTTTCAATCGCTCTGATTCTATGTTGATGTCTTTCTTTTCTCTATCTTCAATGTAGGGGTCGTCCCAATCTGTGGCAGGAGAGAAAACAAAGATTTTCCCAACAGATAGGCTAATTTTTTCAGAAAACTGATAGCCAATCGTGGAAAGAAGTCCGACCGCTTCTTCTGCATCTATATTGACCAGAAAGTTCCAATTTTTAATCCTGTAACCAAGAGAAACAACAGGGAAAGGTTCAGATTTATTGGTGTCGTCATTTTCCAAATTCTCTTCGTCACTGACGATGTTTTCTTCAGGTTTTTTGGCAGTTTCGTTAGACACAGAAAGACCAAATCCAACACTGCCATACCAACCATCTTTAGGTTTTTCTTTTTTCTTTCCCTTTTTTTCACCATCTTTGGGACAACCTTCGTCTTGACCGTCTTTTTGACCATCTTTTGTATTGTTTTCATGGTCTGTTTGACAGCCTTCGTATGAATTTTTTGAAGTCGCATTTTCATGGTCTTCTTCTGACATTTCAGAGATGTTTTGAGTTTCTTGAACCTCATCATTTACGGGGTTTTGGCTTTCTTCCTGTGCAAACAAGTTTGTACTGACCAGAGACAAGCAAAAGACAAAACCAATTTGCTTGAGGTAACTTTTGACATAATTTTTAAACATAACTTTGACCTTTAAATGAAGTTAATTATTTATCATAAAAATATATTATATTTTGATTGCATGAGTGTCAAACTTTTTTTTACAAAAAGTATATCTGAATCAACTGGAAAAGATGCCGCTGATTACCCTAAAATAGAAAAAGAATCAAGACGGCATTGCCAATTCTGCCAAAGATTGTTTAATTCTATCAAAATAGTCGTCCACCAACGAAACGAATGAAACCGTTGTTACTACTGCATCATTGTCATTTAGAGATTCCTTTGAGTCAGCAAATTCAACAAGATTGCTATCAGGTGTTGAACGTTGATGAAAAACGTCAACTTCAGACATTCATCAATCCTATTGTTCAAAACCGTTTTTTACTTTCAAGATGTTTGTTGCATCATGGTCTTTCTAAATGTTCTCAAAGACTGCCCCATGAGTGGCGTTTTGTGAAAAATCAACATGGTAAGCCTGAATTGGAAGGATTCCAAAATCAAACAAACTTTGGAGGTTGTTTAGATTTTAATCTTTCGCACAGCGGGGACTGGATTGCACTGGCTTTTGCTGATGTTAAAGTGGGAGTTGACATTCAAAAAATCAAGCCAGATGTTTCATTCCTCAAGATTGCCAAACGTTTTTTTCATGTGACAGAAAGACAGAAACTACAAGCAAGGGGAACACTTCATCAACCGAATGAGTTCTTTAAATTGTGGACTTTAAAAGAAGCCTATTTGAAAGCAGTCGGAACAGGGATTGCTGGGGGAATGAGTTCATTTGTTTTTGACGGAAATGAACATGATGGCAAGGGGCATCTATTTTCTCATCATACATGGAAGCTGGGCGAGCAATATATGCTTTCACTAGTCTTATTTGACCAAACTTCTCAAATTTCAGTTGTGTTTTGCAATCATCTTGCACAGCCAACATCTTGGAAGCCTCAACTTTCTAAACAGGACTTATTTGATGAAATTTTTCATCCATAAAAAAGGTTGACTTGAAATTATTATTCTTTAAAATATTATTTTTATTTAATTTTAACATTGATGAGGTATTTGATGATTAAACGTATATTAATGGTTTTTGGGGTGATGACGTTGTTTCAAGTTCATGCAGAAGACAAGGTTTGGTTGGAAATTGCTCAAGTGCCAACTGGTAGTTACAGTATAGACTTTAAACATGAAGGAGAAAATAAAACCATTAAAAAATTAGGAGAGACGAATCATGATTTGTTTGTCAATTTATCTCCAAAAATGAGTGAGGGGGAATTTTCTGTTTCCCTGTTTGCTTTGGGCTTTGACCAACTTTTTGAAGCAGATGATGAGATTAAAGCTAAATACGTTGCCAGTATTTATGGTTTGGGAACGATTTGGGATTTGGATTTTGTGAAATTTGGTGCAGGTTTGGGTGTAGGAAACTCCCGAATCAAACTAGAGAAAGAGTTACTAGAAGAAAGTACAAATGAACAGCAATTTCATGCTTTTCTTCAAATCTCTCTGGGTATCATTCCTGACATTGGTGGAATAGGTCGTGGTTTTATCACTTTAGGCTACCATGCAATTTTTGAAAGAAGTTTTGAATTTAAGAAATTCAATGACACTCAAATTGACATCTCTTCAAACCTACTCTCACTAGGGTTAGGGTATTCCTATTAAAAAATGACGATGCAATCTTGATTCATCAATGATTTCAAGAATTTTTCTTTCTGCAAACAGCTAATCTTTGATTTTGCTGGTATCTCTTCCTGCTTTCTGTTACCCTGTCATGTTTTTGTTCAGAACAGAAACATGAACTCACTTTTTACCCCTCAAGAAAAGCATGCCATCTTGGCTCTTAGTACCATTCTCTTTTGCAGAATGCTTGGCATTTTCCTTGCCTTACCCGTCTTTAGTCTCATCGCCTTAGATTTGAAAGGAGCAACGCCTCTGCTTGTGGGAATTGCACTGGGAGGCTATGGCTTAACCCAAGCACTTTTGCAGATGCCGATGGGGTCTTTAAGCGACAAATTTGGCAGGAAGCCTGTGATTGCCTTGGGGCTTGGCATTTTTACGATAGGAAGTGCCATTTGTGCCATCTCAGACCATATCTACTTGTTGATTTTAGGCAGGCTTTTACAAGGGGCAGGAGCGATTAGCTCATCTATTTTTGCATTGATTGGAGACCTCACCAGAGAAGAGATTAGAGCTAGGGCAAATGCAGGGCTTGGTGCAGGTGTCGGTTTAGCATTTGGTGCAGCATTTTTATTTGGTCCTTTGATTTCTATTTTTTCAGGACTGTCTGGAATCTTTGGACTGGCAACATTGCTTGGACTCATCAGTCTCGCACTCCTGCTGACTATACCGACACCCCCCAAACAGCAACACAATTCTGAAACTCAAGGCATTGTGAAGCATCTCAAAGTGCCGTCCTTACAAATCATCAACCTTGGTGCCTTCACGACCAATATGTCCTTGAGCGTACTGTTTTTTATTGTGCCTTTAGCAATCAAAGATTACGGGTTGGAGAAAGCAGAGTTTTGGAAGATTTACGTGCCAATGTTGTTCCTTGGTGGAATTGTTATGGTGCTTGGTGCTGCCATTGCAGAAATTAAAAAAGTTTTTAGGCAGGTCATGCTTGTTGGCGCTTCGTTGATTGTTGTTGCGATTTTGTCATTTGCCTATGGCACGACCTCACAAATGCCTGTATTTGTTTTAGCAGGTTCATTTTTATTATTTGCAGGATTCAATATTTTTGAGCCTCTTTTTCCTTCCCTCATCGCCAAAATCGCTCCCACCACCAAAGGCACAGCAAGTGGGATTTATGGATTTTGTCATTTTTCAGGTAGTTTTATTGGAGCGTCCCTTGCTGGTGCGATGTACCTCAATCACCCTGCCCTCCTTTTCTCTGTATTGATTTTACTAGCCCTCTCATTCTTTTATAAATTATTGGCTTTCCCAAATTTTAATTCTCGCCAAAAAACAGAGTCTTAACCCCTTCTTTGCTGACAGGTTCAAAATAATCTCTTCTGATTTGTTTCATCTGTGCTTGATGCTGTTTTATTTCTTCTTGGCTTCTCTGACGGAACGATTGAATGGCTTGCAACAAGTCTTTTTCATTGTGGCATGCCTTCCAAACACCTTGTGGAATCGCTTCAGGAATGGGGTTGTCAAATAGACCGTCTTCATCACTCACCACTATCAAAGGGCAGCCTCTTGCTAAAATATCCATGGCTGATGTTCCTCTCCCGCAAGCAACTGCAACATGACACTTGTCTAAAACTTTGTGAATGTCATCATGCACAAAAGAAAAAGAATCAGGAAGAATCCCTCCAATGGCATCAATGACAGTTTGTTCTGAGAAAAAAAGCGGGTGAACCTTCATTGAAACGTTAACCCCTGTGACTTCTTTAGGAAATTGTTTGAAAAGGTTGACAAAAATTCTGGCGGTTTTAAGCGAGCTTTGAATCATGCCTGAAAAAGCAATGAAAATTTGATAAAGCTCATTTTGTGGTTCTTGACGTTCTTGCCAAACCCCAACGTTTCTAATGGCTGGCGTGACGAGCGTTTCAACAGATGAAACATAAGTTTTGACTATTGGAACAGACTCTTTGCCAATCACTGCAACTATTTTAGGGAGCAGCTTTAAGTCATAATCAGCATGAGATGGCAAGTGCGGTTCGTAAGTTGAGCCATAAAAACCACGATAACCAATGATGCGACTTTGAGGATAGTATTTTTGAAAACCTGCATTCCAGCCTTTGTCTATGGCTTGATTTTCAAACCAGTTGACCGCAGATGAAATAGACACTTGACTTTCTTTGAGTCTTTTAGCAAAACGATGATTTAACAACGCAAAGACTGTAGAGTGGTAATGGTCAGAATCAAATAATTCTTTTTTTAGAAGAGTCTGTAAATCAAAGCCTTCAAAAAGCACTTTTGGCACTTTGATCCATAACCTTCTCCAACCATGCAACAAGGCATACAAATAGTCAGTCCATTTTAAATAATCATGTTCCAGCAGATACTTCCTTGCTCTCAATTCTTCAAAAAGTTTAGGAAAGTCTTTTGGCAAAATGTTTCTGAATTTAGGAACAAAACGTAATTGTTGGAGATCCTCATCAGTTAAAAACTTTTGAAAATCTCCGTATCTGTGGTCTGTTACTGATGTGTCCCACTGAAAGAACGAATCTACTAAAGTGATGGAGTGTGCGAGGTTTTCTTTCCGTCCTGTTTTCTTTGCATGTTTTTTCAAAAGGAAGTAATGCCTTGCAAGGACAAAATATTGATATTGGTCAACTAAAAACTGAAGAACGCTTTTTTTGAAAGGAGGTAAAACCAGCTTCGTTTGAAACTGTGGAAAATATGTTTTTAGAATTTGATAAAAGGCTTTGGAGTCAACAAGAATGAGTTCAATTTGGGTCTTTTCTGATTCAAGTTTTTTTAAAAACTTCAGCAAACAAACGAAGCGGAAGAGACCGCTCATGTGAGGATTACGAGTTGCAGGTTTGGAAAAAAGCCAATCTAAATTGTCTGCAAAATGAAAGGCAAGCTCATCACACCACCTGACAAAATCCTGACGACTTGCCATTGCAACCTGATTGAACTGCTGGAGAAGCTTTGGAGGCAAGGCGTGAGATGCTCTTAAATCAAGTTTCATGGAATGTGTCAGCTGTTATGTTTATCAAAGGATTTGCCAACATTGGGGCTGACCAATGCAAACAATAAGAAGTGAACAATAATATTGAGGGATTTAGGATTTGTGTTTGTCAGGAAACCAAAGTTCTGGTCTGCGTACAGGAGTGACAACAAAAGGGTAATCTTGAATCATGTCTGTATGAATTTCTGGGTCTTCAGGTTGCCAATCATCGGGGTATAAAGGGATTTCTCTTTTGGCAACAAGTTTGAGCCGCGAGACAAACTCTTTTTCTCTCTCAAAAAGTTTTTTTAGGAGTTCAATGTTTGTCTTTTTGCTGTGGAACAAACCATCTAGGCTTTTCAGATTTCTCATCGTGATTGTTAACTCTGCACGGAGGTCAATTTTAACCTCTACTTCTTCAACGAACACTCCGCATTTGTGGACACGTCCGCCCGGCATCCGTAATTCTGTGTATTCATAAATGTTGCACTTTGGACAATGTAACCAGACTAGAAAGCCGACCATAGGTTGCTGCGAGTCAGCGTTTTTTTTGTCTTGTCTCCACTGGTCAAATGAAATAATTTCTGCCATCTTTTAACCCAATTCTTCTAAAACACGATCGCCCATTTCTACACAGCCAACTAATTGCTTGCCTTCTGCCATCAAATCAGGGGTTCGGTAGGTTTCCAGAGTCTTGACCACAGCTTTTTGGATTGCCATGTCTGCTTCTATCAAGTCAAATGAATAGCGGAACATCATACCCACAGAAAGAATGGTTGCTAATGGATTGGCTTGGTCTGTGCCTGCAATGTCAGGGGCAGAGCCGTGAACGGGTTCATATAAACCTGACTTTATACCTAAACTTGCAGAAGGAAGCATGCCAATAGATCCTGTCAGCATGGCAGCACCATCGCTTAAAATGTCCCCAAACATATTAGTTGTGACAATCGTGTCAAACTGAGTTGGTTTGCGAATCAACTGCATCGTGGCATTATCCACGTAAAGATGGTTCAAATCCACTTGAGGAAAATTTTTTGACTCATCAATCACAATTTCTCTCCAAAACTCTGTGGATTCTAAAACATTTGCTTTGTCAACGGAGGTGAGTTTTTTAGAACGTTTCATGGCAATTTGGAATCCGATTTTGGCAATCCGTCTAATTTCTGATTCTGAATACTTCAAAGTATTGACCCCAAAGCGTTCGCCATTTTCTGTAAAAATTCCTCTGGGCTGACCAAAATAAAGCCCTCCTGTCAGTTCTCTGATGACCATAATATCCGTACCACGCACAACATCGTCTTTTAATGTTGAAGAATGGACAAGGTCTCCATAGATTTTAGCAGGACGCAAATTTGCATAAAGGTCTAATTCTGAACGCAGTTGAAGTAGTGCCGTTTCAGGACGTAAAGAAATGTCCAGTGCCTCCCACTTGGGTCCTCCCACTGCACCAAACAACACTGCATCAGATTTTAAACACAGCTCAAGACTTTCTTGGGGAAGAGGAGTTTTGTGCCGGTCATAGGCAACACCTCCGATAGCCACTTCGTCAAAGTCCACTTCAAGAGTCCACTTCTGGGCAACTTCTTTCATCACCCGTAACGCTTGAGTCGTCACTTCTGGACCAACTCCATCTCCTAATGCAACAGCAATTTTCTTTTTCATCACTTCATTTTTGTAACTTCATTAAATTTAAAACGGTTTGAGTCTGCCCGACCTTTCCCAAGTGGCGTCAAGCGAGTGACTCTATTTTGAACGCATTTGATAAACTCCGTCCCAAGTTGTTGGGGGAGTTTCAAGATACTCTTTGCATCTACTGATAAAAACCCTTGAAGGTTGGTCATCAGGAATAATGGTCAAGCATTTTTGGAATAACCTCAAAGCATTGCCCCAACGTTCATTGCGGTATTCTTCAAGACCTTTCAGGTAGCATTGACGCAAGGCTTGCATTCTTTTGGGAAGAGACTTTGCACGCCCCAGCAACTCATAAATGACAACAGGTTTTTCCCTCCCTATCACTGTAATCCAGTCTAGCTCACGAACTTCTATGCTGTCTTGACACATCTGATAAGTGTCTTCGCTGATAATGATTTGTGACCCATAAATTTTATTCACACCCTCCAGCCTTGATGCAAGGTTGACAGGGTCTCCCATCACTGTGTAGTCAAAACGAGTGGTTGACCCCAAATTTCCAACAATCACAAGACCTGTATTGAGACCAAACCTGACATGAAGTTCTGGACGATTGTTAGCACGAAAGGTTTTATTGCACTTTTTCAAGTGTTCTTGCATCTCAAGCGTTGCATAGCAAGCCAGTTTTGCATGATTTTCCAAAGGAATAGGCGCCCCCCAAAATGCCATGATGGCATCACCTTCAAATTTATCAATAGTACCGTCCCATTTAGGAATGAAATCCCCTACTTCTGTTAAAAAAACATTGATGATTTCTACAATCTCGTTTGGTGAGTATTTTTCTGAGATAGAAGAAAACCCTGCAAGGTCGCAGAAAAAGACTGTCACATGTTCAGACTTGCCTCCTAACTCCAAAAGGTCAGGATTTCTTTCAATCATTTCTACAACTTTGGGCGAAAGGTAATGTTGAAAGGCATTTCTGATGTATCGTTTATCCTTCTCTTGATAATACATTTGATACACGACAGTAACCAGAGTATTGAACAAGGTAATGGCAATCACATAGCTGATTGATGCCATCGTATTCCATTCAAAAAACGAATAAACATTGACGAGAATGTAAGTTTGCAAAAACAGGGTGGTGGCTAAAATCCCCAACACACTTCGCTTCAGTGCGATTGTACTGACCAAACCCCCAAACAAAATGGCTAAGACAGAAACAAGTTGATTCCCCCCCCCATAGGTTAGGTAATTCCCATCTAAAAAGTTTTTAAAGGCAGTGGCATGAATCTCAACCCCGGGATAAACATTGTCTGTTGGTACTGCACGAATATCCTTACTGCCCATATCGGTAATTCCAAAAAACAATGCCAGACCCTTTAACTGTTGTTTGGGAATGTTCTTTTTCAGAACATCGTATGCTGAATAGTGAGGGAAAAACTTTTGCCTGCCATAAAACCTTAACCAAATCTCTCCAGTTGGCAGAACAGGGAAGGTATAGTCTCCAACTGAAATTTTCACTAAATCTCCCAGAGAAAAATAAGTAAAAACAGACTCAACTTCATTGGGTTTAGAAATATATTGACGGAAGGTTTGCAATGCTAAGGAGGGATACATCTTGCCCCCATAAGGCATGACGAGAGGCACATGGCGAATGTTCCCGTCAAGCGCATCAGGATAAACTGAGAAAAAACCAGAAAGTTGTTGTTGGTTAATAAGTCTTGTCAAATTATGCTGGATAGAGGGTTGAGGAGATAAATTGACAGACTTGATTTCAGAGTCAAAAATGAGATTGGTTGCAGAGAGGTTGTTAAATTCTTTGGGAATGTATGTTGTGGGTTGACTCTGTTCGTCAAAGAAATAACCTAAAACGATACGATTTGATTTCTTAACGATACGTTCTAATTTTGCGTCCCCATCAATGAGTCTTTGAGAGTTTTTCTGAAGTTGGACAAGCTCGTTTTCAAGAGTTGGATATTTTTGGTTGATTTGTTTGCTGAAGTGGGAAAGGGCTTTGAATCCTTGTTGAAAAGTCTGGTCTGGTTCTGAAAACAAGATGTCCAGACCAACTGCTTTGACTTCATAATACTCTGTTAAATTCTCCAAAATCTGTGCAATCGTTCCACGGTTCCAGGGCCAGCGTCCAAGTTTTGCGATGGACGTGGAATCTATGGCAACAATCCCAACAGAATCAGGACTGGAGGGGGCAGGCTGAAGCCTGAGCAACATGTCAGCGGCTTTGCTGTCAAGCCAACTCAGGACGTTGTGATACCCCGACCATTGAGAAAAGATATACAGACTGAGACAAACACCCACAGTACAAACCTGAAAGACAATGAGTGTGATGTTTTTTGTCGTCAATTTCTGATGTGCGATTCTAAAGTTGGAGCTTCAAACTTGAATCTTTTTTTGCAGGAACAGGGTCAGGAACTTTGGGAGTTTCTGGGATTTTTGGAGCTTCAGGAACTTTAGAAGTTTCCACTTCTGGAATCTCTGCAACTTGAGTTTGGGGAGAAGTATTAGCCCCCCCAGAGTTGGTTTGTCCTTGGGAATTGCCTTCCTGTTGTGAATTTTCATTGCCGTCTTGTTGTTGGTTTTCTTGATTGCCAGAACTTCCTTGATTTTGAGAAGTGGCTTGAACATCAGCAACAGGAGAGTCTTGATAAATTTTTTCTATATTCACAGGTTTGTCATCACTCAGGGACTGGCTGACACTTTTGACAGTGTCTTCTTCCAAATCTACCGAAGGAAGAGGCTTTTGACCCTGTGTTGCAAGAGACAGCTGATTGGCTTTCACTGAAACTGCAACGTTAGGGAACTGTGGACTCTTCAATTCTACTTCTCCTTCCAAACATAACACAGAAGTTTTTTGGTCTGATGTATTGACCCAAAACTCTGTTCCTTTGACGCCAATGATGCTTCCCCTAGTGCGGACTTGAAACCTTTGCCTGTCTGAGGACAATGCTTTTTTGACCAAAAATTTAGCCTTCCCAAGCCATAAATCTACAATGGACTTTTCTTTTTTCACCTCACGTACAACAAACAAGGAGTTAGAGTACAACAACACACGGTCTCCTGTCTCCAAAAAGTTCAAACCGACTGTCGCAGTTGGTCCTATCCGTAATTTATCTCCAAGAGCTAACCTAATCCCCGCCTTAGGAATTTGATTCCATTTGTAAAGATAAGTTTTTCCTGCCCTTGAAATTTGCACACTACCTTTGGGATAGACAAATTTCATTTGTACTGTTCCAAATGCTAACATCGGGAAAATGACCATCATCCCGACAACGACCGCTTGTTTTAAAGATTTCATAAATGCTCCTTATAGGTTAATTCAAGCCGATTGATTCAAAACCCTTGAATGATTTAAAAACGATAAATAACATCAAAACGAAGTAAAGTGGATTCAGATTCCTTTCTTTCACCTGATAAAGTCAAGTTAGTCCCTTTAGATGTTTGTGATGCCCCAACAAGAAAAATGAAATTATCGCTAAACAAGTAGGTATTTGCAAGTTCTAAAGTTAATGAATCATCTTTAACAGGGTCTTCTAAAACGTTTTTTTTCTCAAGATAGTTACTTTCAAGGTAGCTGAGCGAGGCTTGAGCGTAGTTTTGGAAGGGGAGTGGAAAGTCAAGCGATGCTTTGAGTGTGGCAGTGTTTTGCTTCTCCAGCTTCCCTTTGGCATTTTTAGAAGTGTAGCTTGACTGAAGAGTTGTTCTGAAATTGGTCTTGGTGGGTGGGAAAGCCCATTGCAAAGAGACAGTGCTTTTGTCTCCTGCACGGTCGTTTTTTTCAGAGACTTCTTCTTCACTTTCAAAGCCTTGTTGTGCGTATCTTGTCTGTACCTTCCATTGATGCTTTAGCACTGTTCCTTTGACAGAGTTTGCAACAAAGGTCTCAGAATTTGTTTGCTTCTCCTGAGACTTGCCTTGTTCAACAGATAAGTATCCAAAGTCTAAATCCCATGAAAGAGACCCTGTCTTCATTTTTTGGAAAGAATATTGAAATTGGTAGTATATGAAGTCATAGGGTTGAGCTTCTTCTTTGGAAAACTGACGTTGTAGTGCAAGCAAGCTGACTTCTTGTTGTAACCATAAATCCCAACGAAAATCCATTTTCAGTAATGCTTTGCTAGCCGCTGCCATTTGGGGTTCTTCAGAGTTCAGGTCTTCTGTCTTGTCTTTCAAAGCACCATTGATGTTAGAATGCTGTTCTGCCCCAACTCCCAACAAAATATCCCAATTCTTTGGCTTCTTGTTTTCATCTTCTTTTTGGTCAGCTGATGCTTTCTTCCTCCTGAACAGAAAATCAAAATCTTGCATGTAACGTTCTGTCTCAACTGTGACCTTATAAACTTTTGCCTCCTCTTGCTTTAAAACTATTCTGTAATTAAAACTTGTCCACGTTACAGATTCAGCTAAAGGAATGGGGTCGTTGTTGACTGAAATTTTTTGAATGGCTTCAAAGCTAACGGCTTCAAAAGCGACTTTGACTACGTTTTGATCTACTATGGGTTGGTCTCCAAACTGGGGGGTGATGACAAGAATGTCTCCTTTGGGGGCTTCAGGCTTCCTCTGGGAAACTTCCATCAATGTACTGTTGAGCTTATTTTTGAATGTGCTAGAACGTCTCTTTTTTCTGATAGCAGCTGCTTTCCGTTCCACAAACCTTCCCCGATTTGTAATCTGTTTTTGCCTCCTTTGTGCTGCACTGGAAGAGTTTTGTGCAAACAACATGGGTTGTTCAAAGTAACCTTGAGCCAAGCGAGATATGTCGTTGCCAAAAGACGCAAAGGGACTCACCGCACACAAAAAAATGAGAAGATTTTTAAAACTGAAGACTTTTACAATCATACAACGACAATACAGGTCAAATTGAACCACCAAATATTATAGCAAATCACCTACCAAAAAGCCATTTTAGAACCTAAAAGATTTCCTTTTTTTCAAAACTTTAAAAAACTTTAAAAAATATTGCGTTTTCATTGACGCCTGATATAATAATTATCTTTGAAATAAAAAACACAATTCTAGTCATTGTGTTTGGGAGTGTTTTTTAAATCAGACCTTAACCTTAAGGAGAATTTTCATGCGAAGATTAGGTAAAAATTTAGCAAATGTCATTGTAGATGATTTTTTCAAAAAGTCAAAAATTGCTTCTTCAGGATTTTCAAGAAAAAGTCTTGGTTACTTCTTTAAAATTCGTTTCTTTAAAATTCGTTTGATGCGTTGGCTTTTTGTCCCTTTGGTTTTTCTTGTTCTTTCTGCCTGTGGAAATGATGGCAAGACCGATGAAGATGCTCAAAATGCTGTGCAAGATGAATCCAATGACCAAAAACCGAATGCAGGACAAAAGTTTGCAAGCATCAAAGACTTTAAGTTTTTAGACCTGACTGACGCGTCAAGTCTGGGTATTGCAGACAAAGGCGTTCAGTTACCGATTGCACGGAGTTTGTCAAAGAACAAAGTTGCAAGTCTTGAACATGGCAACTTTCCAGCAGATTCTTTGAACGTTGCAGAAAGTGTGACGCCAGATTCAAAGACTGTCAGCCAAGAAAAACGTATTTACAAAGTGGACATTTTAGGCAACAAGTTCTTTCTAAATTACCAAGCTGAAGACCTTGACGCAGTCCTTAACCTTCCTTACGAGCCAGTAGATTTACAACCGCTTGACGACACATGGACTGCCATTCGTTTTAAGCCGACCAACCTTCAGGACTGGGAAGAAAGCGATTACAGGGAATGGGACTACATCAGAAGAGAAAAAGATGAAGTAGTGTTTGTAAACAAAACTGATGGGTCTGTTTATTTATTGGAAAAAGTCACAGAGGACGTTCCCCAGCTTCTTTCTAATTTAGAAAAAGCAACACAGCGAGTTTCTCAGATTCTTTGGAATTTTAAACAAGGGGCGGAACACAGCTTTTATGCTGTCAATGATTTAATGCCTAAAAGGTCAATGTTCCGTCTGGACTTCTCAAAAGAAACACCAACACTTGAAAACATTCTACCAAAATCACACAAAGTGTTTTCCTACGGAAAGCACTTTTACACCATTTACACCAAAAACGATGCTGTCATTTATCCAAATACGAGTGACGGAAAGCTCTACATCAAATTTGTAAAAGAAAATGCTTTGAGGTCAATCTCTTCAAAAGCTTCTGCAGCTGATTCGGGACGCTTTAACACAGACCCCAAATATGGGTGTGGTCTTGTTGATTTATTACGTTTGGCTGAATTTACTGCAACTTCCCCTGATGGACACTTGCTTTGCGCACGAGTTCATTCTGCTAATTTAAGCTATCGGGATTCAGAGGGTAGAAAACTCAAATTTGCTCACACCTTGTCTGTGGTGAAGCTGACCCTTGATGCCTCCGCACGTGATGGCATTGCCTCCACTGAAACCGTCGTTGACTTTAATCTCAACCAGCTCAACCCAGATGATTACCTAGGAGTACTTGATGAGCATAACCGATTTATTCAACTGGAACGTATGTTGTTTCGCACCGTTTATAATGCTACTCGTTCCAAACATCTGACGTTGCTCAAAGTGTATCCCAAAGGAGACACCAATGTTTATGAGTTCAAAGACATTTCAGGAGATTGGACAAAGATGGACCCAAGAAGCTGGCAAAAAGACGGGGGGTCTTATCGTCAATTTGACAATGAACTGTACATCTTCACCAAAAGAGCAGATGGTTCAGGTTATGGCATGTGGAAGCTAGACTTGAACGATTTGTCTGCTGGAGCAGAAGAGATTTTTGGTAACCCCAAGTTTGAAACTTTCACCAGTTTCAAAAGAACATGGTTCACTGATGACAAAAAATTTTTAGTAGAGGGGGTTGACAGCAACGGCAGGAGCTTCACAGGACGCATAGATTTAAAACCCATCAAACCCGCCATGCAACACATCTCTGAATTTCAAAATGAAGTCATTCGCTTAATCAAACTCAATTAATTTGAGTCAAAGACTCGGCTTAAAATAATCTAGCTTGAGCTTAAAATAATCTGGCTCAAAAATTTTTTTCAATTTGTTTTCTCCTTAAAACTTCCCCTTGCTTGCTTTTAAACAAGTGGGGGGTTGTTCTCTCTAACATTCTTCAATTTGGTGAAAAACTAGACTCTTGTCTTTCTTTTTGATGCCTCACCTACTTTCTAGCACTATGTTTAGTTGTGTTTAGAAGTCTTTTTGAACCTGATTTGATTTTGTAAAATTTACAACTATAATGGCTTTGTTGAATAACTTTATTTGGTATTGTTAAACTATAAGTGATATGCGATATTAAGTTCATTTAATTGAATTGATAGTCATGGTGTAGCAATGAAGTTGTGTCCTAGATGTGAAAGTGAGAAGACGGTTAAGAATGGTTTCTTATATGGTAAACCGAGGAGGCGTTGCAATGCCTGCAACTATCAATATACCAAGTCCTATCGTGGTCAAATCTCACCACAGATCAAAAGAAGAGCATTAGAGTTGTATTTGGAGGGTCTTGGTTTCAGGTCAATCGGTCGTTTGCTGAATTGTTCTCATGTTTCAGTTTATAATTGGGTCTGTAGTTTTGGCGAACAGCTCAAGGCATTAAGAAAGGACACAGACATTGAAATTATGGAAATTGATGAAATGCACACCTACATCCAGTCAAAAAAAACTACTGCTGGCTCTGGATTGCTGTTGATAGATGTGGGAAGCAATTTATCAATTGTGTGCTTGGAAACAGAGACTCAAAAGCCTGTAGGCATTTATGGGACAAGGTCAAGGAAACAAAACCTCTTCAGGTGATGACTGATCACTGGAAGGCTTACAAACAAGTCATTCCCAAAGAAATTCATACATGTTCCAAGGCAGAAACATACACGGTAGAAGAGTATAATTCTCTCTTGAGACATTTCTTGGCAAGAATGAGAAGGAAAACCAAATGTTACAGCAAGTCTCTTAAAGCATTACAATATTCTGTTCTTTTGTTCATGGCAAAACGGAATAATCAGCTATCACTTATTACTTAACAATGCCGTTTTTAGAACTACTTTTGAGCATGAGCAATGTCTTTTTTCAAGGAATGATGTTTAATTGGCGTCCAACTTTGGCAAAGGCATTGACTGCTTGCTCTAAATGCTGCTTTTCGTGAATGGCAGAAATTTGCACCCGCACACGAGCTTGCCCCATTGGAACAACAGGGTAAGAAAATCCAATCACATAAACACCCTCTAGCAAAAGATGTTCTGCCATTTGTGATGCAAGCTCTGCATCTTGACACATGACAGGAATGATAGGGTGTTCGCCCTCCAAAAGATGAAAGCCTAGTTTGGTCATCTCACTGCGAAAATAGGTGGCATTGTCTTTGAGCTTTTGACGCAATGCTTGTCCTTGAGACTCCAATAGGTCAAAGACCTTCAAAGTGGCACAAGCAATAGAAGGAGCAAGAGAATTGGAAAAAAGATAAGGTCTCGCACGTTGTCTAAGCCATTCTATGACTTCTTTTCTCCCTGCAATGTATCCCCCTGATGCACCACCAAGAGCCTTACCAAACGTTCCTGAAACAAGGTCAACTTGGTCTATCACATCAAAAAGTGCTGGCGTTCCTTTCCCCCCTTTGCCAATAAAACCCACTGCATGAGAGTCATCAACCATCACCATCGCCTCATATTTTTCTGCAAGACGACAAAGTTGGTCTAACTTGGCAAAACTACCATCCATTGAAAACACCCCGTCAGTCACAATGAGTTTAATTTTGACACCATGCAATGTTTCAAGCTGTTGTTCTAAGGCGTTCATGTCATTGTTTGCATAACGACAACGTTTGGCTTTGCATAATCTGATGCCGTCAATCAAACTGGCATGATTTAACGCATCGCTTAAAATTGCATCATGTTCTGTCAATAATGCTTCAAAAATACCTGCATTTGCGTCAAAGCATGATGAAAATAAAATCGCATCATCAACTTCTAAAAAGTCTGCAATCTTTTTTTCCAGCAAGACGTGAGGGCTTTGCGTTCCACAAATGAATCTGACAGACGCCAGACCAAACCCATAGCGATTCATGCCTTCTATTGACGCATCAATCACTTCTTGCCTTTCTGCAAATCCTAAATAATTATTTGCACAAAAATTAAGAGCTTTGCCTACGTTCGTTTCAATCTCTATCCGTTGTGGAGAAGAAATTTCTCGCTCCGCTTTATACAATCCTGTGTCTTTGAGATTCTGAAGTTCCTTTTGTAATTTGGTCTGTAAATGTTGATACCCTAGATTTTTCATTGATTTTTAAGTTAAAGGTTTTTGGTGAAAAGTTGACTTTGAGTTCCTGTTAATGGCTCAAAATGGCAACATCAATGTCAAGGCATTGAAAATCCTGATTTGAGTCATAACGTTTACAATGATTTGAAGAGATTGGTAAACTAACAGGTTTTGCCAAAGTACAGAATTTAAACCAATCACTTTAGATTAGCAACAAACTTATGAAATGGACTCAGAGCTTCATCACCACTTTTCGTGAATTTCCCCATGACGCAGAGATTACGTCACATCGTTGGCTAGCCCGTGCAGGTCTCATCTCTAAACATGCCTCAGGTTTATACACCTTTTCTCCGTTATTTTTCCGTGTTGTGCAGAAAGTTGCAAAAATTGTAGAAGAAGAAATGAATCAAGCAGGCGCTTTGCAAATGACTGTTCCTTTGGTGCAGTCTTCAAGTTTTTGGGAAAAAAGCGGCAGATTGCCTGTTTATCAACAATCTAAAATCTTGTTTGAATTACAAGACAGGCATGGGACAGATTACTGCCTTTCTCCAACAGCAGAAGAAGCCTTTGCTGATTATGTCAATCGCAGTATCTCCAGCTATAAACAACTGCCAATCACGCTTTATCAACAAAATGAAAAGTTTCGTGATGAATTTCGCCCACGCTTTGGACTTTTAAGAAGCCGTCAATTTATTATGAAAGATGCTTACAGCTTTGACTTAGACGAGGCAGGACTTGACTTGAGCTATCAGAAAATGCGGGAGGCGTATCAGAAAATTTTTGACCGATGCGGTTTGAATTACATCATTGTACAAGCAGATTCTGGAGCTATTGGAGGCACGGGGTCAGAAGAGTTTCTTGCCCCTGCAGATTGTGGAGAAGACATGTTGCTTTATTGTGAAGGTTATGCGGCAAATGTAGAAAAAGCTGTTGCGAGTCCCCCAGCACCTTCTTATGTGCTTGAATCGGTGGAGTCCAAATTGGTTGAAACACCTGCCGTGACAACGATTGAAGGTTTAACAAAATGCCTTGATGTGCCAGCAGACCAAATCATCAAATCAGTTGTGTATCAAGTCATTTACGAAGACAGCAAGGAGGTTGTGGTGGCTTTGATTCGTGGAGATTTACAGGTCAACGATGTCAAACTTCTTAATTTTTTGAATGCACTGGAGATAGAATTTTTTGAAAAGGACAAGCTCCCTGAAATATTTGGGGCATCAGCAGGATTTATTGGTCCTATTGGACTGCCCGAGAATGTCCGCATTGTTGCAGATCATTCTATTGCAAATCTCAAAAATGCTGTTTGTGCTGTGTGTCGTGATGACGTGCATCAAGTAGGAGTAGAGGCAGGAAGAGATTTTCCAATGCCTGAATTGACAGATTTATTGCTGGCTCAAGCTGGCTTCACCTCACCCAACAATCAACCTTTAAAAGCCACAAAAGGCATAGAACTTGGGCATATTTTTAAACTTGGCACCAAGTACTCTGATGCACTACAAGCAGGTGTACAGGTAAACAACCAATTCCGCCCTTTTGTGATGGGGTGTTATGGCATTGGTACAACACGCATTGCTAGTGCCTTCATTGAACAAAACCACGATGAGCATGGAATTATCTGGAATACAACCTTTGCTCCTTACCAAGTCGTTTTGATTCCAATCAAATTCCAAGATGATGCAGTAGCTCAAGTGGCTCTTGCACTTTATCAAGAACTGAAACAACACAATGTAGAAGTATTACTTGATGACCGTGATGTCTCTGCAGGCATCAAGTTTAAAGATTCTGATATGTTAGGCTTTCCAATCCAAATCGTCTTAGGTCAGGGATTAAAAAACAACAAAGTAGAATTGAAAATCAGAAAAACAGGACAAAAACAAGAAGTGTTACTTTCAGATGCTACCAGCCAGACTTTGGAAGTGTTGAAGTCATTGTAAGAACACTCATTCGTCATTTCAAACTAACAACACTTGACTTGAGAAAAAACCAATCAGCTAGACGCTTTGCATTGTCCCTGACAATGACAAAGACGTTTAGGAATGAGCAGGTAGTTCAATGCGGAAGTTTGAACCACCTGTTTGGACAGGGTTGTAGCGAATAAAGCCAAGGTGGTCTGATACAATTTGAAGCACGATTGCCAGCCCTAGACCTGTCCCATTTTCCTTGCCTGTGACATAAGGTTCAAAAATTTTATTACGCATTGCAACAGGCACTCCTGTTCCGTTATCTTCCACCTCAATCATTGCCATACTCAAATCTTTGTCAAAGCGTGTTCTCAAATAAATGTCCCCTGTATCCACGATAGAAGCAGCGGCATTGTCAATCAAGTTCACTAATGCTTGTTTCAACTGTTCCGCATCAATATTCAAATCAGGAAGGCTTTCATCAGTTTCAATATGCAACTGAATATTTTTTGGAAAAACGTTTGAGAAAAAGTTTGCAGTTGCATGAATCACAGCATTTAAATCTCCTTTTTGTAAAATACATTCAGGCGTTCTTGCAAATTTAGAAAACTCATCAACCATCATTTGCAGTTGATTGACTTCTTGAACAACCATAGTGCAATAACGTTTCAAAGTAGTCGCATCTTGAACTTGGGTTGAGTATTTACGTTGAATGTATTCTGCAGAAAGGCGAATGGGAGTGAGAGGATTTTTGATTTCATGGGCAATGCGTCTGGCAACATCACGCCATGCTTTAACCCTCTCAAGCCTTTGGATTTCAGACAAATTTTCGCAAACATACACACAACCCAAAAAATCTTTATCTTCGTGAGAATCTGCTAGCTTCAGGCAAGTGATTGTCAAATGCAAAGGTTGTTTGTCTGGATTGAGAACCAAATCTTGACGGTGGTGGTTTGACCTATCATCAAAGTTTCTCATGGATTCAAGTTGAACAAAAACCTCCTGATTCAATGCACTTTCCAGTGATTGACCGACTTGAAAGTCTGCTTGAAAAAATTCTTTTGCCGCACGATTGGCGGTGGTCACAATTCCATCAGGTTGCATAGAGATGACCCCAGATTCTATGTGTTCAAGAGTGAGTTCAATGAAATGCAGGTTTTCTTTGAGGCGTAAGCGATGGGCAAGAAGCTCCGCACTCATAAAGTTAAACGATGTGATGAGTCTTTCAAAATCTGTGTTGCTGTATGAATTTTTGTCTAATCGCAGTTGATACCCAAGCCCTTCTTCTTTGAGCAATTCCTTAGTCGCTTCTGACAAACGTTCAATAGGATAGACAAAACGTTTGGCAAGATAAAATGCAAACCATGTCGCACCAAACAAAAGCAAGGCTGTCATAAATAAGAAGCCGCTGGTGTAATACACTCTCAAAAAACGTTTAGATTTTTGCAGTGATTCAGATTTGGAATATTGCTCATCAAGAATCCACAATGATTGTGCAACTTCAGGGGAAGACTCTCCAAAGGTTTCTATAATTTTTTGAGAGTATTGAGAGATGAGAAAATAACGAAAGATAAGCCGTGTGTGTGATTTTTGAGCCAAAAATAACCAGCCTTGTTGTTGTAGTTTTGATTTTTCTTGGGTAGATAAAGGTGACCATTCACGCTCTAACGATTCTGATTTAGTCCGTTTGGCAATCAACTCATGCTGAAGACTATAAAAAGCAATTCCCTTAATTTGAAATTGTTGAATCACCTCATTCAATTCTTCCAACATAAAAGACTCATTTCTCATGTCAACAACTTGTGCCTGATTTTTGAGTAACTGAAACATGGTGAAGCTGTATCCCGAAGAAATGCTTTGCGATTGAGTACGTGCCTGTTCGTATTGATGATTCAACCAGTTATCCAGAAAATAAAAGTTAAAGCCTGATGCTAAAAAATGAGCAATGATGGCAGGGACAGAAATGAAAATGAAAGCAAAAGTTAAGTTAGCTTTGAAGCTCCTTTTACGACTGGATAAGTCAAAACGAAGTTTGATGATGTTTCGTAGAAATGAATAAAATGCAAAAAAGGCAAACAGAAAATTGAGATTGAGGGTGACAAAATGCCCGATACTTTCTTCGGCATCATCAGGGGTGATTTGACCTAATTCTATTTGGTAGAAAATGAAAAAGAGAATGAAGACAAGGAAGAAAGTTGCCTTGAGAATGCGTTGATATTCTCTGCGGGAGAGTAAGAAGAGGTTTTGAATCCTTATAACAACAGAACGGAATTGTAAGAGAACAAAAGAGAGTAGAAAATGTAGCAAAGATTATTGTGTGATGAGGGTCTGGTAATAATTTGACTGATCTTTTTTCTCATCTGCAATGGTGTATTCCTCACTGTGCTTGACCAACAACTGTGAGGCATGAAAGGTCTCACCGTCCCATTTTCCCTCTACAACAACACCTTGACCTTCTTTGAACATATCAGGCTTTGCCCCCTGATATTTGACAGGAATTAACAAAGAAGTACTTACAACCTGTGAAGGGACAGGCATTTGGTCGGTGATTTGAAATGATAAATTTAAAGTACGAGGTTCCCACTGAATGCTGCCTTGTTCTACCAAAGCACCAACGCGAATGGTTTGCGATTTTAATGTTGTACCCTTTTCAATCAACTCTGCTGGTGTATAAAAAAACACAGTTTTTTCCTCAAGAGTTTGCAAGGATAATGCTATGATGGCTAGAAAAATAATACTGCCACCAATCAAAAATTTATAAGTTGTTTTCATTGTTTGATTTGGAATATTTATAACGTAGCTTTTTCACTCTGACCACATAAACTAAAACAGTCAATATCCAAATGCCATAACATGCAATAACATACTCTACATTTCCACTCATAACGTTTATCCAAAAAATTCCATTTCTTAGTCTAATTTTGTTTGAAGTTGTGCTAATTGACGATGATATTTGTCTTTGATCTGTTCTGTTTGTAGCCTTAAAACTAGTAAATAAGCATACAGAATAAACATGGCAAGCACACTAGCAACGAGAGGGTAAAGCAGTTCAGGGGGCATAGCAGGTTTTTCAGCCTTGAATAATGTAGAGGGTTGATGCAGAGTTCTCCACCATTCCACCGATTTATGAATGATAGGAATGTCAAGAAACCCAATGATTCCGACAACTGATGCTAATTTTGCCTCCACATGCCTTTCTGTTGAAAATGCACGAAGCAAGAAATATCCACAGAAAATCAAAAATAACAACAATGTTGTTGTCAAACGTGCGTCCCAAACCCAATAAGTTCCCCATGTCGGTTTGCCCCAGATAGCCCCTGTAACCAATGTCAATCCGCAGAAAATTAAACCAATTTCTGCAGAAGATTTTGCAACATAATCAAAGCCAAAACTTCTCTTCCACAAATACATGAAGCTATAAACAAAAGTGACGAAAAATGCCAAGTAAGTGACAAAAACCGATGGGACATGCAAATACATAATTTTTTGAACAAATCCCATTTCAAGATTCAAAGGAGTCCATAAGAAAATCCATAAGGAACAACCTATCAAAGAAACCAGCGAGGCTAATTCAAGGGGGACAATCCAACGTTTCATCAATCTAAATATTTTTTAAGGAGTTGATTAATAGTTGTAGGGTTGGCTTGCCCTCGTGAGGCTTTCATCACTTGACCTACAAAAAAGCCAAACACTTTAGTTTTACCCTCACGATATTGTGTCAGTTGGTCAGGAAATTGAGCAATGATGTCTTGCACCATTTTTGACAACTCGTCTTCATTGCTGACTTGTTCCAAGCCTTTGTCCTTTGCAATCTTACTTGCAGACTGCTTGTTTCCTAGCATTTCTGTCAACACCACCTTTGCTGCAGACGAACTAATTTTCCCTTGTTCAATCATTTGCAAAAGCTCGCTTAAACGTTCAAAACTAAGCACCTTGTCCAAATCTTCAGATTCAGGAGATGCCACATGAGTTAAGACTTGAAGTGTCCAGTTGTATGCTAGTTTGGCAGATGTTCCACTATTGACCAAATTTTCAAAATAATTAGAAACATAACGTTGTTTTGCAAGAGATTCTGCATCTTCAAACTTCATTTTGTATTGATTGACAAACCGTTCCATTCGTTTGTCAGGTAGTTCAGGCAAAGACTTTTCAATAGACTCCAACCAGTCTTGCTCAATGGTAACAACAGGCAAATCGGGGTCTGGAAAATAGCGATAATCGTGAGAGTCTTCTTTGCGTCTCATCATGTAGGTCATCTTTTTACTCTCATTCCAAAGACGAGTCTCTTGCAGAACCTGACCCCCAGAGTTTAAAATGTCTTCCTGCCTAACAATTTCATAGTCTAGTGCTTGTTGTAAGAAGCGGAAAGAATTGAGGTTTTTGATTTCTACACGTGTACCAAAAGCTGTCTCTCCAACAGGACGCAACGAGATATTGGCGTCACAACGCAAATTCCCCTTCTCCATGTTCGCATCAGAAATTCCCAAATACACCACGAGCGAACGGACTTTTTCCATGTACAATCTTGCCTCTAGTGGAGTTTGCAAGACGGGGTTACTCACAATTTCCAAAAGTGGAGAACCCGCACGATTGAGGTCAATCAAACTCTGTCTTCCACTGGGGTCGTGAACCAACTTGCCTGCATCTTCTTCCATGTGAATATGGTGCAGGCTAATCTCTTTGGCTTGCTGATTAGGATAAATAGTGACTTGACCACCAATGCAGATAGGTCGCTCATCTTGAGAAATTTGATAACCTTTGGGAAGGTCGGGGTAAAAATAATGCTTGCGTGCAAATTGAGAGCGACGGTTGATGGCGCTTTTGGTAGCTAGCCCCAAAAGCATAGCTGATTCTACAACTTTTTCATTGAGAACAGGCAAAGTACCGGGTAACCCATAACAATATTCTGATGTATTGGTATTGGGTTCATGGCTAAATTCTGAAGGTGCAGTAGAAAAGATTTTGGAGTGTAACGACAACTGCACATGAATTTCCAGCCCGATGACAGGCTCAAAATTAACAGGCATAGATGAAGAATGGAGAATCAAACGAGTTAAACTGAAATAGACAGAGTCATGTCATTGAATGGTTTTGAGCATACTGCTCCAATTTTTCCAAATCACGGCTAAAAAGTCTAATCCCTTCTGCAATTTTATCGTTTGCCATAGCGTCCTCATTGATTGCCCAACGAAACGTCTCTTCATCAAAAGACAGCCTTTCTAGTGATTTGTCACATTGGTCTGAACTTAAACGTTGTGGCAAGTGTTCACTGGTATTTTGGAGTTCTTCTAGCAAAGTAGGGCTAATAGTCAGATAATCGCAACCTGCAAGCTCTGTGATTTGAGAAGTACTGCGGAAACTTGCCCCCATGATGATTGTTGGATAATCACACGTTTTGTAATAATTGTGAATTTGTTTGACTCTCTCTACACCGGGGTCAGAAACTGGGTCGTATTGAAAACTCTCATCATGCCTCTTATGCCAGTCCAAAATCCTTCCAACAAAAGGTGAAATCAGAAAAACTCCAGACTCTGCACAAGCCACAGCTTGCGCAAGATGAAACAAAAGCGTTAAATTGCAATGAATGCCCTCACTTTCCAGTTGTTTTGCAGCCTGAATGCCTTCCCACGTTGCCGCAATTTTGATTAAAATACGTTCTTGCTCAACACCCCTTTCTTTGTAAAGATCAATCAGCCTTCTCGCTCTCAGATAAGTTTGTTTGGCATCAAATGAAAGCCTTGCATCAACCTCCGTTGAGACTCGCCCGGGTATATGCTTCAAGATTTCCACGCCAAAAGTGACGCTTGCTTGGTCTAAAACATTTTTGAGGTATGCTTCTTGACCTCCTCCTTGCTGATCTGCCCACTCAACAGCCTGAGTCAGTAAAGGAGCATATTCGGGCATCTGTGACGCTTTGTAAATCAGGCTTGGGTTCGTTGTTGCATCTTGAGGTTTGTATGCCTCAATCGCTTGAATATCCCCAGTATCTGCGACAACAACCGTTATTTGCTTCAGCTGTTCAAGTTGACTCTTCATACACCCCAAAGAAAGGGAAAAAGCAGGACAAAGAAGTTGATTTGATTTGAAAGGAGTGGCTCCCCAACGCGGACTCGAACCACGGACCCAGTGGTTAACAGCCACTTGCTCTACCAACTGAGCTATTGGGGAACTCAATGAAACGCAGGATTATACGAAAACGTCTTCCGTAAGTCAAGGATTTTTTTACTTGCGACGATGCCCCTCAATCATTTTTTTAAATTTTTGTAAATTAGCCCAAAAATGGACATCTTGAGTGGGGGAAAGCATTGGTGATTCTGCATCAGGAAGTGATTTTGTCTCAGGAGTATGAAGAATCAGGTGACGCAGTTGATTCAGTCCTTTGCTAAATTCTTCAAATTCTTGTGAATCTTCTGTTAGTTTTTCAGATTTTTTGCAGGGTTGATGGGATTGAATCAATTTTTTTAGGTTTTGTAATTGGAGGTCAAAACGGTCATATTTTTTTTCTGCCACCTCAGTCGTGTTCCTTCTTTTTGAAGGATTATGGCAACGAATCAAAGCCTTGAGATTTTGCAACCGATTATAAAAAACAACGTGTTCTTCGTCTGAGTTTTCAAGGTCATCGGGGGGCCAGCTTGCAAGAAAACAGGTCTCATGCAATGCCATTCCCAGATCACCGAGCGACTCTAAAAAATCTTCTTGTTGGGGGTTCGTCATAAGAAGTGGTGGAGACGAGGGGGATCGAACCCCTGACCTCAACGCTGCCAGCGTTGCGCTCTCCCAGCTGAGCTACGCCCCCCAATCAAAATGAAACAAAGGTAAAAAATTGGTACTCCCAAGGGGATTTGAACCCCTGTTGCCGCCGTGAAAGGGCGATGTCCTAGGCCTCTAGACGATGGGAGCATGTCTTGTAAGGAATAAGAAAAGCCAAATATTCTAGCTGACAACAATTTGGCTGTCAAGCAAAAATCTAAATTAGCTTTCCTTGTGGAATTTAGTGAGAAGAATTAACAAGTTCTGTGTGAGAAAAAAAATAATGAATCTCAATCTTTGCATTTTCAAGGCTATCAGACCCATGCACTGTGTTTTCTTCAATACTCTCTGCATATTGCCTACGAATTGTCCCTTCTTCCGCATCTTTAGGATTAGTTGCCCCCATGATTTGACGATTTTTGGAAACAGCTTCTTCTCCCTCTAAAACCAATGCAACAATCGGCTTTGATGACATCATCGTTGTCAAGTCGTCAAAAAAGGGACGTTCCCGATGCACTGCATAAAATCCTGCTGCTTCTTTTTTGGAAAGATGAATCATCTTCATTGCAACAATTCTCAATCCATTCTCTTCAAACTTTGACAAAATTCTCCCAACAAAATGACGTTTCACTCCATCAGGTTTAATCAACGATAACGTTTGCTCTAATGCCATCACCTATTCCTCTAATAAATTGTAAATAAAAACCCGCCATTTTCTCAAAACCCATTATGAAAAGCAAGGGTTAAGATGACTTTTCAAGACTAAGTTTCAAACTTTCCCCTCACCTTGCGTTTAAGTCATGGTTGACCTTGGAAACCATCATTGCTCACCTTGATCCGCAATCTCTACACAACCGTCATTGCGGACTTCCTCCGCAATCTTGGTTTTTTCTCTTAACTTCTTCATTTTCAATTCCCCTCCACTGAAGGGCAGTGTTCACTCGGTATTGCATTGTGAGAGTGAATTTGAGGAGTGGAGATGAGAAGTTGTCATCATTGTGCAAGTAAGAGTTATATAAAGAATGGTTGTTACAAAGGAGTACAGAGAGATGTTTGCCAATCTTGTGGGAGGTCATTCAGTTCAAATGGATTGAGGAGACCACTAGAGACGAAGCGTCAAGCTTTAGAAATGTCTGTCAATAGTGTAGGCATCAGAAAGATAGCTCGTTTTGTGCAGGTATCTCCAACTTCAGTTCTCAACTGGATCAAAAAAGCCAGAGTGTCTCAAGTCGCCAAAGGAGCAGCAAGTTTCAAAGAGCAAGTAGATAGTATAGAGATGGATGACATCTATACTTTTGTTCAAAAAAAAGCCAAAGAGTAGCCGTTTGGACAGCCTATTCTCGTCAAGAACAATGTGTGATTGCCTTTGTGGTAGGCAAAGGATTGGCAGCTGCCCAAAAGTTGTATGCACTAGTCAAAGAACAGCGACCTAGAATGAAGACGATCTATACCGATGCCAACTCATGCCATCAAGTGGCATTTGCTCAATGACAAATTCCAGAGAACCACGAAATAGGCAAGAGAAATACTCATCTCATTGAATCTTCTAATTCTTCCATCAGAGATAACCTAGCTCGCTTGATGAGAAAATCTAAACGACATTCTAAAACTTTTGACATGCTGAATCACACTCTCCAACTCTTCTTTGACTATAAAAGGTTTCAAAAACATGATACCAATACCAAGTGAACACTGCCCAAAGGGACGGGGTGTTTCAATTCCCCTCTCTTTTTTCTGTCATTCCGTGCTTGAAACGGAATCCATCGTCAAACATCGCATGGATTCCTGCTTTCGCAGGAACGACGGCAGTAGAAAGATTGTGGGTCAAGGTGAGCAATGACGGGAAGTTTGCTTGTTCTGATTCATTTCAATTAACTGACATATTTATCATAAAGTTGTTCTAATTGTTCTTGCAATTTGTCATGAACATGATGAGTATGAGAGTTATTGTAAAAATCTTTTCTTAGTTTTTCAAAATCTTTTTCAGGTAAAAATTCACCATGATTAAGTAATCTTTCTAAACGAAAGTATAAATCTTCATAGTTTGTAGCAACTAGATATTCAGGATACTTTAAAGCATATTGATTGGTTGTCATTCCAAAAAAGTCGTAGATAAAAGTAGGTTTTCCATAACTCAAAAACTCATCAATTAAAGATGTATAAGCACCTATACAGTAATCAGAAATATAAATTAATTTTTCAGGTGTGATTTCTTCCAAATCCTTGACAATTTCAATATTTGGTAAGTGAGTAATAATTTCTACAATATCTTCAAATAATGGATGAGTTAAAACTGATGAATCTTTTCCTTTAATTAAAAAATAATCATTCTTAAAACAAAGTGATAGTTTAATAATATCTATGTATATTTTTTTAGATATCCTATATGTAGGACATGCTGTTTTCAATCTATTTTCCTCATCAGAAAGTGGAAGATTAATACTCAGGCAAGCAATGATGCTTCTATGTTTTTGCTTGATTGCTTGACACCATAAGTTTTCTTCTTGATCTTCGTGACAGAATTTCACTGCATCATCTTTTATATTTCCAATGATTATAGATTTTTTTCTGACTAGATATGTGACCTTTCTATTTTGTAAAAAATTTAATACTTCTGGACCTGTCACAAAGTGATAATCAACAGTAACATTACCAATAGGGTATGTACGATCTTGAACAGCAATAACAGTAATCTTTTTGAGATATAATGAAAAATATAAAGATGGAGGAAAGAGGGAATCATAACCTACCAAAGCAAGTTTAACAGATGTCAGTTTTTCTAATGCTGATAAATTGTAACATATAGCTCTAAAGTATTTAAAAAATAATATGATTTCAGAAATAGAAAATGTGAAAGCATAGGCAAAACATTTTTTTCTATTTAATAAAAGAATTTTGATAAATTTTAATAATGAAGTAGTAACTCCTTCTGAATTTAGCTGATTTAAATCAGTATATTGTATCTCACAATGATTCTTTTTGTTAAAAGAGTCACATGTTTTTTTAAGAAACTCTTTATAGTTTTCTATAGCAATATGCAAAATATTATTAGGATAGAAATGAGATTGATCATCTTGATTATAGTAAAAAAATTTATTGTACAAATGACCATATGAAATTCCTTTGTGAGGGAAGTATATTATTTTATAATGAGAGTATTCCTTGCTATTTTTTGGCAAACTTAAATGATCTCTTTTTTGATTTAAAATAACTTTTGATGAAGAAAATTTTCTTACAAAAATTTTATTCAAAATAAAAAATATTACATACAATTTTTTAAAAAAATAAACTAAACCCGTACATATAAAATAAATATAATTGATAAAATTAAGACTGTGTACAAAATATCTTTTTTGTACTAAATAGGTATATCTTTGATAAGGATAGAAGATAAAAGGATTTATCTTCTCAGTATCTTGCAGATAATGAATAAATAAGGATATTTTACAAAAATCCTTAATCACATCCCATGTTATATCTAAAAAAGAGCTTCGCATGATTTTATTTTCTAAGTCTATTCTAAAAAAAGATGCGATAGATTTATAAATAAAATGTGTTGTAACATGGTGATCCATTAAATAAGTTATATAATGATGACCGTGTTGATTTAATCCTCCATAATGATACCTCATTAAATCTGAATGAATGGGATAAAAGTTCTTAACTTTATCTAATATGAAGAAAGTAGATTTTAAAATGTGATAATAATAAATTTTATAACCACGTAGTGATAAATAAAGAATAAACCAAATGGATATCCAATCAGCTTGATAAAAAACAGCAACTCTTTGATTTTTCTTTTGTTTCATAAAAACTTCTATGATTTAAAAATAATTAAACTCCTCGCTTGCTTTGAGTATCAAAGCAAATAAAATAGTTGATATTTTTGAAATTATTCAAAATTGAAGAATTGACATGAGGGTTACTTTGTTAGGTATTCTAGGATGCAGGAACATGAGAAACTTTTATTAACAGAAGAAACATTCAATGTAGATAACCCTGACCCTAAACTTTTGGATTGATTTTACTTTAGACGTGTAGAATGGACAAGGATCAATTAAAGTTGACGAAGGACACCGGCATATTGCATCATTAGAAGGATCATTTGGTAAAACCAAAACCATGCCCTGTCTATATTTGATACAGATTACAATCTTCAAAAAAAACTTATTTTCAAAAGCTGACCTGCTTGTTTCTTTGACTTTTCGCTCAAACCATTAAAAATAATTAAAAAAGATGATTTTAAAAGTTGCATTTGTTTTTCAAGGTTTGCTAGAATTATAATCTTGTTTTTGTTCATTCTGATTAACCATTTATCAAAGGAGATTTTTATGTTAGAACAAATCAAATCCATTCAAGATTCTTTTGTCAGGGGGTGTTTTTTATGACAAATCAATCGTTTTCTTGACACTTCTGGTCTTGGCAGGTTGTGTGCCACCTGCTGAAGAAAGTGAGGAGGAAAACACTCAAAATCAAGCCATGTGCGAGGTTGCCTCTGACAATTCTATTACAACAGGTGAGGAACTGGTTGCCAATTTCACTTGCAAAGTCTCAACCATTTATCAAGGTAAGAAGTTAGACATCGCTTATGATGAAAGTTTGACTTCCTTGAAGCTGGTCGTGTCAAAAGGAGAAGAAACAGAAGAAACGGTTGGGCAAGGTGGAGAACTGGCTTACATTTTACCCAGACAAGAACAATTTCAAGCCAAGCTGAAGTTGACAGGAGTCACAGCAGGCACAGGGCAACTGCAATTCAAAATCTTGAGAGAAGAATCAAACTGGGATTTTACAGTGATACAAGGGGGACCAGAAGGATTGACGCTGGGCGCTGCAGTCACCTCAACTGCTTTTACTAAGATGCAAGACACAGCAGGCAAAGCCTACGGACGTTCCGTGATGAGACTAGACACTTCTCAAACCCTAGTTTCTAATGACGAGGCAGTTTGCGAAGATACTCCTTTGAATGCCTTGCTTGTCTCATCAGATGACTTTGTCACCTGTGAAAAAGTGTTTGTTCAAAAAGGCGTTAGAACCAGTCATCTTATCATTCCCAAACAAACTTGGGGCTTGAACAAAACTTACAAAGTGGCAGTCAAAACGGCTGGCGGTGCTTCTGCTTTCAATCGCTCTGGCAACCCTGTGTCCTTCACCACTAACAATGCCAATCACAACACTACCGCTCACATCACAGGCTTTGATGTTGGGCAAAGACCTAAAGTGTTGAGAAATCACTTCCACTTAGAAAAAGATGGAGAGCTTTGGTATTACATCAACAAAGGAGACCTTGTGCCAAGGTATGACGCCAGTGAGTGTCGGACAATCAACTACAAGGCGGCAGATGATACACAGTTCAAAAATCTTAATAGTGGTAATTCTGCTGATAGAGATTTTGCTCGAGCTGTTTTTGGAAATACAAGTCGTTTTTACATTGGCAGTTTTACCGGTGGTTTTAATGTTTTACGGAATCACAGTAACGGTGTAATAACAAGATTCAGTACAGGTACTATCGCTCCCTCAGACATCCATTATTTCTGTTCTATGAAAATTCCAGAACGTGCTTAAACGTTTTCGTTTCTTTTTCCTTCCCCTTCGTCATTGCGGGCTTGACCCGCAATCTCAAACTTTCTCATTTTAAAAAAGGGGGCGTCCTGCTCCCTTTGTCTTCTTGCCTTTGTTTTCAAACACCATTCCGAGACTTCTACTTGGTCATTGCTCATCTTGACCCGCAATCTCAAGAGCGTTTGACGGGAGTTGTCATTCGGAGCGAAAGCAGGAATCCATGCTTGGTTTGGTGATAGATTCCGTGTCAAGCACGGAATGACTAGGGGAATCGTCATGCTCACGTTGTTCTTTAGTCATTGCGGTTTAAACCCGCAATCTCAAACTTTCATCTTTCCAAAAGCCATATTTTCAAAAGGCACACCTGTTGCTAATGTTATTCTTATTTCTTTTTTTGGCTAGATAGACCATGTGTAAGTCAGACAAAACATGTAAAGTGTTGCTGGAACTCCCCCAAATCACGTTGAAGCATCTGGACACTTTTGCCAAAGAGCAGGGCATGTCCCGTGCTGAATGTCTTCAATCACTCTTAGACTCACATCAGCAAAAAACTTCTTCACAAGCTGATAGAACTTTACTTGATGACCTCAAAAAGGTGTATGATGGCATCAGACTCTTGAAACATTCCCAAACTCTCCTTGTCCCAAAAACAATATGACCCAAACCGCTTCAACAGACCTCCAACAACGGTATCAACTGGCAATAGAGCTTGGCAGGCAAGCAGGCGAGCTTGCCCTTGATTTATTTACCAGACGGGAGCAACTTCAAGTGGAAAAGAAAGGAAGGCAAGATTTTGTCTCTGAAGCAGACCGTGCGGTAGAGACCTTGATTCGCCAACAGATTGCCAACTCTTTTCCTGATGATGGCATGCTTGGTGAGGAATTTGGCATCACAGAAGGCAAGCAAGGTCTTTGGGTCATTGACCCCATTGATGGCACCACCAATTTTTTAAGGGGTCTTGAACACTGGAGCGTCTCTATTGCTTATTGGGCAGACCACCAAATCCAAATTGGCGTTGTGAGTTCGCCTTGTTCTGAGAGCCTTTACCATGCTCAAAAGGGGCAAGGAGCATTTTGCAATCAAACCAAACTGCACGTTTTAGATGACATGTTGCATGAAGATATTTTGATAGGTGCAGGAAGTTTTCATAAGCATTTAGACGAGCTGATGCCTTTTTTGAGGCAGTGCAAAAGTAACCTTCGCTGTTTTGGCTCTGCCGCCCTTGCGATTGCACAGACCGCACAAGGTGCCTTAGATGCCTACTACCAAAAAAGACTCAGAAGCTGGGACGCACTAGCAGGATTACTCATTGCCCGAGAAGCAGGAAGAAAAACCATCGGCTTTGACTCAACAGACTCACTCCAACAAAAAGAACTTGTGTTGGTCTGTGCAGAAAAACTTTTGCCTCCTTTTCAAGACTGGATTCAAGGGCAGAACATCTTATGAAGTGGCTCACAACCTTTTTGCGTGTTGTCACTCTCATTTACCTCATTTTTGGATTCTCTCATAGTTTAGCAAATGAGCTGATTACCCGTCATTTTTTCAAACTCCCCGGAGACACTCCTCAACAGGCAGACTTTAGCCTAGATGCCCAACATCTCATCACCCTATCGGGTCTTCACACCCTTGAAGTTCGTCAAACTTCAAACAGCGAAGTCCTTTTAAACATTCCCACAGGAAGTCACCAAGCCTTGACATTTCTGCAACACCCATCACAGCCCCTTCTCATCACAGGCGGAGCAGACCAAACTATCAAAATATGGAGTATGGACTCTGGGCAAGAGTTCACCACACTGCGGGGACATTTAGGCGCTGTGCAAGCACTGGACATCACTCCTGATGGAGAATTTTTAATTTCAGGCAGTGCCGATGGGACAATCATCGTCTGGAATCTTGAAAGGCTGAGCCCTCAATTTTCAATATCCCAAGCTCACCAACAACAAATTTCAACCCTTGCTCTCTCCCCTGATGGAAAGTTGTTTGCCAGCGGAGGAGCTGATGATGCAGTCAGGCTTTGGAGACTAGAAAGAAAGGAATTGCTAGCTGAATTTTTGGAACATGAGAAGTCAGTCAATGAGGTGCAGTTTCACCCCAATGGACAGCTGATAGGAAGTGTGTCAGATGACGGAACTGTCAAACTTTGGGATTGGAGGAAGACACAATCTGATGCCTCTTTCAATCCTCATCAAGAAGCTATGGCATCACTGCAATTTGACAGTTCTGGTCGTTTAATCTTGTTGGGATCAAAAAATGGAGTGATTAGCCTGTGGGATTTGAACGAACAACAAAGCGCTTTAACCCTCAATTTAGGCAATAGAGACATGCTCATGTCTCGTATGGATTCGCAAGGTTATTATGTCCTTGCACTCACCACCGTTGGCATCGTGCAAGTTTGGGAGTTAAGCCAATCTGTGGTGGCTGGTCAATTCCAACCGCATCAGAGAGATGTGTTAGCCATGGACTTTACGTCTAATGGACGTTACTTAATCACCTCTTCGCTAGACAGAAGCATTCGCTTTTGGAACGTCCAAGAACAAACAGAAGTCAGGTCTTATGAGCTGAACAATCTTGTTGCCTTTTCCGTGGCGATTGCACCAAATAACAGAACCTTTGCAACAGGCAATCAAGATGGAAGTGTCAGGCTGTGGGACACACAAGAAGGCAGGTCTTTGGCTTCACTCAAACGGCATAAATCACCAGTTATCTCCTTAGATTATCACCCCAGCGGCGAGGCAGTCGTTTCTGTTTCTAAAGACCATCGTTGGGTCGTCTGGGATTTAAAAAAGAAGTATCAAACCAAAGAGATTAAAGAGAAAAATCTGACCTTTGTCCGCTTTGACCCCAAAGGAGATGAATTTTTAATCGGCTATGACAGTGGGGATTTACAAGTTTGGAGCTTTCCGCAAGGTGCTTTAAAGCAGGAGTTGAAATTGAGTCAGTCTGCCATCTCTTCTTTTCAATTCCACCCTAACGAACCTTTGCTTGCCATTGGAGACGTTGGGGGACAAATCCATTTAGTCCAAAAAAAAGAGTCCTACCAAAAAGTGTATTCCATCAGCGCCCATTATCAAGCAGTGAGTGGTGTCTTTTTCACAGGAGATGAGCAATCTTTGATTTCTGTGTCTCAAGACAAATCTGCACGTGCTTGGAATTTTAGAAATGGAAATCTGATTCGTGGACTGCGTGATGAAGAGTCAACGATTATGCTTGGCACATCTCACAAAGACTTGATTGCTTTTGCCACATCCAAACCTGAAGTCACCTTGTTACGTTATTCTGGCAATGCTCAAACCAGTTCCAGTACGCCTTTAAGTTCTTTGGGTAGTTCTTTGCCTGTTTTAGCCAACGAAGCACCATTGATTCCCTTGCAACAGGGTCAAGACGTTCGCAACTTACTGAATGCCGTTTTGGCTAAAAATCAAAATTGCTATGAGATTTCTAATCTTGAAGAACTCGTCTTTCAAGGATTGTTAGACTATCCCAATGATTTGGGGTTGTATCATGGATTACTGCAGATTGCTCTTGTCAGGAACGACATGCAACTGCTTTTTTTAGCAGTGAAATTTGGACAGCATGCCGACTTTGATGCAACGTTGTATGACTATTCGCAAGAAGTGGACATCAGACTGCAATTTGAAAAATGGCGTCATTTGTGGGACCAAAGCACCTCAAGGCGTGAAGACCGCTTTGAAACTTCTTTGATCAGTTGCTCTTCAAGCTCCATGCTTCAGCTAGATTCCCCCTTGACCTTGTTGGATTTACCGCATGAGTTTATTGAAAAAGTGATGACGACCCCACGCTTGATAGACTTTCAAGATTTTCAAGGTCTTTCAGGAGTAGAGTTTATCAACCGACTTTTTTCACAAATAGAATCCAGTTTAAAACGTGAGGTCGGCTTCCCTAAATCCCGCGTGTCTCTCAATGCACAAATCAAAACACCTTCTGTCCCAACAGGGGTGCTATTCCTGAGCTTTCCCAAAACACAATTTTTTGGAAACCCCTTGAGTTTTGAATTTCAAATCCGTAACTCGCAAAATCAATGGCTCACCTACACTTCTGACCAAGATAAACAAAAACGGATTCTCCTGCCTGTTGACAACTACTATCTCAAACTCAATGGCAAACTGGTCAAAACGTTTCAAATCAAGCAAAATGAAGAACACATCATCAGTGATGAATAGTCGTCAAGCAAAGTAGCTTTCAAAACACTCCTTTAGTCATGGCTGACCTTGTCCGCAATCTCTTCTTTTTTCCCAAACGACTTTTGTTTTTTGAGATTCCGTGTCAAGTGCTGAATCTATCTTAAACCAAGCACAGATTCCTGCTTTCGCAGGAATAACGGCAGTATAGAGGTTAGGGAGCAAGGTGAGCCATGACGAAAGGCAAAATTTTCAAGTGGGAGGGGTTAAACTTACAAGAATAGTTGAAGTTTTTTTGCATTAGTGATATTGTTTACATTTTTTGTAAGATCTTTTGGACAATTTATTGAAACACACTCACTCACAAAACTTGCTATGACAGAACTATACACACCATCAAAAGAAACAAGGGAACGTGCCTATCTCAATGCCCAAGACTATGAAAGGCTTTATGAGGAGTCTATCCACAATCCTGAACAATTTTGGAAGAAACAAGCAGAGCGATTAGACTGGTTCAAGATGCCTAGTCAGGTGACGAATTGCGACTACACCAAAGCACAAGTGGAATGGTTTGCAGATGGTCAGCTGAATGTGTCTTACAACTGCTTAGATCGGCATCTTGCCAAGAGGGGAAATCAAGCGGCTTTGATTTGGGAGGGGGACACACCGCATGAATCCTTCACTTACACTTACCGTCAGTTGCACCGTGAAGTCTGCCGTTTTGCCAACGTTCTCAAACGTTTCAAAGTGGGTAAAGGCGACCGTGTTGTGCTGTATATGCCTATGATTCCAGAACTTGCCATTGCCTGTTTGGCGTGTACTCGCATTGGTGCAATTCATTCTGTGGTTTTTGGGGGCTTTAGTGCAGAGTCTTTAAGGAATCGTATTTTAGATTGTCAGCCTAAATTGGTGATTACAGCAGATGGAGGCTTTCGTGGTGGTGGAACAATTCCACTCAAAGACTGGTGTGATGAAGCGTTGAAAAACTTGACTGACATCACCGTGATTGTTGTGAAGAGAACAAACCAATCGGTTCAGATTGACCCTGCACGTGACCACTGGTGGCATACAGAAATTCAATCACCTGCCATCTCTAATCAATGTCCCCCTGAAGTGATGAATGCGGAAGACCCCTTGTTCATTCTTTATACATCAGGTTCAACAGGCACTCCTAAAGGAGTCTTGCATACCACAGGAGGCTATTTGCTGTACACCAGTCTTACGCATCACTACGTTTTCAATTATGAAGAAGGAGACACTTATTGGTGTACAGCAGACATTGGTTGGATTACAGGGCATTCTTACGTGTTGTATGGACCGCTTGCCAATGGTGCAACGACTTTGATGTTTGAAGGCGTGCCTCAATATCCCAAATGGGATCGTTTTTGGAAGGTGGTAGAAAAGCACAACGTCAACATCTTCTACACGGCACCTACTGCGATACGTGCCATTGCCAGACATGGCGATGAACTGGTCAACAACTGCAACCTGACTTCATTGAAAATCTTGGGGACTGTCGGAGAACCGATTAATCCAGAAATTTGGCGTTGGTATTATCAGATTGTGGGTCAAGGAAACTTGCCGATTGTAGATACTTGGTGGCAAACCGAAACAGGTGGATTTATGATTACTCCGCTACCTGGTGCCATTCCTACCAAGCCCGGGTCTGCCACGAAGCCTTTCTTTGGCGTCCAACCTGTTGTCTTAGACCACGAAGGCAAAGAAATAGAAGGCGTTGCAGAGGGGAATTTGTGCATTAAGCAGTCTTGGCCCGGGCAGATGCGTACCGTTTATGGAGACCATCAACGATTTTACGACACCTACTTTAGCCAGTTTGCAGGATATTATTTTACTGGAGATGGTTGCAGAAGAGATGAAGATGGTTACTATTGGATTACAGGACGTGTAGATGATGTTCTCAATGTGTCAGGGCATCGTTTGGGGACTGCTGAAATTGAGTCTGCCATCATCTTACATCAAGACGTTGCAGAGGCAGCAGTCATCGGTGTTGCCCATGAAATCAAAGGTCAGGGAATTTATGCCTTTGTAACGCTCAATGCGGATGCCGAACCTAGCGAAAGTTTAAAGTCAGAGATCGTTGCCAAAGTGCGTCAAGAGATTGGTCCCATTGCCACACTTGATGCCATTCAATGGGCGCCAGGACTGCCAAAGACACGAAGCGGAAAAATCATGAGGCGGATTTTACGAAAAATTGCAAACCACGAAGAAGCAAGCATTGGCGATACTTCTACCCTTGCAGAACCAGACATCATTGAGCAATTACTGGCAGAGCGGGTCAATTTGTAAATGTGGACAAATTGGTCTGGTATGACAGTCGTTTGAGTATTTTGAGCCTTCCAAAAGTTTGTTTTCTTCTGGTTTTGCATGGAATTTTTCAACACTTGTGAAGGTTTCAAAAAGAAAAAAATTTGACAAGCAATTTTGGGTTAGTCTATAATGTGCGGTTTTGTTGCGGGAGTAGCTCAGTTGGTAGAGCGTCAGCCTTCCAAGCTGAATGTCGCGAGTTCGAGCCTCGTTTCCCGCTCCACAAAATCCAATCAATACAATGCGGGGTGGAGCAGTCAGGTAGCTCGTTGGGCTCATAACCCAAAGGTCGTCGGTTCGAATCCGGCCCCCGCCACCAATTCCTTCTTTCATTGCTGACCAATTCCATTGCTTTAATTTTCTTTCAAAAGTCTCTCAAACATGGATTTGACTCTCTCTACGTAAACAAATGAAACTCACACTTCAGCCTTTCTCGTTGTTATGTCATCAGTGATTTCATGGGTTCAAGATGAAGCAGACCGACTTTTAAAAAACTTGCCTAGTGATGTGCAAACTGTCAGATTCCAAACAGGCTATGGTCCTTCTGGTTTGCCTCATCTTGGGACGTTTGCTGAGGTGGTGCGTACCTGTTTCATTCTCAAAGCAATCAAGCACAAAGCACCCCACCTTAACACTGAACTGATTGCCTTTTCTGATGACCTTGACGGCTTGCGGTCTGTTCCTGAAAATGTAGAAGGCAAAGCGCATCTGAAGCAATACATGGGAGTTCCTCTGTCTGCCATTCCTGACCCTTACGGACAGTTTGAATCCTATGCAGACTACATGAATCATCAACTTCAGCTTTTTTTGGATTCCTTTGGCTTTGAATACACGTTTGTTTCTTCTACCAAAACTTATCAAAGCGGGCTTTTTGACCCCTATTTGCAAAAGATTTTGGAACACTATGACCAAATCAAAGAAGTCTTCACACGTCAGATTGCCAAAGACAAACGTGAGGCATGGAGTCCATTCTTTCCCATTTGCGAAGCCTGTGGAAAGATTTACACGACCCAAGTCACAAAAGTAGATGCAGACTCAAAGCTCATTCATTATCAATGCACCCAAGACCAATGGAATCCATGCGGTTATGAAGGAGTCATGCCCCCCGTTGGTGGTAAACTGAAAGTGGGTTGGAAGATTGACTGGGGAATGCGTTGGGCAGCGCTTGGAATCCATTATGAGATGCACGGAAAGGACTTGCTTGAGTCAGTTCCAGTCAGTGCAAAAGTCTGTCAAATTCTAGGTAAGACACCACCTTTGACGTACAAGTATGAACTCTTTCTTGATGAAGCGGGGCAGAAGATTTCTAAAAAAATTGGCAATGGAATCTCTATGACACAATGGTTAAGTTATGCACCGCTTGGGGCATTACTTCACTTTTTATTGGGGAATCCAAACAAACCTAAAAAAATGGGACTGCCTATTCTACCAAGACTTGTTGATGACTTTTTCCGAAGTACTCAAGACTCTGAAACAGAGTTTTCTGCTTTGTGGTTTCTGAAACAATTTGGCAGGGGAGACAAGCCGATTGTGCCTGATGCCCCGCCTAAACTTTCTTATGCACTGCTTGCTAATGTTGCAGAAAGTATTGGGATTCAATCTGCAGATTTGTTGATGAATTATGTCAAGAGATATGACCCTCAAGCCAGCCCTCAATTTTATCAAGGACTTTGTCAGTGTGTGATTCAATTTGTGCAAGAGTATCAAAAAACGCTTCCTGCTGAAGAAGTTTCGTTGGGGGACATAGACACCTCATGGCTTCAAAAAATACGTGATGGTCTGCATGAGATAGATGAGTCAGACTTTCAAGATGGTGAGCGATTACAAAGTTTTCTCTTTGCCATTGGTCAAGAGGCAACTGCTGATCAAAAAAAGTGGTTTGAATTTTTATACTCTGCTTTGCTACATAAAAAATCAGGTCCCAAACTTGGTCCATTCTTGGCAGTATTGGGCAAAGCTGAAGCCATCAAACTTTTTGAAGACGTCCTTCTTTAAGCATGCTCTCTCCTCCGCCAAAAAAACGTTCTAAACCTAAAACACTTCTCAAAGCAGTGATGATCCTTGCTTTGCCTTTGTTAGGCGGGGTGGCAGGTCACAAAAATTACCAATATTTACAACGTAAAGGGTGTTTCCCCCTGCCCCATGATTACGTCAAGATTCAATTACCAGAGAGGGACACGGTGCGATTTCTTGTCTTGGGAGACATTGGCTCTACCGATGGGAAGAATTTGCGTCAAAGACGGATAGCAAATGAGGCATTGAAAGTTTGTAACCAAAAAGGCTGTGATTTCGCACTGCTTTTGGGGGATAACTTTATGCCCAATGGCATTGAATCTATTGACGACCCTTTAATTGAAGAAACCTTTGACAACATTTATCAGTCCTTTGACATTCCATTTATTGCCGCTTTGGGAAACCATGACGTCAAAGGCGATGTCTTGTCTCAGGTCATTTACAGCCTAAAAAATCCAAAATGGAAGATGCCCAATTATTTTTATCAATTTCAGGCAGGGTTGGTCTCGTTTGCCTCTATCAACACCAGTTGCAACATTTGGGCATGGTTGCAGTTGGAGAGCATGGTCAAAAAACACCCAAAAGGCTGGTCTATCCTCATGGGGCATCACCCGATCTATTCTTCTGGTGTGCATGGAGACAATGAATTGCAAAACATCTGGTTTTGGAATTGGGTGTTAAAAAAACGTTTTGATTTTTATTTGGCAGGACATAATCATCATTTAGAGCATCTGCAAAAGGAAGGAGACGACACCGAATACATCATCAGCGGTGCGGCATCAAGCAATTATGAAAGTTCAAGCAACCGTCAAAGGAACAAAACCTCACAAGCAAACACATTGTTTGCTCATCAGAGCAATGGTTTTATTCACATGCAGGTTTCCCTTGAAAAAGCAAGAGTAGAATACTATGACCTGACTGGAAAGCTCCTTTATCATTTTGAAAAAAAACGCTCACTCTTTTGACCAATTCTTCTAAACTCCTTATGTTCCCCAAAATCAAAGCGGTCATTTATGACATGGACGGCTTGTTGCTTAACACTGAAATTTTTTATTCCCAAGCCTCAAATGCTGTTTTTAGCCGCTACGGCAAAACCATGAGCGATGAGCTGAAGTCTCGTGTCATTGGAAGACCAACGATGGAGTCTGCCAAATTACTGGTAGAAGAGCTTCAACTTCCTCTTTCACCTGAAGAATATTTAAAGCAACGCAATGAGATTTTAACAACACTCATGCCAGATGCCCAAGCCATGCCCGGTGCCAAAGAACTCACTCACTTTCTGCATTCGCAAAACGTCAAGCAGGCTGTGGCAACCAGCACGCAAACGCCTTTCTTTCACATCAAAACTCAAAGTCATCAAGACTGGTTTGCCCTTTTTGACACAATCATTTGCGGAGACCATCCTGACATCGTTCATGGCAAACCTGCACCTGACATCTTCTTGATTGCTGCAAAACAGTTGGGAATTGCCCCAGAATCCTGCCTTGTTTTTGAAGATTCCCCTGCAGGTGTCCAAGCTGCCAAGTCTGCAAACATGTCTGTTGTGGCTGTCTTAGAAGACTATGCCAATCCCAAATACTACACACAAGCAGACCAGATTTTGCATTCCCTAGAAGACTTTGATGCCGCTCAATGGTCTTTGCCAACCTGAAGCATTGAACAATCTTGCTCAATGCAAAAAAGTAAGGATTGCATCGGGATTGCCCTCCCTCTGAAAAAATGGCATTTTTTCATGTCATCTGTCCTAATCAATCTGCAGTAAGGAAGCCAAACGTTGACTTCAAAAATCTCAATTTTGTTTAAGATTCGCAATCGGAATCAAAGTTTGGTATCATGGTCATCTTTGCCTTGATTTAGTCTTTGGAGGAAATGATGTCAAAAATTTTATTACTTAATGGTCCCAATCTGAATTTACTGGGAAGTCGTGAACCCGAAATTTATGGATATTCTACCCTTGAGGATATTGAGCAATTAGTTGTCAACCTTGCCGAGAAAGCAGGATTATCTTGTGAGTGTTTTCAGTCTAACCATGAAGGAGTGTTGGTAGATTGGATTCATCAACACCGCACAGGTGAGTTTTTAATTTTCAACCCCGGCGCATTTTCTCATACAAGTATTGCGTTGCGTGATGCAATGAGTGCTGTCCAGATTCCATTGATTGAATTGCATCTTTCCAATGTTTACCAACGTGAGACGTTCCGTCATAAATCTTATTTTGCAGACATTGCAGTAGGAGTATTGGCAGGTTTGGGAGTCAAGGGATATGAGCTTGCTACTCAATTTGCAATAGATTGGATTCACCAAAAAGCGAAGCTATGATGCAATCAGTTGTCAAACTTTTGTTAGAAGAGAGGACTCTCCGCATTGTGTTTGCAGTGTCAGGTCTTGCTTTGGCAATGGCATTGGCTTATGGGTCAGGAAGGCTAGGCGGGCTTTGGGTCAGTGCCAACATTCTCAAACTCCCTCCTCCACAAGCCAAATTGCCTCCTTTGCCAAATCAATCAAGTCTTTCTGATGTTGGCTTTACTAGCACTTACTTCAAGGATATTGTGGAACAAAATGTTTTTGATGCGGCAATAACTCCAAAAGAAGAAGTTGCAGAGCCAGAATTGCAAGAAGAAGCACCCCCTACACAAGGGCAAACTGAACAGACTGTTGAAACTTTACAAATCAACTTCCAGCTTTACGGCACAGCGATTTTAAGCAATTCCTCTTATGCTTGGCTAGGACAGGATTCACCAAACAATGCCAGCATTTTTTACAAAAATGACTGCTTTTCTGGGGAGCTAGATTTTTCTAAAGTCTGTGATGACAGTACATTCAAGCTATCAAAAGTGGAAAAAAACCGTGTAGCAATTCTGGTCAATAGTAAAGAAATTTGGCTTGAACGTGTTCAGGAAGACCAGCTTGCCTCAGTAGAAAATCTTTCAGAACAAAATGAGGCTAAAGAAAGAGTCAAGCCTGCACAACCCCTGACTTCTGACCCAAATCCAGCACCCCAAATCCAACCTGAACAAGAAGTTACAACACAAGTAGAAACACCTCAACCACAGACCGACAGCCAACAAGAGATTTTTCAAATCCAACGTGTTTGGGTTGACGAGCAGTTGGCAAATTTTGGTCAAATTTTACAAGATGCCCGTGTGATTCCAGAGATAAAAGGAGAGACAACGCTCTTTAAATTTGACTGGATTAGAGAAGACAGCATGTATTCAAGGCTTGGTCTGCAACAAGGGGACATCATTCTTTCTATCAATGACATCATCATTGACAACATCGCTAAGGCGATGGGATTACTCAATAAGTTGCAATCAGAACGAGAGATTAAATTAGAAATAGAAAGAGAAGAACAACGCAAGCTGCTGCAGTATTACATCAATTAGGAAAAGGCGATGCAAACGAAAGAGTCTATTGTCATTTTGACAGGTGCAGGGATTTCTGCAGAATCGGGTATTGCGACTTTTCGTGCGTTGGGTGGTTTATGGGAACAAGAACCGATTGAAAATGTGGCAACATACGAGGGGTATGAAAAAGATGCTCATCGTGTGCATAGTTTTTACAACAAACGAAGGCAACAGCTACTTGACCCTAGCATTGCACCAAATGCTGCACATTTTGCACTGGCTAAGCTGGAGCAAGAGTATCAAGGCGCTGTGCTGGTGGTGACACAAAACATTGATGATTTGCATGAACGTGCAGGCACACAAAATTTGATCCATATGCACGGAGAGCTTTTGAAGTGCCAATGCGAGCATTGCTTAACTGTCAAAGAAATCAGAGAGGATTGTTTTCCTGAGACGTCTTGCACCCATTGTGGGGCAACTGGCAAGATTCGTCCTCATATTGTCTGGTTTGGTGAGGAGCCTTTTCAAATGGAAGACATTTATGACGCCTTTCTCAAGAGTAAGATTTTTGTTTCTATTGGAACATCAGGTCAAGTGTATCCTGCAGCAGGCTTGGCTCACCTTGCCAATCAAAATCAATTCTCACAAATCATTGAAATCAATTTAGAAGAGTCATCGGTTGCCAATGAATTTAAAGACCGTCGTTATGGTAAGGCAACCGAGCTTGTGCCTCAACTTGTTGATGAAATCCTTGCTTCTTGAATGAGCTTTTTGAATGGACGCTTTACAAGCACTTCGGTCACAAGGCAGAATCCACTTTGCACAGGCTCTTGAAGAACTAGCTGACACCACTGCACAAAGCTACTCCGAAAGTTTATTTTCACACACCAGCCACTCTCCCCTTGAAACAACTCTTCAAGATTCTTTCAAACACTATTTTGACAAACATCTCAACAAACAAGACTCACAAGATGCCTTAAATGAGCTTTGGCAACATCGCACTTTGCAAACGACAACACATGTCACCCTTTCTGAAGGGGCAACTTTTTTTGCAACGCATTGGCTAGCTTCCTGTGGTCTTGATTCCAAACGTCCTTATCTCATTGCGGCATTTTCTGGCGTGCCTTTTTCTAACCAAGCATGGTCTGGCTGCCTGAATTATGGGCATCAGACGAGGTTAGAACAGGTTTTAAAGCCAAGTTCTGCCTTTTTCAAAGACTCAAAGCTGGCAGAAAAAAATCGCATGAAAGATTGCAGTGACAAGAGGCTTTCAATGCTGACTGGTCAAATGCGGGACGCCTTAGTTTACCAAAGTCATCTGCCTGAAAGGTTGTTGCAGATGTCTGATGACTTTCAAAATCCTTTGAGTGAGTTTGTGCCACCATTCCAAAGTGAGTTTTTCACAGATTGGGCGATGCAATTTTCTCAAAATTTAACAAGGCATCTTTTGCCTCAAGTCAGGTCTATTTATTTTGACATTAATCAGGTCATTGCCAATTATTTAGTGCAGGTTTTGACAGACAAATTGCACCCCGTTTGCCTGATGCTTTATGGTCAAGATTCGTTAAGACATTTGTCAGGAGTGAATCTGTTTTGCTGTCCCAGTCCCAATGGTCAAAAGGTTTTGCAGATTCAAAGGCATCAACTCCCTCAAACTCCTGATGAGTTATGCGAAAAAATCTTACAAAACCGCTGGTGTCCTGCCCCCTTTTTAGTGTTCTCCGTGCTTACAGGATTGAATCAATTTTGTTGTTTTGGGGGATTTGAGCAAGTAGAATACTTTGCAAAATTTCAAAAAATCTGGGAATCTTTGGAAGGCATGAAACCTTTGAAGCTGAGACCTCAACAAATGTTGACGACTGGACGCTTTGTGGACTCACAAGGTTTGGGAGTCTTTCCAATAGATTTGATTGTCAATGAATCAGTCAAAGCATCGTGGTCTCTGCCTTCCAAAAAAAGTCCAGTCAGCCTTCTCATGCAACCTATTGTGAAACAACTTCTTGCAACATGTCCCTGAAAATTTTACCCATTCCATGTCTAAGCGACAATTACGCTTATTTGTTGACTTGCCAACAGACCCATCAAGTCGCAGTGGTCGACCCCAGTGAGGCAAGTCCTGTGCTTGATGCCCTAAAAGGAAGGACACTTCATGCCATCTGGAACACTCACCATCATTGGGACCACGTCGGTGGGAATGATGAGCTAGTGCAAACGTTTCCTCATGTCAACGTCTATGGATTCCACACAGACGAAGGCAGGATTCCCCGCCAAAATGTCTTTTTAAAAGATGGTGAAAGGTTTCAATTTGGGACATGGCAAGTAGAAATCTCACACAATCCGGGGCATACATCAGGGGCATTAACCTATTACATTGACAACAATGCTTTCACAGGAGACACATTGTTTTCAATAGGTTGTGGTCGTGTGTTTGAAGGGACTTATGAGCAGATGTATAAATCGTTGAATCATGTGATAGGGGTGCGTGAAGATTCAATGAAAATTTATGCAGGGCATGAATATACCCAAAAAAATCTTGAGTTTGCAAGGTGGCTTGAACCTGAAAATCAAGACGTCATTCAAGCACTAGCAAGTCTCCGCTTGCCTTGTAGTATGCCTAGCACTTTGGGATACGAAAAACGGGTCAACCCTTTCTTACGTGTCCAATGTCCCAAGTTGAGGCAAGCTGTGGCAGCCCATGTTCAGCAATATCCCAAAAACAACTTAGAAACCTTTGCCTTAATTAGAAAACTAAAAGATAGTTTTTAAGTTGACGTTTCGTGTTTGAACACTTAGACTAAATCATTTTATTAATTTTTTTATGACGGAGGATATGATGAAAATCTGGGGGAATATAAAAATCTGGCAAAAAATGTTGGTTGTCGCTTTTGGAGCTTTGGCAGCAGGTTGTACTACAAACAGCTTGTCAGGTCAATTTACAGCAGTCTCATCATTCAATGTCAGAAATTTGAAGTATGACATTGCAACCGATACGACAACTCAAACCAGAGGAGAATCTTGTTGGTCTTATGTTCTGGGAATCAACATTAATAAGACAGACATCAGGTTGCAACGTGCCATAGACATTGCTATCAGAAAAGGTCAAGCTCAAGGAATTGATGGAGACCTCTTGACCAATGTCCGTGTTTATAACGAGGTCTCTTCTTATCTTGTTTATTCTTCTGATTGCATCATTGTAGAAGGTGATTTGGTCAAGATTCTGCCTTGACTTTCTGCCTAATTCTTTTGGCAAGTGTCCAATGCAGATAAAAGACCACTGAAGCAATCACAAACACGACAGAAATCACAGCCATTCCTTGCTTTCCTGAACGTTGCTTTTTGACAAGGTCATTTTGATATTTTGCAAGTCTCCTGCGGGTGAGTTCCTCACCTGTGGGAAGGTCTTCTTTGTTCTTATCATAATACGTGCGACTTTTGAGGCAATCTTTGTAATTCTCATCAGATTGGTAGCAACTGTAATCATAAGAACTCATTGCAAAATCAGGAGCTAGCCACTCAATCATTGCCCACGACCCAAACCCTGAAATCACCACAAACACCACTACCGACACAAAGCACACTGCTAAAGCATACACTTCTAATAAATTCTTCATCGCTTCCTTCCCTTCAAAATTAAATTAAAAATGAATTATTTTGATGTTTAAATTAAAATTTTTGGCATTGTTAAGTAATAAGTGATAGTTGATTATTCCGTTTTGCCATGAACAAAAGAACAGAATATTGTAATGCTTTAAGAGACTTGCTGTAACATTTGGTTTTCCTTCTCATTCTTGCCAAGAAATGTCTCAAGAGAGAATTATACCCTTCTATCGTGTATGTTTCTGCCTTGGAACATGTATGAATTTCTTTGGGAATGACTTGTTTGTAAGCCTTGCAGTGATCAGTCATCACCTGAAGAGGTTTTGTTTCCTTGACCTTGTCCCATAAATGCCTACAGGCTTTTGAGTCTCTGTTTCCAAGCACACAATTGATAAATTGCTTCCCACATCTATCAACAGCAATCCAGAGCCAGCAGTAGTTTTTTTTGACTGGATGTAGGTGTGCATTTCATCAATTTCCATAATTTCAATGTCTGTGTCCTTTCTTAATGCCTTGAGCTGTTCGCCAAAACTACAGACCCAATTATAAACTGAAACATGAGAACAATTCAGCAAACGACCGATTGACCTGAAACCAAGACCCTCCAAATACAACTCTAATGCTCTTCTTTTGATCTGTGGTGAGATTTGACCACGATAGGACTTGGTATATTGATAGTTGCAGGCATTGCAACGCCTCCTCGGTTTACCATATAAAAAACCATTCTTAACCATCTTCTCACTTTCACATCTAGGACACGACTTCATTGCTACACCATGACTATCAATTCAATTAAATGAACTTAATATCGCATATCACTTATAGTTTAACAATACCAAATTTTTCAATGAAAAATATCAAAACGTTCATGCTTTCCTAAAGAGGAGAAATACACAACAAGTGACCAAAAAGCCAAGCCTACAAACTCTCTCCGTCATTCCGCACTTGATGCGGAATCTCAAAAAAATAGAGATTGCGGGTCAAGTCCCGCAATGACAAAGAATGTCTTCATTTTTCACGTCATTCCGCACTTGATGCGGAATCTCAAAAAAATAGAGTTGTTAGAAAAAAGACAAAGAAGATTGCGGGTCAAGGTGAGCCATGACGGGGAATGAGGAAAAGAGCAAACTCCTCTCAGTCATTCCGCACTTGATGCGTAATTTATCACCAAACCAAGCACAGATTACTACATGACTGGATTCCTGCTTTCGCTCCGAATGACAATAGTTTTCATTGCAGAATTTGATTCAGAATGTCAAAGCCTCCGTCACTTGAGTGCCTCTCTTTGTCATTCTGCACTTGATGCGGAATCTCAAAACAAGAGAGATTGCGGGTCAGGTCCCGCAATGACGGTTTTTAAGGTGAGCCATGAAAAAGACAAGGGGTGCTTGCCATCAGCAAGCAAGGTATGTTTTGACAATGTTCAAGGACCAAATGCCCAGACATCGTTTTGGTAGTTAGAAAAACTTCCACTACTTGAATCAGCTCCTCCTAGCACCCAGATTTTGTCCTTAAAAACAACGTTGGCATGACTCAGACGTGCTGACCAACCTGCTGAAGCAGTGACTTTTGTCCAATTTACTCCGTCAGAAGAACTCCAAACATCGTTTTTGTGTCCGCTACCATATCCTCCCAGCACCCAGATTTTGCCATCAAACACAATACTGCTGTGCCTATCCCTTGCTGACCAACCTGCTGAATTAGTCTCTCTCGTCCAATTCTTTCCATCGGAAGAACTCCAGACATCGTTTTTGAATCCGCCATCATCTCCTCCCAGCACCCAGATTTTGTTTTTGAAGACAACGCTGGTGTGGGCAAGTCGTTTTGACCAACCTGCTGAATTGGTCTCTCTTGTCCAAGTTTGTCCATCAGAAGAACTCCAGACATCGTTAAATTTGTTATGGTTCTTCATTCCCCCTAGCACCCAGATTTTGTTTTTGAACACGACACTTGTATGACGACTTCGTCCCCAGTTTGCTGAATATTTTGTCCAAATTTGTCCATCAGAAGAGTTCCACACGAAGTTTCTGCCACTATGCCCACCAGTATCGCCTCCTAGTAACCAGATTTTGTTTTTGAACACGACACTTGTACCAAGATGAAGGTTAGACCGACCTGTTGAACTGGAGACCCTTTGCCAACTCACACCATCAGAAGAGTTCCACACATCATTTTTATTATGCCACCCTTCCATGACCCAGATTTTGTTGTTAAAAACGACGCTAGTATGCCCCCAACGGTCTGACCACCCCTGGTTATTATTGGCTTTGATTTGCTTCCAAGTGTATTTTGAGACGTCAACTGATGGATTGGAAGATTGAGAGATGAGGACGTCATCAAAGTGATTGACAATGGTAGAGTGGTTGAAGCTGTCAAAGCGAATGCCTGCATCCTGTCCCCAGCTATTCCATTGATAGTTTAGATCTACTTTGTCAGTGTCGTCTTCACAGAGGTATTGGTTGTTGACGTACTTTTTGACTTTTTTGGTAGAAAAATCAAATTCCATTTTGAGATGAAACCACTGACCAGAAGCGACTTGACCTTTTTCTCCACCTTTACAAACGACCTCAATCTGACCGTTGCTTTGACGAGTGATGCCAATGTGTCCTGCCTCTTCTGCTTGGTTCTTTAGTTCTATCCCCCCAAGGTAGCCATTGCTTCCTGCACTGACGAACTTCATTTTTGCTGAAACGGTGGTTTTTTGTGGGAAGTCAGTGCTGAAGTCTTTACGGATTGCCGCCACCCAGCTTTGCCTGCCAACCACTCTGAAGTAACGATTCCCTGCAGACTCTTCTACCCGTTGATGTGAAGACCCTAAACCACTGTAGATGATTGCATAGCCGGCTGGTCGTGTGTTGACACTCACTGATTCAAAGTCTTGGCTATAAATGGCTTGACTATTGGAAGAAGAAGTCGTTGGAAACTGCACCTCATCAATCCAAGTGGCATCGCTTCCTTCACTGCTAGAGCTGTCTTTCTCGTAGCACCATTTGAAGGTGTGGCTTCCAGCAGAGACATCAAAACTGGCTTGTGTCCAGCCAATCGTGCCACTTTTGTATAATTTTTGGCTAGAATCAATGTAAAAGCGGAGCCAGTCCCAATTTTGTTCTGAACTCACTTTGTAGTGAAACTTAATCTGTCCAGCTGAAACGGTTTGGGTAGTTTGAACACAAGTTTCTTGGTCGTCACTGATGCTTGATGACTTCAAACTTTTAAAGGTGTTATTTGCACCCCCCATGACCACCGACCAGTTGCCACTTAAACCATTAGGCTTGTAGCCATTGTCAAAATTCCAAGTGGTGACTTGACCTGAAGAATTAGCTTTGGCAGAAATGGCTTGGTCGTAGCAAGTCCAGTTTGATGCGGGAGTGTTGCCAGAGGCTTTCACACGGACGCACAGCTTGCCTGATGCGATGGCATCATCACCAAAAGCAAAGGGACTGGTGCAGCTACTTGGACTTGTGCCACCATTTTTAGAGCATTCATAGCTGTTGCCTGAAGTTTTGTTAAAGGTGAGGCTTCTGCCAGACACAGCAAGGGAAGTTGGTGCACTGGGCAGAGTGTTGACAGCAGAGCTTTGTTGGTAAGCACTCCAGTCTCCGTCATCATCTTTGGCTCGGACTCGGAAGGTGTAGCTGGTGGCAGGTTGAAGGGATTGAAAGGTGTAGGTCGTGTTGGCTGTCGTACTTGTGCCTGACCAGAATCCATTGCCTATTTTGTAGGAGACTTCATAGCCTGAAATGCTACCGTCAGAGTCTGTGGCTGCAGTCCATGAGACTTTGATGCTGTCTGCAGTGACATCGCTGGTGCTGATGTTGCTCGGTTTTTCAGGTGGTTTGTTGGCAGCATAAGAGTCTGGAAAGTTGACTTCGTCAATCCAAGCGGCATCGCTTCCTCCGCTTACGTGGTCGTCTTTCTGGTAGCACCATTTGAAGGTGTGACTTCCAGCCGAGACAGCATAGCTGGCTTGTGTCCAGCCGATGTTTCCACTTTTGCCACCTAGCTTTTCAGCAGAGTCAATGTAGAAGAAGAGTTCGTCATAATTTTGTTCTGAACTGACTTTGTATTGAAATTCTACGTTTCCAGCCGAGACATTGCGTGTGGTTTGGACGCAGGTTTGTTGATTGTTGCCAATGTTTGCAGACTTGAGGCTTTTGGAAGTGTTGTTTGCCCCGCCAGAGACAACAGACCAGTTGCCTGTTAAGCCATTTGGCTTATTGCCGTTGTCAAAGTTCCAAGTGCCTGCTTGGCTGACTTCGTTTTCTTCTTCTGAAAATTTTGAAAAACCTGAAGTTTCTGAAGTGTTGAGATTATCCCAGTTACAACCACCGAAGACTAGCACGATTAAAAACGAATAGATGAAAAATTTCATGTTCATTGTGTTGTTTTGAATTAAAAATTTAAAGAAGCAAAAGATGTTTGTGCACATTCCCCTCTCTACATTCTCTTGCAGTCTAGCACAGGTACAAAAAAACACAAGACTAATCTTAGGATAAAAGTGAGATTGTGGGTCAAGTTCAGCAATGGCATCATCGCCAAAACTAAAGGGGCTGTTGCAGTTGGTTTTGGTTGTGCCAGCATCTTTGGAGCATTCATAGCTGCTGCCTGAAGTCATCATAAAAGTCAGGCTTCTAGCAGAGACAGCAAGCGCAGTTGGTGCATTGGGTGCAGTGCTGACAGCCGTGCTTTGTTGGTAAGCACTCCAGTCTCCCTCGTCATCTTTGGCACGAACACGGAAGGTGTAGCTGGTGTTAGGCTGGAGTGATTGAAAAGTGTAGGTTGTGCTAGCTGTCATGCTTGTTCCTGTCCAGAATCCATCACCTGCTTTGTAAGATATTTCATAGTTTGCAACAATGACTCCGTCAGAATCTGTGGCAGCAGACCATGAAACCTTGATACTGGAGCCTGTCACTTGGCTGGTGCTGATGGTGCTTGGTTTGCTGGGTGGTTGATTGGCGGCTTCAAGCGTCTGGACAGGCTTGCTTTCTTCATAATCACTCCAAGCATTTTCATCATCTTTGGCACGGACACGAAAGGTGTAGCTGGTTTCTGCTTGCAATCCAGAGACGATGACGTTTGTTTGAGTGGTGTCTGTGCCGACTTGCCAGTTTCCGTTGCCTGTTTTGTGAGAGACCTCATAACCTGTCACCTGCCCGTCAGCGTCTGCAGAAGGTGACCAACTGAACTGCAAACTATTAGAGGTCACTTGGCTAATCTTCAAGTCTTCTGGCTTCTCTGGCTCTTGATTCTTCGCAACAACGGCATTGACCAAGTCCTTCGTCAGCGTCAAATTCTTGTTCAATGTAAACTTCACATTCGTGTTTTTGTCTAGTTTAAAAGGCTTACTCCGAATCAAAGTTTGACCTGTGTCTAAACTGACCACAGAAAAGAAGAAGTCATTAGCATTCCCGTTAGGATAATGCCTTCCGTTGACTAAAATCATCTTGAAATTGCTATCGTCCTTGTTCAAATCTGGACAACTGCATTCTACATTAAACAACGCCTCATCGCTGTTTCTCACGGTCAGCATCACATCTTGGTCAGAAGAGTTGAGAAAGTTGATTTTTGCCACGCTCAAGACTTGTTGTTCAGGAATGATGACTCGTTTTTTGTCATCTTTGTTAAAGACTAGATTCTTCACAAGGACAGGATTTTGGAAGTCAATCTCTCCTGCATCTGTGTGCGGATAAAACATCAGCAGTCTAGCACCGACAGGAATCTTGATTCGGTAGTTCAGTTCCTTGCTAGCAATGACGCCAATTTGCTGATTCTGCGAACTCCCTTGAAAAATAGAGACCTTCTCATCACGATTGTTTCGCACCAGCAAGATGCCATAGTCTGACTTGGACTCCTCAGTGCCTATCACAAAACTGGATTTGGCTGATGGAATGAACCCACTTTGCATAAAAGCCGTTGGCATTTGGGAATCCTCGCAGTCTGCTTTAAAATAGTCTTGCACGGCTGGCATCTTGAAGGCGAACACGGTGACGATGGAACTCGTTCTTTTGGAAACGTCCACTTTGACCCCTTTCTGCTTGGCGCCAATGACAGCAATCACATCGTCAGTATTTAGATTGCTGGAATACGAAAGCAGGACATCTTGACCCAGTGAATTGAAGATGGCAAGGTTGCCTGTGCCTTGCGTCAGGGCTTGGGGAATCTCCAGACACACCGACTCGCCTGACTCTTTTTCTTGCGTCGCAGCGGTGTGTTTGGCTGACACTGACACAGCACCATCTTCACCGCAGCCAATCAAAACACTGAAGCACAGCAGAAGCGAACATTTTTTTAAGAATGTTGAGGGTTTGAGGAACGATGCCAGAATCTTTTTGACATCAATCTCCTTTCTGTTTTTCAAGAAGGAGGGTTGAGGGAACGATGCCAAAGCATCAGTGCAGGACACAACTGCTTGGGAAAACATGTTGATTGTACGAAATGCAAACATTTGATGGACTCCATGAGAGGTGAAACAAAACAACAGCACCCCCTGCGGGTGCTGTCACACGAAAAACTCCCCTCTTGAAATGAAAACCTCATTTGTTTTCAAGATGAGAGTTTTGCGAAAAGCCAAAACGGGCATTATGCACGTACAAAAAAAAAACAAGCCAACGTTTTTAATTTTTGGGTCATTTTTTAGTTTTTTAAGGAATTTTGAAGATTTTTTGTCAAAGGAATGTCTTTGGGAAGTCAGGAAAGATGCGGGTTAAAGACATTCCGAAAAAAATTTAAGGAATTTTGAAGATTTTTCAAAAAAATTGGAAAATTGAATAGGTTGGGAGAAAAGAGAGATGGCGGGTCAAGGTGAGCAATGAAAGGGGGAATGAGGAAAAGAAGAGATTGCGGGTCAAGCCCGCAATGACGGTTTTCAAGGTGAGCGATGACGAAAAGACACGCCTACAAAACCTCTCAGTCATTCCGTGCTTGATGCGGAATCTATCCTAAACCAAGCACAGATTCCTAACTTGACTGGATTCCTGCTTTCGCAGGAATGACTAAGTTCAAGGTGAGCAATGACCAAAGACAAGGTGTTTCAATTCCCCTCTGACAAGAGGCAGTGTTCACTGAAGGGGAATAAGAAGACGAAAAGACAAAGCCCGCAATGACAAAAAGACAGTTTTTTGATTCAAAAACTATTCTTTCAAAGACCCATCTGCTTTTAACTTCAGCACCCAAACATCGCTTTTACCTGCCCCTTTGCTTTCCGTGCTTCCTGCCACTGCCAAGCCTCCATCTGCCGTCTGAATGATGGAACGAGCCACGTCCGAAGACCTTCCACCGAATGTTTTGTCCCAGATCAAATTGCCTGACTTGTCTAACTTCAAAACCCAAACATCACGAAAACCTGCCCCTTTGCTGCCAGTGTACCCTGCAATGGCAAAGCCTCCGTCTGTTGTCTGAATGATGGAATGAGCCTTGTCCTCATTACTTCCGCCAAAGGTCTTGTCCCAAAGCAAGTTGCCTGATCCGTCTAACTTCAGCACCCAAAAATCCCAATCACCTGCCCCTTTGCCGTAAGTGTAACCTGCAATGGCAAAGCCTCCGTCTGTTGTCTGAATGATGGAATGAGCCTTGTCCTCATTACTTCCGCCAAAGGTCTTGTCCCAAAGCAAGTTGCCTGATCCGTCTAACTTCAGCACCCAAACATCTTCTTGACCTGCCCCTTTGCTGCCAGTGTACCCTGCAATGGTAAGTCCTCCATCTGCTGTCTGGGCGATGGAATAAGCACTGTCCCAATCACTTCCTCCGAATGTTTTGTCCCAAAGCAAGTTGCCTGACTTGTCTAACTTCAGCACCCAAACATCGCTTTTACCTGCCCCTTTGCTTTCCGTGTACCCTGCAATGGCAAGTCCTCCATCTGCTGTCTGGGTGATGGAATAAGCCCAGTCCGAATTACTTCCGCCAAAGGTCTTGTCCCAGAGAAGCCTGCCTGACTTGTCTAACTTCAGCACCCAAACATCACTAAAACCTGCCCCTTTGCTTTTAGTGTAACCTACAATGGCAAGTCCTCCATCTGCTGTCTGAGTGATGGAATAAGCCTTGTCCTCATTACTTCCGCCAAAGGTCTTGTCCCAGAGTAAGTTGCCTGACTTGTCTAACTTCAGCACCCAAATATCATTATAAGAGGAATCTTTGCTCGTGACTCCTGCAATGGCAAGTCCTCCATCTGCTGTCTGAATGATGGAATGAGCCTTGTCCCTCATATTTCCGCCAAAGGTCTTGTCCCAGTTCGGTAAAAATAGGATTTTTTGTTGAAGTTTTGCGATGGTGGTTGGGTCTGTACCCGCTTTCTCTAGTTCTTGAATAGATTGCTTGGCTTGTTTGAAGTGTCCTTGGGCGATATAGAGTTCAATTTGAGCGATTTGAAAGAATTGAGGGTCGTCTCCTTCAATCTCCCAGTCCAGCAGAAAGTCAGTGGCTTCGTCAAGTTTTTGTTCTCTGATGAGCTTTCTGAGGTTGGCAAGTTTGAGTTGCCTTGCCTGCAAGTTTTTTTCACTTTGTGAGAATCGTTTGCCCCAAGAACTTGCTAGCTCCCAGTTGTCTTGCATTCTGTCAGGGTATCCTTGTTGAAAGTTCTGCTCTGCCGCCATCAAATCCAGCTGAATGGCTAAGGCAAACAAAGCCACCACATGCGGATGCTGGGCATGGTGTTCTGCCAAAGAGTCAAGTTTGTTCCAAAGTGCATTGTCTCGTTCTGATTCAAAGTTGATTCTCTTTTTATTGTCAGAAAGTTGGTAACGGATGGGATTTTGGTTGTTGATGCGTGTTTGGAGGTCTTGTTGAACGGGGTTGATGACAAAGTTGCGTGCATAGCCTGATTGGGGGTAATCTTTGATGAGCGTTTGCTTAGCAGATTCTGCTCGGTCGTTTAAGTTTTTCTTTTTGGCAAGCAAGTATCGTTTGTAAAGTTTGACTGCTTGCGGGTCTTCGTTGCTGGCATTGGGTGGAGGTGGAGGTGGCAAGGCAGTTTGCTGTGCAATTTGTTCTTGTGTGATTGCTGTGTTTTCTGCTTCTTGCGGTTGACTTTGCCAGTGAGTGAGTTGTTCGTCTGCTTGCTGGCGGAGAGATTCGTCTTGTGTAGAAAAAGGGTTGTTTGCCTGATAGCTTTCTTTGAATTGTTGCCACGTTTGAATCTTGAGTTTGGTAGCAATGTTGCCTTGTTGCATCTGTTGGATTTTGTCAAAGTTTGCTTGCATCTGTTGTTGCCAGAGTTGCCACTCTTTTTTGATTTGGGTGAGTTGTCTGTTGGCTTGGTCTTGTTGCTGTGCTTGTTGCAAGAGAGTTGTCAGGTCTTCGTTGGTCTGGGCTTTGGGTGCTTTGCCAAAGCTGAGTCTGATGCCGATGCGGTCGTTGTCATTGTTATTGTTATTGTCAGGAGTTTTGTCTTTTTGGCATGCGGGAGTGTCGTTGGGATAGGTTTGGCAGATGTCTTTGCGTTTGTCAGGCAAGGCACGGTGCAGTGCCTGAAGCATGGCAGGTTGGAATCCGCCTGAATCGCTGGCATAGCCATTTAATCCCTCCCCACGCAATGCGACTAAAACCCCAGATTCTTCTTGCGAGGCAAAGACTTCATAAAAGCAGGCATCTGCACTGGCACCTCCTGCGGGAATCGGTTGCACTTTCTTCACAAATTGAGAGATTAGCGAAAGCGAGACGTTCGCCAGCTTCTGCTTGTCAAAATGTTCTGCCTTAGCTTGTACCGCCACGTAGCAGGTTTTTGCCAATGCTGTTGATGGTGTCATCAAGATTGACGATGCGACGAATGATGAAGCTGTCCCTAATGAAACAACAAAGGTTTTGGTGATGAAAGTTTTGGTGATGATTTCTTTTAGTGTTGTCATGGCTTTTTGAAATGATGATGCTTGATGATGGATTTTTTTTGATGCCTTGATGATAGACTTTTTGGTTTCTTTTTTTTGGATTTGAGAGTTGAGTTTTGGGTGTTGTCATCGTTTCACATGTAAATTTTGGCAAAAAAGGTTTCAGTGTATTTTGTTTGATTTTGGATTTCAAGGTTTTGGTGGTGTCTTGGCAGATGATTTGAATTTGGACAAATGTTGTGAAGCCTACGTGAAATGAAGACAGTTTTTGCAATTTGGGCAAAAAGTGCTAACATCATTAGTAGTCAACCCAGTACAGAGAGTATCAAATGCCTCTTCAATATTCTGTTTCACAAATTGAGCAAAAGTTAAGAACTTATCTTTCTCAGCATTCTTCAGTAGAGGAACAGAAGTTATTGGGCTATGCTTTAGAAGACATCAAGCATCATCATAATAACTTCCGCAAAGATGGGTCTCCGTATTATTTGCACCCCATGAGGATTGCGTTGAAAGTCTGTGAATATGGATTTGAAGGCAGGGTTGTCATTGCCTCTCTTTTGCATGACTTGCTGGAAGACACGGCTGTTGATGAAAAGACGATGCGTGAGCGATACGGTGAATGGTATGTGCAAACCGTAGATGGTTTAAGCAAGGTCAAAGCTCATCTGTCAGAAACACATCACAAACTGCTCTACACTTCTTTTAAGCATTCGTCTGCTGTCTTTTTCATCAAGCTCTTTGACCGTTGGGATAACTTGAAGGATATGAAGCTCATTAGAACAAGTAAAAGGAAGCGGATTGGCAAAGAATCGCTTTACGGCTATTTGCCAATTATTCGTGGGTTGGGCTTGGAAACCATGTCATACGACTATGAGAAGGTTTGTTTTCGCTACATGTACCCCAAGACGTTTACTTATCTTGAGAAAAAACTTTTAACGTTAAGGCAAGAGCAAGCGACCCGAGTGTGGGAGTTGACCCAAGGTTTACAAAAATTGATGAACTCTGAAGGCATTGAAGGGAAAATCTTGATTCAATGGTTTCAGCCTTCAGATTTTTTAAGAGACCAAGAGACTTCTGAGACGTCTTTAAGGAAAGTAAAACGAGTGTTGAAAGGTTTGCGAATCATTGTAGGTTCTAAGAAGGAGTGCTATCAAGTTTTAGGCATGGTTCACTTGAATCATCAAGTGTCGCCAAGACAAGCAAGGGATTACATTGCTAACCCCCTTTATAATGGTTATTGCAGATTGCAAACAGAAATCATTCATCATCTAAGTCCTGTCAGGATTGAAATTGCAGACTACCATTCTAACGAATTGAGTTGTAAGGGCATCATTGCTTATTGGCAATCTAATCAAGATGCCTCTTGTTATCAAAATTATTTGGCTGAACTAGAATCTCTTTTGACTTCGGATACTAAACATTTTGATTTAAGAATTGCCGAGCTTTTTAAACAATCTCAACAAGGTCGTATTCAAGTGCTTGTCGGAGAAGAGGGTCAAAATGTCTCCTTACCTCAAAATGCAACGGTGCTGGATTTGGCATATTATGTTTCAACCGAATTAGGACATCACTGTGCAGGTGGTTTGTTGCAAAAATCTGGAGTGCAAGAGCGTGTCTCAAGGGGTTTTCATTTACAAGATGGGCATTGGATCAAAATTTTGCAAGATGAGACGTTGCTAGCCAATGAATCGTGGCGTGTGCATACCTCAACCCAATATGCCAAGTTGCTTTTAGAAAAGCGATTGGATCAACAAGCCTCATCAGAGGCAGAAAGGCTGGGGAAAAAATTATTTGATGCCTTTTTGAATAACAAGGGTAAATGTCCTGAAGAAGTGAGGCAAAGCCTGCAATTTCAAGAGATTTTAGAAGAGAAGGGTTGGGATCTTGGGAGTTTTTTTAGAAAGATTGGCAGAGGGAATCTGGGAGTTTCAAGATTTTTATACGAGCATCAAATTCTTATGAAAAGAAAAGTGTTTGTTCTGCCATTTCTAACCAATGCTGACCAAGAAACGGTGGCAATTAAAGATTTGGGGCTTTCTTTGCTTAACTTTGCCAAGTGTTGCCAAGTGTTGCCGAATGATGCTTGTTTGGGAGTCCGCTATCATGCTGCTGAAGAGTTGGAGATTCACCGCAGGAGTTGCAAAAAAATACCTGAATTTTCTGACGCTATTGCGATTAAATGGAGTCTTAAAGAAAGGCAACTTGAAGACAAAGAGATTATTTTGGTGCATTCTAAACGCCGTGAAAACTTGTATAAAATCTGGGATATTTTGGGAAATGTACAATGCCATTACTTCAAATCTTCTATGCTTTCTGATAAAGAAATGAAAACGACCCTCCAAATTCAAAACATCTCGCAAACAGCACTCATCAATCTTTTGAAGAGATTTAGAAGAATGAGGTCAGTCAAACGTTTCTCAGTGTCTTGGTAACGTTGACCTAGAATTTTAGTGCATCAATGACACTTTTCTTGAATCTCATGCAAATCAGGCTTCTTTCAATCTACATTATGTGTCATGCGTCAGATTAGGGTGATCACAGTTGGGAAACGTCAGTCTGATGATTTGCAAGTAGGAATTGACAATTATTTGGGAAGAATCAAACATTTTGCTGACATTGAGTTGGTCTATTTGAAGCATCAGTCTGGCAATCTCAAAAAGCGTCAAAAGCAAGAAACCGCTGCCATTTTAGAAAAGCTGAATGCCCAAGAAATCTGTTGTATTTTAGATGCACATGCCCCACAAAAGACGTCAGAACAATTTGCCTCATGGATTCAAGACCAATTTTCAACCCATTCGTTGTGTTTTGTCATAGGTGGTGCGTATGGTCTTGACCTGACCATGTTGCAACACCATCAACACCTCAGTTTGTCTTCAATGACTTTCACCCATCAAATGACCCGCCTGATTCTTGTAGAGCAGATTTATCGTGCTTTCCAGATCATTGAAGGCACGCCTTACCATCATTCAAACTAATATGCGTTTTCTGCTCAAATTCTGTTTATTATTGACTCTTTTGACATTTTTAGGATATTGGAGTTTTCTCAATCAACGTACGGTGGCACTCGGAGTGATAGGAGACCACACTTTACATCTGCCCCTTTGGTTGATTGTCATCTCTGGCTTTCTTTCAGGCTTCTTTTTGTGTTGGATTCTCAATGTTTGGAGAATGCCTTCCCGCTTCCTTCAAAACTGGAGGCAAAGGCAACTTGCCAAAAAATCTTTGCAAGAGTCAGATTTGTTGCAATCGTTAAGGCAAGCCTGTTTGTCTGGTGATGTGCGTACGGCAAAAAGAATTGGGTCAAGGTTTCACATTCAAAAATTGCCGCTGATGTCTCGTACGTGGCTGCTTGACGTTCGCTTTGCCTTTGAACCTGCTCACAGCATCTTTGCAGAGTACAGAGCCTTGCGTCAGCAGTTTCCCAATCATTTGGAAGTGTTATTGCCTTATCAGCGGCTTGCTTTACAGCTCAAGGATTGGAGTTTAGCCAAAATTCTGGGGCGTGAGATTTTGGAAATTGAGCCGAAGCATCCGCAGGCTTTACAAGGTCTTGCTCAGGCGGCAAGGTCTTGTGGGAATTGGCACGAGGCAGAGTCTTGGTATCAGCAGTTGTTGGCACATTATCCTGATGGTGCATTGGCAGAGCTTGTGCGTCCTTTGTATGAAGATTGTTTGGAGAAGCTTTTGGAGCATTCTATTTTGCCAAATCGTCAAGAAGGGGTTCTGGTTCAAACACCTTCCTTTTCCAAGATTCAAGCAAGACAGGAGTTAGCCAATCAAAATTTTTTAAAGGCGGCAAAAATTCTGCAAGAGGCATACTATCAAACCCTTTCGCCAAGTTTGTTGTCAGAGCTGGAGGAGGTGTTTTTTCAGTCAGGAGAACATCAGAAGATTCAAAAAATCCTTGAGACTATTTTCAAAAAATTGCCTTCTATTGCAACCAAACTCTCATCAGCAAGACTACTCTTTCGCCAAAAACAGCTTCATGCAGCTCAAGCTGTTTTGCATGAAGTCAAAGACCAGTATGCAAACCTTGCCAAAGAATATTATGAACTTTGCTACAAGATTTCATTACATCTTGACGATTCACAAGGTGCGTTAGAGGCGGCAAATCATTTGTTGAACCCACCACCTGCATTAACCTACCATGCTGTTTGATGAGGTCTGTCGTATCTTAAAAGAGTTTCAAATTAGCATCTCTCCACAGCAAAAAAAATCGTTACTTGCCTATCATTCAACTCTTTTAGAATGGAACACGAAGGTCAATTTGATTTCTAGGAAGCATGAGTCATTATTTTGGGAGCAACACCTTTTGCATTCTTTATCACTTTTAGCATATTTCCCGATTGCTCAAGGTGCATCAGTTTGCGATTTTGGCACAGGTGGAGGTCTGCCCGGTCTTCCGATTGCCATCGTGCGTCCTGACTTGCAAATGACTTTGTTGGACTCTATTCAAAAGAAAACAACAGTTTTAAAAGACATATTGCGAACACTGCATTTGCAGGGTCTTGGTTTGTTGAATGTTCAAGTGGCATCGGGTCGTGGGGAGGATTTGGGAAGGCAAAGTCAGTATGCTCGCAAATTTGATGTAATTTTGGCTCGCGCAGTGAGTTCCTTGAGCAACATAGAATTATGGACAAGGCATTTACGCAAGCCTCATTCTACTATTTATGCTTACAAGGGGGGTGATTTAAGCCAAGAGATTCGTGAGTTGAGACAGCAAACCTCCCGCTTCAAAACCATTCAAGAACAATCTATTGAGTTTGCAATGTTTGCAGAAAGTGACAAAAAAATTGTGGCACTCCATTTTTAGCTCATTTTAGTCCATGAACAGCATCGTTTTAAGTCTTATTTTCTTTGGGGTGTTTGGTGCGATTTGGGGAAGTTTTTTAAATGTTTGCATAGACCGTTTGTTGCACCATTCAAAGAACACTTCCAAACGTGCGATGCCTGAAGGCTGTAGGTCCTTGATGATTCCCACACGTTCTTTTTGCTTTGCCTGTGGCAAAACGCTTGCGTGGTATGACAATATTCCGATTGTCTCTTATGTCATTTTGTCTGGCAGATGTCGTCATTGCCTTGTTCCGTATGGAGTTCGTTCTTTATGGACTGAATTATGTTGCCTCTGCTTTTTTGCCATTTTTGGAACGTTTTTGACCCAAAACTTTTAACGCTGTTATGACCAAAACAGTTCTCATTCAGGTTGCGAAATTCTCTTTAGTTGGTGGGATTCTCTATTATTTGTATGCTACCGATAGGTTGAATTTAGAAAAACTCTTACTTTTAGCCCAGTCGGGTTTTTTATTGGTGGCAATTCTTGGCACTTTTTTATTTGTGCTTTTGCCCCTCAATACACTGCGTTGGAGTCTTTTGCTAAAAGGGCTGGGGGTCAAGATTCCCTTCAAATCTGCATTTTTGCTCACATGGACAGGGTTCTTTTTTAACACGATTCTACCCGGTGCTGTCAGTGGAGATGTCGTGAAAGGGTATTACTTGGACAAAATGAAGTTGGGCATGAGTAAAACAGAGCTTGTCGTGTCGCTGGTCATTGATCGTTTAGTGGGGCTTTTTGGGTTAATTTTTATTGGAATGATTGGCTTACTTTCTAACTTGGAATGGATTCAATCAGACGTTGCTTTGATGAAACTTGGGGCAATTTTGGTGTTTTTGTTTGCAGGCACTTTGACTTTTTATGCGGTGATTCTCATGCCTTCTTTGAGGAAAAATCGGCATCGCAAAGTTGTCAAATATTTAACAATGTTGCCCATGCCTAAGTTTTTAAAAAAGGTCTATCTGGCTTTCAAAAAATACGAACATCACAAAAGCATCTTACTTTACACATTACTGCTTTCTATTGGCATTCATCTCATCACGTCTTTAATCTTTATCTATCTTGCAAGGGAGATAGGAATTTTGATTCAGTTAAGCTCCCAAATGACTTTGATGCCTCTGGGACTGATTACTATTAGTCTTCCCATTGCCCCTGCTGGAATTGGGGTTGGGCATATTGCATTTGAGACACTTTATTCACTGGCAGGCAGTCGTGGCGGTGCAGATGTCTTTAACTTATTTGTGGCAACACAGGTCAGCATTTATCTTTTAGGATTCATTCCCTATCTTTTGCTCAGCCGTCTTTATCCTAAAAATCAAACAACACTATGAAACTTGGAACATTAACTTATTTGGAACACCAAAATCAAACGTTGCTCCTGCATCGTCAAAAAGATGACGAACATCAAGGACTTTGGCTTGCACCCGGTGGCAAGGTAGAACCTCACGAGTCTCCTTACGAGGCTGCCATTCGTGAAGTACAAGAAGAAACAGGCTTGCATGTGTTGTCTATGACATTAAAAGGCATTCTGACCTTTCCTGATGAACACGGCAAGTCTCCTTTTGGCGATTTATGGCATGTCTTTGTGTTTCATTCTTCAAAATTTAGGGGCAGGCTTCAATCTTCATCAGAAGGTCAAGTTTGTTGGATTGATCTTGACAAACTGGAGCAACTTCCTATGTGGGAGGGAGATTATCTTTTCACCAAAAAAGTTTTTGAAGAATCCCTGTTTTTTGGAAAGTTTCAATACGAAGGCACGACTTTGTTAGAACAACAATTTTGGAGTTGATGGATTAATTATTGATTGATGAATCGGTCTTCTTTTTCCAGATGACTCAACACCCTGACTTTCCTTGTTCCTTCATCAAGGCATCTTGACGAATTTTCTGAATGGCTCGTTTGTAGTTACTTTCTGGGAAAATTTCTTGCTGTCTTGTGTCTTGCACACTTGATTCTTTTTCAATTTGCAGATGACATGTTGCACAAAGCGGAATCAAATTTTCTTCATGATTATTCTTGGGGTTGCCGTCTATGTGATGCGTTTGCAACAAATCGCTTGAGGCACACCTCGCACACTTCCACCCAAATTTTTCTCTGATGAGTTTAGAAATCGTGTCCCATTCAGGGTGATAGCGATGATCCATAAGACACTTTTTATAAAAATTTTTAAGGAAGTCTTTCAGAATGGACTGATTCTAGCATAAGGGGCTTTTAAAAGCTATTTCACAGAGAAAAATGGAGAAAATAAGATGGCACAAGAAGACAAAGACTTAGACTTAGACTCATTGGATTTAGATGCTGATTTTGATGGGTTGGGAGATGATGACTTTTCTCTTGATGATTCAGGAGACGATGCCCTTGCAGGAGAAGATTTTAACTTTGAAGACTCTGATGAGACTGGTTTCAGTGTTGATGACCTTGACTTTCAAGAAGCAACAGACTCTGATGATGAAGGCTTAGAACCAGAGCCTTTTGGTTTAGGAGAAGATTTGGAAGAAGATTTAGGGTCTTTTGATGATGGGTTGTCGCTTGATGACTTGGAAAGTGGCGATATGGAAGACGTTGGTGCTGAACCAGAGCTTTCTGCACAAGACGAAATTGGAGATTTTGAAGATGACTTTGCTCTGAATGATGAGGAAGGTGTTGATGAGTTTTCAATGGATGCCGAATCTTCTATACAAGAAGATGAGTTTTCAATGGAGACAGAGCTTGATGCAAGTGTAGAAGATGAGTTTGTGTCTGACGATCAAGTGATGGAGCTTTCAGAGGAAGACCAAGAACCTTTGCAGTTTGATTTGGCAGGAGAAGCTGACGAATTAGAGCAAGGTATAGAAGTAGAAAGTTTAGAAGAATTGGGAGATTTGTCTTTAGCTGATGACGAATCAACGCTTCTTCTTTCAAATGAAGAAGTTGCAGATGAGTTTTTGGAAGATAGTGAGTCGTTGGGTTTTCAAGATGAACCTTTGGAAGATAGTGAGTCGTTGGGTTTTCAAGATGAACCTTTGGAAGAAGACGTTTTTAGCGTCGTACAAGAAGGTGGTTTGTTAGACTTAGATAGTCCTTTTGAAGAAGTCAGTGCAAATGACCTTGACCTTGATGACCTTTCTTTGATTCCTGAGGAACTAGATGAACCCGCTACCATTGACCCAACACCAGGCTTAGGGCTTGCAACTGCCGAAGTTGAAGAGCGGTCTGAACAAAAAATTGCCCCAGAACTTTTGATGAGTTTGGAACACGAGATTTCCATAGAAGTAGGCAAAGCCACCTTGAAAGGCAATGAGATTGCAGACCTTTCTTATGGAAGCGTCATTCTTTTAGACAAGGAGGCAGGAGATGCAGTAGATTTAACCTTGAACGGACAAGTTCTTGCTCATGGTGAAGTGGTCTTGATTAATAATGACAGGCTTGGGGTGCGTGTCATCGGTTTAAACGCAGGGTAAACCAATGTTGTCCAATCAAAAATTTCAGTCCGTAGAGCCGTTCCAACTGGCACAATCCCAAATCACTGTTGGCAAATTTCCAATCCTTGATGTCATCGCCAAACGTTGGGGACAGTTTGCTGAAAATACTGTTTATCAACAAACGGGGCTGGCATGTGATGTCTCTGCGTTTCCCGTAGCTCATCAAAGATTTGCAGATTATTTAGGAGACCATTCTGAACCAAGTCTGACTTATCTACTGGAATTGAACAACTCTGCTAAAGCCTTGTTTCACATAGAACATCAGCTCGTCAATGTTCTCAACTCCCATTCAAAAGTGTTGCGATTTGTCGGGTCGCTTCTGCTTGATTTTCAAAATTCGTGGTATGGCATCAGCACTCTTCACATCTCTGTTCAAAAGACGACCAAACGTGCAAAAATCATGTTGCCTTTTGAACACTGCTTGCGTTTCATTCTGGTCTTGGAGTTTGAGCATTCAAAAACTTTGATTGAATTTTGCTCACCTTATTCTGCCTTGGATTCTACTTTAAAATTAGACTCGTGCCGTTTATTACCCAGCTTGTCCATTCATCAAAAACAAAATGAACACCGTGCGAGGTTAGAACATCTTCTTGAAAACTGTCAGTACCCCATTCACGCAGAACTTGGATATGCTGTTTTGCCGAAAAAAGGCAACGCTTCCTATCTGAAAGTGGGAGACGTCTTGCCTGTTTATTCTGCAGTAGGAGACCAAGCGACTGTCAAGGTTGCTCAACAAGCATCGTTTTCAGGCACTGTTGGAATGACTGAAAATCATTACTCTATTCGCTTGAATGCAAACTTCGTTGAAAAAGAACAAGAACATCGGACACGTCTCAAAAAATTTGCCCCTGCTATTTGGCCCCAAGTTTCTGTTTGAAAAAATTTCTCTCACATGAGAGAATGGAAGTTTTTGCTTAATTTTCCGAGTTCAACATGAAACGCACTTATCAACCAAATAACCGTAGAAGAAAAAAGAAGCACGGATTCCGTGCGCGTATGGCAACACGTTTTGGAAGAGCCATTATTCGCCGCCGCCGTGCTAAAGGAAGAAAACGTCTGACAGTTTGATGCCCTCTTCCACATTCCCTAGATGTTTAAGACTGTCAGACAAGCAAGCCATTAGCCTGCTTTTTCAAAACGGGTCGTTTTTTCGTTTAGGTTGTTTTTCAGCCAAATGCCGTTTGACTCAACACCCTCACAGCCGTTTTTTAATCACAGCCAGCAAAGCATCGGGAAACTCTCCTCAGCGCAACCGCTTCAAAAGACTCATCAGGGAAGCTATCCGTTTGAATCAGCACCGTTTACAACAGAGCTACGATATTTGCGTCTTTATTAAAAAAAAGCCGACGTTTGCCTTGACGTTGCATTTTGTAGAGCGACAAATTTTATGGCTTTTTGACAAACTGAACGCTTTTTGACTCTCTAAAAATCATCTATGGAAAAAAACTCACTTTTAGCAATCGTTTTATCTGTTTTGGTCATTGTTGGTTGGAGCTGGTTATTTCCCCCACCACCCCCTGTTCCGACTGCCCCAACACCACAGCAAAGCACCCAAAACCAGACTGCCTCAACCCAACCTACACCCCAGCAGGCACTGCCAACAACTTCAGAAACTGCACCCTTACCGAACTTAAATTTATCCTCAAATCAAGCAGAAAACATTACGATTGAAACTGAGCAATACATTGCGACTTTGTCTTCCCAAGGTGGTGTGCTTTCCAGTTTGCTTTTAAAAAATTATGAACATTTCAAAAAAAATACAGGATTAGCAAATTGGATTCCACAACTTGAGTGGGTGTTTGGTCAATCTTCTCCTGACTTTCAGACTTCACAAAATCGTGTGGAAATGGTCAAAAAGCATTTTGACATTCCAACTTTAGGCGTGATTTTCCCAGACTCTCCTGAACTGACAAGAGAATTTAATGCACTGCCTTTTTATAGCAATACCTCTACTGATGAGCTAAAAACTTCAGATTTTCCCAAACAAGTTGTATTGACCTCTCCTGTGCATCGTGGTTTGCAAGTGATGAAAACCCTCACTTTTTCAGCAGACAATTTTATTCTGAATTATGACGTTGCAGTGATCAATCGTTCAGAACAAGCCCGTCCAACTCAAATCCGCTTACAATTAGGAGAGGGCAGAATCCCTGAACTTGCTAAAAACCGCCCCATTGGTTACACGCACATTGGTCCTATGTATCTCATGGAAGAGGTAGAAACCACAGATTTTGATGAGTTAGTCGTCAATGATTTTGCAGTGCCACTGCAAGCAAAGTGGTTTGGGTTGACTGACCAATACTTCATTTCTGTTGCCAAAGCATTGAGTCCTATTGAGGGGGGGGTATTTTCTGCAAAATCTTCATCGGGTCGGTTAGTCAGCGAAACAGAAGCCTATGTCGGTGCTAATTTGCCTGCTGTCATCATTCAACCCAACAAAATGGTAGAGGCAAAGTTTCTGCTGTATTATGGACCAAAGAACCAAGATGACATGCAAAGTTTTGGAGACAAGCTAGAGCTTTCAATGGATTTGACGCTTGAAGTGGTGGCAATGCCTTTGCTTCAGTTGCTTCTTTGGATTGAGTCTTATGTTCATAACTACGGTATTGCGATTATTTTATTGACTGTGATTGTGAGAGTGGTGCTGTTTCCTATTACCTATCGTGGTTCAAAAAACATGAAACGTATGCAACAGCTTCAACCCAAAATCACCAAATTAAGAGACCGCTACAAAGATAAAAAAGAAAAGCTGAATACAGAGATGATGAGCCTTTTTAAACGAAACAAGGTGAATCCTGTCAGTGGCTGTTTACCAATGCTTTTGCAAATCCCAATCTTTTTTGGGTTGTATAGTGCGTTGTCTAGTGCAGTAGAATTGAGACATGAGCCATTTTTCTTATGGATGCACGATTTGTCTGCCCCTGATGGCTTTGGTGTGCTTCCTGTGGCGATGGGAGTCAGCATGTATTTTATTCAACGTATGACCCCAACAGGCATGATGGATCCGATGCAAGTGAAGATGATGCGGCTGTTCCCTTTGATTTTTACCGTCTTCACTTTTGGCTTTCCTGCAGGACTCACGCTTTATTGGGTCACAAGTAACATTTTGTCCATTGGGCAACAGTATGTCATCAATCGCATCAAACTCCCTGATGCCAAAGACTGATTGGGTTAAAGGTCTGTCGCTCATTCTCATTCAATATGAGCATTTATGAATTTAGAGTCAAATTTTTTCCGTCCTGTCAGGCAGTTTTTTCAAACTGACATCTTCCAATCCCGCCCTTCCTCCGATATTCCTAACACATTATGGACATTCATTTGGTATTACACTTGCCAATTTAAAGCACTTTTGTTGGCGATGGTCTTTCTATATGGTGGCTTAGCCATCACCAATAGCACTTTGTTTTGGTATGTGGGGGAATTGGTGCAAGATGGTCAATACACATTGGCAATGATTGTTTTAGGGGTAGGTGTCATGCTCGGTTGGCTTTGCTTTCACTTCTTATCTGACGTGACCAATCTTTTGGTTTTTAGACCTTACATGAGCAATCGCATCTTCCGTCAACTTTACTGGCATACTTGCAAACACAGCATTGCTTATTTCCAAAATGACTTTTCTGGCAGGCTTTCTACCAAAGTCAATCAAACTGCCAATTCTGTGCGTGAATTTATTTTGACCGTGGTGAACGTCTTTTTATACATTGGCACGTTTTTCATCACCAACATCTGGTTCATGCAGAGAGTACACATGGCTTTTGCAGTCGCTCCTCTTCTTTGGGGAATTGGGTTTATCATCGTCATCAAGTGGCTTTCTTCTAAGTTGCGTCGGCGTGCCAAAGAACAAGCAGAAAGCACCAGCATTTTAAGAGGACATGTCGTAGATAGCTTTTCTAACATCATTGCCACCAAATATTTCAATCGCGGGGACTTTGAAGAAAGCCGCATGATTCGCTTGTTAGAAAACCAGAGTCATGCCAACTTTAGAACGATGTCTGTCATGTGGTCTATCAGCACCCTCGTCAATGTCTTGAATACCTTTTTATTGACTGCCACCGTGGCTGTTGGATACTGGTTGATTGAGTATCAACAAATCGTGGGCATTGAAAGTTTAGCCATGACTCTTCCTATGATTTTACAATCAGTCATGCAGTCCAGAAGATTGATGTTTGAAGCCTCTCGCTTGTCAGAAACAGTTGGCACGATAGAAGATGGCGTTCACACCTTGCTTGTTCCACACACCGTGCAAGATGAACCTCATGCCAAAGACTTGCTTATCACTCCACAAACGGCATCTATTGAATTTCAAAACGTCTGTTTTGCTTATCACCAAGCCAGTGAACCTGTTTTGAAGGATTTTCATCTGACAATCAAAGCGGGGGAAAAAGTTGGTTTGGTTGGGTCAAGTGGTGCAGGGAAAACAACACTCATCAATCTCATTTTACGTTCTTACGACATTGATTCAGGTCAGATTTTGGTAGCAAACCAAGACATTGCTCACCTCAAACAAAATCATCTACGTTCTCATATCAGCATCATCACGCAAGAAAGCTACCTATTCAATCGGAGTGTCAAAGACAACATTGCTTACGGAAGAAGCGATGTGAGTGATGATGAAATCATTGATGCGGCAAAACAAGCCTTTGCACATGAATTTATCATGGAACTGCTAGACCATCGTGGAAACAAAGGCTACGATGCAAGAGTTGGCGAACGGGGCGTCAAACTGTCAGGCGGACAAAAACAAAGGCTTAACATTGCACGTTCCATTCTTAAAAATGCCACAATCCTTTTGATGGACGAGGCAACCTCTGCTCTTGATAGCGAAAGTGAGTATGCCATTCAACAAGCTCTGTCTTCTATCATACAAGGTAAGACTGTTTTGATGATTGCGCATCGGTTAAGCACTTTGTTATTGATGGACAAATTGGTTGTCATGGATCAAGGACAAATTGTAGAAATGGGGTCGCATCAAGAACTCCTTCAAAAAACTGACGGAATCTATGCAAAACTTTGGGCGATGCAGTCAGGGGGCTTTCTTCCTGAACCTGACACGTTGTAAGCAACAGTGTTCAAAGGATTGCTTGAGATGCTGTTCAAATGTCTCCAATTCCTTACCTTCCTTTTCCTTTTTCATCTTTTTTTGAAACAGACAGCCGATGCTACTGAGTATGGAGGGCTGGAGTGTTTTACTGTTGCATTGGCAGAGGGTTATGTTCCAGGGGCAGGTTATCTTTACACGAGGCAATGGGATAAAGTGGCAGTCTTTGGCTCTGTCCGTTGGTTAGCAAGACTCAAAAAAAGTGAGTTACAAGCAAAAGATGACTTCCAAAAGAACGTTGAGAATAAGTACATTGAATATTTAGAACACCAAGAGACTGATGATGATGAAAATCCCGGAAGAACACATTACTTTTTCAATCGTTCTACTATGGACTTTCACGCTTACGATAACTTTGACGCCAAGATGGGTTGGGGAACAGGCTGGGATATTTATGCCCACGACTGCCAAAACAGCCCAGAGGTTTATGGTGTTATTGCCTCTCCTTTTGATGTCAAGCATTGGTATAGCAACTGGATGGTCTGGACGGGACTGGCTGTTGCCGTTTATGTAGGTATGAACAATGATGAATATCTCCATTTAGGAAGTGGTGCAACCCTCCAAGACTATTTGCAAGGGCAAACGTTTAGCTCAGTTGCCAATGGTTTTGGTGAAGAAGCTCTTTTGAGGGGCAGGATTCAAAAAGGCATGTCCGATTTTTTTGGTAATAGGCATATTGGCATTTGGGCGTCAAACTTTCTTTTCATGCTTCTTGACCATCAATACGGCATGCAAAATAGATTGGGTAACGCTTTAGTGGGTGTCTATTTCGGATATGTTTACCAGCCTAGTGACCAAGAACATGACTTAAAATCTGCTGTGGCACTGCACAGCTGGTGGAGCTTTATCCTCTATTCTTACCGTGCTAAGATGTACGAAGAACGTCAGGAGGCTTTTGATACTGCAAAAGATGGTAAGGAACTCACCAGAGACTTTTATGCAAGGCAAACCAAAATCCGTCAGACTCAAAAGTTTCAATTCATCAACTGGACTCTCACATTTTAATCGTATGAAACTCAAAACATTATTTTTACCCTTTAAACAACTGTTGTCTGTCATCTCTTCAATGGCAACTTTGTCTTGCACACTGAGCTATGACCCTTTAAGCCAAAGAAAAAACTGTTTGAGATGCTGTTCAAATGTCTCCAATTCTTGACCTTTCTGTTCTTTCTCAATGGTCTTTTGAAACAGACAACCGATGCGGCTGAATATGGGAAAGTAGAGTGTTTTTCTGCTGCAGTGGTAGAGGTTTTTATCCCAGGAGTCGGTTATCTTTACACGGGACAATGGGATAAGGTGGCAGTCTTTGGCTCTGCTCGTTGGGTAGCAAAAGTCAAAAAAAGTGAGTTACAAGAGAACGATGACTTTCAAGAAGACATCTTGAGTTTGGAATACCAAGAGACTGGTGATGATGAAAATCCCGGAAGAACGCATGGCTTCTTGAATCGTTCTACCATGAATTTTGACGCTTATGACAACTTTGACGTCAAAATAGGTTGGGGAACAGGCTGGGATATTTATGCCCACGACTGCCAAAACAGCCCAGAGGTTTATGATGTCATTGCTTCTCCTTTTGATATAGGGCATTGGTATGACAACTGGATGGTTTGGACGGGGCTGGCGGTTGTCATTTATTCAGGCATGAACAGCGATGAATACCTCCACTTAGGAGGTGGTGCAACCCGTGAAGAATATTTACAAGGGCAGGTGTTCAGCTCATTGATTGCCAATGGTTTTGGTGAAGAAGCCCTTTTTAGAGGTGGACTGCAAAAGTCTCTGTTTGATTGGTCTGGCAATCGGCATGTTGCTATCTGGACGTCAAACGTTGTTTTTGGGCTTGCCCATCAGACACACAACACACAGGACAAAATTGGTGCCGCCTTGATTGGTGTCTATTTCGGATATATTTACCAACCTAACGAGCAGGAATATGATTTAAAATCTGCTGTGGCTTTGCACGGCTGGTGGAACTTTATTCTCAATTATTATCGTGCTAAGATGTATGAAGAACGTCAGGAGGCTTTTGATACTGCAAAAGATGGTAAGGAACTTACCAGAGACTTTTATGCAAGGCAAACCAGAATACGGCAGACTCAAAAATTTCAACTCATCAACTGGACTCTCACATTTTAATCGTATGAAATTCAAAACACTACTTTTACCCCTCAAACGTTTGTTATCAATTATCCCTTCAATGGCAACTTTGTCTTGCACACTGACCTATGACCCTTTAAACCAAGATTATGAGAAGATCCAATTCACTGTCAAAGGGCAATGTGCAGAAATGTCTGGCGTGATTGATAGTCAGATCTTGGACAAACTGAAAGCACTCAAAAAAGACGCCCCTCAAGTTCATACCATCATCATGCTTGACGTACCCGGGTCATTAGATGACGATGCCAATCTTGAGGCTGCTGATTACATTCGTAGCAAAGGGTTCAACACACATTTACCTGCACATGCCGAGATTTCTTCTGGTGGGACAGACTTCTTTTTGGCAGGGGTTCAAAGGAGTGTTGAAAAAGGAGCAAAAGTAGGTGTACATTCTTGGGCAGGACAAGACGATGACGGCAACTGGATTTTTGCCAAAGACATTCCCAAAGATGATGAATCTCACCAACTATTTCTTGACTATTACAAAAAGATAGGAATCTCTGAAGATTTTTATTGGTTCACTTTAGACGCAGCACCTGCTGATGACATACATTGGATGAACTGGGAAGAGATGCAAAAATATTCAGTCTTCAATTCATCAACCCCTCCCAACTGCAAAGAATAAAGCCATTCTGGAAAGCCTGATTCCTCACTTTTTCCTCACTCCCCCGTCATTGCTCACCTTGACCCGCAATCTCCCTTCGTTTCATTCTGTTTTCACTCGTTTTTGAGATTCCGTGTCAGGCACCGAATGACAATAGTTGTCATTCCTGCGAAAGCTCCGAATCTATGCTTGGTTTGGTGATAGATTCCGTGTCAGGCACGGAATGACTTAGAAGGTGCAGGCTTATCTTTTCGTCATTGCGGGCTTGACCCGCAATCTCACTCTTGTTTTTTGAGATTCCGTTCAAGCAAGGAATGACGGAGGGCGTTTGCAGGCTTGACCTGCAATCTCTTCTTTTCTCAATCTTCCCTTTTTCTTTTCTTCGTTGTAGGCTCGTTTTTTTGTCATTCCTGCGAAAGCAAGAATCCAGTCATGTAGGAATCTGTGCTATGTTGACGATGGATTCCGTGTCAAGCAGAGTGAAGGCAGATTCTATTAATTGTTTGCTGGATATTGGCTATACTTTGTTGTTTAACTTGATTGAGGCTCTTTTGCAGATTTACGGGTTTGATTTGTATCGTGGTGTGTATCACAAAGAGTTTTTTCAACGCAAGGCGTTGGTTTGTGATTTGATAGAGCCGTTCCGTCCTTTGATTGATTACAGGACACGCAAGGCGTATCAGCTGGGACAAGTGAAAGAAGAAGATTTTAAGGTCATCAACAATCAATATAAACTTTTTGGCAAAGACGCCAAGCCTTACACTCAACTTTATATGGAGGTTTTGCTGGAGTATAAGATAGAGATGTTTTTGTATATGCAAAGTTATTATCGTTCTTTTATGAGGGACAAGCCCATTGCGGACTACCCTGTTTTTAGCATGAGGCGTCAGGCAAAGAATGAAACCAAGCAAATTCAATAGAGGAGGTATGACATGTTGATTGTGACGTATGATATTTCAGAGACACCTTTGCGGACAAGGTTCTCAGAGTTTCTTAAAAAATTTGGCTACCGTCTGCAATATTCAGTCTTTGAGATTGAAAATAGCAAACGAATTTTGGACTTGATTGAAACGCAGATAGAGACAGACTTTAGCAAATCGTTTAGCCAGTCAGACAGCATCATCATTTTTAATTTAAGCCAACAATGCAAAATCACACGTTTTGGTTATGCCAAAAATGATGAGTCTGATTTGATAATGATCTCTTGACTTGTGAGATAAGAACGTTTAGAATGGCTGACTTGTCTATTAGGCTAAAGTCTATCGTGCTTTTTTAGGCAATTTTGGTCGCACTTTTAAAAGCCTTCTTTGGGTCTTGACTGTTGTCAATGTGTGGGGTGCGAAGTGAGGAGTGATACCGCTGATGGATCGCTTCTTTCTTGAAAAATTGCAAACCTCGGTCTTAATGGCAGAAATCGCTCAAAATTCGCACTTTTGTCTTTGTTTTTTCACCAAGATATGCGGGTTGCAGGCATGTTATCTGTCTAATAGACTTATTTAATTTCTACTGTTGTAGATACAGATTAGTTTTCAATTTGTCAAAAAAGTCTAATAGACTTATTTAATTTCTACTGTTGTAGATATTTTGTTTCCTTTAGTTTAAATTTTGTCTAATAGACTTATTTAATTTCTACTGTTGTAGATAAAAAATGAAACATGTTGTTCTCCTTGTCTAATAGACTTATTTAATTTCTACTGTTGTAGATTAATTGGGACTTCAGGCAGTGAATCGTCTAATAGACTTATTTAATTTCTACTGTTGTAGATGGATTCTCTGAAAGCTGGAAAAGTAAGTCTAATAGACTTATTTAATTTCTACTGTTGTAGATATCATCTGTGTCTTTCATTAGATGATGGTCTAATAGACTTATTTAATTTCTACTGTTGTAGATCCTTTAGTTTTATGGTTGTTAAAATCATGTCTAATAGACTTATTTAATTTCTACTGTTGTAGATTTGAATCGGATTGACTGATTCAATGTTGTCTAATAGACTTATTTAATTTCTACTGTTGTAGATGCTTCAGCTTTTTCTCGCTCTTGATAAAGTCTAATAGACTTATTTAATTTCTACTGTTGTAGATCAAATATTGAGACTAATGATGTTAATGTCTAATAGACTTATTTAATTTCTACTGTTGTAGATAAATGACAGTTTGCCGTTGATTCATCTGCGTCTAATAGACTTATTTAATTTCTACTGTTGTAGATCATAGTGCATAAATTGCAATATTCGTGTCTAATAGACTTATTTAATTTCTACTGTTGTAGATTTCACAGAAAAAGAAAGGACTAATTTGTCTAATAGACTTATTTAATTTCTACTGTTGTAGATATGAGGTATTCTACTCTAATACCGTCGTCTAATAGACTTATTTAATTTCTACTGTTGTAGATACAGACCTACGCCTTTAAATTTTGATGTCTAATAGACTTATTTAATTTCTACTGTTGTAGATTTGGTGTAAACAATGCAGGATTTGCCTGTCTAATAGACTTATTTAATTTCTACTGTTGTAGATAAACCTAGATGCGTCAAAATTTAAGGGTCTAATAGACTTATTTAATTTCTACTGTTGTAGATACTTATCTTATATTCTTTTCAAGTCGTCTAATAGACTTATTTAATTTCTACTGTTGTAGATAGGTAAACATGAAAGAAAAACTAAACGAGTCTAATAGACTTATTTAATTTCTACTGTTGTAGATAACAGCTCCAACCTAGTAATATAGTTTTTGTCTAATAGACTTATTTAATTTCTACTGTTGTAGATAACACTAGTTTTACATCATACATATTGTCTAATAGACTTATTTAATTTCTACTGTTGTAGATATAGTCCGCCTTTTAATAATATTCAAAGTCTAATAGACTTATTTAATTTCTACTGTTGTAGATGTGGTATGAGTCTTTTGGTTTTGAGCGTCTAATAGACTTATTTAATTTCTACTGTTGTAGATATCTATAAAAACCTTCAAGACTTAGAAGTCTAATAGACTTATTTAATTTCTACTGTTGTAGATAGAAGTCAGGAAAATAGTTACTTGACCGTCTAATAGACTTATTTAATTTCTACTGTTGTAGATAGAAGTCAGGAAAATAGTTACTTGACCGTCTAATAGACTTATTTAATTTCTACTGTTGTAGATCACGTCCAAACCAGTAATCTTAAAATGTCTAATAGACTTATTTAATTTCTACTGTTGTAGATAGTGGGGGGTCTGGGGGATTCATCCCCCGTCTAATAGACTTATTTAATTTCTACTGTTGTAGATCTACCCCGTCCAACACCAACCCGATAGCGTCTAATAGACTTATTTAATTTCTACTGTTGTAGATGTGATCTTTGCACTCTCGCTAAACTTGTCTAATAGACTTATTTAATTTCTACTGTTGTAGATAGTACTCAACCCTAAAACGATCTATTGGTCTAATAGACTTATTTAATTTCTACTGTTGTAGATAAATATGTATATCATCAACCCGCTAATGTCTAATAGACTTATTTAATTTCTACTGTTGTAGATATAGCTACCCAGCCCCCATCATACCCACGTCTAATAGACTTATTTAATTTCTACTGTTGTAGATGCCATCATGCCTGCCTGTTGATGAGAGTCTAATAGACTTATTTAATTTCTACTGTTGTAGATTGCACTGAATAGTGAGAGTAAAGTCGTGTCTAATAGACTTATTTAATTTCTACTGTTGTAGATCGTTTAACAGATTAAACAAAATCAAGGTCTAATAGACTTATTTAATTTCTACTGTTGTAGATATTCCTGAAATGTTTTTGATTTTTCGAGTCTAATAGACTTATTTAATTTCTACTGTTGTAGATATACAGAAGACATTGACATATATCTAGTCTAATAGACTTATTTAATTTCTACTGTTGTAGATAAATCAAAGAAGGCGTAAGCCACTATGGTCTAATAGACTTATTTAATTTCTACTGTTGTAGATTGGGATGATGATACAGATGACTCTTTTGTCTAATAGACTTATTTAATTTCTACTGTTGTAGATCGTTTAACAGATTAAACAAAATCAAGGTCTAATAGACTTATTTAATTTCTACTGTTGTAGATATTCCTGAAATGTTTTTGATTTTTCGAGTCTAATAGACTTATTTAATTTCTACTGTTGTAGATATACAGAAGACATTGACATATATCTAGTCTAATAGACTTATTTAATTTCTACTGTTGTAGATAAATCAAAGAAGGCGTAAGCCACTATGGTCTAATAGACTTATTTAATTTCTACTGTTGTAGATTGGGATGATGATACAGATGACTCTTTTGTCTAATAGACTTATTTAATTTCTACTGTTGTAGATATAGTTTTTACCTTTATTTAAAGTTAGTCTAATAGACCTATTTAATTTCTACTGTTGTAGATAAGATATGGGGTGAAATTATAATAGAGAAATTTTTGCATTTTCAAATTTTTTCAAAATAAGCTAACAGTAAAAAATCAGTTTCCATAAAATTATGTTACTTAATTTTTATCTTTAAATCTCAAAACCTAAATCATCTTTTTTAGCATCAAGTAAGCCTTTTTATTTATATTTTTTCAAACATAATTTCAAATAATTTTAAAAAAATTTTCAGAATTTTATAGTCTCTTTCGTATAGTTCAAAGATGTTTTTATTTGCTTTGAATAAGTTACGCTTTTTACAATCTTTGACTAAATTATCAATAGCGTCTGGTTTCTCTTTTGAATTTGAAATCTTGTGTTCCCATTCAATAGAATCTTTCAATCCATAATAGGCATATGAATCATCAGAATTGACCAAAAGTTTGTTTTCTCTCAATAAACTTGAAGGAGATAAGTCCCTTTCTATAAATCAAGACGTTGTAACAATACCTGTAACAAATCAACAATGAAAAAACTTTTAAAACCTCAAGAAACTTTTGATGTGAAGAAGTATGGTTTTAGCTTAAGTGTTCTTAGCTTGAGAACAGCGGTCAAGCTTAAATGGTTGAGACATTGTTTTGAGCGCTTAAGCGTTCTTAGCTTGAGAACAGCGGTCAAGCAGATAAAGGATAGAAAAATAAGGAATCCCGCTTTGTTCGCTTAATCCAATTTCACATGAAATACTGTTAGAAAATCCTTCTTGACACGTTTGGACTTCACCTTTGAGATTGATAAGAGCTTGCTCATTCAATTCAGGATTGAAGAAGCCTTTGTCTCCCGCAAAACCACAACACGTTACTTCTTTAGGTTCAACAATTTCGCTTGCACAAAGCTGGGCAATATGTCGTAAGTCTTGACCGATTCCTAGCTTTTGACCACTGCATACATTGTGAAGAGCCACCTTCGTTTGTCTCTTAGTGATTTGAAACTTGTCAAGAAGGAATTTCCTAGCAAATTTAACTGCGTCATAGATGTTCAAGCGGCTGTCCAAAGTGTTCAACATGGTATAAGTGCAAGGGCTAATATCAACGCAGATTGGATAAACACCCTGATTGGAAGCCACTAAAAGAGCCTGTTCCAGTTCTTGATATTTGATTGATGCAGCCTCATCAAATCCCTTTGAAGAAAAAGCCATACCACAACAAAGCGATTTTGTATTTTCAGGATAAACGACCTCATAATTTGCTTTTTCAAAAAGAGAGTGCATCACCTCTGGTAAGGTTCTTTGGTCTTGATGATAACTTGTAGGAGCAAAGAGCCGAGAAAGACAACTGGGAAAATAAACGACTTTTTGTGTGTGAAGTGAAGCAGAAATTTTGGGAGTTTTGAAAGGTTGAATCCTGCTACTGGGAGTGTATTGCAAAAAAACGGGTGATCCTAAATGTTGATGGCTTTTTTGAGTCAGTGCTTTCAAATTTCGCTTTCCTATGACACTAGAAACCAAGTCTATTGTTTTAAGACCTACCTTTGCTCCAAAAAGCACAGAACTAAAATTTCTGGCAATCAGTTTTGCTATTTTGTGTTGTGTTGAAGAATGACGTTGTTTTTTGAGAACTTTGATCAATTTTCCTGTGTCAATAGAAACTGGGCAGACCGTCTCACAAAGTCCGCAAGTCGCACAAGTGGCATTGCCATCATACTGATAGACTGCATCTAGCTTTTTGAATGCTTCTGGGCTGTACTTTGCCTTAAAATCTTCTAGGTAACGATTGATTACAATTCTTTGTCTAGGTGTGAAGGTTAGTTGTTGTGAAGGACAAACCCGCTCACAAAAACCACATTCAATACATTTATCAATCAAATCGTGGGTGGTGGGCATTTCCTTAAAATTCTTGAGATGGACTTTTTGGTCATCATTCAAGATGACACCCGGATTGATGAGATTGTCAGGATCAAAAAGTGCCTTGACTTCTTTCATCAACTGATATGCTTCTTTTCCCCATTCTTGTTCCACAAAACCTGCCATATTGCGACCTGTTGAATGCTCGGCTTTGAGAGAACCATTCAGTTTAAGAGTCATTGCAACTACATCTTTTATGAAGGCTTCATAACGTTCTATTTCACTAGCAATGGTGAAATCTTGACAAATGACAAAATGGACATTCCCATCTAGCACATGACCAATGACGATTCCATTGTTATAGCGATGCTTGACAAACAAATCTTGTAGTTGTTCTACGCCAGAATTTAATGATTCAATAGGAAAAGCAATGTCTTCAATCAAATAGGTTGTTCCTAGTTTTCTAATCTGACCAAGAGAAGGCATGATGCCTTTTCTGATTTTCCAGTAATTTCCATAAATCTTGGCATCTTTTGTAAATTCTATGGGTTGTAAATGGTTCAAACCTTCAAGGTTTTGAGTGATAGTTTGAATCTGTTGGTTTAACGTGTCTTGTTGATTAGAAACGGTTTGCACCAATAATGCACAAGCTCCTTCAGGTAATGTTTTAAAATAACTAGGTGCAATAGGTTGGTCTTCAGCCGAACGCAGAGCGGAACGATCCATCAATTCTGCGGCATTGACAATGCTTCTGATTGTGTTGAGTTTCTCTGCTGCCAGACAAGCGGTACTGACAGAATCAAAAATGACCAATGCACTAGCTTTATGAGTGGGTTCATCTACTGTTTCCAAAATCACTTCTAACAAAACTGCTAGAGTTCCTTCTGCTCCTACAATCAGGTGTTTCAAAATTTCAAAGGGGTCTTCAAAATCAACAAAAGCATTGAGGCTATAACCTGTCGTGTTCTTGATGGCATACTTTCTTTGAATTTTTTCTTTCAATGGTTGATTCTTCTCAATCCTTTGCGCAATGTCTGCTAATCCTTTTAATAAATGTTGATGAGTTTTTTGAAAAGATGCCTTGCTGTCTGCATCAGCAGTATCCAAAACACTTCCGTCAGCAAAAGCTAACTTGGCGTCCTTGATTGTCTGATAGCTATTTTGAGTGATTCCACAACACATGCCACTGGCATTATTGCTGACAATACCACCAATCATCGCTGAAGCAAGAGAAGCAGGGTCTGGTCCGATTTTCTTCCCTAAAGGAGCTAACAGCTCATTGACATATTCGGCTCTCAAACCGGGTTCTAAACGGATCGCTTTGCCTTCTTCTAAAATCTCATAATTTCTAAAGCCCCAATCTAGTGCAATCAAAACCGATTCACTCAAGGTTTGACCACTTAAAGATGTTCCACCTGCCTTGATAGTGAAAGGCAAATGAAATTCCAAGGCAGTCTTAATACAGAGCATCAATTCTTTTTGATTGAGCGGTTTTAGCACAATTTGGGGAGTGATTCTATAAAGCGAAGCATCTGTTCCATACGCCAAAGTATGCACAGGGTCAGAAAAGACGCGTTTTGTGTCCATTTGACTACGAATGGACTGTTCAAAATTTTGGTAAGATTGCATTGATTTTGATGAGGTTTCGCGAGCAAGAGACATATTTTTGAAATGAAAGAGTTTTGAAGTTTTAGCAATGATAGGACAATTTTATAAGATTTAAAATATTAAAAAGCTTGACTTTTGATTCAAAATGTTGTAAACATATCAATTACACTCATTTTTTTGTTAGGCTTGGGGGAGTGTATCTTAATTTTTCAACTTTTTGCAATGGTTTCTACATGATAAAAATGATTCATTCCATGATTCGGGTCAAAAATCTTGAAGACTCGGTCAAGTTTTATGAACAGGTCTTGAACTTTAGAGTCAAAGATCGTTTTGACTTTGATGGATTCACTTTGGTGTATCTGGGTGATGAAAGTTCTCACTTTGAATTAGAATTGACTCACAATCACGATAACACTGAGGGTTATGAATTAGGTACTGCTTACGGGCATCTTGCTGTCACCACAGAAGACTTAGAGCAGGCTTTTAAAAAAGCTCAAGATTGCGGTGTAGAACCTACACCAATCAAAGAGTTTTTTCGGGAGGGGCAGTTGATGGCAAGATTCTTTTTTGTGCAAGACCCTGATGGTTACAAGACAGAAGTTTTGCAACGGCATGGACGCTATGTTTAACGTTCTTTTGGGACTGAACAATTTTTTTTGAAAACTTGATAAACAATTCATCTAAAGGAGTTATGATGAAAAATCAAACTACTCGTATTGACCGGAGGACTTTTTTCAAAGGTTCGGGTCAGGTCATTGTTGGACTCTCTGCTAGCTCATTGATTCCACAGCTAGCTTGGGCAAAAACCGATGAGGTGGAAACTTTAGCTCAATTGATTTTTGAGATGTTTCCCCATCCACAAGTGCCAATGAAATATTACAAACAAACGGCTCAAAGTCTTTTTGATCAAGCCAAAGGCAAGTCTGAATTGCAAAAAACACTTGGGCAAGGCATACAAACGGCTCATTCCTTTTATGGAAAACCTTTTAACACTTTGACTAGCCGTAAGAAAGAATTGGTCATGGATCGCTTACGTCCTACTGATTTTTACAGCACAGTTCGTGGTCATACTGTGGGCTACTTTTACAACATTCAAGGCGTTTGGTCATACTTCGGTTACGAAGGTTCTTCCTTTGAAAAAGGTGGTTATATTGACCGTGGGCTTGATGATATTTTTTGGTTGAATTGAAAATACCCTAACACAATACAGAAGGAGAACCCATGAAAAAATTTGATTTGAACAACGGCGATGTTGTAGTGATTATCGGCTCTGGCGCAGGAGGTGGAACTCTAGCCCATGAGCTTGCAGAACGTGGAATTGATACGATCTGTTTGGAAGCAGGAAAGCATTTGAATTGGCGTACTGATTTTGCCAATGATGAATGGGATATGTTTGGAAAAACTGCTTGGTTGGACAAACGTACTACTTCTGGAACTTGGCGAGTGGCTCAAGATTTTCCAAACCTACCTACTTGGATTTGTAAAACTGTGGGTGGGTCAACTTTACATTGGGCAGGAGCGAGCTTGAGATTCCAAGAACATGAATTTAAAGCGAGGACGCACTATGGCGATTTGAAAGGTGCAAATCTTTTGGATTGGCCTATTGAATTGGCAGACTTGGAAAAATACTATACCCGTGCTGAAGATAAAATGGGAGTTACGCGTACTCACAACATTCCTCCCTTGCCTGAAAGCAACAATTATAAGGTCTTTGAAGCAGGAGCTAAGAAGATGGGCTATAAAAAGGTGCATAATGGCAGAATGGCGATAAACTCTCAGCCACGAGATGGACGCGGAGCTTGTCGTCAATTAGGATTCTGTTTTCAAGGCTGCCGTATGGGAGCAAAGTGGTCTACACTCTATTCCGAAATTCCCAAAGCAATCAAGACGGGTCACTTTGAATTGCGTTCAGAAGCTCATGTTTTAAAAATCACACATGATCGTCAAGGCAAGGTGAATGGAGTGATTTATGCGGACAGTCAAGGGAAACAACATTTGCAAAAAGCAAAAGTAGTTTCTGTTGCAGCCAATTCTATTGAAAGCCCAAGACTGTTGCTCAATTCTGCTTCTAATATGTTCCCAAATGGTTTAGCCAATTCATCAGGTCAAGTTGGGAAAAACTACATGAGGCACATGACAGGTTCGGTGTATGCCATTTTTGAAAATCCTGTTCATATGTACCGTGGAACGACGATGGCAGGCATCATCACTGATGAATCTAGGCTAGATACCAAACGTGGTTTTGTGGGTGGTTATGAGATGGAAACTCTTTCACTAGGAGTGCCTTTCATGGCGGCATTTCTCAATCCCGGAGCATCAGGAGCTTACTTTGCTCATCTGATGGACGGTTATGAAAATATGGCTGGAATGTGGTTGGTCGGAGAAGACATGCCACAAGAAAGCAACCGAATCACCTTGCATGCTACCGAAAAAGATCAGTATGACATGCCTATTCCCAATGTTCACTTTGACGACCATCCCAATGATATTGCGATGAGAAATCATGCCTACCGTTCAGGGTCCGGCATTTATCAAGTGTTGGGAGCAAAAGATGTCATTGAAACTCCTCCCTATCCTTCAACTCACAATTTAGGAACAAATCGTATGTCTAAAAATCCTAGAGATGGCGTGGTGAACCAATGGGGGCAGAGTCATGACATTGACAATTTGTTCATCTCCGATGGCAGTCAATTCACCACAGGAGCCGCTGAAAATCCTACGCTGACGATTGTTAGTTTGGCAATCAGACAAGCCGAATACCTCAGTGCTGAATTGAAAAAAGGCAATATCTGAAACCTAATTAGTTTGAAAACATAGCTAAGCCACAATTCAAAGTGGTTTAGCTGTAACAAAGGCTTCGGTATCCCTCTTTAGAGACCCTAAGTTTAAAATCCAGATTATTCTTTAGAAAGCCTTGCAATATAAGGATTTTCTTGATATAAGGGTGTTTTATTTGTCCATTGAAGCCAAACAAAGAATCATTAAAAGCTAGAATATTGACAGGTTCAAATATGGGGTTTAGGATATTTCCTAATAGTTATCAAATCGTAGGTGAACTTTATGGTCAATCTGGAATCAAAAATGACTTGTCCTCATTGCCAGCATTCAAAAGTAGAAACGATGCCCGAAGACTCTTGCATGTTTTTCTATGAGTGTGAGGCGTGCGAAGAGGTTTTGCGACCTCTGGAGGGAGACTGCTGTGTTTTTTGCTCGTACGGCAGTGAAAAATGCCCACCAATTCAACTGGGAAATGAGTGTTGTTGAATATGGTTTCCAAGCGAAGCACTCCTCTGGAGTGCTTGATGAGGTTATTTGACTGTGATGTTTATTTTTTTAGACATCACTGGTTTGCTGTGTGGAATATGGACGAAGTTACCTAAAAGCAACTGGAGGGTATGCTTTCCTTTGGGAAGTTTCAACATGACTTCTGTTTGACCCTTACCAAAATGTCTGATTTGTTCAGTTGTTGGCAATGGTGTTGTAAAGTTAACCGTTGAGACATCTACATTGATCAGTAAATGATGATGACCCGTGTCTTCCGCATTCACACCGGCAGGTGCAATTCCCATCCCCTTCAGACCAAATTGAACTTTGAAGTTTTCACTCACTGTCTGCCCATCTTTCAGGTTGATGAAATAGACCTCTGCCCCTTTGGGAGCTTTTGAGATCAACTCGTTTCCAAACGCAGTCATTGAAGCAAATCCCATCAAGACAGCGGCAATTATACCAGATTTTTTCATATCTAACTCCTCAAGCATTGCGTCCTATTTATGAAAGCCAGATTTCCACGGACGTGAACAGAAATCTAACGATTAAAAAACTAGTTCCAGATTATAAGCTATAAATTTAGAAGTCAATAAAAAAATGTTAATACTACTTTTTTAACTATCAATTTCAAAACTCCAGACCTCCTTAACTATGGAAAGGATTGACAAGATTTAAAATTCAAGATGAGCGAAGTCAAAAATTTTTGTTCAAGATTTTTGAGCCGATGCCGATACAAAGACAAAAGGGCAATCAAGCCATTATGAGTCAATCATTCACCAAAGAAGGAGTACATTATGGGAATGAGTATTAGAAACAACATCTCTTCGTTAAATTCTTTGAGACATACAACAGAGAATTACAAAGGGATCAAAGGAAACATTGAGCGACTAAGCTCTGGATTGAAAATTAACCGTGCATCAGATAGTCCTGCAACATTGATTGCATCGGAACGTCTAAGAAGCCAAGTGGTCAGCATGAAACAAGCACTTGAGAATGCAGAAAGCTCTGTGACGATGGTGCAAACCGCAGAAGGTGCCTTGAATGAAGTCAGCGCCATGCTAATCAATATCAGACAGCTTGCAGTGCATGCAGCAAATGAAGCCATTAATGACCGTGCCATGTTAGCGGCAGACCAAAATGAGATTTCTCATCTGTTGGAGTCTATTGACAGAATTGGGGCAAACACCATGTATAATTCCAACAACTTGTTAGATGGTAGCAATGGTGCAAGTGGTGTGGCAGTTGGTCCGCATTTGGAGTTCGTGACAGCAACTCCTGATACAGCCACCTCACCTGAAGAAGGCTTTAAAGTCAACATCACTCAAGTTGCAACACGTGCCAATATTGAAGGCACACAAGCGATTGACCTGAACAACATTGAAAATGGTGTCAAGTTGATTGTCACTGAAAAAGGAAGAAGTGCTGTTTTAGACACGAGCAAAGGAGATTTGGGAGAAGGGATTCAAAAACTCATCAAGAATGCCAAACTTGACCCACAAACTTTCCCGCCTGAGGAAGCATCTGTGAAAATCAGAAACATGGTGGCAAGATCACTTCAGAAAAAAATCAACGAAGCGAATATTGAAGTTGATGTGTCTCTCAATGCTCAAGGATTGATCAAGTTGAGGCATCGTGAGTTTGGAGACGACCCCTCTTTTTCTGCAACAAGTTCTCTTGCTCAAGTGCTTTCTCCAGAGGCAAATGTTGCCAAGTCTTCTGTACCGGGTAAAGATGTTGAAGGCACAATCAATGGAGAAACCGCACTGGGAGAAGGGCAATTTTTAAATGCAGTAGAAGGCACAACCATTGAGGGACTCAGCATTCAATATACCCGCACGCTTGGTGATACCGTCAAACCTGTTTTTGACCAATCAGGAAATTTGATGGGAATGGAAACAGTGTCAGAAAGCAATGCAGAGGTGGCATCTAAACCCATTGAAGGCTATGTGCATGTCAATCAGTCTTCAATCAATTTTCAAATTGGACCACAAGAAAAGCAATTTACACAGCTTTCTATTGGCTCAACACGAATCAACAAGCTGGCTCGTGGACTCCAAAATAACAGTGGTTTTGAAAGCCTTGAAGATATTGATGTCAGAACGATGCAAGGCGCCCGTGATGCGATGAAGTTGGTTGACCGTGCGATTGATGAGGTTTCAGACGCCCGTGCAGAATTGGGGTCGTTTCAGAAAAATGCACTGGAAAGCAACATGAACAGCTTGCGTATTGCAGAAGAAAACTTGACCCAAGCAGAGTCAACCATTCGCGATGCTGACATGGCAGAAGAGATGTCAGAACTCACAGGTGGACAAATTTTGCTTTCCTCTAGCACCGCCATGCTAGCACAAGCCAATCAAGTACCTCAATCTGTGCTTGGGTTGGTAACAGGTCAGGGATAAATCCAGATGTACTCCTATCGGTGAGGGTCTCAAAATCAGGGACTCTCACCACCTCCTTTCAAGTCTTTTATCAAAGACAATCTTTTGAAATCAGAAAGACAATCTTTCTACACCAACTCCCTCAATTTGCTTTTTCTAATTCTTGCTTTGGATTTGATTGCGTTTCATCAAATCAAACTAACTGACCAATCAGTGTCTCGCCCTCTATGCTAACTAATTGTGTCGCTTTGATTTGCCTTTGAAGACTTTGAGAGTGTCCTTGTTGGAGTTTGACCTTCATGTAGTTATCGGTATATCCATAAAGGCTTCCGTCAGGTTTGAGACTTTCCCAAAGGACTTGTTTCGTTTGACCCAAAAATTGAGCATAAAACTGGCTTCTCTTGACTTGGCTGAGGTTGCGGAGTTTTAACGTCCGTTCTTTTTTCACCGATGCAGGAACGGGATTTTCCATGCGTGCGGCTGGTGTACCTCTTCTTTCAGAAAAAGGGAAGACATGAAAATAAGTAAAGGGCAAAGATTGTAACAAATCAAAAGTTTGCTCAAACTGTTGTTCTGTCTCGTCTGGAAAGCCTGCCATGACGTCAGTTCCAAGTCCCAAATGGGGTACCAAAGATAAGGCAAGTTGGACTTCTTCAAGATATTCTTTTGAGGAATAACGTCTTTTCATTTTTGTCAAGATGTCATCAGAGCCTGACTGCAAAGGTAAGTGTAAAAACGGCACAAGATTATGATGCTTGTCAGCCATACGTTCAAAAAGTTCTTGAGGCACTGTTGTTGGTTCAATGGAACTAATCCGAAGCCTTTTGAGGTTGGGAAGAGAATTTAAAACATCAAGCACATCAAGTAACGTCTTTTCTTCTTCATGGTAGTCTCCAATGTTGACACCTGTTAGCACGACTTCCTGAACACCTTGTTTGACCAGCTGTTTCGCTTCTGCCAGCAAATCCTGAAAATCTCTTGCACGGCTTCTACCCCTTGAAAAAGGAATGATGCAAAAAGAACACATGAAGTTACAACCATCTTGCACCTTAAGATGTGCGCGGGTGGTTTGGTGAGGAAAAGAAATGGCAGGCTGAGTGAAGTTTGTTTTGGAAATTTTAGGAACAACAACAAGAGTCTTCTCGCGATGAAGAGATTGCTGTAAATAGTTGGCAAGTTGCATTTTTTCAGCATTGCCAAGCACAAGACGCACCCCCTCTATTTCTTGGACAACCTTTGCCGCAACCTGTGAATAACAACCAACGACGGCAATCATGGCATTTGGATTTTTACGATGCAAAGAACGAATCCATTGACGATTTTTTGCATCGCTCAACGACGTGACAGTGCAGGTGTTGATGACGTAGATGTCAGCGGGCGATTCAACAGAAACAAGTTGGTATCCTCGGTTGAGAACACTTTGAATCATGGCGTCTGTTTCAGAGTGATTCAGACGGCAGCCAAAGGTGTGAAAGGCAATGGTCTGCATCAGTTTTCTCGCAGGAAAACAAGGCGGTTGCCTGCTGATTCTTGTGAGATGATAGGAATGTTTTTTTTGATAAGGCTACGTCTGATTTGTCTTCTCAAACGGCTTTTAGAAGTGGCAGAAAAAAGCTCAATTTCTAAGTATTCTGGTGAGTTTTTAAGTTCGCTCAAACTTTTAAAACCCTGCATGCTTTCCAGATAGTCTAAAATTTCATCTTCTTCATCTTGGTTAAACTTACGAAAAACCATCAAATAGGCAAATCCTTGGTCTCCAAGCTGTTCGTAATAATCGGTAATTTGGAAAATGGCATCTGATGCAGACTGCTTTGCCGCACGGCTTCCTGCTGTTTTTAAGCCACGATGCACATCAAAGTCTCCTGCGTTCCCTGCAAACAATTCTTTTTCTTGGCCTAGTGAATCAGCAATTTGACGACCTGAACTGACATCATAAACGCTGAGCCTGACGTCAGCTTTCACCGCATTAAACATACCTGTTAATTTTCCACGTTTGCCTGCAATGACTTCCACTGCCACCAAAATCTCTGCACGATGTTCTAAGGCAATCGCTAAAAGGGGTTCTGCAGGTCGGTCAATTTGTGCAGAAAGCTCAATCGTTCGGTAAACATCTTCAGAAATTTGTTCATTGAAAACACGGAAGCCTGATTTGTTAAATTCTTGACGCAGAACAGAAATGATGGTAGGGATTCCTTGAAACTTTCGCTTGAGTGCCTTAGGGTCTTTTTTATGGTAGATGATCATCAGACGTTTGTTGCCTACTTTTTTGTGTAAAAGTCTCATGGCAGAAAGTTTGTCAGAAATATTTTTTGTAGAGACTTCTGCCTTGATGGTGACATAGTACGTGATGCGTTGGGCGTCTTGCCCTTCCTCTACGATTTCATAACTGGTGATGAACCCACGGCTGGCGCTGTAAATCTCATCTCGGATAATCTGAAAGTTTTCTGAAAGCGTTCGGGAGTCAATCAATGCACCAACTCCTTGCTCTACCGCTTGCCTCTGTGCATTGATGAGTGCTTGGTCTCTTGCAGAATTGATGTTGCCTTGATAGATTTCTGCGCTGCCTCTGACTGTCACCGTATTGGCAAAAAGAGAAGCTACGCTTAAAAAACCTAAAATAAAAATGCCAAAGATTGTTTTCATAAATTAAAAAATAGTGAAGTGATCCTTTGAGGTCAATTTATTCTTTTTGATACCAATCATCGTATTCTCCAAGTGGACGTCTGAATGTAAATTCAAATGGGTCAACAACAAGAGTCTCCCAAACTTCTCCTGTGTTTGAGAAAATTGTAAAGGGTAGGGTGACAACAAAAATAGACCCACCTAAAACAGTAGCGACCAGACTGAGCGGACGTATCACCAAGCCATCAAGTGCCATACCTGTCGCACTAGGGGCATCTATGTTGTCTTGTTGTGCAAAAGCTGTTGTCCACAGGAACAAGCAGACCACAACCCAAACCAAGAGACGAGAAAAACGAAGACGCATGAGTTACCTTTTTATTTCACACCAAATCCGATATAGTAAACATGCCAAACAGATTGGCACAAGCTAGATACTCTACCAAATTGTCCTGACAAACTCAAGAATTATGACGCTCAATAAAAAAAATCTTTTGATCTTCTTCATCCTTGTTTTTTTTGGAACTTTCTTGCTTTCGTTTGCAGTTGTAGGAATCCATGACTCAGACCATGTGATCTCTACCAAACAGCTGACACAATTGAGTCAATTAGGCAATAAAGTGACAGACCTTCTGGAAATGGAAGAAGCAGAAAAGACCGAGTCTTTAAATAAGATGATAGACAAGCAAGAATCTGGATTTGTCGGTATGCTTTACAGGAATTGGGAAGTGAAACTTGGAGAAAATGGCAAGAAACGTTCTCAATTTTTTTCATGGAGTGGAGACTCAGAAGTCGCTATGCTCATTCCTGTTGGGAAAGCTGAAATCAAAGGGGCTGTGGTGGTGCAAATTCCAACACAAAATCCTGTTTCTATCATCATGATTGGTCGCCTCATGGTGGCTTTTGCTGTTGCCTTATTTGGAGTGGTGTGTGTGATATGGTTCAAGGTCGGGCAGACCACCAAGGAGATTGACCACCTATGCCAAGAATTTACCAGATACCGCCGTCAACATGATTCATCAGACCTTGTGGTGCTACAACAAAAATTTGCAACCCCTTTTCAAAAACGCACTTATATTTTGCAGCAGATTTGGGAACAGTTTCTTTCAACACAGAAACTGCTCAAAGAACAGGTCAATAAACTTGAAGAAACTGTTGAAGAACTTGAAGTGGCAAAACGCAAAGAACAACGTTTTGCTGTCATCGGACAAGCTGTTGCCAAAGTAGGACATGACATGGGTAATTCTAATGCGGCATTGAGTTCGTATGTGGAGTTAATTTTGAAAAGTCTTAGTAGAGAACCTTCATTGTCAAATGAAATGCAGAAAGTGCTTGCATTCGTGCAACGTATGCAGATTGTCGTCAGCACTTTGAATGCACTCAAAAACAATTTAATGGACTTCATCAGTGGCAACAGCAACGTCAATCCTGCCCCGTACTATTTGGAAGAATTGCTGCATAAGGTAGATGCTAATTTGGGGTTCATTGACAAACAAAGAGACCAAATTGACATTCAGCTCAACATGCCCGAAAAATTACAGGTGCGTCTTGACATTGAGCAAATGACGCGAGTCATCGTCAACTTGGTCAAAAATGCTTGGCAGAAGCTCAATGCGACAGGGGGGCAAATTAAGGTTGCTTTTGTCCAGCAAGGGCAAAGTCTTGTCATCTCAATAGAAGACGACGGTGATGTGATTCCTGATTCCATTTTTCATTCATTGTTTCAAGTGCTAGCCACAGAAGGTAAGGCAGAGGGCGTTGGCGTTGGGCTTTCTGTTTGCAAACAAATCATTGAGGCTCATCAAGGAAAGATTACCGCAGAAAATCTGTCTGATAGCAAAGGCGTCAAGTTCTCTATCCTCATTCCTGACTCTGTGGTTTAGGCTTGATGAAAAAATGCAAAAGTGCTAGGGTTAGCCCGAATCATTCAATTTATTCAAGAACAAATTTTCAAGATGAGCAATGTAAGAAATGCAAGAAATGCGATAATTCTGATTTTTTGTCTCATCAGCTTCCCTTTGCCTACTTTGGCGCAATCCCAGCTCCAGTGGAAAAAATCCTCAAACATCAATTTTGCTGAAGCCTTTGAAAGTTTGACGCTTTACGATGCCTTGACTCAACTCACCAAAAACTATTTGCAAAATCCTCAAGTCGTCAAAGTTGACCCAAGCCTTGCCGAAGAAGCCTTTGACTTACAAGGGGGGAGTTCTAATGCCGAAACTGCCTTTTACTGGATTTTGGGCAAGTATTCACTTGGCTTGATTTGGGAAGACCAACAGGCAACAATCCTACCAAAATCATCGCTTTGGACACAACAACCTTATCAAAAAACAATCATCTCTCCTATTGAATTGGGTGAAGTTTTAGATGAAATGCAAGAACAAGGTCGCGTCACAATCATTCGTGCCACACAAAATATTGACAATGTTTTTGTCAGTGAAAGTCTTGACTTCAAATCTATTCAACAGGGCTTACAAACGTTTGCCAAGCAGTATCAGTGGAAAATGAAATACAGCTCTGATGAACATATTGTTTATTTTGAAGACCTTCCTGCTACCATTCTCAAAAGCATTCAGCTCCAAAATATCCCACAAACAGAAGCGCAAGAAATCCTTAAACAAGCCACTGAACTATTGGAAGAATCTGCCTTGCCAAACATCATCTATCCCAGCAAGAACCTTGTCATTCTCAAAGGTGAGACACAAGCTGTTGAAACTCTTGCAACTATGCTTAAAGAGTTAGATGCTCAATATCAAAAACCTGTTTCTTTGGAACAAGAGACATTAGATTCTATCTATTTACAATCTTTGACGGAGTCAGTTTTTCAAGACCAAATTTTGCCAATACTAGAAGAAGATGAAAACTTGAAGCAGGTCAAATTGCGTTGGCAAAAGCTGGAGGCAGGCAGTTTATTAACGCTTTATGGTCAGAAAGAAGATGTCTCAAGGCTGAAAGTTTTGATGCAAGGCTATGATGAAGTGAAGTATGACAATCCGTTGCAAGTTGTGCATCGGTTGAGTTTTGACTATGTTCCTGTTTACGATAAAAAATTTATGAGCGAGGGCGAATCAATCACGCAAGTTGGAGCAGGTCAAAAACTTCAGAATTTACTCTCATCTTCATTCAGTCAAACTTTAGAAGATGACACCCCCGAATTTACGCTTTCTGTTGAACCTGCCAGCAATGCGTTGATCTTTCAAGGATCTTCGCAAGTCTTTTCTCATCTCAGGCAAATCAAAAATGTGTTAGACCAGCCTCCCCAACTTGTGGAAATTGAAGCCTACATCTTTGAAACATCAGAGAAATTTTCAAGAAGAATTGGCTTTGAAATGAGGGCTACGGGAGCAGGTCCCAATATTCAGTCTGCGGAGATACCCAGTGAGTCTTTTGCTGTGAGGAACATCATTGGGGCAAAGTCGTTGAGGGTGTCAACGCTACTTCAACTCATGGAACAGGAAGGCAAAGGCAGGGTGCTTTCACGACCAAAAGTGATTACTTTGAACAACAAAGAAGCAGAAATTCAAAGCGGAGATGTCATCCACATTAGACATAAAACATTGTCAGGCAAAGAAGCGTTTCAGAGGTTCAATGTTGGCGTCACGCTCAAGGTCACCCCACGTGTGATAGAAACAGACAATCCCCAAAAAACTGCAATTAAGCTATTTGTTTTTGCAGAAAGCAGTTCGTTTGTAGAAGGTGTGCCATTGGGTGATTTGCCAAGAACCAATAGCCAAAGTGCCAAAAGTGAAGTCATTGTTAAGAATGGCGAACCTTTTTTATTAGGGGGGTTGATTAGACAACATGCTAGAGAATCAGAACAAGGAATCCCTTTTTTAAAAGATATTCCAATACTCGGTGCTTTTTTCAGGAACTCTCAATCTGACAATCAGCTCAATCATATCATGGTTTTTGTCACTCCTACTTTAGTCACCAAAACATCTCAACTACTGCCTAAAGTCAAAGATTTCATTCAAACAGAATCTGAAGAAGAAACAAACAAAAACGATTAAAATTGGTTTCAATGTTCCCCCTTTTTTTCTTTTCTGGTCAAGTGGTGGCTTTTAGTGAAGTGTCAAATATGATACAATCCTACAACCTTTGCAAAAACGCCAGAACAGCAACATTTTTCAATCAAGAATGACCTCCATCAACTTCTTAGAACAACTTTTTGAAATCATCAAAGACCGAAAACTCAAACAACCAGCAGGGTCTTACACCACCTCTTTATTTCAGGAAGGAGTGGAAAAAATACTTGCAAAGGTAGAAGAAGAATCTGGTGAGGTTTTACATGCAACACGCAACGAGACGGCACAAAGGCTGGTAGAAGAAAGTGCAGATTTGCTCTTTCATTTGTTGGTCTTATTGGTCAATCAGCAAATAGAACTTCAAGAAGTCATTGAGGAATTAAAGAAACGTTCTGGAGCTTCTGGTGCGAATCATTCTTAATATCTCAAAGACTAATTTAACAAGGAGAACTTGCAATTTTGTGTTGGGCTGTGTTAGCTTTGTCAAGTTTATTTTCAACTTTCTTTAAAAGAACAACATGTATGAGTTTTTAACACTTCTTTCATTTGGAGGCATTTCTGCTGTTTATCTTGCCATCTTTTGGTTTTGCGAAAAAAAGCTTATTCCAAATCAGTCAACTTGAGTTTAAAAGTCTCTGTGTCTTTGCTATCGTTTCTTTTTTGACAGCTTGCTCTCAAAGCCTTCCTGCACTAAAGAAACAAACCTTTTTATCCTCCGAATCACTGACTCCATACTTTGCCAAAGGAAGGGTGTTTTTAAGGGTGGACAAGAAAAAGATTTCTGGGGAGTTTGAGCTAATGATTGTGGAAGGGCAGATGCTCTTTCGTGCAATCCGTCCCGTGATAGGTGGCACAATTTATGAGGTGCGTGCAAATTCTGAAAAGTTGATGATCGTTGATTTTTCAGAAGAAAAGTATCTTCTGACGCAAAATACTCAAGAGGTTCGCCAGCGATTTCTAGGCATAGATATTGAGATTAAGGAGCTTTTTTGGCTCTTGCATGGTCAGATTGAGTCAAAGCACTTTGCAAGTTATGGAGGGCAACAGAGGAGTGACAACTCATTTGAGTTGAGTCAAAGAAACACTTGGCTTCATCTCAATCAAACACAAGATGCTCTCCAAGAGATGAAAAAATTTTCTCAAAGCGGTCTGATTTATTCTGCAAAAATTAGCCAGTATCAAAATTTTTCTGGCAAAAAATATCCTGCATTGATTGACATTCAGCAATCTCGCCAGAACCGTATGAAACTTGCCATTACCGAAGTTTCTTCAGAACCTCCTCCATTCCCAGACTTCTCACCTCCTCCTGATATTTCTGAAGAAATTCTGTTTTCTTCAGAAGAATGAGAGGCAACGATGTTGGAGGGAGGGTTAACTTTGTGGGAAGAATTGTTGCAGGACTAAGCGGTTGGTGTTTCAGTCACAACGCTTCAGAAATTTCTTGGAAGGGGTCATTTTTTGTGTCAAAAAACGTTTCAGGAACACCTAATGCTTTGGAGATACGACCCAATGATGAGGTGTCCACTTCAATCGTATGAGACTCCCAACTTTTGACTGTTTGAATGGCAAAACCAAACTCGTAAGAAAATGATTCAATAGACAAACCCCTCAAGAGCCTTGCATATTTAATTCGGTCTCCAATTCTGTCTAAATCAAGGTTTGAATCAAGCCCGATGTCTTTGATGTCCACACAAAGAACTTTGGCGATTTCACTGTATTTGGTGAGCTTGGGGGTAGAATGTCCTGTCTCCCAATTTTTGACAGCAGTGAGAGAGACTTTGAGTTTCCTCGCAAAATCTTTACGACTCAAACCCGCTTTTTCTCTCCACTGAAGAATCTTTTGACCTAGCGACTCCTGTTCATCATTCTCTTGAGTCTTGATTTCTTCCTTTGCAATGTTTTGATTCATGGGGATAATCTCCGTTTGGTAACGATGTGAGACTAGACATTCTATCGTTTTACCAGATATTGGTCAACATCAGGTCAAATTGTAGTAATTTGTGTTGGACTTTCTACAACTTCTTGATAGAATTGTCCGATTTATGTCTGTTGCTCTTGTGATTCTCGCAGCGGGAAAAGGGACTCGCATCGGGGGCGTACAAAACAAAGTTTGGATAGAGTTAGATAGTAAGCCTCTGTGGCAGTATTGTTTGGAAGTTTTTTTGCAATACGATGTCATTGAAGAAATTTACTGGGTTTGTTCTCAAGTAGATTATCCCGCATTTGAAAACAAACTTTCTCCCTACAAAAAAGTAAAAATTGTGATTGGGGGTCAAAATCGCCAAGAGTCTTCCTACCAAGGTGTGCAACAGATTGAAGCCAGTCAGTTTCAGACCACCTTGATTCACGATGCCGCACGTGCATTTTGCCCGAATTCTGTTGTGAGTTGTGTTTTAGAAAAATGCCGTACTGCGAAAGCTGTGGTCCCTGTGATTCCAATGCAGGATACGATTCGTCAAATGTCTCATCATCAATCTAAACTCTTGGACCGCAACACCCTTTTTGCCGTACAAACACCTCAAGGGTTTGATACAGGTGTTTTGAAGCATGCTCATCAAGTTGGTTTTCAGCATTCGGAATCTGCCGCCACAGATGATGCCAGCTTGGTAGAGCGTGTAGGAGTGCCAATTATCCATGCAGAAGGAAGCCCATTTAATTTGAAGATTACAACTCATTATGATTTAAAAGTTGCTCAATGTTTTTTACAAAATTCTGTTTAAAATTATTCATTTTATTGATTTTATTTTACTCCAGTTTATTCGCACAAGAAAGCAGTCTCAACTTCCCCTCCACTGTGACACTTAAACAATTTTTGGATATTGTTGCCCGTGAAACTAACACAGTGTTCATTTACGATGGGTCTTTGTTGAGAGGAGAGCTTGCTATCACTGCTCCGCCAAATCTTTCTGCAAGCCCCCAAGACATTTTTGTTGTCTTTGAAAAATTATTGAGAAGTCAAGGGCTGACACTTTCACGCAAAGAAAACAATATGGTGCAAATTCTGCCAGTGCAAGAAGCCCGTTTTTTCAAGACACCTATTGAATTGGAATACAACAAGGAAGGCAACCCTGCAGACTATGTGGTGCAGATGGTCAAGCTCAAGTATGCTGATGTGAACCAAATCAAGGGTGTCATCACTCCCTTTACACAGACGACAACGATTTTAAATTACGACCCTTTAGATTTGCTCATCTTGGTTGACACTCGTGCAAACATCAATAGACTGATGGATTTGATTGAAACTTTGGATGTTGATGAGGGAGAAGATAAGCTGATTGCCACGTTTAGAGACCTCAAGTATGTTTCTGTTGGCGATGCACAAAATCTTTTAAATACCATCTCTTCTAACTTGACTGGCAAAGGGCGAAAAGACATTATTCATCTTGTGCCTGTGAATGCAAAAAATCAGCTTGCTCTCATTGCGACACAAAAAACGACAGATCGCTTGATGGCGTTACTTGATGAAATTGATACCCCCAATGCCAAAGGAGTGATGATTTCATTTCATCAAGTCAAGAATGCTTCTGCTGCACAAATTGCAAATTTGTTGGGGCAAATCTTTCAATCGCCCCCGGCGATTCTAAAAGATGGTCAGCTCAAAAACCCAGATTTTCAGCCAATCCCCCCAAAAATCATTCCCATTGCCGAGGCTAATATCCTTGTGATTTTGGCAACACCTTCTTTAACTCAAGACATGGTTCACTTGATAGAACAAGTGGATATTGTCAAAGAAAATGTTCAGCTCAAATTGCACCCGCTCAAATATGCCTCTGCACAAGTCTTAGCCCCCTTACTTTCTAATATTTTCACAAATCAAGTCGTTGCAGGTCAGGACAAAGGAGCAACAGCACCCAATAGCCCTACTAAAATCATTGCAGAATCCAGAATCAATGCACTGATTATGATTGCCACACAAAAAGTGATAGATAAAGTCTTGATGCTGGTGTCAGAGCTTGATATTCCAGAAGGAGATGCAGAGTTGAAGGTTGTGCCTTTGAGGTATGCGACTGCATCTAAAATTCAAACTATTATCACTCAAGTCCTCAATCAAGCCAATGTTGCCCAAGCAGGGCAAGAAGGAGGCGGTGCTACTTCTTCTCAAAAACTTGTTGTCACAACTGACACCCGCTTGAATGCCCTGATTATTTATGCCAATTCAACTCACATGCAACAAGCCTTAGAGTTGGTGAAGCAGTTAGACGTTGATGCAAGGGAAAGTCGTGGAAATTTTAAAATTTATGAATTGCAATATGCAGTTGCAGAAAATGTGGTCAAAACGCTTTCAAAGTTGACTGGTAATATTGCAGAAGTCTCTAAAACTGGCAAAGCTCCAAACCCTGAAGCCCAACCCAATAACAGTCAAATTTCAATCAGTGAAGACCAATCTACTAATTCTTTAATCGTTTTTGGACCTTCAGAAATCTTTTCTACACTTGATAAAATCATTGCACAGCTAGATGTGCCACGGGTGCAAGTTTACATTGAAGCACTGGTCATGGAAACGAATCTGAATAAAAGCCTTGATTTTGGCATTGATTGGACTAGCACGACTCCTACTCCTTCAGGTGATGGACTTGTGACCACAGGATTCCCTAATGGCTCGCCATTGACATTGGAAGGTGCAACACAGAAAGCAGGTGGTCATGCAATCGGAGTGATAGGAGGGGGAGCATTGAAGTTTGAAGACAAAACTTTTTTGAGCTTTGGGGCTTTTATCAGGGCATCGCAAAATGACTCAGACATCAACGTCCTAGCACACCCTGAATTGATGATGCTGAACAATCAAAAATCACTCATCAATGTCTCACGTGTCATTCCCGTTGCAACCAATACCACCATTGATGCTGGTGGAAGGGTCACAGACCAAATAGAGTTTCGTGACGTCGGTGTCATCTTGAGTATCCGCCCTCAAGTCAGCGGAGACAATCATATCCGTTTAGAAATTGAGCAAAAATCAAGTGACGTCTCGCCTGTTGCCGTGGGGCAGTCCAATGCGATTACAACATTCAAAAGAGAACTCCAAACCACTGTCATTAGTGAGAATAACTCTATTATCGTTTTAGGTGGTTTGTTAAATGAGCAAATTACACAAGCAGAAAATAAAATACCGGGGCTGGGAGACATTCCTTTGTTGGGCTGGTTCTTCCGTTCTGAAAGAAACACCTATCAAAAAACAAATCTACTGATGTTCATACGTCCCAGAATCGTACGAAATCGCAACGATATGATTCAGGTCACAGAACAAGCAAAGACACGTTACAAACGAGCCAACGAAAGCAAAAAATCTTTCAGAGAAATGCTTGATGAACTGCAATCTACTACACCTTAATTTGTTCTTTGGTTAGCTTCTAAAATTCAATCCTTGCTTTAACATTTTTTCTCTTTTTAAATGCCTTTCAGCTTACCTATCCCCTTACTTGACCTTCATTCTCAACTAGCCCCAATCCGTCAAGAACTTCTTGATGCCATGACAGAAGTGCTAGATTCTGGTCAATATATTTTAGGTCAAAAAGTTGAGGCTTTAGAAGAAGCTGTTGCTGATTTAGTTGGCACTCGTTACGCAGTGGGTGTGTCATCTGGGACAGATGCGTTATTGGTGGTTCTTGATGCACTTGGTGTGGGTCATGGCGATGTTGTCCTTACTTCAGATTTTTCGTTCTTTGCGTCTGCTGGTGTGATTGCAAGACTTGGAGCAACTCCTATCTTTGTTGACATTGATCCAATCACTTATAATCTTTCACCGATTCATCTGCAAAAAACACTTGAGCAACTTCCTGATGTCAAGAAAGTGAAAGCCATCATGCCTGTCCATTTATACGGACAATGTGCCTCAATGCAAGAGATTTTAGCGATTGCCAAGTCATACAACTTGCCTGTCGTGGAAGATGCGGCACAAGCGATTGGTGCAACAATGAATTTAAAAGGTCAGCTTGTTTCTGCAGGAAGCATGGGAATTTGTGGGTGTTTTTCTTTTTTTCCAAGTAAAAATCTGGGAGTGTTGGGAGATGGTGGCATGGTCACGACAAACGATCAAGCACTGGCAACATTGATTAAACAAAAACGTATGCACGGAGAATCACAAGCCTATCAACATGAAACGATTGGGGGAAACTTCCGTCTTGACCCACTTCAAGCCGCTGTGGCATTGGTCAAACTTCCTCATCTCAAAACATGGCAGAACTCACGGGCAGACAACGCCAACTACTATCGCCAACTTTTCTTGCAAAACAATTTAGAACATCTCTGTCCAACAGAAGTACATCAAGGAGGACATGTTTACAATCAGTTTGTGATTCGCACACCCAAACGTGACGCACTTCAAACATTCTTACAAAACAAACAAATTGCCTCACGCGTTTACTATCCAATCCCTTTCCACAAGCAACCTTGCTTCCAAAAGTTTCAACAACTTGACGGCATCTTTCCTGAATCTCTTCGTGCATCGCAAGAAGTCCTTGCACTGCCTGTTTATCCCGAATTATCAAAGGACGCACAACATTATATTGTAGAAAGCATTGCTGGATTCTTTGCCTCCCACCCAGATTAATGTCTCCATTTGTCAAAGAATTTACAGGAGTTTTGATTCCTGTGTTGATGATGATTGTGTTGCATCTGACAACCAACATCATTGACGGCTTTTTCATTGGTAATTTTGTTGGTGAAATTGCATTGGCAGGAGTGCAGTTTGTCGCCCCTGTGATGAGCATGATTTTTGCCACGTCGCTAGTTATCGCAAGTGGTTGTGCCACTATGGTTGGCATTGCAATAGGTGCTAAAAAAGATGACGATGCCAATCAAGCCTTTGCTCATGGCTGGTTCTGCTGTTTGTTGCTCAGCTTTTTGTTAATGATTGTTGGAACATGGGGTATTGAATGGATTCTTAACCTGCTTAATGCAACACCAGTCATTTGGAATGATTCACATGACTATCTAGCTATCAGACTGAAGTACAGCGGTTTTTTTGCAGGATTGGTCTTGTTGGAAAGTGCGTTGCGCAATGACGGACAAGCCAAACAAGCCTCATGCTGCGTCGCCTTTGGGGCATTAATCAATTTGATTTGCACCTATTTTTTTGTGAAAAATTGGGGGGTGTCAGGTGTGGCAGCTGCAACAATCTTGTCCGAAGTCTTGACTGTGTTGATGATGGTTGTGCTGATTTTGAGGAAAAAAGGAGTGCTTCAGTTCGTTAAGCCTATTTGGAATGTCAAGCAAATATGGAACATTGTCTATAATGGCTCATCTGATGGAATGACAGGAGTTTCAAACAGCATTGTTTTTTATGCGTTTAACTTGACCTTGCTTGAAAATTTTGGGGAGTTAGGAGTGGCTTCTTATGCAGTCATCAACTACCTTTCACTTAGCTTTTTTATGATCAACATTTCCCTTTGCATCACCATGCAAACCTTTGTCAGTCGTTCTTATGGTGCAGGGGACTATCAACAAGTTTTAAGGTCTTTTTATTTTTCTTTCAAAGTTTCTGCAGCGGTGAGTCTGATGATTTATCTCTTCATTGCATGGCAAGGAAGAAGTCTTGCAGGGTTGTTCGTCAATGACCTTGAAATGATTGAGATGATCTATCAAGGCTTTTTAATTTATGGCATCGGTTTTGGATTTTTAATTTTTAGCTATTTGGCAACTATTTTTTTGACAGCACTACACCAGCCTTTGCCTTCTCTTGTGATTGCTCTTTGTGAAAATTTGATTTTCATTTTGATCGCTCTACTCGTCTTGCCTTCCTTGTTAGGAAGTGTTGGAGTTTGGGCAAGTCTTCCTGTTGCAGAATGTTTAGCACTTGCTGTCAGTGTTCCCCTCTTTTTGAAGCAGAGAAAAAGATTAAAACTTAAAAGGCAAGAAACAACATGCCTGAGGGGGCAATCTTATCCTTAGAATCTACCCCTCTTCTTGTCAAAGTCATGCAACCTCAATGACTCCCATCATGCCAGACACCTGATGCCCCAAAATATGGCAATGAAACATCCACAAACCTTCATTATCTGCAACAAAAGCGATGTCAGCACTTTCACGTGGGTTTAAAAACACAGTATCGCTCCAGTAAGGGTTTTTCAATGCTTTTTGATTGAATGACAACACTTGAAAAGTATGCCCATGAAAATGAATAGGGTGAGCAAAGCTAGTGTCATTGACCATCTTAAAAAGATAGGATTGATTCTTCTTGAGCGAAAGAATGGGTTTTTTGTTATCTGATGACTCCTTCATAGAAAAATCATTGATTGACCAAAAGACTTGGCTCATCATTCCTCTCATCATGCCAAGCCCCATCATTCCACCTTTTAGAACGACTTCATGTTCTTTGGCAAGATTCAGATTCGGCTTGGCAAGAGGGTTTTCAGGCAAAGCGGGTGGAGGTGTTTGCAACCTAGAAGCACGGATTGCACGACCTTTGGGCTGAATACTAAAAAGCTGTGCGGTCATTTGATTGTTGAAAACTCCATTTGTTCGGTCAACAACAATCAAAGGCTTTTGGGTGGCTGGAACATCTACTACAACATCTATACGCATGCCAGAGCCAATTAGCCACGGTTTGTAAGGTTGCGGGGGAACAGGGTGTCCGTCAATGGCAATGAGTGTTGCATGCTCAAACTGACTAAAATCGGGTGTAAAATCTCTGGCGGTACAGCCATTAATGATTCGCAAACGTACGCGTGAATGAGGTGCAAAAGAAAAGGCTGGACGATAAAGCCCATTGGCAGTTGTGACGTTTCCCCAACGTCCTGCGTGTGACATCTCGTGCCAGTTTTTAAAGTCATCATCAATTTGAAAACGACGATCCAATAGCCAATCTTTAATGACGATAGTCTGGTCTGCATCAACAGGGTATGCCTTCGGTTCTTTGATAATCAATGCACCCAATAATCCCCGCCCTAATTGTTCAGCACTGTTGGTGTGAGGGTGATACCAGTAAGTTCCTGCATCGTGAGACGCAAATTGGTAGCGGAAACTTTCACCTTCCAAAATTGGTTTTTGTGTCAGATGAGGTACTCCGTCCATTGCATTTGGAACACGCACTCCGTGCCAATGGACAGTCATGTTTTGGTCTATGTCATTTTTGACCAAAATTGAAAGCTCTTCTCCTTGTTCTGCCACAAGGACAGGGGAAAATGCGTTCTTTTGAAATGACCAAACTTCTGTTGCAGATTCACCCGGTATCAGATTGAGGCGTGTCTTTTGAGCATGCAGTCTGCTGGTGGGGCTTGCAAATAACATTTGCGAAAAAGGTGCGGTTGTCAACATTGCAGAAGAGGCAACGGCTGTTTTTAAAAAAGTTCTTCGTTTCATAATATGATTGATAGTTTGGGGGTTAAGAGTAGTTTCATGGTCAAAATCTAACGTATGATAAAATCTTTAATCTGAATGTTCTCAAATTTAGCAAGACCATTCTTGTTTCTTGGGACGTAAACCACCGCTTGAATTTCTGCCTGAATGCCATCAGCTTCTGCAATCAGACGAATGTCATACCATTGGCTGTAAAAAATAAAAATGTTGCGGAGGAATCCTTCATTCGTCACTTGGTTAGTGACTTGGTCAATCTGAGAGTTTTTCGTATAGCGAGGGCGTACCCCTTTGTTGTCTTTTTTCAAAAGTTCTGACGCAATGCTGTCTGCAAAGGGAATCAAATTTTGTAAAGTTTTAGGGGGAGGGCGTTCTCTTTGTTGACGGTAGTATTCAGAATTTTCGTCAAATCTCCTGATAAATTCAGCGATTTCTCCCTCCGTCGCAAGATTGATATTGATGCGTGGCTCGGCTTCTCCTGTTCTGCTGGTGTCTCCTACCTCATGCACTGTGAAGTATTTTTGCCATGTTTCATCAGGCACTTGGCTTTCTGCCACTCCTTGAATCAGCCGAATTTCAGATAGGCGGTCAAGCCTGCGGTTTTTAATGGTCAGGTCAGGTGCAGGTCTAAACTGAATGTATGCCTCTCCTTCAACCCCTGTAATCCCAATTTCTGACTGATAAGGGCTTCCATTGTCCTTCGCATCCATCCAGTCAAAGATGGCGGCATACATGCTTGTAATTTCTTTAAAACTCAAATACCGACTTCTCTCACGTTGGGAATCCTCGCTTGTGATAGAGACAGGAATCTGCCGCATGATGTTATAAAACTCATTGAACACTTTGCGATCGTCAGTGGTATCACTGTCTCTTGTGTTGCCTCGTGTCTGCATACGGTTCAGGTTAAAGAGGTGATCAATGGGTCTGATGTAAGGTGTGTAAAGAATGGCATCATCAAGGTCTGGAATGACGCCTTGAGGCAGGGCAATTAAGTCAGGGGACGGATTTAAAATGGAAGGGTCTTGAATACCAGCAAGTTTTTGAATTTGTGACATGCCTGTAAAAAGACGCCTTTCATCTTGTGCCAAGGCAACTAAAACCGCTTTGAATAATGACTTGACCACAGAACGTGCTATGAAGGCAGAACGGTAGTTGTAAATTGTTCTGTTTTCCAGCGAGGCTTCGTAAAAGAATGTTGTTGACAGAAGTGAGATTAACGCCAAAATGACCATAGCCATAATCAAAGCAACCCCTCTTCTTGTCCGATTAGTGAGCATCATCAATCATCTTTAAATTAACACCACTGAGCCAGTCATGGATTCCTCTTTTCTCTTTAGAAAAAAAGATCAACAGCAAAGGCAGTGCAAAAAACATCATTAACCAAGCAAAACAGGATTCTCGCAACAAAAATCTCCAAAAAATTAAAAAAGAAGAGCGGGAAGTAAAGGTCATACCATAAACCCACTTCCCCGGTGAAGTCCCACATAAACTGTGAAAAATGACAAAATACAAAATGCTGACGAATAAATAAGGCATCAGCAGTAAGAATAAATCATCTTGCGGTATATATTCAATCCAAATAATAAATTTTTGTTGATAAAAAATTTTATTAAAAATTAAGAACCAGAGACCAATGATGAGATAGTCCAACAAGCAGGCAAGGAGTCGTCTGAAAAGAGAGGCAGGAAGGTAGGAGGTCTCAATTTGCAATGGTGAAAGGGCTTGGGATTGCCTTGCTTTGCCACAAAGAGAACAATGTTTTTGAGAGCTGTATAAGGGGTTTGCACAAGCCTTGCAAATCCCTGTTTGTGTCAAGAGATGGATTGGGACATTCATGGGGTTGTTTTAGTCTGAAAGACGTTCAATGGACGCACCAAGTGCATTGAGCCGAGTGTCAATGGCTTCATACCCTCTGTCAATTTGATGCACGTTGTGGATCGTCGTTTGACCTTCTGCACACATTGCCGCAATCAACAATGCCATACCTGCACGAATGTCTGGAGAGACCACAGTAGAACCATGCAACAGAGTCGGTCCAGAGATGACGGCACGATGAGGGTCGCACAGCACTATTTTTGCCCCCATTCCGATTAAATGGTCAATCCAGTATAAACGGCTTTCAAACAACCTTTCGTGAATCAGCAATGTCCCATGACATTGTGTTGCAAGGACTAGTAAGATGCTCATCAAATCAGCAGGAAAGGCAGGCCAAACAGAATCTGAAAATTGAGGAATAGAGTTTGACCAGCCTGTCCTCACGGACAAACCTTGTTTGGCAGAAATATGCAAAGCATTTTCATCAACTTTGACCTTCACACCAAGACGCTTAAAATACTCTAAAATCAGATGCAAATGATGCACACCCGCTTCTTTGATGAGTAAATCGCTGGACGTAGCTGCTGCCAAACCAATGAATGACCCTACTTCAATGTGGTCTGGTTGGATGGTGTATTCCCCACCGTGTAAGGTATTCACACCAATCACTTCCAACTTGTTTGTCCCAATGCCTGAAATCCTTGCACCCAGTGAATTGAGAAAATGGCACAACCCTTGTACATGAGGTTCACAGGCGGCATGATAAATCGTTGTTCTTCCTTCTGCCAGAACTGATGCCATCAAAAGATTTTCTGTTGCCATGACACTTGCCTCGTTCAAATGTAAATCGCAACCCGTGAGTTGTGTGCAACGCATGCTGTAAATTTTGTCTTCTGAAAAAGTAATCGTTGCACCCAGTTTTTCTAAAGCGTCAAGGTGTGTGTCAAGAGGTCGTATGCCAATCCTGTCCCCGCCTGGCACAGGAAGTTTGACAGAACCAAGCCTCGCAAGCATAGCACCTGCCAGCAAAAATGACCCGCGAATCCTTGAGGCATGTTTGAGTGAAAGCTGGTCTTGTGTCACTTCTTTGGCATGGACTTCAAGCGTGTGTGTGTCAACTGGTTTGATGCACACCCCGAGCTGAGTCAATAAATGTTGCAGGTCTTGAATGTCTTTGATGTGAGGAATGTTTTTCAGCAGAACCGCTTCTTTCGTCAAGAGACACGCTGCCAAAATTGGCAGGGCTTCATTTTTGTTGCCTGATGGCGTGATTGCTCCTTGTAAACGATTTCTGCCTTGAACAATAAATTTTTGATAAATCATAAGGTGTTGTCAAGCAATAGTCTTACGTCAAGAGTATTACAAAAAGTCTGTTTTTTCCAATTTTTTATACCCTTTCCCCGTCATTTCTTACCTTGACCCGCAATCTCTCTACTGCCGTCATTCGGAGCGAAAGCTCCGAATCCATGCTATGTTGACGATAGATTCCGTGTCAAGCACGGAATGACGGGAGCATCATTGCTCATTTTGAAAACCGTCATTCCGCACTTGATGCGGAATCTCAAAAGAAGTGAACGAAGGAAAAAAGAGAGATTGCAGGTCAAGCCCGCAATGACATTTTTCAAGGTGAACCATGACGAAAAGACAAGCCTGCAACCTCCCTGTCATTCCGCACTTGATGCGGAATCCACTAGCAGTTAGAGGATAGATTCCTGTCGTGCCTCTCTCAGTCATTCCGCACTTGATGCGGAATCTCAAACGCCCTCCGTCATTCCGCACTTGATGCGGAATCTATTACCAAACCAAGCATGGATTCCTGCTTGCGCTCCGAATGACAAAGACAGAGGCAACAATGACCAAAGGCAAAACTGCAACACTCACGTCATTCCGCACTTGATGCGGAATCTCAAAAAAAGTGAACGAAGAAAAAAAGAGAGATTGCGGGTCAAGCCCGCAATGACGCGGGAATGAGAAAAAGAGCAAAATCCCCTGTCATTCCGCACTTGATGCGGAATCTCAAAAAAAGGCGTTGTTGGCAAAAAGATAAGGAAGATTGCGGGTCAAGCCCGCAATGACTTTTTTCAAGGTCAGCAATGACGAAAAGACACGCCTACAAAACCTCTCAGTCATTCCGTGCCTCTCTCAGTCATTCCATGCTTGATGCGGAATCTCAAAAAACAAAAGTTGTTTAGGAAAAAAATAAGAGATTCCGTGTCAAACGCGGAATGACTTGAACACAAGCCATCGGTGACTCAAAGAGTAGATTGCAAAGTGTTGGTCACTTGTTGTGCAACTTGACTTGTTGTTCAATCCAATAATATGTTTTTTGGAGACCTTCTTTGAGGGGTAAGGTGGGTTGCCAGTTGAGTGTTTGTTGAATGAGTCGGTTGTCGGAGTTCCTGCCCCTGACGCCGAGAGGTCCTGAAATATGCTTGAGTTTCAGGTTTTTGCCTGCAATGTTCATAATGAGAGAGGCTAGTTGATTGATGCTGACCATTTCTTCAGAGCCGATGTTGACAGGACCTTGAAAGTCAGAACGCATGAGACGGATTGTGCCTTCTACACATTCATCAACATAAAGAAAAGAGCGAGTTTGCTGACCATCTCCCCAAATTTCAATAGAGCTACCATCGTCAGCTTGTGCGATTTTTCTACAAAGTGCAGCAGGTGCCTTCTCACGTCCGCCTTGCCACGTTCCGTAAGGTCCAAAGATGTTGTGGTAACGTGCGATGTGGCATTGCATGTGATGACAGCGGTTGTAAGTCAAAAACAATCGTTCGCTGAACAACTTCTCCCAGCCATATTCGCTGTCAGGTGCGGCAGGGTAGGCGCTTTCTTCACTGCAAATGGGATTGTCAAGGTCTTCTTGGTTGTAGGCGGGGTACATGCAAGCGGAGGAAGAATAGAAGACACGTTTGATGTTGCGTTGGTGGCAGGTTTTAAGAACGTTGAGGTTGATTAAAGCGGAGTTGTGCAAAATCTCAGCATCGTTGTCGCCAGTGAAGACAAAACCTGCACCGCCCATGTCCGCTGCCAGCTGATACACTTCATCAAATCTTCTATCCACAACTTGTTGCACGACTGACCAATCACGTAAATCTCCCACCAAAAAGTCATCTGCTTGCGTGTCTTGAAATTCAGGAAATTTGAGGTCAACACCTCTCACCCAACTGCCTTCTGCTTTGAGAGTTCTGACAAGTTGATTGCCAATAAAACCACCTGCACCACAAACTAAGATTTTTTTCACTGCAATTCTCCTTCAATTTTCTAAAAAAAGTCTGAAACGTCCAAAAATTAAATTTTACTTTTTAGACTTGGTTGGCGGTTCTTGTTCGGCAGGTTCTGCTTCAGGTTGAACAAGATGATGTTTGAGTTGAATTTCTTTGAAGATTTGGTCAATCATGTCTGGATTTTCAAGGAGGAATTTCTCAGAGTTGTCCTTGCCCTGACCAATCCTTGTTTCTTGATAAGAATACCAAGTGCCGCTCCTTTGAATGACTCCTGAGGTGACACCCACGTCTAATAAACTTCCAATTTTAGAGATGCCTTGCCCGTAAATTAGGTCAAGTTCTACTTCTTGAAAAGGGGGAGCGACTTTGTTTTTGACAACTTTGATCTTCACTTTGTGTCCAACTGCTTGGTCTCCCTTCTTAATGAGAGTGGACTTTCTGACATCAAGTCGGATACTGGAATAAAATTTGAGTGCATTGCCCCCTGTTGTTGTCTCAGGGTTTCCAAACATCACGCCAATTTTCATACGTAGCTGATTGATAAAAATAAAAATCGTGTTGGACTTGGCAACAGAGCCTGTGAGCTTTCGCAGTGCTTTTGACATCAGGCGTGCTTGAAGACCAACTTGATTGTCCCCCATCTCTCCCTCTAGCTCACTTTTGGGGACAAGAGCTGCCACAGAGTCCACGACGACAATATCCACTGCATTACTGCTGACCAGCATGTCTGCAATTTCAAGGGCTTGTTCACCAAAGTCAGGTTGGGAGACGAGCAAATCTTTAATGTTGACACCCAATCGTTTGGCATTGGCTTTGTCAAGGGCATGTTCTGCATCAATAAAAGCAGCAGTGCCTCCTTGTTTCTGGACTTCTGCCACTGCGCACAAAGCCAGAGTTGTCTTGCCAGAAGATTCAGGACCGTAAATTTCTGTAATCCGTCCTTTGGGCAGCCCACCAATTCCAAGCGCAACGTCCAAGCCGATGATTCCCACACTGCAACACGGAAACTGCACCGTAGAGTCATCTAGTTTCATAATAGAACCCTTGCCAAATTGACGGTCTATTTGAGAAATTGCCGCTTCCAACGCCTGTTGTCTTTCTTGTTCAAACATAAAACTCCTTTGAATATCAGTCATCTCCTTCTGTCTCAATATGACTTGCTGACTAAAAGCGAATCAGTATAACACATCGCAACTCCAATGAAAAATGATAACTTCCTTGCTTTTTTTCTTGTTGTGAGTCAGCCTGCTTGCTGATTTTGGAGGTTCTGAATCAAGCACGCCATGACGTGAAAATTGAGGAGAATGAGAAAAAACAGCCTACAAAGTGGGGAAGCCACGTCTGAAATGATTGACTTGAACGTTTTTGAACTGGTGAAGAAGTTTATTTTTGGGGTAGGGCAGACACAGACCTGCCGTGAAAAATATAGAAGGACTTTTTGAGGTCAAAATGGCAAATCAGCTCATAGATTACCCGACCGTGATTAAAAACTGTGATTTTCTGCTTATCTGGATGAAAGGGAGTCACCTCAAACTTAATAGATTTGACAGCGATTGCATAACAAACTCTTGTAACCCTTTGAATTTTAAATTTATCTGATTTGAGCAGAAAAGATGGAGCGAACTCAACAGAAACTGACTGGATTTGTTGATAAAACTCCCTACACAAGACCTAGCTCCCTATCAAGTTCTGCAAGTTGTTCAGGAGTCATGGCATGGTATTCATCAATGGCTTGTTGGCTTGTTTTCTTAGCTTCTTCAAGAATGGGTTGAAGATGTTTGATGTAGTATTTGGCAATGTGGTCAATTTCAATGACACCGTGTTTTTTTCTATTCCATGTACTTGTCCACGGAGTGTTTTGCTTATGAGTAAAGTCTGAAAGAGTAAAGCCATGAAATATACCATACTTACTATACACAAGGTCTATGATATTTTGATGATCTATGTCGCCAATAGAATCGTAAGATTGAAGTGGCAGAGTCACAGGCTGGCTGCCATAATGCCCCAGTTCTTCGTAAAGACTTGGAATGACGGGACCGTGCCTCCACGCTTGGGTGTCATCAAAGTAAATCGGGCTATTGAGCAATGCAAGAGAAAACCCTTGAGCAATATAAACTAGCTTTTGCAACTGCATGTTGGTCAACTGCCTGCCTTCTTTCCATGCGAGGTCAAGAAACGCATTAGCCACAGCATGTGCAGATACAGGCGTCATACACTCTTCCGATATTGGTCAAACAGTGAATTGAATTTTTTCATAAGACGGATTATATCGCTTTTTGATATGTTGGACAACCATTGTCAAACCTAAAGTTCTAAGAACGCCATTGATTCAAATTTAAAAGTACTGCAAAAGACTTTAGGCATTAAATTTGAAATGCAGACATAAAAAAGACTTGCCAAGCGGGGTTGCTAGAGTCTTCAATAAAAACAGACTGGTTGTAAAAAACTCTGATATGCCATCATTTTTTGAAGAAGGCAAACAACCATCAAAATTTTCAACTTCACGCAATGTCATTCGCATTGAGAATTGTGCTGTTTGGTCAAATGAGACACAAACGAATTTTTAAAATTATTATGAGGTCTAGTGCAAACATTATCATTTAATGAATACTTGAAATTAACAAATACTCTGTCAGCATTGGTCTTAAATGAGACAAGAGTCAATACTGTTTTTGTAACCTTCCCCAGAGGTGGGGCTGTGTTGTTAAAGTCTGTGGAGCAAACTTTGATGATGAAAGATATTGTCTTTGTGGATTTGAGAAAACAAGTGGACTACAAAAAGTTGAATGATTCATTGTGTCCTTACGAAGCAATCTTCATTGTAGATGACATTCTTGACACTGGCAAAACAATCGCAAACTTTTTAGAGGGCATTGAAAGTCCGATTAGGAATAGAATGAAGATGTTCACTCTGCACAAAAATATCCATGCACCTGATTTAGATTTCCCTCATTTTTATTTAGAAAAGTCTGCTGAATGGATTGCTTACCCTTATGAACTAGGTGAAGAAAGTCGTCATCAGCTTTATGAATACTCTAAACAAGACTCCAATCCCCTAGAAAATCTGTCTTCTTGGGAATTGGTAGAAGAATTTAGACGTGTTGCACCTGAAGATGTCCCCGATTCTTTTGTCATTCAATGGCATTCTAGTTTTCAAGAGTTTGTCAGAGATGTTGCATTTTCACATTATTTCAACACAAATTACGCGATGACTTCTTCCCAAAAACAATGTGTTTTTATTTAAAAACCAAAAACTTTTGATATTCTGAAAAAGAGTTGCTACGAGAAAGTTGAGATAGCGGGTCAAGGTGAGCGATGACGGTTTTCAAGATGAGCAGAACCCTCCCGTCACTTGAGTGCTTGACACGGAATCCATCGTCAACATAGCATGGATTCCTAAATTGACTGGATTCGGGGCTTTGGCAGGAATGACAATCCTGTCATTCCGTGCTTGACACGGAATCTCAAACGTCCTCCGTCATTCCGCACTTGATACGGAATCTCAAAAACAAGAGTGAGGACAGAATGCCATGCCACGATTGAATGAAATGAAATGAAATGATTGGTTGGTTTTCTTGGAAGAGCTAACTTGTGCAAGGTCAATTCTGAAAGACAGCACCCCACACAAGCCAGAGAAAGGTAAGAGTTGACTTAAGCGCAAGGAGCAATTTCACAGAGAGATTGCCCCCACACGCACAAGCCAGAGAGAGTCAGCTTAGTTCTGCTCTGTGTAAAACCACTCTATTCCGTGATTTGAAAAATAGTTGCCAGAGGCACTATTAGCCAAGAAATAAAGTTTGTTGCCAACAACAGTGGGGTGAGTGATGTAGTCATTGGTTTGTTTGGTAAACCCATAACGTTTGAGGTCAGTTTCTTTAAAAACTTCCTTCGCACCCTCTTTCTTCACAAACACCTCAAACTTGGTAATGACAAACAAGTGTTCTTTATCATCACTATTTTTGACCACTGCCAAGTTGACACCACTATCAGCACCATAATCTACAACCGTTGCCTTGCCTTCATTACCATTGGTCATGTCAACAGAATACAACTTGCCTGCAATCAGCACATAGTATGAACTACCCACTTTGGCGGCTTTGAATGCTGCATCAGCTTTCACAGCAGTACCACCATCATCCTTGACTTGTGTGGCTGTTGTGCCTTTGGTCACAAAGAGTTTTGTGGTTGTATGTTGTACGACAAACAACGCATCACCAGCAAGAACTGGCTTTGCAGTGGTAACGTCTGGTTTGAGAGTTGCGCTGTTGCCTTTGATTTCTGTTGCTCCATTTAGTGTTGTGCTTGTAGCATCAGCTAATTTAGCAGCACCAACAGCAATGATTTTATTACCTAGCACATGTAAACCTGATACATCACCAACCTTGTCACCAGCATTATCATCATCATCTGCAACAATGACTGGATCTAAATTACTACCAGTTCCCAGATAAACAGCATTGTCATTGTTGTCAATACCATACAATTTACCACCAACAACGGTTAGACCACCAGCACCAGCCTTTAATGTATGAGAAGTAGTACCATCAACTTTAAAAATTTCAGAAATCACCACAGGGTCAGCTGTGACATCAGCAATTTTGTATAACTTGCCAGCGTAAAAATAGACCTTGTTACCATCTGCCGCGATAGACGTAACAGTGTGCTTGCCAAGAACTTTGGTGTTTGCTTTTGTTCCGTCACTTTCCCAGAGATACGAACCGCTGCCAAAATACAACTTGCCTCCAACATGCACTGCTTGCCCATCGACGATTGTGACGTGTTGTGGATTGAGTAAGCGATGTTTGGTCTCACCACTTGAAAAGGCAATACCAGGGTTGTCTTTATAGGTTGGACTTACAGCACCTTTGACTACAAAAAGATGTAGCTTGTCTCCTGTAGCTTTGCCTGCATTGTCATAAGTACTGACAACTTGTTTTTTTATTTGTTCCTTATTACCTAATAAACCTCTGCCTTTGAAATTTATGCCATCACTGAGGATTGTTTCATTTCCTTCTTTGTCAATAAAGGCAAGATCGCTGGCATCAGATTTGGCATCAATTACAAAGATTCCCGTCTTTGCTTCCACAAGGGTGACATCTGTTTTTGCAGCAATGGTGATTGATGAAACTCCTTTTAGTTTGACTGCAGCAGAATCTGATGCTGTTGCTTGTGCTGCTGCTGCCATTGCAACGTTTGCCAAAAGGTCTTTACCAGCAGTTGTTTTGGTCTTTGGAGCTGTTCCTCCACCATTGAGAAACAAAACATCACCAACTGCCACTGCTTGAGGGGCTGTATCATCAAAGTTTAAAGTTGATTCGCCTAGATCTTCAACATCGCCATTTTCTTTAACAAAGTACAGGTCGCTTTTGCTGACACCAGCTGTAAAACCAATGACAAAGATTCCTGTCTCTCCTTTCTCAAAGGAGACTTTGTCTTTTGTTACTGCCATAGCAACGGTATTGAGTTTAACTAGATCCATTGCCGTTGTTTTTTTGACTATGGCGACTTCTTTTTGACCATTGCCACCAGTATCAGTGACCAATTTACCTGAGTTTCCACCACCAGTAAGAAGCAACGTATCACCAATAACAGCAGTAGTTGGGGCTGTGCCATCAAAGTTCGTATTTGAGTGTTTGACGCTTGTAGCATTATTGCCTGTTGTGGGAGCAAAAAACAACTTGCTCTTAGCTTTTAAAGCTGTGTGATCAATCACAAAGATTCCTGTCTTTGCTTTGACAAAAGAGACATTTGCTGGTGTGGTAATAGACGAACTTCCAACTAATCCTAGTTTGGTTGGTTGAACTTGTGGTGCAGCTTGTCCTGGTTTGAGCACCGATACTACTTTGGCTCTTCCGACCTGCTTTTCAAGGTCAACTTTGTTACCTGCACCATCATCGGAGATTGTTGCATTTGAACCACCACCACTGAGAAACAAAGTATCATCAACTACTACTGCTTGGGGGGCTGTATCTTTGAAGTCCATACCTGTTTCTGCTAGGTTTTGAACATCGCCTGTTGTGGGAACAAAGGCGAGAACGCTTTTAGCACCTCCAGCTGTTGCAGTTGCATCAATCACAAAGACGCCTGTCTTTCCTTTCACAAAGGAGGTTTTAGCACCTACCACGTTGAATGCAACTTTGGCTGGTAAAGTAACAGCATCTATTTTTCCTCCTGCTGTGACTCTTGCGACATGTGTAATAAGAGACGTTGCGCCTTTGATAATTGCAGATGCATTATCTTCATGGAGAAACAAAGTATCGCCAATGACTTCTATGTTTTTAGGATTTGCGCCTTTGAACTCCAACTTGTCATCTGCTGCTAGGTTTTCAACAGTGCCATCGTTTTTAACAAAGAAAAGTTTGCTACCGCTATCAGTATTGTCAATGACAAAGACGCCTGTTGCTGCTGGCTCAATTTTGTCTATGGTTGCAGTTAAATCTACTTTGACAGCCATATCGTCAGCATTGACGAAATAGAGGTCATTACTCACATTGAAGAACACAGTTGGAGGTGTGCCTGCTGTTGTTTTGTAATAGTTAGTTACTACACCCAAAGCGCTCCAGTTTTCCAACTCACTAGCTTTGCCATCATTCAACACTCCGATATTGGTAAAGGTACCGTTAGCATTTTTATCAAGGTCAAAAATGACACGGTCATAGCCTGCAACCTCTCCAGCTTTGGCTTTCTGAATCACATTGACATCACCAACTTTAATACTGGCAGTTGTCGCTCCTAAATTGTCAGTAAATTTAGCTTGATAGGCAAGTTGAGCAGGGGCGTTGTTGCCAGCTTGTCCAGCCTGTCCATTAGAACCATCAGCACCGTTACAGACGTAAGTGGTTTTGAGGACGGTGTCTTTGGCATCAAACTTTGTTTTGTCATCTTTTCCAGTTTCAGTGTAGAAGTTGACTTGGACGCCTCCGACAGTTTTGCAGTAGGCGGCTGATGTGCCTGCATTAGTGACGGCTGGTTTGACTTTCGTGTTGTCTTTGACTAGCAGTTTGACTTGTGCGGAAGTGGGAGTTCCTGAAAAGCTGACAGTGTGGACTTTGGTGTAGTCGCCTTTTGCACCAGCAGCGCCTGCAGCACCTTTTGCCCCATCGCAGACGTATTCGGTTTTTGCGACCTCATCGCCTTCCAGCTTGCCATCAGCATTTTTGTCTATGCCCATTTTGATTTCCACCCCTGCACGCCCTTGACACTCTTTCATAGACATAGACTCTGCGTCACTGCTGGCGTCAAAGGCAGTTTTGGCATAAGCGTATGACGGCTTTGCCTCTGCCTTTTTTTGTTGTTCAGTCGTGTTTTCGGTCGTTTCAGCTTCAGAAGAAGAGCCAGAACTGCTGGAGTCGCTGGCACAAGAAGCAATCATCGCAGAAGCTAGGGCGATGGAGCTGATTTGAGCAAATCTTTTTAACAGATTCATAAATTATCCTTTGGATAGAGGTTTAAAGAAAAGCCCCTCATGTGAGATGCGACTCACGGGAAGGGACTCATAACATTTGCTTGTTTCACACTGCAACACTCAAAAATCACAACAAAGACCTGATGACAGCCGTCATTGCGGGCGTGGATTTTGGTCATTCCGTGCCTGACACGCCATCTGACGTTCCCCGTCATTCCGTGCCTGACACGCCATCTCCACAAAACCGTCATTGCGGGCTTGACCCGCAATCTCCACAAAACCGTCATTGCGGGCTTGACCCGCAATCTCATTGCGAGTTTTGAGACCCCGCATCAAGCACTCAAAATGACAAAGGTCGTCAGCAAGCCACCATCACCAAACACCCAAGCTAGCAGACTAACCAAGATTTATTTCATAAAAAGGGTATCTTTGTAACAAGATGAGATTACAGTCAAACAAGCAGAAGAGATTATGCACGTACAAAAAAAAAAACCAAGCCCCGCCTCAGAGAAAGCGATCATTTTTTGTGAAAAAACGTGGCAAATTCAGCAAATTGACAAGTCTATGAGACAATAAAATCAAACACTTCCAACCAAATGAAAAAAGTTGAAAAAATTTTGAAAAAAGTTGAAAAAAGTTGGGAAAAGGGAGGAGAATTGGGGAAACTGGAAAGGAATTGAGAAAAAGGGGGAAAGAAGAGGAGAAAAGACGTTCTTAGTCATTCTGCACTTGATGCGGAATCTCAAAAAAAGGAGTTGTTGGCAAAAAGACAAGACAGATTGCGGGTCAGGTCCCCAATGACGTTTTTCAAGTCCTGCAATGAGGAGAAAAAACGAGCCTGCAACTTCTCTTAATCATTCCGCACTTGATGCGGAATCTCAAAAAAGGAATTGTTGACAAAAAGACAAAGGAGATTGCGGGAAAGTGAGAAAAGTGAAGAAACTAGGAAAAAGAATGAGATTGCGGGTCAGGTCCCCAATGACTGCTACTGTCATTCGGAACGAAAGAACGTCACCTTTGTGAAAACAGGGGCAGGAATCCAGTCATGTAGGAATCTGTGCTTGGTTTTGAGATAGATTCCGTATCAAGCACGGAATGACAATTTTCAAGTTCTGCCATGACGGGGTAGTGAGAGAATGAAAAATTTTTAAAAAGAAATTTTTTATTCGAATGGCTTTAAAGCACTCTTTTCATTTCTGCAACGAGTTCTTCAATGGGTGTTTCATGGTCAACGATGTTGTAAAAGACTCCGTTGGAGTGCATCAGATAAAAAGAGCTTGTGTGAGCCATCGCATAGTAATCGGGGGCATTGGCAGGAGCTTCTAGCTTGGAATAATAGGCGCCATAAATTTTAGCAACATGCTTGATTTGTGCAGGTGTCCCAGTCAATCCTACGATGTTGTCATGGAAGTGACTGACATACTGTTTGAGAATCTCTGGGGTGTCCCGTGCAGGGTCAATGCTAATGAAGAGGACACGCCACGTCTGGGAGTCTTCACCCAAAGCGTTCAAGGCTTGCGAGATAGTAAACAAAGAAGTTGGACAAATGTCAGGGCAAAACGTGTATCCAAAAAAGACGACCGTTTTTTTGCCGTTGTAGTTGCGTTCTGTCACGTCCTGACGATTGAAATCTGTCAGCTCAAACTTTCCACCAATGGGAACGCCAGAACTTTGGGGAGGTTGGGGGTCTTGCGTTAAAACCAAAACAGCACTGACCACCATCAACCCAATGGGTAACCCAAGATAAATTAGGATTCTTGACATCAAACTCCTTTTTTCATTTTTAATTGAAAACGTTTGTTAATTTAGAACATTGAATGAATTTTTAAGAACTTACTGACAACTCTTGCGCCCTTTGAAGTCCTTTTTGAAATCCTTGTTTGAAAAGAGATTGCAAGCCAGTTTGGTCATCAAGCAAGGGATTCAAGACTTCAAGAGTTGTTCCACCCGGACTACAAACTTGCTTTCGCAATGTTTCTGCTGTCAAATCGCTTTGCTGAATCAACGATGCAGTGCCAAGCAAAGTGTGTTCAACCAATGTCTTCGCTTGGTGTGGGTTGATTCCCAATGCAACCGCCTCACTTTGCATGACTTCTGCCAACAAGGCGATGTATGCAGGGGCGCAACTTGAAACAAGCATGCCAACATCTAAAAGCCTCTCTGTCTCCATTTCTTCAACAAGTCCTGTGGACTCCAACAACTGCAACACGAACGCTTTTTGCTCATCACTCACTTTTGGTGACGCAACAGATAACGTGACGCCTTGACCAATCTCACAAGGTGTGTTTGGCAACGCACGCACGAGGGGGACATCAGAAGACAAAATGTTGTGATATTCGCGGAAGCACACTCCTGCTGCAAAAGTTAAAATAAATGTTTGGGACGTCACCCAGTGTTGATAGCAAGGCAACACTTCTCTTAATTTCTGCGGTTTGATGGCAACAACCAGACAATCATAAGTTTTTTGACTGGGGAGTTCCTCAACACAAGAGTAGGTTGACAAATGTGAATGGCTAGGAAGTTGTTTGGCGCTGTTGGGAGACACAACAGAAATGGATAAATTTTGAAGCAGAGTGTCAGATTGAAGCCAGCCATTCAGCATGACTTTTGCCATCCGACCGCAGCCGATTACAAGAAGATTTTTCATCAGTTCATCTCAATCAATTTGAAAAGAAGAATGTATTTTACACGTATTTGGCAGGCTTGTCAGACAATATTTTATTTTTGAGAAAAAGCTCAAAAATAGGTATCCTGTATTATTTTTTAAGCCAAGGGTAAGCCTATGACAATCGTTTATGTGGGAATGACAGCTGACATTTTGCATCATGGTCATATCAATATTTTGGAAGAAGCCGCAAAGCATGGAGAAGTGGTAGTCGGTTTGCTGACAGACCGTGCAGTTGCAGAGTACAAAAGACAACCTTATTTAGATTTTGAACACCGCAAAAAAATCCTTGAACAACTCAAGTCTGTGCATCGTGTCATTGCCCAAGAACAATGGGATTATGCCCCAACTCTTCAACAACTGAAACCCGATGTGATGGTTCATGGGGACGACTGGCAACATGGAAATTATCGCCTGATGCGTGAACGTGCTTTGGAGGCGATGGCAGAGTGGGGAGGTAAGGTGATTGAAATCCCATACACTGAAGGGGTGTCATCAAAACGTCTGAAATCACAACTTCAGGCATTAGGCACAACAGCTGACATCAGAAGAGCCAGTTTAAGAAGGTTGATTGATGCCAAAGGGTTGGTGAAAATGATGGAGGCGCACAGCCCCTTGTCTGCTTTAATCATTGAACAAGCAGAGGTAGAAGTTGGCAGTTTAAGCAGAAGTTTTGATGGCTTTTGGGCGTCTTCTTTGACTGATTCCACACTTCGTGGCAAGCCTGACACTGAAGCTGTAGATTTGTCAACACGCATGAAAAGCGTTGATGACATCTTTGAAATTACAACCAAACCACTGATTTTTGATGCAGACACAGGCGGGCAAGTGGAGCATTTTTGCTTGAATGTTCGCACCCTTGAAAGGTTGGGAGTGTCTGCTGTCATCATTGAAGACAAAACAGGACTTAAAAAAAATTCTTTGTTTGGTAATGACGTCCCACAACAACAAGACGACATTGCCAGTTTTTCAAAAAAACTTTCTGCGGCAAGGCAGGCTAAAATGACAGAAGACTTTATGATCATTGCACGCATTGAAAGTTTAATCCTTGACTCAGGAATGGATGATGCCTTAACCCGTGCCAAGGCTTATGCAGAAGCAGGGGCTGATGGCATTATGATTCACAGCCGCCAAAAAAAACCTGATGAAATTCTTGAGTTTTGCTCTCAATTTAGACAATTCAGCAAAACGTTAGACCTTGTTGTCGTGCCAACCAGCTACAACTCCATCACTGACACAGAACTCATGCAGGCAGGGGCAAACATCTCTATCCATGCCAATCACATGCTACGTTCCTCTTATCTTGCGATGCAAAAAGTCGCTCAATCTGTCTTGAAACATGACCGTTCTCTTGAAGCATCAGAGTTCTGCCTCTCTATCAAAGAAATTTTAAATCTGATTCCCGGCACCAAGTAGCTTTGGTTTTTTAGGTCATGTCGTGTTAGTCACTTGGCAACAATCAAGTCATCAATAACTAAATTGCTGACTATACTATGATAACTGATTTGTTTAATCATTTTTATTTTTAGGATTTTGTTATGAGTATTACATTAAATTTGCCAATAGATATTAAGAATGCTTTGCTTAAAGAAGCAGAAGCAAAAAAACAAGATTTAGAAAGTATTATTATTGAATGCTTGAATACTAAAGTAAATAATGATGTCAATGAAAGTTTAGATTTAAAGGGTATGCTTGCAGAAGTAGAACAGAAACTTGAAGAAGTTAAGAAAAGACCTAAAACAAATTTATTATCAATGGTTGGTTCAGGTGATCATTGTAGAAGTTTTAAATCTACGCAAGAAGCTGAACGATTTATTCGTGATTTAAGGAACGAATGGGGTTAAAAATGAACTTTGAAAGTGATGATAAAATTTACTTTGATTCAAATATTTTTATTTATTCTATTGAAAATTTAGATGATAGTAAATCAGTGTTTATAAATGATTTTTTGAAATCACTTGATTGTCGTTTAAATCAAATTATTACAAGTCAGTTAACACTTTTAGAATGTCTTGTAAAGCCTAGAAGAGATAGAAATAAAGAACTTGAAAATAAATATTTGGATAATATTGTAAATAACGAAAATATTTTTTTAGATGATATTGATACAAAAACTCTTATGTTAGCATTAGATATAAGATCCAAAGAAAATTTTCAAATTCCTGATGCAATTCATATAGCAACAGCAGTCAAAAATGAGTGTTCTGCTATTTTAACAAATGATAAGCATTTTAAAGTATTAGAAAGTCAAAATATGAAAGTTTGGTACTTAGATGATTTGCTAAATTAAATAAATACACAACAAGCAAAATAAATCTGAATCAAAAACGTGTTTGATAAATTAGGTGACAGTCCAGCGAAAAAGGAACGACCCGCTCAATATTATCAATCACGAAAAAGTAGAATAAAAAACAGTCCACTATGAAAGCACAAGAATTATATCAAGCACTGACTGCTCAAGGCATTGACTTTTATGCAGGAGTTCCAGATTCGTTGTTGAAGCATTTTTGCTCATACATGACCAGCAAATTGCCCAAAGACCAGCATGTCATTACTGCTAACGAAGGTGGTGCTGTCGGATTGGCAATAGGCAGGTATTTGGCAACGGCAAAGCCTGCTGTGGTCTATATGCAAAACTCTGGATTGGGTAATGCAGTCAATCCAGTTGTTTCATTGGCAGATTCGTTGGTGGCAGGGATTCCAATGGTGTTGCTGATTGGCTGGCGTGCAGAAAGATTGGAAGACGGCACACAGCTCAAAGATGAACCACAGCACCTCAAGCAAGGGCAAATCACAACTTCTTTGCTTGAGACCATGGGGGTAGAGTATCAAATCATTGATGCCGAAACACCCAATCTTGCAGAAATTGTTTCCCAGCTTGTGCAAAAAACAACAGCTTCACAACAGCCTGTCGCTTTGCTTGTTCGCAAAAATACGTTTGAAAGTGAACCTTCGCTTGACTTTTCAACACCCTATCATTTGAAAAGAGAAGAAGCGATTGAACAGATTTTACAAGCCATTCCTTCAGACACTCCTGTCATTTCTACAACGGGCATGATTTCAAGAGAAGTGTTTGAGTTACGGAAAAAACACAAGATGGGACATGAAAAAGATTTTTTGATTGTTGGGGCGATGGGGCATGCCTCGCAAGTAGCGATGGGTGTTGCCAGTGCATATCAGGGGAAGGTGTTATGTTTAGATGGCGATGGAGCTTTTTTGATGCACTTGGGGTCTTGTGCTTTGACAGCAAGATGCTCAAATCTCATTCATGTTGTGCTGAACAATGCCGCACATGACAGCGTTGGGGGACAACCCACACTTGGCTTTGACCTGAAAATAGATGCCCTTGCCGAAACACTAGGTTATCAATCTGTCAAAACTTTGCATGAATTAGGAACGATTCAAGACTCCTTACATCAAGCCTTTCAAGCAGAAGGAAACACGTTCATTGAAGTCCGCATCATACGAGGCAACCGACCCGACTTAGGCAGACCGACAAACTCCCCTTCACAGAACAAAGCACTTTTCATGCAAGCCTTCCAAAAATGAATGAAGCAGAAAATGACCCCCAAAAAACAGAATCCAATAAAGAAACCCTGACCCAATCTGCTCAAACAGAGTCTTTAAGTGATTTTTTAAGCCGTCATCAAGATGAAGTAGAATCAGACCCGCTGCACTTTGTCAGTGATGTCTCACTTCGTCTGGAAGCAGAGCTTGCTAGAATGGAGGTGCCTCTGCATGAATTGCTGGCATGGAAGACTCAACATGTTGTCAAGTTTAGGCGAATTGTTGGTGAACCTGTTGACCTTGTTATCAGAGACCGTTTGATTGCAAGGGGTGAGGTAGTGATTGTTGAAGACCATTTTGCAATCCGTGTTGTAGAGATTTGCAACGTTGATGAAAAAATTCAAAGTGATTAAAACGTCAGCTTCATTGACTAATCTCAAAAATTTTTCAATACTTGTCTAAGTTTATTTTTTAAAAACACGAATTATTTTGGCAAAAATTCAACTCAATTTCATTGACCTTTTCACAAATTAAACAAAGAAACCGCTATGTTAAATTTTTTAAATCAAGCCAGAGAATGGGCTACTTCAACATGGTTTGATTCAAACACACGCCAAGAAGTACAGGACTTACTTGACAACAATGACACTCAAGAGCTAGAAGACCGCTTTGGCAAATCACTGGAATTTGGGACTGGTGGCATGCGTGGAATCATGGGCGCTGGCACAAATCGTCTGAATCGCTACACTGTCAGGAAGGCAACAGCAGGGCTTGCAAGCTATCTAAGTTCTCACTTTGGGGAAGGTGTGGCGTCTGCTGTGATTGGATATGATTCACGCAATCGTTCATACGATTTTGCATGCGAGGTGGCATGTACTTTGGCAGGTTATGGAATCAAATCCTTTGTGTTTCAAAAAGTAGCACCGACTCCGCGTGTCTCTTTTGAAATCTTGCAAAGGCAGGCACACACGGGCATCATCATCACGGCAAGCCATAATCCCCCTGAATATAACGGCTATAAGGTGTACTGGCAAACAGCGGGGCAAGTTCTCCCTCCTCACGATACCAAAATCGTTGCATTGGCAAATTGTATGGTGTTGCAAGAGGTGCAACGTCTTTCTTTGGAAGAAGCCGTCAAGCAGGGTTTGATTGAATGGATTGAAGACGTTGCCAGTCCTGATTACATGAATGCTCTTGAAAAAGTGTCATTTGGAAACAAGGCGTCTAACGCCAAGCTGTCTGTGATTTATACACCTTTGCATGGAACTGGAAAGGAATGCGTTGAAGCTGTTTTTCAAAAAAGAAATTTTCAGCAGGGACGTGTTCTGCCTCAACAAGCAGAGCCTGATGGCAACTTCACTACCCTCAAAATTCCCAATCCTGAAGAACCCAAAGCCTTTGAGCTGGCAATCTCACAGGCACAACAAGATGACCACTTAATCCTTGCCAATGACCCCGATGCAGACCGTGTGGGGGTGATGGTTCGTCATCATGGTCAGTGGCAGTATCTCAATGGCAATCAAATTGGGGCTTTGCTTTTGGAACATTACCTTAAAACTCATCAAAATCAAAAAGGGTCTTTGGTTTATAGCCTTGTTTCTTCTCCTCTTCTGGCAAAAATTGCAAAACATTATCAATGGAGTGTGATTGAAACCTTGACAGGCTTTAAATGGATTTGGGAGCAAATGCACCAAATTCAAAATGACAATCATTTAGTTTTTGGTATGGAAGAAAGTCATGGTTATTTGATTGGCAATTATTGTGGAGACAAAGATGGAATCTGGGCAGTGATGGCGTTTGCTGAAATGACCGCACTTTTTCAGGAACAAGGCACGGATCCATGGCAACAACTACAAGCGATCTATGAAACCTACGGTTTTCATTTGGACTATCAACATAACTTCGCTTACTCAGGAGTAGAAGGAGCGAAACAAATGAACAGCATCATGCAGGAATTGCAAGACAATCCTCCGCTGAATTGGGGGGGTTTTAGGCTTCAAAGGCAGGTGGATATTCAGAAAGGCATTGCATGGAACTATGACACGCAAACGCAAGAAACGATTGACCTCCCTGAATCCAAAGTTTTAGTTTTTGAACTTGAGCAAAATGCGAGGGTCATTGTCCGTCCTTCAGGAACAGAGCCTAAAATCAAATTTTATGTCAGTTTGAGTGGGGCATCGCAGCAAAACATTCTTGAACAAAAGACACTCTTATCTGACGAAATTTTAAAATATCAAAACGTTGCAAATGTTTGAATTTGAACGCCGAATGAGTTATAAGAATCTGTTTCACTGATATTTATAGTAACCACTGTCGGCTTTATGCCTATGAACTCGTAAGAGTAAGATTTTTGTACTGTAGCCACTTTGGCAGAGATTTTGGAAAGAGAATATTGACATGTCCACAACCCACTTTTTATATGATGAGAAAGTCTTTTGGCATACAACCCGAGATGCCGTTTTGTCTTTGCCCCCCCATGGATATTTGCAACCGCTGACGTCCTTGGGGCATGTGGAGAATGCGGAAACCAAAAGACGATTTTTGTCCTTGGTGCATGTGACGGGTTTGATGAAGCACTTGCATACCTATGATGCCCAACCCATCACCTATGAACAGGCCAATCTGGTGCATACCCAAGACTACCTGAACGCAATCATAGAATTTTCCCAAGGCGAGGGTGGAACTTTTTCAGAGGACCTACCCTTTGGTCACAAGGGGTACGACTATGCTTGTGTATCTGCTGGCTTGGCGGTGCAGGCATTATCTTTGGTTCTGGATGGCAAGGACCAGTCCGCATATGCACTAACCCGTCCACCCGGTCACCACGCAGAATCTAACGAAGGTACGGGATTTTGTCTGTTGGCTAATATTCCTATTGCCATTGAAGTGGCAAAACAAAACAATCCTGATTTAAAAGTACTGGTCTTGGATTGGGATGTGCATCACGGTAACGGTACGCAGAATATCTTTTACAATCGTGACGATGTACTGGCTCTATCGTTGCATCAAGACGGTTTATACCCCCTTGATTCTGGACATACTCACCATGTGGGGCAGAGCAAGGGATATGGCTATACCATCAACGTTCCATTACCTGCTGGTACAGGTAATGGGGGGTATATGTATGCCGTGGAAACTATTTTTGTGCGTGCAGTGGAAAAATTTAAACCCGATGTTATCATTGTGGCATCAGGGTACGATGCGGGGTGGACAGACCCTTTGGGACGCATGTTGGTGACTTCTAAAGGATTCGTCAACATGACCCGTGTAGTGCAATCGGTGGCATCCATCAGTCACGGGCGATTGATGTTCACCCACGAGGGAGGATATTGTCCATGCTATGCTCCCCTGTGTGCCTATAAAACCTTGGAGACCCTAGCGGAAGTGGACTTGGATGTGCAAGACGACTTTGACCCCGATAGTCGTCAGTTGCCTGATTTTGACCTGCAACCTCATCAGAAAAATCGCATTGATGACCTATATGCCAATCATCCTTTTTTTAGGTAAAGGCCAGGTCAAATCAAGTAGAAGATTTGATTCCCAACAACTATGACAAAGTAAAAAATTAAATCTTCAAAATTTTCTCTTCTGTCAACTATCCTGCCAAATACTCCATTCTGAAACTTAAAGCCAAATGAGTTGTAAGTATCTGTTTCACTGGCATTTATAATAGATAGTAACTACTGTGGGTTCCTCGCCCAGTAACTTGAAATAATAAGATTTTTGTACTGTAGCCAATCTTGCAGAGGGAAAAATAGTGTATAGAACAAAAATTGTTCCCCACCCAATAGTCTCTAAAAACTGTATAACCTCTGTATCTTGATCAATATTCCTAGTGATAAGCAATAATGGATTTACCCCCAAGGAACCGATCGTAAAAAATTCACCATTTTTTTGTAAATTTTTAAGGGTATAGAAGGATCATCATTAATAATAAATTCGTTTTTGGTTAAATTCATAAAATCATCTCTATAGCTAGTACAAGATGCAATAAGTTGTTCTGCCATGACGTCAGTTGTTAAAGCAAATAAGCAAGTAAAAAACAAAACTGCAATTTTTCTCATAACAAACTTCTAAATTTAAATGAATTGATAGTAAAAATTTTCCAAAAGATGTGAAAAACTGATGAAGGGTACACAAAACCAATCACTCCTGTCAATGCCTGAATTTAAAGTCTATGGCATTCGCAAAATGTGTCAAGACCTGATTTTCTGGGAGCAAAACACGGTGGCGTACAATCCGATTCCGATGAGGTAGCACCAGTTTTGATTGCCTAACCCGATAACAGGCGAGACAATGTTAGGTAAAAACATCAGGGGAATGATTGCAAACAGCAAGGCGCTTTCAAAAAGGTTGTTTCGTTTGATGAAGTAACGTTGTGTCAGGCAAGAAAAGGCAAACATTCCAACAATGGCAGTTCCAAAGATGACAGCAATTCGGAAAGGGTCGGTTATCCAGACCCACGTTGAAGGTGATGTTGGGACTCCCACACTTTCAATCAAAATGAGTTCATTGTTAAAAAAGAACATAAACGGTAAAATCGCTGTCCTTATGTCGTATGAAAAACCCTGTATTCCTGTTTTAATAGGTTCAGACCGAGCAATGCCACTTGCTGCATAAGCTGCTAATCCAACAGGAGGTGTGTCATCAGCTAAAATTCCAAAATAAAAGACAAACAAATGTGCGGCAATCGCTGGCACGATGTAGCCGTTGTCTTCTGCTAAAATCAAAATGACAGGAGCTGTTAAACTTGCCATCACGATATAGTTGGCAGTTGTTGGCAATCCCATTCCCAAAATCAACGAGGTCACACCCGCTAAAATCAAGATTAAAATAATGTTGTTACCTGCAATCGCTTCTACCACTTCCACCAAGACTTGACCGATGCCTGTGAGAGTGATTGAACCAATCACGATGCCTGCAATTCCTGTTGCCACAGCGATTGGAATTGAGTTTTTTGCCCCTGTCACGAATCCGTTTAAAATGTCATAAAAGCCTTGTAGAAAAAGTGCTTTGGTCAGAGGAGTTTTTGTGAGCAATGCTTTAATGGGGTGTTGAAGCAACATAATGAGTAGCAAGAACATAATCGCATTATATGCGGCTAGTGCTGTGGACTGCCTTGCAAACAAAAGGCTGTACAGGAGAAAGAAAATGGGGACTAGGTAATGGATTCCACTCAAGAAGGTTTTGACAAATGCAGGTAATTGTTTGCGGTCCATGCCTTCTAATCCCAATTTTAAACTTTCCAAATGCACAATGTAAAAGAGCGCAAAATAGGAGACGAAAGCAGGAATGAATGCAGAGATGATGACGTCAGAATAGGCAATGCCTAGAAATTCAGCAATGATGAATGCTGCCGCTCCCATAATCGGGGGCATCAACTGACCGTTGGTGCTTGCTGCCACTTCTACTGCTGCTGCTTTTTCAGGTGTGAAGCCTGTCTTTTTCATTAAAGGAATTGTGAACGTTCCTGTTGTGACAGTGTTCGCAATGGAACTTCCTGACATAATTCCAGTGAAACCACTTGCGACAACACTTGCTTTAGCTGGTCCTCCCCTGAACGTCCCAAGCAGCGCATAAGCTAAATCAATGAAGTATTTGCCTGCCCCTGCTTTGTCAATCAAAGCACCAAACAAAACAAACAAAAAAATAAATCCTGCAGACACTCCCAATGACACACCAAAAATCCCTTCTGACGTTAAGAACAGATGCCCTGCTAATTTGTGAAGGCTTGCTCCTTTGTGTGCAATCATATCAGGAAAGTAGCGTCCAAAAAGGTCATACAAGATGAACACAATGGCAATACAGCTCAATGCCAATCCTAAAGAACGGCGACCTGCCTCCAACAAAATGACAATTCCTACTAAAGCAACAACAATGTCAAGGGTGATGTAAGCCCCTGGACGCAGCGAAAGCTCTTCGTAAAAAATGGCAATATACAGCATGACCATTGAGGCAACAACTGCCATGATGAAGTCATACCAAGGAATGCGATGAAGTAACTGAGTGTTTTTGTAGAGAGGATAAAGCAAAAATGCTAAGAAAATAGCAAAAGCAATATGAATGGAACGAATGATGTCATTGGTGATGGGTGCTAAAACGACAAACAGCTGAAAACAAGACCAGACCAATGCAACACCAGAAGTCAGCCAAAACTCATAAGATTGAGGTTGAAAACTCCTGACACCCTCTAATTCAGTGAGTAATTGTTCCTCTTTCTGTTCCATTGGTTTTTTGTGGTTAGGAAAATTCTAAAATTGGAATGGCATCATTTCCTCCTGCCGTAGCTTTTGGAAGAGGTTGACCATCTGCTTGATAGAGTGCAATGATTTCTTCAACCATTTGACATAGCTCCGCAAAAACTTGGTATTCATCTGTTCCATGGCATCCTCCATAAAAAAGCCCGGGGCAACTTCCTATAAAACATTGATCTTTTTCCGACCACTCCACAATTTTGATGTAATTCAAACTTGATTTCATTTTTTTGCTTCCTGAATCGCTAGTTTCACTGCTTTTTCTTGATAATGTTTTGCATCGGCATTCAGATTTCCAGATATAGTAATAGGCATGGAAACTTTGATGTGGGTGAAATTTCTATGACTTCCTTTGCCTCCTCTATTGACAAAACCTGCCTGTTCTAAATCTGTAATCAATTCTCTAACCTTACGAGGCATCGCTCCAATACAACAAGTAATGAATGTTTTGTCTTTCCTTTAATACGAACAATAAGTACTACCAAAAAAAACTCTATAAATCTGTCCGTCCGAACCTTTATAAGTTCCTATATATCCATGTTGTAACCATATTTTCCCCAATCACAACTAATTAGTGTGGCGTACATTCCACCTATAGTATATGCTTGCAATGATACTGCAGTAAGCCAGCAGATAAAAAATAAACTCACAATTTTTTTCATAATGTACCCTAAAAAATTTAAATCATAACGTTAAGTCATTGTAAAATACCTCCCTAGTCATAGGGAGGTTGTTCAAAACAAGAAGTCAACTAAAGTAACCCTTGTTCTTCATAATACTTTTTAGCTCCATCATGGAGGGGAGCGCTCAAGCCTTCAAGCAAAGACTTTTTGGTGATTTTAGAATAGGCAGGGTGCAGTTTTTTGAAGGAGTCAAAATCATTTAAAATCGCTTTGGTGATGGTGTAAACAGCATGGTCGCTCGTGTTAGTGCTAGAGACTAATACTGCTTTGACCCCAAAACTTTCTACATCGTTAGAAATCCCCTTATACAAACCACCTGCAATGACTCCTTTGGCATAGTAAGGATACTTCTTGATTAGACCATCTACTGTCTTTCCTACGATTGGCACGATTCTAATTGGTGTGGAGTTTGCCGCATCTTTGAGATTAGCTGCAGGGTGTCCAACAATGAAAAAATAGCCGTCAATTTTTTGGTCTCTTAACGCATCAGGTGCTTCAGATGACCTCAAACTTCCTGCTAGCTTTAAATCATCTTCAACAATTCCATATTCTTTGAGCAAGATTTTGGAAGTTGCCCGTGTTCCACTACCGAAGTTGTCAAGGTTAATTTTTTTCCCTTTCACATCTTCAATCTTACGAATCCCAGACCTTTGACTTGCAACAAAAGTCACAATTTCAGGATAAATTGCCATGACAGACCTTAAACCTTTGTAAGGCTTTCCCTCAAATTTTCCTGTCCCTTGATGTGCCTGATACACAACATCACTTTGTGCCATTCCCAAATCAAGCTCTTTTGATTTGATGTTGTTGATGTTGTAAACTGAACCACCTGTTGACTCAACACCGCATCGGACTTTGGACTCCTTTTTGTACTTGTTGACCAAACGGCAAACCGCCCCACCAGTAGGATAATACGTTCCCGTCACCCCACCCGTTCCAATCGTCACAAATTCAATGGCAAATGCAGGCAGAACAAACCCCAACATTGAAACCAAACTCACTATTCTCTTCATTATGAACTCCTAAATTGAAATGAATTGACCATCAAAATCTTCCACAGAATTATGAAAGATTTGGCAAGGATACACAAAACTCATCACTTATGCAAGTCTTTTTTTTAATCTTTGTGAGATTTAGTCTTGAACTAGCTTTTTGAACTAGCATTGATGACAAATCAAATGATTAAAGTTTTTGTGTAAACCAGTGATTTTTTCAGGGATCCAAACTGCATTGCCAAGACAATGAGTTTGCCCCCCTTCAAAGACTTGACTCAACCGTAGCGATACGGACGACCTGCTTTTTCCATATCAGCGTTGTATTGTTTGATGATTTTGACAATTTTCGCTTTGGTTTCTGATTCTTCAGCAATTTCGTCCCAGAACTTATAAGCGGCTTGTTCTACTTGACTCCATTCTTCATCAGGGATACTTGTGAGTTTCATCTTTGTCCCGTTGACTCGCAATGCTGCCTCACCTCCCCAATACCACCATTGACGGTAATAGTGAGAGCTATCCATCGTCACTTTTAAAAGTTCTTTCAAGTGTTCAGGCAGTTCTTCATAACGTTCCATATTGGCAAAGAAAGAGCCTACCCAAGCCCCTGAAATGTTATTTGTGAGAAAGTAATCCGTCACATCTGCCCAGCCAACTGTGTAGTCTTCAGTGATTCCAGACCAAGCAATTCCGTCTAATTCTCCCGTTTGTACAGCGACTTCAATGTCTTCCCAAGGCAAGGTGACAGGCACGACTCCAAATTGGCTAAGGAAACGTCCTGCTGTAGGAAAGGTAAAAACACGTTTGCCTTTGAGGTCTGCTAAACGATAAATTGGTTCTTTAGTCGCAAAATGACAAGGGTCCCAAGAACCTGCAGAAATATGTTTGATTCCCACTTTGCTATATTCTTCTTGCCAAATTTCATTGAGTCCATACTGATTGAAAAGCACTGGCACATCTAAGGAATAACGTGAGGCAAAGGGAAAGTATCCTCCAAATACCGTCACCTCCGTAGGAGACGCCATAGAATCATCATCAGATTGAACAGCATCAATGGTGCCGCGTTGCATGGCACGGAACAATTCACCAGTGGGAACTAATTGGTCAGCAAAGTACAACTTGATTTCCATTTCATCACCAGCAATTTTATTGAAACTTTCAATAGCAGGTTTGATGACGTGTTCTGCCAAAGATGCCCCAGCGTAAGTTTGCAATCGCCAAGTAATTTTTGATTTTGCAATGGCAGGAGAGGCAATGCTTGTCCCCACTGCAGTTGCTGCCGCAACTCCCGTTCCTTTCACAAAATTTCTTCTTGTGACAAGGTCGTTTTTTTTGGTATCGCTACTTTTGATTGAATCACTCATAATTTTCCTTTTGAGCTAAAAGTTTAAAAAAAGTGTCACAACTGAAACACTGATGTAACACGAAAAATAACAACATTTTGAAAGATCCTATTTCAGTCTCTGTGAGTTAAGAGTCTTTGCACAACCCACTTCAAATGATTGACTGCGTCTTCCCTGTCAGGTACGAAAAGGGTGCAAATCTGTTTCAGTCAACATGACTTCCAGCTATCTGCCGTAGAATTGTTCTGGTAGCCAAAGAGCAATTTGTGGAAAAATCATCACTAAGGCTAAAGCAACAATCATAATCACGACAAATGGACTAATAGAAGCATAAATATCTCTAATGGTGATGCTTGGTGGTGCCATAGCACGCATCAAAAAAAGATTGTATCCAAAAGGGGGCGTCATGTAAGCAATTTGTGTGGTAATGGTATAAAGCACTCCGTACCATACTAGGTCAAAACCCAGTACCTTGACCAAAGGAATGTATAAAGGCGCTACGATGACCAACATGGCAGTATCGTCCAAGAAAGTCCCCATGATGATAAAACTCAGCTGCATCAGAATTAAAATCATCCAAGGGTTAAGTTCTAATTGCTGTGTGAAGAATATTTCAATAGCCCGCACTGCCCCTAATCCATCAAAAACTGCCCCAAAGCCTAAAGCTGCCAAAATGATCCACATGAACATACAAGAAATCCCTAAAGTTTGCTTGAGACAAGTTTGAAACACTTCTTTTGTCATACGTCTTTTGACAAAGGCAGTGAGTAATGAAGCTAATGCGCCAATGGCAGATGCTTCAACCAAAGAAGCCCAACCGTTGATAAAAGGGACAATCATCACAGCAAAGATTCCAATCGGTAATAAACCAGCTTGAAGCAGTTTTATTTTTTCAGACCAAGACACTTGACGATGTTCTGAACTCATTGCAGGAGCTAAGTGGGGGTAAATTTTGCAAATGACTGCAATGTAGATGATAAACATGGCTGCCATCATCAAACCCGGAAGTATTCCAGCTAACCATAATTGACTTACAGGTTGACGAGCAATCATCGCATACAAAACCAACACCACTGACGGAGGCACAAGAATCCCCAAAGAAGAACCTGCTTGAATGACACCAGTCACCATGCGCTTATTGTAACCACGCCTTAGTAATTCTGGTAAAGCGATGGTTGAACCAATAGCCATACCTGCCACAGAAAGTCCATTCATCGCAGAAATCAAAACCATCAAAAGGATCGTGCCAATGGCTAAGCCTCCATTCAAAGGTCCCATCCAGACATGCAACATTTTGTACAAATCATCAGCAATCTTAGTTTCTGAAAGCACATAGCCCATGAAAATAAAGAGAGGCAACGTCAACAAAGGGTACCACTTCATCAATTTCATGGCTGCAGAAAAAGGAAGACTACTGCCTCCAGTCCCCCACAACAACAAGGCTGCAATCGCAGCAGTGAAACCAATTGCTCCAAAAACACGTTGCCCTGTGAATAAAAGAAGCATCATGCAAGAGAACATGAAAATGGCTATCATTTCATAGGACACACCATCTCCTTTCCATAGAGTTTGTAAACATCTTTAATGAAAATTGCAATAGCTTGCAAGATCATCAAAAAGATACCAAGAACCATAATGATTTTGATTGGGTACAAATAAGGACGCCATGCCGTAGCGCTTCGTTCATTGTATTCTAAAGCGTACATGGTGCTGTCTATTGCGCCGTAAAACAAAACACCTAGATAAAAAATCATAAAAAAAATAGTCATGCAGTCTAGTTTAATCTTGTTCCGTTCTGAAAGTTTTTCATAAAAAACGTCCATACGAACGTTAGCGTTCATTTGCAAGGCGTAAGGACCTCCTAAAATATAATAAGCCACCATCGCAAACTGCGCCATTTCCAAAGTCCAAAGAGAAGGCACAAAAAAAGTTTTAGAGACAGAAGACCACACCAAAATGAGAAGCATGACAAAAATACCATAGCCCACCCATTTCCCAATGAGTTGATTCAGCTTGTCAACAACTTGAACATAAAAACAAAAAAATTGATTCATCAAATCACTCAATAAATTGTAATTGCCTCATCATCTAAAAAAAGATTAAAAAAATCAAATCATTCAGCTCAAAGTATAAAAACTCTTTCGCATCAAATAATCTCAAAATAACGTTGCAAATGCCAAATTTCTTTTTGTTGTTTTTCAAACCCTGCTTTGTCAGTTGAAAGACTATTGGAGTTTGTCATAGATTCCAAAAATTTTTGCTGTCGTGTCTCTTCCCAGAGTCGGGTGTAAGCAAAATGTTTAACAAAGGGAGTTCCAAACCACTCATGCGCCATTTCAGATTGAAGCAAAAGTTCAGCAGCTTGTGTTAAAGAACTGGAAAGTTTCAGCTCTTGAGGAAACTTTTGAGCGTAGGCATTGCCAGCAACGGGAGAAGAAGGGTTTATTTTGTTCTTGATTCCCCACAATCCAGAGGCGATGGCAGCAGAAAGAGCAAGATACGGATTCATGTCTGCACCAGCTATGCGATACTCTACCCGTTGAGAAGCAGCTGAACCAGTGATTGCACGTAAAGCACAGGTTCTATTTTCAATGCCCCACGTTGCGTCGGTTGGCGCCCAAAACCCCGGAATAAGACGTGTGTAACTATTGCAGTTGGAAGCGACTAAAGCAAGCAGTTCTGGCATCAGTTTTTGTTGTCCTCCAATAAACCAAAGCATTTCTTGGGAAAGCGTCCCGTCAGTTGATTCATCATAAAAGACAGGCTTTTCATCATGGTCTTGGAGAGAGAGATGCAAATGTCCAGATTGTCCGGGGTAGATTGGCGACCATTTTGCCATGAAGGTTGCCATCATCTCTTGTTTCTGTGCCAGAACTTTCGTAAAAGTTTTAAACAAGGTCGCATCGTCTGCCGCTTTGAGTGCTGGCTGATACTTCAATGCCGCCTCTATCACTCCGGGACCAGTTTCTGTATGAATGCCTTCTAAAGGCATGTTCATCTCCTGACAAAGATCCATCAAATCATGGTAAAACGCATCATGTACTGACGAACGCAAAACGGAGTAGCCAAACATTCCCGGTGTGAACGTTTTAAGGTTTTGGTAGTTTTTTCCTCGCACACTTTCAACAGTTTCTTGAAAAAGAAAAAACTCAAATTCTGCAGAAGCCAACACCCTAAACCCCGTAGATTCTGCTTGCTTTAAAACCCTTTTGAGCAAGGAACGTGGACACACTTCTGCAGCAGAACTTTCTGAAAAGTCAGCCAGACAAAGCGGGGTCATCTTTTTCTCCAAAGGAAGCATTCGGCAGGTTGTCAAATCCAAAGTCGCCCAAGCATCAGGGAATCCTTTTTGCCAGCCCGTAAAAGAGTCTTGCTCGTAAAGCTCATCAGCACTATCCCAACCAAAAATCACATCGCAAAAACCCAGACCTTTTTGAACAGCAGAAAGGAATTTTTCAGAACTCACATACTTCCCACGCAAAACTCCATCTAAATCAGTGATTGCTAGCTTCACTCTGTCAATCGCTTGTTGTTCCAAAAACGTTGCCGCTTCTTCAACAGTTTTTAATTCAAGTGGAATCATAAGAATTTTTTAAGTCATTTGAGTAGTGGTCATTGATGACATAGTGAAGTGCAACCAATTTCTGATTTCAACACTATGTTGTGGATAATGAAGAACCTCTTCAGGTAGATTGATTTCTTTTTGAAGGTTTTGCATGAAGTCTTCTATTCCTTCATCGGTGTCCATGTGTTGTTCTGTCAAAGTGTTCCCCATCTCTTTCAAAAGACCAAGCATGTCTTGACATTGAAACTCGGGATGATACTGCACCCCTACAAAAACCCCTCCTTCAAATTCTATTTGTGCCGCTTGAACTGAACTATGTTGATTGCTTGCTAGTACAGTAGAACGTGCAGGGAGCTTTTCCACTTCGTCATAATGAACACAGAAACTTTGAAAGTTATCAGAACGTTTCTTCAAAAGAAAATGCTTTTTCCCTTTATCAGTTAATTTGATAGGAGTCGTGATTCCTATTTCAATGCCATTTGGTGAATCTCTTACTTGACCTCCTGCTGCCACTGTTGCCACTTGTAGCCCCCAACAACTTCCGTAAAACGGAACGTGACTTTTAAAAACATCTTGAGCAAATTCAATTTGACGCAAGACCTCTGTTTTTTGATCCATCACACGCAGAGATGAGCCTGTCCACAAGACTCCAGTATATTGTTGCAATTCACGCACTGAGGGCAATTTGAAGTCAAGCTGTGCAGGAAAAGCAACATCAATCGCCGCATGAGGCACTTCTTCCATGACCAAATTGGAGAACTGCTGATGATAAACAGTTCGTTGCAAGGTCTGCATCTCCTTCAACCTAGCAGGAGTCTGTCCCTCTACTATTAAAAATTTTTTCATTCTATTACTAAAAATTTTTGCATTCGGTGGATTGACCTGCTTTTTTATAAACGATTCAAATCTCCAAGCACCGCCGCAGAAAACAACTTGGTCAAATCGTCAGCACAAAGCGGTTTAGCATTGGTTGGTGTAGAAGGGTCAGCTTCTGCCAAATCTCCAATGGATTCTGCTTGATCCAAAGGAATCTCAATTTCTCCAAGACTATGGGGAATGTTCAATTCCTGACGCAACTTCAAAAAAAACTCCAAAACACCTGATGTTCCTTGCCCGGGCAACTGAAGATAATTGCTCAAATAATCCATTTTTTCTCCAATGGCATCAGCATTTTGTTTGAGTGCATAAGGTAAAAGAATCGCATTGGTCAGTCCATGATGTGCATTATAGATTGCACCAATAGGATGAGCTAAAGAATGGACTGACCCCAATCCTTTTTGAAAGGCAGTAGCTCCCATCGTTGCCGCAACAAGCATCTGTCCACGTGCTTCCAAATCCTGACCATTTTGAAAAGCACGAGGCAGATAAGTTTTGACCAAACGCATTGCTTCCAGTGCAATCCCATCTGCCATAGGGTGATAACTCGGTGAACAAAATGCTTCCCAAGCATGAGTCATCGCATCAAGACCTGTCCATGCTGTGAGGTGAGCAGGCAGTGCCAAAGTCAATTCAGGGTCAGCAATGACAAGTGACGGGAGCATAGTAGGGTGAAAAATAATCACTTTACGTTGGCTTTGTGTGTTCACAATCACTGATGCACGCCCCACTTCAGAGCCTGTTCCTGCCGTAGTAGGAATGGCAATGACAGGCGGGAGGTTGGTTGCTTTGGCTTTTTTCCAATTTTCTCCTACATCTTCAAACTCCCAAAGTGGCAAGTCTTGTTCTGCCATCAAGGCAATGGTTTTTCCTGCATCAAGACCTGACCCTCCACCCAAAGCGATGACTCCATCATGTTTTCCTTCCCTATAAACTTCAACACCATTGAGAACATTTTCCCCAGTAGGATTTCCTTGAACATCAGAATAAAGACTCACTTGCAACCCTTGACTGGTTAGTAGTTTAAGTGTGTTTTGAACAACTGGAAGATGAGCCAATCCTGCATCGGTGACCAATAACGGCTTTTGGATATTCTTATCACGGCAAGCTCTTGGCAGTTCTTGGATACGACCACGTCCAAACCAAATAGTGGTGGGATAATTCCAATTAGCTTGTGGTAAAGTCATCTTGGTTTTTGGAACGAGCAAAAGGTTTTAGAGTTTCAAGTGATAAGATTTAGGGCGTGTGAGGTGTTGATAACCAAGTGCGGAAAGCGTCACGCCACGTCCAGTATTTTTGACTCCAGTCCAAGCTAATGCTGGGTCAAGATAATCACAACGATTCATAAACACAGTGCCTGTCTCTAGGAATTGTCCCAGCTGTTTAGCACGTTCTACATCTTGAGTCCAAAGCGAAGCTGTCAATCCATACTGGCTGTCATTCATCAGCTGAAGGGCTTCTTGGTCATTGCTCACTTTCATTATGCCAACAACGGGTCCAAAACTTTCTTCTTGCATCACTGCCATCTCGTGATTGACATTCACTAAAACGTGAGGTGCCAGATAAGGCGTGCCAGCACATGAGTTTTTAAAATGACTTTCATCAATCAAAGATGTTGCCCCTGAATGAACAGCCTGTGCAATTTGGCTTCTGACAAAATCTGCCGCTTGAGTTTTCACCATTGGACCTAAATTGGTGTCCTCTTCTAGTGGATTTCCAAGACGATATGCTTTGGTTTCTTCTACAAAACACTCTACAAATTCCTTGTAAATTGCTTGTTCCACATAAATTCTCTCAATACCACAACAAGATTGTCCAGAATTGAAAAATGCACCATCTACCAAACTTGCTACTGCTTGATTCAAATTGGCATCTGAACAGACGTAAGCAGGGTCTTTCCCCCCCAATTCCAAACCACAGGGAATGAACTTTTCAACAATGTTTTTTTGGACAACTTTTCCTCCTTCTACTGAACCTGTAAAAAACACTCCACAGGTGTCTTGATGAGCGACTAAAACGGCAGCCAGTTCGTGATTCAAGTGCAAATGTTGAAAGACTCCTTGAGGAAACCCTGCTTGTTGTGCCGCCTGACTGTAACGTTCTGCAACCAATGGAGTTTGGAAAGAATGCTTCAAAATCACAACATTTCCTGCAACCAATGCGGGTATGATGGCATTCACCGATGTCAGCCATGGATAATTCCAAGGACTCAAAACTACGACAACCCCTAAAGGTTCATGGGCAATCCAACGTTCAAAACCTTTCTTTTGATTAGGCAAGTCAGGGGCAAGGGCTTCTTGGGCAATCTCAATCATGTAGCCAGCACGTTCTGCAAAGCCGTCAATCTCAAAAGGGGTTTGACTGATGGGTCTCCCCATTTGCCAAGTGATTTCTTCTGATAGTTGTTTTTTTTGGTCAATAAGAATCTCAACAAAACGTGTGACAGATGCAATCCGTTCTTCCAGCAAAAGTGATTTCCATTCAAGAAAACCCTGCTTTGCTTGTTTCAAAGCATTTTCAATGTCTTGATGGGTCTGTTGTTCTCCTTCTTTGTAAATTGACTGGTCAACAGGGCTAATGGTTTGATAACGTCGCATGTGGCGTCTTTTGTGATGAGAAATTGATTGACAGTTGGTGTAAATCACTTTTTTTCATATCTCTCGCACTTCTGATTCTTTCAAGGGGTATGATGTTCTCTGTGTTTTAAAAAATTGTTTTCATTTAAATGAATCATCAAAAACCTTTCACAGAATTATGAAAGATTTGGCAAGAATACACAAAACTCATCACTTATGCAAGTCTTTTTTTAATCTTGGTGAGATGAGTTGAAAAATACCAAATCATTTTTGGAAAAGGTGTGATAGCATTTTGCTGTTTTTTGACTTCTGACAAATTGACTGATGAATCGTCTCATTTACTACACATATTTTGCCTTCTTTGCCTTGGGTGCAGGAGTCGCAGAAGCAGGGATTACACTAGTTTGGTTTGATGAATTTTTCCCTTTATGGAGCAAGGAAACCATTTTATTCACAAGGTTTGCAGGGTCGTTGATTGGTGGGGCTTTCTTGATTGCCAAATTCAATCTTTCTCGGTTTTGTTATGTCACACTAGGTCTGGCTCATTTGCTGTTGCTTGTTCCGTCTGATGAAACAGGGATTTTTGCTTTTTTTATACGTGGCGTAGTGGGAATCATCTTGGTCATTTTTCATAACACACAGATTGGCATTTTGATTGAGAATTTGGAGAGGCGTCAGAAGGTGATGAATCTGGCACAGACGGTGGGACGTTATTCAATGCCTAACGCCAAAAACCAGAGGCTGACAGCACAGAGCGAAGCGGCGTTTTGGCAGTCCGCTGGAGTACCTTGTTAGGCTTTTTTGTCTTTTGGTGATTTGTGATTTATGGCTTGATACGCAACGACACCAAGACCAGCGATAAAGAATAAGAATGTGAATATAAATAGGTATTGTCCCATTACAATTTCAGACGGTCCAAACATTTAAAAACCTTGCGATTTATAGCCGCAATAATGACAGTGATAAAAACAATAGACATTGAGCAAAGAAGTAAAACTGCTATATCTTGTTCTTGAAAGTTTTGTACAAACCAAGCCAACAACGATAAATCGGTTGCTACAAAAATGGCAAAAACAACTTTATACCAACCAATTTCTTCTTTGATTCTAGCTTCCTCAGACATGGTTTTGATTTTATCAAGTCTGCGGTGAAAAGCAAAATTTGAACGAACTTAACGCCCAAATAAGCGGTGGCTTTTTGATGTCCGAGTAGCATTTGCCTTGTTATGCACTCACTCAACCCCAATTAACAATTCTGGAGCATGCCGAATTACAAATCTAGCAACATCAGAGCCAGCTATTATATCTATGGCTTTACCTATTTTTTCTGAGGCTTGCCTAACACAATCTTCTAACTCTTCTGTTTTTTCTGCGGTAGTAATAAGCAGTCCACCATCAGCCTCGTACTTTTTAATACCATTCACAATTTGATCTACAGCATTTAAATCATAGTGTTTCCCTTCATAGGATTTTGCCTGCACTATCAATCTACTGGTAAAACTAACCCCTATTATTGGGTTTTGAAACTCTACAATTAAATCCGCTCCATTATCAGTCTTCCACCCAAATCCGTTTTGTATGGATTCAACATTGGGCATATTATCAAAAATTCTATGTAAAAACCTTTCAAACTCCTTGCTCTTATTCATTTCGTGAATATAACCACTAATTTGTGGTAGCAATTCACTCACCTTTTCTTTGAGGTGAATAACCCCTCGAGACTCGTCTTGATTCTCTGAAAATTGATTCCTTTTGATGTTATCCAATGATTGTAAAAAATCTTTCACCTGCAACACTCTCTGTCCTCTGCGCATGGGTGCCAAATTAACAGATGGCAGAATATTCACATCTTTACGATTAAATTCGACAATAGTTTTAGGGTCAACAGGAATGTAATTATTGAAATCACGACCCCAAGAACATTCTACTCCATCATCAAAATCATACTCCCCAGTAGATTGAACCGCCACACAATTGTCATAGCTTGGATTATTGATATGGACTATCCAGTCTCCTTTTTTGATTCTCAGTAAAAAAGCATTTTTTCCAAGATAGTTTTTTCTTAAGTCACCGCCTTGTGCCCATCCAAAACGAGATTTACCTAATTTGATTGACTCATAAACTTTTTTACGAGCGTCTTCGCAATTATCTATTTTTGCAAAAGCATAAACTTGTGTTTCCATTTTATTCCTTCATTACTATTGAATTTAAACGAATTGACCACCAAAAACCTTTCACAGAATTATGAAAGATTTGGCAAGAATACACAAAACTCATCACTTATGCAAGTCTTTTTTTAATCTTGGTGAGATGAGTTGAAAAATACCAAATCATTTTTGGAAAAGGTGTGATAGCATTTTGCTGTTTTTTGACTTCTGACAAATTGACTGATGAATCGTCTCATTTACTACACATATTTTGCCTTCTTTGCCTTGGGTGCAGGAGTCGCAGAAGCAGGGATTACACTAGTTTGGTTTGATGAATTTTTCCCTTTATGGAGCAAGGAAACCATTTTATTCACAAGGTTTGCAGGGTCGTTGATTGGTGGGGCTTTCTTGATTGCCAAATTCAATCTTTCTCGGTTTTCTTATGGCACACTAGGTCTGGCACATTTGCTATTGCTTGTTCCGTCTGATGAAACAGGGATTTTTGCTTTTTTTATGCGTGGCGTTGCAGGAATCATCTTGGTCATTTTTCATAACACACAGATTGCCATCTTGATTGAGAATTTGGAGAAGCGTCAGAAGGTGATGAATCTGGCTCAGTTGATGTTTGGTTTAGGTGCTGCCTTCTTTCCATTGATGATGTTTGTCCTCAGCTGGCTTGGCACACAGCTTTCTACAATCATCACTTTGAGCATGATTTGCCTTGCAACTACCTATTTTGTCTTAGCCTTTTTATTTAAAGGCTGCTACGACTCCCAAACAGAAGAAAAAAGAAGCCAGCAAGAAGGTCAAACCAGCAAGCTCAATCTTGCTTTTTTAGGAATTTACGTCAGCGTCTTTTTCATGTATGCAGGCATAGAAAACGGGTTGGCGGGATATTTACACTCGTGGGTTCTGGAGTATTTGACCTTTGATGCAGAGTATGAAACGTATTTAATTTATTCGTTGTTTTGGCTATGCCTTGCGATAGGCAGACTTTGGGGGTATTTTTTGGGTTTCAGAATGTCTTCCTTTCAGATTGTCATGCTGAATAGTGTTGGAATGCTGGCAGGGGCAGGTTTAGTCATTTCTGGGCAAATTGTTATAGGTGTCATGTTGCTTGCTTTGAATATAGGACCAATGTTTGCCAACCTCTATTTATTGGTATATCGCACTTGTGGAACAACTGAGCAAATTTCTGCTTCTACCATGACTGCCAGCGGTTTAGGGTCTATGTTGATTGGCTCACAACTCAATCGCGTCCTAGATTTCTTTTTCCAAACAATTATCCTGCTGATTGTGATAATGACCTCCCTGATTCTTTTTGCAGAGATGAAGTATAAGCACAAAATGGCATCAACGCACAGAGGTCATTGACAGGTCAAGGTGAGCAATGACTAAAACGCAACCTCTCTCGGTCATTCCGTGCCTGACGCGGAATCTATCACCAAACCAAGCACAGATTCCTAACATGACTGGATTCCTGCCTTCGCTCCGAATGACAAAAAAAGAGGCAAGAATGACCAAATGCAACACAGCAAAATCCTCCTGTCATTGCTCACCTTGACCCGCAATCTCTTTTTTGTTCTTGTTTTATTTTTTTCTTTGCTTTGTTTCAACTTCTTCCTCTATCTTCCTTCAAAAAATGCTAGGGTTTTATTTTTTGAGTATTTTCAATTTAGGGGTAAAGATGTCAAAACGTTTAGATAGAGTAGAAAAAATCTTGGAAGAAGCTAGTGCCTTTGCTAAAGAGTACAAATGAAGGTTGAACAATGCAGTGAAATGCTATAGATTGTAGATTTTCTACTTTATTTATGGAGGTGTCTATGCTGAACGCTATGTCTTTGGATCAAAAAATTGGTCAGTTGTTTATTCTTGCCTTTCCGACTAAGCAAATAGAACCAGTTTTACCTTTGATTCAAAAGTATCAAATTGGAGGTTGCTACATCAGTCAGGATAATGCGGCTACTTTTGAAGAAGCCAAACAACTCACACAGCAAATTCAAAGTGAGGCGTTAAAAGCTGACCCTAAATTGCCTTTGCTTTTAGGGGTAGATCAAGAAGGTGCATGGGGGATACTCATTCCTGAGTCAACGATAGGTCCCGGGAATTTAGCTCTGGGTGCTGGAAATGATTTGGAAACGACCAAGAAAATGTACCAAATCTTTGCAGAAGAAATGGGGTCAGTAGGCTATCAAGTCAACCTTGCTCCTTGTTCAGATGTCAACTTAGACCCTAGAAACCCAATTATTGGCACAAGGTCATTCGGGCAATGTCCAGAGTTAGTTGCAAAGCATGTGGCTGCTGCAGTAGAAGGAACTAAAAAAGGTGGGGGCATTTCTACTGCCAAGCATTTTCCAGGACACGGGGACACTCATCTTTGCTCTCATAGAGAATTGCCTCAAGTGGATAAACCAAGAGAAGAGTTGATGAAGAATGAGTTTCTTCCTTTTCAAGCGGCAATAGATGCAGGTGTTGACCTCATTATGACTAGCCATATTTTATTTCCACAAATAGACCCAGACTATCCTACGACCCTTTCATCAAAAATCTTGACAGACCTTTTGAGGCACAGCATGGGATTCAAAGGATTAATCATTACAGACAGCATGAACATGGGAGCGATGAAAAAAACGTATGACCCCCATAAATCTACACTTCAGGCACTTCAAGCTGGTGCTGATTTGGTCATGTTTTCTGAAGAGCATTATGACCATTCAGATGACTACTTTCAAAAACAAGTGGACACGATTGAAAGTGTGATTCATGCAGTCAAGAATGGAGAAATTTCATTGTCTTTGATTGAAAGTAAGGTAGAAAGAATGATTGATTTTAAACTCAAAAATTTACAAAAAAGAGAGTCTTTGAACTTGCTTTCAAAAAAAGAAAAACAAGAGATTGAGCAAAGGGCAGCGGTTAATGCCATTCAAGTTGTCAAAAATGAGAATCATTGCTTGCCTATTCGTTGGGAGGCGTCTGTTGCTGTTGTCAATGCAACACCTGTCAGTTCTTACAGTCGCCTAGTCAATTCTCGGGGTATTGGTCCTAATCAAGCTCAACCAGCTTATGAAGCCTTAAAAGAAACTTTGCAAACTTTCAAAACTGATGTTGCTTTTCTAAATTATGAGAAAATTATCGCAGACTTGTCTTGCTTAGAACAATATCAAACTGTCATTGCAGTCACAGAAAACTACCCTTTACCAGGTGAAGATTTTGAGACAAAGGAACAGGTTCAGTTGATTCAAAAATTGGTCAGTCAGTACAGCCAAAAACTGGTTGTTGTTGGTTTGAGAAGCCCTGATGAGTTAATGGATTTTGAAGATGTTGCTTGCTATCTGACTTCGCATTCTAGTCGCACTTGTTCTGCTCAAGCTGTAGCCCGTTTTTTACTTGACAATTAAAAAATGTGTGATACACTGCTCATTTTTAACGCTAGAAGAGGTTGAGAGTATAATGGATAAGTTATCGTACTTGTTAATGGTTGCAGGAACATTGATCAGTTTTGTTGGCTGTGGAGTCAGTGATACTAGCAAAGTAGAAACATTGACTTTTCAATCTGAACGCACGGTTTCTGATTACACAACGTCAAGAGATGGTGACGTTACTGCATCTTTTTCGGGTCTTGAGAAAAATCTTGACCATGCAAATGGTGTAAGTGAATATAGCCAAGGAAGTCTTTTGAAACGTGGGACGTATGATGATTTTTTAACACAAATCAGGGTGTTTGAATCAAGCATTGATCCTAAAAAAGCTCAGTATTATACAGATAATTATGATAACCCTGCAGCGGTTCCATATCCTGAGGTAGAGTATCCCGGCAGAGTCATCAGAGATAACGCGGGTAATCCTGTCCGAAGCACAACTTCTATAAAAGGCTATTTTGAAAAATTAGGAATAGATCACCTTTACCAGAAGGGAACAACAGACCCAGAAGTTTTTAGACAGATGCAATATGCTGTCATTAATTACTTGGGGTTTGTTGGCTATCAGTTTAGTGAACAAGATTTGTGGGTGTTGGGGTATTATGAGCATACAACGCCTCATGGAGACCTTCCGATTATTTACTCAGATGTTCCTAATTCTGTTTGGGCAAATGGTGTGCGTTCTGTCATGAGGGAGGTGCCAGACTTTGGGCTGTCTATTGTTACAGATGTTAATACATGGGAGGGTATTTGGTTGGGTAAGCACGGAATCAACTCTTTCAAAGATTTGATAGACCCAGTCAAACAAGATTTTGTAGCCAAAGATCATTTCAAATATAAATACGATAGAATTGTTGAGTTCCTTGCTAAACATGAAAAAACAATTCAACAATATCTTGGAACAAAGTTGTACTGGGATAGATGTATCCCCCCAGTTTCTCCGCCTCCGGGAGGAAGAAGTAATGAAGTGGTTGTGACTATGTCTGGTTTATTGGCTGGGGCGCATCTTAGAGGTGCGGCTGGAGTAGAAGCGTTGTTGATTGACCATGAAAACCATGCTGACGAAAATGGGACGACTATTTTGCAATATGTTCAAGATTTTGGAGGTTACCAGACCCCGTTTGGTTCAACTCATTAAAAATTTCAACTTTTGTTATTTGCTCACATCACATGTGTGATGTGCTATTTAATCTTTCAATCAAAGAGGAAAAAATGATGGAAATCAAAAAATTGGTAGTTGCCACGTTCGCATCAGCTTTGGCTAGCTTTTCTTTTGCCCAAGGCTTGTTAGAGACTGAAGGACCCAATGGCAACAGTCCTGTGTCTCATTATACGATTGCTTTGTCCAGTTCCCAAAAGCAAAAAGTAGCCAAGAAAAACCTGAAGGCAGCAATCTTGATGCACGCTAGCTCTGACTTTTCTAACGCACTTGTTTCGGGGGCGAAGCAGGTTTTTGAAGATTTGGACATAGAAGTTGTTTTGACAACAGACGCAGGTTTTGATGCAAATAAGCAAAGAACAGACATTGAGAATGCACTTATTTTGAACCCAGACATCATTGTGACTTTGGTACTTGACCCCGTTTCAGGTGCAGCAGCCTTGAAACCTGCCATTGATGAAGGTGTCAAAGTTGTTTTAATCAGCAATTTACCTAAAGACTTTGTGCATGGAAGAGATTATGCTGCGATTGTCACAGACGATTTATTTGCAATGGGAAAGTCAGTTGCAGAATTGATGAACGACCATCTTGGAGGCTCTGGAAAAGTTGCTTTGCTGTACCATGATGCAAATTACTACGTCACTAACCAAAGAGACCAAGCTGTTGAAACTGTCTTAAAACGAAATTATCCAAACATAGAAATTGTTGCTAAAAGAGGAATTGCTAACCCCAATGATGGAGAAACGATTGCCTCAGCAATTATTACTCAAAATCCAGATGTGGAAGCAATTTATGCCCCATGGGATACCATAGCAGAAGGCGTTGTTGCCGCTACTCGTGCCGCAGGAAGAAAAGACATTAAGGTTTACACAATGGATTTAGGAGAAAATAATGCTTTGGATTTAGCTAAAGGTGGGAATGTTGCAGGCATTGTTGCAGATTTACCATACGATCTTGGAGCGACTTTAGCGAAAATTGGTGCATTGAGTGTGCTTGGACAAAAAACTCCGGCATTTGTGACCGTTCCTGCAGTCAAAGTGACTCAGGACAATTTGGAAGCCCGATGGGAACAGTCTCTACAACGTCCCCTTCCTATTGAAATCAGGAAAGTCCTAGACTAACTACTTCAAAAAGCCTCTCTTTGCCAGAGAGGCTCCTCCTTCCTCTTTTTAATTAAGCCTCTTATTCCATGAATGCTCTAAGACTTCAAGATGTCAGTATTGGTTTTGGTGGTGTCCCTGTTCTTAAAAATATTTATTTTAGTTTAGAATCTGGGGAAGTACATGGCGTAGCAGGAAAAAACGGAGCAGGCAAATCTACCTTAATGAAAATTATTACTGGGATCAATCAAGTTGATACAGGTTCTATTTCCTTATTCGGGCAAAAGTTAGAAAAATTTTCTCCAGAGATTGCTATCAAAAAAGGGGTCGCTATGGTTTATCAAGATTTAAGCCTAGTGAGTTCGTTAACTGTCACTCAAAATATTTTCCTTTCTCATCACCCCTTCCAAAAATTCGGCATATTAAACGATAAAAAAGCAGACCAAGAAGCAATTCGTCTTTTGGAGATGCTTGGAGTGAGTTCTATTGACCCTAAAGCTAAGGTAGAAAGCCTGAGTGTAGGGCAATCTCAATTAGTTGAAATTGCCAAAGCACTTGCTAGTCAGCCAAAAATCTTGATATTAGATGAGCCTACTGCATCGCTTTCTTCTATGGAAATAGAACAACTCTTTCAATCTATACATGCCCTAAAACAAAAGCAAATTTCCATTGTTTACATTACACACTATCTTGAAGATATTTTAAAAATCTGCGACAAAGTGACCGTTTTAAGAGATGGGGTTAATATTTTTACAAATGAAGTCAAGGAGACCTCCATCAAAGAGATTGTAGATGGAATGCTTGGTGAACAAGAAAATCTACAACAAAAAAACTGGAACAACCAAGAAACGTCTCACACAAATCAAAAAATCTTGTTAGAGTTAAAAGAGGTCTCTAACCAGTCTATTTCTCAGGTCAATTTAAAAGTTCATGCAGGGGAAATTATTGGGTTAGCTGGTCTTTTAGGGAGTGGTAGAACAGAAATTTTAGAATTGATCTATGGTTTGGAGAGTCCCCAAAGCGGGCAAATTTTACTAGAAGACCAGAGTATTGCTGTTGCCTCTCCTAATCAGGCTTTAAATTATGGTATTAGCTTGTTGCCTGAAGAAAGAAGGACGCAAGGATTGGTTCTTGATTTTAGTATTGAACACAATCTAATTCTGCCTATCCTCAGAAGACTCAAAAAGTTACTGTTACTAGATGCTAAAAAAAGTAAGGATTTAGTTGATTATTACATTGATTACCTCAAAGTGAAAACGACAGGAAGAAACCAAGTGATTCGTTTTTTATCAGGAGGGAATCAACAAAAAGTGGTCATGGGAAAATGTCTGGCATCAAAGTCCAAAATCTTACTGCTTGATGACCCTACCTTTGGTATTGACATCATGTCTAAAATTGAAATTATGAAAATTGTCAAAGAGTATGCTTTGAAAGGACATGGTGTGATTTTTGTCTCCTCTGAATTTAAAGAAATTGCAGAGTTTTGCGACCGCACTTATATTGTGAAAAAGGGAAAAATTGTTAAAGAAATGTCTAATTCTTCTCTAACAGAAGAAAAAATTTTACGAGAAGTTCAATGATTTTTTTATAAAGGAGAATGCAACGATGTTCAGTAAAATTAATTGGCAAGACTACATTATTTACATTGTCTTTGCAGGGATTTTTTTGTTTTTCTCTTTGACCCTGTCAGATAGGGGTTTTTTAAATCCTGCAAATTTAATGAATATTGCAAGGCAGACGGCTATGATTTCTATCATGGCAGTAGGCATGACCTTTGTGCTTTCTGCTGCTGAAATTGATTTGTCATTTGGTGCTGTGGTGGCGCTGGCAGCCATTGTCTCGGCACTTGCGTTGAGAGCAACCGATCATGTGTTGATTGCTGTCTTGTCTGGTTTGGGTGCAGGAACATTTGTTGGTGTCCTGAATGGTTTTTTTGTGGGTTATGTGGGAATCCCAAGTTTTTTAGTGACTTTGGGTATGACGGGCATTGTCACAGGTGTAGCCCGTTGGATAACACAGCTACGTTCTATTCCTGTTAACAATGATACCTTTACCTTTATCTTTGGTTCAGGAAACATTGGTCCTTTTTCTGTTTTGTTTTTTTGGATGTTTTTAGTCGCTATCGCTGGTGCTATTGCTTTGAACAAGACTGTGTTTGGTAGAGAAGTTTTGGCAACAGGAGGGAATCTGACATCATCGCTTTATTCAGGGATTCAGGTCAAAAAAATCAAAATGATGGTGCTGATTCTCAATGCTTTTTTAGCATCGTTGGCTGGAATTTTGTATGTTGGACGCCTTCATGGAGCGCGTTACACGCTTGGAGAAAATGACTTAATGGTTGTCATTGCTGCAGTGATCATTGGGGGGACAAGTTTATTTGGGGGCAAAGGAAGGGTGTTAGGGTCAGTCATTGGTGCATTGATTATGGGAATGGTCAATAATGGTCTGATTCTGATGAATTTATCAGTAGATCATCAGCTTGTGTTACGGGGAATGATTATTATTCTAGCAGTCACTGTGATGATGAAAACAAGCCGAAAATCCTAAATTAAAATGTTGTTCCCATTTGTCAGTATGAAACATATCCTAAAATCAGGACGTATGCTAAATTCTTGATTTAGCATGAAAATTTTCTTTTCTTAAAGCTGAAACAGGTACAGCCTTTATTCAATTTATTTAATGTGTGGGATTGCAGGATTTTTTGGGAGTTTTCAGCCTGAGTTACTAGACCGTATGAATGCTATTCAGGCACATCGTGGTCCTGATTTTGGTACAACTTTTTACCTTCAAAATTCCTTGATTGGTCTGGCACACCGCAGACTTTCTATTCTTGACCCCAGACCTGTTGCCAACCAGCCTTTGAAAAAAAATCATGCTGTTCTTTGCTTCAACGGGGAAATTTATAACTTCCGCGAACTGAAACAAGATTTAGAACAAGACGGCTTCCAGTTTCTCTCAAATGGTGATTCAGAGGTGTTCCTTTCTCTCTATCTTCGTGATGGTGTGAAGGCGTTTGAGAAAATCAATGGCATGTTTGCTGCAGCGATTTGGGATTCACAAAAACAGTGTTTGTTGATTGCACGTGATCCTTTGGGATTGAAGCCTTTGTATTACACAGAAACCAAGCAAGGTTTTTTGTTTGCGAGTGAGATGAAGGCTCTTTTGCAAGAGTCTTCGGTGGAAAGACAAATCAATCATGATGCAGTGATTTCGCATCTCAAATATTTGTGGTCTCCAGCCCCTGACACTCTTTTGAAAAATGTGATGAAACTGGAGCCAGGGGAGTTGATGACTGTCAAAGATTCCCGTATTGTTAGCAAACGCAAATTCTATCATCTGCCTTACGACCAACCTGTTTTAAACATCACTGAACAAGAAGCATTAGAAGAAACAAGAAGGCTGGTGAGACAAGCAACCAAAAGGCAACTGGTTTCTGATGTTCCATTGGGTGCATTCTTGTCAGGTGGGCTTGATTCCACATCGCTTTGTGCGATGGCATGTCAAGAAGGCATGCAAAATTTACCTTGTTTCACAATCGCTTTTGAGGGTGATGAATTTCAAGCAGAAGGAACAACAGATGATTTGCCTTTTGCCAAGCAAGCCGCCTCTCATCTTGGTCTGAAACTCTCTGTTGTCAATGCCAGTCCGCAAGTCTGCGACCTCTTGGAAAAGATGATCTATCACCTTGACGAACCTCAGGCAGACCCTGCACCCCTGAATGTTTTTTTAATTTGTGAACAAGCACGGAAACAAGGCATCAAAGTTTTGCTATCAGGGGCTGGAGGTGATGATATTTTTTCAGGGTATCGCCGTCATCAGGCGTTGCAATGGGACAGCCTTTGGAACGTGATGCCCCAACCTATGCGTCAACTGATTGCAAAAAGCTCACATCTCTTGCCACAAAATCAAGTCATATTGCGTCGGATTCGTAAAGCGTTGCGTTCTGTTGACCTGAACCGCAGTGAAAGATTGGTTTCTTATTTTCATTGGAGTTCGCCAGATTGGATTCAATCTGTTTGTGGTCAGCAACTTCAAGAAACTTTGCAAAAGCCTGCCCCTGATTCATTGCTGAATGCTCTTGGTGAGCTTGCCCCAAGTACGCCACCTCTCAATCAAATGCTGTATCTTGACACTCGCTTCTTTTTGGCAGACCACAACTTGCATTACACTGACAAAATGTCAATGGCATCGGGTGTGGAGGTTCGCTCTCCTTTGCTTGATTTAGACCTTGTCAATTTTTGTGCAAGGTTACCTGTGAAACTGAAGCAAAAAAAAGGCATTGGTAAGTATCTTTTTAAGAAGTCCATGCAGGCATATCTTCCTGAATCTTTAATCTATCGTCCAAAAACAGGCTTTGGTATGCCTCTGCGACATTGGTTGCAGAATGATTTAAAACCGTTGTTTGAAGAAACGTTGTCAGAACAGGCATTGCAAAGAAATCAGCTTTTTGACTCTCAAGGGGTGCAACATCTTTTGAAACTGACAAAACAAGGTCGGGTAGATGGAACTTACACTTTGTTTGCCATGCTTTGCATTGAAATTTGGAGCAGGCAGTTTCTTTAAACTTGCATTCTTTCCAAAAACTTTTTATTTTGTAGCCATTGATTCCTTGACTTTTTGAATTGACCTGACTAAAAGCTAAAAAAACTATGAGTTTAAGCAAAAGATTAGAACGCCTTGCAACGTTTCATTTGGACGATGACACCATTCATAAATTATTGCTCAGTGGAAAGTTAGATGACCGTTATATTGACATTGAATCTGTGCTGGAGTGGTTGGGGCAACTTGCCAAACTTTTGCCTAATGAACAAAAAAAATTGCTAGAAAAAGCACGCAGGAACTTGGAGTCAAATTGTCAACAGATCATCTCTGAATATGCTAACTACTTTCAAGAACATGACCATATTGGCGATGAGCTTCAAGCACCCCCTGATTATGTCATCATATTGGGGGCAAATGATTCTGCCGTTCTGGAAACACGTGTGCAAAAGGGAGTTGAGACAGCAAGGAAGTATCCAAATGCCAAATTCATTTTGTCAGGTGGTGGCATTTGGACAGGAGAAACAGAAGCACAAAAGATGCAAGGTATTTTTGAAAAGCAATGCGACGGTGGCTGTGAGATTTACAAAGAAGAGGATTCTTTGGATACCATAGGCAATGCTCTGTTTTCCAAGCTCTTCATTGTCCAAAATGGTTGGGGTTTGCAAAATCGGTCTATCATGGTGATTACATCAGACTATCACGCTATCCGTGTGTTGAGCATCTTCAAAAGAGTCTTTGACCCAAAAACCCGAATCATTGTTGAGGTCATCAGAACTCCTTCCTTTGAGAAACAACACATCTTGCCTGAATTAACCATCAAGGAAATGTCCACAGCTCATCATTCCAACTTTTCTATCTTCCGCCCTGAAGCTAGCTTGATACGTTTGGAACAAGATGAAAATTTGTCAGAACAAGAGAATACTTGGGACGAATCAGAAATCTTTTATCACATGTTGATGAAACATGACATGTACAGAAATCGCTTTGACCTCTTACGCAAATATGCTCAATACATTCGCTTTTAATCATGTTGAAGCAATGATTTGAATCACTCCTGCCTTTTCTTGCATCAAATAAATCTGATACCTTTGAGCTTCTGAAACCACACTGGCATCAAAAGATTCACTGGCTAATCCTAAATGAAATTTAAAATCCTTGAAGTAAGGAAAGACAACAGGAAAGGTCTGCTTTTGTTTTAAAAGTTGCTCAAGATCATTGACATGGGCTTGTCTTTTGACTTTCACAATCAAGATGTGGTTCTGATTGAATAAAGTGATGTTATATCGCACAACGGTCTGACCAAATTTGCCACTGATATTTTGGTTGAGACTATCATAGAAAATACCCTGTATTTCAACAAAGCTGTCTTGTTCTAACGCCTCGTCAAAATAACGATAGACTCGGTCTTCTAGGGTTTCACCATCAGAATTGATCAAACCTTTTCTGATAAATAATTCCTCTATTTCATCAAACTTTTCACTCATGTTGCTCTCCTAAAAATTCCAAATTTTAAAACCAAAACTTTCCAGTCTAGCAGTTTTTTGAGAAAAAAGAGAGAGATTGCGGGTCAAGCTCTCAATGACGAGACAAAACAAGCCTGCAACCTCATTCTTCTGTCATTCCGTGCTTGACACGGAATCCATCAGCAGTTAGGGGGTAGATTCCTGCTTTCGTAGGAATGACAAAGAAAGAGGCAAGAATGACCAAACGCAACCCAGCAAACTTTCTCTGTCATTCCGCACTTGACACAGAATCTCAAAAAGCAAGAGTGAGATTGCGGGTCAAGCCCACAATGACGAGACAGAACAAGTCTGCAACCTCATTCTTCTGTCATTCCGTGCTTGACACGGAATCTCAAAAAAAAAAGTACGAACAGAGTGAAAGAAAAAAAAGATTGCGGGTCAAGGTGAGCAGTGCCTCAAAGGCAAGCCAAGCAAAGAGTGCCAAGATGAGGCACTCTTTTTGAAGTGATGGAGAAAAAAATAAGTCTTGAAAAGTATTAGTCTGTAAACTCAATGTCTATATTTTTCTCAGCACCAGTAACCTTTGAAATATCAGCATTTGAGCCAAATGCTGCAGGTTGCCAAACGATTTTTATAGTCACATTTTGTTGGGTAGTGTGAGGGTTTGCGTTTCCTTCAAATGTGATGGCAACTTTTTTATTATTATCTTGAAGTTGAGCCTTTAACGTCAAACCACTGGGAACAGCTCCTCTAATCTGATAGTGCGTATCTTTGACAAGTTTGCCTTGGGGGGCATTTTGTGCTTTAAATTGATCCACACCTTCTAAAGTTACTTCCAATATTCCATCTAAAGACCCGTCATTGGCAGTCTTTTCTGTAAATTTGGTTGCATTATTTTGGTAAACATACTTGATTTCGTTAGGAAGTTTGGCTCCGCCATTGTTACCTCCATTATTATTTCCACCGCCATTGTTGTTATTTTTTGGGGGTAGCTTTGCTAACTCTGTTCTTAATTGAGCAAGAATTTTTTCACCTGCACTGACATTATAAAAATAAATGGTTTCTGTTCCTGTTTTTGAATCATATGACATGATACGCTATGGCTTGTTGTCATCATAGTCAGCATCATAAGTCACGACAAGATTATTGAAAGGTCTTGTATATCTCCCATAGATTAAGTAGTCTTTTCCATCTTTGGTCTTAATCTCATAGTCTCTAAGGTAATACGATTTTTTTGTGTCGTGATGATAAACCCATTGTTCACCTCCTGAACCATCAGCTTTTGGATTTTTAAAGTATTCTTTATAATCATTCTCACCTCTATTTTTAGCATAAGACTCATCAGCTGCTTTAATATAATCTGCGATGGTTGTTTGATCTAGGTAATCTTTCTTTGATTTCGTGCCACAATTTCTTGATGATGAACGAAAAGGTTCATCTTTAGCAGGACAATCCTTGTCATTTGGATATGCAATTTGACCAAAAGCTTTCCGTTGATAATTCCAAACATATTGAATGTCTCCTTCTCCAAAAGTGACAGAAACATCTTTGAGTGATGCTGTACCATACCTTGCCCTCACTAGATCATTCATCAAAATGGTTTGACCTTTCAAGTCCACTGTCTTTGCTTTGTTGCCTTCTGCTGCCATAGTCTCAAAAACTGTTTTAATGTTATATCCACTTTTTGGCAATGTGTATTTAGCAATAGTTGTCTTCTCTGCTAACTCGTCATCTTCCAGTTTTTTTTCTAAGTTACTTTTCATCTCATAAATCTTAACTTTGGATTTAGTTAGGTCTAGCCTAAAAGTAAATTCAACAACTTTTTTACCACTCAAAAAGATGTCATTAAAACTGCTTCCTTGAGCTTTTGAGCTTCGCTGCACTTTTTCTTTAGCAAATTTGAGAGAATCTTTTGAGGCAGTCACCCCTAAATCATAATTGGCTTGTCCAAACTCTGCATCGTCAGCTGTCTTTTTCAAATCTTCCAAGCGATTGGAGGCTGTTTGCATGACAACCTGATTGATTGCTGTCAGGTCTGTATCATCAATGTTAGCAGCTTTCAAAGCTTCTTGAAATTGAGTCGTTTGTTTGACCAATTCTTTTGCCACTTTATGCAGCAATTCCGCATCTTTTTTGGTGTTGGCATCGGTGGCTTTTTTGTTGGGAATGTAGTCATCAAAAGCAGAGGCGGTGTAGTCTTTGCCATCGTGCATGTCTAGCTTTGCTAAAATATTTTGTTCAGCATCTGTTGGGTCTAAAGTGGGGTCTATGTCCATTTCTGCTTTAGCGAGGGTGGTCAAAGGAGAGATGACAGCTTGCTTGCCTGCTGGAGTAGAAAGAGTGTAGGGTTTAGCCACTTTTGCACCTTTGTCATCTTTGTCTTTGGAATCTGCCGTGACCTCTGCAATGATGGGATAGTTTTCTTGGTCATCAATGACTTGGTCAAAGGCATACTTTCCAGTTGCATCAGTCATGGCAAAGGGTTCATCTGCATCACATTTGGTGTTTCTGTTTTTGTCAAGACAGACTTTGGCATTTTCAATATAGCCATCTACCACTGTTCCAGCAAGTTTGGCTTTGGCTTGAGTGGTCGTCTTTTCTTGTTTTGTTTCAGAAGAGTCAGAGCTACTGTCATCATCATTTGCACAAGCGAAAATGACAAAAATTGTCAGCGGAATGAGAAGAGTTTGAGTGAAAAAATCTTTAAAAAAGAAAGGAAAGTTTTTGAGAAAAACTTTGCGAGGGGGTGATTTTTGTCTTGACTTTTGAAAAAGCTGATTCAGCCTATAATAGATTGCGGATTGCGGATTGCGGATTGCGGATTGCGGATTGCGGATTGCGGATTGCGGATTGCGGATAAATTTTCCATGTCGTTACCTTTTTTAGGTTGATAATAAAAAGATGCTATTTAGACCATCATCTCAAATAGCTAGAAAAGAAGTAGAAGATTGTAGCTGAGTCAAAAATGAAATGCAAGCGATTTTTTGAAAAATTTACAAAACATGGAATGATTGAAAAAATCATTTGTCTATCTCTTGCAAAAAATGAGACTTCTTTAGGTGTTTTTCTTCATGGAACAAAGATGAATCCACTTTTGACCTTTAAGTCACATTTGCTTTTTGGTTGCCAACTTGCTGGTGAGGTCTCAAGGCTGAGTCTGTGAGGTTAGAAGTTTGGAAAGTATTCTGAAATTTTAATGAATTGCGTCTCAAGGTCTCGTCCAGAATAGGAGATCGTGTCAGCATCTTGCCACTCAAGTTCTATGTTAAAAAACTGACTGGTGATTTGGATTGGAAACGTTAAGACTTTCCCTTGCTTTCTCTTCAGCAAATGAACTTTTAAAGTGTAAACTTCTTTGGTCTGACCATCTTCCAACTGTGACGTCTCTCGTTTGGCAATGTGGTAAAAAGTTGCGGATTTTTCAGACAATTCCAATCCTCTGACGGTGTTGATACGAAAGGCAATCGGATTCAGCTTCCCGTTTAAAATCTGGACAAATTTAGAAAAGCCGTTGGGCATCTGGAGTCTGTAAAACTCACGGTCAATGCGTTTGAGTCGGGGTTTTTCATCAGGGTCAAGAGAACTCATTTGCACCTCAAAATTGGCTTGTGTGTCGTCAAGCAAGTATAAAAACAGATTGGAATTTGGAATCAATAGCACATCAACAATGACCTGTGCATCGTGCATCGCCACTAGTTTTCTTTTGTAATATAACGCATTGCCGATCCTGCCTTGTGGGAATATCTGATACTCTCCTTTGTAGGAAACCCCTTGATATTCATTGCCTGTTGGTAATCTTTCTAAACCCCAAACAACCGAACTGGCTAACAAGAAGCCTACCAACGTTAAATATTTCATTTTCATCAAAATCACTCCAAAAGACAGAACATTTGAGAAGGGTCTATTTTAAAGATTCTGGTTGACAATACTAGGGTAGTTTGATAAACAATGTCAACAGGTCTTCACTCTTTCATCATTTAGCCTTATTAATTTAACTGGTCTATGACTCATGCTATTTTGCTTGGTCTTCGCTGTGCAGAACAAACTTTAGAAGATGCCCAAATTTCATTTCAAGAATTAAAGGAGCTTTCAAGAAGTTTGGGAATTGAGGAGGTCGGTCAGGCGTTTCAAAGCAAAGTGCATTCAGGACACCGCATAGGCAGAGGCAAATTGGAAGAAGTCAGACAGCTTTTTGAAGAGACGCATGCAGACTTGTTGATTGTTGACCATACCTTGACGCCCAACCAAGCAAAACACTTGGAAAAAACACTCAAAAGCATGGTTTGGGACAGGACACAGCTGATTTTGGAAGTATTTGCATCACATGCCAAGACGCAAGAAGCTTGCAAACAAATTGAATTAGCCAGATTGCAATACATGTTGCCAAGACTTGCGGGCATGTGGGCACATCTGGACAGAGAGCGTGGAGGAGTTGGAGTGTCTCGCGGTGGGGGAGAAAAGCAGATTGAAACCGACAGACGTTTGGCAAGAAGACGTATGACCCACTTGCAAAATGAACTCAAACGGCTGGAAACAAGCGAAGAAACCCAGCACAAAAAAAGACGAAATTGCCTCAATGTTAGTTTAGTTGGATACACCAATGCAGGTAAGACAACCTTGATGAATACTCTGGTTGGGGAAGCACTCCACGCACAAGACCAGCTTTTTGTCACTCTTGACTCCACCACTCGGATTCTTGATAAAAACCGACGCCCTCAAATCTTAATCTCTGACACTGTCGGATTTTTACAGCATCTTCCCCATGAATTGATTGCCTCGTTCCGATCTACTTTAAAGGTCGCAACTACTGCTGACTTACTGCTGCACGTTGTAGATTCCAGCTCTCCTCATCTTGAAAAACAGATTGATGTCACACTTAACACTTTGGATATGATTGGAGCAAACTGCATTCCTCGTTTGCTTGTGATGAATCAAATAGACCGCATTGACCTCATTCAGCAAAGACTCTTGCAAAGACTTTATCCTGATGCCATTTTTGTCTCTGCCATTGAAAATGCTAGTCTCGTGTTTGACAAAGTTGGAGAGTTTTTTGACCAACGTATGGAAGAAATCAACCTTGTCATTGATTACGGACAAACTAAACAGCTTTCTCAAATCTATCAACTGGCACAAGTCAAATCTATTGAGTACGGCAACCAAGCCATAGAATTACAGCTGATGGTCTCACTACCTAATTTGTCAAAGCTACAAAACTATCTGAAAAAAAGCCCCTCCAAATTCTAAAAAGCAGTTCTCTCTTTTTCTCAAAGTCCTTGCTTTTTGTCTTTCATTTAGGCTCAATTTCAGCTAGTCTAGCTACTTAAAGGTGTTTCTTTTTGCCTGTTCACTTCAACTCAAATTCATTTAATCTAACACAATTTTTATGAAGAACGTTTTCAAGATTTTTTCCTTCGTTCTCTGCCTGTTCCTGACAGGTTGTAGTGCGCTACGTTCCACGTATGACTACGCAGACCGCCTGATTCTTTGGCAATTAGATGACTACTTTGACCTAGAATCTGAGCAAAAAGATGCCTTGTTGATTGCCATTAGACGCAATTTAGAACAACACCGCCTTCAAGAATTACCTAAATATCCCAAACTGATTCGCTCTATTCAAGAAGTTGGGAATGATGGTTTAACTGCTGAAGAAATTCAGCAAACCTTCCAAGAATTTGGACAGTTGTATGAAAATATTGTCAGACAACTTTTACCTGATGCTGCCTTGTTGTTATCTGGACTTTCACAAGAGCAGATTTTGCATTTTCAAGAAGTCTTGAAAGAGGAAAACGACGAGATTGCAGAACCCCTTGAAGACTCACTTGAAGAACAGGAAAAAGATTATGAAGAACGTGTTTTGGAAAACTCTGAAGAGTGGCTTGGAGACCTGTCAGATGAGCAGGAAGAACTCCTCAAAAAGAAGAGTAAAGAATGGTACAACGGGGGGGAGGGAATCAGGAAAAGGCTTGAAAGCCGCAAAAACTTTCAAAGCCGCTTGTTTGAATTTTTGCAGACTCAACCAGACGCCCAAAAAACAGAGGTCTTTTTAGGAAATTTATTACAAGAACAGTATTCAGATGATTCGGACGATTCCGATGCTTCAGAAAACTCTTTCATTCAAGGGATTTTGGAAATAGACCAACTTGTTACACCTGAACAAAGGCTTTATGCCTCACAACAACTTGATGAATACGCAGGAATCATAGAAGAAATTTTGGAAGAATACAAAGAATAGCTCTAGTTCATATTTCACAAATATTTATGTTGACTTTCATCAAACAAAAAAGATAAACTGGCGGGTTTGTATTTTGGGGTGTAGCCAAGTGGTAAGGCAACGGGTTTTGATCCCGTCATGCGAAGGTTCGAATCCTTCCACCCCAGACATTTGAATCGCTACGATGCAAGAAACCGAGTCAGGTTAAATTTAATTTGAAAATCGGTTTTTAGATTCCGAACCATTACTTTTCACAGATTGCTTCTCATCTCAAAGCGTGATAATCCGAAACCTTCCCCTTCAGGAAACGACATGACTTATGTTGTTACGCAATATTGCCATAAATGCAAGTACACGGATTGCGTAGAGGTTTGCCCCGTTGATGCCTTTCATGAAGGTGAAGAGATGCTTTATATCAATCCTGAAACATGTATTGATTGCAATGCTTGTACAGAAGAATGTCCTGTGGAGGCAATTTATGCAGATATTGACGTCCCCGAAAAGTGGGAAAATTGGTTGCAGATTAATGCTGATGAATGTGAAAAATATGACGTCATCACTGAAAAAAAAGACCCTTTGCCAAGTGCGAAAAGCCTTGAAGAGTTAAGGGAAGCAGACCCTGATGCTTAGTCATGTCTTGGAAAATTGACGCAAGAGAAATCTTGCAAAATAGACCACTTAAAAGAGAAGGCTCTTTGACACTCAGCAATCTGGAACGTTTGCAGTCCATAGAACAAGTCCAAGGTTGCCAAGTGGCATATCACGTTGTTTTGACCAAAAAGCAACAGCTCGGTTTTTTGCTTCAAGGGCATCTTGGTTGCAAGTTTCAAATCTGTTGCGATCGTTGCTTGGACGTTTTTCATAAGCCCCTTGACCTTGACTTTGAGGTGTTGTTACAACCTGAATCTGAAGACAAGGTCAGCCAAGTGGAAACGATTTTGAGTTCGGAGATTCCAGAGACTCAGTTTTACTCAAATCATCAAATTCAGTTGTTGGAGTTGCTGGAAGATCAAATCTTGCTGGAATTGGAGATGAAGAATATTTGTTCAGAATCATGTCAGGGGGTTTGTTTCCAGTGTGGTCAGAATCTCAACTCTAGTCCTTGTCATTGTAGCCTCTCATCAAAAACGGATAACCCCTTTGCGAAACTCAAACAAGTTATTTGATTCACCATCTTTTGCCCAATTAAATTTTTATGGCAGTACCTAAATATAGAACCTCACGAAGTAAGCGAAATTCAAGGCGTTCACAAAATAGCAAAATTAAAGTGCCTTGTTTAAGCCTTTGCAGTCATTGCGAAGCAAAGATTCTTCCCCACCGCGTTTGCCCCCAATGTGGCTATTACAAAGGTGTCAAGATTATAGAAGTTGAAGCGTATTAGGCATTGATGTTGAAGGTTGCAGTTGATGCAATGGGCGGGGATTTCCCAGTCTCTGCACCTGTTGCAGGTGCCATTGAAGCAGTTCGTCAGCATCAAATTCCTGTCATAATCGTTGGTGATGAAAGGCAAATCACAGTGGCATTGTCCCAACATAAAAATTATGACAGTTCTCTAGTTTCAATCAAGCATTGCACGCAAAAAGTGGAAATGGACGACTCACCTTCTGTGGCGTTACGCACTAAAAAAGAGTCTTCTATCCGTATTGCCATGAATCTTCATCGCGACCAAGAAGTCTGTGCTGTGGTAAGTGCGGGACATTCAGGGGCGACTATGACCATTGCCAAAATCGTTCTCAAAGAAATCAAACATATTGACAGACCTGCCATTATCACCCCTTTTCCCTCTAAAAAAGGACATTTTGTCCTTCTTGATGTCGGTGCAAATGTGGAATGTAAACCCCAATATCTTTTGCAATTTGCCTTGATGGGAGAGTCCTACTCTCGTCTAGTTTTTGGGGTTGAAGAGCCTCAAGTAGCTCTTTTGAGTAATGGAGAAGAAGAAGTCAAGGGAAATTCTTTAACCAAAGAAACCTATGCCTTGTTGAAGCAAAGCCAGCTTCATTTTATGGGAAATATTGAAGGCAAAGACATGTTTGATGGTCAAGCAGATGTCATTGTCTGTGATGGATTTGTTGGCAATATCACTCTCAAAGTAGCAGAGGGAACGTTTGAGTTCATTCGCTACCTTTTAAAAAAGGAAATTGAAAAATCATGGATAGCGAAGCTGGGATATTTGTGCATGAAGCAATGTTTTAAAAATTTGTTGGAACGCGCAGACTATACCCATGTTGGCGGTGCGCCTTTGCTTGGGGTCAATGGGAATGTAGTCATTTGTCATGGAAGCTCAAAACCTTATACGATTGCTCACGCCATCAGACATGCGTTTCACTGTGCAAAAATACAGCTCAACGAAGAAATCTCAAAAGAGTTAGACCGACATTCTGAACTTCTCCAATGACTGATGAAGCTCAATGGTATCACTACTAATTGTTCAAAAGGACAAACTGAGTCCGGAAGAAAAAAACTGGCTTGCCATTGCAATATGCGGTGCAATCATTGCTGATGGCAGTGTCTCAACCGCTGAAATCAGGTATCTTGAACAGGCTCTAAAATTCCTCCCATCTTCTGACCAAATCAATTCTCTCATCAACGCAGTCAAACAAAAAAAACTTCCTCCTCTCACCAAGCTAGAAACATCTGCTTCTGTCAAAGCACAAATTTTGATAGAAATTTCCAACGTCATTGCATCGGACAATAGCCTGAGTATTCGTGAAGTAGATTATCTTTTTGAGATTGGAGGCATACTTGGTTTTGAAGATGAATATATGCAGATGATTTTACGGTGGTCTAATGAGGGCATCATCTGGAGACATAAAATGAAACATCTACTGAAAGTGGGGGAGCAGCTGCAACCATGAAACCCATTCATCAACAACGTTCATTTGGGCTTTCTTCATTTTTTTTAGGGGGGATTTTTTTGATTGCATTGGGTGCAGTGTTGCAATCGCTCAAAGGAATTTTAGCACCCTTCTTGATTGCATTATTTATTCTCTATCTATTTGAACCCCTACAAAAATTGATGATTCGTTGCAGACTACCCTTAGTTTTCAGAATCATCATTGTCTTGAGTTCCACACTGATGTCAATGTATTTGATTGCTACATTTCTGATTAGCAATTTGGTGAATGTTGGTTCTCGTCTGGAAGGCTATGTCAACCAGCTTTTGCAGACCATTCAAGTTTGGGAGAGTTCACTACCGATTGAAACCTTAGACATTGGCTCAATCCTCAGTGGAATAGATTGGTCTAGGTATTTAGAAGGTGGTGCTGCAAAAGTACTGGGATTCGGTGTGGAAAAATCGGGGGCGCTATTTGTGGATATTGGACTGATTTTGATCTACATGCTTTATATGCTTTTTGAAAGAGAGTTGTTTTTAAACAGAATCCAAAAAGCATTTAAGCCAGAAAAAGCAAAGAACATCGTATCTATTTTGAAGTACATCAACCAGCAAATTGCCGCCTATTTAGAGGTCAAAACACTTGTCTCACTCGGGACAGGAATTTTAGTGACATTGCTTTTAACATTTTTAGAGGTAGATTTTGCACTACTTTGGGGTGCATTGACTTTTCTCCTCAACTTTATCCCCTCTGTTGGCTCTATCATTGCGACCGTCCCACCTGTCATTACTGTCTTGCTTCAATTTCAATCTCTCACATTGACCATAGTCGTTGCGTTAGTTTTGGGGGGACTTCAAATGACAATAGGAAGCATCATTGAGCCTAAAATCATGGGAAACCGTCTTGGATTAAGCCCTCTTGTTGTTCTCTTAAGCCTTGTCTTTTGGGGGTGGATTTGGGGACCAGTTGGAATGATTCTTGCCGCTCCTGTGATGTCTATGATTCGGATTGTTTGTGACAACGTCCCAGCTCTCCGACCTGTCAGCGTCTTCATGGCTGAAAAATCTTAATATCTGCCAAAAAACAAAAACACAATTTTAGTGAAGAGACCTAAGCTGATCAAAGTACTTTGCTGAAAGGACAGAGTGTTTTGATGTCTTGTTTTAGTTGGGAGTAGGAAGAGAAGCAAACAAAAAGGCTAGCATGACGCCAAGTGTCACGAGATTTAAGGAAATGCCAAAACCCACCATCCATGACAACAGCTTGAATTTGCTATCAACTTTCTTATTGAGACTAGCAACCTGCTCTTTCGTCGCTTTTTGCTTCAGCTGCTCTTCTAAACTAGCAACCTGTTCTTTCGTCGCTTTTTGCTTCAACTGCTCTTCTAAACTAGCAACCTGCTCTTTCGTCGCAAGTTTGGAAAAGTTGCTTTCCACAACAGATTTAAATTCTTCTGTTAGTGCCTCTGCTTGTTCTTGTTCAAAGCCTGCAGATTGAAGATGTTTAGACGTCTTAAGTGTGTCAAAAAGCAAAGCAGTTTCCATAAGCCTACGAATGAAACGTCAAAACCAAAATCGTAACAAATCCTGAGACAAAATGAAAGAGAATTATTGACATTAGATTTCCCTGACACTTGCTTATTTCATCTTGACATTTGGGTTTGGCTGTCATACATTGACTGCTCGGTTCACTGCCCTAGAGAAAGAGCATTGAGACTTTCAAGTCTTGTCTTCCTTAAATCCATTTTTGCTGAAGTGCTAAAATCTTTTAAAGAATTTGATTCTAACTATTTTTAAAGTTTAACGGAAAACGATGAAATTCTTGTGGATTGTTGGGCTTGTCTTTTCTATCTCACCTTTAATCTATGGGCAACAAAATGCTGGAAAAAATTCTTTTGAATTAGGTTTGATGAGTAATCATAACTACGGCATCCTTGGAATTAATCCAGATATGCCTGTGCATTTTCAATATCGTTATTCTTTCCTTCCTGAACATAATCTTGGTTTTTTAATCGGAAGCCGCGTTCACGACCCCGTTCCACCTTTTCAAATGACAGATGAAGATGAAGACCCAGAAGAAAATATGGAAAAAGAAAAGGAACTCAAACGAATCAAAGGCATTGGTAATTTTTATGCTTTGAATTATGGTTATTCTCTGGGCGAACGAGTAAATTTATTGTGGTTAGTAGATGTTTTTGCGGGATGGCTAGAAATCAAATTAAGACACGAAGTTCACCCTAGCGGAAACCAAGTTGACACTCAATTCTATCGCTCCAGCAAAACAGAACGTGGTTTTTATTATGGGTCAGCATTGCATTTGTCAACACTGAGAAAATCAAGGTGGAATTTTTCTTTTGGAGGTGGAATAGAAGGCTTCAGTTCCCAACAATCAGAAATGACCATTGATGAAACCGATCCTTCTTGGGCCGTTTCTAACTTAGAACAAACAGAAGCCAAACTTGCCAATTTCTTTTTTTTGAGGATAGGAGTTCTTTTTTCATGGTGATGTTTTAAATTTCTTTTTCATCTTCAGCATTTCTGTTCAAATAAAGTTTTCACACAATTTGACCTACCCTGCTTTTATCATGCGACAATTTATTGCAATCTTAATATTTCTCCTCAATATCCTGTTTCTTTTTGTATCTTGTAGCATAGAAAGTTTTGAAGACAAAAAAATTTCTGATAAGAATGTGAAAATCTACACACCTAATCTACTCATATCTAACAAAAGTCTTGATGAAAAAATTTTGCTTAAACGGGTTGTATTTCACCCTGATTTAAAAAAGTCATTTTTTGAGTTTGAGCCAAAGACTAATAAAGGAGATGTCTCACCTTCCATTTGTGACACTTCCATATGTGCAAAATTTCGTATCGTCACCAGCCAAGACACTTATGATTTGTTAGATTTGCAAGATAACAAAGGGCGATCACAATCTGAAAAGTTGAAATTTTCCGAACATGAAAATTTTACTTTGTTTTTTGATTATTTTGACCAAACAAAATTTCAATTAACCGAGGGAGATTGTTCTGATTGTTTTCAGCAAGATGTTGATTTAGAAAAATCCAATTCATAATATTGAATTTTATGAATTTTTCATTAAATCTAGTTTTTAGCAGAGTTTAATCAACAGCTGTATTAATGTTTGATTTTGAAAAATGATTCAAGCAATATTGCTGATTCTCTTGCATGAATTTTTTTAGTTTTTGAGCATAATCAGAAAGCTCTTGATCAGAACATGAGGCAGGAATGAAAAGAGGTTCTCCAAACCTCCCAAAGATTTTCCCAAATGGTAGGGGGATTTTTTGGCGGTCCCAACTGGAAGCACGCCAAACTTGGCTTCCTTCATAATGAAAAGGCATGATAGGCAGCCCTGTTTTTTTAGCCAAAAACAACGCCCCAGTTTTGATTTGATGGGCAGGACCCTTGGGACCATCAGGAGTGACAACAACAGAATTTCCTTGATTCAAAGTCTGAATAGATTGTTTCAAAGCCCCAATCCCACCACGTGTTGTAGAACCACGTATCGCCTTCATACCAAAATGCCTTGTAACCTCACAAATGGCATCTCCATCTTTGGAACGGCTACTTAAAGACGTCAAATTCAAATGCTGTAACAAAAAGATAGAAAAATAAATATCTTCGTGCCATAAAACCACAATCACTGTCTGGTATTGCTTGAATATCTCTTTTGCCTGCTCTGCTTGCTCTATTTTAACCCTAGAAGTGCCTCCAGTGAGTTTTAAAATGTAAACGACCAACTTAATCAAAAATTGATATTTAAGTCTCTGCAAAAAAGTCATGCTAAACCTAGTGAAAGTTGTCGTTTGGTATGATAACAACGAACTATTATAAACGAACAAACTCATATAAACCAAGTGTTCCTAGGAACATAGATTCCTCTCTTCACACCAAATGGCTAAGAACAAGGTAGGAGTAACTTTATTTTCTGCTATTTTATGAAATTGTTCAGAATTTTAAATTTATCATAAAAACATTAAATCCATACAAAGCATTGCACTTTATTTTTGAGTAGTTTAGAATGAGTTTGCTTCTAATTTTTTGAAGTCAGCTGAAAGGTTGAAAAATTTAAATACTTTTATACGAGGAGAAGATTATGAATAAACAGACAGTCAGACAGGTTGCAATAACATTAGGCAGTTTTGTCAAATTTGTCATTCTTTACTTAGTGCTTGCTGAAGCAATCCAAGCCAAGCAAGTCAAATTAGTTTTTGTAGGAGATTCCATTACAGAAGGCTATGGTCTCTCTCAAAAAGATGCCTACCCAAGTTTGTTGGAGGACAAACTCAAACAAGCTAAAATTCCGGTCAAGGTACTCAATGGGGGTGTCAGTGGAGCTAGTTCTGCAAGTGCAGAGTCTCGCGTCAAGTGGTATTTGAAGGTGAAGCCTGATTGGATTGTCTTGCAGCTAGGAGGAAATGACGGCTTGAGGGGGCAATCTTTAGAAGAAACAGAAAACAATCTTGCAAAAGCGATTGAGCTAACACGAAGCAAAGGTGTCAAGGTTGCGATTTTAGGCATACGCATTCCAACAAATTATGGACAACAATATAGAAAGCAATTTGAGGAAATTTTTCCCAAGTTGTCAGAAAAATATCAAGTGCCTTTGCTCCCTCAATTACTTGAAAATGTTGGAGGAATACCTGAAATGAACCTACCTGATGGCATTCACCCAAACAAAGCAGGGCATCGTATCATTGCAAAAAATGTCTTTGAATTTTTTCTTCCTCTCTTATCTAAAGACTCATGACATTACTGAAACTTCAAAATCTTTCCAAACAGTTCCCTTCACCTGACAAAACGTCTCCAGTTATCCCACTGGAACGTATAGACCTGACGGTAGAAAAAGGTGAAACTGTCGCCATCATAGGTAGTTCAGGCAGTGGAAAATCTACTTTACTGGCATTGCTGGCTGGACTAGATACTCCCACCAATGGAACAATCCACGTTGGTGACCAATGTATTTCTAGCTTTTCAGAAGGAGAGCTGACTGAGTTTCGTGCAACAAATTTAGGAATCATTTTTCAGCAGTTTTATTTGTTGCCCCATCTGACAACATTGGAAAATGTCGCATTGCCTTTGGAACTCCAAAATGATTCTGATGCCTTTCAAAAAGCGCAAAACATGCTGAAACTTGTCAACCTAGACCATCGTCTAAAACACTTCCCTAAGCAGTTAAGTGGAGGAGAGTGTCAACGGACTGCAATCGCAAGGGCATTGGTGGTACGACCCAAATTGCTGTTAGCAGACGAACCTTCAGGAAATTTGGATCAACAAAACGGAGAGAAATTAGCGGATTTGTTGTTTGACCTTGTCAAATCTATTCAAATGACAATGATTTTGGTTACCCACAGCCAAGAGCTTGCCAATCGTTGCAGCAGTATTTACCGATTGCAGAATGGAAAACTTGTCAAGGTGTAATTCAGTAAGTTTGAGTTTAGAGTTTTCAACTTGTCACTCTTTAGTCAGTTTTTTCACAATTCTAACAGCATAATGTCCATTCTGATTGACAAGTTCCCCCTTGCCCACATGTCTTTCTCCAATATACAGATCAACTAGGTCTTTCATACCCTGTTTGAGTTCCATGAGCCGATCAGATTTTTTGAGTCGCCCTGTGCTGTGAATCTGAACTTTTAGGATAGATGATAACACAGCTACTTCGTGTTAGTGGTCATAATGAATATCAAGCCTAAAACTCCCGTTACGATGCCATAGAGAGCTATCGCAATCGTTGTGTCGTTGGTGATGACAAATAACAAACTGCTTAAAAGTGGTCCGATTACATGACCTATTCTTTCTAGGAAGATATAGGTTGCCGTAATAGATTTATTACCAAAACGCTCTGCAGACCGTGTTTTATTGATATGGGTTAAGACAGGTGCAGCAAGTAAGCCGTTTGATGCTCCTGCAAGCAACAAACAGACTAAAACAATGTACGTTGCAAGGTTGCTTAAACCGAACAAAGCCAAAAGTTTATTAAACTCTAAAGCGAGATTTGCTAAGGGAACAATAAGAAAAGCCATTCCTCCTACATCTTCTGCAGAAGTAAAGCCAACCATACCAAGCACAGCCATACTGACTGCCCCTATCATTGCGCTAAGGAATAAAACACTCTTCGTGTTTCCAAGTGCATCAACTGTACGAGAAGCATAGTGGGTGACAACCATTGATGAGATATAATATAACATCAATAATTGCCCAATTTCTTCTGTGGTAAAACCATTAATTGAAAGCACCAATGGCACTGCAAACATGACTACGCCCGTGATTGCTGCCTTACCAATCAGGCTTAGGCACATCAAGGTTTTAACAAATTCTGCATCTTTCAGGCAACTGATAATATTTTGCAGCAACCGTCTAAAACGGACAGTTGTTTTAGACTTCATTTGGGCTTGATGCACAATAGTATCCACACTTGGCACAAGAACCCAGAGGTACACAATGCTAATCATACTGACAGCAGCACTGACAAGAAAAAGTGTTTGATAATCCATGTAAGAATACAACAAAGCACCAATGGCTGTTCCTGATATTAAACCTGCATTGCGTCCGATCACTTTGACTGCCGCACCCTGTGTCCTTTTATTTTGAGGGGTAATAGCGAGAATATAAGATTGCAAGCCAATCAAAAATAGTCCTTGACCAATTCCAGAAAAACATCTTCCTATGGTGAGAAACCAATAATCATCAATAAATCCTATGAGTAAAAGCCCAACCAATTCAGAAAAGAACCCCACAGCCATCAACTTCTTCAAGTCACCATTTTCTGCATACTGTCCAGCAGGCACGAGAACCATCGCAAAAAAGAAATAGAAAATGGTAAAAGGAAGAGATGCCGTTGCGGAAGATGAATTGGTCTCAGAAGCGAGTTCTTTCACAAGTTGGGGTAAAAATGAAACAGCAAGAGCGTTGACAAAAACGACAAGAAAATAGGCAGGCTTGACTAACCGAAGACCCATTTGAAAACTCTCATCATCTTTAGCGAGGTGAGGGTCATCGTTCTTTTTTTGTTGAGAAATTTCTCTTTTCTCAACCCATACCATCAATGTTGTTCCAGCATCTAAGAACAAGGCAGAGATCAGACCACACGCAATCAGCAACACTAAAAACGCCTTCCCACGAGACAGAATTTCTTGAAAAATAACATTTTCTGGCAAAGACACAATCACAGCAAAATTTTCAATAGATTCCTCGGATCCAACACGACTCACTTGACTAATCACATCGCTTGGTTTGGTATAGACTTTTCCTAATTGTGTTTGATCGGTGTGAAAGAGAATATTATTATCTTTTAAGATGGCAATGTTACTAATATCAGGGTTATTGCGTTGGTAGTTTTGTAAGGCATTGTTTATCCCCTCAATACTTGAAAAATCAATACCCAAATCTAAAATCACCGACAGCCGCTCACTCAAAGACCCTGACAAAGCGGCAGCTCTTGCAGTAGCACCATGCTCATAAATTTTAAATATCACAGCCCCGATAGAAGAGGACATAATCAGGAAACAAATCAAATAAACAATCTCTAAAGAACGTCTTTTGTACTTCCTATTAATCCCCAATGCCTCATAGATGATGACAAAGGCTGCAAAAAAAGCATTGAGACCCAGAAAGATGTTAAAAATCAAACTAAACGAATCTTCTAAATATGCAAAAACTCTATCCTTTCTTGATTCAACAATCAGGTAACCTGCAACAACAAATTTATTTTTGAGAGACAGAGTGACCCTGAAACTGGCATTTGATTCCTCAACCAAGATGTTGTCTCTGGAATATTCCATTTCGGAATATACCCTTTGTTTGAGGACTTTTGCTAAATCTTCTTGGGCAATATCACTGGCAACGTTTGTAAAAATAGGCTTGCGTTGTGAGTTGAGTAACCTGAAACTTTCAAGGGTATTGTCAGAGCGAAGCAAAGTGTTGGTTTGATTAGTGAAGCCGCTGTATTGTTTGAGAGATAGCCCAGACTGAAGATAACGATCCAGGGAGTTTTTAATAATCTCTCCTTGCGCAATAAGCTTTCCTGATTCAAATTTAGGATACTTTCTTTTGACCTCACCCCAACCAATGTAAACCAACAACAGCAGAGTTAATGCTAAAACTGCAACCAAAGGAAGGGAGAATAACATCCCCAATACTTTTCTATTCATAAATAATAACTAACTGAACGATTTTATCTCACCTCTTGCCCAAAGTTGCGGACCATTCTGCCACTATAATCATAAATAAAAGCTGCTGATTCAATAATACTGAAAGGGATTTTGAGATTGATCTTTCTTGCCACAGCAAAATTGATTGCCAAATCAGGAGGCGTTACAACACCAACTTTTAGTTTTCCCGGCTGCACTTGTTTTTTAAGAATCCTAATAGCATATACACTTGCCAAATGAGCATTGTTTCGTCGGTCAATGCCTACTGCCAAAACAGCGCTGCCTGTGCCTTCACTCACAATGTTAGGGATGGACCCTAAAACTGGAACAACAGAAGAAAGCTGGCTAATCATATCTATCTTAGAAAAGACAGCAGTACTACTTGTCACCCAGAAAATACTATTTTGCAGTGAGGGGTCATTCTTTTTCATTGTCTCAATAGCAACTGGGATTTTTTCGGTCAACGTGTATTCAGCAGGAACGTCATCGCCTACTGCAATATCAAAGACATTCAAACCGAGTTGCTCCAATTTAGTTTTGAATGGTCTGACCTCTGTTGCCATCACCGCCCCATGATTCCGATCATACATAATCGCAATGTTTTTGATATTTGGCTTGAGCCTCTTGAGGTAATCCATCTGCAAACTGATTGGAACGTTCAACGATGTCCAAGCAATATTTGAACGACTGCCTGTGTCATAATCCTTGACAAGCCCCAAAAGAACAGGGTCTTTAGTGATAGAAACGACAACAGGAAGTTTACCACCCTCATAATAACTTTTGATAAAACGAGCTGACTCTGAACCAGCAGTAAAAATCAAATCATAATTATTATTTTCTGCAAAAACAACTGATCTTTTTGCATATTCTTCATCTTTTGCAAAATTTTGGACGGTTAAGTGAGCATACACCTCCTCACGTTCCAAAATTTCTAGCAGTTTGTTCACTGCAGTCGTATAGCTGCCAGATTTTTTTGAGACCAAAACAAAAATACGAGCTTCTAGGGAGGAAGACGTTTTTTCCCACTTTGGTTTGATGACCAGAGATTCTCCCTCGATGGCACTCTGATAAAAATCTAAATTTTTATCATTCAGCTTCAACCAAGAAATGTAATATTTGGAAGTTTGTGCCAGCCCCACTTGCTGTAAAAACAGAACCAAAACAGATATTAAGATGTATTTTTTCATCTTGCCTTTAGGAATATAAAAATTAGGTTGTAGCACATAATGTGCCACAGTATATTTGCTTAAATATAGAACTATTCAAGATTGAGTTTCAAGTCACATATCAAGAAATCCCAGCTATCATCAAATTTGAATCCCCAAGTGATGATCAATTATGTTCTCTTGGTAAAAAATGCTCCTCTTCCCAACGACCAGCAGTTATTAATTGTCCAATATAAAACTGCTGCTGCTGGGGCTGTGTAAAGAATTACTAAAAAAAAGAATGCTAAAGCCAGTAATTTCAGAGTTTCAGAAGCTGTTACTGCCTCAAAAAAATAAAGCGACCCCAAATTAATCAAAGTCATAATGACAGGAAGCACGTTAACATCAAGTCCTGCAATGTTTAGAATTTGATCAGGTTTTGATAAATCATTGACCAAAAAGAAAGAAACACCCTGAAAAGGAGTGTAACTAATCAACAAGAGATATGCCGCTATGAAAAATGGCACTTGAATAAAAAACCCCAAACTGGACCGCAAAGACTGAATGGGGTGATAACGATGTTCTTTGTAGAGTTGTGAGATTTGTTTAAAACGTTCTTCACCTCGTGAATTTTTTTTAATCTCTATTATTTTGGGTTGCAACACAGACTGAATCTGGCGTTCTTTCTGGTCTAGTTTTTCTGCAATTTGATAAAGCGGTATCATCAAGAGATTCACAGCCAGACTCAAGATAATAATTGACAAACCATATTCTCCAACCACTGCAAACGCTTGTTCCAATATCAGTTGCATCAAAAGTGAGAGTGGGGCAATAAAAATAGATTGTAATAACTCCATTTACAGACTTTCCAAAATTTCAATGATTTGATTGGCAGCAATTTCACCGACCTGCCCGACATGGTATAAAGAGCTATTCATTAATTCTGTCATTTGTTCCTGATTCATTTGTGTTGTGGTTTGCTTCACGATATGAGCTAGTTGTGGCAAATCTTTTTCTGTGATTACCGTCCCCAGCATTTTCCTCACACGCAATTCCCAAAGTTCATTATCTAGTAAATCTATTTCCGTTCCTTCTGTCTCAATTTCAGATTCAACACAGATGACAGGTTTTTTGCACAAAAAAGCAAAATCAAAAATCATGCCTGACAAATCTGAAATCATGGCGTCCGCTTGGAGCATGGAAGACATTCCATCATTCTCATAGTCCCATGTGACTAAATCAGAATGGCTGAATCTCTGCTTCAAACTTTGCAAAAGTGCGGGATGAGAAATTTTTGTCTGTGGGTGTGGTCGGACAATCACTGAATAATTCTGGGCAATCAAGGGGTCAATCAACTTGTGTCCATAACGTTCTAGGCAACTATTTTTACCCCAAGTCCCTGCAATTAAAACGGTTGGCTGATTTGATTCTTGGACAGAATAAGCCTCCTTTTTTTGAAATAAAAAATCTAAGTGAGGAAACCCAGTCTGATAAAGTGTCTTGGGAGGTGTTTGGTGCTTTTCTTCCAGAGTTCTAATATCCAATTCTTGGTGCTTTCCTGCACACAAAACACTATCAAAGTGATCAAAAGCATGCGACCGATACAAACCACAACCTGTTGGTGCATGGAAAAGATAAGTGTAATGCTTGACCCCTGGAGACCTCTTGATGTTAAGAATGTTTAGATTTGGTGTGGTCATCACGACAAGCTTTGCAGCAAGCAAGTTCATCCACAAAGCAGACCCTGTATTTCCTCCGATAAAAAACGCATTCACCCCAGACAGTCCCATCTTAAAGACAGGATCACTCTGGCTCATGGTCAGAACACAACTTTGCTGACCTTTTTGTGTCAGAGCCTTCAGCACGGGTTCAAGTGTTGAAAAATATTGACCACCTTCAGAAAAAAAAACTAAATGACGACTTTCTTTGGGAAGGTTCAGAAAACGGATTGCCTCTTTGAGATAAAATCTCATTTTTTTGGATCAGACTCTTCTTGTGTATCTGGAACTGACGGCTTAAAGATCATATTTTTGAGCTTATAAAACCAGCCCCGCAAGGTATAGAGTAACGTGGCAATCACCCCGACAACAGCAGAAACAAGCATGCTCCCTGTTCCAGGATCAAGGTAAGCAAAAGCATGTTGTGCAAACAAAAGAGCAACAGAGGTTGCAAATAAGAGCTTTGACATAGAAACTACCCATCAAAAAGTTCAAACCTTCAAATATAACCCACTTTGTGTTAGACTGCAACAATTAAACTTGATATTTAAGGAAGAATATGAAACGTACTCTGGTAGATATGTCTGCAACCATTTTGCATCATGGTCATATAAGACTTTTGCAAAAAGCAAAAGAAATTGGTCACGTGACTGTAGGTCTTTGCACTGACGATGAAATTCTGAAAACCAAAGGTTACATGCCTGAATTAGCTTTTGAATACCGCAAGGAAATCTTGGAAAGCATTCGCTATGTTGACAAGGTGATCCCTGCTCCATGGCTGATTGACAACGCATTTTTGGATAGACATCATATTGACCTGCTCATACACGGACATGACAATTCCAACACTGTTGACCCAGAACGAATCGTCACCTTCCCACGCACTGAAGGTACAAGCAGTTCTGACATTCGGGAGTATGCCGCACACGCCTACTTGTCAAGCCTACTCACCAAAGAAACCTTACCCGAAAAACTAAAACAACTTTGCCTACAACTATCATCTAAATGAACTATGGATTCTAATCAATTAGCTCTTCATGTTGACTCTGTCGGAGTGCAATTCCAAACAGAGTATGGTCCTGTTGATGCCGTCAACAACGTCTCATTTCAGCTCAAAAAACGCTCAACCCTTGCACTCGTTGGAGAATCAGGTTCAGGTAAGTCTGTTGTTAGTCTGTCTATTTTGAAACTTCTACCGTACCCAACAGCAGTGCATAAATCGGGGTCTATTTGGTTTGATGGTCAAGATTTGCTTCAACTTTCCCAGTCAAAAATTAGGCATATTAGAGGCAAGCGGATTACTATGATTTTTCAAGAGCCAATGACTTCTCTCAATCCTCTTCATACGGTTGAACAACAGATTTCAGAGAGTCTTTTTTTGCATACGAAAGGTATGAAAAAGTCTCTTGCGACTGAACGGACTCTTGAATTGCTGAACCTTGTTGGCATTGATCGCCCATCAAAGCGACTCAAATCCTATCCCCACGAGCTATCAGGAGGACAAAGGCAACGTGTGATGATTGCGATGGCTCTTGCAAACACTCCTGATATTTTAATTGCTGATGAGCCAACCACTGCCCTTGATGTCACAACGCAGCTCCAAATTCTTGATCTTTTGCAAGACCTTCAAGATCGCTTGGGTATGGCAATTTTGTTCATTACCCATGACCTCAATATTGTCAAAAAAATCGCTCAAGATGTTTGCATTATGAAAGGTGGAGAAATTGTAGAAGCAGGAGAGACAAGGGAGATTTTTACCTCACCTCAACACGAATATACGAAAACCCTGATCAATGCCACACCTCAAGGATTCAAAGCACCCCCTGTGAAAGATGCTCCTACCATTCTCAAAGTCAATCACCTCAAGGTGCAGTTTACTTTACATAAAAATTGGTATGGAAAAGCGATTGATGTTTTAGATGCCGTCAATGATGTTTCACTTGAACTCAAAGAAGGTCAAACCATTGGAATTGTTGGTGAATCTGGTTCTGGAAAGTCCACATTAGGCAAAGCCATTTTACACCTTGCCCACTTTCAGAATGGAACAATTCACTTTGAAGGCACTGACATTGCAAGATGCACTACAAGAAGTTTGAGGAAGTTGCGCAAAGACATGCAAATTGTCTTTCAAGACCCTTTTGGTAGCTTGTCTCCAAGAATGACGGTGGGCGAAATTATTGCAGAAGGATTGCTCACGCATGAAAAACACCTAACCAATCAGCAAAGGCATGAACGCGTTGAGAAAGTGATGAGGGAGGTCTCGCTTGAACCCGATATGTTTGTACGTTACCCGCATGAGTTTTCAGGTGGTCAAAGACAGCGCATTGCTATTGCTAGATCGTTGATTCTCAACCCTAAGTTTATTTTATTAGACGAGCCAACTTCTGCACTAGATCGTTTTGTGCAAGTCCAAATTGTCAATCTGTTAAGGGACTTGCAAAAAGAATTGAAACTTGCCTACCTTTTTATCAGCCATGATCTGTCTGTCGTACGAGCCATGTCTGATTATGTTCTAGTAATGAAAAATGGAAAGATTTTAGAACAGGGGTCAGCAGAACAAATCTTCAATGAACCTCAAGCAGAATATACTCGCACACTAATTACTGCTGCCTCACCTGTCGCTATGGATTATGCAAATTGAACAACAAATAGAAAGATTGACTTCTCTTTACCAGATCATTCCTTTCAATCGTTCAATTCAATCTCAAAATGAGATGTTAAGCTCTTTGGTTCAAGAGCTTCAAACCCACTTCATCTCTGAACAAATTCGCCAAACCTACCCCGAGCAATCTATCAATACTGGGTTATCTCAAGCTCATCTCTTTCTCACAAAGAGAACTGAGGTCAACCATGAGCGGTTAAACTATATTGGACTCTCTTCAGTACCAGAACTCAAACTTGCTCTCTTTGAGACCTTGATTCTGTTCAACACTCCCAAAGGGTCGGAAGTTAAACTTGATCCAGTCAATAAAGACGCCAGTCAAAAAAAATGGAGGTTGTTCTATGAAAACGCACCATCAGGGATTGCTTGCATTTTACAACAACTTCCCCATGAGATTTTGCGGTCTGTTCATTCCACGACCATTTACGAATATGTCCGCCAGTACTACCCTGACCTTCAAAATCCCCTCAAGCAACACGATAACCCTCATATCTGCTCTATTCTCTGTTCTGGAGAAATAGGAACAGCCGCTTACCACCCAGAGCAACCGATTGACTTCCACCTGATTTGTGATGCCCCCAAAACTTCACTCAAATGGAATGATGCGGATTTTTTCATTGCAGCTATTCAAAAAATTTTCTCGGTTACGTACCAAATTTACCAAGAAAAGCTGGATCAAACAAAACTGTCAGAATCTGTGAAAAAACAAATTGACGAGCAGTATGCTGAATTATTGAGCAAAGATGAATTGCAACAGTTTCAAATCATGTTTCCAGATTCCTATTCGTACATCTATCAACTTGAAACGGAAAAATATTTTGAGCAGGAGCAAACCTCTGTTCAAGCTAAAATCCTTTGGTCTGGCATCATTGAAGTTTTGTCTCAAACTCCATACTTTGAAAAATTTTTCTCACAGTTCAGACGTTTTTTCTCATTTATGAAAGTTCCTGCTGATCTGATGCAAGCCTACTGGTTTCCAGCATCACTAGACAAAGCATGGCAAGAACAAATCAGAAAGAAACTTCTTGAATTTTATACAAAAACGTATCTAAAGCCTCATCAACTTCAATCTATTTTCCGACACTATAAACTCTCAAAATCTAAAGATCAGGGGAAAGACCAAGACCTCACCTTGCTTAAACACTTACAATCTACTCCCCAATGTGCATCCATTGTTAAAAAATTTTTGCAAAATATTGTTCACTCTATCAGTTTTCACCAAATAGACACTTTTCATCAAGCGTTCCAACTTCTTCAGCAACTTTTTGACAAAAAAAGAGAAATTCTTGATAGTGATTTAAGCGATGAGTTAACAGAAATCATTCAAACCAATTTTTTTAAGCAACAGTTTAAAATTGCTCAAAATTATTTGGACGAGGAACGTTACAAGCATCAGGCAAAACATGAAGTAGAATTTTATTTAAAATTGCAAGATGCCACAGAATACATCAATACCAAATTTCAAAAAGTGTCTGTCCGCTTTCACGGTCATTTTCTGCGCAACCTTCAAGAAGACAAGTTGCAATCCATTCTCACTATCACTCATGCACCAACAGGGGGCAAGCCCTTAAAAGACATTTTATATTCTTCTTTAACAGTTGCAGGACACCCTCTTTGCCCCTACCAGATCCCACACCTACTTCATACCTTTGGAAAAATTGGAGTGTTGGAGGCAAATTTGTTTCAAACGACTTATTCAGGCTTTAGCAAGGATGTAGAGGTGAGTTATTTACAGCTTCCTCACTTGGGGGGATTGGAGAAAATCAACCAATTTGGTGCGGCATACATTCTTCCTTTTTTACTTTACGAAACCATTAAGCTGGAGCAATGGGAGCTTCCTGAAGCCTTGCTCAATGCCTGGTGGCTAGAACTTGCATACTGCCAAGAACAACAACTCACTATTACAGAACTCATAGACCAGCCAGAAAAACGTAAAAGCTTGCAACTTGCAAAACAAGGTGCAGAACATTGTCAAGCCATAGTCTCAATAGAGCAAAAATTTCCTAGACTAGCATCTCATTTCCGATGGGTGCAATTTGCAGAAATCTTTACAAACTCTGGGAAAGAAAATAGAAGTTATGCTGCATGGTGTTATGGAATGTACGTCTCTTTTGAACGTATCATTGACGAGACAACACAAGTCAGGCAACTGTGGTCGGGTCAGAACCAGCCTTGGCAGATGCAATTTATTTTCAAATTTGCAGAGCTTTTTCTCACAGATTTCACCGATGATTTTTTCATTGCAAATATCAACGGACAATTACAGCAACAAATCCGTCAGGCAAGAAAAATGAGAATTTTGTTCTTAGAAACCTTGCAACGTACTGAAAAGAAAATTCTTGAATACGATGCCCACCGTTGTTTGTCTAAATTGATGGGACTCCTTCTTAAAAAAAATGATTATGAATTTGCCAACCATGCAGAAAAAATCTCAACTTTAACGCAAGAAAAATTAAGTGAGGTTTATTCACGTATCATCTTGACCGAACACAACAACAATCTCCAAGACCAAACGGCATTGACAGAATATGAATCTGCATCGGAAAGTCATACCGACTTTGAGACGCTAGCTCATCAAACTGCAGAACATTTGTCACAGCAATATCTTAATTTTAACATCTTCGTACCAGAAGAAGACCTCAAAGCAGTTCTCTTGTCAAATTGTAGCCACGTGCAATGGAATCAAAATGAATGTGCCATGTTAAGACTAAGGTTAGCCATGATTTTCCAAAGTCAATCCCACCAGTTGCATTTACCGATTGCATACATGGTCGGAAAACCTAGACGATTTATCACAATTCATTTTGAACCCAATTCACAACGTTGGTCGTTTGAATCTACCACATTTCAGGTCAATCAGGGCTATCGTAAGTTTAACGAAACCAGTGATCCAGAAAATAAATTTGAAATCTTTGTCAATCACTTGAGTCATGGATTAGCGCAGTGTCTTTTCAGCAGGTATTATGGTGTGGAACAGAATGTCAAAACTATTTTTAAGAAAAAATCAGATCGTAAACATATCTTGGGAACGGTACCGGGAAACCCTGTTTTCCCATCTACTCTTGAAGACCTATCCCACCAAATTCTGGACTTTTTCGTGCCTCAATCTATACGTTCTTACGAAATTTTTGCTTCCAAACATTATGTTCGGGATATTTTTGTGATCTGTAACATCAGTCGTTTTAATACGGTGTCTATCATTATCAGGGCAAATACTGGTAGAATTTTTGTGTTAGAGCTTCACACGGATAGAATCCCTGTCAAACTTCATAGGAGAGATATGGAAGTAGATCCCGGGATTGCAAGGTTTTTCCTGCAACTTAATCATCAAAAAAGTAGAATGGAGCTTATACGGCTCATCAATCAATGTGATTTATCCTTTAATGAAAACGCCTTGCCTAGATATAAAATTTGGGTGAATCCAAATAACTTTGAAACGAGACTCAAGCCACAATACCAACAACCCTATTTGAGAGCCATTGCTAATGCAGTCTGGAATTCCAGACAGATAGGGACTTATGATTTTTTAAAACCTGTCAAATTTGATTGTTCACTTAATTCTATTGGACAGAAGGCTGTGCAACAATTAACTGATATTCAAAATTAAAAAAACACATGGGTTCAACTCACTCTAAGCCTCAAGATTTATCCGATTCACTTCAAAAACAGCGAAATAGAATTGACGAAATTGACTCACAGCTTCTAACATTACTCAATGAACGAGCAAAGGTTGCCTTAGAAATTGGCTATTTCAAAAAACAAAATCAGCTTCCCATTGTTTCATTGGAGAGAGAACAAGAGCTACTTGACAAATTAAAACAAAAAAATCAAGGCGTGCTTTCTGGTCAACAAATCGCAGCAATTTTCCAGCAAATCATTCTTGCCATGCGGGAAGTTCAACAAAAACTATGACCAAAAAATTGGCATCGCTTCAAAATTAGTTGCAGGCTTGACAAAAGTTAAAGTCTGTTACAGAATCAACCGCTTTGACTAGCACCAAACTAACAATATTCTGACGGGGAGAGTAAGGACGGTCACCGACCCGATGTCTCAAAATCTCTTGACACAAAGTACGCTCCAACATCTCAATATTTGTCATAGTTCAAACGATGAACAGAAAACCTCCAATTTGGTTGCCTACCCTGTTTTATCCCCAATACGAAAAGGCTCGTAGAGATTATGTCAGTCCTGTTAAACGAATAGTTCGCACTGAATTTCAGGTGGTCATTCCATACTATGAACTTTCACAAAGCGACACACAAGATGATGGAACTGGTAGTTTTTTTGAACAAAGTAATGATTTAAGACATACAAGACCCCCTGCATTTGTCCTTAGAAAGAAAACACAACCACATCTTAAATTACTGAATCTCAAACGACAGAAAAAGACAATCAGACCTAAATTTGTCATTTAACAGAGACTGAAATCGGTTTGAATTAAGGTCACATTGTATGCCTCAAAAGAAGTGGTCTTTTTTCTCAATTCTTCTCACGTTGTTTGATGAAAACGAATGATCTTGAAGCCTGAAAAACGGTCGCTGCGATTTTCAATCGGAGAGGAAAGTCCGGACAACATAGGGCAGAATGCCAGTTAATGACTGGGCAGTGCAAACTGACGGAAAGTGCAACAGAAAATATACCGCCAGTTACTTTAAATGAGTGTTCTGGTAAGGGTGAAATGGCAGGGTAAGAGCCTACCGCAAGTCTGGTAACAGATTTGGCATTGTAAACCCCATTCGTTGCAAGTCCAAATAGGGTTGTAGAAGTTGCCCGCTTCTATGCAATCGGGTAGGACGCTGGAGGTTTATGGTAACATAAGCCCTAGATAAATGACCGTTCTCTTTTCGTTAAGAGACAGAATCCGGCTTATTGAAGGCTTCAAGATTTTTAGCGTGTTTAAAACATGAACCCTATGCTTAGAGATGACGGTATGACGCTTCAAAAATTATTGGTTGAAGGAAAGTTTTATGACATCACCCCATACCAAAGGAAAGATGCCAGTCTTTCAATGGAAGAGACGTTCCCATTTTCTGGGGTATTGCGTCAACATTACAACCCTGCCATGCTGTTTCTACTGGTTGACCCCCTAGAAAAACATGGTCAAATTTATGAGTTCAACATTGCTGACATTGTGAGAGCTGAAGAACTCCCCAGTCTCACAGCACCTGAAGGAGTGACGCTGGAAAGAGTTAAAATTTTTGTAAAATCTGGCAGTTTTGCCATGCGTCTGCAACCGTTTATTGTGAAAAAATGAGACAAATACTTGACATCATCTGCTCAGTTTAGTAGAATCTCTGTCTTCTTTTTCGCTTCCGTTTCAATCGCTCTATTTAGAAGATTAATCTTTCTGAAACTCTCGTTTGTTCCTTATCATCAAGTTGTTCCAAACTGGACATCCTCGCTAAAACTCTCAAAAACTGACTATTTCAGTATCCCTGTATGAAAAACCAATCATCACGCACGTCAAATCAATCCTCCGATGGCTTTATCCTGAACCTTGTTGAGCTAAAACGCAAAGACATTGCAGAATTGATCCAAATTGCCAAAAATTATGACATAGAAAATGTCAGCAGTATGCGACGGCAAGACATCATTTTTTCGCTACTGCAAACACAGACTAAAAATAACGGGGCTATTTATGGGGAAGGTGTCTTAGAAACCTTACCTGATGGCTTTGGTTTTTTAAGGGCGCCTGATTACAATTACTTACCGGGTCCTGATGATGTGTATGTCTCACCTTCCCAAATTCGCAGGTTTAACATGCGAACGGGCGATACCATCTCTGGTCAAATTCGCCAGCCCAAAGACGGCGAACGTTATTACGCCTTGCTTAAAGTTGAAAAGCTCAACCAACAGCAACCGGAACTTGCAAAAGACAAAATCTTTTTTGACAACTTGACCCCACTCTATCCCGAGCATTTTCTTAAATTGGAAAGGGACCCCAAAGATTTAACATCACGCATCATTGACTTGGTCGCTCCCATTGGCAAAGGGCAACGTGGGTTGATTGTTGCCCCACCACGCACAGGTAAAACCATTATCTTACAAACCATTGCAAACAGTATCACACAAAATCACCCTGAAGTTGATTTACTCGTTTTACTCATTGATGAAAGACCAGAAGAGGTCACAGACATGCAACGTTCTGTCAGAGGGGAAGTGATTAGCTCCACTTTTGATGAACCCCCAACACGACACGTGCAAGTTGCAGATATGGTCCTTGAGAAAGCAAAACGCATGGTAGAACAAAGGCGTGATGTGGTGATTCTGCTGGATTCTATCACAAGACTAGCGAGGGCTCATAATGCTGTTGTGCCTTCCAGTGGTAAAATTCTTTCCGGAGGTGTTGATGCCAATGCGCTACAAAAGCCCAAACGTTTTTTTGGTGCGGCTAGGAACATAGAAGAAGGAGGGTCTTTAACCATCATTGCCACTGCCTTAATTGAAACAGGTAGCCGAATGGACGAAGTCATCTTTGAGGAATTTAAAGGAACAGGCAATATGGAGCTTGTCTTAGACCGTAAACTCGTAGAAAAAAGAACGTTCCCTGCCATTGACATTAATAAATCTGGGACGCGTAAAGAAGAGCTATTGATTGCTAAGCCAAGCCTTGATAGAATCTGGGTTTTGCGCAAGGTTTTATCCCAATTCAATCCAGTAGAAGCCATGGAATTTACCATTGACAAACTGGCTAGATTCAAATCCAATGAACTCTTCCTAGAAATGATGGATAAGTAGATTTTCTCAATTTGAAGTACAGCAAGGAAACATCAATGAAATTACATTTCATCAGCCAAGCCTCTACCATTGTTGAAACTGCAGATTGTGTGATTTGGACTGATCCATGGCTTTTTGATAAAGCATTTAATGACTCTTGGGAATTGTTTCCTAAACCCAGATTTGATGAAAGTTGGTATGACAAGATCACTCATCTTTGGATCTCTCACGAACATCCAGATCACTTCCATTTGCCTACTTTAAAATCCTTACCAACCGATTTTAAGCAAAAAGTAGTTCTGCTATTCCAAGATAATCACTGTGACAAAATGCCTAACTCTTTTCAAAAATTAGGATTTTGCCAAATCAATTTATTAAAAAATAGAAAAATCACCAACCTCACTGCTACAACAAAAGTTCATAATTGTCAGATTGGGCAAATGGACTCGTCTTTAGCGATTATCACGCCTAATTATACCTTGTTAAATTTGAATGATTGTGAAGTGAACACAAAAGACTGCAAGAATTATGTCAAGGATTTAGGAAAAATTGATATTGTGCTCAATCAATTTTCTATGGCTGGTTATAATGGCAATTTAAATTATCAAGAACAACTTCAAAAAGATGCTGATAAAATTCTGCAAAACATGCTTGAAAATCATCGTGATTTGAAGGCATCTACTACTATTCCCTTTGCAAGTAACATTTATTTTTGCTGTGAAGATAATAAATTCATTAATGACTTTTCTAATACTCCTCAAAAAGTATTTAATAAGTTTCAGATAAAAAACTTGGATTGTAAAGTAATGTATCCCGGTGAAAGTATTGATGTTGCTAGCATGAGTTCCCATGATTCTTTAATGTCTATGGACAAGTTTGACGAATTATATGCGACAAAGGATTCCATAGTTTACAATGTTTCAGAACAAATACCGCTTAAAACTATTGAAAAATCTTTTTTAGAAAGAAGAACACAATTAAAAAAATACTTTCCTACTCTGATAATTAACAAACTTGGAAGACTGAATATTTACATACCAGATTTACAAAAAAACGTTCAGCTCTCAATAGCCCAAGGAATTTTTCAAGAAACCAAATTAGATCAACAAAATTTTGATTTACAAATCCATTCTCAACCACTAGAATTTGCATTCCGTTTCAAGTGGGGTATTCAGACTTTAGGGGTTTCTGCAAGATATTTTATCAAAAACAATCATTCTACTTGGAGATGGTATCGCATTGTTTCATCTATGAATAATGCAGAGTTTTATCTAAAACTGAAGCATTTAATTTGCAAAAAAAACATGTATTTGTTGACAAGCAGGGCATCAGCAATTTTGAATCAATTACTTTATCAATTATCTAGGATGAAGGATTAAGTTGATGGGTTTAAGTACCTTCATCAAATATCTCTCAATTTGTGTATAATGAAGAGCTTCTTAAGTTGGAGCTGTCGGACCCAATTTTGACGCTTTAGAAAGAGAGTTTTCATTCTTTCATCTAACTTTTACTTTGAACTGATATTTAAACAAGAGACATCATGAAAAAAGACATTCACCCCAAGTACGAAGCGACAACTTTTCGTTGTTCATGTGGTCATCAGCTAGAAACTTTTTCTAGTATTGGTGGAGAAAAACACCTTGAAATTTGCTCACAATGCCACCCGTTTTTTAAAGGGGACGGCAAAGCAAAGCTCGTAGATACAGCAGGACGCATTGAAAAATTTAATAGACGTTACAGACGTTCGTAAACCCACTTCAGACGCACTGCGTTTTTATGTTGGAACAGCTTAAAGACATTAAAAAGCGGTATCAAGACATCACCGAACAGATTTCTTTACCTGAAGTCATTTCTGATAACGCTTTGTTTCAAAAACTGACCAAAGAACATAGTAAGTTGTCAGAATTGATTGAAATTTACGATAGCTATTGTGCCATCAATGCCAATGTTCAATCCAATACACAACTTGCAAATGATCCCAATGAAGACCCAGAGTTGAGGGACATTGCAAGTGAAGAAATAGAATCAGATAAGAAACAACTTGAGCAGTTAGAGCAAAAAATCAGGATACTACTTTTGCCTGAAGACCCAAATGATACACGGGATATTATTTTGGAAATCAGAGCTGGCACAGGTGGAGATGAAGCTGCTTTATTTGCACGTGACATCTTTCGTATGTATCTCAAATATGCGGAATCTCATCGCTGGAAGATAGAAATTCTTTCTGAAGCACAGAATGACATAGGTGGCTTTAAAGAAGTCGTGATGGCAATTCATGGAACAGCAGTTTATAGTTATCTTAAATTTGAGGGAGGGGTGCATCGTGTGCAACGTGTTCCCAAAACAGAGACACAAGGTCGGGTTCATACCTCTGCGGTCACCGTGGCAGTCATGCCTGAAGCCAAAGATGTAGAAGTGGAAATCAGCCCTAATGATTTACGTGTAGACGTTTTCCGTTCATCAGGTCCTGGTGGACAATCTGTGAATACGACCGATTCAGCAGTCCGTATTACTCACCTTCCTACTGGCATAGTGGTCTCTTGCCAAAATGAAAAATCCCAAATCAAAAATAAGGCTCAAGCCATGAAAGTTTTGCGTGCAAGGCTTTATGAACAAGAGCTGATATTACAACAGGCAGAACTTTCTCAAAAACGTAAAAGTATGGTTGGTAGTGGAGACCGAAGCGAAAGAATCCGTACATATAACTTTCCTCAAGGCAGAGTGACTGACCATCGTATCAACCTGACCCTCTATCAGCTTGAACAGATTTTATTGGGACAAGTTGACCCACTAATTGAAGCACTCCGCACAGACCATCAAGCCAAGTTGCTAAAAGAAGGCTTGAACTCTTAATGTCAACCTTGCTATGCAACTTAGTTGAGAATAACATTTTAGATGCAGAGACCTTAGCAGACAGTGTTGCTCGTTTTCCCGGTCTTCACATCTTCCAACGCCTACATCAACTTTCTCTCAATCAGGAACCACTTGAAAGGCAAATCTTGGCAACCATAGCCAATCGTTATGGGATTTTGGGCAAATTTGACCAACTCCAACATTTGCAACCCATTCCAAACTACTCTCTTCTCAAAAAATCCTTTAGTCAGTACAAAATCATTTTATTGCAATCTCATCAGCAACATCAGGCAATTATTTCATTAGAATCTGAATTTGATGCCCTTGAGTTGTTAGAGTTTCAAACATCGCAACCGCTTCTATGTATCTGGGTGACGTGTTTGGAATTGAGAAAACTTTGGGAAACCTGTGAAAATTGGGAGAATTACTCGCAAGTCCAAAGCACGCATCATGGAGAAATTGGAAATTTTGAAGCCATTTTAGAGTCTGCAATCACCCAGAATTGTTCCGATATTCATTTTGAAGCAGGGATTGGTGATGAGTTTTATGCCCGCTTTAGAGTAGATGGAAAACTCTATGATGCCATGCGATTTTCTACTTTTGAAAGTGTCAGAATTATTTCTCGTGTGAAAATTCTTGCAGGAATGGACATTGCCATCAAACGACGCCCCCAAGATGGACATTACACTTATGAATCAATGTCAGGACGTTTTTTTGATTTAAGAATTTGCTCTATTCCAACAGAAAAAGGAGAAAAAATAGCGATCAGAATTTTGGACAAAAAACCTGTTCACAGAAATTTACATTCACTAGGATTTCTTAAAGAAGACATTATAACCTTTGAGACAGTTTGTCGTCAGCCCAGTGGCATGATTTTGGTCGTTGGTCCTACAGGCAGTGGAAAAACAACAACCTTGTATGCGTTTTTAAATGCCATCAACTCTCGTGAGAAAAACATCATGACCGTTGAAAACCCTGTGGAGTATCACATTGACGGCATCAACCAAGTCAGCATCCATCACGAAAAAGGATTGAATTTTTCAGAGGTGCTGAGAGCTTTTTTAAGGCAAGACCCTGATGTCATTTTGGTTGGTGAAATTCGTGATAATGAGACCGCACAAACAGCCGTGAGAGCAGCATTGACTGGGCATCTGGTTTTATCAACACTGCACTCCAAAAATGCTTTTGCAGCAATCTATCGTTTGCGAAGTCTTGGCATTGAGCTTGACTTACTTGCTGATACATTATTGCTAGTCACTTCCCAAAGACTTGTCCCAAGAAATTCTCACCAAAACGATTCAAAAATTTCTAAAGGACGCTTACCAATTTATGAAATTTTACGTCCGACCGATTCCTTCAGAGATAAAGTCCGAAACAACCAATTACAACACCTCAGCCCCAACCTAGATGACTCATTAATCAGAACTTTTCAAGAATCCCACCAAAAGCAATATGATCTTATTGAAAAGATTGACTTGCAACTTGCCATCTAAGCCAATGTTTTAGATTGACCTCTCTTTTTTGCAACTTGTTTTTTGTTCAAATCAAGATTTTGGACAAATCAAACATCAATTTAAGATAAGAAATGCGTCAGTCCCTGTCACTATTACTTAGGAGTAAGGCAAATCAAACTTTAAATTAAAAAGTTTTTTTAGACAATAAAACTTGGCAAAATCTGCAATAAATTTTACTTTAAAATATAAAATTCAATAAAAATTTATCTCATCGTTTCTTACTAAACCACTATCAAAATATCAGATTATCTAGCTGATTTATATGAATTATTTTTTATTAATATACAATAAAAGACCTTGATCGCTTTAAATTACAAAGTTTGTAAAATAAATCTAAATTAAAAAATCTCTTGACAAGAAAATAAGCCAAGAGTATCCTTAACATCTTCAAATGATTTATGAAATTACAATTTGTTTGTTAGTGATTTAGAAATCTATCATAAAATGATTGTTCTAAATCTCTTTTTTAATCTCTTTAACCAAAGGAGTCATTATGAGCACATATGGTTACGTACGCTTGAATGCTTTACACATTCCAGAGAACTTCACGATTGATGATCAAACTCATGTCATTCGTGACTATGCAAAAAACAACAACTTGGAAGTTGCAAATATCATTTCTGATAGGGAGCAGACCAGTATTTCGCTAGATATGCCAGGAATGAAAAAACTGGTCAATATGGCAGAAAAAGGTGAAATGGACACTTTAGTTGTCGCAAGACTAGATCGCATCACTAGAAGTGTTCGCAAGATGAGTCATTTTATTGAACAATTATGTATCAAACACAATGTTAGGTTAATCTCTATTGCTGAAGAGTTTGACTCCCAAAAGAAATCTAGCCAAGAAGTTGTGAATATAATTCGCATCATCAGCAAATGGGATGTCAAAATGATCTCAGATCGCACCAAAAAACTCATCAGAGATAAACGTCAAGTTGGTGAATATGTTGGACATGCCCCGTTTGGTTTCATTTACAAGAGCAAGAAGCTTCTTCCTTATCCTAAGGAAGTTGAAATTGTCAAGGATATTTTCAGAAAACGGAATATTGAAAGAGCCAGCTATCATAAAATTGCGCGTTTCCTCAATGAAAGGCGAGTGCCTTCCAAACGTGGTAAAAAATGGTATGCTGAGACAATCAAAATGATTTACAAAAACCCAATCTATAGTTCAGTGGATTGGAATAGTTTCTCTTCGCAAGACCCCAAATGTATGCAGCAGCTTCTTGACGGACTACAAAAATTGCGAGCTGAAAGAGAGTAAATTGCTAAGGTTGTGATTCCTGAAACGATCATTCGTTTAGAAAGGCTTGAGCTGTGGTGTATCATTGGGATTCATTCCCATGAGAGGCTCCACGTTCAGCCTCTTCAAGTAGATGTGGATGTCACAATCCCCCAAATCCAGACTGGTCGCCTTGCGTCAACTATTGATTACACGCAACTTGCAGACAGCTTTTCTAAAATTGCCAAAGAAGGTCAATTTTATTTGATTGAAGATTTAGCAGAGGCACTCGCCTCACATGCCTTGTCTTATCATTTAGCAAAGTCTGTCTCTGTTACTATCAAAAAACCCCGCGCCGTCCCTAATGCTGTTGCTTCTGTTTCAGTCACTAGACATCAACAAATTCCAGATGTTTCAGATTAGTGAAGTCATTTTTTCATCATAAAAATATATTTTAAACAAATCCAAAATAGTTAGGAGAAGTCAAATGAAACAACATCAGGTGGTCTTTTTAGTTTTTTTCAGTCTATTGATGAGCCAGTTGGCTTGGGCAAAAACCGTTTTGCAAGAAAAAAATTTTATTGTAGAACAAGTAGTTCAAGACTTGTCCTTGCCTTGGGGCATGGTCTTTCTTAATCAAGACGAAATTTTAATCACTGAGAGAAAGGGTCAGGTCAAACTATTCAACCTTGCCTCCCAAGAGTTAAAAACGATTTCAGGTTTACCTGAAGTCCATTTTTCTAGTCAAGGCGGATTAATGGATATTGCCTTGCCCCCAAAATCCAGTGCTAAAGACTCTTGGATTTATTTGACCTATTCAAAAAATCAACAAGGTGAGGGAGCGACAACCCTTGCTCGTGCAAAATTAGCTGGTACTCGTTTGGTTTCATGGCAAGATTTACTTGTCACTGTTTCTGCAACAGACACGGGCAGACACTTCGGTTCTCGCATCACATTTGACGGCAATGGGTATCTTTTTTTCAGTGTTGGAGATCGTGGAGTGCGTGAAACTGGACAAGATTTATCTACACATGCAGGTGCGATTATCCGCTTAAAACTAGATGGTAGCCTCCCCCAAGACAACCCTTTCGTAGCAAGACAGAATGCTTTACCTGAAATTTGGAGCTATGGACATCGCAACCCTCAAGGACTGTTTTACCATCATCAAACACAAAAACTTTGGTCTATTGAGCATGGTCCACGGGGAGGAGATGAAATTAACCTTGTTCAAAAAGGACTCAACTATGGCTGGCCAACTATTTCCTATGGTAAAGAGTATTGGGGTCCATTTCAAGTTGGAGAAGGCACTCACAAAGAAGGCATGGAGCAACCTGTCAAGTTTTACACTCCATCTATTGCGCCATCAAGTTTGCTGGTCTATTCTGGTCGTGCTTTTCCTGAATGGGAAGGGCATCTGTTTTCAGGAGCATTGAAAATTCGGCATCTCAATCGTGTTGAGCTAGACCAAAACAATCAACCCATTCGTGAAGAAAGACTTTTAGAATCGCTTAAAGCAAGAATCCGCTTTGTGACCGAAAGCACAGAAGGTTGGATTTATTTACTGACTGATAGTGGTTTAATGTTAAGAATCAAACCCACGCGTTCTGCTTCAACGTATTGAAAGACTTCAAAAAGTGAGTAAACAAAGCTCACCTCCATTGTCATTGGGAATGAGACTTGAAAAAGTGAATGAGCTTTTGAAAGGGCAAGGTTCAGCGTGCCAGCCTCGTGTTTTCATTTCTGGCGCATCTAAAGCCAACATCAGGCCATGCCAAATTTAGTTTAGAACGCCCCCTAAAAAACCCTGCTGCTTCGTACGAGCTATAAGCCCATGATGAACCTTTGACTACTTTTTCATCAGTCTGTTGCGAAGAAGAGTCATAGTAAAAACGAAAGTCATCAGCCACAAACTCCCTGACGTTTCCTGAAAGATGCCTCACTCCTTCAGGCGTAGTGTCACGATTGACAGTTCTAGTGCCTTCAGATGACTGTTTTCCTGATTCAGTGGTGATAGTAAATGCAGGCGAAAATGCGACACCTGCCCATGTAAACTTCCTTCCCTCTGTGCCACGTGCGGCATATTCCCATTCTGATTCTGTTGGCAATCTTTTGTCCATAAACTGACAATATAGCGAGGCATCTTCCCAGCTCACCCCAACAACAGGTAAGGCTGCCTCATACGCTTCAAACTGTCCATTTTTCCAAAAAATAGGCTCACGATGCCTTTTTTCACGAACAAATTTTAAGTAATCAGCATTTGAAACTTCATAAAGATCCAACCAAAAAGACCTCACTCTCACATATTGCGTAGGTGCAGCATTATAACTAGGGTCATCACTCCCCTGTTGAAATGTCCCACCTTGAATCAAAGCCATACCGATATGCGATGGTTCTTCTTGCCTCTCTCCTTGTTGTTTAGAGGCAAAAGGGTCAAAAAGTTCCTGCTTCTTCGGTTGTTGGGGTTCAAACCTCAACAAATCTGCCCAAAGTAAAACACCCGTGAAAATGTTCATCATTTTAAACGATGCGACATGTCCAGTATTTTTTGCAGTGATATTGCCATACAAAAACGCATCAACGCCATAAAGCTGACCCAATTTTCTGGCTTCTGATTCATCAATAAAAGCCTCTTGATTGAGAGCTTGTTCTTGTGCGAGGAGTTTTAAATTTTCACGGTCAATCAAAACTAAAGAGCTTTTTTGATAGAGGATAGCGGTCAGATAATCCATGACACGCTGTGAATCAAAATCTTGGTTCGTGTCAATACTCCAAAAGCTAATGTTTCTGATTTTTTCGCCTTGAAACATCTGACTTTCTTTTTGTAATGACTCTGCCGTCTGATTACCTAGAGCCATCAATGTCAGATGTCTGATGCTATTAGGATTGAGTGTAAAAATATCTGCCCAGACAATCGCAGAATTTTGAACATCTATCGCCTTGAGAACGAGGGCATCATCGTAGAGTGTCCCATAAATAAACAACTGAACACCCAAAACTTTGCCAAGTTGCCGATATTCATTTGGAGTCACAACGTCAGAAAGCTGAATGCGTTGTTCATTGAGAATAAGCTGTAATTTTGTGCGATCTGTGACACGAAAGCGGCGAGTCCTCACAATCTTGACTCCAATGTAGTCAATCAGCTCATTCACCTCTGATTCTTGGTTTTGATTTCGTTGTTTGATACGAGAAATTGCAACAGTTTGGTAATGCTCACCAGAAAGTTGCCTAATAGACTCTGCAACACGCGATGCAAGCTGTTCAGTGTGCAATGCCCAAACTGACGGAGAAACCATGAAACAAAAGAAGAGAATAAAACTAAAAAATTTTAAAACAGACATTTTCTTAAGCTACAAATATTTTGGATAGTTGTTGTGTCAAATAATTATCGTAACAAAAATGGCGATACAAGCAAGAGAGAAGGCACTCTATAAAAGTTCTGCCAACACAAAAATCCCATTCTAGCACAATTCAATATTCTTAAAAAATATATTTTTTATAAAATCTAACATCAGTCAGATTTTACAAATTTTGTTGTCAAGTGAATTTAAGAAATGCAACAAAGATGACTTGATGAAAGGCTTGACTGGACAACTGGAGGAGTTTGCACACCAGTCTGAAGGAAGGAGAACAGTAGCCTGCTAAAAATAGCAAGTCACTGTTCTTTAGAAAATTAACAAATCAGTTAATACTAATTTGTTTCGTTTGATGCTGTTTGGGAGCATAAATCTCCAAAACACCATCGTTGAGCGATGCAGAAATCTCATCATCTTTCAAGGATTGTGAAAGATAAATGTTTCTTTGAAAACCTCCTGCATATCTTTCACGACAAACCCAGCTTGTTGCATTTTCTTCAGAAACTTCTCTTTTTGCTTCTATTGAAAGATGACCATTTTTGTAAGAAATAGAAATGGCGTCTTTTTTCACACCGGGCAAATCAATCAAAAGACCATATGCCTCTTCCGTTTCTTTCACATCAACTGCTGGCATGCGACTTTGCACACCAGAAGGTTCACTCCACCCCACTTGGTCAAAGAGTTGAGAAAGTTCAAACGGTTTGTAGTACCTTAGATTTTTCATAGTAACCTCCAAAGTTTAATGTTAAATCATCATCAAATGAACCTGCACAAAACAGCCCCATGCCGTGATGCTCAAGCTCAACGTTAATTGTTAGCACTCATTTTATTTGAGTGCTAACAATTTGTCAAGATTTTTTTTCGTTTTTTTGATTTTTGATGTCTTTCACAGCAAAATCTTAACAAATATCATATCTCTACTTGCACTCCTGTCCATAAAACATGTATGATTTCCTGACTCCGAAGGATTTTTTGGAGTTCATTCCAAAATACGATTTATATTTTGAGTGATTTTTAATTAACATTTCTAGGTTTCAATCATGAAAGAATTATTAGAGAAATACCAGTCTTACCCTGCTGTTGACTTACCAGATCGCCAATGGCCTTCTCGTCAACTGAAATCAAGCCCTATTTGGTGCAGTGTTGATCTGCGTGATGGCAATCAAGCTCTGATTAACCCTATGACTCTTGAACAAAAGCTGGAAATGTTTCAACTACTGCTAGACATTGGCTTTCGTGAAATAGAAGTCGGCTTTCCTGCTGCAGCTCAAGTGGAATATGATTTTTTGAGAAAACTGGTTGATGATCATTTAATTCCTGATGATGTCGTCATTCAAGTCTTAGTACAGTGTCGTGAACCTTTGATTCAGAGGACATTTGAAGCATTGGAAGGTGTGAAACAAAGCATTGTTCATATCTATAACTCTACTTCCACAGTGCAAAGACGTGTTGTTTTTGGAAAAGACCGTTCGGAAATCACTGACATTGCAGTAGAAGGAGCAAAACTTGTGCATGAATTATCCAAGCCTTTGAAAGACAAAGGGTCAAAGGTCATGTTTCAATACTCTCCTGAAAGCTTTACTGGCACAGAGTTAGACTTCTCTCTTTCTATCTGTGAAGCAGTAATTGATGTTTGGCAACCCACACCCGACAACAAGATTATCTTGAACTTACCTGCCACTGTTGAAATGTCTGCTCCCAACGTGTATGCAGACCAGATTGAATGGTTTTGCCGAAATATCAAAAAACGGGATTCTGTGATTGTCAGTGTACACACGCATAATGACAGAGGTTGTGGAATTGCAGCATCAGAATTGGGATTGTTAGCAGGAGCAGACCGTGTGGAAGGCACCCTTTTTGGTAATGGTGAGCGAACAGGTAATGCTGACCTTTTTGTTTTGGCAATGAACCTCTTTGCACACGGTATAGATCCCAAGCTGGACTTCAGAAATATAGACCACATCATCAAAACTTATGAATCTTGTTGTCAACTTCCCGTGCATCAAAGACACCCTTACGCTGGGGCGTTGGTTTACACTGCATTTTCAGGGTCACACCAAGATGCAATCAATAAAGGTATGAAAGCCTACCAAAATCAACAATCAAGCAAAATTTGGGAAGTCCCTTATTTGCCGATTGATCCTCAAGATTTAGGACGCACTTATGAGGCAATCATTAGAATCAATAGCCAATCAGGTAAAGGCGGAGTTGCCTATATCATGGCTCAAGAGTTTGGATATGAACTGCCAAAAACATTGCACCCTGAATTTGCAAAAGTCATTCAAACTTACTCTGATAAGGTAGAACGCGAAATCACACCTCAAGAAATCTTTGAACAATTTCAGAAAACTTACTTACAAATTCAAACTCCTTTTGAGTTTGATGGCTATTCAATCAAGAGCTTACCCCACACCAACCGTGAAGAGTCTGCAGTCCAGATTGATGCTAAATTGTTTTTCAATCAACAACCATTAAAGATTCAAGGTTGGGGTAATGGTCCATTGGACGCTTTATGTACAGGGCTGCGAGAAATTGATAAGATCAGCTTTAGGCTGACAGAATATCACGAACATGCCCTTGGCAAGGGGTCCAATGCCAAGGCTATTGCCTATGTGCAGATTCGCACAAATCACGGTCAGCATTATTTTGGGGTAGGTCAGGATACCAACACCACAGTTGCACCATTCAAGGCACTTTTGAATGCCTTCAATCGTGCCTATGCTGCCGGTGACTTTGACGTCAGTTCATTGATAGAGTCAGAAGCCCTAGCCGATTAAGGTCATAGTCAGCTTTTATCAAAGTTGACTATGCTCAAACTTTATTCCTATTTGATTCCTTCTTTAAATCGCGGATCAAGGAGATCACGGAATCCATCGCCCATGAGGTTCAAACTCAAAACAGCTAGTACAATAGCCAACCCCGGATAGATCGCTAATTGTGGTGCAAAACTCATCATCGTTTGCGATTCATTGAGCATTCTACCCCAACTGGCTTCAGGTGGCTGAATCCCAAGACCGATGTAGCTCAAAGCTGCTTCTGCAAGAATCCCGAAAGAAAACTGCAATGTGGCTTGAATCATAATGGGCGATGCGACATTTGGCAAGATATGTCTGAAAAAAGTTGTGGTTGGTGAGTTTCCAACTGCAAAAGAATACGTGACAAAGTCTTGTTGTAAAATTGTTAAAACTGCCCCACGTGTGACGCGTGCAAAAACAGGCATTGCAAAAACCCCAATAGCCACTGCCGCATTCCAAGCAGAATGTCCAAAAACTGCTGTCAACATGACTGCTGTCATCAATGATGGGAAGGCAAACACAAAGTCATTGGTTCTCATAATCAATTCACTCCAATTTGATTTTGCCATTCCCGCAACAGTCCCAAGAGGTACACCCACCAAGACCCCTAAACATGTTGCTAGCGATGCCACCCAGAGACTATTTAAACCCCCTCTCATCAACATAGAAAGAATGTCACGTCCTAAATGGTCTGTTCCCAACCAATACTGCCAAGACATCGGTTGCATACGTTGTGAAATATTGAGCCTGAACACATCATGGGGAGTCCAAAAAATAGAAATGACAGCGACCCCAATTATCATCAACGCTATGATGCTACCAACATAAAAACTAGCAGGAAGGTTTTTAAAACGAAGCAAGTTAGGGGTCATAAATCAATTGCATCTTGCTAGAGAGTCACAAATGCCTCATCAAAAATCTGATTAAGTTTTGAGTCAAGGCTTATGCTTTTTTCTAATTTAGAATGTGGAATCTTAAGATTTTCTAGGACATTTTTAAATTTTTTGTAACCCATATTGTTTCTCAATTCAACCCATTCTATATGCAGTTGCTCCAATTGAGCTTTATTTTGGTCTGAAAGTTTATCTGCAATAAAGACTTGACTATCTCTTGCAATCACAGTGTCAGCACCTTCGGGATTCCCTTTGCCCATCAACTTGACCTCACACTTGTATTCTTTACCATGACTTTTTAAAAAGAAGTCAACTTCTCTGCTCACCTCTCCTTTTTTAACTCGTCTTGAGGTTTGTTTCATTGCATAGTGATCTTGTGAAACTTGATAAAGTTTACACAGAGTCAGCATTAACAAACCCTCTGCCTGCTTGCCAGCAGTACTCCAAAGCCCACCACGCAACGCTGCCCTTTTGACAGCTAGCGTGTTGATAACAATCAAGCTTTCATTGATGTTTAATTCAACACTCACCTTATTAAATTTAATTTGAAGAGAAAGATTCATATCCTCAACTTTTGTCAAATCATCAATCACTTTGTATAGCGTGTCATAATGCTCGTGTGATGCTTCAATAATCACTTCTCTCGTACCAGAGTTGTACATATTCACGACTGTTTTTTTATTCAACCCAGAATTAATCGCAATTTCTTCAGAGGTAAGTCCATCACTTAGCATCTCTTTTTTGTACCAATCAATGTCAATATCCCTATTACTCAACTTTGCTTCTGCAACCTGTTTAAAAAATTTAATCACAAATTGAAGAAACTCAGCATTGATTAAAGTCACAATCTCTATTCTATAATCATCACCCGCAATTAATTTACGGACTATATTTTTTGTGACCTGCTCTGTTAAAGTCATTCTATTTTCTCTCTAAATTCACTTAAAGTAAAAAACTTAGCTCCTCTTTCCTCAAGAATAGGTAAGTGATTTTGATTAAAAAATGATTTCATATATTCAAAATACTTAGGCTCTTTTTCTGTTAAGAAAAAAAATCTATCCAATAGTTGTGCAGTTTTACCCAAAGTTCCACTACCACCAAATGGATCAAAAACTAAATCCCCCTTAAATGAGTAATAATTAACAATATTTTTGCATAAATCTGTCGGAAAAACAGCCGAATGCACTTTATCAAATTTGGGATCTATCTCCCAAACATTAGAGGTTTCGTATGTTCCTTGAACTTGACTTTCTTCTACGATTTGGGATTCATATTGCCTAATATTCCAGTCAATCAGTTTGTCTGTTTTTTTACGATACACCATTAAATATTCAGTTCTAGCATTGGGTTTATACGCTAATGGTTTGCGGTGTTGTAGAAAACCAGCATTGCGATTTTTGACGCTTGCCTCTGGCTTGACCCAAACGATGTCATCAATAAACTCCCATCCTATTTCAGCTAATAAGTAATGTAGATCAAAAGGGATTGGGTAACGTTTTGACGCATACTGGCGACTAATTCTGGGAACAATGACTGGTGATGTATTGACAACCAAAAAACGTCCTTCTTTTGTTTTTTCAAAAGTCAGTTGAAAAACTTCTTTCAGAAAATCAAGATATGCGCGATAACTTTTATAAATTGAGTAATCACGGGCATTGTAATATGGAGGAGAAGTAAAGGTCAGGTGAAAGCTTTCATCTGGAATCAATTTTAAGACGTCCCTAACATCGCCTGATACAATAGTATTTTTCAGAAATTCATAAGATTCTGAATGCTTTAATTTGTCTTTAGAGACACATTTTTCACTGAAGTACTCTTTTCTAACGATTGTTTGTATAGCTTCATTTTCATGAGATATAAACGCCTTTAATTTATCATCAATTTTTGGTTCTCCTTTAAATACAAGCAAACCTCTAATGGCTTGGCTTATGACTTTAGGGTCATTGTCCTCTAGCATTTCCACCAAAGCAGAAACAGCTTGCTTGCTTCTCATTCTTCCAAGAGATGAAACAGCTTCTCTTCTTATTTCTGTGAACTGATCATTTTTTGCAATTTTAAATAAAATTGGAATATATTTTTGATTTTTGATTTTTCCAATAGTTTTAACGGCATTTAAGCGAATTTTTTTGTTATCACTTTCTAAAAAATCTTGTAACCAACTATCATCAAAGTCTTTAGGTAAATGTCCAAGATTTTCAAGTATAAAAATGAGACTTTGATCATCTTTTTTTGACTCAACAAATCTTTTTAAATCTCCAGTGTTTTTTAATTCTGAAACAGACTTTTTTGTCAGCATTTTAGAATGATTGAAGGCGTTTTCTGAGAACTTTTTTTTAAAACTACATTACGATTTTACTCACTGACCAAGTTATTATTATCTACTAGCCCCAATACCATTAGCGATGTTTCAGCCACATCAACCATGATTGGTATCATTTCTTCTACAGTCCACGGTATTGCCTTGGTGAATATTGAGGCAGCCTGTAACATAACTTTTTCACCGTTAGATGTGGTTATAAAAATATTTTTACAGGCATTTTGATTGATTGGCATACTAAAATTAGAAGCAGTTAAGCGATCTATTCTATTTAATGCCCCAACGTCATGGTGCAATTCAATCTTTCTACCATCTGGACGTTCAACTATCAATGATTCTGTTAAAAAGTTTGAACCTTGCAAGAATAAAACATAAGGAAAATGCTTTTCACCTACCATAACATTACGTATTTCATTTATATTTTTGTGTGATCGTTCTATAGCGTTTCCAGCAACCATCAGATCTTGATCTTTATTTTTTCCAACTAACACACCATTCCTTATGTTCTCTATATCTTTTCCTTGGTGTTTCGCTTCTGAAACCAACACCACTCGCCAGTCGCCATTGAAATCTAATACTTCTATTATTCCCCCATCTGGCTTGATAGATGAGTTGCTAACAAAAAGGGTTATTCCTAGTCTTTTATCTATGGCATTCAATCTCTGATTTATTTCTGATTTGCTTATTTTTTCCCTGTAACGGAACTTTAAATTCTCAAAAGAGTTTTTTAGGATTTCAAAAACAATCCTAGAAACTTCTTTTACTGATCCATCATGATCCTGAGCTGCTTCACCAAAAATGCCACCAACTCCTTTGTTTTTTATGTGCTGAATTGTTAGTCTTTCGGTTTGATTCTTTTTCATTTTTTATGCTGTTGCTTCTTTTTTTTACAATCCATTTTTGGAAATTGGTTTAATGCTCTTGATATATCTATACTTTGAACTATTTCGTAGGGCTTAACAAACATACTATCCTCAATTTTTTCTATATGAGACTGAAGGTAATCGTTTAGAGAAGGATCATTATCTACTAAAATTGAATTCCTACCTACTTCAATACAAACTCTTCCAGTTGTTCCTGAACCAGCAAAAAAATCAAGAACCAATGAACCAGGGTACGAAAGACTTAGAACAAATCTACGTATAATTTCTATCGGTTTTTGTGTAGGGTGTCCTACTCGCTCCTTTGAATTGCCATTAAGCCTGCCAATTTCCCAAACATTGGTTGGGTTCTTCCCCTTATCTATGGTTTTAGAATTTAATCTTTTGTCTTTTTTATACATTTTTTTTGTTTTTTCATCATATGGCTCTCTTACTGAGTCAAGATCAAAATAGTACTTATTTGTTTTTGAAAGCCAAACAGCTTCTTCATGTCTATTTGCAAAAAACCTGTGTGCGCTCATTCCATTTCGGTAATACCATATGACCAGATTGACGAAACGTAACTTAGTTGAGTGTCTTGTATAATGTAGTATTTCCAAAAGGTCTCCTTTTTTGAGGTCTTGGTATTGGAAACCCCCAAAAATAACACAATTTCCAGAAGGTGCTAAAACTCTATAAATTTCATCAAGCCAAAGTTTCGCCCATTCTAAATAATTGTTAAAAGTATCCCAATAATCTAAATTTAAATTATAAGGGGGATCAACCAATATCAATTGAATCGTATTATTAGGAATACTTTTTAATGCCTCAACGGCATCTTGAATTAAAACTGTGTGGATGGTCTTTTCAGTATCATAGATAGGCAAATCCATATTAGAGCTATGACTTACACCATTTTTCCTTTGACTATTGATTGCAATATGTCCTTTATTAAAATGTGATTTGTTTGGCATGATTTTGTTTTCTTATTCTTGAACAGTTTTCACTACATTTAAGCGAATTTTTTTGTTATCACTTTCTAAAAAATCTTGTAACCAACTATCATCAAAATCTTTAGGTAAATATCCAAGATTTTCAAGAATAAAAATGACACTTTGGTCATCTTTTTTTGATTCAACAAATCTTTTTAAATCTCCAGTGTTTTTTAATTCTGAAACAGACTTTTTTGTCAGCATTTTAGAATGATTGAAGGCGTTTTCTGAGAACTTTTTTGGGAGTCAATTAATCCTCTTTGCAGTGAGACTTTTCAAACTCACACAAAGCGGTTGATAACCAACGGTTTTGCAAATGGTTTTTGCAAGAAGGAAGGTAAAACTTTTTGGCAGCTTGAAGCAAATCAAGATGCGTCAACAACAAGCGTCAGCAAAGTCATCTCTTCTTGCCTCTACCTGAATAAAGCGATATGCAAAGAGGAATGAAACCAACCAGAACGATTGTAGCGACTGTGAGAAAAAAATCTAATGACATGTTTCAAAAATAAAAAGAATTAACCCAAGTATTCTAAAGCATCTTCGTCTAACAAACAAGAAGACTGGTCGTGCCAGCAAAGCATGTCTCTGGGTAGTTCTTCTAAAAATAAAGAATGCCCCGCCTCTTCTAAGGAACTACGCTGATAGGGTGGCATGAAAGGAGACGTCAAAGTCAAATGTTGTTTTGCCCGCGTGATTGCCACATAAAAAAGCCTACGTTCCTCTTCTAAACCTTCGTCAAACTCCAAACACCTCTGATGCGGAAAAAGCCCCCTCGTCAAGCCCATCACTATCACGCTGTGCCATTCCAAACCTTTGGCTTGATGAATCGTTGTCAAGACGACACGCCCCCCAATCTTTTCTCCTTCATTTTTCTTTTTGTGGTATGAACCAACAAGCGACATCTGGTCTAAAAACTGTTGTTTAGAGGTGAATTGTTTGACAAAGTCAGACAGATAAAAAAGATCTGCTTCTCTCTGGTCTGGGTTGTCAAAACTTTTCATCAAGTAGTCTCCATAAAATGTCTCATAAGTCAGCTCAACAACTTCACTGAGAAGCAAGTCTGGAGGAGTGATTTGAGCAAAACAATTTTGCAACTTATCCCAAATTTCTTTTGCTTTTTTGGGAATTTTAGAGGAAAGGTCTTTGTTACTTTCAGTGAAGCGGATCGCTTGTTGACGGGCAAAAACTTGGAATATCTTCTCTGCTGTCTTTTGACCAATGCCTGGCACCATTTCTAAAATCCTTCTCCATGCAATCTCATCAAGGGGATTCACCAACACACGAACAAAGGCAATCATGTCTCGGATATGAGCTTGCTCAAAAAAAGAAGTTCCAGAACGGACTTCAAAAGGAATCTTGAAACGTTCCAATTCCAACTGCAAAGTGCTAGATTGCAAATGCGTTCTATACAAGACGCTCATTTGGTCTAACGCCACACCTTCGCTTTGTTTTCTCAAAATCTGCTCAACAATGATTTGTGCCTCCTCTTGTGTTGAAAAGACTTGATAAACTTCAGGCATTGTGCCGTCAGGAAGTGTAGAGTAAAGAGTTTTTTCAAACTGCGACGTGTTATGAGCAATACAAGCATTGGCTAATTGCAGAATTTGGGGCGTACTGCGATAGTTATGCTCCAAATAATAGACTAGTGCCATTTGATACTTTTTAGGGAAGTCCAAAATATTCTTCACCCTTGCACCACGCCATGAATAAATAGATTGAGCATCATCACCAACGACCATCAATTTTTGAGAGTTTTGACACAGTGCATCTAAAATCTCAGATTGCACAGAATTGGTGTCTTGATATTCATCAACCAAGATGTATTCAATCCCATGTGTCATGCCTTCAAACCGCAGAAGTAAATCAAGCCAATTTTCCAACAAATCGTCAAATCCCATCAGATGCCCCTCTTTCTTTTTTTGACGAAAAGACAGAAAAATCTGAAGCAATTCATCTGTCCATTCCATCAAATGAGAGAATCTTTGATAAATCGTTTCTTCAAGTTCAAAAATCCTTCGTGAATAATTGGTTTCAAGGATTTTTTCACGACATGCGTATAAATTGAATGAGAGAGAAAATAAACTTTGAATCACTGATTTTTTAGGCAGCCTCTTCTTGACTGAAACATCAGACACCACTTCTGCCATCGCTGTTGCAATCAATGCTGACTCATCTGATGTGTCCAAAATTGTAAAATTGCTCTCGTAGCCAATTTTAGAAGCATGGCGTCTCAAAAAACGATTGGCAACACTGTGAAATGTGCCATGCACAATCGCACAAGGTTGTTTCAATTCTCTCATCACACGTTCTGCCATTTCATTTGCCGCTTTGTTGGTGAAGGTCAACATCATAATAGAGGACGGAGGCACCCCAGATTTGACCAGTTGTGCCACCCGATGAGTGATGACACGTGTCTTACCACTGCCAGCCCCTGCGATGACAAGTGCGGGTTGTTTCCTATGTAAAACGACTTGTTGCTGTTGAGGGTTCAGTTGATTCACTTGCTTAGATCATTTTGCTTGAATGTTGATTGAAAAGTCTTTTTTAGGTGGGTTGAGCCAAATTGATGACAAGGAACATATTATAACTGGAGAAACTTACGGAAACCAATCATTAATAAAACGATTGAACACTTCTTTGGTAGGCTGATTAGCCAAATGCGTTACAATGTATTTTTAATAAAAATATAAATTATTAGTCATTTTATTTAAAAAATTGTTTTAAATAAAATTTTTTGACTGCAAAAAAAATTTAGACCACACTCAAATTTTTTCGGAAAATTACATATTATTCTTGACAAGTTATTCCTTTCAAATACAATATTGATTTGCATATTTTGAAGAGATGTATTGACTAAATATTTTTATCAAGGAGCTTAAAAATGAACTTTATCAAATCAAAAAAAACCTTTTCTTTGACTCTTAAAAAAGCATTACTGACAGCTTTTGCAATTCCTTTGGCAAGCAATCTTTTTGGTGCAAAGCTAGAGTCCCTAAAGTTATACATCCCACCTGTGGGGGTAGGGTTGTTGATGGTGGATGCAGCACAAGATGCCAGTTTGAAAAAATATGCAAAATCGGTGGAGGTCATTCGTTGGAACACTCCTGACCAGCTGCGGGCAGGCATGCTTGATGGTTCTATTGACATCACTTTTGTACCAAGTTATGTCGGTGCAAATTTCTACAACAAAGGAGTTCAATTTAAATTGATGAACATCATTACCGGTGGGATTCTCTATGTCATCAGCACAAATCCTAGCATCAAATCTATTGAAGATTTGCAAGGGGAGACAGTGTTAGTGCCTTTCCAAAATGATATGCCAGACCTTGTTTTACAAAGCATGTTACAAAAATTAGACTTAGAAATTGGCTCTGATGTCAAAATCAAATATGCTCCAACTCCAACAGTGGCAGTGAAGATGGCGGTTTCAGGACAAGCAGAAACTTTACTCATTCCAGAAGTTGCGGCAACTAAGATCCAGTTGGTGGCTAAACAGAAACAAGGCATCACCTTTCACAGAAGCATCAATCTCACCGAAGAATACGGACGTCTTTTTTCTACTACAAACTTTATTCCTCAAGCGGGCGTTGCAGTCCGAGAAACTTTTGCAAATCAAAATCCACAACTCATCTCAGCACTACAAAAAGCGATGGAACAATCGGCAAAAGTTTTGATGAAAGACAACAAACGAGTCGTTCAAATGACTGAAACTGTCTGGAAGGGACAAGGTCAAGTTTTTGTTAAGTCGCTCCCTTATTGGAATATCAATGTGCAACCTGCGGCTGAAGTGCAGACTGATATTGAAGAATTTTATCAAATCATGCACAAACTTAACCCCGCGATCATTGGTGGGAAACTTCCTCCTGATGAATTTTACATGAAACTGTAACCCAAGAGTGCAAAAGACCGCATTACAATGGCTAGGTTTAGGGTGTGTGGTTGCGTTGTGGCATTGGCTCAGTTCACTCTACCCGAGTATCATTATTCCTTCCATCGCAGAAACGTTAGACCGCTTATACCTCATTTTGTTTGAAGAAAACGGAGGTCAACATATCTGGATGACAGTACAACGTGCAGTCGTTGGATTTTTAGCATCGGTCAGCTTTGGAATTGGCATTGGTTTAATCGCAGGACTCAACAAGCAGGTTCGCTATTTTATGACACCATTGGAGCAGTTGATGCTCAGCATTCCTCCAATCGCATGGATTGTGTTAGCTCTGATTTGGTTTGGGGGTGAAGGCATCACAAGCCCTGCCTTGACGATTTTCGTTTCGCAGTTCCCCGTGGTTTATCTTTCAGCCACTCAAGCCGTTCGTACGATTGATGCTCAACTGCTTGAAATGGGACGCAGTTTTAATCTAAGCCCCATTGAAGCCCTGATTCAAATCGGAGGAGGACACATTCTTTCTTATACCTACCCTGCCATCACATTGACCTTTGGTACAAGTTGGAAGGTTGGAGTGATGGCAGAAGTACTAGGAGCAAACAATGGCATTGGCGCCCAAATTGCCAATGCAAGAGTCAACCTAGAAACTGCTGATGTCTTTGGCTGGATCATCATTGCTGTTGGTTTATACATGATTTGTGACAAAATTTTGATCCGCCCTATCAACACCTACAACATGAAATGGCGATGACACTCACTTTTTCTAACATTCATTTTGCCTATCCCAATCAGTCTGCTCTGTTCAATGGTCTTTCTGTGAGTCTTGAAGCAGGTCAGGTGACAACATTGATGGGTCGTTCTGGCTGTGGAAAGTCCACCCTTTTAAATATTATGAATGGCATATTCAAACCAATTTCAGGAAGGATAGACACGGGGGGCAAAATTTGCGCCACCATTTTTCAAAATCAGCGATTGATTCCTTGGCTAACCATTGGTCAAAATATTGCGTTTGGTGCAAAATCTTTGAAAATCAAAGTCTCTGCTGAAGAAATTTCTTCAACCTTACTCAATGTCGGACTGCCTGAATCTATCCAAAATGCCTATCCCAAAATTTTAAGTGGAGGCATGGCTCAACGAGTTTCACTGGCTAGAGCTTTCATTTGCAAACCTGAAATTCTTTTTATGGACGAGCCTTTTTCCGCACTAGATCATGCCCTGAAAAATGATTTAATGAGTCGCATTGTCAAATTCATCAACCAAACTAAAGGGTACGCTTTTTTTGTCACTCACGACCTGCATGAAGCCTGTCAAATTTCTAACGAGGTTTATGAAATGAGTGGATTCCCTGCAACACTAAAACCAGTGGAAACGATTCCTATTCCTCCACAAAAACGAGATGATGCTGTGATTGAAAAAATTATTATCCAAATCAAAGAAAAATTTCGTAAAAGTAGAGTGCCAAACTTTACCAAATACTGCTTTGCTTCATCTGATGAGAATGTTCAAAGTTATGCTGATGAAATGAAACGGAGGCATTGGAGAGCCGAATTTATCCAAGACGATGCCAGCTTTTCTCAAAATGAACGTCCTTTTGAGAAACGTCCGGACTTAATTATCATTGATGGTCAACATACTGACATAGAAACTTTGCTCGCATATTGCCAAAATCAAGTCACACGTTTCATATTCATCAAAAACACACCAGCCCTTAAAAATGTCACAACCATATCAGGCACTAAAGAAAGCCTTCAGCAGTGGTGGGGCTGGGAAGAAATCTATAAAGACCTTGTTGCTGATGTCCCAAACACCAAAATAGAAGCCATCACGATTGGTCATAATTGGACTTACACCCAAACTCAGAAAAGCTCAGGATTAGCACGCACGCCCAGCAGAGACACTCAAGGTGGTCGCACTGTCAAAGATGCAGGAACACTTCATCAAAAAACCTTACGACAGCTCGCAGAATATCTTTTTTCTGACGATGATTTAGAACGTTCCATCGGAATTTCTGCAGTCAATGCCTACTACAACAGCATTGCCAAAGGACATACAGAAGAACACTACTGGGGGTTTAGACCATTTCGTGAGTGTGTTGGCTCTAAGGTAACGATTGGACACTTTCCGCCTGCAACAAAAATTCTGCCAGATGTCAAAGTGATTGAAAGAGAGCCAAAGGAAGGACATTACACAACAGAAGAAGGTGAGGATTTAATCCCCAATGCTGACCACCTCATCATCACAGCACAAACTTTGATGAATGGCTCACTGCCACGCATTTTATTTCTGGCACAAGGGGCAAACATCATGTTGCTTGGACCGACAACTCCACTTGCTCCTATCTGGAAAAAATATGGCGTCCGCTTTGCTTGTGGTATCATTCCAACACACCAGCAAAACATGCTCAATTTTATCTCACAAGCAGGCACAATGCTGATCCTTGATGAACAAGCACAGAAAATGACGATTGAGTACTAAATCATTCTTGAATAGCTTTTTTGAAACCAGCATCCAAAAGTGATACGGGTTTTAAAGAAACCAAGATGAGTTTTAGCTTTGACGTCAAAACTCACAGAGTAGCAAGCATGATTTGATTTTTTGCATCATCTGTATTTTTCTCAAATTTTACAAAAAGTGCTTGCATTTCATTTTTGACTCAGCTACAATCTCCTACTTCTTTTCTTGCTATTTAAGATGATGGTCTCAAGTAGCATCTTTTTATGAACCTAAAAAATGTGATCTCATGCAAAATTTATCCGCAATCCGCAAAGTTTTTTCACCTCATTAAATCTTACTTCTCCAAACTCTTTCTCATTCCTCTTTCAATCGTTTTTGTTCTTTCTGCTTGTGCAGAAGATGATCAATCTGGTGACAATAAAGATGAGGATACCAGAGACTTTAACTTGGAGGACGGAAGGTTCAAACTGACCAAGATAGAGATTAGTGGTGGTACTTTTGAGCTGAATAAGGGTAGCAATTTCGGCATTGAGGTTAGATTGGGAAACAAAGTCTGCTTTTAACTTCAAGTATGTCGGAAGAGGGTCATTCAATGCTGCTGATGGCACAACTCTGTCCATGTCTTGTAACCCCGATGTCACTGGCAAGCTGCAGTGGAAGAAAATCAATAGTGATGGCATCGTAGAAGAAGCCATTTCAGAAAAAACCTTCTTTTTGCGAGACTGTCCTGTGGGTGCTGCTGATGTATTCAGACCTGAGGTACAAGAATCAATCAAGATTATTACCGAAGGCATTGACGATGGATTCCTTGTGGAAATCAAAAATGACGGAGAACAAAACGTTCTCTATTTTGAGAATACGACTCTCATACCTTTTCCAGCAAACGCAACAATCAAACTCTACTTCTCTAAAAAGGAAAACAAAGATGAGGACAAAGGAGATGCACCGCTCTCCAAAAAATGGTCTAAATTGCTTGGTACTAGCAGTGATGATCTTGCATATGGAGTAAGTGTAGATTCTTCAGGAAACGTTTACATGACAGGAGGCTATAGAGGAACTTTAGATGATGGATTCTTTTCAAATTATGAGACATTTTTAGTTAGGTATAACAGTTCGGGTAACGAACAGTGGCGGTGGACTTTGGGAAAAAATATAGGAGCTGGAGTGAGTGTGGATTCTGCAGGAAATGTCTACGTCACAGGAGCCAAAGAGGACGTTGGAGAGGATGATGAAGACGTCGTCCTGTACAAGATTAACAGTTCAGGTGACTATCAGTGGGAAAGAGTTATCGGCACTAACAGTTGGGATTATGGGACAGGAGTGAGTGTGGATTCTGCAGGAAATGTTTACGTGGCAGGATACTCTGGAGGAGATTTTGATGGACACATCAATTCAGGAGGGTATGACATGTTTTTAATCAAGTATGACAGTTCAGGCAACAAGAAGTGGTCTAAATTGTTGGGGTCTGACAAGGATGACTCGGCACAAGGAGTGAGTGTGGATTCTGCAGGAAATGTCTACGTCACAGGAAGCTCCCAAGGAGACTTTGATGGACACACCAATTTGGGAGAATATGACGTGTTTTTAGTCAAGTATGACAGTTCAGGTAACAAAAAGTGGTCTCGTCTGCTTGGCACTAGCAATAATGATTGGGGAAATGATGTGAGTGTGGATTCTGCAGGAAATGTCTACGTCACAGGACAGTTTGGACACACCAAGCAAACGGGAGGTAATATGTTTTTGACCAAGTATGACAGTTCAGGTAACAAAAAGTGGGCAAAATTGCTGGGGTCTGACAATAATGATTGGGGAGAATCAGTGAGTGTAGATTCTTCAGGAAATGTCTACGTCATAGGAAGCTCTTGGGGAAATTTTGACGGACATGCCAATTCAGGAGAACGAGACATGTTTTTGGTCAAGTATGATTCATCAGGCAACAAAAAGTGGTCTAAATTGTTTGGCTCTAGCAGTGATGATGATGCAAATGGAGTAAGTGTGGATTCTGCAGGAAATATCTACGTCACAGGAAGCTCTAAAGGAAATTTTGATGGACACGCTAGTTCAGGAAGTTGGGACATGTTTTTAGTAAAGTTTGGGCAGTAGTACCCTTTCTTGTTCGCCTTCAAACCTTGAACTAAGTATTGCTCACCTTGACCCGCAATCTCTCTCCTTTTCCAAAAAAATGTTCTCATCCAAGATTTGGAATTTTTTGAGGAGAAAAACAATGACCGATGGAAGAATGGAAGGAAAGCTGATGAGACCGTTTTTTCGAAAAAACCATCTCATCAATGAAGGAAGTCATGGGGCTGGACTTTCTGACCGTTCTTGATAGTTTTTAATGGCAGCTTTGATCGCATCTTCTGCTAAGACAGAACAATGAATTTTGACAGGAGGTAACGATAATTCTTCAACAATGTCAGAGTTTTTGATAGACATTGCCTCATCAATCGTTCGTCCTTTAATCCATTCAGAAGCAAGGCTTGAGCTTGCAATGGCAGAGCCACACCCAAAAGTTTTAAACTTGGCATCTACGATGACATCGTTTTCCACTTTAATTTGTAGTTTCATGACATCACCACAAGCAGGTGCGCCAACAAGTCCTGTGCCGATGCTTTCGTCATTTGCATCAAATGAACCCACATTTTTAGGGTTGTTGTAGTGGTCAAGTACTTTATTGCTGTATGACATATTTTTCTCCTTTAAATACAATGAAAGTCAGTGAGAAGACCAAGCCACAGTTGAAAGGTCTATACCTTGACATGCCATCTCGTAAAGAGGGGACATCTCACGAAGACGGGTGACCGCATTGGTCACGCATTGAATGGTATAGTCTATTTCTTCATCTGTGGTGAAGCGGCCTAGAGTAAAACGGATAGAACTGTGTGCAAGGTCATCTCCCAGACCCAAAGCACGTAAAACATAAGAAGGCTCTAGGCTTGCTGAAGTGCAAGCAGAACCTGACGAAACTGCGACATCACGAATGCCCATAATCAATGACTCTCCCTCAACATAGGCAAAGCTGAGGTTAAGATTGTTTGGTAATCTTTTTGTAGCACTACCATTGAGGAAGACATAATCTAACTTTTCAGAGAGTTGCTCGTGGAGTTTGCTTTTCAATGCAATTTGACGTTTGGACTCCGTTGACATCTCTTGCATCGCAAGCTCAATTGCTTTGGCAAAGCCAATGATCCCCGGAGTGTTGAGTGTGCCAGATCGGTATCCTCTTTCCTGACCTCCTCCATGAAACAAAGGAGCAAGTCTGACGCGGGGGCGTTTCCTGCGAATATAAAGTAACCCAACTCCTTTGGGTCCATAAATTTTATGAGCGCTGGCAGAAAGCAAGTCAATGTTCATCGCTTGTACATCAAGGGGAATTTTGCCAAAAGCCTGTGTGGCATCACAATGAAAGATGACGCCTTTTTTTCTGGTGATGGTTCCAATTTCCTCAAGAGGATGCAAAGTTCCAATTTCACTGTTTGCCGCCATCAAAGAAACCAGCACTGTCTGGTCTGTGATTGCCTTTTCCAACTCCTGAAGGTCAATGTTTCCTTCATTATCTACGTTGAGGTAAGTCACTTGCGCCCCACGTTGTTCTAAGTAGCGGCAGACATCTAAGACTGCTTTGTGTTCTGTGGGTGCAGTAATGATGTGGTTTCCTTTGTCGTGATAAAATTCAAAAGCTCCTTGAATGGCTAGATTGTTGGCTTCGGTGGCTCCGCTTGTAAAAACAATTTCTTTGCCTTCTGCACCTAAAGCATCAGCTAAGGTGGCTCGGCTTTGTTCCACAGCCTCTTCTGAAGTCCAGCCGAATTGATGATTACGACTTGCTGTGTTTCCAAACTCGGATTCAAAATAGGGACGCATTGCTTCAACGACTTTTGGGTCAACAGGTGTTGTTGCCCCGTAATCAAGATAGATGGGGAGTTTCATAGTTTTTTTCATATTGAATAAGTTGTTCTAATGTCATTCGCTCTACAAAAGAAATCATTTGCTTATGTAAGGCAATGAGGGGATTTTTCACAGGGCATTTGTCAAAAACGCTGCAAGAACAATCTGCAGAGACACAATCTACCAATGCGACCTTTTCATTCATAGCTTGCATGACATGACCGATGTTGACTTGTTCTGCAGGGAAAGCTAACAAATACCCCCCGCTTTGACCTCTTTTTGATTCAATAATCCCAGAAGTGTTTAATTCTTTCAGGATCTTTGCAATCATTGCTGTTGGGGCGCCATACTGCATTGCGATTGACTTTGCACTCAATGCTTTGTTAGAAACCGCCAACGACACCAGTGATATTAAAGCATAATCAATCTTGCGAGATAACTTTAACATGCTACCAAAATAAGAGGTTGCTCAAACCAACTCAAGTATGTTAACCCATGAATTAGAACCTTTCAAGTACTAATTCAACTTTTAGCAAATTTTTTTTGAAAAACTTGTTTGACTCAACGAATGATGAGGCTTTGTCAAGGGTGTGAGGTTCTTTCGCTCCGAATGACAATAGTTGTCACTTGAGTGCTTGACACGGAATCCATCGTCAATACTTTCGTCATTCCGCACTTGATACGGAATCTATCACCAAACCAAGCATGGATTACTACATGACTGGATTCCTGCCCCTGTTTTCACGGCAGTGTTCACTTGATATTGGCATGATATTTTTCAAACCTTTTATAGTCAAAGAAGAGTTGTAGAGAGTGTTCCAGCATGTCAAAAGTTTTGGAATGTCGTTTAGATTTTCTCATCAAGCGAGCTAGGTTATCTCTGATGGAAGAATTAGAAGATTCAATGAGATGAGTGTTGTCCTTGCCTATCTGATGCTTTTGTGGAATTTGGAGTTGTGCAAATGCCACTTGATAGCATGAGTTGGCATCTGTATAAATCGTTTCAATTCTAGCTCGTTGTGCTTTGACTAGTCCATACAGCTGCTTTGCTGCTGCTAATCCTTTGCCTATCACAAAGGCAATCACACATTGTTCTTGACGAGAATAGGCTGTCCAAACAGCTACTCTTTGGCTTTTTTTTGAACAAAAGTGTAGATCTCATCCATCTCTATACTATCTACTTGTGCATGGAAACTTGGTGCGTCTTTTGGAAGTTGAGACACTCTAGCTTTTTTGATCCAGTTGACAATTGAAGCGGGAGACACCTGCAAAAAACGAGCGATCTTTCTGATGCCTACACTATTGACATACATCTCTAAGGCTTGACGCTTGGTCTCTAGTGGGATTCTCAAACCATTTGAGGTGAATGCTCTCTGACATGACTTGCAACGATACCTCTGAACCCCTTTGTAACTTCCATTCTTGATATAAGTCTGACTCCCACAATGATGACAACTTCTCATTTCCATTCCTCAAATTCACTCTCACATGCAATGACAATACCAACTAAACACTGCCGTTTTCACAGGGGGGACGTTCTTCGCCCCGAATGACAAAGAAAGAGGCAAGAATGACCAAATGCAAGCCTGCAATCTGTTCCCAGTCATTCCGTGCTTGACACGGAATCTCAAAAAAAGTGAACGAAGAAAAAAAGAGAGATTGCTCACCTTAGGTGAGCAAGAGTGAAGGAGGGTACCAAGCCTAACAGAAAACCAGTGTTCAGGATTCCATTGCCTCCAGCTGTAGCTGCAACGAAGAAGGAGTGATGACTTGTAATTCTCCAGCTTGTTCTTGAAAAAGATAAATGCCTTCTTCTTCTGCCTCACTGATGAGTTCGTCATAAAAGACTTCTCCCGCTAACCCGCAATAAATTGTATAGTCTTGATAACTTGGAAACAATTTGGGGAAGGTCTCTTTCTGCCGAAGCACTTGTTGGAAATCTTTGACATGAGGTTTGCGTTTGACTTCTATCAAAAGCAAATGTTTTGTTTTGCTGAACAACACAAGATCGTATTGAGCCGTGATGCCATTTTTCCCTTTGAGGTTTTGTTCCACTTCGTCGTAGCGAATGCCTCCAATTTCAATGAAGCCATATTTTTCTATAACCTGTTCCACAGAACGGCACAGACGACCTTCTAAAATCTCCGAAGTATTGCTGATGAAGTTTTCCATCCTCTGAATGCCCCGCACCATGCTGGCAACTGCTGGTTTCAGTTCTTGAAGTTGCAAAGTAGTCTCTTCTTGGCGTTTTTTCAACTCCTGCATACCTTTAGCATTTTCTTGTAAAATTGCCCAAATCTCATCAAATTGTTCACTCATCTTTTTCCTCTCAAATTAAATTTCCAAACTTCAAAAATCCCCGATTATAGCATTTTTTTGAGAAAAAGGGAGAACAAAGCAGAGAAAAAACAAGTCTGCAAACTCTCTCAGTCATTCCCCACTTGATGTGGAATCTCAAAAAAAGTGAACGAAGAAGAAAAAACAAAGGAGATTGCGGGTCAAGTCCCCAATGACAGTTTTCAAGTTAAGCAATGATGCTCCCGTCATTCCGTGCTTGACACAGAATCTCAAAAAACAAAAGTTGTTTGGGAAAATGAAGAAGTTAGGAAAAAGAGAGATTGCGGGTCAGGTCCCCAATGACCAAGACACGCCCGCAGGTGACGGAGCGTTTTAAGAAAAAAACTTGACTTTTCACAGCAAGTATGAAAACCCTTGCTGGGGAACAAAATACTACTCCAAACACTCCTTCCAACTCCACTACAACCTTTCTCTTGGCAACCTACCTCCCAAACTTCACTAACAACATGTCATAACTTCCTGAATTGACATGTCCATCAAAAGCTCCTTTAGACCATCCTGTCACGTAAACATTGCCTGATGAATCCACACTCACTCCTTTTCCAGAATCATTACTGCTACTGCCAAGCAGTTTAGACCACTTCTTATTACCTGAACTGTCATACTTCACTAAAAACATGTCATAATCTCCTGAATTGACATGTCCATCAAAATTTCCCCCAGAGCTTCCTGTCACGTAAACATTGCCTGATGAATCCACACTCACTCCTTCTCCATAATCAGAATTGCTACCGCCAAGCAGACCAGACCACTTCTTATTACCTGAACTGTCATACTTCACTAAAAACATGTCCTGAAATCCTGAATTGGAATTGGTGTGTCCATCAAAATTTCCCCCAGAGTATCCTGTGACGTAAACATTGCCTGCAGAATCCACACTCACTCCTTTTCCATAATCATTACTGCTACTGCCAAGCAACCTAGACCACTTCTTGTTGCCTGAACTGTCATACTTCACTAAAAACATGTCCTTGTCTCCTGAATTAGCATGTCCATCAAAATTTCCTCCAGAGGTTCCTGTGACGTAAACATTGCCTGCTGAATCCACACTCACTCCTTTTCCAGAATCCCAATCGCTACTGCCAAGCAGTTTTGACCACTTCTTCACTCCTGAACTGTCATACTTGACTAAAAACATGTCCCTACCTCCTGAATTGGTCTTTCCATCAAAATTTCCCCCAGAGTCTCCTGTCACATACACATTCCCTGCAGAATCCACAACCACTCCTCTTCCTTCATCATAACTGCTCGTGCCAAGCAGTTTAGACCACTTCTTCACTCCTGAACTGTCATACTTCACTAAAAACATGTCATCATATCTTGAATTGCTGTGTCCATCAAAATTTCCCCCAGAGTATCCTGTGACGTAGACATTGCCTGCAGAATCCACACTCACTCCATATCCATAATCACCACTGCTACTGCCAAGCAGTTTAGACCACTTTTTGTTACCTGAACTGTCATACTTGATTAAAAACATGTCAGAGTATCCTGAATTGGTGTGTCCATCAAAATTTCCCCCAGAGTATCCTGTGACGTAGACATTGCCTGCTGAATCCACACTCACTCCTTCTCCATAATCATGACTGCTACTGCCAAGCAGTTTAGACCACTGCTTCCCAAAAATCGCTTGGTCGTAGCAATCCCAGTTTGATGCAGGAGTATTGCCTGATGCTTTCACACGGACACAAAGCTGGTCTTTGGCAATGACATCATTTCCAAAAGGAAACGGACTGGTGCAGTCTTCTAAAGATGTGCCTCCATCTTTGCTACATTCGTGATTTTTCCCTGATGAATCATCAAAAATCAGCTCCTTGCCTGAAACGACAAGAGACAAAGATGCAAAACTATATTTGACTAAAAACATGTCCTCACTTCCTGAATTGGTGTGTCCATCAAACTTTCCTTCAGAGTATCCTGTCACATACACATTGCCTGCAGAATCCACACTCACTCCTTTTCCTTCATCATCACTGCTACTGCCAAGCAATTTTGACCACCTCTTATTACCTAATGAATCATACTTGACTAAAAACATGTCCCAATTTCCTGAATTGGTGTGTCCATCAAACTTTCCTTCAGAGTATCCTGTGACGTAAACATTGTCTTTAGAGTCCACACTCACTCCTTTTCCTTCATCATCACTGCTACTGCCAAGCAGTTGAGACCACTTTTTGTTACCTGAACTGTCATACTTGATTAAAAACATGTCATTTTCTCCTGAATTGGTGTGTCCATCAAACTTTCCTTCAGAGTATCCTGTGACGTAAACATTGCCTGCAGAATCCACACTCACTCCATATCCATAATCATCACTGCTACTGCCAAGCAGTTTAGACCACTTTTTGTTACCTGAACTGTCATACTTGATTAAAAACATGTCACTTTTTCCTGAATTGCGATGTCCATCAAAAGCTCCTTCAGAGTATCCTGTGACGTAAACATTGCCTGAAGAATCCACAACCACTCCGTTTCCATAATCACCACTGCTACTGCCAAGCAGTTTAGACCACTTTTTGTTACCTGAACTGTCATACTTGATTAAAAACATGTCAGAGTATCCTGAATTGGTGTGTCCATCAAAATTTCCTTCAGAGTATCCTGTGACGTAAACATTCCCTGCTGAATCCACACTCACTCCATATCCTATATCATTACTGCTAGAGCCAAACAGACGAGACCACTTCTTGTTGCCTGAACTGTCATACTTGATTAAAAACATGTCACTTTTTCCTGAATTGCTGTGTCCATCAAAATTTCCTTCAGAGTATCCTGTGACGTAAACATTCCCTGCTGAATCCACACTCACTCCTACTCCATAATCTGAATTGCTAGTGCCAAGCAGTTTAGACCACTTTTTGTTGCCTGAACTGTCATACTTGATTAAAAACATGTCACTTTTTCCTGAATTGCTGTGTCCATCAAAATTTCCTTTAGTCCACCCTGTGACGTAAGCATTGCCTGCAGAATCCACACTCACTCCATATCCATAATCACTACTGCTACTGCCAAGCAGTTTAGACCATTGTTTAGTCCAGGGTTTCTCAAAAATCGCTTGGTCGTAGCAATGCCAGTTTGATGCAGGAGTGTTGCCTGATGCTTTGACACGGACACAAATCTTGTCAGCTTCAATTGCCTTGTATCCAAAACTAAAGGGGCTGTTGCAGTTGGTTTTTGTGGTGCCTGCATCTTTGGAACATTCATAGCTGTTGCCTGAAGTCATCATAAAGGTCAGGCTTCTGGCAGACACAGCAAGCGAAGTTGGTGCATTGGGTGCAGTGCTGACAGCGGTGCTTGTCTGGTAAGGACTCCAATCTCCGTCATCGTCTTTGGTACGAATGCGGAAAGTGTAGCTGGTGGCAGGTTGAAGGGATTGAAAGGTGTAGGTCGTGTTGGCTGTCGTACTTGTGCCTGACCAGAATCCATTGCCTATTTTGTAGGAGACTTCATAGCCTGAAATGCTACCGTCAGAGTCTGTGGCTGCAGTCCATGAGACTTTGATGCTGTCTGCAGTGACATCGCTGGTGCTGATGTTGCTCGGTTTTTCAGGTGGTTTGTTGGCAGCATAAGAGTCTGGAAAGTTGACTTCGTCAATCCAAGCGGCATCGCTTCCTCCGCTTACGTGGTCGTCTTTCTGGTAGCACCATTTGAAGGTGTGACTTCCAGCCGAGACAGCATAGCTGGCTTGTGTCCAGCCGATGTTTCCACTTTTGCCACCTAGCTTTTCAGCAGAGTCAATGTAGAAGAAGAGTTCGTCATAATTTTGTTCTGAACTGACTTTGTATTGAAATTCTACGTTTCCAGCCGAGACATTGCGTGTGGTTTGGACGCAGGTTTGTTGATTGTTGCCAATGTTTGCAGACTTGAGGCTTTTGGAAGTGTTGTTTGCCCCGCCAGAGACAACAGACCAGTTGCCTGTTAAGCCATTTGGCTTATTGCCGTTGTCAAAGTTCCAAGTGCCTGCTTGGCTGACTTCGTTTTCTTCTTCTGAAAATTTTGAAAAACCTGAAGTTTCTGAAGTGTTGAGATTATCCCAGTTACAACCACCGAAGACTAGCACGATTAAAAACGAATAGATGAAAAATTTCATGTTCATTGTGTTGTTTTGAATTAAAAATTTAAAGAAGCAAAAGATGTTTGTGCACATTCCCCTCTCTACATTCTCTTGCAGTCTAGCACAGGTACAAAAAAACACAAGACTAATCGGCATTGTTAAGTAATAAGTGATAGCTGATTATTCCGTTTTGCCATGAACAAAAGAACAGAATATTGTAATGCTTTAAGAGACTTGCTGTAACATTTGGTTTTCCTTCTCATTCTTGCCAAGAAATGTCTCAAGAGAGAATTATACCCTTCTATCGTGTATGTTTCTGCCTTGGAACATGTATGAATTTCTTTGGGAATGACTTGTTTGTAAGCCTTGCAGTGATCAGTCATCACCTGAAGAGGTTTTGTTTCCTTGACCTTGTCCCATAAATGCCTACAGGCTTTTGAGTCTCTGTTTCCAAGCACACAATTGATAAATTGCTTCCCACATCTATCAACAGCAATCCAGAGCCAGCAGTAGTTTTTTTTGACTGGATGTAGGTGTGCATTTCATCAATTTCCATAATTTCAATGTCTGTGTCCTTTCTTAATGCCTTGAGCTGTTCGCCAAAACTACAGACCCAATTATAAACTGAAACATGAGAACAATTCAGCAAACGACCGATTGACCTGAAACCAAGACCCTCCAAATACAACTCTAATGCTCTTCTTTTGATCTGTGGTGAGATTTGACCACGATAGGACTTGGTATATTGATAGTTGCAGGCATTGCAACGCCTCCTCGGTTTACCATATAAAAAACCATTCTTAACCGTCTTCTCACTTTCACATCTAGGACACGACTTCATTGCTACACCATGACTATCAATTCAATTAAATGAACTTAATATCGCATATCACTTATAGTTTAACAATACCGACTAATCTTAGGATAAAAGTGAGATTGTGGGTCAAGTTCAGCAATGGCATCATCGCCAAAACTAAAGGGGCTGTTGCAGTTGGTTTTGGTTGTGCCAGCATCTTTGGAGCATTCATAGCTGCTGCCTGAAGTCATCATAAAAGTCAGGCTTCTAGCAGAGACAGCAAGCGCAGTTGGTGCATTGGGTGCAGTGCTGACAGCCGTGCTTTGTTGGTAAGCACTCCAGTCTCCCTCGTCATCTTTGGCACGAACACGGAAGGTGTAGCTGGTGTTAGGCTGGAGTGATTGAAAAGTGTAGGTTGTGCTAGCTGTCATGCTTGTTCCTGTCCAGAATCCATCACCTGCTTTGTAAGATATTTCATAGTTTGCAATGACTCCGTCAGAATCTGTGGCAGCAGACCATGAAACCTTGATACTGGAGCCTGTCACTTGGCTGGTGCTGATGTTGCTGGGTTTTTCAGGGGGTTTGTTGGCAGCAGGTAGCGTCTGGACAGGTTTGCTTTCTGCCTCCTCACTCCAAGCATTTTCATCATCTTTGGCACGAACACGAAAGGTGTAGCTGGTTTCAGGTTGAAGTCCTGATACAATCAAATTGGTTTGAGTGGTGGTTTGTGTTCCAGTCCATGACCCGCTACTTGTCTTGTAAGAGACTTCATAACCTGCCACTTCACCATCAGAATCTGCTGAAGGCGACCAACTGACTTTGACACTGCTGGCTTTGACCTCGCTTGTTTTCACTTCACTTGGCGTGCTGGGTTTTTCATTTGGCACAACAACTTGACCCTTGCCCAAATCTGTCTTCTTCAGAGTCAAATCTGTTTGTAGCTTAAAACTGGCGTTCGTTTTTTTATCTAACTGAAAGGGTTGACTCTCTGTCAAGGTTTGACCTGTGTCTAAACTAATCACAGAAAAGAAGAAATCATCAGCGTAATACTTCTCCTTTGGCAAAATCGTCACAGGTGTAGAAGATTGCTTGCCAACGACCTCACAACTGCACTCTACATTAGACAGAGGTTGGTCGCTCTTTCTCACCATCAGCATCACATCTTGGGCAGAGGCATTCAGAAACTTGATCTTCGCACCATTGAAAATGGTCTTGTTGGGAATGAACACCAGTTTAGTGTCTCCTTTGTTAAAGACCAGATTTTTAGAAAAGACAGGTTTTGTAAAGTCAATGCCTCCTGATGGGTTGTGTAGGTAAAACACGAGTTGTTTGTAGCCGATGGGGATTTGAATCCGATAGTTAGACTGACCAGCCTGAACCACTCCGATTTGCTTGTTCCTTGAACTGCCTTGAAAAATAGACACCAATCCAGAACGATTGTTTTTGACCAGCAATGTTCCGTAATCTTGTTTCACCTCGCTGGCTTCCAGCACAAAGCTGGATTCGGCTGTTGGAATGAACTCACTTTGCACAAAAGCTGTTGGCATCTTGGTCTCATCGCAATCTGCTTTGAAGTAGTCCTTGACTTCTGGCATCTTGAATCCAAACACCATGACCGTGGAAGAGGTGCGTTTTGAAATGTCCACTTTCACCCCATTTTGCTTGCCTCCAATGACAGCCATCACATCATCAGCATTCAGACTGCTGGAATACGACAGCAGCACATCTTCATCTAGTGAGTTGAAGATGGCAAGGTTGCCTGTGCCTTGCGTCAGGGTTTTGGGAATCTGCAAACATTGCCCCCCCTGTGCTTGCTGGTTTTTGGTTGGTGGCACTACTTTTTCTGTGACGGTCACGGTAGACACACCACCATCGTCACTACTGCAAGCAAAGAGAGTCGTGATGCACAGCAGGCAAACACCTGTCTGGACAACAGAAGGTTTGACAACAGATGCCAAATGAACAAGACAACGATTGATGAGCTTTTGCATAAAAACCTACCTATTAAACAAAATTGAACAAGATGAAGAAAAATTACAAAATCAACAAAACAACAGCACCCCTGCGGGTGCTGTCACACGAAAAACTCTCCTCTTGAAATGAAATCTTCATTTGTTTTCAAGATAAGAGTTTTGCGAAAAACCAAAACGGGCATTATGCACGTACAAAAAAAAAAAACAAGTTAAGACTCAGGATTTGAGGAAATTTTTTTGGTTTTTTAAGGAATTTTGAAGATTTTTTGTAAAAAAGAGGAAGATCAGGAAGTCAGGAAAGATGAAGGTTTGAAAGGTTTTGAAAAAAAATGAGATTGCGGGTCAGGTCCCGCAATGACGGTTTTTAAAGTAAGCCATGACGAAAAGGCAAGCCATCAGGTCACAACGTAGGGACAAACCCAAGTGTTTGTCCTGTGTTTTAAGAAGGATGAGATGGCGGACAAGGTGAGCAAATTCCTCTGTCATTCCGTGCTTGACACGGAATCTCAAAAAATAAGATGAGATTGCGGGTCAGGTCCCGCAATGACGGAAACACAAGCACGCAATGACGGGGGAACACTCTCTCAAACTCTTCTTTGACTATAAAAGACTTGAAAAATATCACACCAACACCAAGTGAACACTTCCCTGACAAGAGGGGTGTCCCAAAGGGACGGGGTGTTTCAATTTCCCTCTCTTTTTTTCTGTCACTTGAGTGCTTGATGCGGAATTTCAAAAAGCGAGTCGTTTCTAAAAAAAGTGAACGAAGAAAACAAGAGAGATTGCGGGTCAAGGTGAGCAATGACGGAGAAATGAGAAAAAGGTGAGATTGCGGGTCAAGTCAGCAATGACGAAAAGGCAAGCCAGCAGATGACAAAGACACCCCTCCAGAGGAAGGGAATTGAAACGTGAAGAAATGAGAAAAGAAAAAGACGTGAAAACTTCAAAAAAATATCTCATTCAAAAATATCTAATAAAAATGATTTTGAGGACAAAAGAGTTTGTTTGAAAAGTAGGGTGCTTGTGTTAAACTGACTGGCTTTTGGAGTGTTTGATGAAACGGAATCTAAAAGTGGCAGTGGTAGGTGTGGGGTATCTTGGGAATTTTCATGCACAGAAGTATCAGCTTTTGCCAGATTGCGAGCTGGTGGCAGTGGTGGATTCTTGCCCAACAAGAGCCAAGCAAATCAGCGAAGCACTGCAAGTGCCGTGTGTTGCTGATTATTCATCGCTGTCGGGAAATGTTGATGCCGTCAGTGTTGCCTCTCCGACCAGCACCCATTTTGAAATTGCCAAAACATTGCTGGGACATGGCATTCATCTCTTTGTTGAAAAACCCCTTGCCTCTACGTTGGCAGAATCTGAAGAACTGGCTGATTTAAGTACCAAAAAAGGTTTGATTTTGCAGGTTGGACACATAGAGCGGTTTAACCTTGCCTTGATGAGTGCTTGGGAAGCAATCCAGAATCCCAGATTTATTGAAGGAACTCGCGTGGCTCAATTTTCTCCAAGAGGGACTGATGTTGATGTCATCTTTGATTTGATGATTCACGATTTGGATTTGGCGATTGCACTGATGGGAAGGCTACCAGATGCTGTGGAGGCAGTGGGGGCTGACGTCTTGACCCCAAACATTGACATTTGCAATGCACGATTAAAATTTGCCAATGATTGCACCATCAATCTCACTGCCAGTCGTTTTGCTCAAAAAACCGAACGCAAGTGGAGACTCTTCAAAACGGGTACTTGCATCAACCTAGACCTTGCTGAAGGGCAAGCCACACAGTTTCAAGTCAAGAATCAAGAAATTGCAACAACCAACCTCACTTGCCAGAAGACCGAATCACAAAAATTGACCAAAAAACATGATGCGCTGCTGGAAGAGATTATTGAGTTTGTGCATTCTGTCCAAAATCAGACTGCCCCCCAAGTAGGTCCAACAGAAGCAGTGCAAGCGATTACTCTGGCAGTTGAAATCAAAAAACAACTTCAGCAAAGTTAAAACGAATTTTTAAAGCAAAATGAGTCTTTTTGCACGTTCAACGATTTTCAGGGTTTTGCCTGCCTATTTGATGAGTATTTTTATCTTCATCTTTATTCTATCCTTAGGGTCTGTCCAAAGATTGATTACGTTGGTGACAGAACGTGGACTGCATCTGACTGATGTCATCTTGTTGCTGGTGTATCGTCTTCCTGAGTTTTTTTCTTCAACACTTCCTTTGAGCGTCATCACTGCCAGCTTGCTGACAATGCTTTCTCTTTCTACTGATTCTGAATTTGTTGCCATGCGTGCGGCAGGCATGAGCCTTTGGAAGATTGCGGCACCTTTCATTGGGGTTGCCATCTTCTGGACGCTTTTTTCTGCAATGGTAACGCTTTGGCTTCAACCTTTGGGATTTAAGGCATTTGAAGAGACAAAGTTCCGCTTGCTTCGTTCTTATGCCTCCAAAAGCCTGAAACCCGGTCAACTGAATTATGATTTTAGTGATAAAGTGATTTATGTGAATGAGAAGGAAGATGAAAGCAACCTGCAAGGAATTTTTATTGCGGACCAACGTCAGGTGAAGAATGCGATGTCTGTTTTTGCAAAGAAAGGAGAGCTTGCAGTGTCAGAAGAAAGCACACCTTCTGGGCAAATTGTGCTTCGTATGTCGCAAGGAGAATTGCACTTGAAACAAGGCAATCCTGAAAACTATTGGAGAATCAAATTTGAGACGTTCAATTACATTTTTGATGCCTTGTCATTTTCAGAGGTGTCTGTTCCCAAACCCCACATTTGGAGTGTCCCCACTGCTAGTCTTTTGGGTTTGAACACAGCCAAAGCCTTGAATGAATTGATGTTGCGAATCACTACACCGCTTGCCTGTTTAAGCCTTGCCCTTGCCGCAACTCCTTTGGGGGTTGTCAGCTCAAGAAGTGGCAGGGTGGGTTCTTATTTGAGGGGGTTGATTTTGCTGGTGGGATATTACATTTTGTGGATTGGTGCTAAGGAACTGGCATTTTACGTAGAGCTTCATTCTTCTGTGTTGCTCATGCCCCCTATGATGATTGCTTCACTGGGGTTGTTTCTCATTCATCGCATGAATCAATAAATGTTTTGCATGAATCAATCAGTGTTTTTCAAGGTTGTGTTATAGTATTTGTTTTTTTCAATCAAGCATGCCATGTCCCCAAAAGTCATGGCTCAACTTTTTCAATTCAGTTTTTTAAGATTCAAACTTTTTCAAAATGAAACACAAGATTTTCTTTTTCCTTTTGTTGATGGGATTGGCTTCTGTGGCAACTGCACAAGGTGAAGTCAAAGGCATTTTGCATCAACTTCAAGAGACGTATTCACAAGTTCAGGGTTTTCAAGGTCAATTCAAACAAGAGCATTACACCAAGAAGGGGGAAGCGCCACGTCATGCAACAGGTGTGATTTCATACAAACACCCTGACCAAATGCGTTGGGAATATGACCCGCCCAATGCTCAGACATTAGTCATCAATTCTGAAACCATGTGGCTTTATGACCCTTTGTTGGAAAACGTCACCATTCGTGATGTTAAAAAATCTGAAGGAGGAAATGCCTTGTTAGAGTTGATGGATTTTGGAAACTTGACACAAAACTTTACACAACGACTTTTGACGAGAAAGATTCTTAAAGACACTGAAAATAGAGTCATTGAACTGATTCCCAAACACACCCGCATTGGCGATTTAAAGTTTGCACAAATTGAAGTCTCAGAAGACCGTCATGTCAGCCGTTTGGTGCTTTTTAATCAGAGAGGAAGCTATCAAATTTTTGAGCTGATACATATTGATTATGCTCCTTCTTTTGATGAGAATTTTTTTGAGTTTCAAGTCTCTGAGAACATGGAGGTCATTTATCTCAATGAATGACGATGAGCAACTATGAGCGACTATGAGTGAATATCTGCTAACTTTACCTCATTTGGAGATCATTACCATTTCTACTGCGCTTTTGTGCGGGGTGGTGTTGATGGTGGTTGCACATTACATGAATCTGCCTGCCATTGCCCCGCTCTTGGTAGGAGGGTTGTTGCTGGGACCAGAAGGCATCGGTGTTGTCAATCCCAGTGTTTTGGGTGAGGGTGTGCAAATTTTGATTCCCCTTGCCGTGGCAATTATCTTGTTTGAAGGTGGTCTAAACTTGAACCCTGACGGGTTTAAAAGTGCCTCTACCATGATCAAAAGATTGCTGACTTTGGGCGTTCTAATCACATGGCTAGGTTCTTCACTTGCGGCATATTGGTTGTTTGACATGACACCTTTGATGGCATTGTTGTCAGGCAGTGTGATTATTGTCACAGGACCGACTGTCATCAATCCCTTGCTTCAAAGGATTGGAGTGAGAGAAAGGCTTCATCAGATTTTGTATTGGGAGGGAGTGCTGATTGACCCGATTGGTGTGTTCATTGCCATTTTTTGCTTTGAGCTTTTGACGTTGGGACACATGGCAAGTGGCTGGACGTTGTTTGGGAAGTTTACCTTACGTCTGATGCTAGGCTTGGCACTGGGGAGCTTTGGTGGCTGGGTGGTGTTTCATATCATCAAAAAAAAGTGGATTCCTCAAAAGTATGTTAATATTCTGGTTTTAGCGATTGTTCTGTTTCTGTTTAGTCTCTCTGATACCATTTTAACAGAATCTGGGCTTTTGACAGTGGTCGTGATGGGCTTGATTTTGGGGTGGCTTAAAGTCCCTGCACTGGAAGACATTCGGGCATTTAAATCAGAATTAACCGAGATGAGCATTGCGCTTTTGTTCATACTCTTGGTCACCAATTTAAACCTAGACAATTTTTACAAGATGGGAATCAATGGGATAGTCATCACGGCGATTGTGATTTTTGTCATTCGTCCTTTGGGGGTGTTGATGTGTTCATTTGGCACAAAGATTCTCTGGCGGGAGAGGATTTTCTTAAGTTGGATTGCTCCGCGTGGAGTCGTTGCAGGGTCTATGGCGTCCTTGTTTGCCATTAAACTACAAGGTCAAGAGGGTGCATGGTTTTTGGAGTCTTTTGCTTTTACCATCATCACCGTTACGATTTTATTTCAAGGACTTTCTGCTTCTTGGCTCACCAAATGGCTGCACGTCAAATTCCCCCCAAGAACGGGCTGGTTGATTGTTGGAGCGAATTTGTTAGGTCGGCAGATTGCAGAAAAGATCATGCAACACAATCGTTCGTTTTGTGTACTGCTTGACCTCAATTCTGATTTAGTGGACAAATCGCACCAAGAGGGTTTTGTTGCGATTTGTGGTGATGCCCTGAACCTTCAGGTTGTTCCCCAAGAATTGACAGAGTCCATTGGCAATGTTCTGGCTTTGACTGATAACAGACACTTGAATCAACTGATTTGTGAAAAATGGCAGACTCACCCGCACAAGATGAACGCATGGCGTTGGTCTTCTCACGAAAACACCATTCACTCCAAATCAAGCGGTCAAGTTTGGAATCGTTTGCAAAGCCCTGCTGACATCTCCTTTTTATTAAAGACCCAAAAATCGCATTTAGCGATGTACTCACCTCCTGATTCTCTCCTCCAGTGGAGCGATGACATTCCTCTCATCTATTTTGGTTCGGGTCAAGTAGAGTGCTGCACAGACACACAAGAAAAACGTCATGGAAAGTCTTTGGTTTACCAACCGACACACAAGTTTTTATCCCGCTATTTGCAACAAGACCATATCTTGCACATTTGTCCTGACACCTTGCTTGGGGGTTTTAACGAATTATTAAACCTTGCACAAAAAGCAGAGATTGAATTTGATTTGCCTCAAACCTTGCTTGCCATTGATAACAAATCGTTGGTGATGGCAGAAGGTCAAGGATTGATGGCATGTACAATTCCTACTAAGCTGGAGCTTCCTAAGTGTTTGGTGGCAATTTGTTCTGTTGGTGAAAATCAAGAGACGCTACCGTTTTCAGTCCTTTTCTTGTGGTTTGAATCCCAAGAACCCCAAGACCAGTTGCAGGCAAAACAATTTTTTCAATCTCTGTTGAAACAACCTGAATCCATCAATGCTCTTGCTGATTCCAAATCGTTGCAAGAGGCTCTTTCAAAACTTATTAAAATGTAATGCTATGATTCTTTTGACCCCATTATTGACGATTGAAACTTTCCGACCTGAGATTTTTTCACTCACCATTCCCTTTCTTAACTTCACACTGGAACCACGTTTTTATGGACTCGCTTATGCAATCTCGCTGATGATTGGCTACAAGATTGTCCTTTCAGAGTTTAGGCGTCAGAAAATAGATTACAACGAAGACCAGACAATGAATCTGGTGATGATTGTTTTCGCAGGTGGTTTGTTGGGAGGGCGTGCGTATGAAGTGATTTTTGAATGGTCAAACCACTATGCGTTCCGTCCTTGGTATGATGCGTTTGCTGTTTGGAATGGGGGGCTTGCCATTCATGGTGGGATTCTTGGAGGGATTTTGTCAGGTTTTTTTGTGGCTAAGAAGTATCAAATCCCCTTTTTAAAACTAGCTGATATTGGTGCATTGTGCATGATTCAAGGGCAAGCCATTGGACGGTGGGGGAATTTTACGAATGGTGAGGCGGCTGGTCCTGTAACAGATTTCTGGGCGGGCGTCGTCTTTCCCAAAGGTTCTGTTACCTATCTTTACGCACAGGGTCAACCTGTCCATCCGACGATGGTTTATGAATCGCTAGGCAACATCGTCATCTTTTGCTTTCTTTGGAAGATGCGAACCTTCGGCTTTAAACACGGCATGCTTTTAGCTTGCTATCTCATCTTATATTCAGTCTGGAGAATGTTCTTGACTCCATTGAGAATGGATAATCAATTTTTTACGATTGGCGGACTTCAGGTGCTAGCGGCTTACGCCACAGGGGGTGCCTTAGTCTTGTTGGCATTGTCCATGATTTTTTCTCAAAAACTCTATCAAAAGAGTCATTGACATTGGAAATCATGCACCTTTTGACTAAAAAATCACTAAAAAGTTTTAAATAAGTGCTTGCATTCCTTTAAGTACGTGAAAGATAATGGTCAACTTTACTGAATTTTTTGCTTTTGACGTTTTTGAGCATTTTTTAACCTTATTTAACCCTTTATTTTAAAACCTTTGGTTTAGGAGAAACTCATGTTGAGAAAAAACATTTTTGGTAGATTCGTTGGAGTCTTTGCTTTAGTCTTTGCAGTAGCTAGCTGTTCAGACGAGCAAGTTGAACAAGCTCTAAGCTGGACTTGTGAAGTGAAAGCAGAACAAACTTTGACACTTGGAGAAAGCTATCAGGCTTCCCTAGATTGTTCTTACTCTGGAGAATTGCCAGAACAGGCAAAACTTGAAGTTCAGCATGACAAAGACTTTTTAAGTCTGGAAGTTCAGGAAGAGCAAGTGAATTTTGAAAGTCTTGATGGGAAATTGCTGATAGACGTTCCAGATGAAAAGACATTTCAAGTCGCCTTGAGTCTTGAGGCTCATCAGGTAGGTCAGTCCAAATTACTTGTTAAATTCAAAGGGTTTGAATCTGAAGCCCTTTTTAAAGTTGTTGACTCTCTTCCAAAACAAAAACCTAACGCAGCACCTCAAGCCGTGAACAGTCCGATTGTAGAAATTCATGCAGGTCCAACTTTTAGTGTCATTAGAAGAGATGATGGAAGCCTTTGGGCATGGGGACAAAAAGGTGAGAATCTTGGAATTGGAGTGAAATACAAAAGGTCTGACGATGTCCTATCAACCCCTACCAAAGTCAAGACATCACAGACCTTTAGCCAGCTCACTGTTGGTCAATATTTTGTGCAAGCACTCAAAGCAGATGGAAGCCGTTGGTTTTGGGGACAAGGAATTGCTGGCAGTTTTGGCTTAGGTGACGGAAATTATCAAGAACCTGACGTCCCTACATTAGCCGACAGCGGGCAGTCATGGAAGAAACTAGATGCTAGTTTTTGGCTTGCTTCTGGTCTTAAGGACGATGGGACTTTGTGGGTTTGGGGAGATGCAGATTTTGGGGTAGGGAATGGGAATTACGGCAGAGTCAAAACTCCTGCAAAGGTGCTTTCTGATTCATGGAAAGATGCCTCTGTTGGTTATAAGAGCATCCTTGCTGTCAAACAAGATGGCAGTTTGTGGGGTTGGGGACAATCCAGAAATATGAACTTGACTCCCATATCAGGCAAGCTTGGCATCGCTACAACTTATTACAGTGCTTACTATGTCGTGGGGGAAGGTCTTAAAAAAACAAGCTTTCCAACTCAAATTGGGTCAGATAAGAATTGGGCAACTGTTCAAACTGGTGACAGTCACGTCTTAGCCTTGAAACAAGATGGAAGCCTCTGGTCATGGGGAGCAAATCATAGAGGGCAGTTGGGCATTGCTGGCACTGATGCTGTTGTCAAACCCACTCAAGTTGGTTCAGATAAGGATTGGAAAGCCATTAGCACATACGACATTCATAATCTTGCCTTAAAAACAGACGGAAGCCTCTGGGCATGGGGATTCAACGGTAATGGACAACTTGGCGTCGGTTCTACTTCTGACAAAAACACTCCTGTTCGTGTAGGTTCTGGGAAAGATTGGGTGTCTATTTCTGCTGGTTCTGGGCATAGTTTGGCTTTGAAAACAGACGGAAGCCTTTGGGCTTGGGGTTGGAATGTCTACGGTCAGATAGGTGATGGAACAACAACCAAAAGGAAGACACCTGTTAAAATTTTGGACAAATAAAAACTTGAATTAACAGCTTGAATAGATGGCAAGACTGAAAATCAAAATTCTTTTCAATTTCAAAAGGCTACTTCTTCCAATGCAATGATTGTCATCATTGGCAAAGACAGCGACACGGTTGCTGAACGTGCTGTCAGCTACATTGTGAAACTCATCAAAAGTAATCCTTCTGCTGTGCTTGGGCTAGCGACAGGTAACACACCTATCAAACTCTACGAGAGGCTAGTCCAAATTTCCAAACAACAATCCCTTTCTTTCAAAGGAATTACAACATTTAATTTAGATGAATACATTGGAATAGAGCCAGAGCATCAGCAAAGTTATCGCTATTTCATGGAACATCACCTTTTTCAGCATGTTGACATTCCCAAACATCAAACGCATCTACCTGACTGTACAGGTGGAGCTAACCCTTTTGAAAGGGCTAAAATGTATGATGAACAGATTGTTAAAGCAGGGGGGATTGACCTGCAAATTCTGGGAATCGGCTCTAATGGTCATATCGGCTTCAATGAACCGACCTCAAGTTTAAGCTCCCGCACGAGGATCAAAACTCTGACACGTCAAACGATTCAAGACAATTCAAGGTTTTTTCAAAAGGGGGAGTTTCAACCTTCTCAAGCCTTGACTATGGGAATTGGGACGATTATGGAGTCCCGTCAAATTCTCATTTTGGCACTTGGTCAAAACAAAGCGGCTGCAGTGAAGTCTGCTATTGAAGGTCCTGTCAGTTCTATGTGTCCAGCCTCTGCACTTCAATATCACCGTAATATCATTTTTCTAGTTGATGAAGATGCCTCAGCGCATTTGGAGCTAGCTGATTATTACAAACATGTTGACGAACTTGCCCAACAAGTGGAAACGAAGTTTTATCGTGATGTTCATATATGACAAAAAATCGTTACCTCATCAGTGCTGACCGCATTTTTACAGGAACTGAGTGGCTTCAAAATCATTATCTGTTGATTGAAGACCACTTGATTCAAGCCATTGGTCATCTTTCACAAGCTCCTGAGGGTCTTCCGCATCATTCGTTTGCAGATTGTTTCATTTCAGCAGGTTGGATTGATGTGCAAGTCAACGGTGGTGGTGGGTTACTTTTTAACAATGCAACTTGCGTTGAAACGTTGCGAACAATGGTTGAAGCTCATCGTCTGTATGGAACGTGTGCCATTTTACCAACTTTGATTACTGACACATGGTCAAAGATGCTGCAAGCCGTCTGTGCAGTGCAAGATGCTATCAATTCTGGAGTGTCTGGCATTTTGGGAATCCATTTGGAAGGTCCTTTTTTAAACCCAGATTTTCGGGGGATTCATTTACAAAAGTATATGCAAGTTCCAACAGATTCGTTGCTAGCAGAATTACCAATGATTCAAGGCGGTTGTTCTATGATGACGATTGCACCTGAAGTCTTTACTTGTGAACAAATTGAACAACTGGCAAGCAAAGGTTGGAAGTTGTTTTGTGGACACAGTGGAGCAACTTATGAAGAACTTGAAGCACGTTTTGCATCAGGTGTGATAGGATTGACTCACTTTTTTAATGCAATGCGTCCCATGTCTTCAAGGGAGCCTGGTGTTTATGGTTTTGGTTTGGAGTCACAGCAGACATGGTGTTCTATCATTGCTGATGGACTACATGTGGCTGATGCCAATTTAAGGCTGCTGGCTCGCTGTAAGCCTCATCAAATTTTGCTTGTCACAGATGCAATGGCTTTAGTTGGGTCTTCTGACACAAGTTTTGATTTACAAGGTCGGACGATTCTTTTAAGAGATGGCAAATGTCTGAATGATGATGGCGTCTTTTCAGGGGCAAATGTTGGAATGAATGAATGTGTCAAGAAGATGATGCAAGCAACAGGTCTGCCTCTTGAAGAAGTCTTGCGTATGGCATCTTTTTATCCTGCCAAAATGCTAGGGATTGATGACTCATACGGTCAAGTTGACCTTTGCCTTCCTGCAAATCTTGTGGTCTGTGACGAAAGTCTAAATGTTCATGCCACTGTCGTTCAGGGGCAAATCCATACTTCTAACCACTCTCTTTAACCCTTCACCATTAAAAAAAATATGGCAAAGCTCATTGAACTTAAAGAACAAACAGAACAACAGTTGATTTTCACTGTCCGTGATTTAGAAACAACCTTAGACATGAGAGAACCTGATTTTGATGACTTGGTTTCTGCAATCATCTGGAATTATTATTATTCTCTAGTAGAAAGCACCATTTCTCCTTTTGAGGACTATGGAAGATGGAAGTCTATTTTTAGAAATGTCAAATCTATTAAGGATATGATTTGTAAACCATTGACAGGCTTCGCTCTTTACACCAAACCAGAAGTCATTAACTTGGAACAAGAAAAAGAGCTGGCTTCTGTGAGAATTAAAAAGGACAAAGATGACGACTTGATCTATATCAATGTCTCTTCAAGCTCAATGAAGATGCTTGACGCTTAATCCACTTCTTCCCACTGACCTTGCTGATAGAAGAGTTCTAATTGTTGGAAGTAATCGTCAATGTGATAGCCGTTGTCTTTGAGCCATTGTTGGTTGTAATAGGTCTCAAGATAGCGGTCTCCAGAGTCACAAATCAAGGTTAGAACAGACCCTGTTTCTCCCTTTTTTGCCATTTCTGCAACAAGTTGCACTGCTGCATAGAAGTTTGTGCCAGTAGAACCCCCTAATTTGCGACCAACATATTTTTGCAGAAACTTCAAGGTAGCAAAACTTTGGGCATGTTTGACACAAATCATGCGATCTACAATTTCAGGAATAAATGAAGGTTCTACGGTGGGTCTGCCAACGCCTTCAATCACCATGGTTGTTTGAGAACTTTGTATGTCTGGGTCTCGTTGATGATAGTAGTCAAAAAAAACAGAGCCTTCGGGGTCTGCAACACAGAGCTTTGTGTTGGTTTTGGAGTAGCGAATGAAACGTCCAATGGTTGCTGACGTGCCTCCCGTTCCTGCACCTAAAATGATGTATTTGGGAATTGGGTGAGGCTCCATTGCCATCTGCTCATAAATGGAGCTTGCAATGTTGTTATTGCCCCTCCAATCTACTGCACGTTCGGCATAAGTGAATTGGTCCATAAATCGCCCCTTTAAGTTAGATGCCAGTTCTTCTGAAACGCCACGTGCCTGTTTGCTATTTTCTACAAAATGCGCTTGTCCTCCATAAAATTCAATGGCTTCAATTTTAGACTGAGAGGTAGATTTGGGCATGACAGCAATGAAGGGTAAGCCTAATAATTGGGCGAAGTAGGCTTCTGAAACGGCAGTGCTACCAGAAGACGACTCTACAATGGTTGTTTCAGAAGTGATCCATCCACTACACAACCCATGCAAAAACAAAGACCTTGCTAGGCGGTGCTTCAAGCTACCTGTCGGGTGGGTAGATTCATCTTTGAAGTAAAAGTTAATTTGAGGAAGTTTGGGGAACTCAAAACGTAAAAGGTGTGTATCTGCAGAACGATTAAAATCAGTTTCAATCACTTGGATCGCATGCTCAACCCATGCTCGTGTTTTTAGCGTCATTTGCTGTTTTGGGATAAAAGAATTGTATAGGGTAAAAATTTCAGTGATTTTTTTCAAGAAATGACTGAAAGATGTTTCAAAAATTGCGACTTGATTTTTAAGGTGCATCAAGGCATTCTATCTTTTGTATCTTTACGAAATCATGCTTTGTTAGACAATCTATAAAAGAGAAAACAATTATGAAAAAAGATTATCAATACACATTCACCAGACGTGAGTATTTGACAAAAATTGCAGGAATGCCTTTGCTCAGTCTGACAACCAAAAATGAAAGTCAAATGGAGGCAATGCAAGACTTGCAAGAGTCTTTTTACCAAATCATGCAGGACGGCAGGCATGAAAAATATACCGTTCTGTTGAACTGGTTTGAATCCATTGTAGAAGACTTCCTCCTTGAATCCAGTATTTCCAGTGCCACTTTAGTACTCACTCCTTTTGAAAGGGTGCATTGGAAGACTAAACACGGCTTAAATAACACCAAGCTGGTTACATTGCACTCTGCTCATTTTTTACCTCACGTGCCTGAAGGACACAAATGCGGCAGGAATCATGGACATAACTTCCATGTCATCTGTGATTCATTTAGATCACAAGACGCCTGCAATAATGTAACACAAATTTTGATGCCCATCTATGAAAGGTTAGACAAAAGATTGTTAAATGATGTGGAAGGTCTGGAAAATCCTACATCAGAAAATTTGTCATCGTGGCTATTTCACACTATGAAACCTCAATGGTCTCAACTGATCAAAATGACAGTTTATGAAACTGACAGTGCAGGGTCTTCTTATGCAGGGGGAGAAGTCTGGGAGAGTTTCAAGCAATTTAGTTTTGATAGTTGTTTCACAGGTCCGAAGGGGCAATGTATGGGGCATACCTTTAAGGTCAAACTTCACGTCCAAGACCAGTTGCAAGAACCTTTTGGCTGGACAATAGATTTTGGAGACATTAAAAAGTTGTTCAAACCATATCTCAATCAACTTGACCATCATTGTCTGAATCATGCTGACATCACTTCCCCAACTTTGCAAGGGATTTCTCAATGGATTATGGACAAGATGAAACCAGAGCTTCCATCTCTTTACCAAGTATCTCTTGAAAGTACCCCTTATCAGTCTGTGAAACTCACAGCTTGCTAGCAATATCCTATTCAATGGTCTCATTCTGTCATTCTCTTTACCAAGTATCTCTTGAAAGTACCCCTTATCAGTCTGTGAAACTCACAGCTTGCTAGCAATATCCTATTCAATGGTCTCATTCTGTCATTCAAGGATTGCAGAGATTCTTACACAATCCATTGAAATTAATCAAGAGATTCGCTTTTTATCAGCTATGTCACATCTACAAACTTGGGAAGGCTCAAATCAAAATGTTGCTGCAAATTGGTACCCCGGGCACATGTTTAAGACCAAAAAAGACCTTCAGCAGCTTCTCAAGCAAGTTGATGTTGTCCTTGAAGTCCGTGATGCAAGAATCCCCATGTCTTCTGCCAGCTCAGAACTTCATCTTTTGATGGCAGACAAGACGTCTCTGATTGTTTTAAACAAAGCAGACCTTGCCAACCCTAACTTGACGCACCTTTGGAAACAGCATTTTTTGAATGCAGGGCAGCATTGCCATATTTCTAATTCTCTCCACCCTAAAACTCTACGTTCTTTGGTTCAGCATTTAGAAGAAGTGGCAGAAGTGAAGCGACAGAAATTTTTGCAAAAACGAATCCAACCGCCTTCTTTGAGAATTGCCATTTTAGGTGTGCCAAATTCTGGCAAATCTACATTGCTTAACCGATTTGCCAAAAAAAAATCAGTACAAACTGGGAATCGTCCGGGAATCACCAAGCATGCTCAATGGGTCACCATCTCTAAACAGATTGAATTGCTAGACACGCCGGGCATGTTGCAACCACGATTCCAAGATGTGCAAACGGGCATGAAGCTGGCGTTGGTTGGCTCTATCAAAGATGAAATCGTTGGCATTGAAAAACTGGCAACGTACTGGATTGACTTCTGTCTCAAACAATTTCCCAAGAAAATCCAACAGACTTATCAAATCAAAGAATCCCTGCAAAATACAGAAGAAATTGTAGAGACCATTGCCAAACTTCATGGTTGTCTGACTTCAGGTAATCAGATTGAATGGAGGCGGGTTTGCAATAAAATTGTCCAAGATTTTCGTGCAGGCAGGTTCGGGAGAATTTCCTTAGAGCTTGTCCCAAACCAGATGACAGCAGTTTGATTTGAAAAGATAGGAACATAAGATGCTAAAGACGTTCTTCAATTTAGCAAAACCACAAAACGGCTTCAGTTTAATTGAGGTGATGGTCGTTGTCGCAATCATCGGAATTTTGGCAACCCTTGCTATTCCTGAATTTACAGGCTGGATTGCAACCTCCAAACAAACAGAAGCCAAGACAAATCTGATGGCTTTATACACTGCTCAAAAAATCTATTTTGCATCAAATCAAAAATATGCGACTGCACTGAAAGATTTGGCATTTGAAATTCCTCAAGATACCAAATACACTTATATCATTGATGCAAAAACCAATACTTTCACCATTACAGCAGAATCCAACTTAGATGACGATGCTACAAATGACGTCTGGACTGTTGACCAAGATAAAAAACTACTTAATACTACAAATGATATTACAGAATAACTTCATTTCCCAAAAACCTTTAATCCGAGAAACATGATGAAAAGTGAAAAATGGCTCAGTATTTTCTTAATTATTATCGCATTGGTCTTAGCATTTAATTATTTAGGTAAGGAAGAAAGCCTCAACAGCCCAGCGAATCAAAAGGTCATCACCTTTAGTGAGTTTATGAGGCAAGTCAAGCAAGGCAATGTTTTAGATGCCAACATTCAAGGTCAGCAGTTAATTGAGGGACAATTTCTTGACACAGCCCAATACTATACCTATATCCCTCCTTCCTATCCTGAACTTGTTGACGTCTTGCGCAAGTACAAGGTGCAAATTTCATATACGCCACCAACAGGCTATCCTTGGTATGTGTCGTTGTTGATCCAGTGGGGTCCTTTTCTCTTTATCATTTTTATTTGGGTGATGATGAGCCGCCGTAGTCCCATTGGAAAAATGTTTTCTATCGGTAAAATAGGTGCGAACAAAGCCAAACCTGAAGATTGCAAAGTCAAGTTTAAGGACGTCGCAGGTGCAGAAGAAAGCAAAGAAGAATTGAAAGAAGTCATTGATTTTTTAAAACAACCTGAACGTTTCAATAAACTGGGTGGAAGAATCCCAAGGGGTGTTTTAATGTCAGGACCTCCTGGGACAGGCAAAACGATGCTGGCTAAAGCTGTTGCAGGGGAAGCAGGGACTCCGTTTTTCAGTGTCAGTGGGTCTGCATTTGTTGAGATGTTTGTTGGGGTAGGTGCAAGCCGTGTCCGAGATTTGTTTGAAGAAGGACGAAAAAATGCACCTTGTATCCTGTTCATTGACGAAATTGATGCAGTAGGCAGACACCGTGGAGCTGGTATTGGTGGAGGTAATGACGAACGCGAGCAGACACTCAACCAAATGCTTGTGGAAATGGATGGATTTGACTCATCACAAGGCGTGATTGTAATTGCCGCAACCAATCGTCCTGACATCTTAGACTCTGCCTTGTTACGTCCCGGCAGGTTTGACAGACAAGTTCATGTGCCTTTGCCTGATGTTAAAGGGAGAGAAGCGATTTTGCAAATTTATGCAGGCAAGGCAAAGATGGCAGAAGGAATTGACCTTTCAGTGCTTGCGAAAGGCACACCGGGATTTTCTGGGGCAGATTTGAAAAACCTCATCAATGAAGCCACTTTGATTGCTGCACGGCAGGACAAAAAAGAGGTATTCCACGAAGACCTAGAGCAAGCAAGGGACAAAATTCTGATGGGAAGCGAACGTAGGTCAATGGTGATGACAGACAAAGAAAAACGAAGCACAGCCTACCACGAGGCAGGGCATGCACTGGTTGCCGCCATGACTCCCAAAGCAGACCCCATTCACAAAGTTACCATTGTTCCAAGAGGACGTGCATTGGGTGTGACTTCATTCCTGCCAGAAGGAGACCACCGTGCCTATGACATGGACTATCTCATTGGCAAAATTGTCATTGCGATGGGTGGACGTGCCGCAGAAGAGTTGATTTTTGACGAACTGACAACAGGAGCAGGTAATGACTTACAACAAGCGACAAACCTTGCACATAGCATGATTTGTAAATTTGGCATGAGCGAAGCGGTTGGTCCTGTGGTGCTAGGAGACCAAAATTCTCAATATGTTTCAGGACGTGCTTTTGGCAGAGAACGTGAGTACAGTGAAGAAGTAGCCAGTGCTATTGATCAGGAGTTGCGAAAAATGGTCATTTCATACTATGACCATGCTAAAAAATTACTAAAAGACCACATCAACGCACTTCACGATCTTTCAGAACAGTTGATCCAACAAGAGACAGTGGAAGGGCATGTCGTCCTAGAAACACTGCAAAAATTTTATCCTACATTCCGTCAGGAGTTACCTGCTTAATCATCTTTCTGCTTCCAAGACATGCCGTTGGGTTATTACCTCTTGTGGATTCTTCCCAAAAATCTTTTCAGTCGCTTATGTGGTTGGTTTGCCAACCTACGCCTGCCTCCCTTTCTTCTGAAACCCTTGCTACATCTATTTGTACGTGCCTTTCAAGTGGACATGAAACATGCCATTGAACCGCTGGAAAATTACCCAACATTCAATGCGTTTTTTACAAGAAGACTACAGATTATGGCACGTCCCATCACTTCACCTCCGCATCATCTTGTCTCTCCCGTAGATGGCACAGTTGGTCAGTTTGGAACAATCAAAAATGGAACTTTGATTCAGGCTAAGGGACAGGATTATCCACTTTCAGAACTCTTAGGAGATTCACATAAAGCATCACAGTATCAAGATGGAATGTATTTGACTATCTACCTTGCACCTCACAATTATCACCGCATTCATAGTATGGTAGCTGGCATAGTAGATCGTTGTTCTTACATACCCGGCAAATTGTGGACAGTCAGCCCGTTGGGAGTCAATCATGTTCCAAAGCTGTTTGCCATCAATGAACGGCTGATTAGCTATATTTCTACTTCAGCAGGTGAATGTGCATTGGTCAAAGTGGGTGCAACGGTTGTCGGAAAAATCAAGGTGGTCTATCATTCTGTTGAATCTAATTGTTTTGGAGCAAAACGAGGTGATTGGACACTTGCCGAAGGCTATCCTTTAAAACGAGGGACAGAAATTGGACATTTTGAGCTGGGTTCAACGGTGATCTGCCTTTTCCAAAAAGGTCAAATTCAGCTTAATCATTTGAGCATTGGGCAATCTTTGCAGTATGGAGAGTCCATTGGTATTTTTAATTACGGAGAAACATCATGATTCATTGTCAAGGAAAAAAAGGAATTGTTTTAGGAGTAGGTAACAACAAAAGCATTGCATGGCACATTGCAAAGTCGTTGAAGAAATGTGGGGCGGAGGTTGCTCTCACTTATTTACCTGATGACCGTTTGCGATTTAAAAAAAATGTTGAAAAATTAGCATCAGAAATTGAGGCTCCTTTTGTTCAGAAATGTGATGTTTCTTCACCTGATGACATTCAGGGTTTGTTTGCCAAAGTTCAAGCAGAATGGGGGGAGTTTGATTTTTTAGTGCATAGCTTAGCCTTTGCCAAGCAAGACGATCTAGGTGGAGCGTTTTCTCAAACCAGTGTAGAAGGTTTTTTGAAAGCACAAGAAATCAGTGCCTATTCCTTGCTTCCACTTTGTGCAGGAGCGGCACCATTGATGACCAATGGCGGGAGCATTATTGCCATGAGCTATATTGGTTCTGTGCGTGCTGTGCCAAGTTACAACGTCATGGGTCCTGCCAAAGCTGCGCTAGAATCCTCTGTCAGGTATCTTGCACGTGAATTTGGAGAACGAGGAATCAGAGTGAATTGTATTTCTGCAGGTCCCATCAAAACCCTTTCTGCAATGGGAATCCAGAATTTTGCAACATTGCTAGATGGTGTGGCACAAGGGACAGCACTCAAGCGGAATGTAGAACTTGAAGAAGTGGCAGCAACTGCTTCATTCCTTTGTAGCCCCTTCGCATCAGGAATCACTGCACAAACCATTTATGTAGATTGTGGCTATAACATGATGGGAAATTAAGTAGTCAAAGCAAGCCGTCCTGTTAAAGTCATCTTTTCAAGTGCGCACAAAGTCGCTTTTCCAACATTCTGAAGATGTAAACGCAGGCGAAGATGATGACCATGTAAAAGACTGCTGTGGTGGTAAAGGCTTCAAAAGGTGCGTAATATCTTGAATACACCATGCGAGACACTCCTGTCAATTCCACCAACGTCACAAGGCTGGCAACAGCACTTCCATGAAACATGAAAATCACTTCGTTAGAATAGGCAGGAAGCATACGTCTGAACGCACTTGGCAAAATGATGCGACAGTACATCATTGTAGTTGAGATGCCAAAGGCTTGTGCAGCTTCTACTTCTCCTTTTGGAGTGTTTTCTATGGAGCCTTTTATGATTTCTGCTGTGTATGCAGCAGTGTTCAAAGTGAATGCCATCAAAGCACAAAAGTAAGGTTCTTTCAACCAAGTCCACAAAAAACTTTCTTTGACAAAATCAAACTGACTGAATCCGTAATAAATTAAAAACAACTGAACCAGCAAGGGAGTCCCCCTTAAAAATAGATATAAAACCAAGCAGGAATCCAAAGCAGAGGATTTCTTGAAAGACGTAAAAGGCTGATGGGGACTGCTATCACAAATCCCAAGACCAATGCCAAAACCACCAACTCTACCGTCAACCATGCCCCTTGCAAGAAGAGAGGCAATGAATTGAAAATGATTTCAAAATCCATCAATTAAACTCCTATACTGTAACGTTTCTTGAAGTAAGCCAAGATGAGTAAGGACACAGTGGTCAGTGCCAGATAACCTGTGGCTGCCAGTAGATAAAAGAAGAAAGGCATCTTGGTTGCCCCTGCCGCCAAAGTAGCTTTGCGTAGCATATCATCAAGTCCTATCACTGAAACCAATGCGGTTGTTTTCAGCAAAACCAGCCAGTTGTTGCCAAATCCCGGTATAGCATGCCGAAGCATTTGTGGCAGTAAAATTCTGTGAAAGGCTAAAAATGTGTTCATACCAAAAGCCCTTGCCGCTTCCATTTGTCCTTTGGGAACAGCAAGAATTGCCCCCCTAAATGTCTCTGTCATGTATGCACCAAAAATGAAAGCAATAGAAAACACGCCTGCGACGAAGGGGTTGATCTCTACAAAATCCATCTCCAAAGCGTCTGTGATGTGGTTCACCAGTATTTGCCCTCCGAAGAAGACTAAAAACATTAACACAAGGTCTGGTACGCCGCGAATCAATGTGGTGTATGCTGTGGCAATGCCTATGAGCCATTTATGAGATGATAATTTCGCTAATGCCCCAACGAATCCAAGACCCGTTGCCAGTGCAACAGAGTACACAGAAACCCAAATGGTCATTTCCAAACCATCTATAATCAGTAAACCGTATCCGTCAAATAGTACTTCCATTCTTCAATTCATTTTAAAATGTTGATGTCATGCGTGCGACGAAAAAGTCCTTTGAATCCAGAATGTTCATCATCTCAAGTTGACCAAATAAATCAAGCCTTAATTTCAGTTTTAACTTCCAACCTTTCTGTGACAAAATATGGTGTTCTCATCTTGCCTGCATGATAAGAGATTTTTTTAAAGTTGAATAAAACTAGACAAATTGTCAAACATCGTGTAAAACTTTGCATTTGACTTTTTTAGCAATGGAAGACATGAGTTTGAGATTTGATGCGATAAGAGAAGATTTTGACAACTACATTGTCCCTGCCTATGCACCTGCAAAGGTGATTCCTGTGCGTGGGCAAGGGTCTCGTCTTTGGGACCAGGAAGGCAAAGACCATATTGACCTTTTTGCAGGGATTGCTGTCAATTCTTTGGGACATGCACACCCTAAATTGATTCAGCGACTTCAAGAACAATCACAGATGCTCTGGCATTTGAGCAATGCCTTCACCAATGAACCTGCTCTTGCTCTGGCAAAAAGACTTTGTGAGCTGACATTTGCCGAACGTGTCTTCTTTTGCAATTCGGGTTCAGAGGCAAATGAAGGGGCAATCAAGATGGCAAGACGTTATGCACACGACACCTTTAGTCCTGAAAAAATAGAAATCATCAGCTTTCGTCGGTCTTTTCATGGCAGAACCTTTATGAATGTTGCCGTTGGCGGACAAGAACAATATTCACAAGGATTTGGACCGATGCCTCAAGGAATTACACATCTACCATTCAATGACATAGATGCGTTGCACAAGCAGGCGTCTGACAAATTGTGTTGCATCGTGGTTGAACCGATTCAAGGAGAAGGCGGGATTATTCCTGCAACACATGAGTTTATGCAGGCAGTCCGAGACGTTTGCAAGGAATACAATGCGTTGATGGTGCTTGACGAAGTGCAAAGCGGGGTTGGGCGTACAGGAGATTTATTTGCCTACATGGGCTATGGCATTACACCTGACGTTATCACGACTGCCAAAGGCATTGGGGGAGGATTCCCATTGGCAGCATTTGCAACCACTCAAAACATTGCAAAAGTGTTGAAAGTAGGAACACATGGCACAACTTACGGGGGAAATCCACTGGCAACGTCTGTTGGGCTTGCCGTGTTAGATGAGGTCTCACAACCCGATTTTTTAAAGCAAGTCAAAGATTCGGCAAACTACACGCGTCAAGGATTAGAAAAAATCAATGCAAAACACAAGATTTGGAAAGAAATACGCAATCGTGGTTTGTGGTTTGGTTGTGAATTAAGTGAATCTTATCAAGACCAAGCCAAACATTTTGTGAATGCAGGACGTGAGCATCGTGTCTTGTTCACTGTAGCAGGGACAAACATCATGCGTCTTGCACCTGCATTGAATATCACTTTTGAAGAAATAGATGAAGGTCTCAGCCGAATGGAACAAGCGATTTTAGACGCAAAATGACGCATCAAACAAAGTCAGTTGAGTATCACCGATGGAACAACAACCAATCCCTGCACTAAAAGTCCATAATCTTCACAAATCCTTTGGAAGTGTAGAAGTCATCAAGGGGGCGTCTTTGGTGGCTCAGCAAGGAGATGTAGTGTCAATTCTTGGCTCAAGTGGGTCAGGAAAAAGCACCTTCTTGCGTTGCATCAATCTGTTAGAAACACCCAGTCAAGGAGAAGTCTATCTTGCAGGGGAGTTGATTAAGATGAAGCAAGGCAAGGACAGACAACCCCAAATTGCCTCAAAGAAACAACTCCAACGCCTACGCACCAAAGTTTCAATGGTCTTTCAGCAGTTCAATTTGTGGTCTCACATGACTGCTCTGGAGAATGTCATAGAAGTCCCCATCCACGTTTTAAAAAAGAGCAAGAAAGAAGCGATTCAGCAAGCAGAACTACTGCTTCAAAAAGTGGGTATTTATGAACACAAAAACTATTATCCTGTGCATCTTTCAGGTGGTCAACAACAACGGGTGGCTATTGCACGTGCTTTGGCTACCAATCCTGATGTCTTGTTGTTTGATGAGCCAACTTCTGCACTTGATCCTGAATTGGTCGGGGAGGTCTTGAAAGTGATGAAAGACCTTGCCAACGAACGCACAACCATGCTTGTTGTCACACACGAGATTGGTTTTGCCCGTGATGTTTCCTCAAAGGTGATTTATCTCTATCAGGGAAAGGTTGATGAAGAAGGCACTCCGCAAGAGGTCTTCCAATCACCAACATCTGAGAGGTTTCGTCAATTTATTCAATCCGCATATCATTAACGAATCTGCGGGATTTTTAACTCTCTTTTAGGGGAATTTTATGATGAAGAAAATCATAGCTGGTGTTGCTTTTTCCATTCTGGCATCAGTGTCTTTGGCAAAGGAATGGAAGACGTTGCGTGTGGGTGTAGAAGGGGCTTACCCTCCCTTTAGTGCTGTGGACAAAAAAGGGGAGCTTGTGGGCTTTGACATTGACTTTGCTTATGCCGTTTGTGGGGCAATGGGCGTCAAATGTGTGTTAGTTACACAAGACTGGGACGGCATGATTCCTGCCCTCATAGCAAGAAAATATGATGCCATCATTGCTTCTATGTCCATCACTGAAGAACGCAAAAAGAAGGTAGAGTTCACTGACAAGTACTATGCAACGCCTGTTAGATTCGTTGCCCAAAAAGGTCAGTTTTCAAAGATTGACAAATCTACTTTGAAAGGGAAGTCTGTTGGAGTGCAACGTGCCGCAACGCATGACAGCTACATGACAGACCTTTATGGCAACATGGTAGATGTCAAAAGGTATGGCACGATTGAGGAAGCCAAGCTAGACTTGACTTCAGGCAGGATCAACCTTGTCCTTGCTGATGTGATGACCCTTGATGCCAGCTTTTTGAAGGCAGAAGGTGGAGACCGATTTGAGTTTGTTGGCGAAGAGATTAATGATGTCAAGTACTTTGGGGTTGGCATTGGTATTGCCCTCCGCAAACGAGACAAAGACCTTAAAAAACAACTCAACCAAGCCATCAAAGACATTCGCGAAAGTGGACAATACGACCATATCCGCAAACGTTATTTTGACTTTGACATCTACGGGGAGTAATCCCACCCGTTTCAAGCTATGGCTTTAAAAAGCCATAGCTCCTGCCTATCAGTAAATCTCATGTCATCAGAGAATCATATCAAACTACAACAAAGAAACTTTTTGCTGGCTAGGGACAGTGAAGAATCAGAGCTTTTAAAAACTCTTTTAAAAAGTCCTTTAGGTTTGGCAAAGGATTTAATTTTACGACTCAATCAAGGTAGTTATACTAATTTACGGAACAATTTAGACTAAATTAAGCAATTTGTAGCAGGAGTTGAAAGGGCAAAAGCATTGCAACATGGTTATCAATTAGCTGAATTTTATTGCACCCCATTCTTTTTCTCAAAAATCTGCTAGACTAGATATTTTGATTTTTGAGCTTTAAATTTTAGGAAAAGATATGTCTGATAGATTGGATAGAATTGAAAAAATCTTGGAAGAAGCCAGTGCTATTGCCAAAGAAGCCAGTATCATTGCCAAAGAAGCCAATGACACAGTCAAGGCTGTTGCCAAACAACAAGAAAAGACAGATGCACAAATTGCAAGAACCGATGCACAAATTGCAAGAACCGATGCACAAATTGCTAAAGTTTCTAAACAACTAGGGGGATTTGTCAACAACGCTGGGTTAATCCTAGAAGACCGAATCTATCGTTGTTTTGAAGAGTCTTTAGGGCAAGACAATCCTATTGAAATAGAGGGAGTTCGCTATGATCGTCTCAACAGAAACATTAGTGGCAAGTTTGGTCAAACAACTGGACAGTATGACATCATTTTGTTCAATCACGACCATGTCTTGATTGTAGAAGTCAAAAAAAAGGCTCATGTCAATGATTTGGAGCAGATTTTAAAACAGAAGCAGACCTTCCCTATTGTATTTCCTCACTTCCGCAGTTTTAACTTTCATCTAGGATTAGCCAGTGAGTCTTTTAGCAAAGATTTGATTTCAGAAGCAAAAGCCAATGAGATTTATTTGATGCAAGAAAAGGCTGGTGTGATTCAAATCGTTGCTCCTTGATTTTCGTGTCAGTCTTTGTCAAGTGGAGGCTATCCCCAAGCTATTTTGACTTTGATAAGGATTTAAGATACTTTTATGGTTGATTTGAGATCACAAAGAAGGAATCTTTTAGAGTATGTCTTATTTATCCTTCAACAAAAACACACTTCTTGCCTTTGTTCTGGCAACAATTCCTTTACAAACCTTCTCTGCACAGCATTTCTTGAGTGTGAGCTACTGGGTCGGTGCTACTGCTGATTCTGTCAAGCAACAGATGACCAATGGCGTAGATTTAGAAGCACAAGACGAAAGCGGTAGAACTCCTTTACACTTTGCTGCAACTTTCAGCAAAAAAGTAGAGGTGTTAGAAGTTTTGATAAAGGGTGGTGCAGACTTAGAGGCACGAACACGAGATGACCAGACTCCCCTGCACCGTGCAGCTGCCAAGAATAAAAATGCAGAAGTGTTGAAGTTGCTGATAGAGAGTGGTGCAGATTTAGAAGCACGAGACCAAAATGGCTGGACTCCCCTGCACCGTGCAGCTGCCTTTAACAGCCAACCTCAAATGTTACAAACCCTCATAGAGTCAGGGGTAGATTTGGAAGCACGAGACAAAATTGGTTGGACTCCTTTGCACTTTGCCTCAGCATTTAGTCAGCAACCTCAAGTTCTGGAAATTCTTATGGAACATGGTGCAGATTTAGAAGCACGAGACCAATACGGTCAGACTCCCTTGCACTTAGCCACAAAATATAGCAATGTTCCAGAAGTGCTGGAGTTTCTCATAAAGCATGGTGCGGATTTAGAGGCACAAGACCGAAACAGCTGGACTCCTTTACACTTTGCCGCTGCATTTAGCAATCAAACTCAAATTGTGGAAGTTTTGATAGAGCGTGGTGCAAATTTAGAAGGAAGCATTGTTGGAGATTTGACTCCCTTACATTTAGCCGCAAGATATAGCCAAAATGCAAAAGTTGTGGAAGTTTTGATAGAGAATGGTGCAAATTTAGAAGCAAGAGACCAAGACGGTTGGACTCCCTTGTTCTTTGCTTCCTCCTTCAATAAAAAAACGGAAGTGTTAGAAGTTTTGATAAAGAATGGAGCAAGTTTAGAAGTACGAGACCAAAATGGTTGGACTCTCTTGCATGCGGCAACTGCAAATAACGACCAAGCTCAAATTGTGGAAATTCTGATAAAGAGTGGAGCAGATTTAGAAGCACAAGACCAAGACGGCTGGACTCCCTTGTTCTTTGCTTCCTCCTTCAATAAAAAAACAGAAATATTGAACACTCTGATAAAGAGTGGAGCAGATTTGGAAGTGCGAGACAAAAACGACTGGACTCCCTTGCATGCAGCAGCTGCATTTAGCAACCAAGCTCAAATTGTGGAAGTTTTGATAAAGAGTGGAGCAGATTTGGAAGCACAAGACAAAATCGGTTGGACTCCCTTGCATGCAGCAGCTGCAAACAACGACCAAGCTCAAATTGTGGAAGTTTTGATAAAGAGTGGGGCAGATTTGAAAGTACGAGACCAAAACGGCTGGACTCCTTTGGATTTAATTCAAGCAAACACAAAATTAAAAGAGACAGTCAAACTATTGCAAGATTTGAAAGACCGCTGATAGAACTCAAAAACGCATGTCAACTCAAAAACCATGAAACAACGTACAACTTTCATTGAACGCAATACCAAAGAGACTCAAATTGCTGTCAAATTGAACCTTGATGGCACAGGCATTTATCAGATCAAGACAGGGATTGGCTTTTTGGATCACATGCTTGAGTTGTTTTCTAAACACGCATTGATAGATTTAGAAGTAACGGCACATGGAGATTTGCATATTGAAGCCCATCACACTGTAGAAGACATTGGAATTGTGTTGGGTCATGCCATCAAAGATGCACTGGGCGAGAAAAGAGGGATTTGTCGCTACGGTTTCTGTCTGTTGCCAATGGACGAGGTCTTGGTAGAAGCAGCGATAGATTTAAGCGGTCGGGCTTATATGGTTTGGAATGTGGACTTTAAAAGAGAAAATCTAGGAAGTATGCCAACGGAATTGTTTGAGGATTTTTTCTATGCCCTTTCTGGTGCATTACAAGCCAATGTACATCTTAATTTGCGTTATGGCAGAAATGATCATCACATTGCAGAGGGGACTTTTAAGGCATTTGCAAGGGCAATGCGGCATGCAGTTTCTTTGGACATGAAGAATTTGGGTCAGATTCCATCAACCAAAGGCTCGTTATGATTGCTATCATTCATTATGGTGCGGGCAATGTCGCATCGGTGCAAAATGCACTGGAGTCTTTGGGAATTGCATCAAAGATTGTAAAGACAACACAAGAGCTGGCTGATGCTGACCGTGTTATTTTTCCGGGGCAAGGACGCATGGGACAAGCCTGTCAAAGTTTATATGAAAGCAAAATGTCAGAAGCGATCCAACAGCTCACAATTCCGTTTTTGGGAATTTGTCTGGGCATGCAAGTTTTGCTTGAGTCTTCACAAGAAGACAATATGCAAGGTCTTGGTTTGATACAAGGCAAAAGTGAGCGATTGTTATCAGGTTTAAGGGTTCCGCACATGGGCTGGAATCGTGTGTATTTTCAACCTTCTCCTTTGTTTGAACAAATCCGTATGGGAGAGTTTTTTTATTTTGCTCATTCATACTGCCTCAAAGAATCCTCTGCTAGTATTGCCTTGACTTACTATGGTAGCCAGATTGTTTCAGCTGTACAACATCAAAATTTTTACGCTGTGCAATTCCACCCTGAAAAATCGGGTCAAGCAGGTTTACAACTTCTTCGTAATTTTTCCAAAATTTAGCATCATTTAGCAATTATTTAACAATCCTTTAGCAATGTTCATTTTTCCTGCCATTGATTTAATTGATGGTCATTGTGTGAGGTTAACACAAGGTGACTACACGCAGTCCAAAACTTACGACTTCAACCCCTTACACGTTGCCAAGCAGTTTGAAAAACAAGGAGCGTTGTGGGTGCATATCGTAGACCTTGATGGTGCAAAAGCAGGTCATCCTGTTAATGCTCAAATTGCTTTGCAAATTGCCAAAGAAACTCATTTATTTGTGCAATTAGGCGGTGGTATTCGTCACTTTGACGTTGCCAAAACACTGCTTGAAGAGGGCATTCATCGCATCATTTTAGGCACTGCTGCTGTTGAAAATCCAGAACTTGCCCAACAGCTGATTGATGAATTTGGAAGCCACCGCATCGCCGTGTCACTTGATGTCAAAAAGGGAGCAGTGGCAGTGCGTGGTTGGGAAGAATCTAGCACATTGCCATTTAGTGATGCACTAACAGTGATGAAAAAGGCGTGTGTTCAAAAGCTAATCATCACCGATGTTGCCAAAGACGGCATGTTGCAGGGAGTGAACACACATTTGATTTCCCAAGCCAAAGGTTTTGATGTCATTGCCGCAGGGGGTGTGACTCATCTTGAAGATTTGCAAAGCCTTAAAGACCTGAACGCTCATGGCGCAATCATTGGCAAAGCACTTTATGAAAACTATATTAGGTTAGATGAAGCCTTGAGTATTGGAGGCAAGGAAACGTTGGCAAAACGTATCATTCCATGCCTTGATGTCCAAGATGGTTTAGTTGTCAAAGGTACAAATTTTAAAGGACTGCAACCTGTTGGAGATGCTGTTGAACTCGGTTTGAAGTACAGCCAACAAGGAGCAGATGAACTTGTGTTTCTTGATGTTTCAGCGACTGCTGAACGTCGCAAAAACATGAGTCATTTGGCTTCTCAAGTAGCAAAGCATGTTCAGATTCCCTTCACGATTGGTGGGGGAATTAGTCAGTTGGAAGACGTCCAGCTTCTTTTTGAAGTAGGAGCTGATAAAGTTTCTATTGGTTCTGCCGCTATCACTCAACCTGAAATGATAGAAAAAATTGCACTTGCCTTTGGCTCGCAAAGTCTGGTGGTCTCTCTTGATGCTAAACGTGTTGGTACATCATGGAGACTTTACGTCAAAGGGGGACGAGAAGAAACCAACACCGATACAGTAGAATTTGCAAAAAAGATGGAGTCGTTTGGGGCAGGTGAATTGCTGGTCAATAGCCTTGATTGTGATGGCATGCAGTCTGGTTTTGACATAGAGTTGTTGAATGCTATTGCTGAGGCTGTCAAGATTCCTGTCATTGCTTCAAGCGGTGCAGGTGAGCTTGGTCATTTTATGCAAGTCTTTCAACAAACTCCTGTGACTGCTGCCTTAGCATCTGGCATTTTTCATTATGGCAAATTCAGCATTTCAGAAGTTAAACAATTTTTACACATTCAACAAATTCAAGTACGCCCATGTCTCTCCAACAACTCAATTTAGATGGTTTAGACTCTGGTGAGTTAGACTTTGACAAAATGCAAGGTCTTGTCCCTGCTATCATTCAGCACGCTGAAACTGCAGAAGTTCTCATGCTGGGATTTATGAACCGAGACGCATTGAATGAAACCATTCAATCAGGATACGTGACATTCTGGAGTCGTTCTAAAAAAAGACTCTGGAAAAAAGGAGAAACGTCCAATCATACGTTGGCATTGGTTTCTGTTGCGTGCGATTGCGACCGAGACACCCTGTTGATTCAAGCCATTCCAAATGGTGCTGTCTGCCATCAAGGCACAAGAACATGTTTTGTATCAGAAGTTTAAAAATGTTGCAAAGCCTGACCTTCAAGATTCTTTTTTGTTTGCCTTGAGTTTGGTTTGAACTTTTGTTCATGTTTTTGTCTGTTTCTCTGACCTCCTTATCTTTACGATTGTTCCGTATTTTGTTGCTTGTTTTTTAGCTCACGTTGCATCTTCATAGAAATAAGATAAGTCTTTCAATTTTCTAGCAATGCAAAATAATTTATGAGTTTGCAAAATGAAAAGGCAAAGTTTTTGCTTTAAGCCCATTCATTAGTGTTCACACTCTTTATTTTCAAATTTAGGACTTATCATGTACCAATCGCATTCCAATTCTCAAAAGCAACAGGAACTGATTCAGCAACGCAATTATAACAACCTGTTAAAATATCTTGAGCATCGTTATCCTCAACATGAATTGAATCATCAATCGTTTCAAGAGTTGATTCGCCTGAAAAATGAGCTTGAAGGACCCCGTTGTGCATCTACACTAAAAGGGCTTTGACCTAATAGGCTGTTTCTGGTCTTGATATGGAAAAGGTATTTTGAGACAATTCTGACTCATCACTTTTTTCACTTCAAAAAATGATTGACAGCCTAGAAATTGACCAAAGTTTTGACAATAGGGAGCGTTCTGGGGAACGTTCTCATGTTGAAAAGCTTTTGTCAGAACACCAGAAAGATGAGATAAGTGCTTCATTTTTAAAGAGGCAGATTCATTTTTATGGCAACATCTCTAAAGCCGTTCAAGATTTTTTGGTCAGGCTCATTTTAGACGTCCGTGATTTTGCTACTAGTCAGGGTCTGGAGTTGCAAAATCCATATCATCAAATCCAGTTTTTTGACCCACAGGCTTATGAGGAACGAACAGGCAAAGCGGTTTCTTCCAAAACCCCACTGCCTGCATCAAAGATTAGCCTCAATCCCATTTCTAAAACTTACACAGTTTTTGTCGTTCTGCCACGCGATGTTGAGACTCCAGATGAACTTGTCAATGTCACCCGAACTTTATTTTCAAGATTATTTGGAGACATCTATTTCCATGAGACGTTGCAACCTTTGGAATTTTACGCACAGTGCCTTCCAAATGACGACATTTCTACATCAATCCGAGAAAAGCTAGAGATTCTGGCAACCATTGACCCAGCACAACAGTTTGCTAAGCAAGAACTTAAAGAACTGCTTCAGTCTCCTGAAACACTAGACCAACAAACTCAAGACAAGATTTGTCATGCCTTTGAAGAATGTATCAAACATTTTCAAGGGGAGTCGCATGATGTGTTAGAAAGTCTTGTAAACAAAGTCAAAGGTCTCAATAAGCAACTGCGGTTCATTCTACCGCATCAAGAGCAAGCCTATCATTTTTTTGAAAAGCAATCGTTGAGGCATTATCTGCAAAGTTGTTCAGAAAAGTTGAATGAATTGGAGTCTCTTTCTGCATGGATTCAAGAGCTTTTTGAGCAGTTGCATGAACGTCTACCCATTTTGACGTTGGAAGGCTTGGAGGAACAGATTTATACAAGAATGATGCTTCTAAAACAAGAGGGAAAGGTGCGTGTGTTTTTGATTGAAAGCATTGAGCTTTCAGAAGAACAACAACGACTTAAAAACAAATTCCCTCTGCTTTTAAGTAAACTGTTGATTGGTCAAGAGCCGATTCAAAAATGGAATCAAAAGATCAAACAATTTGAAAAACACTACCAAGACTCTATCTATCAAAAGCTGTTTGAGGCATTGATTTATTTGCAACATTGGGTGAGGCATGGTCTTTCTAAACAAAAAGATTCTTTTCAGCAGTCCCAAGATTACCCAAAGCTGAAGTCTCTTTGCCATTATTTTAAATTCCGTTTACCACCGATAATGGAACTGAAGCATGTGATTGACCTTTGTTTAGACTATGACACCTCCCACACCAAGCAGTCTTCTCCTTTCCTTTTGCAAGACTGGAAGCAGGCATGGAGTTACTTCATTTCAGCATTTATGATCTATCGTTATGCTCAATTTAAGCAGCAAGACCCCAAGCATCAAGCCATTGACCCCACAAAATACTTGCGTTCCACAAAACTTTTTTTGTCCCAGCAAATCAAGCAAAGAAAAGTTTATGCGTGGATGGCGTCTATGTTGATAGACATTGCCATCAGACAAAAAGAGGCAGGGTTAGCTTTTGTGCTGTACCTTGCCAAAAATCCCAACCTCTCTTTACAATATGCACTTTGTCATCTTCAAAAAAAAGCACAAGAATCACAAGACATTGCACAGATTGCCCAAGATTCTATTGAGTCCATTGCCCAAACTCTCACAGAGGCTTATGAAAACAGAAGGCAGCAGCAACTTGATGAATGAAGGGTCAAACATCAAAATTTTAAAAATCTCCTCTTTAAATTTTCTCAATTTGATTCTCAAATGTTGTTTGAAAAGACATTGCATTTGAACTTGTCAAAATTTTGTCTCTTGCAACCTGATTTCAATTCTTTTAAACTAGCCTGTTCTTAATCTTAAAAATCTTTATTTGAAGGAGCAACTTATGTTTGGTTTAGGAATTTGGGAATTGCTGATCATTTTGAGTATCGTTGTTGTGCTTTTTGGTGCAAAAAGGCTTCCTATGATTGGCGAGGGGATTGGAAAAATGATTACCAACTTTAAGCGGGAGTCTAAGACGATTGAAGAACCTGAGACAAAAGTGACTGAAGAAGTGAAAGCAAATTAAGATGGTCTCCATCTTTTTTTGAGGTTTGGAGTGAGTGATGATGATGTTTGAGCATAGTCAGTTGATTGCTGAGCTAGAGAATTTGGGAATGCTCAAATCGGCAACTTTGTGTCAGCATTTGGAAAGCAAAGCAGTTTCACAGGCTCAATGGCAGTTGTTTTTGGATATGCTTCCAAGATGCTGTGACCTCAACATCAGCGACACCACATTTGGTGGGGCAATCTTGGCGGTGCAGAATGATGATGCTTTTCAAAGATTTTCAAAAATTCTTGATCAATCTATCATTCAAGTTGCAAAAATCTTTCAAGAACTTCAAACCTTACCAAAGCCAAAAGTGGCACAAGCCGAGCGATTTATCAAACTTTGGAGTTTTGTAGCACAACAAACTGAAGTCCTGTCGTTAGACCTTGTTCAACGAACCACTCAATTTCTTCAAATTGATCCCACCTCTGAACAGGCACAAGAACAAGGTCAAGGTGTTTTAGCCATAGAAGCCAAATTGGCAGGCAGACTCGGCATCTCATCTATCAAATCAGAGTTAGAAGACTTTGCCCTCCGTTGCATTGACCCTGAAAGCTATTACTTCATCAAAGACAATGTTGCATTAAAACGCAAAGAAAGAGAACGGGTGATTGAGCAGATGACCCAAGAACTCAATCAGCTCATGGAATCTAGCAAGATCATTGCTGAAGTCTGTGGACGTTACAAAAGGTTCTATTCTATCTATAAAAAATTGCAACGTGTGAATTTTCAGTTTGAGAGGATTCAAGATTTGTTTGCATTCCGTGTTTTGACTCATTCCATTAATGATTGTTATCGTGCATTAGATGTCATTCATCAAAGGTGGCAGTCTGTAGAAGGCAGGTCAAAGGATTACATTATGAAGTCCAAAAAAAATGGCTATTCTTCATTGCATACCACCCTAGTTGATGAATTTGGAATGTATCTTGAGGTTCAGATTCGCACGGTGGAGATGCACCATACTGCAGAATATGGACCTGCCGCTCATTGGTTGTACAAAGAGGCAAATCCTGTCCATGCAGATAAGAAGACGTTGAACAAGTTGCAATCATCACAGGAGTTATTGCAACACGCCATGCGTCAGAAAGAACAGCCCCAGTCTTCCAAAAAACGCAAACGCAAGGTCTCTGAAGAAAACGAAACCCTTGTCCCGATTTATGTGAGAACACCAGATGAGGATATTTTTGAACTGCCTCATGATGCAACTCCTGTTGACCTTGCCTATGCCATTCATTCAAAACTGGGCGAGCTTGTCACAGGTGCGCAAATCAATGGCAAGCAGTGCAGTATTTTCCAGCCTCTGCAAACCAATCAATGTGTGAAGCTAATCTTGTCAGAAAATCAAACGCCTCATCTGGGTTGGCTTGCTAAAGTCCGTTCTAAGAATGCTAAAAAGCAGATTGAAAAATATTTGCGTGCAAGCAACCAAGAGCAAGTCAATGAAGTGATTCAGCAAAGTTTGGAATTTGCATTGAAGGCAAGGCATTTGGAATGGAAAAAAGTGTCCAAAGAGCAAATCTTTTTAGATTTTTTGCACGTTCAAGGATATAAAAGCGTGAGTGAATTGATTGGAAAAATACGTGAAGCCTCGTATCGCAACGTTGCCTTAGATGTTCAAACTCAACAATTTGTGTCCCTTTTTATCTCGTGGAGTAGAGAACAGATGAGGGTTACGGTGGAAGAGACTTTGATGAAATCAGGCGTTGATTTGGAGCATTTAAAAAAGCAAGCTCTGCTCAATCAGTTTCTACAAACATCGGGGCTGGCATCTTCTTATAATGACTTGCTTGACCAAATTATTCAGAAAAAAACTTTGATCTGCGATGTCGTTTCAAAAATCAACCACTTCTTAAATTTAAGAAACCAAGTTCCCGAGGGGTTTGGAAACTCTAATCTAAAACGTTCTGTGGTATTGGGCGGGAACATGCCGACTCAAGCCGTGTTTGCCAAATGTTGCTACCCTTACCCTCATGCTCCTATTACAGGTTATTTGCTTGGAAATGGTGGGCTGTCCGTTCATCGTTCTCACTGTTCCCAACTCAGCTTACTTGATTCTAAACGTATGATTGAAGTCCAGTGGTCTTGAGCCAAGATTCAAGCCAATTTTTTTGCTGCCAAAACTGCATGAATCATAGATTCGGGATTGGCACAAAAAGACGGAGCTAGATCAAAAGCGACTCCATGGTCCACAGAAGTCCGAACAATCGGTAATCCTAGAGTGATGTTGACTCCTTGCTCAAATCCCAACAACTTCAAGGCAATGTGAGATTGGTCATGGTACAAAGCAATGACGGCATCAAGTTCATCTTTTTGATGATGTAAGAAAATGGAATCAGGAGCAAAAGGACCTGAACACTTAATCCCTTCTGCTTGTGCTTGCTGTATGACAGGGATTAACAACTCTTTTTCCTCTGAACCAAACAAGCCATTTTCGCCAGCATGAGGATTTAAGCCCGGTATTCCCAAACGCGGTCTGTCTATTCCCATTTTTCGCAATGCTTGTGCTGTAATCCTGATGGTTTTAAGGATTTGTTCAGCATTCAAGTTTTCAATCGCACTTTTAAGTCCTTGATGTAACGTCACATGTGCTGCTCGGAGTTTGCCAACTTGTAGCATCATCACGGGGTGTGCTTTGTTGGTATGATGTGAAAGAATTTCTGTATGACCGGGAAAGTGGAGATTGGCAAGATGCAGTGCTTCTTTGCAAAGGGGGGCAGTGACAATGGCATCAATTTGCTGGTGGTTTGCACATTCAATGGCAGAAACAAGACAACGATAGGCGGTCTCACCTGCCCATGAATTGACATGCCCGAGACGATATTGAAAAGGCTGACTAGATTCACAATGAACTAATGAAAAAGAGGGGAGTTGATGATGGACATTTTGTTGTGAGATTTCAGTCAGTGGGTTTGCTTGTTGGAGTGCATCGTATGTTTGTTGCAAGACTTCACGATGCCCAAAAACCACAAAACGCAAAGATTGGTCGCTTTGAAAATGTTGGATTGTGCGAACAACAACTTCTGCACCAATTCCATTGGGGTCGCCCATCGTTAAGCCAATCAGTTGAGATTTCATCGGTTAGATGCTAAAGCCTAGCGAAACAAAGATTTGTTGATTTTTATATGGTTGAGATTCATTGGTGTCTCCTAAATCTGCACCATAGTTAGAAAATCCAACACGCATGATGTGAAATGGAACATTGACTTGAACGCCGTAGGTAGGTTGCATTTGATTCATTCCCGCACTGAAATAAAACAAATACTCATCAGGGGTAGCAATGGGAAAAAGTCCAAGTTGTAGCCCAAGATGTGAACGTTGCTCCCAAGAACGACCATAAGTTTCAGAACCACGAACGTAAGTCGTGCTGCCTTCAATGTCTTTCAGTTCTAATGCACCGAGCATCATAAGAAAGTCATAGGTATATTGATAGCTCATGCCAACATTTAAAGTGCTGGGAATTTTCAAAGCGGCTCCTTCTAATTCCTGTCCTCCAATATTTTGGTATGTTGCCCCAAATTGATAAGTCCCCTCACTTTCCAGAGAATAGAGAAGACCGATTTCATGCCCCCACCAGTTTGCTTTTCTTGTGATGGCAGAGTCAATCGGTTTGGAGTCGCCTGATGTGAATCGGATCAAAGGATAGCGGTCAAGCGTTTTTCCTAAAAGCTCATACCTTCTTGTTTGATACCCTAATTTGAGGCTATCATCAAGGATAGATATTGCGGCGGCATAGGTTTCTATATCCACCCTAAACACTTGCATGTCAATAGATTTAGTCCAAACATCATTCAAGATTTCTTCTTTTTCTTCAATTCTTGGGTCACTTGCGGCTTCTTCTCTTTTTTCTTTGACTCTTTCATCATCTTTTAATTTTTCAAGATTCTCTTCCAACTTTTTCTTTTCTTCGTCAGAAAGAGGGCGGTCAAATTCTTTTTCTAAAGTATCTGAAATTTGTTTGGTAGTTTCTTTGGGGTCATCAAGAGAGATTCTGCGATTTTCTAAAGTAGGAAAGCTGAGTACTGCAAGGACTGTTGTGTATTTTTGTGTGCCAATTCCAAAACGTTGAATCACAGGGGAGTCTATTTTCCACTGTAAAGAAAAATGCCCCCAACCTTGAGCATTGATGACATGGGTTGCATTCTTATAGCGGTCAATCAAATTTTTAGTGTCTTCCACATCACGATCTTTTTTTTCTTGTAGTTCATTGACGAGGTTAGGGTCATAAGCGGTTTGAATCCCAATCAGGCTTTCCCACACAAAATCAGCCTCACGTTTAGAAGCAAGCCCTGCAGAATTGTAATTCATCGCCGTTTCTCCTGTTGGGACAACAGACACAAAAGCGTTTCCCATGGATAAAGCTCTGTTGTGATATTGATAGAGGTACGAGCTGTCTAAAGTAATTTCTATTTCAGCATCTTGAGCATGATTGATTGAAAACACGAATGCAGAAAGCATCAGAAGTATCAATTTTTTCATATATCAAATATCCAGAAAATGAGTTAGAATAGACCATTTTATTTGGATTACTTGAAACATTCAATGATTAGAAACAGACAATGATTGGAAATTTTCTTATGAAGCAAATGCTTGTTGTGATTCTTGGCTTTCTTTTGTTTTTTTCAGGTTGCACTTCTGGACAAGATGAATTGATTAGCACGGCAGAAGCAAACAATCTGGAGCAAGTGAAGCAATTAGTGGAGTCAGGTGCGTCCATCAACGTGCAAAACAAAGTGGGGCAAAGTGCATTAATCTGGTCTGCCATTCACGACAATCAGGACATGGCTCATTTTCTTTTGGCAAAAGGTGCAACAATAGATTTGGCTGAGATTACGGGACAAACAGCGTTGAGCTTCGCCTCTATTGCAAACTCACCAAACGTCGCATTGACCTTAGTTCAAGCTGGGGCAAACCTTAATGTGATTGATGATTTTGGTTGGACTCCTCTGATGCTAGCTGCAGACAGTGGTAGTCTTGAAACAGCACAGACGTTGTTGAGAAATCAAGCAAATTTATCTGTGACAAGCCCTGACGGTTGGACTGCCCTGACTTTAGCAGCAAGACACCGTGACATAGAACTTGTGAAAATGTTGATGGCATACGGGGCAGATGCACAACTGGCTTGGACGTGGGCTATTGAAAAGCGAGAGATTGAAGTCATTGAAACCTTACAACTCCTTCAGTCTCAATGAGTCACTGGATTTGCTGGAATGGTGACTTATGTGAGAAAGACCTTGAAACCACTTTGCTCCAAGACCAAGGCTTTTTACTTGGCGATGGGTTGTTTGAAACTTTACGGATTCACAAACAAAAGATTCTTTTTTGCCAAGAACACTGGCAGAGACTTTTTGAGTCTGCCCAATATTTCTCCCTCCATTTTCCATACTCGCTAGACGACATCTTACAGCAAAGCAATCTCGTCATCGCTAAAAATCAAATCAATGAAGGCATTTTACGTTGGACATTAAGCAGAGGCATACCAACTCAACGGCTTGCCTTGCAATCTGAACAGACGCAACTTTTGATTGAAACTTTACCCCTACCCCCTCAAATTCAATCTTGGAAAATTGGGTTTTGTTCGTGGACACGTTCCGCTGATTGCCCCCTCTTCCGACACAAAACATTAAGCTATCTGGAAAACTTGAAAGCACTTGATGAGGGACGTTCTAAACAGCTTGATGAAGTGATTTTTTGTTCTGAACGCCAAATTCTTTTAGAGGGAACTCGCAGTCATTTGTTTTGGGTTAAAAATCAAAAAGTCTATACTCCATCTCTCAATCTTGCCATTTTGCGTGGAATCACAAGAAAACAAATTATTGACAAACTGGACGCACAAAAAATAGAGGTGATTGAAACAATGGCAACTAAATCAGAATTATTTGCCGCTGAGTCTATCTTTATGACCAACTCCCTGTGGGGAGTGATTCCTGTATCTCATCTGGAAAACAAAAAATTGATGAACACATTTTGCATGGCTGACATTTTAGCAAAGGACACAAGGTCAGACTTTGAAAAATGAAACTATTGTAATTGACTATAAAATCCAAACAAGGCACTGCAAAAAAACTCAAAATTCTCAATCTCATCATCAAAGGTGAGGCTTTCTAATGTTTCTTCAAAAGCATCGTAAGTGGGAAACATTTTGAAGGCGTCATAAATTTTAATTCGGATTCCATGCCTTTTAAGCAAAGGGACAATTTCGTTGACAATCCCATAAATTTCGGTGGGGTCTTCATTTAAGCGGGACAAAACTTGTTGAAAAAAGAGATGAATCATTTGCCTCAACTTGGTTGAATTTTCTGGCAGACGTCTTGTGGAGAGAAAAGTAGGTTTCTCAGCAGAAGGAGGAGAGACGCTAATTTTACGTTTTTCATAAGGTGTTTCTCCATGAGCTAATGCAAGCAAATATCCTGAATCTTTCAGCATTTTGAGTAAATGTTGAACCTCTTCACGTGTCAGCTTTGCTTCTTGGTTTGCTAAGGTGTTTTTTCTTTCCAAAAAAGGACTATTTTGGTTATGATAGAGGTCATAAGTGGTTGTTCCAGCTTCATAAGCTGGTATTGTTTGCTTTTTGCTGGGAGGCTTCCGATTGCGGAGGATAGGGGGAAGTTGGGCTTCAGGAATTTTTTTTTGAGACATGCTAAACTTTGAAAAACTCTCAAAAAACTCTCAAAAAGGATTTGAAATGAGAGATTTTTTAAATAAGATATTGCAAATCGCGTATGTGATTATCTCATAAAAATTCAAAAAGATTTGGAGAACGTCATCTATCAAACACAATTTTAAAAAATCGGTTCACTATGAAGTCTCAATTTATTATTTTGTGCAGCGCTTTGGGGCTGTTCCTTTTGCCAAGTCTGGCTTTGGCTCAAGTCACAACATCTGTGCAAGATGAACCTTTTGGACAAGTGGTTGAGTACAAGGAGGGGGGCAGTCTCCAAAAGATTGAAGTTAAAACAGCAATTAAAACTCAAGCACAGTTCAAACTGAGTTTAGCCAATACTTCTACAACTTCCTCCAAAATTTTTACTCTGTCTTCTACTTCTAACTGGCTACAATACGATTCTGTTTCTCGTGGGAAAGCTTTTGACCGTGTAACAGGTAGAGATTCTGTTGATGAAAAAACCATCACATTGCCTGCCAGTTCCAATACAACCACCTCCTTTCAAACTGCCAAACTGATTCACACAGGAAATTATGTTTCTTACCTCCAAGGGTTATCTTCCGTCTTACCTCTTCACTTAAATTTACAAGAATGCGTCACTTCGCAAAGTGGGAATCTTTTAGACCCTGCCACTTATGATGGGGGCAGTATTTGTGGCAAACAACAGACCTCGGCAAAAATTGCATCAGGGCATACGGTTGTTTGGAATAGCACACCGGAGGCTTCTAATGTCATTCATGTCCAAGATGGTGGCATTTTAGAGTTGGCATATACGGGGACGTTTCAAGGTCAAGTCGTTTTGGAAAAAGGTGCAACTTTAAAAATTACACAAGACACCACCTTGTCAAAATTTAAAATGACTGGCGATGCAACCATTCAAATTGCAGATAGTAGGACTGTGGAGATTCCTCATCAAATCGGCATTCCATTTCACCAAACACTCACCGTCAGTGGTGGACGGTTGAAGGGTGAAAGAATGGTCATTTATGGCACTTTGACAACAGACCAAACGATTATAGAAAATCAAATTTTGGTTGCAAATGGGACGATTCAAACCCAGAAATCAAGCCAAATTTTAGGTGCTATTCAATATGCCGACAAAGCATTGAAGGAACAACCTAACCATCTACTGAAAGACTTCACTCCTATCCGAGAAGATGACAGAAAAATGATGTATGCCATACACGATTTTGACGGGGACGGAGATCAAGATCTTTTCGCAAGAGATGTGAATCATGGGCTGATTTATTATCGCAACGTTGGCACTTTGCAAAAACCTAAATTTGAGAGAAAGCAAATTCCCAGAGGAATTTATAAGCTCTACGATGTTGGTAGATCCTCTTGGACATACTCCATAGAAACTTTGTATGAGAATCAAATACCTAAGTATATTGCAATTGGAGCGATCGGAGTTCGGGGGATTTACGAGAACATTGGTAATGCCACAGATTGGAATTTAAAACTTTTAGATCGCACACTAGTGTCAAGTACACCAGTGTATTTTATGGATGTGAATGGAGATCATACTTATGAACTGGTCCTGAATTGGTTGGACTTAGAAGTCCTTTCACTCAAAGAATTAAAATTCCTATATGATGAGAGGTATCCTTTTTATTATCAAGCCATACTAGATGTTGACGGAGATAGAGACCCCGATATGTTTAGTATTGATAACGATCAGGAGGTTCTCACCTATCACCAAAACATCAGATACGACAGCAGACCGATTGATGCAGAAAAGCAAAAGTTGTATGATTCAGGCGATTTTTTGTCAAGGTGGCAACATTCTCCAGAGGTCTTTCCAAGCCATGCTTACAAAGAATCTATACCATTTATCAGAGATTTAAACGATGACCAAGTGCCAGAACTTTATCTGCTCACCAAGCTCAATGACCCTATCCAAGCACTTGAGTTTTTCCCGTACGACAAAGCAACCATTTTCAGCGATAGCAATGAAAGTGTCTTAAAACTTGCAGAATCCCTCACAGTTCCAGAGTATTCTAAACTTGAAATTTCAGGCTCAAACATTGTCATTCAAGGAGACCTGAACATTCACCCAAAACTCACTCTTCAAACATCAACTCATGTGCAAGGAAACATCAGCCTGTACAAAGACTTCACAGCTTTCAAAGATTTGACGATTGCAGGAACAACGACTATAAACGGATCACTTAAGCTTGACCTACGTGAAAATTTTTCAACAAAAAATTTGGCGATTCTTGAAAAGTTCAATCCTTTGAATACTCCCACTATGGCAATAGAAAATAGCTTTGGAAAAGATTTTAAGATTGAAAAGCAACTGACTGCTAAACATGTTCTTCTGGGAATCACAGGAGGGCGTGTGTTTTTGCCTGAAGTGATAGACCTAGAAGATTCAGCTTTAATGATCGTTCCCAATTCATTTCACAATTCTATCAAAACACTCAACCTAGCCAGTGGGAATGTAACATTGAATGTCAATATTGCTCGCCTCAATTCAAGCGGAACAGCCGTTGTGTCAAATGCTCAAATAGATGAGCTTGTCACACGTGACAACCTGAGATTAAGAAATGCAACAATCAACAACAACTTTCATTTGAACGACCCGAATGCTCTGCTGAAGCTGGAGGGGGACAACACTTGGAAGGGGAAGTTTCATTTGGAGAAAGGGACGTTTGAAGCCGTTGGAACTGACACAACCTTTGAAGCCCCAGTAGAAATTGCAACAACTGCAACTTTTACACAACAATACAACAGACCTACTGTGAAGTTTCAGCAATCAACAACGCTTTCTGGCGTAGTCAATTTTGAAACCTTTGACTTTCCCAGAGACCACAGTATCTTTTTTGAAGCTCCTTTGACTATCAGTGGAGCTTTAAAAAATACTGGTAACTTGAGAACTTCGGACACGACCTTGATTCAGGAATCTGGAACATTGACAAACAATGGTTCGGCAAACTTCCAGAAGTCATTGATTTTGAATGGGAAGTTAGAAAGTTATGGACCATTGTACATTGGTAATATTGAGTTTGGAAAGGGGCAACTTTTTTCCGATGGTGTAGCGGTGACCTTTGCAAGTCAAGAAACCCTTTTTCAAAGAGAACCTGAGACAATACCCAAATCAGGAATTGGTGTGGCACTTGTACAACTACCAACAGGGACGTTTCAAATCCATTCTATTCTCCCAGGCGGTGCGGCAGACAAACACGGCTTCTTAAAACCCCAAGACTCCATTCTCCAAGTTTCACAAGATGGAATCACCTTTGAAAGTGTGGTCGGCTGGACAATGGCAGATTTGATCAGTAAATTGACAGGTCCTGAAGACTCTACCGTTTGGCTTGAAATTAACAGACAAACGCCCAGCGCTTTGGTGACTCACAAAATCAATCTCGTTAGAAAACCTGTGATTCAAAGGGAAGTCACTGCTCGTTTTGAAGAAAGTGGAATCTCTACTACAAAGCCTTCTCATACTTGGAAAATTGGGAAACATGCCAAAGTAGAAGTAGAAGGAGGAATCATGCGAAAAATTGCTATTCCTGAGATTCAAGGTGAATTGTCACTTAAAAATGTGAGGTGGTTTGCTCGAAAAGACATTTCTATCGCTTCTGGTGGGATTTTGAAAAACGAAGGCTGGGGTCTTTCTTTTGACAACCTGAAACTTGATGGAATTTTAGAAAGCAAGCAAGGAGATCTTGATTTTCGTCAATTGACATTAGGAGAAGGTGTCCTTCGTATTGAAGGAGGTCAAACTAAGTTCCCCATCGCTACTTCAATCACTTTTACAGGTCAGCATACTTTTAGGAATGTTGACATTCAAACCAGAAGAACAGGTTCAACAAGTGTCTGGAATATAGGAAAGAACACCAAGTTATCCATAGACGGAGGGTCAGTGAAAGACATAGAACTTGGTGAGATTCAAAGTGATTTTTCTTGGGAGAACGCTGTCATCAACATTCAAAAAACAGAAACTACTGTCCATGACAAAATCACCTTCAAGAACAAAGGTGGTGATGTTCGCTTCAAACATTTCAAACTTGATGGAACGTTTGAAAATACAAACGGCAATGTTGCCTTTGAAAAACTGACCATCGGGTCAACTGGTCATTTTCAAGTAACCGGCGGAACAATGAAATTCCCCATCGCCACTTCAGTGACTTTTACAGGTCAACACACTTTTAGGAATGTTGACATTCAGACAATCACAGCAGGTTCTACAAGCGTTTGGAATATAGGAAAGAACACCAAGTTATCCATAGACGGAGGGTCAGTGAAAGACATAGAGCTTGGTGAAATTCAAAGTGATTTTTCTTGGGAGAATGCTGTCATCAACATTCAAAAAACAGAAACTACTGTCCATGACAAAATCACCTTCAAGAACAAAGGGGGTGATGTTCGCTTCAAACACTTCAAACTTGATGGGACATTTGAAAATACAGACGGCAATGTTGCCTTTGAAAAACTGACCATCGGCTCAACTGGTAGCGTTCAGGCAACTGGTGGAACAATGAAATTCCCCATCGCCACTTCAGTTACTTTTGCAGGTCAGCATACTTTTAGGAATGTTGACATTCAGACCATCACAGCAGGGTCAACAAGCGTCTGGAATATAGGAAAGAACACCAAGTTATCCATAGACGGAGGGTCAGTGAAAGACATAGAACTTGGTGAGATTCAAAGTGATTTTTCTTGGGAAAATGCTGTCATCAACATTCAAAAGACAGAAACTACTGTGCATGACAAAATCACCTTCAAGAATAAAGGGGGAGATGTTCGCTTCAAACACTTCAAACTTGATGGGACATTTGAAAATACAGACGGCAATGTTGCCTTTGAAAGATTGACAATCGGCTCAACTGGTAGCATTCAGGCAACTGGTGGAACAATGAAATTCCCCATCGCCACTTCAGTCACTTTCGTTGCAGGAACAAAAGCAAGGTTTGTCAATGTAGATTTAAGCTCATTAGTTGCAGGACAAAAAAGTGTGTGGTTCATAGACGACAAAGCGACTGTGGAAATCATTGGCGGTTCAATCCAAGATATTGAAATCAAAACAGGATTGCTTTCAACCAAAGGAACAGAAGACAAAGGAGGCAATACAAATCTGATTACAGGAGGGTCAGGTAAGAAAACTGTGCAAACAGGCAACACTAAAGTCAGTGTTCCTGCCGATGAAATCAAAGAAAACCCTGATAAATCCGTCACTTTTACCAAAAAGACGAAAGAAGGCAAAACTGAAACAACACTTTATTCTGATGGTAAAGTACAAATTAAAAAAACAACTACAAGGCAGGGTAAACAGATTGAAACAGAAGTGGAAGCTCCTCCAAATTCAAAAACTGACACCGATGAAAAATCTGGTATTACTGTGACAGAAAGTCAGCTGGTTCAGCTCTCCAGAGGTCGGACTTCCCAAACAAAAACCTCACTTTATCCTGATGGCAAAGTGAAACATGAAACGATTATTACCTCCTCTACTGGTCAAAAGACAATTACTGAAACCAAAGTGCCAGAAGGAGTGAAAGTAGAGATTGCCTCTTCAGGATACTCCGCCATCGCAGTATCTGACTTTTTAGATGTTGCCGACCCAAAACTTCAGGTAGAAGTGACAAAAATTGAATCGTTGATAGGATTAGAAGGACGCACTCAAACATTGATTTATACCCAAGACCAAGATGACCCCACTGTCATTGATGCTCCTCTTGCTGTCAAAACTCAAATACACCCACTTGCCACAGTTCAGCAATACATTCCTTCTCAACTGGTCAATCAAGTCTCTTCAAACGTCTATCTTTCTGCAAACCGAAAAGGGCAGCTGTTTTCTTCCTATCACACCAAAGATAAAGATCAAAAATTATTGACTGCCCAAGCCTATCCTGTTTTTGAAAATGGTGCTGATGTCAAAGCAAGTTTTCATTCGGGGCAGGGACAACTAATTTTGGTGGGTCAAGTTGCAAACCCTTTCATAAATGAACCAAATCTTTTAGTAGGGAAAGACTATGCAACAGGAGACTATGTTCATTTATCCGAACGTTCTGCTGATTTTGAGCTGCGGATAGAAAGGAATCTGTTAGAGCCTTTCAATCAAATGTCTGTGGAACAAGGCACTGCGTTTTTAGTGCAAAGCACGCAAAGGTTGCCATTGAGAAATGGCAATGCTTTCAACACCAATAGTGAAGCAATTCATATTCCTGCCCAAAAAGATTGGACTCTTCTATCTTTGCCCATTCAACAAAATTTAAATCTTTTGCAACGAGAATTATTTCTTGCTCAATTTAGTGAATTGAAAGTCTATCAAAAAGGCAAATGGCTGATGGAGACCCCAAATGGTCGTGAGCATCACAACAACGTTGGAACACTTGCTAAAAATCAAGGTTTCTGGGCAAAACAAGACGAGGCAAGAGCTTTAAACTTATTAGGCACTGCCGCAGAGGAAGCAGAAATGTCTCTACCCCCTGAAAATTCAGGGTGGCATCTGCTTGGTGTGTCAAAAACCATGTCTCTTGATGAACTACAAGTTTTATTAAGCTCTCAAGACGACCCCCAACCCACTTCACAAGCGCTGCCATCAAGTTTGCCTATGACAACAGCATTTGCTTTTGCTTTGGTGTTGCCCCTTGTCAGTATCAGGCATAAAAGGCAAAAATTGTTGTTAGGTCTAATCGTTCTTTTATTGGTGTCTTGCGCCCCTGAATCTAGTGTCCCTTCCTCCTCAGAACCAGCAGCAGAAAGTGAACAACCTGTCCAAAAGCAAGCTGGAGATGTTCCAACTTCAGTGATTTGGAAACAAAAAAACAACACTTGGCAAGTCTATTCTTCCCACGAAGAAACAATGAAAACTCTGCAAGACAAGGGTTTTGAGCAGATTGAAAAAGTTCATGCAGGAGAAGGTCTTTGGATCAACCAAACTTGGACTTCTCTTGCCACAACCACCCCTCCTCAAGTTCAATAAAAAGCAGGTACTTGAAACTCGTTTGATTTACCTCTATACTATCTTGCTTGTTTATTAAAACTTCATAAGATGACCCTATTGATTTGTGTTCGTTCTGAATTGAGAGAGTTTCGGTTTTTCTTTCAAAGAGATGAACGTTCAGATCTCCGCCAAAATATAAAAAAGAATTATGCGTTTTGACTCTATTGAAGAAGCAATCACTGACATTCAATCTGGAAAGATGATTGTTTTAGTGGATGACGAAGAACGAGAAAATGAAGGAGACCTGGTTTGTGCGGCTCAAAAAGTCACACCCAAAGTGATTAACTTCATGTCAAAGTACGGTCGCGGTTTGATCTGCTTAGCTTTGAATGGCGAGCAAACGGAACAACTCCAGCTTGCTTTGATGTCTCCAAAAAATGAATCAAAATTTGCAACCAATTTTACAACAAGCATTGAAGCCGCTACAGGAGTTACGACTGGTATTTCTGCCGCAGACCGTTCTCATACTATCTTGACAGCCATCAAACCTGATGCCTCTCCTTCTGACATTGTCTCACCTGGGCATATCTTTCCTATTCGTGCCAAAAACGGAGGGGTTCTGGAACGTGCAGGTCAAACAGAGGGGGCTGTGGACCTTGCCCGTTTAGCTGGCATGAACCCTAGCGGTGTGATTTGTGAGATTATGAATGATGATGGCACGATGGCAAGATGCCCTGAACTCAGACAGTTTGCTGATAAGCATCAACTCAAATTGGTGACAATCGCAGATTTGATTAAATACCGCAAAAAAAATGAGACACTCATTCAGCAAGTGGCAGAGTCTAAATTACCCACTCAATTTGGCACATTTCGTTTGAAAGGTTTTCAAAGTTTGATTGACCAAAGCGAATATATTGCATTGGTAATGGGGGATATTTCACCTGAAGAACCGATTTTGACAAGAGTCCACTCCCAATGCGTGACAGGTGATATTTTTGGGTCTTTCCGTTGTGATTGTGGAAAACAACTTCATGCCGCCTTAAATCAAATCTCCAAAGAACAACGAGGAGTCTTGCTTTATTTGCCACAAGAAGGGAGAGGTATTGGTTTACTGAACAAAATCCGTGCTTATCACTTGCAAGATCATGGAGCTGACACAGTAGAAGCCAACAAACAACTTGGTTTTGGAGCAGATTTAAGGGATTACGGACTAGGTGCGCAGGCATTGGCTCAGCTAGGCTTGAAAAAGCTAAGACTCATGACAAACAACCCTAAAAAAATTGTAGGTCTGGAAGGACACAGTTTGGAAGTCGTAGAACGAGTCCCCTTAGAAATTGAGGCACATTCTGAAAATGCGGATTATTTACAAACCAAAAAAGAGAAGATGGGGCATTTGCTAGAAGGCATCAGACATTCTTGAAGCAGAAATTTGCCATGATTTATCACAGATTGTAAACATGAAGTAGCACCAAATAAATTTGATTTTGATAAGACTTTTCAAAGAAAGCCTTATCATTTTCTCAAGTAGAGGCTTGCTGCTAGTTCAGTTAGCCACAAAAAACTTGCAACATCTGAATCCTTTGTAATACCATCATTAGCATCATTGATTATTGAGTGCTAACTTACTTTTATCAATTTCACCTATGGACACTAAAAATCTTCAAATTGTCATCGCTCTAGCTGTCATACTCACAGCTTTGAGCCTTCTCTTGTGGAAGAATTTTCCTTTAAACTCTGAGTCAAGGGAAGAGACAGCAAAAACGTTGCTGTCTTACAATCAAATCCAAAACCTCACCGAAGTTAAAATTCGCAGTAAAGAGCAGACTCTTGCCTTTCAAGCAACGGAAAATCAATGGGTTGTGAATTCCCTCAACTACACTTTAGATCGTCCTAAATTGCAAGAATGGCTTCTTCAAATGAGCCAAGAAAAGCTGGTCAATTTAGTTTCAAACAAAGACTCGCATCATCAGAGGTTTGCTGTTGAGCTTTCACCTGAAGGTTTGCCTGTTGGTGAAGGGATTGTAGTGGAGCTAAATCAAGATGACTCGTCTGTTAAGTTGATTCTGGGAAAATCCAGAGACAAAGGCGGTAGATACGTCAGATACGCAGACTCTCCTGATGTTTATTTGATTTCTGATGATTTATCTGTGTCTTTAGATGACCAAGAATGGATACAAAAAGAGCTGTTTGATGTTGAGCCTTCTGAAATCAAAAGTATTCAGCTCAAACACGAAGGCGAGACTACTTCATGGACTAGAGAAGAAAAAGATGCTGAATGGCAACTGGAAAACCTACCAGAGGGCAGGGAACTCAAGCAAGAAGTTGTCAACGAGCTAGCAGAAGTGTTGCAAGATTTTGAGTTTGATGACCTTGCAACAGGCACAATACTCCCTCAAGAAACAAGTGTTTATCAGGCAACTCTTTTTGATGGAAGAAGCATTGAAGTCGCTTTTGCTAAAGAAAATGACGACCATTATTTGCTAACAGCTCAAATGGAATCTTCCACAAATTCAAATGAAAGTTTAGCCTCTGATTTTCAAAAGATGACCAAAAATAAAGTTTATCGCCTTTCTTCTTGGAAGGCAGAAAAGATGATAAAAACTTCAAACGATTATCTTCAAGAGAAGGAATAAAAATGATTAGAGTTGAAAATCTCACTAAGAGGTTTGGTTCATTTCAGGCAGTCAATCAGATCAATTTTGAGCTGAATGCTGGAGAAATTCTTGGCTTTTTAGGACCAAACGGAGCAGGCAAATCTACGACAATGAAAATCATTGCAGGGTTTTTACCTTTGACATCAGGGAAGGTGACAGTTTGTGACCTTGATGTTGTCAAAGATTCCTTAAAAGTCCGCTCTAAAATTGGCTACCTACCTGAAACGTCAGCATATTATTCTGAAATGAGAATTGAGGAGTTTCTGCAATTTATTGCAGAAGTAAGGGGTTTTGAAGGTGCAGACAAGCAAAAGCGTGTGGATTATGCACTTGATGTTACCTCGCTCAATGATGTCCGTTTACAACTTTGCGAGACGTTGTCTAAGGGGTATCGTCAACGTGTCTGCCTTGCACAAGCATTGCTTTCAGACCCTCCTGTTTTGATTTTAGATGAGCCAACTGATGGGCTTGACCCTAACCAAAAACATGAAGTACGTCAGTTGATTCAAAATATGAGTGAAAAACGGTCTATTCTTGTTTCTACTCATATTCTTGAAGAAGTTGAGGCTGTCTGCACCAGAGCAATCATCATCAATCGCGGGCAAATTGTAACAGAAGGGACTCCCCAAAAACTGCTGATGCGTTCCCGCTATCATGGAGCTGTCAGTGTCTTGGTGCAAAGCAAGTCGCTAGATTCTACGTTGGACAAGCTCAAACAAAGCAATGAGGTTGCATCGGTAGAACAGCAACCAGAGGCAGAAGGCGTGAGACTGACTATTTTCCCAAAATCCAGTGAGCAGAACGTCCTTGCTCATGTTCAAAACACACTTCAGAAGGAAAACGTTGACGTTCAACAGATTCATGTTGAAAGGGGGCGACTTGATGAAGTTTTTAGAAATGTTACATTAAATCAAAATTAAGCTATGCAAGGTTTACTTCCTGTTTTTAAGCGAGAACTAGTCGCCTATTTTCATTCACCTGTGGCATACGTGTTCATGATTATTTTTCTGATGACACATGCTGCTGCTGGTTTTTTACTTGGCAATTTTTATGACTCTAACCAAGCCAGCCTAGAAGCCTTTTTCTTATTCCACCCGTGGCTTTATCTTTTTCTGATTCCCGCGATTGGAATGCGTCTTTGGTCAGAAGAGCGAAGGTCTGGAACGATTGAATTGCTGTTGAGTTTACCAATAGACTTATTTGCGGCAGTTCTTGGAAAGTTTTTGGCGGCTTGGTTGTTTATTGCGATTGCACTCGCGTTGACTTTTCCGATGGTGATGACGGTGTCTTATCTTGGGACTCCTGATATTGGTCCTATCATTTCAGGATATTTAGGGAGTTTGTTGATGGCAGGTGCTTATTTGTCTATTGCCTCCTACACTTCTTCAATCACTAAAAACCAAGTGGTGAGCTTCATTCTGAGTCTATCTATTTGTTTGATTTTAGTTCTATTAGGTTGGGGCGTGCTAAATGAAATTCTCAATACTATTTTCCCTGTGTGGGCGACTGACTTCATTGCTCAACTAAGTTTTACAACGCATTTCAATGCGTTAAGGCGTGGTGTGATTGAAGTGGCGGACGTTCTTTATTTCGCTTCAATTATTGGCGTCATGTTGTCTATCAACGTGACTGTCTTAAATTCTCATCAATCTGCTTAACCTCAAAAGATTATGAAACATTTATCAAAGTTCCTAACCATTGGATTATTGCTAGTCTGCTTAATTGCAGTCAATATGATTGGGAAGTTTCTGCCATTGAAATTTGACCTGACGCAAGACAATCTTTACACGATCACTGATGCCACAAAACAAATCATTTCTTCACTGGAAGAGCCTGTAACGATTAGATATTATTTTTCTAAAAGCATTGCAGAGCTTCCCCCTACTTACAAGGCTTATGGAGAACGTGTAGAGAATATTTTGCGTGAGTATGAAAGCCTTTCTGATGGTCAAATCAGGTTTGAAATTTTTGACCCTAAACCTGATACAGAAGAAGAAGAATGGGCTCAAAAATACGGGATTCAGGCTATACAGTTGCCAAGTGGCTTTCCATTTTTCTTTGGTGTTGTGGTCTCCATGCTAGACCAAGAAGCGACCATTCCTTTTTTGGATATGAGGCGTGAAAGACTTCTTGAATATGACCTTTCTCAGCTGATTCTTCAGGCATCTCAACTTGAGCCTTTAAAAATTGGTGTGTTGTCTTCTCTTCCTCTTGAAGGCTTTCCAATCGCAAGAGGGCAAGGCAATCAAGGAGGTTGGATTTTCCTGTCAGAATTACGTAAGACATTTTCAGTAGAAGTACTAGAATCCACAACAAATGCGATTGATTCCAGTTTAGGCTTGTTGATGGTGATTCATCCTAAAGAATTATCTGATACCACTCTTTACGCAATAGACCAACATGTGATGAGGGGAGGCAAGCTGGTTGTGCTAGTTGACCCCAATTCAAGGGCAGACTTGCAAAGCTCACAAGGTGCAGGTCTGGGACAAATCCCTGATACTGCAAGCAATTTTTATAAGCTCTTTCAGGCATGGGGCGTGGAATACGACTCATCCAAATTGGTTGGAGACTTCCGATATGCGACACAGATCAATGCAGGAGCATCTGGTATCTTGCGTTATCCATTGTGGATGAGCCTGAACCAAAGTGCATTGAATGCAGACCACCCTATCACTGGTCAACTGGAATCGTTATTGTTTGTTGAAACAGGAGAGTTTAAGCAAAAGGAAGGAGCAGAGCAAGAATGGACTCCATTGATTGAAACGTCTTCTCAAAGTGGTCTTGTAGAGTCTATTATGACACGTTTTGCAGCGCCTGATAGCATCATACGTGAACTCAAAACCGATGACACTTCAAGAACATTAGCAGCGTTGGTTCAAGGTGAGTTTGCTTCTGGCTTTTCATCTGCACCTCCACAAGAGAATCAAGAACAATCCAACCAAGCAGAGCATCTTTCAAAATCTCCTAACACTGCTATATTGGTCGTTGCAGATTCTGACTTTTTGTCTGATGACTATTCTGTGCAACGTTTTTCTTTTCTTGGGCAATCTGTGGCTCAACCTGTCAATGACAATCTGAATCTTATTTTGAATGCGGCAGAGTTTCTTTCAGGCAATGAGGCTTTAATGAGCATTCGTTCTCGTGGGCAATTCTCAAGACCTTTTACAACATTGCTGGCATTGGAACAAAATGCACAGTTAAGGTTTCAGGAGGAAGAAAGACTTTTACAGGAGAAGTTGGAATCTGTGCAAGAAAAACTTCGTAACCTCTCGCAGGAACAAAGTGCTGACCAAAAACTTTTGATTACACCAGAACAAGAAAAAGAAATTCAGAATTTTCGCGAAGAAGAACGTAAAGCTCGTAAAAATTTGAGAGAAGTCAGGAAAGTTTTGCGTCAAGATGTAGAACAACTTGGGCAGTGGCTGCTTGCATTCAATTTGCTTTTTGCCCCTCTTTTTGTCGGAGTTGCAGGAATTTTGGTTTATCGCAAACGCAATCGTTCTTCTTGATTTGTAAAACCAACTCTTTAGTTTTAACTTCTAACCATTGAAGCTCAAAGAAGACTGACCCGTTTGGCTTTTTAGCTTTGATTTGATTCTAGTTGTGTAGCGAGAGAGCGAAGTATTTTTGCATATTTTTGACGTTGTTCAGTCTGTTCCTCCAAAGAAAGTTCTTTTAGCATTTTCAACTCTGAAAGTAGGTCTTTGAGTTCCCTCCAAATTTGCCTATCTTTTTTGTCTAAAATGGGTGCTTGTTCGGAACAAGGCAAGATCTGTTTTTGATGCCAATGCTTCAACTCTTGTCTTAAACTCGCAATGCTTGCAGTCGCCTTTTCTCCGCATGCCTGAATCCAAACTTTTTCCCTTTCTTCATGTGAGTTGAGCGTTGTCAGCAAATAAGCTCCTGATGCTCCATAACGTTCTATTAAATTGGGGGAGTCTTCATAGACTTCTGCAACTTTTTTACACTGCATGGCGGAAGAGTAAGGCATATTGATTTTGTCAAGATACCATGCCTTGATTTGTGCCGTTGTCATTTGAGAACCTTTGAGCATTTTATGCAGCACAATAAGGTGTAATCCCAACAAAAAGTAATCATCAGCAATATTTTCAATGAAGCGATTGATTCTTGTGACCATTTGTAATGCTTGAGGGTGATCTCCATCAAGTTTGGTTTCAGTCAAGTCAGGTAAGTCAGGGAGGTTAAAGCGAGGTTCACGGCTGCCAACAGGAACGCCTTTTGATTTTTGAGAAAGATGCTCTACTTGAATTTGAGATTGTGGAGTAAATGTTACGTCTAATTGTTTTGCCATGTTGTCATAAATTGATTGCGTTCATAAAGGTCAGAAAGTTCTGCAAGCCAGTGACTTAAATCACCAGACATGGCATCTTTAGACATTCTCCAAGTCCAGTTTCCTTGACTGGTGCCGGGAGTGTTCATTTTTGCTTCATTGCCTAAATTCAGCCAATCTTGCATAGGTGCGACTGCCGTCAATGCAGAAGAGGCTAATGCTTCTCGCCATAGGACAGGAGCAATATTTGATTCATTCAGGTCACGCCATAAATAGCGATTGAGATAGCATCGTGCCTCATTGTTCAGTTCTTGATACCAGCCTCTTGTTGTAGAATTGTCATGCGTGCCTGTGTAAATCACAGAGTGAATGGGGACACGATGTGGAATATAGTCATTCGCTTCTGTTTGATGGAAGGCAAATTGTAGTACCTTCATACCGGGCAAGTGACATGAATCACGCAGTTCAATGACATCGGGTGTAATCATGCCCAAATCTTCAGCAATCAAAGGGAGTGTTCCTAGACTTTGAGAAATGGCATCAAAAAAATCCTTGCCCGGTCCGTCCACCCATTTTCCATGAATGGCAGTTTCTTCTGTTGCTGGGATTTCCCAAAATTGAGCAAAACCTCTAAAATGGTCTATCCTCACAATGTCCACAAGGTTTAGCACTGTTTTCAACCTTTGCAACCACCAATGATAATTGTCTGACTTCATTTTCTCCCAATGATACAAGGGGTTTCCCCATCGCTGACCTGTTGCTGCAAAGTAATCAGGCGGAGTTCCTGCAACCACTTGAGGAAAACCTTGGTCGTCAAGTTGGAATAAATGAGGATTTGCCCAGACTTCAGCGCTGTCATGGCTGACAAAAATAGGAATGTCTCCAACGATGCTTACGCCCCGATGATTTGCATAGTGTTTGAGTGCAAGCCACTGTCTAAAAAAAACAAACTGCTCAAAACAATAGTATTCAATTTTTGATTGATGTGTGAGCTTCCATTGCTTCAGAACCTTGTGATTACGTTTTTTCAAAGGTTCTTGCCATTGATTCCATGTGAGACCTTCAAACTCATCTTTAAGTGTCATGTAAAATGCAAAGTCTTCAAGCCACAAGTGAGCTTTTAAAAACTCTTGATATTCCTTTGCCAGTGTTCCAGTAAGTTTTGTTTGAAAGCCAGCAAAGGCTTTTTTCAACTGATGAGACTTCCAAGGTTGAACTAAAGATTCGTCAAAAAGATGTTCTGGAAAGTCTGGGGCATCTGTAAGTGAATCTTCTGATAACCAACCCTCTTGGCAAAGCCCTTTCAAGTCAATCCACATAGGATTGCCCGCAAATGCCGAAAGTGTCTGATATGGAGAAAGTCCAAAAGCAGGAGGATTCATGGGAAGAATCTGCCAAATGGATTGCTTGGCATCAACTAAAAAATCAATGAAACGTCTCGCCATTTCTCCCATATCACCTACTCCAAATTCACTGGGCAATGATGTTGGGTGTAGGAGTACGCCAGAGACTCTTTGTTGCTGATAAACTGATGGTGAATTGCTCATATCTGCCAAAAAACGTAAAAGTTCGCTGTTCTTGAAATCTGTTGCATCAATTCTAGTCTTGACAACGTCTTTTTTAGAGAATGGTCAAATTTGAGTTGATTCAATGCTCATGCTAACGCAGGTTACTCAATGCGGAAAAGCTCAACAATTCTAAAACAAGGTCTGGAAAAAGACCAAGATAGAGAATCATGGCTGCGGAAGAGACCACTCCAAAAGAGGAAAAAATGAAGCTCACAGTCACAGATTGTTCAGATGGTGTCTGCTCTTTTTTGCAAGGAGAGTACATTGCTGCAACAAGTGAAAGGTAATAGTAAGCGGAGATAATGCTATTGACCACAGCAACGATGACCAGCCAAGACCAATTTGATGCCAGTGCCGCACTAAAAAGTTTGACCTTACCAAGAAAGCCGACGGTTAAAGGGAATCCCATCAATGAAAATAAAAAAATACTCATGCAAAATGCTAAGACAGGGTGTTTTTTCCCATATCCTAACAAATCCTGACGTTCCACCAATTCATTTGTAAAACGACTGACTCCCAAAATTCCAAAAGACCCAACACTCATAAAAGAGTAAGCAACTACATAAAACATCAGTGCTTGGATTCCTATACGTTGCCCAACAACGACTGCAACCAAAGCATAGCCTGCATGTGCAATAGAAGAATAGGCAAGAAGTCTCTTAATATTGGTTTGGCGGAGTGCCAGTAGATTGCCTACGGTCATAGTCAATGTTGCCATAACTGCAAGCATCATGTTCCATTCGTTGGCATGGAACACGTCAGACATTCCTGTCATTAGCAAGCGAATAAATGCGGCAAACATTGAGGCTTTGGAAGCTGAGGCAAGAAACGCCACCGATGATGATGAAGCCCCTGAATACACATCAGGAGCCCAGAAATGGAACGGAAACAGTGCAATCTTACCACATAAACCAACCAAGACTAAGACCACTCCAAATAAAGCAAGAGAGTTAGAACTTGCATTGGATAAATTCTGAATCATTGTGGGTAGATAAAGGCTTCCTGTCGCCCCATAAAGGAGTGCAAAGCCATAAATCAAGAAACCAGTGGCAATCGCCCCCATCAGCAAATATTTGATTGCCGCCTCTGAAGACTCAGAACGTTCACGCAAGAGACCTGCCAGAATATAACCGCAAAGCGACGTCATTTCTATTCCAATAAAAATGACCAAAACATGCTGACTAGACACCGTCAACATCATGCCTACAATCGCAAACAAAATGAGTAAATAAAATTCATTGAATCCCTTTTGGGACATGTCCAAGTGATGCCATGAGATGAAAATCACAATCCCGCCCAATATCAGAAAAAGCATCTCAAAGAAAATAGAATAATTATCAGCAATGATCATTTCCCCAATGCCTTGACGTTGTGTGCCAAGTAATTCTATTTCCAAAAAAAATGTTATGGCTAATCCAAGTATGGATAGAAAAATAACTGTGGCTTTTCGGTGATGTGAAGAACTGAACAAATCCGCAAACATGACAAGAATTGCAGTAGAAACAAGAACGATTTCAGGGAGAACTGGCAGGAGGTCAAACGATGTCAAAAACGGAAACATACTTTCAAAGTTAGGAAATTTAGCAAATCTGATAGAATATGCCTGACAGCCTAAAAAAACAAGACCAACGCATCTTTTCAAGTGCTAAAGTTTTGTGGTGAAAGATCCGATAAGGTCACAAGGGATTTTTATTTTTAAATTTGATTACCAAAAAAACATGCAACCTGTTTCTTACCTCAATTTGTACATCACTGTTGTCGTTGGCTTTGTCCTCTCTATGGCATTTGGCTCCTACTTCTTCTATCAAAATATGGACAATGCCAGTTTTTTACTCCTTTCAGGATTAGAGACGAATCGGATCTACATAGACCAGCATCAGTATAACTCTTACTTGCAGGGTTTTATTTACTGCATGACCTTTTTTGTAGCGGGAGTTTTATTGCTCATTGTCATGGCATTGCCAAGTAAGGAGGTCTTTGAACAACGTGCCATTCATTCAGGACGGCTTGCTCCAAGCATGACTTTGCAAACTCAAGAAGCACATGCTCCATCAGCTATTCCTGCAATAGATGCCTCACAAATGGGAACGTCTCAATCTACGCCCACAACTTCTGAAAGCTCTAATCCACAAGAAGTGGAAGACCCAAGTCAGGTGCAGCTAACCATTGAAGATGAGCCAGATATTGACCTATTTGAAGCAGAAGATGACAGCAAAGAAACGGCTGATGCTAATGTGGTGTATGGGTTAGGCAGAGTAACTGAAGATTCCACACTAGAGTTTATCCATGCCCACCCTGACAGTGCTGTGAAGTTTCTTTACAGACGCAATTTGGAAGGCAAAAGCCTTTCAAGTGCCGAAGAGAAAATTTACGAATCATGGCAAAAAAGAGGACTCACCCGTACAAGAGTTAGAGACTACATTCTTCAACTTATGGAATGGAAAAAACTCCCTGAAGTCTTGCCTCTGGAAATTTGGTCTCAATTACGCGACCAAATCTTTGAACTCACTCATTAATCTTGAAACTTTGGTGCATATAGTTCTAAAAAATTCTTCACAATTCTCATACCATCTGGAGTCAAAATAGATTCAGGGTGAAACTGAAGACCAAAGGTTTTTGTGCCTTTCAAATGCACTGCCATGACTTCATCTTGTTCTGTATGGGCTAAAATTGTGAAGCAATCGCTTTCAGGAATCGCAATCAACGAATGATAACGCATGGCAGAAAAGGGTGAAGGGACATTTTGAAAAATGTGTTCTTGACTATGCCAAATTTGTGAAGTCTTTCCGTGCATGATCTGTCTTGCCTTTTCTACCTTGCCGCCAAATAACTCCACCAAACACTGATGTCCCAAACAAACGCCTAGTATTGGAATTTTTCTGTGAAAATATTGAAGTGCAGGAAGAGAAATTTTGGTTTCTTGGGGAGTGTTTGGACCGGGTGAAAGACAAAGATGTGTGGGTTGCAAAGCCACTAGCTCATCAAGAGAAGTTGCATCATGGTCAAATATCAAGACCTCTGCACCTTGCATTCTAAACATTTGGACAAGGTTGTAGGTAAAAGAGTCATAGTGATCAATGACAATGACCTTTTTCAGGGCATGATGGCTCATGTTGCATCTTCTTTCAGAACACATTTGACTAGAAGATCAGTCTCAAATTTCCAGTCTGCTGGGGTGATTTTGGGAGAATACAAAAACAAAATGTCTCTAGCATAAAATTTTTGGCAGTGTTCACTTGGTATTGGCATGATATTTTTCAAACCTTTTATAGTCAAAGAAGAGTTGTAGAGAGTGTTCCAGCATGTCAAAAGTTTTAGAATGTCGTTTAGATTTTCTCATCAAGCGAGCTAGGTTATCTCTGATGGAAGAATTAGAAGATTCAATGAGATGAGTGTTGTCCTTGCCTATCTGATGCTTTTGTGGAATTTGGAGTTGTGCAAATGCCACTTGATAGCATGAGTTGGCATCTGTATAAATCGTTTCAATTCTAGCTCGTTGTGCTTTGACTAGTCCATACAGCTGCTTTGCTGCTGCTAATCCTTTGCCTATCACAAAGGCAATCACACATTGTTCTTGACGAGAGTATGCTGTCCAAACAGCTACTCTTTGGCTTTTTTTTGAACAAAAGTGTAGATCTCATCCATCTCTATACTATCTACTTGTGCATGGAAACTTGGTGCGTCTTTTGGAAGTTGAGACACTCTAGCTTTTTTGATCCAGTTGACAATTGAAGCGGGAGACACCTGCAAAAAACGAGCGATCTTTCTGATGCCTACACTATTGACATACATCTCTAAGGCTTGACGCTTGGTCTCTAGTGGGATTCTCAAACCATTTGAGGTGAATGCTCTCTGACATGACTTGCAACGATACCTCTGAACCCCTTTGTAACTTCCATTCTTGATATAAGTCTGACTCCCACAATGATGACAACTTCTCATTTCCATTCCTCAAATTCACTCTCACATGCAATGACAATACCAACTAAACACTGCCTCCAATGGAGGGGAATTGAAACACTTTGCCTTTCGTCATTGCCACCTTGAGTGAGCAATCTCCTCTTTTCAGATTTCTCTCTTTTTTTATTTTTCCATTTTGTCTTTAAATTTGTTATGATTCTGGTTTTGACATTCTCACTTATCGGCTGATGGAAACCGCATTACTTTTTGACACACTCAAGACTTCCAAACACTTGCAAGCTGCAGGCTTTGAACAAGAGCAAGCAGAGGCATTGACAGAAGAATTTAAGTTTGTGGTAGAAAGCAACTTTGCGAAACTTTCTACCAAAGAGCAAGTTTCTGGTTTAGAGACAAGCCTTAATGAAAAACTGGAGCAAAAATCCACCAAAGACCAAGTCTCTGGTTTAGAGACAAGTCTTAATGAAAAACTGGAGCAAAAATCCACTAAAGAGCAAGTCTCTCACTTGCAAGAACAGCTTGAGCAAAAAGCCACTAAAGAACAGGTGTCTCACTTGCAAGAACAGCTTGAGCAGAAAGCCACTAAAGAGCAAGTCTCTAATTTAGAAACAAGCCTTAATGAAAAACTGGAGCAAAAATCCACCAAAGAAGACATTCAAAATGTCAGAGATGAAATCAAAGACGTCAAAGATGAACTGAAAGAAGACATTCAAAATGTCAGAGGTGAATTGAAAGAAGACATCTATTCTTTAAAAGGAGAGCAAAAACTCCTGAAATGGATGGTGGGTTTTGGCATTTCTTTAAATCTGGTGACGCTTGGAGTCGTATTAGCTTTTTTGTTTTCTTTTCTTCCTCCTGCCAAGTAAAAACCCTGTCATTGCTCACCTTGAGTGAGCAATCTCATTCTTCTTGGTTGAGATTCCGTGTCAAGTGCGGAATGACAAAGGGAGTTTGCAGGCTTGTTTTTTCGTCTTCTTATTCCCCTTCAGTGAAGGAAGTGTTTACTTGATATTGTTGTGATATTTTTCAAATCTTTTGTAGTCAAAGAAGAGTTTGAGAGAGTGATGGAGCATGTGAAAAGTTTTAGAATGTCGTTTAGATTTTCTCATGAAGCGAGCTAAGTGATCTCTGATAGAAGAGTTTGAAGATTCAATGAGATGAGTCTTGTCTTTGCCTATTTCATGCTTCTCTGGAATTTGAAGTTGTGCAAATGCCACTTGATAGCAAGAATTCGCATCGGTGTAAATCGTCTCTATCCTAGGTCGCTGTTCTTTGACGAGTGCATACAGCTTCTTGGCAGCTTCTAATCCTTTGCCTATCACAAAAGCAATCACGCATTGTTCTTGACGAGAATAAGCTGTCCAAACCGCTACTCTTTGGCTTTTTTTGAACAAAAGTGTAGATTTCGTCCATCTCTATACTATCTACTTGCTCACGGAAACTGGGTGCGTCTTTTGGGAGTTGAGATACTCTGGCTTTTTTGATCCAGTTGAGAACTGAAGCTGGAGGCACCTTGAGAAAACGAGCTATTTTTCTGATGCCTACGTTATTGACATACATTTCTAAGGCTTGACGCTTCGTCTCTAGTGGGATTCTCAACCCATTTGAAGTGAATGCTCTCTGACATGACTTGCAACGAGACCTTTGAACTCCTTTGTAACTTCCATTCTTCGTATAAGTCTGACTCCCACAATGATGACAACTTCTCATATTCATTCCTCAAATTCGCTCTCACATGCAATGACAATACCAACTAAACACTGCCCTTGGCAAAGGGAAAAAAAGAATCAGAAAGTCAGAAAAAGGGAAGATTGAGAAAAAAGAAGAGAGATTGCGGGTCAAGGTAAGCAATGACAGGGGAATAAAGAAAATGCGAAGGTTGCCAACTTCATTAGTCATTCCGTGCTTGACACGGAATCTCAAAAAACAAAAATCGTTTATCAAAGTGATCAATAACAGGGATTTTATTTGGCAGGAGGAAGAAAAGAAAACAAAAAGGCTAGCACGACTCCAAGTGTCACCAGATTTAAAGAGATGCCAAAACCCACCATCCATTTCAGGAGTTTTTGCTCTCCTTTCAAAGAATAGATGTCTTCTTTGAGTTCATCTTTGACGTCTTTGAGTTCATCTCTGACGTTTTGAATGTCATCTTTGAGTTCATCTCTGACATTTTGAATGTCATCTTTACTGGCTTTTTGCTCCAGTTTTTCATTAAGATTTGTCTCTAAACTAGAAATCTGTTCTTTAGTAGAAAGTTTTGCAAAATTGCTTTCTACAACAGATTTAAATTCTTCGGTCAATGCTTCTGCTTGCTCTTGTTCAAAGCCTGCGGCTTGCAAGTGTTTAGAAGTCTTGAGTGTGTCAAAAAGCAAAGCGGTTTCCATCAGTCTATGATTGAGAATGCCAAATCCAGAATCATAACAGATTCAAAGACAAAATAGAAAAAGAAAAAGGGAAGAAAGAGAAAAGAGTGAGATGCGGGTCAAGCCCGCAATGATGGGAACCTTCTTGATTGTCTTCCTGCTGTTGAACAGAAAGACAAAAGAAGGTCGTAAAAAGAGGTTAAAAACGAAGGGTCAACGACTACTGTGTTTTTGAGCCATAATACCACTCACGACCCAGACCATTGGAACCTGTGAAGTAAAGTTTTCCATCAACCCAGTATGGATTGGCAGTGTTCCAAGTTCCACCAGTGTTGACATTGACAAACTTATTCTTTGGCTTACCTTTCCAACCAACCAAGACTTTGACAGCACCTGATTCGGTTGTCACAGCAATCGCATCGGCAGTTCCCACTTTGATTTTCATGAGTCCTTGAACAGATTCCACACCAAGTTTTCTAGTAGAAGCAGAGGCTCTTACAGCAGTTCCATTGTCTCCATCTACCCAATACAAAGCACCACCAGCAAGAGTGTAGTAATCATTACCAGATTTGACTGCTTTGTTGCCTTCTGCATCTAAATCCCATCCAACATGAACTTTGCTGCCATTAGCGGCAGTTTTAACAACTCGTTTGGTGGTCTCTGTTGTACCTTTAGTCAACCAAACTCCACCACCATCATGTGTGAAGAATAACACATCTCCTGCAACAGCAAGGTTGGTTGGTGTGATTGATGCTTTGTCAACTGCTGCAAGATTACCATCTTTGGCAGCCTCTACCTCAATTTCTTTTCCAACGGGAGTGGCCGCAGAAGACACTGAGTACAGCTTGTCTGCTTTCACTGCAATCAACTGATTCCCTAGTGCATGAATGGCAGTGATGCTAGCAAGGTCAGCTGGAGTGTCTGCAGAATCTTTGACCTCCTCAAAGCCATCTGCAAAGCTTTTCACATACTTCACATTTCCACCATCAAGACCAAAAAGTTTGTTGTTCACCACAGTCAAGCTGGTCAAGTCTGCTTTTGCTGAACCAGCAACCATAGAAGTTGCAACAATTTCAACCTTTCCTGCACTATCGGTTGTAGAAAGAGTGGCATCAAAGGTGTAGGTTTGTTCTGAATTAGAGAAGTAAACATTGTTACCGCTCACAGTCAGAGACTTGACGTCCAAGTCTGCAACAGAACCTGCACTGTTTGAAGTGGCAATTTCTGTAACGCCTGCTCTGTCAAGCGCCCCGTGAACATACAACTTCTTGTCATAGCTGAAATACAAGTCATCTGAATGCACGGCATACTTGCCTGCTTCTATGGCAAATGAGTTGTTGTTTTCTACTGCAGGAGCGGCATCATCAGCATCGGCAGCACCTTCTGCAATGGCTAATTTGCTGTATTTTCCAGAATCATCAGCCATATAAATTTTGTCATCAACTACTATGTAATCCGTATTGGCAGCATTCAATGAAGCATTACTTGTCAAAGTTCCAAAAACACTTTTGACAGCTCCTGCTTGGTCTATCCAATAGAGTTGGTCTGTATCTGCTGCGTCATAGAAATAAATACCATCTTTTGCTGCAACAAACTTTGTTGTTGTTGAAGCAGATGCTGCCAAGCCTGTCACTTCAGCAAAGTCATCAACTGTTGTTCCATCTGCCCAGAAAACTCCGTCTAACCATGTTGCACTTGCTTTGTTAACAGTGACAATCAAGGTGTTACTTCCATCTGGAACTACCCCAATGATTTCACCAGCTACAGCACCTTTTAGGTCAATAGCAGATGTGTTTTCTAATTCAACAGTAGTACCGTCAGCTGATTTAACAAAGACAGCTTGGCTGGCACCATTTGCACCATCAATGACAAAAGCACCATCTTTTGCAACAAAAAGTTTTGTTGTTGCAGTGGCAATAGCAGTATTTCCTCCATCTTGAGCAAAGTCAGCAGCTGTTGTTCCATCTGCCCAGTAAACTTTGTTTAACCATGTTGCATTTGCTTTGTTAACAGTGACAATCAAGGTGTTACTTCCATCTGGAACTACCCCAATGATTTCAGCAGCTACAGCACCTTTTAGGTCAATAGCAGATGTGTTTTCTAATTCAACAGTAGTACCGTCAGCTGATTTAACAAAGACAGCTTGGCTGGCACCATTTGCACCATCAATGACAAAAGCACCATCTTTTGCAGCAAAAAGTTTTGTTGTTGCAGTGGCAATAGCAGTATTTCCTCCATCTTGAGCAAAGTCAGTAGCTGTTGTTCCATCTGCCCAGTAAACTTTGTTTAACCATGTTGCCCCCGTTTTATTAACAGTGACAATCAAGGTGTTACTTCCATCTGGAACTACCCCAATGATTTCAGCAGCTACAGCACCTTTTAGGTCAATAGCAGATGTGTCTTCTAATTCAACAGTAGTACCGTCAGCTGATTTAACAAAGACAGCTTGGCTGGCACCATTTGCACCATCAATGACAAAAGCACCATCTTTTGCAGCAAAAAGTTTTGTTGTTGCAGTGGCAATAGCAGTACTTCCTCCATCTTGAGCAAAGTCAGCAGTTTTTGTTCCATCTGCCCAGTAAACTTTGTCTAACCATGTCGCCCCCGTTTCGTTGACAGTCACAAACAGTGTGTTTTCCGCAACTGCTCCGATAAAGTCGCCTTCTACTGCTGCTGTTGTTCCAAAGCTTAAACCAGTTGCTTCTAAATCATTGACTGTGCCATCTTTGTTAAGAAAAACAACGGTGCCATTATCAGCTCCTGCAGCAGACTTAATCACAAAGAGACCGTCTTTAGCAGCGTAAGTGATAGTTGGTGTTGCAAGTGTTAAATCGTATTTCCTTGCAATTCCATCTTTAAGATAGAACCAATCTTCTCCTGAGTTGATGATGACATCACCATCAGTCGTTTTGTAGAAAGCGGTGATGGCTTCAGTGATTTCAGGGTGGAGTTGTGCCAGTTCTGTGACGTCAGCGCCTTTGACTTTGGCAACATTGCGTGCTGTGACATCCTTATTGTAGTTGAAGAACAAGCTGTCTGCTCCTGTGACTACTTTAGTAGGGGATGTGCTAGCATTATCACCGCTATCTGGCTTAGTACCGTTGAAATTTTCAGTGAAGTTATATTCAAAGGCATAGTCGCAGATGTATTGGACTTTGCTAGTGTCAATCTCTGTTCCGGCATCGTTGTAAACGCCTGTGATTTTGACACCACCAAAGCCGTTGCAGTTGGCATCAGCAAGCGTGGTGCCTGGGTTGAAGGCAGTGCGTGTCTGCCCGTTTAGAACAGATGGGTCGTCATCATCATCGTCATCGTTGTTGTTATCATTGCCACCGTCATCGTTTCCTCCGGGAGTATTGGCAGCAGGGGTATCGCTGCTGCTACTGCTTGAGGAGTCGCTGTCGTTGGCACAAGCTGTTGCGAAAGCAATCAGCGCAAGGGGAGCATACTTTTTCAAATGTTTAAGTAAACGCATCATAATAGATTACCTTTCTCAAAATAGGTTAGGTTAATGGCAGCCCAAAAAATCCCAATGATTCTTTGAGCGGGGTCTATCTCAGAGGCGGTCTTGATTTGAACCAAAAGACTAAAATGAGGATAAAAATCTTCCGAGCATGATGATCTGTTTCATGTCAAATCAAGACGCTGAGATAGGTAAGCGTGTTATTTTACTTTGACAAAAAAAAAAGGCAAGCCCCGAATGAAAAAAAATTGAATGAAACAGGTCAAAAATGTGTGTTGAGTGTGGATTTTTTGCTGGTTGAAGAGTTGGGAGGCAAGCAAACATAAGGCGTGCAGCGACATCAGGAAAAAACGAAAAAAGTTTTTAAAAAAGTGAAAAAAGTTTTTTTGAAACACCCCGTCCCTTTGGGACACCCCTCTTGTCAAAGGGGAATGAAACAGCCGTCAATAGAGATTGCGGGTCAAGTCCGCAATGACGGTTTTTAAAGTGAGACATGACGAAAGGGCAAGTCTGCCAACGTCATCAGTCATTCCGCACTTGATGCGGAATCTAAAAAAACAAGATGAGATTGCGGGTCAAGCCCGCAATGACGGAGGAAGAGGAGAGGAATTTTGAGTTCCTTCAAGATAGAAAATTTATTTGGAGGCGGGAAGAAAAGCAAACAAAAAGGCTAACATGACCCCAAGTGTAATCAGATTTAAAGAAATGCCAAAACTGACCATCCATGACAACAATTTAAATTTGCTGTCAATTTTCTCACTGAGATTGGCTTCCAGATAAAGAACCTGCTCTTTGGTGGCTTTTTGCTCAAGTTTCTCTTCTAAGCTAGCGACTTGTTCTTTGGTGGCTTTCTGCTCAAGCTGTTCTTGCAAGTGAGACATTTTTTCGTTGAGATTCTTCTCCAAACTAGCGACTTGTTCTTTGGTGGCTTTCTGCTCAAGCTGTTCCTCCAAGTGAGATATTTTTTCGTTGAGATTTTTCTCCAAACTAGAAACTTGTTCTTTAGAGGCTTTCTGTTCCAGTTTCTCCTCTAAACTAGAGATTTTCCCATTAAGGTTTGTCTCTAAAGCAGAAACTTGGTCTTTAGTGGCTTTCTGCTCAAGCTGTTCTTGCAAATGAACAGACTGTTCTTTAGTGGCTTTTTGCTCCAGTTTTTGATTAAGGTTTGTCTCTAAACTAGAAACTTGTTCTTTAGTGGCTTTTTGCTCCAGTTTTTGATTAAGGTTTGTCTCTAAACTAGAAACTTGGTCTTTGGTAGAAAGTTTTGCAAAGTTGCTTTCTACAACAGACTTAAATTCTTCGGTCAATGCCTCTGCTTGTTCTTGCTCAAAACCTGCAGCTTGCAAATGTTTAGAAGTTTTGAGTGTGTCAAAAAGTAAAGCGGTTTCCATTGGTCTATGCGTGGGAGGTTAAAACCAGAATCATAACAAATTTAAAGACAGAATGGAAAGAGAAAAGGCGTGACTACCCCGCTTGCTTGCGCAAGCACCGCTTCATTGAAGGCAGTGTTCACTTGTTGTTGTTATTGCATGTGAGAGTAAATTTGAGGAATGAATATGAGAAGTTGTCATCATTGTGGAAGTCAGAATGACATCAAGAATGGAAGTTGCAAAGGAGTGCAGAGATAGTCTTGCAAATCATGTGGGAGGTCGTTCAGTTCAAATGGTTTGAGAATCCCACTAGAGAACAAGCGTCAAGCCTTAGAGATGTATGTCAATAGTGTAGGCATCAGAAAGATAGCTCGTTTTGTGCAGGTGTCTCCAACTTCAGTTCTCAACTGGATCAAAAAAGCCAGAGTGTCTCAACTCCCAAAAGACGCACCAAATTTCCAAGAGCAAGTAGATAGTATAGAGATGGATGAGATCTATACTTTTGTTCAAAAAAAAGTCAAAGAGTAGCCGTCTGGACAGCAGACTCTCGTAGGGAGCAATGTGTGATGGCCTTTGTGATAGGCAAAGGATTGGCAGCTGCGCGAAAGTTGTATGCACTAGTCAAAGAACAGCGACCTAGAATGAAGACGATCTATACCGATGCCAACTCATGCTATCAAGTCACATTTGCTCAATTACAAATTCCAGAGAACCACGAAATAGGCAAGAGAAATACTCATCTCATGGAATCTTCTCATTCTTCCATCAGAGATCACCTAGCTCGTTTTATGAGAAAATCTAAACGACATTCTAAAACTTGGGACATGCTGGAACTCTCTCTCAAACTTTTCTTTGACTATAAAAGACTTGAAAAATATCATGCCAACACCAAGTGAACACTGCCAAATTTTTTGGGTATAAAATCACTTGCTCATTTTTCATAAGTATCATAATCTTGCCTCTTGTTGTGAGTCAGTCAATTCACAACCGATTGTCCTTTGAACAACCATTTTTGACGGAGTCAAATATATGAAACATCACAAATTACGAAAAACCTTTGCAACTATTGAAAGCATTCATGCACTTGAAATTTTAGATTCTCGTGGGAATCCTACAATACGAACATTCATCAAATTAGATGACGGCACTGTCGGGGTGGCATCTGTTCCTTCTGGTGCATCAACAGGAGAGAATGAAGCGGTAGAATTGAGAGACGGGGAAGCAGGACGTTATTTGGGCAAGGGTGTCTTAGATGCTGTGGAGAATGTGAATAAGACCATTGCACCAAAACTAGCTGGAGTAGAAGTGAATCGGCAGGGGTTGATTGACCAAATGATGCTAGATTTAGACGGAACTTCTTTCAAAAAGAAGTTGGGAGCTAATGCAATTTTAAGCGTATCTATGGCTGCTGCATGTGCTGCTGCCAAGTCTGCAAATCTTGAATTGTATGAATATCTTGGAGCATGTAGCAGTTACAGGTTACCAGTGCCAATGATGAATGTCATCAATGGAGGAGAACATGCAGACAATAGTGTAGATTTACAGGAATTTATGATTATGCCAGTTGGATCTCCAAATTTTAGGGAAGCGTTGCGTTATGGTGCAGAGGTTTTTCATACTCTCAAAAAAATTCTACACAAAAAGAATTATGCAACAAGTGTTGGTGATGAAGGTGGATTTGCTCCTAACTTGAAAAGCAATGAAGAAGCATTGGAAATTTTGGTAGAAGCGATTGAAAAAGCAGGGTATGAGGCAGGCAGTGAGATTGTCATTGCCATTGATGCGGCAGCAAGCTCCTTTTATAAAGATAATCAGTATGACCTACATAAATCAGGTCAAGGGACAAAAAGCACCCGTGAAATGATTGACCTTTACAAAGATTGGTTCAATAAATATCCGATTGTTTCTATTGAAGACCCTCTTAATGAACATGATTGGTCAGGTTTCAGTGCCATGATGCAAGAAGTTGGTGAAAAAGTACAGATTGTCGGAGATGACTTGTTTGTGACTAATACCAGCTTTGTTGAAAAAGGGATTGCCAAACGGGCAGCTAATGCCGTTTTGATTAAAGTCAACCAAATTGGCACTGTATCAGAGACCCTTTCTTGTATTGACCTGTGTCGTCATGCAGGTTGGAATTACATCATCTCACATCGTAGTGGTGAAACAGAAGACACTTTTATTGCAGACCTTGCCGTTGCTACGGGAAGCGGACAAATCAAAACAGGTTCTCTTAGCCGCAGTGATCGGATTGCCAAATACAACCGATTATTAGAAATTCAAGAAGGCTTAGGCAAGCAGGCAGGTTTTGGAACATGTGGTTCTATTACATCTGATGGAGCATATCATAGCCTTATGCGTAACGATTTCTAAGCTCCAATTCATTCTGACAACTCTTCGTTTGCTAAAACCCTCCTTCTTCTATGAAAGGCTAGAGTATGACATTTTCTTATGCTGTTTTTTCTGCAGATTCTGCAAAGAATCTTTTACAACTCTTGCAAGACACGCTTCAAAAAATCCAATCTTCTCCTCAAGAGACTTGGGAGGAGATTCAGCAAAAAACGCAAGTCCTTTCCCCTGATGAGCATCGCCTTGGATTTGCTGTTTCTTCCCTTGAACAAGTCAAAGAATTTTTGGAACTAGCACATTCTGAATTGACTAACAAGCAAGGAGAAGAGTCTTTTGAGATACGAAAAGGCATTTTTTATCGTCAGAGGGGGCTTTCTCGTTCTGACAAAATTGCTGTTCTTTTCCCAGGTCAAGGGTCACAGTATGTCAACATGGGCGAGGGGTTACAGGAACATGAACCCCAATTTGCAGAGGCGTTGAAATCTCTTGATTCTATGATGGAAAAAGATGGCAGAGTCAAACTGTCCAACGTCCTTTTTCCAAATTTGACCGATGACAAAGAAGAGAAATCAAAACAGGAACTTCAGTTGACCCAAACAGAAAATGCACAACCTGCGATTGGTGTGTTGAGTGTGGGCTTATTTCATCTTTTGAAAAAATATGGAGTCAAAGCAGACGCTTTTGCAGGACATAGCTTTGGTGAACTCACAGCACTTTGGGCAGGTGGTTACTTAGATGATGAGTCGTATTTGTTTCTGGCAAAAGAGAGAGGTCGTGTGATGAGGGCTAAGGACGAGTCAAATTTTGATGCAGGTGCGATGGTTGCCGTCAAAGGTGAGACTCAATTAGTGCAAGAGATTGTCAAGGAACTGCCTGATGTGCAAATTGCAAATCTCAACTCTTCTTCCCAAGTTGTGGTAGCAGGTGCAACAAAAGCGATTGAGCATGCCAAGGAGAAGCTCAAAGAACAAAAACTCAAAGTGATTCCTCTGCCTGTTTCTGCTGCTTTTCATACCAATTTAGTTGCATTTGCTCAAGAACCTTTTGCTACTTCTATTCAAAAAGTCAACTTTCAAAATCCTCACACTCCAGTCTTTTCCAATACAACAGGTCAAGAATATCCTCAAAGCGGTGCTTCTGAACTCTTGCAAAAGCAGATGGTCAATTCTGTTCTTTTTAAAACAGAAATAGAAACCATGTATCAACAAGGCATCAGAATTTTTATAGAATGCGGACCCAAAAATGTGCTGTGCGGATTGGTCGCAGATATTTTAAAAGGTCTGGCTCACGAGACAATCCCTTTAAATCTCAATGCAAAGCAAAACGCATGGTTTCAGTTTAACCAAGGATTGGCGAAACTGGCAGTTTTGGGAGTTTAAACGATTTTTCTGCAAGTGTCAGTCAATGGCATCAATCAATCGCCTTCTGTCTTCTGATGTAAGCAACGTTCTAAATCTGAAATCAAAGTGACAGTTGCTTTTGTTTCTTGGAGGACTTGTAGCCGAGAGATTGTTTTTTCTAGTAGTGAGCAAAGCCATTCATGGGGGACAGTCATACGAAGATAATAGCGAATGGCTTGGCAAAAATAATGGATAAAACTGGCATAGGAGATAATGACTGCCTCTTCTGTTTTGTCAGCTGGTTTGAATCCAATTTTTTTAATTGCTTGACCATACAACGAATGCACTTGACGGAAAAGAGCTTTGATTTCTTCAATGGTTTCCTTATTTTCAATCCCGTTTTGAATTTGAGTGATGCGACTGAAAATGTGGCTTGTCAAAATTTTAGCTTCAATATGATAAATAGCAGGTGTGTCTGGCTCTATCTTTTTGAGAATATCAATAAACTTCAACGTTTCTTTTTCTAAGATTTGAATACCACGAAGGAGTTGCAACACATGAACTGCAGACTTGACAAGATTCTGCTTTTTTTCATTTCGGGATTCACTATCTTGCTCAAGTACAAAATCAAGAATTTGACTTTCCGTCACAAAATGATGCTTCAGGGGAATACTTCTTAAAATTTGTTGACTGTGTTGTTGATAACTTGTCAAGAGTTGAACATTGATCTCCATTCCTTGTATGTATTCTTCCAACTGCTTGCGATTCAACTGATACACATTTTTAGCAGTGCCAGTTGCACTCCCCGGTGAATTTAACTTTCTTTGAACAGATTTGATTTCTGTTTTGCAACGAGAAATCACTTTTTGGAAATAAACATGCTGAATGTTTAATGTTTTTTGCAACACAAGACTACTAAAACGTCCATAAGTGGAACAAAGCAATGACTGAAGTAGCAAAATCCGTAATTGATCCACAGAAAATTCACGACCACTTCTTAGAACATGGGACACGAGTTCTATGCGAGTTTCAATATCTTGGGGATCAGACTTGAGAATCTTGACTAAGTCTTTAGATTTTTTGGTAGGGTGCAAGGCTAGCAAATCCTGGGCAAATAAACCGGGTGAGTGTTTTTTTTTGAACAAAAGCAACAGTTGTTTGACCAAAAAGTGTTTAGATTGCCAGAGTTCAATCTCTTCAAGGCGGATTTCTAGATCGTTTCTCCAAGTATCAATTAAACCCGGAACATTTCCAATGTTATCCAGCTTGAGCGGTTTTTGTCCAAAGCCTTGTTTTTTTTCTTTTAGTTTCGCTTGAAAATGAGAAAGATGTTCACTCACAATCTGGCTTTTGTCATCTACATCAATGGTAATTTTTTCTGTTCCTGTTAGCTCTTCCAATTTGATTTTAAAGTGAGAGTTGATTCAGTCAACGGTGTATTAGAGTATTTTGAGATGAAAAATTAAGATAAGACATGACAAAAAACAGCATTTTTTCAAAAAATTAGCAAAATTTACGCCTAAAAATCAAATATTGAAGGATATACAAAGTTAAAAGTCACAATCAAATACTTTTCTTCAAAGTCTTCAGGCAAATCTGATAAATCTGCCGCACCAATCACAGCATCTAATACAGAATTGACCATCAAAGTACTGACATCATAGTTTAACACCTCATAACTGATTAAGTCCCCATGTTGGTCCAGTGTGACGCTGACTTGGACAGTTCCACCTTGTGGCACTTGTCCCGAAATATAATCAGTGGGCGGAGAGTTTTCCCAGTGTGCAATCAAGATTTTTGCCCAGTATCCCATGTAAGATTCATACTGCCAATTATAGTTATTAAGCTGGTAAAAGTTCCGATTGTTTGTCTCCCAAGCTCCATTTTGGATTCCGTCTTGTGGAGGTTGAATGCTAATTTTAGGGGTTGAATTTGCTGGTTGTTCAGAAAATAAATAATTTTCAGCTAACGGTGCAAGTAGATTTTGTTGTTGACCTTTTCCCTCGGTTGTGGGTTCATCTGCTATTTGGGGTAATTCATTAGTCTGGTTTGTTTTTTCTTCTTGTTGCTGTAAAGGTTCTTTGATTTCAGCCTGTTGTGCAGTGCTTGGTAAATCATTTGGAGAAACCTTTTGGCGAATAGTCTGGTTTGTGTTTTCTTCTTGTTGCTGTAAAGGTTCTTTGATTTCAGACTGTTGTGCAGTGCTTGGTAAATCATTCGGAGAAACCTTTTGGCGAATAGTCTGGTTTGTGTTTTCTTCTTGTTGCTGTAAAGGTTCTTTGATTTCAGACTGTTGTGCAGTGCTTGGTAAATCATTCGGAGAAACCTTTTGGCGAATAGTCTGGTTTGTGTTTTCTTCTTGTTGCTGTAAAGGTTCTTTGATTTCAGACTGTTGTGCAGTGCTTGGTAAATCATTTTTTGTCTCAGTTGGTTGTTCTAAAGGCTTCGCTTGGTTTTGGATTTCTGGTTTTTGTTGTAAAGATAATTCTTTAGCTTTGACAGTATTGCTTCTTCTTTGTTGAGGAGGGGAAAGGATTTTTTCTTTTTGAGGTTTTTGTATAGGTTTGACTGATTGTTTTGGGGCTGGTTCTGGAATCAGGCGGGGTGCCGCTTCTGCTGCCTTGAGGTTTTTGATACTCAGCTTTTTCTTTTCATCTTCTGGAATCAAACGATTTAACAGAACCTCGTCTTCTTTAATGGGCTTGACTTCTTTGAGTGGTGGAGGAGGAACTTCTTTAGGAGGTGTCTCTTTTTTCTCTGGAGGAACTTCTCTAGGGGTGTTGTCTTTTGGAGTTAAGGATTTTGGAATAGTCTGTTTAAGAGTATTGTCTTTTGGAGTTAAAGGTTTTGGGGCAGTCTGTGGAGGAGGGACTTCTTTCTTTTTTTGGGGTGTAGGATTGATTGTTTCAGGAGGTATGACAGATGTTTCAGAAAAATCAATCAAGATGGTGTCGTCAGGAGTAGAAGAACGAGTCTGGCTTAACCATGAATTGAATTGTGAAAATAAGAGCAAATGAATGATGAGAGCAAAGAGAAAAGCACTAGCTTGGAAGTGATGGGATTTAATCAGGTGAATCAAATGCCCTTGGGGCATAGAAGTAACCATTTTCAACAGAAGGACTAAAAGATTCAGGTGTGCTTTCTTGTGTTACAGAAACATCTTGACGAAAAAGTTGCATAGACGTTTCATCACGGTCTTTGTTTTGTTCTGTCATTTCCAAATGATCCAACATCTGAAAATACTCCAAAATCTCTGAAAATTGTTTTGCAAATTGTTGCTTTTCATTCTCATTTAGTTCCAATGCTGCAAGTTTTGCAACCCTTTCAGCATCTTCAGTATTCCACATACAAATTCCTAACTTCAAAATCTTATGATGCGATCATGAGTTTCAACTTCACATCAGCAGTTGCTACAACCTGCTCATTCACGCAAGCTACACCTTTGATGAAGCAAAAACTTTTTCGTTCAGAAAGAATCCACGCCTCAAGAATCAACTGATCACCAGGAACGACAGGTTGTTTAAAACGAGAAGAATCTACTCCTCCAAGTAAAAACGCAACATCACTTGGATTCGCTTTGGATTGAGAAATAGCAATGCCAGCCGCTTGAGTCAGTGCTTCTATAATTAAGACCCCTGGCATCACAGGATTATTAGGGAAATGTCCTTGAAAAAAAGGCTCGCTCCCTGAAACATTCTTGACTGCTTTGCAGTACGTCCCTTCCTTCACCTCTAAAACACGGTCTAATAGCAAAAAAGGATAGCGGTGTGGGATAGCATCTTGGATTTGCTTGAAATCTAGCATCATATTTTTCAATTTGAAGATTTATCCGACTCTTGAACAGGCACTTGTAAAGTGTTGTACTGATCTATGACCTTCTGTGTAATATCCTCAAAACTATAACGGCTGAATAGAATAATTTGGGCTGCATTCTTTTCAAGCACGAAGTCGTATCCGTCTTTAAGGCTGATTGTGCGAATAGTTGGTCTTAGTTCCTGAAACACGGCTTGAGTGAGTCGCCTTTCTTCTTGCCGCAAACTCGCTTCAATTTGTTGGGTTTCTCTGCGAAACTCTTGTTCTCGCTGAAGCAATTCTTGCTCTTTCTTTTGTCTTGCCTCTGGGGTGAGAAGCAAATTGTTACGCAACTCTGCAATTTCTCTGCGAAGGTCTTGCCCTTTTAAATTCAACTCTTCTCGGCGAGAACGGACTTTAGATTCTAGTGAATTTTTAATCTGTATGCCTTTTTGTGATTCATTCAAAGCACGATTCATGTCCACAACTGCAACTTTAATGTTTTGTGCATAAACCCAGCCTGAAAGAACAAAAAAGAACGAACCAAGTATCAAAAATTGTAACGATTTCATAAGATAAAAATGGAGTAGTTAAATAAAAATAAGATACCAACCTATCACAACAGCACCCAACATGAAAAACATGATGTATTGTTGGATAGACCCACCGACTACAACTTGTAAACCTCTTGCGCTTTGTTTACAAAATGTAGCAAAAGTCACAATGATACCATTAATGACAAAAAAATCCAAAATTTTGTACAAAATATACTTTGAAAAATAACGAAGAGGCAACACTATGACAATTTGGTAGAGTTCATCAACATAAAATTTGTTGAATAAGAGGCGATGCAGACCTACTAACTTTGTCTGCAAATGAGCTACTTTGTTCAACTCTGTATCATAGAGAGATTTGGCAAACCATGCAGCAAAGACAGCACCTAACACAGAAGACGCCATTAAAACAATCTCTTCAACGGCACTACCAGAGATGAATTGTTCAGGAAAGACTCCATCAAAATACAAATTTAAAAAATGTGGTGCATAAAAAATATGAGGAATGCCAACAAATCCCCCAAAAACTGCCAAGACAGCCAAAAGAGCAAGAGGGATTCTCATTGTATATGGTGATTCGTGAACATGTAACAATTTCTTTGGGTCAAGCCTTGATTTTCCTCCAAACGTCAGAAAGAACAGTCGGAACATATAAAATGCCGTCAATAAAGAAGTTCCCCATGCCACAAACCAAAATGGTTTCCATTGAGAGTTCCAAATGTGCCACAAGATTTCATCTTTACTAAAAAAACCACTCAATGGCGCAATGCCTGCGATTGCAAGAGTTCCACACAACATCATCAAATAAGTAAACGGCAACTTCTTTCTAAGCCCTCCCATCTTGCATAAATTTTGTTCATGGTGTAAAGAATGAATAACCGCACCCGCACCAAGAAATAAGAGAGCTTTAAAAAACGCATGGGTGAGAACATGGAAGACTCCGCTTGTGAACGCACCAACTCCCATCGCCATAAACATATACCCTAACTGGCTGACAGTAGAGTATGCCAGTACTTTTTTGATGTCTGTTTGCGTGATTGCCATCAATGCTGCCAATAATGCTGTCAGCATTCCCACAAAAAAGATGAGTTGCATGATGCTGGGTGAGAGAATGAAAAGCTCGCTTAATCTTGCAATCAGGTATAGCCCTGACGTCACCATAGTCGCAGCATGAATGAGAGCAGAAACGGGGGTCGGTCCCTCCATCGCATCAGGAAGCCAGATATAAAGGGGAAGTTGAGCAGACTTGGCAGTAGTTGCCCAAAGCAGTCCCAAAAGTCCTAAATTCAATGCCCATGGGGTTGCCTCCAGAATAGATTTTCCTCCTAGAATTTCAGAAAAACTGACTCCCCCTAAAAAAGCAAAAAAGACCATCAGAGCTATGACAAATCCAAAATCACCAATGCGGTTGACAATAAAGGCTTTTTGCCCTGCCTTTGCTGCCTCATCTTTGTTCAAATAAAAACCAATGAGAAGATATGAACATAAACCGACCCCTTCCCAGCCCACAAAAAGTAAAATTAAATTGTCTGCTAAGATAAGAGTCAACATAAAAAAGATGAACAAATTGAGATAGGCAAAGAAACGATAGCTTCCCTTCTCTTCTGACATGTAGCCAATAGAATACAAATGAATCAATGAGGCAATGCCTGTAATAAATAAGCTAAACAGGGCAGAAAGAGTATTGAGTTCCAAAGTTGCAGAAAATGTTGTCTCACCTAGCATGACCCATTGATACAAATGTTCTTTGAGTGGAGAACCTGACTCCTTCATTTGGAAAAAGAGCAACACTGCTTGAACAAATGCACCGCTCACTGCCAAAGTGGCAATCCACCCTGAAGTCCTATGAGACAAAGAACGACCTACAATGCTATTGATGAGAAAACCTAATAAAGGAAGTAATAAAAGCAGACTGATATTGCTCATTTTTTTTCAGACAATAAAGTTAAATTTTCAATGCTGAGGTCATTTAGTTTTCTGTAAATGGCTAAGATGATAGAAAGCCCGACAACTACTTCAGGTGCGGCAATGACGATTGTAAAAAAGGTCATCATCATACCATCAAGCGAGTCTATTTGCCTTGCAAAGGTGATGAAAGCAAGGTTTGCTGCATTGAGAATCAATTCTACGGACATTAAAACAACAATTAAATTGCGTCTTGTGACCATTCCTAAAATTCCAATAGAAAACAAAGCAATGCTTAAAAACAGAGTATATTCGGCAGGAATCATGATTGTGAAAAAATGGAGATCATTGAATGGATTGAATGAAAAGTGGGTTTGAGAGGCTTAATCTTAAATCAGGAACAACGTCAGTGCATTTGGAACGCATGGATTTCGCAGGCATTGATGAGCTTGTCATCTAAATCACGAGTCGTTCATCAAGAACTTTTGAGTCAAACATGAGGGTTAAGTTTTTTTGGGTTTTTGTTTGGCAATCGCAACAGCACCCATGACTGAAATCAAGAAAAGTAGAGAGACCGCTTCAAAAGGCACAAGATACTTTCCATAAAGAAAATCACCAACCAACTTGACAAATCCTTTTTCTTGAATGAATTGCACAGAATAAATATCGCGTTGGTCGCTCCATTTGGCAACCATGATGATTCCCATAGCTTGCACCATAAAAAATCCTACCAAAACCATTCCGCCAATTTTATACCATTTGAAAGTGATTTTTTCAGTTTTAGGCTGAATCCGTAGCAACATGATGATGAACAAAAATAGCACCATAATTGCCCCAGCATAGATCAGAATTTGCACCATCGCAATAAACTCTGCATTCATTAGAATGTAAATTGCCCCAAGCGAAACAAACGAACTGACTAATGAAAGACCGCAATAAATGGGATTACGAAAAGAAATAGCCCCCAAAGCACCTAAAATGACACAGACACCAAAAAAATAAAAAAACAACAGAACCATGTTTAATGCAAAGAAATTTGGTTGTGATTTGATGACTCTACAAGAGTTGGTTGAAACATGACGCCTTGTTGTGGCACTTCACAAACATCGCTCCACTTCTCTTGGTTTTGCTTTAAATGTTGCAGTAGCTCGCTACGTGTCTTCCAAAAGGCGTGTTTTCCAAACCAAGCAAAAAGGTTTGTAATGATTTCCCACTGCGGTTTAGTCTTTTCTGGGGGGTAAAGTGCCATCTCAAATTGTTGAAGTCTAGAATGTTTATTGAGAAACAACCCTTGTTTTTCAACAGCAATTTGACCGGGGAGAGCCACATCAGCCATATTGAGCCAATCGTTTGTAAAATCTCCAATCCAAATAATCAATGGCACTGTCGCAAATTTTTTCTGTAAATCAGAATGGTCTTTCAGAGGGTTGCCAACCACAATGAGCAGCTTAGGAGAAGATTCAAGAGCCTCTTGAATTTGTTGGTCTTTTTCATCTCCTTTTAAACCAAGAGCCTTTGCTCCTGCTTGATTGGGAGTTTTGTCAGTTGTGATGATGGAATCAATAAAACGTCCTGTGTCAGGTTGAGTCCAGTGTCTTTTTGGAAAAAAGATTTGGTCTGACTGAAAAACCTCCTTCATCAAGGTTTGCAGTGCATACATTTCCTCAATACTCGCATGAGTGTCTGTCAACGCCATGACTTCTGTTGGGAGGGCAGAAAAATCTTTCAAAACCTCAACAAGAGCCTCTTGAATTTCTTGCCAGCCTGTTTGTACTAGACTTCCGTTAGAACGACCTTGGGGCATCATCACACGGTCTTTATGGCTGTTGAACTTCTTATGAGCAAGCCTGCCATGATCGCACATCCACCACTTGTTGACGTCCTGATTCTCCCGTGGCTTGATTCTGTAAATTTTGTTTTGATTCACCTCCACAGAAATATTGCAACCCGTTGAACAACCCGTACAAATGGAGGCTGCTTTTTTTAAAAACCAGACGCGTTTTTTGAAGCGAAATTCTCGTTCGGTAATTGCTCCAACAGGACAGATGTCTGCCAAATTTCCTTGAAACAAATTGACCATCTCAGCATCGTGATAGGTGTCCACAGTCAGTTGATGATTACGATTGAACACACCAATTTCATGAGTTTGAGTGATTTCTGTGGTAAAACGTTCGCAACGTGTGCAGTGAATACAGCGATTTCTTTCTAGTGCGACAAACGTCCCGATGTTTCTCCAGCCGTACACTCTTTTGGCATATTCCATTTCAGAACGACCTGAACCATATTTGTTGGAATAATCTTGCAAGGAACATTCTCCTGATTGGTCACAAATTGGACAATCAAGGGGGTGATTGAGCAACAGCATTTCCATTACCATCTCGCGGGCGTTTTTGACACTTTGAGTTTGGGTAGAAATTCTCATGCCGTCCATTGCATCAGTAGAACAGGAGGTCAGCAGTTTTGGTGCAGGTCTGCCATTTCCCATATCCTTCACTTCTACCAAGCACATACGGCAAGTTGCCACGATAGAAAGAGCAGGGTGATAACAATAATGAGGGATTTCAATTCCCGTTTTTTTAGCAATTTCAAGAATCTTTTCTCCCTTCTCAAATTCAAAGGGCTGGTCGTTAATGTAGATTTGTGGCATATCCTTAAAAATAGTTAAATCTTTTGAGTCCTTCAGAGGAACGAACGATGTCAACTAGACTAATTTTGTTCCCGTTCTAAACAATCTTTATTATAGCATTGATGACTCATGTTTTTATCAATGGTTGTTGAACGTAGAATCTATGCGGCTTTGCTAAACGTTTTTCTGAAATCACCAGCAAATTTTGTGGCAAATGCCATAATTGGTATGCCTGCCGCGTCGCCTAATGCACAAAGTGTTGTGCCAATCATGCTTCTGCCAACACGTTGGAGTCTCAAAAGCCTTTCTTCTGTCCCTCTGCCTTCCTTAAAATCACGCAAAATCATCTTCGCCCAGTTCCCTCCTTCTCGGCACGGGGTGCATTGCCCGCATGACTCATGGTTATAAAAAACGATCAATCTGTGCAACAAACTGATAACATCCGTGTGTTCATCAAAGACAATGATTGCCCCTGACCCCATCATTGTTCCTGCTTTGGCAAGGGAGTCATAGTCGTAAGGAATCTCAATTTCATCAGGTAATAGAACAGGAGAAGATGACCCACCGGGAATGACCCCTTTCAGCGCAGCTCCATTTTTAATGCCACCTCCTAAATCGTAAATGATGTCCTTGAGAGGCACACCCATTTTCAATTCATAAATTCCCGGACGATTAACATGTCCGCTTAAACTGACAAGATGTGTGCCTGCACTGTTTGGTGAGCCAAGTTCTTGAAAGGCTTTTGCGCCATGTTGCACGATAAAAGGCAAATTGGTCACTGTTTCAACATTGTTGACGCTTGTTGGGCATCCATCAAATCCAGAGACAGCAGGAAATGGGGGTTTGACACGGGGCTGACCTCGTTTGCCTTCCAGAGAATCCAACAATGCTGTTTCTTCTCCGCAAATATAAGCGCCTGCTCCTGGGTGAATGAACACATCAAGGTCAAAAGTAGAACCCAAAATGCCTTTGCCTAAAAATCCTGCTTGATAGCATTCGTCAATGGCTTGTTGCAGACGCTTCATCGCATAAGCAAATTCTCCTCTGACATAGACGTATCCATGATGACAACCTAAAGCATAGCAACCAATGGCAAACCCTTCTAAAAACAGCAAGGGGTCTTTGGTTAGAATTTCACGGTCTTTGCAGGTGCCGGGTTCTCCTTCATCAGCATTGATGACAAGGTATGAAGGCTTGCCTGTGTTTTTTGCCATGAAGCCCCATTTCATGCCTGTTGAAAAACCTGCACCCCCACGACCTCTTAAACCTGATTCTTCCACTAAAGCGACAAGCACTTCGGGTCTCATCTGAAGTGCTTTTTGGAGAGCATGAAAACCGCCAGCTTTTTGATAAGATACCAAGTCTCCCTGATACCCTGCTTGGCGAATATTTTTAAAAAGAACAAGTGTTTCTTCCATGTGTTTTTAACGATAAGGGTTGGCAAGAGAAGTTTGAAGAGTCACCGGCATTTGCAAAGAAAAGTCATCTTTCTTTTGAGATGAGAGGTCTAAGTCTTCAACAGTGACCTGTTCAAAATCCTGTGCTAATTCGTCCAGTAGTTGATCTAATCGTTCAGTAGTCATATTGCCGTAGTATTTTTCATTGACAGCAATGGCAGGGGCGTAAGCACAAGCTCCAAGGCACTCCACTTCTTCAATGCTAAATTGACTATCTTGGCTTGTTTCCCCTGAATGAATGCCTAATCGCTTCTCTGCATGGTGTAGTATGGTGTTGCCATCGCACAAGGAACAAGAAATATTGGTGCAAATTTGCAGGTGATATTGTCCGGGAGGTGAAAATTTGAACATCGTGTAAAACGTTGCAACTCCTCTGACATGAGTGATGGTTGTTTCACAAAGGTCTGCCACATATTGCATGGATTCTTCTGTCAGGAAGCCCCCATGTTCCCGCTGTGCAAGGTGCAACATCGGCAAAAGTGCATGGACTTTCTTGGGATAAGAACTTAATAGCTTGGTTGCCTGTAGGTTTGCATTTTCAGAAAACATAGTCTTTTGATGTCGGGGTTAACAGCCATTTTAAATGAGTTTGCATGATCCAAAAGCTCAGCTGGTGCGGATAGAATTGAGTCATTGATACTATTGATTAAGGTGCAGTCTTAGAAATCAGTTGATCAAAATACGCACGTTGTGCATCGCTTTCAACGTGTTGGCTCATGTGATGATGTAACTCATCAGAACTGAGACCTAAAGCCAAGCCTATTTTTTGAATGTACTGAAATTCTTCATATTGAATTTGACGATCTACTGCACAGATTTGAATGATACACTTCAAAAGAAGCTCTGTTGTTCTCTGGTCTAAAACTGGAACTTTGTCAAGAGAAGGCTGATGATGTTTCAAAATTTTATCTTTAATCAAGGCAAGTTCAGGTTCAGACCCCATACTCTGAATGAGTGCATTCATATAAGCAACTTCACGACTTTTGATGATGCGGTCTACTGTGATGGCATAGCCAACAGCCATCGCTAACCAGCTTTTGGCAACAAGAGAATGATGTTTACAATGGTCAAATAACTGAGCAATCAATTGAGTCATAACTTTTTTGAGTAGGCTTGGAGCATCGTTTGAACAATCGTATTTTTATCAGAAAGTTGAGGAGACCAGTTTAAGACTTGGTTGGCTTTTTCAAAACCTGTGCATGAATGTGGAGGGTCTCCTTTCCTTCTTGCTTTGACTTGACACTCTATCGGTTTGCCTGAAAGTTTTCTAAAAGTCTCAATCATTTCAAAAACACTGACACCAATAGACGTTCCTAAATTGACAACCTGACTTTCATCGTGTCTTCTCAAATAGTCTAATGCTTTCGTATGAGCATCTGCAAGGTCAGAGACGTGAATATAATCACGAACACATGAGCCATCAGATGTTTCATAGTCATCACCGTAAACTTCCACACACCCGCGAATACCAACGACAACCTCTGCAATGACAGGCAATAAATTGTTAGGATTTAACTCAAGCCCCCCAATCTCTCCAGCAGGGTCATAACCTGCCGCATTGAAATAACGGAGTGCGACAAATTTAAAATCCTTGAGTTTAGCATACCATGACAAAAGTTGTTCAATTTGTAGCTTGGTCAGTCCATAAAAATTAGTTGGCTCAAGAGGGTGGTCTTCGTTCATTGGCAAATATTGAGGCTCACCATACACAGCAGCGCTTGATGAAAAAATCATCTGACTGACCCCCGCATTAACCATTTCATTCATCAGATGAATTGTGCCTACTAAGTTAGCATTGGCATAGTGTTGTGGATATTCCATAGATTCTCCTGCCGCTTTCAACGCTGCTAAATGCACAACGGCTTCCACCTGATGGGCAGAAAACACCTCTCTGATGCTTTCAGGACGCATGATGTCTCCATGAACAAAAGTAGCGTCCTCTTGCAAATTTTCTCTTAAACCTGATGAAAGATTGTCAAAAACAACAATCTCATTTCCTGCAGACAGTAAATCTTTGACAACATGGCTTCCAATGTAGCCTGCTCCACCAACAACTAAAATCATAACTTGTCTTTTAAAATACCTGAATCCGTTTTAAAAAAGTCAAACATAGGGTTCTTGGCTTCTTCTCAAAGGGTCAAACCAAAGGTTTTCTAAAAAAGCCAGTCCATTCACAAAACCCTCAATTTCAAAGACTGACAAGACTATTCTTAAAGCAGTGCTAACAAAAGCCCCGCAGCAACAGCTGACCCAAGAACCCCTGCAACGTTAGGTCCCATGGCGTGCATCAGTAAAAAGTTTTGTGGATTTGCTTCTGCCCCAACTTTATGAACAACACGTGCTGCCATTGGAACTGCCGAAACACCTGCCGCTCCTATGAGGGGGTTAATTGGTGTTTTGGAAAAGTAATTCATCAACTTTGCCATCAAAATTCCTCCTGCTGTTCCCAATGAAAAAGCAACTGCTCCAAGTATTAAAATACCTGCTGTCTCCAAATTAAGAAACTGGTCAGCAGACAATTTACTACCCACTCCTAAACCAAGAAAAATCGTCACAATGTTGATGAGTTCATTCTGTGCCGTTTGCGAAAGCCTTTGAACGACCCCACTTTCACGTAAAAGATTACCAAACATCAACATACCCACCAAGGGAATTGCAGAAGGAAGAAGCAACGCACACAATGCCACACAAACTAAAGGAAAGATAATTTTTTCAGTTTTAGACACGTCCCTTTGTTGCACCATAGGAATTTGACGTTCTTTGTGTGTGGTCAATGCCTTCATAATAGGGGGTTGAATAATCGGCACAAGAGCCATATAAGAATACGCAGCAACAGCAATAGAACCTAGCAAACGTGGTGAAAGCTCATTCGCTAAGAAGATGGCAGTTGGACCATCTGCCCCGCCAATAATCCCGATAGAAGCCGCATCTTGAATGGAAAAATTGATCCAAGGCACCCATTGAGTTAGTAACAACGCACCAATGAGTGTGGCAAAGATTCCTATTTGTGCCGCACTTCCTAGCAATGCTGTTTTAGGGTTGGCAATCAAAGGTCCAAAATCTGTCAATGCTCCAACTCCCATAAAAATCAGCAAAGGAAAAACTCCAGAATGAATGCCAATATTGAAAGCATAGTAAAGCACCCCTCCAGGGTCTGTTACCCCCGTTAAAGGAATGTTGGAAAGGACACAACCAAAGCCGATAGGCAGTAAAAGCAATGGTTCAAAACCTTTCTTGATTGCCAGATAAATCAGTCCTCCTCCAACAAAAATCATCAAAAGCCGACCTAGCCCCTCTGTCCAAGAATAACCTTGTCCTTCAACCAGCGCAGCAATCCCAGAGCTTTGATAAAGTTTGAGAATCAAAGTAGCCAGCGATGCGGTTTCACTCTGTCCGACTTCATCACTCTGACGTTGGTCTGTCATCAGAGCTTTAGCTTCAAAAGTCAATAAAGTGGAACTTTGTCTCACTTGTTGGTGAGGCGTCACATGAATCTTGGAAACAAACCCTGATTTGCTTGCAAAAACTTTGACCTTGCCTTGACCTTGTGTCTTAACCTCAAACAACAAATCTGCAGGATAAATCGCTTGTTGTTCTTTAATGTAAATTTTGGAGAGTGTGCCAGAAACGGGAGACATCAACTCTTCAGCCGCATGCAAGATGTTGAAGAAGAACGCATGCACAGCAAACAATAGGAGGATTTTCTTCATGGCTTCAAAAGCACTAAAGGCTCTCCTGCTGCAACAGATTTGCCTGTCTCAGCAAGAATTTTTTCCACAGTACCACTTTGAGGTGAGCGAATTTCATTTTGCATCTTCATCGCTTCCATGATGAGAATTACATCGTTGGCTTGAACTGCCTCACCCGTTTGTACGCAAATTTTTTCAACATGACCGGGCATGGGTGCTTCTATCGTGATAGAGTCTTTTGACTGCGTTGGGTTCGTTGAGGGGAGAGGGTCTGCTACTTGCTGGGGTGGTGCAATGTGTTGAGGCTGTGAACTCACTTTCCCTGCTTCTACAACAACATCATAGGCTTTACCATCAACCCGAACGGTGTAGCTTCGTTTGTCTGGAAGTGTTGGAAGTTTGACTTCCTGCTTTTCCTGCTCTTGCACTGGTTGAGAGTCTTGTTTTTTAGGCACAGCCACTTGACCTTTGCCCATCAAGAAGTCCAAACCTTTTTGACCACAGGCGGCAACGATGAAGATATTTTCTTCAGTGGTTTGCAAATGATTTTCATTTAACAATTTGCTTGCTTTAGGAATCCCATCTTCCAAACCTTCTACTGGATCGCCTTCAAATGGAGGTTTCCCAAGTTGTTCTGATGCCAATTTCACAAGGTCAGGGTCTGGAGCGACAGGGGTTTTGCCAAAATAGCCAAGCACCATCTCACCATAACCTTTGGCAATTTTTTTCCAGCTTCCTTGCATGACATTCAGATAGGCTTGTTGAAAATAAAACTGCGAGACAGGCGTCACCGATGCCCCAAGACCCCCTTTTTTCACAACTTCTGACATGGCTTTGATGACTTCAGGAAAGCGATCAATCGTCTTGTTTTCACGCATCATCAAAGTATTGGCAGTCAAAGCACCGCCTGGCATAGGAGAAAACTGGATTAGGTGAGATGAAGCTCTGGCTTCTGTCGGAATGATGTAATCTTTCAAAGCATGTTCAAGGTCTTGTGATGCCTTTAATATCTTGTCCATGTCAACATCAAGGGCATATTCTGAATCACGGAGTGCATGACTCATCACCAAAATATCTACTTGACAAGTTCCACCACTACAAGGGCTTTTGCTCAAATCTATGAAGTCCACACCCGCTTCAATCGCCGCTAAGTTCTGGGCAACGGCAATGCCTGCTGAATCGTGAGTATGCAAATGCAAAACAGTCTGTTCAGGCAATAATTTTCTAGCCTGCTTGATGGTGTCATAGATGATTCTGGGTGGTGTTGTTCCTGCCGCATCTTTAAACGCAATCACATCAAAGGGGATTCCCAAATCTAAAATCTCTCTGATAACTTTGAGGTAATAGTCTGTGTGATGAGCATCTCCTTGACAGCCCGGCGGTATTCCCATAATTGAAACTGTCACTTGATGCTTCAAGCCATGCTTCGTAATACACTCCCCTGAATATTTCAGGTTTCGCATGTCATTGAGAGCATCAAAATTTCTAATGGTGGTGATGCCATGCTTTTTGAAAAGTTTGGCATGGAGGTCAATGATGTCTTTGGGTTGTTGTTCCAATGCGACAACACTGATTCCTCTTGCTAAGGTTTGCAATTCTGCATCTGCTCCAGTAGTTTGACGGAATTTGTCCATCATATCAAAAGCGGATTCATTGCAATAAAACAATGGTGCTTGGAAGCGTGCGCCTCCTCCTGCTTCAAAATAACTTAAACCTTCTTCAACACTACTTTGTAGAGCAGGCAAAAAGTCCTCAGAGAGAACTCTCGCACCAAAACAAGACTGGAAACCATCGCGAAATGTGGTATCCATGAAAGGAATACGTTTTTTCATTTGGGGATTTTATTTGTAGGTAAAGCATGGTCATCTTCATAGGCGGCAATGGCAGCAGAAATGACTTGAGCAGGGACAACGCTATCAGAGGTTTGTCTGTCTGATGGTGGAACTTTGAGCAGATTGGTAAATTGAGAAATGACCACTGTTAAAAGCGACAAAAATAAAAACACAGTCGTCATGCCCAGTAGCATGATTTTAACACCTTCTAAAATCATCAAACTTTAGATATGGAAAGGAGTTTATCCAAGCAGAAAATCCTATCTTGACCCTTCCAAAGATGCAAGAATTTTGTTAGCCTATTTTAAGTTTTAAATTTTAAAGTCATTACATACCTAAGGAAACACCTATGAACAACATCATTAGAAGACTCTCTCTTCTCATCTTTCCCACGTTTCTTACTTTTTTGGTCTTTCGTAGTTTGTTCCTTTGGAAGTATTGGGAGCATTTTGAGAAGTTTTCCTTTGGTGAACTCACACAAGCCTTTTTACATGGGATTCGCTTTGACTTTGGAGCAATTGCAATGACATTGGGAGTTTTGGGTCTTGTGCTTTTTTGGCTCAAAGGGAGGCTTTTGGTCTTTTTTTATTTTTTGTGTAGCTTAATTTGGAGTGGGGTTTTGCTGATGAGTGTGGCTGACCTCATTTGCTATGGTGTCTCCCATCAAAGAATTAGTTTTGAGATTTTCACATCAAAGGACAACTTGGGGGCAGCGTTCTTGGGGGTCTGGGATAGTTATAGGTTAGCAAGCATCATCACGATTCTTTGTATGTTGGGGGGAATTTATGCTTACACTGCCTGCGGAAAAGTCATGGCTCGTTTAGACACTCCAATCCATTGGTTCAAAAGGCTTTCTGCAAACGTGACTTTTTTGCTGGTCTTTGTGGTTTTAGGCAGAGGGGGTTTTCAAACCAAACCATTGACCGCACAACATGCTTTGGTCAATGGTTATAGCCTCAGCCATCTCACTCTAAACCCTGTGTTTATCTCTTTGCGTTTCACGTTGTTTTCTCACGTCAAACCTTTTGACTATGTTGCACCTGACGTTGCCCAAAACACTGTTCGCTCATTGCTCAAAACTCAAGAAGCACAACACTACCCAAAAAATGACCTCCCTTTTTATCGCCAACGGAAAGCCTCTCAAAATCCAACGTTTTCTGTTAGCCCCAATACAAACATTGTTTTGATTGTCTGGGAGAGTCTTGGTGCATTTTTAACCCGATTGAATCCAGAGGCTGACACAAACATTGTCCCAAATTTCAATCGTTTAAGCCGTCAAGGTCTTTTGTTTGACAGATTTTTTGCAAATGGTGTGCGTTCTGTGGAAGGAATGAGCGCACTGCTTTCCTCCTTACCTGCTTACGACAAATTTGCTTTTGTGATGAGTCCCTTCCAGCAAAACCCTGTCATCACTTTGCCTCGTATTCTCAAAAAAAATGGCTACAGTACCACTTTTGTTCATGGGACTTTTCCTGACAGCGTTGGCATGCACAACTACGCTAAAAGCACGGGCTTTGACACAGTCATCACCCGTGATGATTTTGAAAACTACCAAGACAAACTTGATGGCACTTGGGGCGTTTGGGACCAGTATCTTTTTGACCGAACTCTCCAAGAAGCCAACGCTCAACAACAACCTTTTTTTATCACAGCATTCACTTTAAGCTCCCATGAACCATACGTCCTGCCTGATGACAAATTCAAAAAATTTGACACACCATGGTTCAATGGTCATCATTACACAGACTGGGCATTGGGAGAATTTTTTAAGAAGGCATCAAAGCAATCGTGGTATCAAAACACACTCTTCATTGTGGTAGCAGACCACACCAAACATGCTGAATCGCACCAAGAGTCTGCATGGATTCCATTGTGGATGTACAAACCTGATGGCTCGCTTCCCAACCAGACTCATCATCAAGTTGGCGGGCAGGTGGACTTCTTGCCAACATTGCTAGACTTACTCAACTTAGAGGCATTTTCTAGCTCCACAGGCAAAAGCCTCTTTGCCTCATCTGAAGGCTTTGCGATGTATGATGCTAGCGATAACGTTTGGTTTCGCTCTGAAAAAGCCTATGCCTTCTCAGAAAATAAGTTACTAGGGATTTACCGTTGGAAGACAGACCCTGATTTTAACAATCCTTTGCCTCAAGATGCCTCAACTGCCAAAGAAATCCAATCTTATCTTTCTTGGCGACAGCTGGGACACAACGCCCTCATCACTAACAAAATGGCTCATTTACTTCAAGATTGAGTCTTCCTAAACACACCATGTTGAAATCTCAACAAATCTATTTTTTGTTGTTATTGGGCTTTCTTGCCCTCTTCAACTACTTCAATTTTGACATGGTCACGATTCAATACAGCACTTTGGGAGAAGTCCGTTACATGTGGTGGGACGAGTGGTTGCATGTCAAAGGACTTTTGAGAATGCAAAGCCTTCAAACATTAGAGCTGATTCACCCTGCCTACACTGCCTTTTATATTCATCTCTCCTACCTCATTAGTGCTTTGCTTTCACAAGGCACACCGATTCCTTTTGCTGAGTTTGTGCAAGGTTCGCTTTTGGCTTCCAGCCTTGTAATCCAGCTTTCTGTCATTTTGTTTTATGTTTTGGTGAGTCAACTGACAAAAAACAAGGCATTTGCGTTGTTGTGTGCTGTTTTGTTTGGAACGCATAGGTGGGTGCTTTTCCATTCTGCCGTCATGCACCCAGAACCTCCAATGATTTTTGGAAGCACACTTGCCTTAATCGCATCTGCCGCTTTTTTGACCAATGGAAAAACAAAAATGCTTGTCTTTGCCTCCATTGGTTGTGCCATAGCGATTGCCTCTAAACCTCAAGGCTTGTTAATCTTACCTGCTTATGCTGGCATCGTTTTGTATTATTTTTTCACTCACAAGGTATCCTTGACGAAAGTCTTGAAAAAAGCGGTCTGTGCCGCAACTGCTTTGATCATTTCCCTTTTGATATTGACACCTTACCAAATCCTTCATTTAGACAAATTGCTAGCAGGATTACAAAAGGAGTCGCAAGTTCAAAATGTTGTAGAGACGTCCCAAGTTTGGAACTGGCTCAACTACCTTGCCTCCAATGAATATCTAGGCACAACTTATCTACTCATTCTCATTTTGGGAGGTGTGCTTTATTTTTTTGAAAGAAAAAACATTTCTCTTGTCCAACGTGCCGTCTGGGTTAGCTCATTCTTTTACCTGACCTTTGGTTCTCTTTACGTGGTGTTGGAAGTCAATAATCTCATTGTTCGTTATCTGGTGCATACCTTGCCTGCTTTGGCATTACTGGTTGCCAGTTGTTTCTTGCTTTTGATGAAGCATCGTTACAAAAAAGGCAATCTTTTCATCAAGTTGCTCATGTCTCTTGTTTTGATTGGGGGCATACAACAGCAGATAAAGCATGCAAGGTTGAGCTTTTCAGGACGAGAGACAGCACTCAATGAAATTCAGCAACTTCAACAATGGACTCAAGAACTGGAACAGCTGGTTGAAGCAAAGACCAAAGTTGCAGGTTTGAACTTTAGATTTTTACGAGACACGCATTTTGAATGGACTGAAAAATACGGCATTTTTGAGGTGCAGGACTACCCTTTTGTGATTTTAAACACGCATTACACAGGGTTTTTAGAAGGTGCAGGTGAGAGGAAGAAGCAAGAGATTATGGAGTTTCAAAAAATACTAGACACCATGACCCAAAAACTTCTTGCTCATCGCTACCAGCTTGTCAAACAAGGGTTCAATGGGACAATCAAAGTTTATCAAAGACCCAATCACTAAGATTTTATAGCGATTTTAATGCTTGAATTTCTGATTCCAATCAACTAGAATGCACCTTGATTCGTTCAATTCACTCACATCAAACACATCACAAAAGGGGGCGATACGGCTTCGACTGGAAGCGAAAGAAAAAGATGCAAGTCGCAGGTAATACTCTTGGCTGCGTAAAAAGGAGTATTGAAAATCTTAGCTGCAAACAACGCAGACTACACTCCAGCTGCAGCACTCGCTGCTTGAGCTAACGGAGCGGCTTCAGTGAGGCTTGCCTAAAACGTCATTGAAGTTGGAATACTAAGTTAGGCTGGCTTGATGTTGCCTTCCAGACATCAAGTGAGACTTTGGAAGTTTTCTAATAGACGGGAGTTTGCACCCAAATCTATCAGAGAAATTCAAAATGCAGACTAAACTTGTAGAATCTTTTTTGGAAACTCTTCAGGACGCGGGTTCAACTCCCGCCGCCTCCACCAGTCTTTTTGTCAATCACTTGACTTGCAAAGTGTTGCTGATTCAGTCTAACCCATTCAGAATTGCCTTTGGTTTTTGTCTCTCCTGTAAAAAAGGAATCATAGCATTGGTTGTGATAGTTCGCTTGAAACTCCAGTAGTGAAAGAGTAACATTCTTCTAAAAATCATTATGGATAGAAAAACATTAGAAAATTTGAGATTTAAGCACGGAAAGATACTTGATAGAAAAACAATCATTCATCTCTCTAGGTTGAAAGAGAGAAATAAAGCGCCTGTATTGGATACCCATTCTTTTAAAGAAAAAACACCAGAGATTCAAGAGGTACTGAAACCACGACTTGATGACGCTTTAAAAATTCTATTGGAGGAAAGAGAAATAGATGACAACACTCACCGCTGATGAACAAGAAGAATTTAGAATGTGTTACCATGCCCACTGCGTTTGAGAGATTGATTTGTTTAATAATTTTATTTTTTAGGAGTTGATTATGGAAACTGCAACGATAGAAATCCCCTTAGAAATCAAAAAAGAATTTGAAATCTTGGCAAAAGAAAGAGGGCAAGAATTTAAAAAATTTATTATTGATTTACTTTTGGAGAGCGCAGAAATCATTGAAGATAGAGAACTTGGAGAAAAGGCTATCAAAGCAAGAGAAGAAGATTATATTGGACACGAAAAATCTTTAGAATTGCTAAATCGTATCAATAATGCTTAAAGTCAATTTTTCTAATCAAGCAGAGAAAAAGTTAGAGTTTTATGAAAAAAGATTAGTTCAAATTGCCAAAAGAATTTCCTCAAAAATATCTCAAATTTCTAAAATGATGGAACTTGTTATTAAAGGGAAAAAATGAATCATACTTTCAAAATGACTTTGCTTTTTGGGGTCAACATCTTATTTATCCTAGGTTTTTACATGGCAGGGATTTATCAGAACTGGGATATGGAAAAAACTTTTTCAGAGTTAGACTTACTTCAAGAATCTGATGATCTTTTCATGCTTGTGTCCTTTCTTATAGGAATCTGCACGTTGTTTATCGCAAACTCTTTCATCCTTGCATTCAGAGATCACTCTATTTCAGAAGAGTCTTTAAAAGACTACCTCAATGACTTAAAAGGCTAGTTTTTAAAAATCATTGAATACATCACAGGCGAACGTTTTCAAGCTGCAAAAGTTTTTTGTAGCCCAAATTCATAGAACGGGGGTTAAACAAACAGCAACTTTAGCAGTCTTGCAATCCTCATCAACTCCTACAACTCCCCAAATTTGAACGTTCTTGACATGTCGTGTTACAATGCACGCTACTTTGAGAATTGATTTTTTGCTTTGGACGGGTTTTTTCCTTTTTGAGACTTCCTGCCCTTGAGCTTTGAATTTCAATTTTTCAAGTCTGTTGGAACTGGAGCGGTTTCAGTTTCATTTAAATCATCATTATTAGGAGTCTATTATGCCAAGTGTCATGTTATCAGAAAATCTTCTGTCAGGGGGGGGGCTTTTTCTTACAAGCCATATTTAGCTTTGGGATTTGCCTTTTTGTTGGCTTGTACGCCACCAGCAGAAGAAAGTGAAGAGTCAGAGAGGACCAAAGCCTCGTGTGGGGTTTCTGCCAGCGGTAATGTTCAAGTGGGGTCTGAATACACTGCTGACTTGAGCTGTCAGTTGCCCGGTATTTATCAGGGAAAGAAGCTACAAATTATCTATGGAGAGAATGTTAATTCTTTGAAATTGGTTGTTGGTGAAGAAGAACAAGAGGGGCAAAATGGTAAAATCGTCTATAAATTACCTGCAAAACCTACCTTTGACGCCAAAGTGAAATTGACTGCCTCAACTGCAGGCGCAGACCAGTTGTCTTTTAGGATTTTGTCTGCCAAATCCAAGTGGGAATACACCGCAGTTCAAGCAGGTTCATCTGCCCCAGCACCTTCTCTGGGTGCGAGTGTGACCGCTAGCTCTTTTGATTCCATGAAAGACAGCAACAACAAAACTTACACGCGGGGAATCTTAAAGTTAGGAACAGCACATGCAGTCTCCAGTCATGACACACTTGGGGCATGTTCCACCACAGCAGGAACGGTGTTGATTTCATCAGATAACTTTGTGAATTGTGAAGCAGTGCATAAGTACGTACCTGTTTTTGATAGCTTTCTGGTTCCAAAAGCAGAGTGGAAACCTTCTACCACTTACAAAATTGGTGTCCGTTTGAGTGATGGCAACGTCTCTAAATTTCAAAAATCTGGGGTAGATGTCTCCTTTACAACCAATGATTTAACTCATGACACTTCTGGTACGTTAAGCTTAGGTTCACCCTCCACCTTGCGATTAAAAGCAAGTGGAAAGTATCAGATTGTTACCTCTTACTCAAATATAAACGATGTTGTCACATGGAATATGATAAAAGACAGATGTCCTAGACAGTACTCTGGCTATCAAAATCTTAATGGTGAAAAAATGAGACTTGACACAACTTATGTGAGAGCGAACCAAGTCAATGCTTTCCCTAGTTCTGGGCAATATAGAGTTTATGTGAATAGAGACACAACTAAGCTCATCACGACAGGTGTAGTCCACTTGTTTTGCACTATCAATCTCTCCCCTCGTCCCTGATATTCCTTTCTCCGCTTCACAATTTCTTTTCCAAACGGGAGTGTCATGCTCCTGTTGGTTCACTCTCTGTCTGCCCTGATACTTTGCCGATTTTGAAAATCTTTGATTCTTTAGCAAGAACGTTGTATCTTTGATGGCTTGTTCTCATGGATTCAAGTGAGAATTTTGGAATCAATCATTTTTTTAAAATCAATCATTTAGGAGTTTAGTCTATGATTCAGTTAACAGGACATTCGTTGGTCAATGCCCAAGAGGTTGCAGGTTCTTCAGAAACCTTTCATTCAGTCAATCCCGCCACTCAGGAGGCTCTCAATCCCCCTATTTTTCAAAGTACTTCTCAAACAGTAGATGAGGCAGTAGAAGTTGCACAAAAAGCATTTGTTGCATACTGTGAACAACCTTTGAGCCAGAGAGCAGATTTTTTGGAAAAAATTGCAAGAAGTCTTGAAGCTCATGCAGACCAGATTGTCCAAGTGGCAATGAGTGAAAGCGGATTACCTGAAGTTCGTATGCGGGGAGAACTTGGTCGCACCTGCGGACAGCTTCGTTTATTTGCCCAAATTGTCAAAGATGGTCAATTTCTTGGAACTTGTGTGGAACATGCACAGCCTGAACGCAAACCATTACCCAAGCCAGATTTGAGACTGCTGAACATTCCGCTTGGCGTGGTCAGTGTGTTTGGTGCTTCAAACTTTCCTCTTGCTTTTTCAACAGCTGGTGGCGACACAGCTTCTGCTTTAGCTGCAGGTTGCCCTGTCATCGTGCGTTCTCACCCTCTGCATGCTTTGACAAGCGAGCTTGTTGGACGTTGCATTCAAAATGCCGCAAAAGATTCTGGAATCCCTGCAGGAGTCTTCGCTTTGGTTCAAGGACAAGACCATGCCATCAGCAGACGTTGCGTTCAACACCCTGCTGTCCAAGCTGTTGGGTTCACAGGTTCATTGAAAGTGGGAAGAATGCTATTTGACCTTGCGACCCAACGTCCCAATCCCATTCCCTTTTACGGAGAATTTGGGTCAGTCAATCCTGTTGTGCTGTTGCCTGATGCGCTGCAAAAACGAGGCACAGCCATTGGAGAGGGTTTTTGTCAGGCATTGACGATGGGTGCTGGGCAATTTTGCACCAACCCTGGCGTGGTTTTGGCAGTCAAAGGCAAAGATTTAGATACGTTTGTGAATGCCCTTTTACAATCTGCAGACCAAGCCAAAGACCAGACCATGCTTTCGCAAGGAATCCATCAGTCTTACTGCAAAGGGGTTCAGTATCTGACAGAACATGATGCCGTTCAAAATTTAAAAACAGACTCATCTGTTGCCAACTCTGCAAACGTTGCCGTCTTTAAAACGTCTGCCTCTGCTTTTTTGCAGGATTCAAAACTGTCTGATGAAGTGTTTGGACCTTGTTGTTTGATTGTAGAATGTGATGATTTGCCTCAACTTCAAAACTGCTTAGAGTCTTTTGATGGTCAGTTGACGGCAACCCTTCACTGTGAAGAAGCTGATTTTGCAATCGCCAAAGAGTTGATGCCCCTTTTGACGCCCCGTGTCGGACGGATTTTATTCAATGGATTCCCCACAGGTGTTGAAGTCACCCATGCCATGATGCACGGAGGACCTTACCCTGCCAGTTCTGACGTTCGTGGCACTTCTGTTGGGTCAAAAGCGATTGAAAGATTCCTAAGACCTCTCTGCTTTCAAAACACACCTAAGGCTTTGCTTCCTGAAATCCTTTGCGATTAGATTAAAAACTGGGGCATTCCAAAGCGAAACCGACTTATTTTGTGCCGCAGTCTTAACAAGGCTTGTTAGTCAAGGATTCAATCAGTTCTAAATTCAAAAGCTAGCACGGCACAAAAGCCTTGAGATGACACGGGGCTATGTGGAGGCAAACCAAGTCGGTTTGCAAGAGCTGGTGGAGGGGCTTTAGTGCTTTTTTCTTTTTTCATTGAGAACAATAAACAAGCAAAAAAACGCACAATCTAGTAAAGTTGTCATCAAGATAATTGAATACATGCTAATCTCTGTGATAGTAGTAAAAAGTGATCAAAAAACCAGATGACAACTAAGTAAACCAAAAAATTCACCTGGTCGTTCTTCTAATGAGGAAATTCCTTGCATATCGTATCCTACTAGATAGCCTAGTCCAACTAAACTTAAACTTAAATAAATCAATAAAAGTTCTTTCATAAGTTAATGGCATTAGCATAGTTGAGATTTGTCAAAAAAAAGCGATTGAAAGATTCCTAAGACCCATCTGCTTTCAAAATACACCTAAGGCTTTGCTTCCCGAAATCCTTTGCGATTAAGTTAGAAAGCAGATTGCGGGTCAAGGTGAGCAGTGACTTGCGTCAGTTAAAAAGTGACTAGGATAAGAAGATTGCGGGTCAAGCCCGCAATGACTAATGACTTGTGTCAGTTCAAAAGGTAAGAATCGCTTGCTAGGTTTTGTCTAGCATTTTTCTAGCAAGTAGATTTTTTGGGAGGGTTACTTTTTCTTCTTAGCTTCGTAATAAGACTGCAACATCTGATTCATCAATTCTGTATGGGCATCAGTGTCTAAAGAGCCTTCTTTGGAGACCGTTTTCCAGACGTCATCGTTGAGCATTTCACGATGACAACCCATACAAAGTCCCGTGCGTTCCATTCCTTTTCTCTCCTCTTCATTCAAAGCACGGCTTAAAGGCCAGTGAGACCCAACGGTAGCAAGTTGCTGATTCTTCTGTTTGTCAATGATGGCAGACCAGTCAAAGGTGAGTTTAGGAATTTTAGCAATTTGGATTTGGTAATTTTTAGGAATTGGCTCACCCGTTCTTTGGTCTATCAAATCCTCTACAATATCCCGTGAATATTGATTTTGGAAGACACCGCCACCGATGCCATAGCCAAGTGCTTTGGGGTTATTGTGGCAACTTTCACAAGACCTTGCCTTGCGTTGCATGGAGTGCGGTTGAACTGGCGCCATATCAATTCCCAAAGTCGGTTCTGTTTGTCCATAAGCCAGTGCTTCATCTGTGACGCTCGCAATCATGTTGTTCACTAACACCTTGCCATCTCGTCCAATGACAGTGAAAAGGACTTGACAGCCGGGCATGAGCGGAGTCACACGTCCTTCTCCATTGATTCCAAGCACGGGGTCTTCCCAACGCAAATAAGACCGCCCTTCAATCGCTTTGCCCAAACTTTGAATGCCTTTGGTGCCAAGGTGCGATTCCATCGTTTGCCCATCAGGAAAGACCTTGCTACCTGATGCAATCCAGTCTGTATCGCTGGCGCCTTTGGAATAGTCCATCGTGACGTGGCAACCATAACATTGTGGCGCCCAAGAGGCATGGCAAGTGTAGCATTCTAGCTTGTCATTGTGTTTTCGGACGCTAGACATGGCAACCATAGCATTTTCACTTTTCCATGTGTCATTCTTCTTGATTGTTTTGAGTACAGGGATTTGAAAGTCATTGCCTGTGGCAGAATGGAGAATCACCTTTTCACCATCTTTGACAACATTCCCTAAAGGATTCCCTCTGGCACTTAGCAAATAGCCTTCTTTTTTCTCATAAACGGTACCAAAAAGTAGTGTTTCTAAAGGGGGTTGCTCTGCCAATCCGCGTGGGGTTTTGGGCAGTGTTTTGCCAAATTCTTCACTGTATCCCAAGGGCAGTTCCCAAGGGTATTGGTCTGTTGTTCCGTGGCAGTCTTGGCATTCAATCTCCACTTGGGCAAGGGTTGTTCCAAAAATATTGCCGTCTCCGTGCATGTCAATAGAAGTGTGGCAGTCTTGGCAAAGCAGTCCGCCTCTTGGGTTTTCAGGTCGGCTTTCCAGTTGATGATGCAGGTCATCAGAAATGAACAAATATTGCTTGGTGTGCAATTTAGGTTGCTTCTTACCTTGGGCATTAAATGGTGTTCCGTAGGGGAACTCCATGAGTCCTTGATAGGTCACACCAATCCGCTTGCCTCTGTTGTGGCATGAATTACAAGTTTCAACAGGAATCCCGCCTGCCTCTCGTGTTCCGTAGATTTTGTGTGTGAGCAAATGCCCTTTTTCTTTTTTGTCAATGGTGGGGTCTGAACCCTCATAAAGTCCCTCGTTTCCATAGAGAACATGGCATGCAGAACAACCCATTCCGCGATAGTCTCCCCTCTTTTCACGACCTCTGACAGCCACATGACAACGTTGGCATTGTTGCCTTTGGTAAGTGAATCCTGCCAGTTGGGGATTGGCTTCTATTTCTTCAACAGTGGGGTGAGGGATTTGCTCTAACTGGTCAGGGATTTGTTTGGGGAAGGCTTTTTTAAGTTGTTCTGCATAATCTTTGTAGGCTTCTGTTCCGACCATGGGTCTTGGTCCGTCTGTGTCTTGCACATCATAGTTTCCCCAAGGGACATTGTAGTCTTGAACCTCTTCAACGCCCCATGTATGCAGGTTTCCTTGTATTTTTCCTGCCTCTGTGTTCATCAAGGCACGTTGCAAGCGGTAAACATAACCTGTGTGGCACTGCCCGCAGGTTTTTTCTGCAATATGGATACTGCCCGGGTCACGATAAAAAGTGGTTGGTCCGTTGATTTGAATCATCGCTTCTGGTGAACCTTCATGTGCTTTCTGATAGTCTGTGGCTTGTGGATTCCCCCCATGACACACGACGCAGCCCCCTGGATCCCCTGCAATTTGACCTCTGGCAACAATCTGAATCATCATCAGGCTTTGTGGGTCACGTATGCTTTCAATGCCCTGATGACAGCTCAAGCAACCTTTTTCTTGAGCTTCAGACAAACTCACTGTTTTAAGAGGTCCGTCATATTCTTTTTTGACAATTTCAGGAACTTTGTAAATGGGAGAGGCATTGACAAGGCTCATTAGCCCAAGCATCAAAAACAAACCCAAATAAAATGTTAGGATTTTCATTGCATTAATTGACCATGAAGGTTCACAGAAAGTTGACAGAAAACGGCTAGACTGACCAGCCCCCGATTGGAAACCACAATCATTTTTTTGTTAGAAAAATGAAAGACGTGAGACTCTACTTGACCTTGATTTAAATGTCAAGAATTTTTTGCCGAAATCACAATCATTTTTTTGTTAGAAAAACAAAAGACGTGAGACTCTACTTGACCTTGATTTAAATGTCAAATCTTTTTTTATCAGACTTCTTTTTTGAGGCTTGGAGGCTGGCTAACTTCAACGTGGCTAGTGTGGCTTGGGTTTTGGGATTTTGATTTGGAATGTGGCAAGTGCAATCAAGGCAGCAATCGCCAGCAAGATGACATTAGTCCCAAACCAGCCCACAGAGTACAAGGCAACACCTGCCCCAAATCCTGCAAAACCTGAACATGAGAACACACAAGCATCATTGAATCCTTGAATCTTCAAACGTTCTTCAGGTTTTAAAAGTTGAGTTAAGGCAGTGGAAGCTGTCACGTAAAGTGCTGACCAGCCGACACCAAGTAAAACCAATGCCAGCACCATTGCTGAATAAGAATGCCCTAGAAACAAATTGCTATAAAACACGCCAACATAATTCAACACGCCAATCCCCAAGACAAGACGCACTCCCAGCTTGGAGATGATGAATCCCATGAAAAGACTGGGGACAGACATTCCCAACACATGATAACCAATGGCTTCGTTGCTATGTTGCAAAGCAAGACCTTGTTCTTGCATCAAAAGAGGGGTGGCAGTCATCAAAAAGGTCATACCTCCATACGCCAGTGCGGCAATGAAGATGGCAGGCTTGACGCCCTGTTTTTTGAGCAAAGACAAATCAATTCTCTTGTCAGCAATTTCCCCGGTTTTGGTGGGAATTTGAAAGGAGAGTAAGATCAAAAGAGAAATGGACAAAATCCCAACAAACGTGGCATAGAGCCAAATGTAGTTTTCCAACACATCACCACTGCCAAAGGATTCCATCACCCAGCTAGACAAAGGTGCAGCACCCAACGCACCCACCACAGGCATTGCCACAACCAAAGACAACGCAACTGGTTTTTGTTCAGCTGCCACCGTGTCAGTTGCGATGAAACGCATTTGATGAAAGCCTGCCATAGAAACCCCCGTAAAGACCACACCCATTAACAAGAGGGGAAAGGACAAATAAATCGCAGACAGCAAACAGATGATGCCCCCCGTCAAGCCAAGACTTTGAGTGATAAACAAGCCTTGACGAACCCCATACTGCATCAAGATTTTAGACACTGGAATTGCCCCCAACATGATAGCTGTGTACTGCACACCCATTGGCAAGGTTGACAATGCACCTGCCCCTTGTTCCACTGCCAAGCGACCTGCTGACATCACCAAATAAATTGGCGTAAAGCTCGCCACTGCACATAAACTACACATGACTATCAAACCTTGATAGTTCTTGAAAAATGACATCGGATTTTTACCTTTGGTTTTAACCTTAGAAATTGACTGCTGACAGACCTGAAAACTTTTGATGAGACCTTGAAGCTGGTACTTGAATGATGGGACGCCTTTGAGATAAGACTAAAAAGAACGAGAATGTCTATTGTTATAAATTTCTGTGAGCATGACTTTGCTTTCTTTCTCAAAAAATTCCATGTATAAAATAAATTTTTGAGTCTTGGGAGGAATAAAAATCCTAAAAAAGTGATCAGTTCCAATCTTTAACCACTTTTCTGAATCAAATTTTAATTCTTGTACAGTTTTATTTTGGTATGTTTCTCTAAATTCCTTGTAGGCTTTTTTGGCTTCTGACTGATTGTTTAATTGCTTGCATTTTTCCAAAAAAAGACTGTGCAATTCAAAATAAATCACGACTCCAACCACTCCTCAAATTTCAGTTTCTGCTCTTCATTTGCACACTGCTTGAGCTTGTCTTCATCTGACAATTTTGAAAACTGATAACGCCATAAAGTCTGCTCTGCCTCCTGTGCCACTTGTGGCTGGTCTTCTTTGTTGTAATACACAAACTCCACATGTTTCAAACTTTGTGGGTCAATGACAAAGATGTCGGTGCTTTCTGTCCAACTGGCATGACTTTTCAGCAGAATCCAATCTTGATTGGGAATGAATTGATGAAGAATGCCAACTTGTTCAGGTGTAGCAGGAAGGCTGATGTGTTGGTCGTTGGCTAATTTGAGGTGAACTTGACGTGCTTGGTCTCCTGTGATTCCTGTCACTCTTGCAAAGAGTTCAAGCTCTCCTGATTGATACAAAGTTGGTTCTTGCCCCTCTTTTTCTATCACCAACACACCGTTTTTTTGTTTTTTAAACTCAACGAGCTTTTGGTATGCTTCGTCCAGCCCTTTGATGATTTTATTTCTGAATTCAATGTGTTCTTTTTGATTCATTTTTTTCTTCTCTCCATTCAAAAGGAATTTCCTTTAAACTCATCACTCCATTCCAAAAGGATTAAGCATTCCTCATACTAACCAAAAACTAGTCAAAGTCCAATGCTTTTCTGGATTTCGTTCAATCTTCTGCTTTCACCCCCTCCACAAATCTAATCTCCTCCTCACTTAAACCATACAAAGCAAAAACCAGCTCATCTATTGCCTGCTCTTCTGTCGTCGTATCTTGTCCGTTTTGCTTTTTCTGTAAAATCATATCTACTAAATCGGTAAACGGTTTTTGTTCTTCTTCTGTGAGTTCGGGAATGGGGATTTGTTCAACATACTGTTTTTTCCATTCAAAAGCATTGCCCAATGGAATACCTGATAATTGTCCAAAATACCAATTAAAAATTTTACTATTCATTTGACACAGTAAAAATTTGATATTGTGATTATTGCTAGTCATTAAATTTGATGGGGCATTTATAAATACCCCTTCTTTTCCATAAGAAAAATTCGCTTCATAATTTATATTTTCCCAAACAATTTTTGGTTTATAAAAATCGCTCCAATAACTTATGCTATCTTGTGTTTCAAACCATTGATTCGTTGTTTTCTTGCGTGTTCCTTTTTCTCCTATTTGGTGAAGTCTTTTCCCAAAACCTGCTAAATAATTTTTCAGTGCTGGGTAGTCATCAATATTTAAATTTAGAGCTGGGAAAGTCCCAATCACCCAAAGCCCCGCCCAATTTGCTTGATACTTTTTAATGTCCTTTCCTCTTAAAATGGGTTTGATGAGTGCTTTGGTTCGTTCGTATTCATTCCCCTCTAGTAGGGCAGTGTTCACTTGATATTGGCATTGCATGTGAGAGTGAATTTGAGGAGTGGAAATGAGAAGTTGTCATCATTGTAGGAGTCAGACTTATATCAAGAATGGAAGTTACAAAGGGGTTCAGAGGTATCGTTGCAAGTCATGTCAGAGAGCATTCACCTCAAATGGTTTGAGAATCCCACTAGAGACAAAGCGTCAAGCCTTAGAGATGTATGTCAATAGTGTAGGCATCAGAAAGATCGCTCGTTTTTTGCAGGTGTCTCCCGCTTCAATTGTCAACTGGATCAAAAAAGCTAGAGTGTCTCAACTTCCAAAAGACGCACCAAGTTTCCATGCACAAGTAGATAGTATAGAGATGGATGAGATCTACACTTTTGTTCAAAAAAAAGCCAAAGAGTAGCTGTTTGGACAGCCTATTCTCGTCAAGAACAATGTGTGATTGCCTTTGTGATAGGCAAAGGATTAGCAGCAGCAAAGCAGCTGTATGGACTAGTCAAAGCACAACGAGCTAGAATTGAAACGATTTATACAGATGCCAACTCATGCTATCAAGTGGCATTTGCACAACTCCAAATTCCACAAAAGCATCAGATAGGCAAGGACAACACTCATCTCATTGAATCTTCTAATTCTTCCATCAGAGATAACCTAGCTCGCTTGATGAGAAAATCTAAACGACATTCCAAAACTTTTGACATGCTGGAACACTCTCTACAACTCTTCTTTGACTATAAAAGGTTTGAAAAATATCATGACAATACCAAGTGAACACTGCCTCTTGTCAGAGGGGAATTGAAACACTTTGCCTTTCGTCATTGCCACCTTGAGTGAGCAATCTCCTCTTTTCAGATTTCTCTCTTTTTTTATTTTTCCATTTTGTCTTTAAATTTGTTATGATTCTGGTTTTGACATTCTCACTTATCGGCTGATGGAAACCGCATTACTTTTTGACACACTCAAGACTTCCAAACACTTGCAAGCTGCAGGCTTTGAACAAGAGCAAGCAGAGGCATTGACAGAAGAATTTAAATTTGTGGTAGAAAGCAACTTTGCGAAACTTTCTACCAAAGAGCAAGTTTCTGGTTTAGAGACAAGCCTTAATGAAAAACTGGAGCAAAAATCCACCAAAGAGCAAGTTTCTCACTTGCAAGAACAGCTTGAGCAGAAAACCACCAAAGAGCAAGTCTCTGGTTTAGAGACAAGCCTTAATGAAAAACTGGAGCAAAAAGCGACCAAAGACCAAGTGGCTAGTTTAGAGACCAACCTTAATGGGAAAATCTCTAGTTTAGAGGAAGAACTGAAGCAAAAAGCCACCAAAGAAGACATTCAAAGTGTCAGAGATGAACTGAAAGGAGATATTCAAAATGTCAGGGATGAAATCAAAGACGTCAAAGATGAATTGAAAGAAGACATTCAAAATGTCAGAGATGAACTGAAAGGAGACATTCAAAATGTCAGGGATGAAATCAAAGACGTCAAAGATGAATTGAAAGAAGACATTCAAAATGTCAGAGGTGAATTGAAAGAAGACATCTATTCTTTAAAAGGAGAGCAAAAACTCCTGAAATGGATGGTGGGTTTTGGCATTTCTTTAAATCTGGTGACGCTTGGAGTCGTATTAGCTTTTTTGTTTTCTTTTCTTCCTCCTGCCAAGTAAAAACCCTGTCATTGCTCACCTTGAGTGAGCAATCTCATTCTTCTTGGTTGAGATTCCGTGTCAAGTGCGGAATGACTAAGTTGACGTCATTGCTCATCTTGACCTACAAGCTCTAAACAACCGTCATTGCCACCTTGAGTGAGCAATCTCATTCTTCTTGGTTGAGATTCCGCATCAAGTGCGGAATGACTACTATTGTCATTCGGAGCGAAAGCAGGAATCTATCATCCAACTGCTGATGGATTCCGTGTCAAGCACGGAATGACTAAGTTGACGTCATTGCCACCTTGAGTGAGCAATCTCCTCTTTTCAGATTTCTCTCTTTTTTTATTTTTCCATTTTGTCTTTAAATTTGTTATGATTCTGGTTTTGACATTCTCACTTATCGGCTGATGGAAACCGCATTACTTTTTGACACACTCAAGACCTCTAAACACTTGCAAGCTGCAGGCTTTGAACAAGAGCAAGCAGAGGCATTGACCGAAGAATTTAAATTTGTGGTAGAAAGCAACTTTGCAAAACTTTCTACCAAAGAGCAAGTTTCTGGTTTAGAGACAAGCCTTAATGAAAAACTGGAGCAAAAATCCACCAAAGAGCAAGTTTCTCACTTGCAAGAACAGCTTGAGCAGAAAGCCACTAAAGACCAAGTCTCTCACTTGCAAGAACAGCTTGAGCAGAAAGCCACTAAAGACCAAGTCTCTGGTTTAGAGACAAGCCTTAATGAAAAACTGGAGCAAAAAGCCACCAAAGAAGACATTCAAAATGTCAGAGATGAAATCAAAGACGTCAAAGATGAACTCAAAGAAGACATCTATTCTTTAAAAGGAGAGCAAAAACTCCTGAAATGGATGGTGGGTTTTGGCATTTCTTTAAATCTGGTGACGCTTGGAGTCGTATTAGCTTTTTTGTTTTCTTTTCTTCCTCCTGCCAAGTAAAAACTCTGTCATGGCTCACCTTGAGTGAGCAATCTCATTCTTCTTGGTTGAGATTCCGCATCAAGCACGGAATGACTAAGTTGGCGTCATTGCCACCTTGAGTGAGCAATCTCATTCTTCTTTGTTGAGATTCCGCATCAAGTGCGGAATGACTACTATTGTCATTCGGAGCGAAAGCAGGAATCTATCATCCAACTGCTGATGGATTCCGTGTCAAGCACGGAATGACTAAGTTGACGTCATTGCCACCTTGAGTGAGCAATCTCCTCTTTTCAGATTTCTCTCTTTTTTATTTTTCCATTTTGCCTTTAAATTTGTTATGATTCTGGATTTGGCATTCTCACTCATAGACTGATGGAAACCGCATTACTTTTTGACACACTCAAGACCTCTAAACACTTGCAAGCTGCAGGCTTTGAACAAGAGCAAGCAGAGGCATTGACCGAAGAATTTAAATTTGTTGTAGAAAGCAACTTTGCAAAGCTTTCTACCAAAGACCAAGTGGCTAGCTTAGAGGAGAAACTAGAGCAAAAAGCCACCAAAGAGCAGGTTGCTCACTTACAAGAACAGCTAGAGCAAAAAGCGACCAAAGACCAAGTCTCTGGTTTAGAGACAAGCCTTAATGAAAAACTGGAGCAAAAAGCGACCAAAGACCAAGTGGCTAGTTTGGAGGAGAAACTGGAGCAAAAAGCGACCAAAGACCAAGTGGCTAGTTTAGAGACCAACCTTAATGGGAAAATCTCTAGTTTAGAGGAAGAACTGAAGCAGAAAGCGACCAAAGACCAAGTGGCTAGTTTAGAGACCAACCTTAATGGGAAAATCTCTAGTTTAGAGGAAGAACTGAAGCAGAAAGCGACCAAAGAACAAGTCTTTTACTTGCAAGAACAGCTTGAGCAAAAAGCGACCAAAGAACAGTTTGTTCACTTGCAAGAGCAGCTGGAGCAGAAAGCGACCAAAGAACAGGTTTCTAATTTAGAGACGAATCTTAATGAAAAAATGTCTCATTTGGAAACGAATCTTAATGAAAAAATGTCTCATTTGGAGACGAATGTTGACAACAAATTTAAATTATTGTCATGGATGGTTGGTTTTGGCGTTTCTTTAAATCTGATGACACTTGGAGGCATGTTAGCCTTCTTGTTTTCTTTTCTTCCTCTTGTCAAATAAAACTCCCACATTGAAGGCAGTGTTCACTTGGTGTTGGCATGATATTTTTCAAGTCTTTTATAGTCAAAGAAGAGTTTGAGAGAGTGTTCCAGCATGTCCAAAGTTTTAGAATGTCGTTTAGATGTTCTCATCAAGCGAGCTAGGTTATCTCTGATGGAAGAATTAGAAGATTCAATGAGATGAGTATTTCTCTTGCCTATTTCGTGGTTCTCTGGAATTTGTCATTGAGCAAATGCCACTTGATAGCATGAGTTGGCATCGGTATAGATTGTCTTCATTCTAGGTTGCTGTTCTTTGACTAGTGCATACAGCTTTTGGGCAGCTGCTAATCCTTTGCCTATCACAAAGGCAATCACACATGGCTCTTGAGGAGAGTCTGCTGTCCAAACAGCTACTCTTTGGCTTTTTTTTTGAACAAAAGTATAGATGTCATCCATCTCTATACTATCTACTTGTGCATGGAAACTTGCTGCTCCTTTTGGGAGTTGAGACACTCTGGCTTTTTTGATCCAGTTGAGAACAGAAGTTGGAGATACCTGCACAAAACGAGCTATCTTTCTGATGCCTACACGATTGACATACATTTCTAAGGCTTGACGCTTCGTCTCTAGTGGGATTCTCAAACCATTTGAACTGAACGACCTCCCACATGATTTGCAAACATATCTCTGCACTCCTTTGTAACTTCCATTCTTGATATAATTCTGATTCCCACAATGATGACAATTTCTCATATTCATTCCTTAAATTCACTCTCACCTGCAATAACAACACCAAGTGAACACTGCCCACATTGAAAGGGTACACTGGTTTGTTGAGATTCTGTGTCAGGCACTACAATGACGGAAGGGTCATTGTGCATCTTCAAAATGGTCATTGCAGGCATTGAGTGAGCAGTTTCTCTTTTTTCCTAATTTCTTCATTTTCCTAAACGACTCTTGTTTTTTGAGATTCTGTGTCAAGTGCAGAATGACAGTCGTATAGAGATTGCGGGTCAAGGTAAGCCATGACGGTTTTCAAAGTGAGACATGACGAAAAAGCAAAGTGTTTCAATTCTCTCTGACAAGAGGAGTGTCCCAAAGGGACGGGGGTTTCAATTCCCCTCTCTTTTTTCTGTCACTTGAGTGACTCTTCTAGTCATGGAGTGCCTGACCCGCAATCTCAAAGAAAATTAAGTTCCTTCAAGATAGAAACTTTATTTGGAGGCAGGAAGAAAAGAAAACAAGAAGGCTAACATGCCCCCAAGTGTCATCAGATTTAAAGAAACGCCAAAACCAACCATCCATGACAACAATTTAAATTTGCTATCAATTTTCTCATTGAGGTTTGTCTCTAAACTAGCGACTTGTTCTTCGGTGGCTTTTTGTTCTAGCTGTTCTTGCAAATGAACAGACTGTTCTTTAGTGGCTTTTTGCTCCAGTTTTTCATTAAGGTTTATCTCTAAATTAGCGACTTGGTCTGTGGTAGAAAGTTTGGCAAAGTTGCTTTCTACCACAGATTTAAATTCTTCTGTCAATGCCTCTGCTTGCTCTTGTTCAAAGCCTGCAGCTTGCAAGTGTTTAGAAGTCTTGAGTGTGTCAAAAAGTAAAGCGGTTTCCATCAGTCTATGCGTGGGAGTTTAAAACCAGAATCATAACAAATTTAAAGACAGAATGGAAAGAGAAAGGTCGTGACCACCGCGCTTGCTTGCGCAAGCCCCCTCCAATGGAGGCAGTGTTTAGTTGGTATTGTCATTGCATGTGAGAGTGAATTTGAGGAATGGAAATGAGAAGTTGTCATCATTGTGGGAGTCAGACTTATATCAAGAATGGAAGTTACAAAGGGGTTCAGAGGTATCGTTGCAAGTCATGTCAGAAAGCATTCACCTCAAATGGGTTGAGAATCCCACTAGAGACCAAGCGTCAAGCCTTAGAGATGTATGTCAATAGTGTAGGCATCAGAAAGATCGCTCGTTTTTTGCAGGTGTCTCCCGCTTCAATTGTCAACTGGATCAAAAAAGCTAGAGTGTCTCAACTTCCAAAAGACGCACCAAGTTTCCATGCACAAGTAGATAGTATAGAGATGGATGAGATCTACACTTTTGTTCAAAAAAAAGCCAAAGAGTAGCTGTTTGGACAGCCTATTCTCGTCAAGAACAATGTGTGATTGCCTTTGTGATAGGCAAAGGATTAGCAGCAGCAAAGCAGCTGTATGGACTAGTCAAAGCACAACGAGCTAGAATTGAAACGATTTATACAGATGCCAACTCATGCTATCAAGTGGCATTTGCACAACTCCAAATTCCACAAAAGCATCAGATAGGCAAGGACAACACTCATCTCATTGAATCTTCTAATTCTTCCATCAGAGATAACCTAGCTCGCTTGATGAGAAAATCTAAACGACATTCCAAAACTTTTGACATGCTGGAACACTCTCTACAACTCTTCTTTGACTATAAAAGGTTTGAAAAATATCATGCCAATATCAAGTGAACACTGCCCTGATAAGAGGGGTGTCCCAAAGGGACGGGGTGTTTCAATTCCCCTCTCTTTTTTCGGTCATTCCGTGCTTGATACGGAATCTATCAACAAAACCAAGCATGGATTCGGGGCTTTTGCTCCGAATGACGAGAAACGCCATATATTTTTAATTGCAAAAAGATCACTCCAACAATAGGTCAAAGCATATTTTTTTGAGTTATCTATGCCAGACTCATGTTTTTTGAAAGATGTTTTTTCTTGAATTTAATGCTACAACTTTTAAGGCATGCCCTAAAAAAAATGACGCATCATTTAAAAAACTTTAAACTCTAATCACTATGATTCATTTAGACCAGATTCAAATTGATAACCACCTCCCTTTGACTTTATTTGGAGGACTGAATGTTTTGGAATCCCGAGACCTTGCGATGCAAGTGGCAGAAGCCTTTTGTCAAGCGTCACAGAAACTTGGCATGCCTTATGTGTTCAAAGCCTCATTTGACAAAGCCAATCGTTCGTCTATCCATTCATTTAGAGGACACGGCATAGACCAAGGATTGAAATGGTTACAAGAGATTAAGCAGACCTTTCACGTGCCGATCCTCACAGATATTCACGAACCTCATCAAGCAGAATCTGTTGCCACAGTTGCAGACGTTTTGCAAATTCCTGCATTTTTGTCCAGACAAACAGATTTAATCGCAGCAGCAGCGTCAACAGGCAGAATTTTAAACATCAAAAAAGCTCAATTCCTTGCACCTCAAGAGATGCGGCATATTCTGCAAAAAATCAAAGAATGTGGAGGCAGTCAAGTCATGTTATGTGAAAGAGGGAGCTGTTTTGGATACAACAATCTGGTTGTGGACATGCTGGCATTTCCCGTCTTGAAAGATTTGAATGTGCCTGTCCTTTTTGACACAACCCATGCGTTGCAGCTGCCCGGTGGTCTGTCCCAAAGTGCAGGAGGTCGCTCTGAACATGTGCTGGCTCTGGCTTCTTCTGCCGTTGCACAAGGGCTAGCAGGTCTTTTTATTGAGGCACACCCTGACCCGACCCAAGCCTTGTGCGATGGTCCTTGTGCCTTGAAACTTGATGAACTCCCTGCTTTCTTGGAACGCGTAGTGGCATTAGACCAACTTGTCAAGTCGTTCTCATCGCTTCCAAGTCTTCATCTTGCATCTATCGTTTAAGAATGTTGTAATACTCCGTTTAACTTCTTTTCTCAAATTAACTTTTTTCTCAAATCCGAATGACCCCCCTTTTATACAGCACCTGCGTCAATACTATTAAATTTTTATCTGCTGACATGGTAGAGTCTGCTGGCAGTGGACATCCTGGCGCCCCAATGGGCATGGCAGATATTGCTTTTGTCTTGTGGAGCCGATTCTTAACATACAATCCTGATGACCCTCGTTGGGTCAATCGGGACCACTTTGTGCTTTCAGCAGGTCATGCTTCTGCACTGCTTTATTCTCTTTTGCATCTTGCAGGCTATAAAATTTCTTTGGAAGATTTAAAACAATTTCGGCAATGGAAAAGCAAAACACCCGGACACCCTGAATACCACCCAGATTTAGGAATTGAATGCACAACAGGTCCTCTTGGGGCAGGGTTTGGCAATGCTGTCGGTATGGCACTTGGGGCAAAAATGCTCAAAGCTCAAATGAAGCAAGCGGAGTGGCTTAATTCTAAGGTTTATGTCTTAGCAAGTGATGGGGACATACAAGAAGGCGTGTCAGCTGAATCTGCATCGTTAGCAGGACATTGGGGATTGGATAATTTGATTGTCATTTATGACCAGAACCAAATCACCATTGGGGGCAAAATTGAACTCTCCATGACTGAAGATGTGGGCAAACGTTTTGAATCCTACGGCTGGAAGGTCATGTCGTGTGATGGACATTGCCAAGAGGAGCTGACCGAATGCCTCAATCATGCCCAAGAAGCTGAAAGTCCAACATTGATTATTGCCAAAACAACCATTGGTCAAGGGTCTCCTAACAAAGCAGGGACTGCGGGTGTGCATGGCGCCCCATTGGGAGCAGATGAGTTAACGGCATCAAAACAACAAGCAGGCGTCAACCCTGATTTGTCCTTTCATGTTCCGCAAGAAGTCAGAGAAGTTTTTGAGCAAAGGCGTCTTGAAAATCAAAAAATTTATGAGGATTGGAAGGTGCAACATCAAGCATGGAAAGAGGCAAATCCTTCGCTTGCAAAACAGTATGACCACCATTTAAGCCTGCAGTCTCCTGATTTATTGGACAAATTAACGCAAAATCTGTCAGGTCAGTCAGGGGCAACCAGAGAATTATCAGCCCAAGCACTGCAAATCGTGGCATCAGAAGTGCCATTTCTCACAGGAGGTTCTGCCGATTTAGAACCAAGCACTAAGACATTGATTAAGCAAGAATCTGATGTTATGCGGGGAGATTTTTCAGGACGTAATATCCGTTTTGGCATCAGAGAACATGCGATGGGGTCTATCACCAACGGGCTTTATTGTTCAGGGGCTTGGCGTCCCTACTGCTCTACTTTTCTTTCTTTTTCAGACTACATGCGGGCATCGGTGAGGCTTGCTGCCATTTCTAACATTCCTGCTATTTTTATTTTTACGCATGATTCGTTTTATGTAGGAGAAGATGGTCCTACGCACCAACCCATAGAGCAACTTTGGAGCTTACGATTGATTCCTAACCTAAACGTCTGGCGTCCTGCTGATGCAACAGAAGTCGCTGCTGCTTGGAGCTCCATTTTGGAAAACCCAAATCCTTCTGCCTTGATCCTCACTAGACAAAACACAGCTTCACTAGAGCAAAGACAAGACTTTGACATCAAAGAAATCTTTCGGGGCATGTACATTGTGTCAGACAACACAGCACAAGAAGCTACTCCAGACATGGTGTTCATCTCCACAGGTTCGGAAGGAGGAGCGGCACAAGAAGCGGCGTTGCAACTTCGTGAAAAAGGGCTTGCGATTCGGCATGTTTCTGCTCCCTGCCTTGAACTTTTTCAACAACAACCTGAAGAGTTTCAAGAGACCCTTCTGCCTTATGATTCTTTTATTGTTGCCATTGAGGCTGGTGTGTCTTCACCTTGGCGAGATTATGCAGACTTCGTCATCGGTCGTGATGAATTTGGAGACTCTGCACCTGCCAGTGAGCTTGAAAAACAATATGGATTCACAGGCGAGTCCATTGTCAACTTGATTCTTGAGTTGATGGAACATGAAGAATAAAATCTTTCAAACTTAGAAAAGCAAAGCAGTCAAACAGTCAAAAATTCTGTCAAACTTAGACATTGTTGCAAATGGCAAATTTGTCCCCCTTTCCTATCACGATTGCTCCTTCTGTCCTTTCTGCCAATCTGGGCATGCTTGCCGATGAAATCTTGTCTATTTCAGAATCAGGGGCATCTTGGATTCATCTGGACGTCATGGACGGCAGTTTTGTCCCCAATATCACTTTTGGTGCAGAAGTCATTCGCTGGTTGCCCAAGCCAGAAGGTTGCCTTTTTGATGCACATTTGATGGTGCAAAATCCTCATCAGCATATCAAATCTTTTGCAGAGGCAGGAGTAGATGTGCTGACAGTGCATGCGGAAACATGCCCCCATTTGCATCGTACCATTCAAGACATCAAAGCTCATCAGATGCTGGCAGGGGTTTCATTGAATCCTGCAACGTCTTTGCATGTGTTGGATTGGATTCTTGATGAAATAGATTTGGTTCTCATCATGTCAGTCAATCCGGGTTGGGGTAACCAAACCTTCATTCCTGCATGCTTTGACAAAATTAGGCAACTCAAAAGCATGTTGTTTGACAAAGGCAAGACGATTCCAATTCAAGTGGACGGAGGTGTCAATTTGGAAACGATTCCGACAGTGGTCAAAGCAGGTGCGACCCACTTGGTAGTTGGCAGTGCTTTTTTTAAAACCAAAGATTACAAACAGACTTACGAGACGCTTTATCAAAAGGCACTAGAAGCCTCTCATTTTCAACAATTCGTCTGATTCAACAATTTGTCTGAAACCTCAAATCATTGTTCACTTTGACGCAACACGTAAGAAACTGACTGACCGCATTTAACAAGAGGACAAACATCATGGGAGAAAGAACGAAGGAAAGGAAAGATTGTGAATCATTGGGCATTTCCAAACGAGACTTGGACAAAAAGGGAGAGTCTCAAGATGCTGTGCAAAAAGCCACTGATTTTTTGGGAAGGATTAAAGCACCAACCACTGATGATTTCATCAAAGCAGGTCGTGAGATTTTTGGAGACTCTGCTTTCTATTGCTACCCGGGCTATTTAAACGAGTGTCGCACCGAGGCAGTCTTTTGGGCATATCCTCCTTATACTTTTAGAGAGATGCTAGAAAATTTGGAAAGTCACATTGAAGGCTGTGGGGGCATCAAAACTGATTACATCTTCTGCATTGGCTCTCCTAACAGATTTGACCATGGACTCTGGCAAAAATTTGAAACAACATGGAAAAAATATGAAGACAACAAACAACCACTTATTGAGTTCTATCTCATCATTGACAACCGAGTCAAACTATTAAACTTCCATAATTTGAGAAGAACTGACTTACATGGGGCAGATTTACAAGGAACTGACTTACAAGGAGCAGATTTACACGGGGCAGATTTACGGAAAGCTCATTTGAATCATGCCAATTTACGAGACGCTGATTTACAAGGTGCGAACTTACACGGGGCGGATTTGAATCGTGCTGACTTGCGGGGGACAGATTTACACGGGGCAGACTTACAAGGAGCAGATTTGAACCATGCTTACTTGAATGGTGCTAACTTAACAGAAGCTCATTTACACGGAACGAACTTAGATGGTGTGAACTTATTCACAGCAAAGCTCACAGGGGCAGATTTAACAGAGGCTCATTTGAATCATGCAGACTTAGCAAATGCCAACTTAACGGAAGCAGATTTAACAGAGGCTCATTTGAATCATGCGGACTTAAGTCAAGTTGATTTAAAAGGGGCAGATTTACAAAGGGCAAATTTGCAGCAAGCTAAGTTACAAGGGGCAGATTTACGAAGGACTGATTTACAAAGAGCTAATTTAAGCAATGCAGATTTACGAGATGCCGATTTAAGTTGGACTAAATTAACAGGCGCTGCTTTGCAAGATTATTTGCAAAGAGCTTCTTTAAAACGGGCTAGGTTAGGCGGGGCAGATCTGCGAGGAACTGACCTGACAGGAGCAAATTTAGAAGGAGCTAAATTAACAGGCGTCAAGTACGATGAAGACACTCAATTCCCAAAAGGCTTTGACATCACCAAACGCGTTTAAATACACCGAATCGGGAGGCTAGATTTTCAGCCAGTCGCATTTTTTGATTCAAACTTTGGTTTGATTCAAACTTTATTGATTTCATTTTATTTTTATTTAATCTTGTCAAATTGAAAGGAGAAAGACATGACAATCAAAGTAGCCATTAATGGCTTTGGAAGAATTGGAAGGCTTGCACTTCGTGCAGGGCTTGCAAATCAAAATCTTGAGTTCGTTGCTATCAACGATCTTGTGGATCCCAAAACTTTAGCTTACTTGTTCAAGTATGATTCTACACATGGGACGTTGCCGCATGAGGTGAGTGCTGATGGAGACCATTTGATCATTGATGGGAAGTCTATCAAATGCTGTGCAGTCAAAGACCCTGCAGAATTGCCTTGGAAAGCACTGGGAGTAGATTTTGTGATTGAATCCACAGGACGTTTTACAGATTTAGAAGGAGCTAAGAAGCACCTGACTGCAGGTGCTGGACGTGTGGTGATTTCAGCACCTACCAAATCGGCAGAAGTGAAAACGCTTGTGATGGGAGTGAATCATCAAGAATACGACCCTAACCAGCACCACATCGTTTCTAATGCCTCCTGCACAACAAATTGTCTTGCACCTGTTGTCAAAGTGTTGCTGGATTCTTTTGGAATTGAGGAAGGTTTGATGACCACCGTGCATGCGGCAACTGCCACACAACCCACAGTAGACGGACCTTCTCAAAAAGACTGGCGGGGCGGACGAGGTGCCTTGCAAAATATCATTCCTGCTTCCACAGGTGCGGCTAAAGCAGTTGGACTCTGCCTGCCACAAGTCAAAGGCAAACTAACAGGCATGGCATTCCGTGTGCCAACTCCTGATGTGTCTGTTGTAGATTTGACAGTCCGTTTGAGCAAAGCGACTTCCTTGTCTGAAATCAATCAAGCCATGAAAGCCGCATCAGAAGGGGCGATGAAGTCCATTTTAGGATACACGGAAGAATCTGTCGTTTCTTCTGACTTCATTGGCTGTCAACTGTCCTCTATCTACGATGCCACTGCCTGTATTGAATTGAATGAAACTTTTTTTAAGTTAGTCTCTTGGTATGACAACGAATGCGGTTATGCCACAAGAGTTCTTGATTTGATTCAACACATGCAAAAGTCCTAAAACTTGAACAAGGCATCTTCTTTTCAAGGAGATGCCTGCCAAGCAGATGAAAAAGACGATGAACAAAGTTTACTCTGTTAAAAATCTAGGAGGATGCAAGGTAGATTCTCCGCTGGAATGGTTCAAAGACCCTGCACAAAGTTTTGAGTTCGTGCCTGATGACCGCGCTGTCATCTATGACACCATTCGTGAGCATGACAACCAAAATACAACTGATTTAGATTTTGAAGCCGCAGGACCACGGCAAAAAATCTACTTTGACCCCTCCAAAACCAGGGTGGGAATTGTCACCTGTGGCGGTTTGTGTCCGGGCATCAACAATGTCATTCGTAATTTGGTCATGCAGCTCAATTACAACTACGGAGTGCATTACATTTTTGGATTTCAATATGGCTATCAAGGATTTATCCCTGAATATGCACACCCACTGATTGACCTGACGCCTGCCTCAGTGCGGGACATTCACACCAAAGGGGGTTCTATCCTGTCATCTTCTAGGGGACATCAGAGCGTTGAGGAAATTGTAGATTGCCTTGAGCGAAGAATGATCAACATTCTGTATTGCATTGGTGGAGATGGGACGTTAACGGGGGCGCATCACCTGTTTGAAGAAGTCCACAAAAGGGGGCTAAAGATAAGCATTGTTGGCATTCCCAAGACGATTGACAATGACATCAATTATTGCTTTAAAACATTTGGCTTTGAGACTGCTTTTGCCAAGGCAGTAGAGTCTATCCATGCAGCAGATGCCGAGTCTCTTGGCGCTCCCAATGGCATTGCTTTGGTGAAGTTGATGGGTCGTGATTCAGGTTTTATTGCTGCCAACACAGTGCTTGCCTGCCCTGCTGTGAACTATGTCTTAATCCCTGAAGTGCCTTTTTCGTTAGATGGAGAGACAGGGTTATTGAGACAGTTAGAAAAACGTCTGCAACGTCAAAGACAAAAAGGCAAAATTGCTCATGCAGTGCTAGTGGTAGCAGAAGGTGCGGGTCAGAATCTTTTTGAAAGCACGGCTAGTGAAACAGACGCTTCTGGCAATGTGAGGCATCGGGACATTGGACTTTTGTTGAAAGACCGAATCAGTGATTATTTTAAAGATCGGATTCCTATCAATTTAAAATATATTGAACCAAGCTATATGATTCGCTCATTGCCTGCCAATGCCCACGATTCTATCTTCTGTTATCATCTTGCAGACAGTGCAGTGCATGCAGGAATGTGCGGAAAAACTGATATGATGGTAGGCTATTGGAATGGCAAATTTACTCATGTTCCTTTGGATTTGGTCATTGGCAACAGGAAAAAAATCAAGCCTCATGGTGAGTTTTGGCGTAAAGTATTAGCATGCACAGGACAGCCCGCAAACATGTAGTTTGTTTTTTGCAATCTCTTGCCTTAGTGTGTCTTGCCTTCTGGCAGGCACAGGGTAGAGAATTGGCATGGAGTGCTGACAAACTTTCTGAGGCAACACAAGCTAAGTTGATTCAATCTTTTTTCCAAGATGGTCTCTACGATGCAGCTCAACAATCTGCCATCACCTACCTTTCTGAATACCCTGAAGGCAAATACAGGGAGTCAGTCCTTTTCATTCGTGCCAGATCATTAGAACTTCGTCAAACACTTACCCAAACCTCCTTGCGATTGTATCAACAACTGCTCCGCGAGTTTCCCCAAAGCAAATGGCGTCAAGATGCCAACATGAGTCTTGGCATTTTACACTTCCAACAACAACATCACAGACTTGCCAAAAAGGCATTTGTCAGAGTTTTACGACAAGACGCTGCCAGCCGTTATCACGACCATGCACTTTATTGGTTTGCACTAGCCAGCATGCAGGAGTCCCCCATTCCTTATGCAGAAGTTTTTAGTGCGTTGCATGCTGTGACTCAAAAATCTCCTTTGACCAAAGAAGAACAAAGAGAGCGATTTTACATGCTGACACAAAGTAGCTTGCACCTTAAAGATTTTGCAAAAGCCAAAGTGTATGCAGGTCAATTTGAAACACTTTCAGAAGACTCAAAACGTGTGGCACAACTTTTTTTCCAAATTGCTGTTACTGACTATGAAAGACAAGAATTTTCAGAAGCAGGGCAGTTTTTTGAAAAAATCATCAGGCTTCCTCGTTCCAAATGGAGTGATGAAAGCCTTTTTTTATCAGGAGAATCGCTTTATTCACAAAACCAAAGCAAGCAAGCCCTTTTGAAATATAAAAGCTATCTTGCAACCAAAGACCAGACTTATAAAAGCCTTGCACAATTTAGGTTGGGAGAGATTTATCAAACCTTGCAAAATTGGGAACAAGCAGACCAGTATCATTTAGCATTCCTACAAAATCCAGATACTTCAGACCAAGCTCAACAAAGTCTAGTGCATCGCAGACTGGGTCAGTCCTATTTGAAAACTAGGCAATATGAAAACTCCATCAAGCATCTCAAAATTTCTCTTCAAGGGAGTTATCAGAATGACCCCAGTGTGATTGCAGAATTGTCAAAGGCATTGCAGGCATCAGGGGACGTCACGCAACAGCAAGCATTTTTAAAAGAGGCTAAGAACAATCAAAACCTGAACACCAAAGACCGCTATGCTTTTGAGTTTAACTGGGCAATGCTTGCCTTCCAAAATGGCTCTTGCCAAGAGTTAACCAATGACTTGCAAAACATTCCCAAACAAGCCAAAGACGAAGAAAGGGTGTATCTGGTCTATCTTCGCGGCATGTGCCACTTTGAACAAAAAAATTGGAAGACTGCCTCTGAAGATTTGGCAACCATTCCCATCACTTCACAGCTTTTTGCAACTGCCTTTGACCATCTGTTGGAGGCTTTGAGACAGCAAGAAGATTGGAGGCAAGTTGAAGCTAAGGTGACTCAAGCCAGACGTGCCACAGGTTTTAAATTGCAACGCAACCATTTTTTAATCTGGGTGCAAGCAAATGTGGAACTCAACCAAATCCTTCGTGCCACAGAAGTTTACATCATTTTTAAATCTGCTTTGCCAGATGAACTAGGCGAACAAGAATTGCTTCATTGGGCAGACCTTGAGACAACTCTCAGCAACCACCCCAAAAGTGTCGGTCTCTACAAACAGGTGCTTGCCAACACCCAAAATCAAAATCTGACCTTTAGAAAAGAAGTTGTTGAAAAAATCTTTCAAGGACACGTGCAGCTGAAACAGATGACTGATGCGGCTGAAAGTTATCAAAATTTCCTTTATCCCTTTTTACAAGGCACAGACAGGCAAGCACTGGCGTTCAAAATTGCAAAAATCTATCAGGACTTGAAAAATCCAGAAGCGAAAGGCTGGTTTCAAAAAGCTGACACGGGAGAAGCTGATGACATCAGCATTGAATCTTCCTTGATTTTAAGCAATTTTGAGAGTTCAGAAGGTCAAATCAAGGGGGCAACTTCAAGGCTTCAAAAACTTTCTCAACGGAAGCTATCGCCTAAGTGGGCGATTCCTGTCTTGTCTCAACTGGCTCACTTCCAAGAACAGCAAAATCAGTTCAACGATGCTTTGAAAAGTTACCAAAAGATTGTGTCCTTGCCACGTTCAAAGGATTCTGTCAACAGACAACTGCAAGCAAGGGCTACATTGCGAGAAAGGCAGATTAGCAATTTTGTAGGAGAGAAGCAGGTAGAGCAATGGATTCAGCAAAAAAAGTGGAAGGCGATTAAATCATTCCTTGAAAAAGGATTTAAGAACAATCAGTTAACGCCAAGCCTTTATTTTTATGAGGGCTTATTGCTGGCAAAATTTAATTTGAAAGATTACAAAGGATTTTTGAACACTTATCGTGGTTATCAAAAGCAGAAAGGAGATGAAAAGACGAAGCTAGAGTTTTCCATCATGTATGCAGAATCTTTGGATTCTCAAAAGAAAATCAAAGATGCGTCAAGGGAATATAGGCAAATTTTAAAACGACTTCCTAAAAAAGATGTGGAAAGGCAAGTCTGGATTGCCAGAAGGTTGCGAGAAATTTATGAGCAGTTGAAATATTTTAAATCTTTAACCATCACCTATCGTCAAGTGTTCCCTGTTTTAAAGACGGCATCTTTAAAAATAGAATTTGCTTATCTTTTGGGAACAACCTACATGGAAAAATTGAAAGACCCAAGCCAAGCTGCTTATTGGTTTCAAAAGGTAGATCAAGGAGGAGTCAGCGAATTTGAGATGCAAGCGGTTTGGAATGTTGTGGAATATGAAAGTAGTCAGAGTGCCTCAAAAGCGATTAAGAGGCTTGAAAAGGTGTCTCAACGGAAAAAGCTCAATGCGAAGTGGAAGCTGTTATTTCATTACCAACTTGGCGTACTCTACCAAAATCAAGAACAATGGAACAAAGCACTTGCCAATTACAAAATTGTTTCAGGGCAAAAGGCGATTCCCCAAGATTTGCAAGCCTATGTTAAAGAATCGCAACAACAAATCCAAGCCATTGAAAATTATTTAAGCCAACTTCAGTCCAGTCAAAAGGCAAATTAAACGCAAATTGGTTCATGTCTGGCTTAATCTTGTTCCTCACTTGAATTTTAAACTTGGCATCTACTTTTTCAACTTAGAGTGTAATCATCTCTTAAAACGATGAGCGATGTAGCAGAAGAGACAGAATTTAAAACTTGGCTGAGACCTCTCCCTAAATTTTTCTCGTGTGAAAGAGAGCTGTTGCATTCAGAATACTTGCTTCATTTACACGAAAATGAAGAAGGTTTGAGGCAAAATGTGTTGAGTCAAATGATCTTTGGAAGTTTGGAAGTGAGCTTACAAGACATCATGCGGGATTTTGAGAAGGGCAAGATTCAAGAGGCAAGACTTGACAAACATTTGCGGTTTTATCTGAAGAAACGTAACAAACAAAGCTACCGACAGCATTTACTGGTCTTAGCCCGCTTGAGCCTTCAGTCTGCACGTTCTGCAAATACTGAGGCAGACCGAATCCCATTTTTATTCAAAGCGATTGACTTCTTACGAATGTATATTCACGCCACCCATGACACATTAGACTTGCGTGCTTCCTCCATCATTGTTCATCTTTTTTCTACATTACCTCGTTCTTTTGATGAAAAAATTGTGATAGAACAAAAGGTGTTTCGCTTATACGCAGAGCTTTACCGCATTCAACGCAGAGCAGAAAAGCAGGGAGTAGAGTATCGGGATAGCCCCTTGTTGCGGACAAAGATTGCTAAACTGTATGTGGAACAAAAAAATTATTACGATGGGTTAAGTCAGTTTCATGTCCTTGCAAATAACCTCGCCTTACAGCATCGGCAGACACCAAACACGAAGCTCAAACTTGCACAAGCCCACGCATGGATTGCCAACATCTTGCAAGAGATGATTCACTATGCACAACCCGGGCAAGCCACCATTCTGGTTAACTTCATTTACCGTTACAACAGAGATTATGCAACAAGGTCTGTTCCTTATCCTGTGCCTGTTTTAAAGAGGAATGATGCGGTTTCTATGAGATATGTCAAGAAGAAGTTCATTGAATTTGCAAACCAACGTTATCAACAAGTAGAAGCTATTGCCAAAGAAGTTTATCAATCTGGTTACGTTGTCAACCCAATCCTGCTTGACGAATTGGCATTTGCCAAAGTCCCTGCCCCTGTCATTCGTGCCTTAAAAACTTGCCAAAACACCAAGTTTGTCTCTGCAGATGCCTTGTTTACCCATCTTGAAAAATCGTGCAAAATTTCTACTCCTTTGCGTGACAAAATATGGCGGACACTGCTGACCCAAGAAGAAAACCTTAAATATTCAGGACTTGCCAGACTGAAGCGCAACCCCAAGTGGATTGATGTCTATTTTCATGCCTTGTTCCAAATTGCCAAAAACCATGAGTATTTGCAAAATGGTGATGGCATTTTAAATTATGCACAAAAAGCCTTTGAATTGATTGAGCCTTTTGCGGCGTCTCAATATCTACAAGACAAGATTGATGTCATTCGTTTCATGCAACGCATTGCACATTCTTCAAAAATTCCATTTCGTAAGTGGAACAAGAAGAAGAGAAAGCTATTAAGCCAAGATGTACAAGTGAAGCAAGGGAATTTTGAAATGGAACTAGAAAAAAAGAATTTAATCAAAAATCGTTTATTTTAGGGACACTTTTTTGAAATGAAGGTTTTATAAAATCACAACCTCAAGTATCATTAAGGCTTTTTATTTTCGGTGCTTCCTTATTTTTCATGTCATTTAAACCTTGTTCCCAATGCTCAAGAGAGTTGACGTTTCCTTTGATTTGTGAAGAGTGTCAACACTTGCAAGACTCCCATGATGCCAATTTTTTTGAGATATTGAATATCCCCCAAAGCTATCAAATTGATGTTGAACAACTTGAAGAAAATTATGAAGAGTTGACAGCACTTTTGCACCCTGATTTGTATGCAAATCATTCGTCTCACATTCAGAGTTTAAGCCGTCAGTATTCTATCTTACTGAACCAAGCCTACAAGACATGCAAAGATGATTTAGAACGTGCGATTTATCTGTTGGGCATTGAGTTTGACAAGCCGTTGTCTGATTCTGTCTTGCCTCAAAATTTTTTGGTAGAAATGTTTGACCTGCAAGAACAACTTGCCAATTCTGAATTATCAAAGGCAGAGCAAGAAGCGATTCACCAGCAAATTGAGCAAAAAATCCAAAAATTAGAAAATGAACGACTTGCGTTGTTTGAGTCTGAACGCACGGCAGAGTCCTTTGAACTCTTGCAACAAAATATCAATGCCACCCGTTATCTTGTTCGTTTCTCAGACCATCAGGAGAATCAATTATGAGTCATATCATCGGAATTGATCTAGGCACAACCAACAGCCTTGCGGCAATTCTGCTTGAAGAGGGTGCAGAAGTGATTGCACAAGCAGGCAATAGTGGCATCATTCCTTCTGTGGTTTCGTATGTTGATGGAAAATGGCATGTTGGCGAAGATGCTCAAAACTTGTGCGAAACATACCCTGAACAAACCGTTTACTCCATCAAACGTTTCATGGGGCTAGGAATCCAAGACCTTGATGACGTTGAGCAACTTCCCTACCAAGTGATTCCTGCACAACGAAGCCTTGTCAAAGTCAATTTTGGCAAGGAATCTTTCACCCCTCAAGAAATCTCTGCACAAATTCTTAAAGCGATCAAAAGGCACGTAGAGCAGGTTTTAGAGATGCCTTGCGAACGGGTTATCATCACTGTTCCTGCTTATTTTGACGATGCACAGCGTCAAGCCACCAAAGATGCAGGTCAAATTGCAGGGTTGCAGGTGGAACGTATCATTAATGAACCTACAGCTGCCGCACTGGCGTATGGGCTAGACCAAAAGCAAAAAGGATATGTTGCCGTTTATGATTTTGGGGGTGGAACATTTGATGTTTCTATTTTAAAGCTGACAAATCGGGTGTTCAAAACTCTGGCAACTTGCGGTCATTCAAGACTTGGAGGAGACGACCTAGACCAAAAAATCATTGAAGCACTGCAGGAAAGGCATGCGTCATTGATTGCAAACCAACCTCATTCCCTTCTCCAGCAACAGCTCAAACTTCATGCTGAACAGATTAAGAAAAATTTAAGCACACAGCTTGAAACAGATTACAAAATAGATTTGGGTCATCAGACTATTGAGGGAGTTTTTCAAGTTGATGAACTCAATCAACTACTTGACCCATTGCTTGACCAGACTTTTGAGTTTTGTACTCATGCCTTGAAGCAAGCAAAGTTGACGAAAGACCAAATTGATGAAGTGGTGCTTGTTGGGGGTTCTACCGTCATTCCAAGAGTCAGGCATCGTACAGAAGAGTTCTTTGGTCAAAAGCCACACATTGCTATTGACCCATACCAGACTGTTGCCATTGGTGCGGCTATTCAAGGCGCCCAAATCGCAGGGAAACGTCATGATTTTGTGTTGCTTGACGTGATTCCTTTGTCTCTTGGAATTGAGACGTTGGGTGGGTCGTTTCAAAAAATCATTTTGCAAAACTCAACCATTCCCTGCCAAGAAACTGAAAAATTTACAACACATGCAGACAACCAAACTGCCATAGAAATCAATATCTTTCAAGGAGAACGTGAGCTGGTGAAAGACTGCAGAAAACTTGGAAAGTTTAAGCTGTCAGGGATTCCGCCCATGCCTGCAGGATTGCCACTTGTAGAACTCACTTTTGAAGTAGATGTCAATGGTGCATTGACTGTTCATGCCACAGAAGTTCGCTCTCAAACGCAAGCAGAAATAGAAGTCATTCCCTCTCATGGTTTAACGCAAGCAGAAATTGACCGCATTATGGAAGACTCCATTGAACATGCAGTTGATGACTTTAACGCACGTCAAGTCATTGACTTTCGCAATACAGCTCATGCGATGCTTCGTGGAATCTCAAAATCACATGAGTTTATCCAAAAAAATCTTGAGCAGGAAGAATATCAGCGTATGCAGCATCAAATCCAAAAGTTGCAAGACGCTATGAAACAAAACAATCCTGCACTACTCAAACAGGAGATTGACGACCTTGGGCAAATTGTCAGACCCATTGCTGATGCTATAATGAGCCAAAGTATTCTCCAAGAGCTTCAAGCACAAGAAGGTCAATAGGTCTGAGTTGGGAACGTCATGCACAACTGGGAAATAGAGAATCAACTCATTGAAAGGCTGTCGTCTCATCATTTGAGTCTTTCCAAAGTTGAGCTTCGGTTAGACCGAATTTTTAAATTACTTGAGGCACTGGGGAATCCTGAACAAAGTTTCAAAAGCATTCACATTGTTGGAACTTCAGGGAAGGGGTCAACGGCATCGTTTCTGTCCTCTATTCTTTCGCATGCAGGGTATCGTGTGGGCATGCACCTTTCTCCACATGTTGTCTCCATTGGGGAACGCAGCCAAATCAATGGCGTCCCTGCTACTGTGCAAGAGTTGTATGAGATTTTTCTTGTGATTGAAAAAAAACTTCAAGACTATCAAACCAGTTTTTTTGAGAACTCTCTTGCATTGGCTTTGTGTTATTTTAGGGACAAGCAATGTGACTGGGCAATTTTGGAGGCAGGAGTAGGAGGTCGGTTTGACGCCACTACTGCCATTGATTCTGAAGCATTAGTGTTGACAACAGTCGGTTTAGACCATACAGAGTTGTTGGGTGAGACACTTCAGGAGATTGCTGATGACAAAAGTGATGCCATTAAGTCAGGTCAGAAGGTCATCAGTGGTTGGTGTCAAGAAGAGATGCAAGAGATGGTCAATGCCAAGTGTCAAAAATTGGCAAGTGAAGTTTATCATTTGGGCAAGCAAGTTCAGTATCAAATTGCTGAGGACAAAAGTTTTAGAGTTCAGACACCATTGAATCAATATGAAGACTTAAAAACAAGCATGTCGGGGGACTTCCAAATCCGCAATGCTGTTTGTGCAATCTCTGTTGCAGAACAGCTTGGAATCGTTCCGAAACCAGAATTATTAAAAAAATCGCTTATAAATGTGACTTTACCTGCAAGAATGGAATGCCTTTTGCGTAAGCCTATCGTAATTCTTGATGGGTCTCACAACCCTGACAAGATAAAGGCATCTTTTCAAGCATTACAAACTCACAGCTATCAGAGATTGATTGTTGTGATGGCATTAAAAGTTGGCAAAAACACTGATGCTATTTTACAGGAGGCTCTTCACAATGCAGACGTAGCCATTTTTACAGAATTTTGCACCAAAGGGCAATGGCAAGCTCAAAGTGCCTCAACGTTACAAAGTCTTGCAAAAGATGCTTTCCCAAAACTAAAAACTTATGAAGAACCAGAAGTACAAAATGCAATCAATCTAGCCTTTAAACAAGTGGAAGATTCTGATTTGATTTTGTTTTGTGGTTCAATGTACTTTGCTTCTGACATCAAGTCATTATGGAAAAAACAACACTTGGTTTAAACCGTACTTTAGAGGAACGCACTCGTAGTTTTATCATGAGAAGCCTCGCTAAGAGTTTCACCAAAAAATTAGAGAAGAAGAATGCTATCAGTATCAGGCTAGGAATCACACAATCCTTTTCACTTGTGATTATTTTGATCACATTGATTGTCATTAGCCTCTTCTTTTACAGTTCACAAAAGTCTATTGAGCAGTTATCAACGCGTATCAGCAAAGAGATTGTCAATCAAATCATTCAAGAGACTGAACGATTTCTTACACTTCCTGCACAACAAACCAAAACGATTGCTAAGTATGCTTCTTCGCTTTACACGGACAAAGGAGTGATTGGGGAATATGAGCAGATTTGGAAAACCATGTGGGATCATCTCTTAATTTGGAAGAGTGCGCAGACGGTTTTTGTTGCTGATGAAAATGGAAATTATGTCCAAGTCAGACGTTCTCCTAGATTTGCAACACGTATCATTGACAGAGTTTCTGACCCTCAAAAACCTGATGAAATATGGCTTTACCGAGATAAGGATTATAACGTCGTAGATACGCTGCTCCGAGAGCCAAAGTTTGACCCGCGCGTGCGACCATGGTACCAAGGAACAGGAAGGTCAGAAAAGATTTATTGGACTGATGTTTACGTTTTTACAACCGCCAAAACGCCGGGAATTTCTGCAAGCTATCCCATTCTCGTTAATGGGGAACAGAAGGGGGCGTCCGTTTTTAATATTCCCCTCAGCAGTCTCTCTCAATTACTAGCTAAGCAACAAGTGTCAGAAAATGGTGTTGTTCTAGTGCTGGACTCTAAAGACCAAGTCTTAGCTTACCAAGATGCCAGTCTTTTATTAAAAACTGAGGGAAGCAAGTTGCGATTGATTACCATTGATGAGTTCCCTTTGGATTGGGTTGCCAAATCTTATAACGCTTATCAACAGCAAGACCAGAAACGTTTTGTCTATTCAGCAGGGAATTTTTTTAACCCTTATGAACGTTACGTCACACAACTGATTGACTTCCCAACAGAGTTGGATTGGAAAGTGTTGATTGTCATTCCTGAAATGGATATTTTAGGAGAATTTTATGACATTTTATGGAAAACGATTGCAGTGTCTTTAGGTATTCTTTTGTTTGGGGTTGGTTGGATTTACGTGTTTGCCAAACAAATCACCAGACCAATTGTCAATATGACGCAAGAATTGAGAAAAATCAGAAACCTAGATTTAGATAATGTAGGTTTTATGGAGAGCCGTTTTGTGGAGTTGCATTCTATGCGTTCATCAATGGAAGCCATGATTCAGAGCCTGCATTCGTTCAATCGGTATGTCCCTGCCTCCTTGGTACGTCAGCTGATTGAATTAGGCAAAGAAGCAGTCATAGAAGCTGACGAAGCAGAAGTGGTCATCTTCTTTTCTGACATTGTTGACTTTACAACCATTGCTGAAGGCTTAGATAACCAAGAATTAATTCGCTATCTATCACTTTACTTAAAAGAAGTCTCAACCACTATTCAAGACAATTTAGGAACGATTGATAAGTTTATTGGTGATGCTGTGATGGCATTTTGGGGTGCGCCTGTGCATTTTCCCAATTCTCCATACCTTGCTTGTCACTCAGCTCTCAAATGTATCCAACAAATTGAAATGTTGAATAAGTTGTGGAATTACTCCCCCAATCTGAAGACAAGGATTGGATTACATTCTGGCTCAACGTTGGTTGGTAATATTGGTTGCGATGACAGAATGAATTACACGGTCATTGGTGACAATGTGAATTTAGCGGCACGCTTAGAAGCATTGAATAAGCTCTATGGCACAAGTATCATCATTAGTGGTTCTTTACGTCAAAGTGTTGCTAAATTTTTTCAGTTCAGATTTTTAGATGTTGTCGTCGTCAAAGGCAAAAGTAAAAGTGTCAGAATTTATGAACTAATTGCTGAGGCTAATGAGATTCTCCCTGCTGAGCAAAATCATTTTATTCAAGAATATGAAAGAGGCATGAGTTTTTATCTGGCTCAAAACTGGGACAGCGCCACTCAGTGCTTTGCAGAGTTGTCAAAGAAATATCCTGATGACCTGTCAGTCGCACGCCTCTTGGAACGTTGCACCAGATACAGAAACGAGCCAAATTTAAAATTTGGCGAAGACTGGGACGGTGCCGTGATTCTTGACTCTAAATAAGACAAGTCTCAATCCAAAAATTTCGCCTTTTTCATTCCTTAATCTCAACAAGCTGACTAAAAAGGGACTCAAAGACTCTCTTGCAACAGCTTTTGAATTAGAGTTTTTCCAAAAAAAACACTTTTGTATCTCCATAAATTTTCATCAGTTTTTGAGAAAGTTTGGTCTGAGGTAAGTTCGTCGTCTTAGTCATTTCTACAATGACCCATGTTTGTTCTGTCAAACACGGGTTTGTTTCTATTTCTTCCAAGATTGTTTCATATTCCAGACTTGCATAAGGTGGGTCAATAAAAATCAGTGCTTTAAAAGGTTGGACTTGCCTGTGCCTTTGTAAAACCTTCAATGCCCGACCTTTGACACACTTGACGGCTACCTCATCGCACTGAATTTTTTGCAGATTACTTTGCAAGCATTTGTACGCACTCTGGGAATGTTCTACAAATAAAGCCTCTGGTACTCCCAAACTTAATGCCTCAATTCCCAAAGCCCCTGACCCTGCATATAAATCTAAAACCTTGTAATCTTGCCAGCAAAGACGATGTGCCAGCACATTAAAAATGCCTTCTTTAGTGCGTGCTGAAGTCGGACGAGTTTGTGAGGGGTCTGGAAGAGTCAGCCGTAACCTTTTCCACCTACCCCCAATGACTTGAATCATAGAGATTTGCTATTTTGACAAAAGACTTGTAACCTGTTGGGTTTTTGTGTTTGCACTTTACTTTACCTCATCTTTCAAATGAAGTAGAGCTTGTTCCTTCACCGTCCAATCTCTCAAAAGAAACACTCAACACATTTTTATAATTTTTGATGAAGACCCAGGGCTTTTTAGAAGTTTGTATAGATAATCCTCTCTCATTGCATCATGCGATTGCAGGAGGTGCTGATCGGATTGAGTTGTGTCAGTCGTTAAACACAGGAGGATTAACGCCTTCGCTTGGGTTTATCAAGTGGGCATTACAGAAAACAACTGTGCCAATTCGTGTAATGATCCGTCAAAGAGGTGGTGATTTCTGTTACACCAATGACGATATAGAAACCATGTTACAAGACATCAGAGCTTTGCCTCAACATGAAATGCTGGAAGGAATTGTTGTGGGAATTTTGACACAAGACCACCAAATTGATTGTAAAAAGATGCAAAAAATCAAAGAGGCTTGTGGCAATCTGGCTGTCACTTTTCATCGTGCTTTTGACCATAGCCAAGATGCTTATCAAGCATTAAAGGATTTGCAAACATGCGGAGTAGATACCCTGTTGACCAGCGGACAACAAGAACAGGCTGTTGATGGAATAGACTTACTTGCTGATTTAGCCAGCCATGCAGGAGTCCTTCAAATTATGATCTGTGGCGGATTTGCACCCTTGCCAAAAGAAGTGCGGCTGTTAAAAAAACATTGTCCCACTTCATGGTTTCATATTGCGGGTGCCAAAATTCATAACTCCAATGAAACAGAAATCAACATGGGCAAAGATGTAACGTCTGATGATTTACTCATCACTGATGTAGATGTTGTGAAAGCTGTCAGACGAACATTAGATGAGTGATGATCTTACTTGGAAACATAGAAGCCTATTGCGGTTTTAAAAAAGCAAGTCAGTTGTTACTTGACAAATACAATGCCACTGAAACATTGGTTTCAGGAATCAAATGTGTAGAAGCCAACCATTCTGTCAAAACAGTTGGCTATGGTGGGCGGGCAAATTTGCTGGGACAGGTTCAATTAGATGCTTGCTTAGTTGATGGGACAAGTCGCAAAACTGGAGCAGTCGGCGCTATGACTACGATCAAACACCCGATTGAAACAGCATATCATGTCATGCAAAAGTTACCCCATGAAGCTCTAGTCGGTGAAGGGGCTGAAACCTTTGCCAAAGAGTGCGGTCAAGCTCAAGAAACTCTTTTAACTGAAGAATCTCAAAACATCTGGCAACACAAATTAAAGCAATTTTTGACTGATCAAGAATGGCAACAATTCCCCAATATTCCACTGACAAAATTGGCAGGTCTCACGCAAGACCCTGAACTTGTCAAAGACACTACTATCATGCTGGCTAGGGATTCTCATCAAAACATTGCCGCAGGAGGGAGTACTTCAGGTTGGGCATGGAAATATCCCGGTCGTTTAGGAGACTGCCCAATAGTAGGGGCTGGTTTGTATGCAGATAGTCGTTATGGTGCAGTAGGCTGTACACATCAAGGCGAAATGGTGATCCGTTGTGGAACTGCACGTTACATTATCACACTTTTATCAGAAGGTTATACACTTCAAAATGCCGTGTATCAAGCAGGGAAAGATTTAAAATCATTAGAAGATTTCTTTGATGAAGGTGTGGTCATTCATGCCATTGATGCTCACGAAAAGAGTTGTGTGCTAGCAGTGAATTTTTCAACTCCTATTTTTTACTGGCAATGGACACCAAAAGAAGGGCTTCAAAAGAAACAAGCAGAAATGTTATAGTCCATTTTACAACATGAAATCTATTTGCGAAATGAGACTGCTCCTTTTCAAAAATCTCTAACAAGATGTTTTGACTTGATATAATGACTCAACGAGTGAAACTTGCTGTTGTCGTACCTTGTTTTAACGAAGAAGAGGTTCTACCTTTGACTGCTAAAAAGCTCTTGGAGGTTTTGTCCAATACTTCATTTGTTCAACAGACCAATGAAATCCTTTTTATTGATGATGGAAGTACAGACGAGACATGGGGGGTCATTCAAAAACTTGCATCAGAACATCAAAATATCAAAGGAGTGAAACTCTCTCATAACTTTGGGCATCAAAATGCCCTTTACTGCGGTTTGATGGAAGTGAAAGACCGTTGTGATTGTGCCATCTCCATTGATGCAGACTTGCAACAAGATGAAACAAAAATCAAAGACTTCATTGAAGAATATTTAAAAGGTAATCATATTGTTTATGGCATCAGATATGACCGCCAAACAGATAGTTTTTTTAAAAAACACACAGCCCGACTTTTTTATCAGATGATGAAAAAAGCAGGAGTTCATTTATTTCCTCATCATGCTGATTATAGACTAGTTTCTCATCAAGTTTTAAAAGCTCTATGTTCTTTCAAAGAATATAATCTCTTTTTAAGGGGGCTTTTCCCGTCAATGGGATTTACTCATAGTTTTGTCTATCATGGAGTTCAAGAACGCAAACATGGTCATTCTAAATACACATTATTTAAGATGTTCTCTTTTGCTTTGAACGGTCTTTCTTCCTTTAGTATCTTTCCAATTCGCTTAATCACTCTGTTTGGATTAGTCATTTCTACCTTTTCAATAGTGATGGCATTTTTTTATTTTGCAAGTTATTTTTTTGATGAAACTGTACCAGGCTGGGCATCACTCATTGTTGCTGTCTTTTTTCTGGGAGGTGTACAACTCATCAGTATTGGAGTCATTGGAGAATATATTGGAAAAACTTATCTGGAATCTAAGAAACGACCAAACTATTTGATTGAAGAAGTATGTTAATTGAATATAAATGATGAGAAAATGAGAAAACAAAAAAGTGAATTATACTTTGAAGAAATTGGAAGCAATTTTGACAACTGGATGTCCCTTTATGATGTCAATCAAAGAATAGATCTGATTAAAAGTTTGATGCCTTTAAATACTCTTGAAATGTCATGTTTAGAAATAGGTTGCGGCACTGGAAAAATAAGCGAGGCTATTCAACCATTGGTGAAAGATTTCACAGTGTCAGACCTCTCAGAAAAATTAGCAAAAGAAACGGGCAATAGGCTAGGAACTCACTGGGTTGTTCAAGATGCTTGTCATTTAAAAATTCCTGACCATTCGTTTGACATGGTTATTTCATCAGAGTGCATTGAGCATGTTCCCAATCCTAAATTAGCACTTTCTGAGATGGCTAGAATATTAAAACCTCAAGGATTTCTTATTGTCACTTCTCCAAACAAACTATGGTACCCCGTTCTTTGGTTATCAATGATTTTAAAAATTAGAAATTTTGAAGGAAATGAGAATTGGATGTTTCCTAAGGAAGCAGTAAATACATTAATACAGAACAACATGACTAATATACAAATAAGCGGTTGTCATTTATTCCCTTGGCAAATTCCTCTGGCAAAATCAATCCTTCCTATTTTTGATCAATATGGAGAAAAGGCTTAAAGATTAAACATATTTATTTTTAATGTTATTTTTTAGTTTTGAAAAAAATAATACACACTTGCGATGATTTTGGCTTGCACCGTTCTATCAATCAAGCTGTTTTGGAAACCTATAGAAATGAAATGTTAAGTGGAGCATCTATTATTCCATCAGGTGCTGAAGTAGAAAATGCGATATCCATTGCAAAGCAATGTAAAAATTTAGACATTGGTTTACATTTTACTTTGATTGAAGAGTTACCAGTTTCTGATCCTAATACAATTCCATCGCTTTTAAATCAAAAAGGACGATTTTTCAAAAATTATAAAGAATTTTTATTAAGATTGGTTTTAGGAAAAATTAAGAAAGAGCATATTCAACTAGAGTTAGAAAATCAAATTATTTTTTTAAAAGATCACGGAATCCAAATAATTTATTTTGATAGTCATCAGCATTTACATATGTTTCCTATTGTTTTTTCAAAACTTTTACCTGTTTTAAATCAATATCAAATTTCTTTGATTCGTTCTTCCAACACTCCTTATTTTTCTAAAAATCTTAAAAGAATAGTTCCTTTATTTTCAAGTTTTATGTTTGATGCTATGAAACTTTATATTCGTAAAAAAGGATTTATCACTCCAGATTATTTTATAGGCTTATTTGATAGTGGTTCTATTAGTGTAGATAAACTTTTAAACTGGTCTAGTCATTTCACTGATAAGACTTACGAAATTGGTTTTCACTTAGGAACATCAGATCAACAGCTAAATAAGATTTATAGTCATTGGAAAAAACCATTTTCGTGGGAAAAAGAATTCAATGCTATCAATCATCCTGAATATAAAGCTTGTTTTGAACAAAACAAGATTACTTTAACAAAATATTCTGATTTAATTAACAATCTATAATCAAATCAAAATGCACTCTACTCTGTATTCCGATTTTTATAAATATGAAGACAAACACTGGTGGTTTGTAGCAAGACGCAAAATTATTCAAAAATTTATCAAAAAATGTATCAATGTAAGTGGAGATTTTCAAATTCTAGAAATAGGTGCTGGAACAGGTGGAAATCTTGCTATGTTAAAAACTTTTGGAAACGTTGATGCAATGGAAATGGATAAGAACGCTGTTCAAATGGCAAATCAAAGAAACATTTGCGAGGTTCAAGTTGGTTCTCTTCCCAATGATATTCCATTCCATCAACAATTTGATTTGGTAGTGATGTTGGATGTGTTAGAACATATTGAAGATGATTATGCAGCATTAGATTCAATTAAAGTATTACTAAAAGAACAATCAAAATTACTTATTACTGTTCCTGCTTATCAATCCCTTTGGAGTAATAGGGATGTGGTCAATCAACATTTTAGGCGTTATAATATTAAAAATTTAACTGAGCTATTACTAAGATGTAATTTTAAAGTCAGCTATTGCAGTTATTATAATACTTTTTTATTTTTACCTTTTGTGCTAAAAGTTATTTTTGATAATCTTAAAAAAGAAAAACGAAGAGAGAGTGATTTGAATATACCTTCTGACCTAATTAATTACTTTTTAAAAAAAATTTTTTGCACTGAAAGATTTTTAATTCCTCACATTAAATTTCCATTTGGAGTTTCCATTATAATGGAAGCAGAATTTGAAAAAAGTTCAAAAATTTGAATTAAGATGCAAAAAGAATTCTGGAATCAAGAAACTTTATATTTTGAGTTTTCCTATACTAAGAAGCAACAATGCCAAAGTTCTCAGGAAATTATTGATCTCATTGGAAATTTAGAACATAAAAAAGTATTAGACTTCGGATGTGGCTATGCGTATGGTTCAAATCTTTTTTTATCCTCTGGTATAGAAAAACTAATCTTGTATGATCAATCTGATCATGTGTATAAATATTTATGTGAAAATGACAATAAAAATCCAAAAATAAAAGTTGTTAAAAATTTAAATGGTTTGTTAATAAATGAATTTAAGGTGGACATAATTATTATTTACTCTGTCATTCAATATCTTGAAAAGAATGATTTAGAAAAAATTTTAAATCAACTTAGTAAAATTTTAAGTGAAAAAGGGTTGATTGTGATTGGAGATGTTCCTAGTAAAGATACTAGAATCTATGATTTACTACATTTATTTGAATTTGCATTTAAAGAAAAAATTTTGAAGGAAACTATTCAAAATATTATTCAATTTATTTTCAACAAGAATTATCAAAATCTAGTTTTTTATACAGAAAAAGCTTTGAAAAAAATGGTATTGTTAAACTATAAGTGATATGCGATATTAAGTTCATTTAATTGAATTGATAGTCATGGTGTAGCAATGAAGTCGTGTCCTAGATGTGAAAGTGAGAAGACGGTTAAGAATGGTTTTTTATATGGTAAACCGAGGAGGCGTTGCAATGCCTGCAACTATCAATATACCAAGTCCTATCGTGGCCAAATCTCACCACAGATCAAAAGAAGAGCATTAGAGTTGTATTTGGAGGGTCTTGGTTTCAGGTCAATCGGTCGTTTGCTGAATTGTTCTCATGTTTCAGTTTATAATTGGGTCTGTAGTTTTGGCGAACAGCTCAAGGCATTAAGATAAGGACACAGACATTGAAATTATGGAAATTGATGAAATGCACACCTACATCCAGTCAAAAAAAACTACTGCTGGCTCTGGATTGCTGTTGATAGATGTGGGAAGCAATTTATCAATTGTGTGCTTGGAAACAGAGACTCAAAAGCCTGTAGGCATTTATGGGACAAGGTCAAGGAAACAAAACCTCTTCAGGTGATGACTGATCACTGGAAGGCTTACAAACAAGTCATTCCCAAAGAAATTCATACATGTTCCAAGGCAGAAACATACACGATAGAAGGGTATAATTCTCTCTTGAGACATTTCTTGGCAAGAATGAGAAGGAAAACCAAATGTTACAGCAAGTCTCTTAAAGCATTACAATATTCTGTTCTTTTGTTCATGGCAAAACGGAATAATCAGCTATCACTTATTATTTAACAATGCCAAAAAAATTACTCCAAAAATTTTTAAAATACAAAAATTAGATAGAAATATTGGAATCTCTAGGAAAAGAAACAGTTATATTTTAACAAAACTTAACGATGACTTTTAGATTATTTTATTTGATAACTATTAGTTTATTAGTTTTGTATATTCTATTACATTGGTTCTATGCTATTTTTCCTGTCAAAGATTTTGAATCTGTCATACTCATTAGTGAGGATACACTTTATCAAACAGAAGAGTTCTTATTAGCTTTAGACTATCCGAATATTCAGATGATGAATAGCGGTCCTGTTGCTTATGGGATTGAACCGTACTATCTCATACCTATCTTCAAAATAGTTGAGTTGATTTTAGGACAATCTGATCCATTGTATGCTTATTACATTCTAATTATTTTCCACATTGTTAGTGCCTCCCTAGCACTGTTTATTTTTTCAAAGCTTATTTTTAAGTACACTGGTTCCATTCTTTATCCCATTTTATTTCTTGCCACGTCATTGACCTCTCCTCTTTTCTTTTTCAATTTTTCCTACATCAAACCTGATCCTACTATTGTGTTATTGTGTAGTGCTTGTGCTTTGTGGTGCATAGACAAATCTGCCACTCTTAAATCTGAAAAATACTTTCTCATTGCAATTTTATTTGCTTCTTTGGGGTTTGCTTTTAAATGGTGGACTCTTTTATTATTACCAACTTTCTTGTTTCTTTATAAGGATTTACAGTTTTATAAAATTAATACTAAGTTTTTATACTTCACTTTTATTTCATTTTTAATTGTTATTTTTTCTGTTTATTTTACTATACAAAATGAACTTCTCATTTCTCTTCAAAAAAGATTACCTTTTTTTGTTGAAGATGATCAGCTTTCTGCATCCTTAATTGCTTTTTTATTTTTTGGTTGGGTGAGTCTATTTATTTTCATAACTTATGTCAATTATAAACAAAATGATTTTTTAAAAATCGTCAAAATTTACATCAGTCCATTTGCTCTTTTTTCAGTATGGGTTTTGATTTTTCAAACTCCATTGCTCTTAGAATTTAAAAGGATTGTCATCAGCATTTATTATTTTATTGGAAGGTTTTTTATTAAATCTTATACTGGTACAAGTGATACAATAGGATTGTTTAATAATGTTGTTAATTGGCTAAGTCTTTCTTGGAATGAAAGTGTTATTTCTCCATTTACAATTATATTGATTGTAGCAAGTATTTATTTGATTAAGAATCAGCGTATTAAACTCATAAAGTATTATTCACTATGGTTATTTTCTTTAATGAGTTTTATGTTTATTTTAGTTGCTAGAAATAGCTCTTACGCATTGGCAATGTTGTATCCTGTATTGTTATGTTGGATATTTCTATCTTGCAACAGTCATAGATTCAAACCTATTCTTGTTTCGCTTATCTGTTTACAAATTTTATATCAGAACTTTACAAAAAATGACCAGCAAATTCGTATCATTTCAATGTTAGAAAATAGACAAAAGATACCTCAATTTGCATCAAGTGTTAAAAATGAAGTGGATTCTTTTAGAAATCAATCACATCCCAGCTCAAAAATATTTTTATTAAATAGAAATTATCCTACAAAAATAGATCATTTTGAACGATTTACTTTAACTAATCTGGTGAAAGAAAAGAGAGTCCAACGTTTCAATCAGGTGATGAATCAAATGTCTCCTGATGATTTATTGCTACTTGTCAATAGACAAAATGAGGTCATCAACCAGTACGATAACCAGCTTCATTTAGAACATGAAATTTCTTTGATTGATATAGACAACAACCCTTACAAAATTTATTTTTACCAAAAAGGTGATGTATCTTTTTAAGTTGATTCAAAGTCTTAGACAGAAAGGATTCCTGCAAACGATACGTCTTGTTTATATTAGGTTCGTTCCTCTTAGAATCACTTGGATTTTATATGATTCTTATTTTCTTTCTTTTTTAAGAAGGTTGAGTTTCCAAATTTATTATAAAGAGTATTTAAGCAGAGTCCAGCTTTCTCGTTTAGAAGAGACCATTTCTTGTTCTAGTCGTTGGGAAAAATCTCCTAAGATTGAGTGGTTTTTAATTGTGCATCAAAGTTGTTGTTTAGATGCAGTTAAATCTATTTTGAATCAACGTTACCAACAGTGGAAACTCAAAATTATCTTTGAATGCCAAACTCAAAAATTACCTGACCGGGTTACAAGAGATTCTCGCCTTTCCATTCTTCAAAAAAAAGACAATCAAAGTCTTGCTTCTTTATGCAATCAGTTGATTAAAAAATCATCTTCAGATTGGGTTGGTTTTAGTTCTTCAGATGATGTCTTAGCTCCTTCTTTTTTTTATGAGATTGCAAATACAATCCATCAAAATCCTCAAATTTCTGCCATTTACTCTGACCATCAAACTCAGTTCACAACAAGCCAGAGAACTTCCTCTTTTCCTAAGACACAATTTTCATACTGGACGTTACTTTCTCACCAATACATTGGAAGTGTTTTTGCTATTAAACGTCAAGTGATATTAGATGCCAGTTGCTTTAAGACAAAATCAACAAGTCCGTTTTATGACCTACTTTTGAGGCTCAATAAAAATCTCACTCATCAGCAAATTGTATGTCTTCAATTTCCTTTATGGACTCGTCTGCTAAGAGGGCAAAAACGTTCAGCTTTTTGGGGAGAGTATCCTCATGGGAAGGTAGCATTAACCGAATATTGGAAAAACGAAAAAACTGAAGTTGCACTTTCACAAAATTATCTTTTCACAACTCATCAATTTCAAATTAAAAATCAACCTCTGGTCTCTATTATCATTCCGTTCAAAGATCATTGGAATCTCACAGAAAAAGCAATTCATTCTGTACTCAATCAAAGTTCTTATTCTCATTTTGAGATTCTATTAGTTGACAATCAAAGTTCCATAGAAACTAAACAAAAAGTTCAAAAGTATTTGACCAATCATCATCAAATCAAACTGCTAAATTATGATGAGATTTTTAATTTTTCAGCAATTAATAACTTTGCAGTTCAACAAGCCAAAGGTGAGTATTTAGTTTTATTGAATAATGATGTAGAAGTTTTATCAAAAAACTGGTTAGAAAAAATGTTAGGTTATGCACAGCATCAACAAATAGGGGCAGTTGGTGCAAAGTTGTATTATCCTGATTTTTCTATTCAGCATGCAGGGATAGCATTGGGTCTTTTCAGTTGTGCAGGGCATCCTTTGCGTTTTTTAAAAAACCAAGACGATGAGTATTTTTCACTGATGCTTCATGCAAGTCGTGAGGTTAGTGCTGTCACAGCAGCATGTTTGATGGTTAAAAAGTCAATTTATCAGCAAGTCGGGGGATTGGATTCTCAATTTGCTGTGGCATTCAATGATGTAGATTTTTGCTTAAAACTCCGTCAGGCAGGTTATACCAACTTGGTGCTAAATGATGTAGAATTGCTCCACAATGAGTCTTCTAGTCGTGGCGATGATGAGACCCCCGAAAAGCAACATCGTATCCAATCAGAAATCTCACTTTTGCAAAGCAAATGGCAAGATTTACTTGAAAATGACCCATTTTATTCACCAAGGTTGACAAAAGATGCTGAAGACTGTTTATTAGTTTTTCCATAGTATTTCAAAGGGAGGTGTGATGAGCAATTTATACGAGGAGGATTTTTGCAAATGGGCAGACCAGCAGGCTCTTTTGCTTAAAACAGGAAGGATTGACCAGCTAGATTTATCCAACTTAATTGAAGAGGTAGAAGACATGGGCAACAGGCATAGAGATGCTTTGCAAAGTCAGTTAGTCCGATTGATGATGCACATTATTAAGTGGGAGATTCAGCCCCAAAAACGTTCAAAAAGTTGGGTCTCTTCTATCAATGATGCGAGGAATCAAATTGATTTCAGCCAAGAACGTTATCCTTCATTGAACAATCAATATATTCAATCCATTTGGGAGTCATCTTTCACTTTAGCAAAACGATATGCCCAAAAAGAGACAAGACTTCAAACCAATATGACAAAACTTTCGTGGCAAGAAGTCTTTGAAGAAGATTATTTTTTAGACGATACACAATCATCATAAGAGGAAGGCATGAAAGGGATTGTATTGGCAAGCGGGATTTGAAGACTGTTTATTAGTTTTTCCATAGTATTTCAAAGGGAGATGTGATGAGCAATTTATACGAGGAGGATTTTTGCAGATGGGCAGACCAGCAGGCTCTTTTGCTGAAAACAGGAAGGATTGACCAGCTAGATTTGTCTAATTTAATTGAAGAGGTAGAAGATATGGGCAAAAGCATTAAGAGGGGATTACAAAGTCAGTTAGTCCGATTGATGATGCACATCATTAAGTGGGAGATTCAGCCCCAAAAACGTTCTCATAGCTGGGTTTCTTCTATCAATGATGCTAGAACTCAAATTGACTTAACTCAATACCATCATCCTTCATTGAACAATCAATATATTCAATCTATTTGGGAGTCATCTTTTACTTTAGCAAAACGATATGCCCAAAAAGAAACAAGACTTCAAACCAATATGACAAACCTTTCGTGGCAAGAAGTCTTTGAAGAAGATTATTTTTTAGACGATACACAATCATCATAAGAGGAAGACATGAAAGGTATTGTATTGGCAGGTGGGACAGGCTCAAGGCTTTATCCTTTAACGAAGGTAACCAATAAACATTTGTTGCCTATTGGAGCGAAGCCAATGATTTTTTACCCCATAGAGAAATTGGTTGAGGCAGAAATAGATGACGTCTTGATTGTGACAGGTATTGATCACATGGGAGACGTAGTTTCATTGCTTGGTAGTGGCAAGGATTTTGGCTGTCGTTTTACTTACAAGGTGCAAGATGAGGCAGGAGGCATCGCCCAAGCCTTAGGATTGTGCAAAGAATTTGTCGGGTTTGATGAAGTGTGCGTCATCTTGGGGGACAATATTTTTCAAGACTCCATTGTTCCCTATATTGAAAATTTTAAAAAGCAACGCAACGGAGCTAAGCTATTGCTGAAAGAAGTCAATGACCCTCAAAGGTATGGTGTGGCTGAAATTCAAGAAAATTCCATCATTGGTATTGAAGAAAAGCCAAAATCTCCTAAATCATCTTATGCTGTAACTGGAATTTACATGTATGACCAGCACGTTTTTGAAAACATTCCTACCTTGCAACCCTCAGCACGTGGTGAGCTAGAAATTACAGATGTCAATAATTTTTACGTCCAACAAAATACCTTGAGTTATGACATTTTACAAGGTTGGTGGACTGATGCGGGGACGTTTTCTTCTTATTACTTAGCCAATCAACTGGCGGCTCAAACTCTCTAAGCTTATCGTTTATGAACCTTCTTATTACAGGCGGGGCTGGCTTTATCGGCTCAAATTTAATCCTCTACTGGCTCAAGCAATTTCCCAATGACTACCTTGTCAACTTTGATGCTCTCACTTATGCAGGGAATCTTGAAAATTTAAAAGAGGTTGAAAATCACCCTAACTATCAGTTTATCAAAGGAAATTTACTTGAGCAGGAAGTGATTGAGAAGGTTTTCCAAGATTACTCAATAGATGGTGTCATTCATTTAGCTGCAGAATCCCACGTAGACCGCAGTATTTTAGGACCAAGTGCCTTTGTGCAAACCAATATTGTTGGCACGTTTCATCTGTTAGAAGTTGCCAAAAAATTTTTTCAAGGCAAGCCACATTGCCGATTTCATCATGTCAGCACTGATGAAGTCTATGGGTCATTAGGTGCAACAGGACAATTTACAGAACACACGCCCTATGCACCAAATTCTCCCTATTCTGCCTCTAAAGCCTCAAGCGATCATTTGGTGCGTGCTTACCACGAAACGTATGGCTTAAATACAACCATTAGCAACTGTTCTAATAATTACGGACCTTATCAATTCCCCGAAAAACTGATTCCTCTGACCATTCAAAATTGTTTGAACCATCGTGAAATCCCTGTTTATGGCGATGGTCAAAACGTCAGAGATTGGCTTTATGTAGAAGACCATTGCGAAGCCCTTGCTACCATTTTTCATCATGGTCAATCTGGACAAACCTACAACGTCGGAGGACACAACGAATGGCAAAACATTCAGATTGTAGAAAAAATTTGCGAATTGATAGACCAGCAGACTGGGAGACAAGACTCAGCCAAAAAGCTCATCACGTTTGTCAAAGATAGGCTGGGACATGATAGACGTTATGCCATAGACGCCTCCAAAATCCAGAAGGATTTAGGCTGGAGTCCTCGTCATTCATTTGGGCAGGGATTGATGAAAACAGTCAACTGGTATTTGGATCAATCAGAAGAAACGAAGAAACAACCCTAACACCCAGAAAAACGAATTGCAAAGAAGTTAAGGAGACGATGGGCTTATTGAAGGGAATCTATAAATCCATTTTTTGCGCGGCTCGGATTTCTCGTTTGATGTCCTTGTGGCGCTGCTTCTGGGCATTTTCTCTTTTGATACGTTTGGCAACGCAGGGCTTCATGTAGAACTTTCGTTTTTTGAGTTCTCTAAAAAGTCCCTCTCTAATCAAGGTACGTTTGAGTTGCATCAGGGCTTTGGGCATGTTTCCATCACGAATTTCAATTGTAACAGGCATAGATTGCTTTTCAGTAAAAAGTTGACAAAAAACCCAAGATTGTAACAAACTGCTTCAGTTTAGACAAGACGTGATTATGACAAAAGTTGTAGGCATTGTTTGTGTGGGGTTTTGAGTCAAGGATTTTGTGATGCCTTTGAAATGTGGTTTAACAAAAGGTTTTAAAATAAGGTCATTTGTTGAGATGGTGGCTTTTCTTTGTCCAGACTCCAAGTAAGTTCTACTTTTTGAATACCACCTCGTGAGTCATACAGCAGGTGTCCACGGTCTAAGGCGTAACGATGGACGTCTCTGGTAATGGTCACGTCGTCTTTGCAATATTTAATGATTTTGTCTAGCTGACCTGTTTTATACCATTCTAAAGCCTGCAAGCCGTCTGCTGATTTTCCAATCTTTAAAGTCGGGCTTGCAATGCTGTCTAACTTCAAACGGTGTCCCAAGACTTTTTTTAATTCAAGAAGCATGTCAAAATTGTTCAAATTACTCAATTCGCCATAAGCTCGTTCCCTGTCACCTGATTTTTGTGCGACACAACCTGCAACCACTTTGTAGTCAAAACCAACATGATTGAAGCCAACCACCATGTCAGCTTCTTTACAATGCCGAACCAATTCTAAAGATTGATCTTCTTTGTAAATATGGAACTTCTCATCTTGTGTATCCCACAAAATCCCAACGGACATTCCCATATCCATAATGTTTGACCAACCTCCAACGTCATCAGCAGAACGTTTTGTCTCTAAATCAAAATATAAAATACGCATAATTTCAAAATCAATATGATGAATTACTATGAAACTCTAGGAGTTTCTCACTCTGCTAGCCAAGAAGAGATTCAAAAAGCCTTCCGCACTATGGCAAAACGTTACCACCCAGACGCCTACGCTGGTAACGATGAACATGAAATGAAACGAAGGCAAACACAATTTATTTTAATCACGCAAGCCTATGAAACATTGAAGGACTCACAAAAACGCAGAACATACGACGCCAAATTAAATCTGCATTCAAAAAAGAATCACTCTTCTGACCAACGGTCTCATTCTAAAGGATTTCAGCAAAACAGTCATGCTTTTAATGACTTTGACTCAAACGTTCCTCCTTTTGAAACAGAAAATTTAAGTGATTTATTTCAAGATGCAGAGGATTTGCTAGGGAAGTTAGGGGTAGATCCACGTCCCAGATTTGAGCAACTTTTAGATTGGGCATTGGCAGTCTTTCGTTCATTGATTGATGAGGAATCTGACCATGGCAAAAACTCATCTTCTACCCGTTCCAAGCGAAAAAGTTTTACTGATGAGGTAGAACGAGAATTTTCAAATTTAAAACAAAAGTATTTTTAAACGTTTTCTTATGAACTTCAATAATCCATTTCAGGCATCTATTGCCGTTTTGATTCCATGCTTGAATGAAGAAGTCACCATAGGCAAGGTAGTGTCTGATGCAAAACAGGCTTTGCCTGAGGCAACTATCTTTGTTTTTGACAACAATTCTACCGACCGCACAGCAGAAATTGCGAAAGAAGCAGGGGCTGTGGTGATTCCCGAACCCCGCCCGGGTAAAGGTCATGTAGTGGCATCTATGTTCCGTTTGATTGACGCAGAATACTACGTCATGGTTGATGGTGATGACACCTACTGCATCAAAGAGGTTCAAAAATTACTTGACCCGCTGATGCAAAATCAAGCAGATATGTGTGTTGCCACAAGGTTAGAAGAGTACAGTCAAACTTCATTTCGTCCTCTTCATGTGTTTGGCAATGAGCTAGTGAAGAAGCTGGTGAATCAAATTTTTCAAAGCGACCTTAAAGACATCATGTCTGGATTCCGTACCTTTACCAAAGAGTTTGTCAATACCGTTCCCACACTTTCATCAGGCTTTGAGATAGAAACAGAGCTAACGATTAGAGCATTGGACTACCACATGAGAATCTCAGAAATTCCCTTGCCTTATCGTGAACGTCCGACAGGTTCATTTTCCAAACTTCATACTTTCCGAGATGGCACGCGAGTCTTGCTACAAATTTTCAATATTGCCAAAGCGTATCGTCCATTCACTTTTTTTGGATACATCAGTGCCTTTTTCATGTTGCTGTCATTCTTGACAGGGAGTGCCGTCATCATTGACTTTTTAGAAGACCAATACGTCAACAAAGTCCCTACTGCGATTTTGGCATCTGCATGTGGTCTCATTTCCATCGGGGCATTGTCACTTGGGGTTGCCTTGCATACCCTGAATGAACGTTTTAGGGAGATCAACCACCTTTGGAAAAAAATGAACTCATAGACAAACCACTTGACCTAAAACTCCAAAATTAGGAGGACGAACGTTGTTGAGAAAGGAGTTTTTGAGTGTCTTCAAGTGTAGGAATGGAATCTTGCGCACCTTTTTTTGAGACAGCAAGCGAGGCGGCAAGTTGCCCATCATTCAATGCTGTTTGAAGAGACTCTTGACGCATGAGAGAAGCACAGAATGCCCCGATGAATGTATCACCTGCCGCAGTGGTGTCCACAACACGGGTCTGATAGGCAGGGAACGTCCAAACATCTGCTTTGTCACAAGCCACAACACCTTTGTCTCCCAGTGTGATGATGGCATGTTTTACTCCTAAATCTTGAAGTTTCAACACCGCCTGCTTGGCATCTTCAACTGATTGAATCCGAATTTGCAGCAAATCACCAGCTTCTACTTCATTGACCACAAGATAAGCCAGTTTTGACAAAAGATGCGTGTCAAAATTCTGGAAAGGTGAGGGGTTCAGCACAACAGGCACACCTGCACGATGTGCCATGTCAATGGCATCAAACACAGTTTCAAGGGGTGTTTCAAATTGACAGACCAAACAACTGGCTTGCTGAATGGTCTCCTTTGCCTCTGACAGCAATTTGGGGGTCAATTCCCCATTTGCCCCTTCAATCACAATGATTGAATTTTGCCCCTCTGCATTTAGTAAAATAGCCGCAACTCCTGTTGCCACTCCCTCCCTTTCAAAAACCCAATCCACACCCACTTGAGCCTTGGCAAGACTCCCTTTCAGTTCTTGACCAAATCCATCTTTCCCTACACAGCCAATCATTTCTACTGAAGCCCCTTGCTTTGCACAAGCCACAGCTTGATTTGCACCTTTTCCCCCAGAACCTGATAAAAAATGTTGTCCATGAATGGTCTCACCAGCCCTCGGAAACCTTGCACTTTGAAAGCACAAATCCATGTTCAAACTTCCTAAAACAACAACCGACTTAGACATGATTCACTCCTCTTTGATTCAAAATCATTACAAACTGCCTATTATGCAATTTTTTATAACTTTAGTGAAAAACAAAATGACTCCCGTTATTCTCTGTCGTAGAAAACTCTCAAGACAAAGTCCATTCAACGATGGCATGAGCCAGATGCTTCATGTCTTGTGTTTCAGGAACGACTGCGGGTTGCATGGAATAATGCCGTAATTTTTGTGCAGTGACCTGACCAATGCAAGCGATTTGCACATCAGCCATCTTGGCATGAATCGTGGCACACTCAAAAAAATGTTGAACAGTGGATGGGCTGGTGAAGACAATCCAGTCAAGCGAATCCAAAAGATTCTGATGCTTGCTGAAAGAGTCTTTGGCACAAGAGACAATCTGATAAACAGGGGTTGCGATGACGGTAGCACCTTGTTGGGTGAGTTGTTCCTGCAAAAGTGTTCTCGGTGCTTCAGCTTGCAAAAGCCAGTAAGTTTGTTGAGCAAAATCTTGACGTTGCAGTGCATGGAGTAGCCCCTCGCTTTGGAAAAATTCAGGAATTAAATCTGTCTCAATCCCAAATTTTTGCAGGCTTTGGGCAGTGGCACGTCCGACACAAGCGATTTGAGATTGTTTGAAATAGTTTGCACTGAACCCCAACAAGCGGAGTCTTTCCAAAGTGAACTCTACCCCATTCTTACTACTAAAAATCACCCAATCTGCCACAAAATTTTGCTGAAGCAATTCATCAAAAGCAAGCCATGAAGACGGAGGTTTCACCTGAATCATGGGCAGTTGGACAACCTCTGCCCCTTGAGACTCTAAAATTTTGACCAATTCAGAGCCTTCTAATCCTGTCAATGCAATCCGCTTGTTCTTTAAATGTTGCATCTGAACCTCCAGTCAGTCAAAAAATGTGAGTCAAAATTTGTGATGACTTCAAAATTTGCATAGTATTCCTCATCTTTAACACTTTTCATTGATTTGTTGTGCATACTAAAAAAATAATAGACACAGTTTAAAATTTTCTATAGAACTTTTTTACTTATCCTAAGCATATACACGGCACGAAGTGTAAGTTGCGTTGTGACTGCTTATTTCCAATCTCAAAAATTTTTCATCCTATAATTTTCTTGAAAACTTTCTAAAGGATTTGACCAGCTCATAAAACAAAACAATATCAAGAATGTTCTTGAATGAGTTTAAAGGTTCAAAGAAATTGATGTATTTCAAATGATCAAGATCAGAAAATATTTTTTGAATTGAAGAGGTTGGATTAAGAAAATGTAAAAAGTATTTGACAAATTCTTCTAAGCAAAAGTAATCAAAATAAATCAAAGCGAATGTCATGGATAAATTCAATACAATAATACAAATCAAGGGAATTACAGGTTGTGTTCCATAATAACTTACTACCTTTTCAAAAGACAAAAGCCACATATTCAAATTTTTCCAACTTAAACTTTGCCTGTATTTCTCCATCTCTTGTACATGAAAGTCTAATGCTTTGATTTGATCTTGTTGTTTTAAAGCAAGATTTTTTAAAATCAAAAAAGTTTCTCTATTGGCTGCATGCTCTATATTTGTATCAGTATAATCTATGGCTTGAATTTGAGAAGATTTTAAATTTAATTTAAATTGGTCACACTTTCTAGTATTAACTTGCCCAAAACTTAAAAATTTTTCAAAAACTGTATACTCAAAATTAACATCTTGAATAAAAACTACCTGCCTAAAGGAAACATTATCCATGAAATGTGCATATCTAAAATCTACATTTTTTGTAAAAATAGCCTCTCTAAAATATGTTTTTTCACTAAAAATGGCGTCAATAAAATCTGCATTTTTATAAAAAATAGTCTCTCTAAAATTTGCTTCTTTTTTAAACTGAGAACCATTAAATTTCACAAATTTTTGAAAATTTGATCCTGTAAAGATTGCTTCTTTTTTAAAAATACTCCTAGAAAAATTTGAGTCTTCCTTGAATATAGAGTTTTTAAAGTCAGCATCAAATTCAAAAGTTTCACCTTCAAAAGATGCTTCTATAAGAAAAATACAACGACTAAATTTGGCAAGAGTTGGATCATTACCATCAAATTTTGCAATACTCCTTGTTTTTTGTAGGGTTTTTTCCATACGCTTTTTAATTTGTGAGGGCTTTTCAATTAAGTCATATTCCTCACTACCTAACTTGACAAATCTCTGCTTAAAATCTAGTTTTTTACTAGAATGCTCATAAATCATATCTAAATCACCTTGATCTAATTTAGAAATTTCTGCTTCTATATGCCTTTCTTCAATTTTAAGCTCTAGCCATTCTCCATTCTTTTTAACCTTGATTAATCCTTGTTTTAGTTTTAAAGTATCTACTTTCATTGCTCCTCTTTGACTCAAAAAATTGCTTGTATTATAACATCTTTTTGACTTTCCCAACTTATCTTTCTCGTAGAAAATTTTTTACTATACTTTAACAAAGTATAGTAAAAGTACAGTATTTTGAAAATGTTTTTAAATTTCAAATAGATGAATGCTTTCTTCAAATTACAAGCCTTTCACTCTTTACTTGGTGAAGACTCTCAAATCTTTTCTGATGATGAACAGGTGGAAACTTTTGAGCTTTTTGAAAAAGAATTTGCTGAAGAACAAGACGAACAACTCCAATTCCTCATGGAACTCCAAACATTTAAAAGAGAATACCCAGAAGAATTTAGGAAGATTCAAAATTTACCTCATAAAACACGAAATGCCGTTTGCAATGACCAACTCAACCAACAAAGCCTTGTTTTTTTGAAAAATCAACACCGATTAGCCTTTTATCAAGTCTCTCCTAACCTTCAAGAACCAATAAAGCCAAAAACGACTGAAACCACTTTTGTTCAAACTGCCAAAACATTGAAGGCTCAAATCTTCAAACACACACTTCACACTCTGCCACATTTTCACTATCCACATGTCCAAGCTGCCAAACAACATTTTGACAATGAAAACGTTCAACAAACCCAAGAAGACCCTGCATTCAACAAACAAGAAAACAAAGCCTTGTTTTTTTAAAAAATCAACACCGATTAGCTTTTTATCAAGTCTCTCCTAACCTTCAAGAACCAATAAAGCCAAAAACGACTGAAACCACTTTTGTTCAAACTGCCAAAACATTGAAGGCTCAAATCCTCAAACACACACTTCACACTCTGCCACGCTTTCACCATTCACACGTCCAAGCCGCCAAACAGAATTTTGACAATGAAAACGTTCAACAAACCCAAGAAGACCCTGCATTCAACAAACAAGAAAACAAAGCCTTGAAGTTTTTAAAAGCCTGTTTGACCACTCCAGACCTCTCATCTTCAGAACGAAACACCCTTCAAGGTGCAATCAATCAGATTCATCAAGGCACGGTCAAAAGTCTTGTCAAAGAACTTAATCTATTAGCCAAGTCCATTGCCAAATCCAAGCAAAACTCTGCCATTGAGGACATTTTAGCCCTCCTTGCCAAGTATGAAAAAATTTATCTGGAAGAGCAAAACTCTGGTGGAACAGACGATGCACAAATTGTCATCTCTCAATCTTATACCGAATGAGAAAAAATCGTTTTCTTTGAGATTCTGATTTGATGATTTATATTGTATTTGTTCCAAAGCAGTTATAGAATTTTTCATATTTTGGTTTGAAAACAACAAGCATTTTAGAAAAAGAGGATTTATGAACTTATCATGGCATGAAAAAGGTTTGAAGAAGTTCCTGATGTTCCTAGCTGTTTTTGCATTTTTGCTAGCAGGTTGTCAGGACAAAAAGAAAGAGTCATCTTCTTCCAAAGAGAAAGATGAGGAAGTTTTGCCAGTAGCAGAACAGCCCAAGGGACCTCCTGTTGTGTTTTTTGTAGGCAATAGTTTGACCTACAACCATGACATTCCCAAGAAGTTTGGCAGTCTTTTGGAGCAGAACAACATCAAGGCATCAGGTTATCAAGGAGTGCAGTCCGATGTAGCAGGTGCGCGTAGTTTGGACGGGGGATTCTTTTCTATGATTCACAAAGTGTTGCTGGACAAAAACAGCCATCCTAAATTTTTGGTGTTGCAAGAACAAAGCAACGGCTGGAGTTTTAACGACACAAAAGAAATCATTGAATATTATAAATCAGTTGCAAGTGAAATCGGAGCAACGATTGTCTTGTATCAAACATGGAACAAACTTTTTCCTCAAAGTCGGAAAAGCTCTTGTAGATGGTCTGGTAAGACTTTTGACAATAGCGTACCAAAGCAATATTTGACCAATGGGGCAAAGTATTCTTTAGCAGTCGCTCCTGTTGCAGAGGCTTGGGAAAGTGCTTGTAGAAAATCCCTGACCGTGCCTTTAACTCCTCACAATGATTATCATGCTGACGCCGCAGGGGCTTATGCCGCCGCCTATACCTTTGTTTATACTCTGTTTCCCAATCAGCCCAAAGTGCCGTCAGTGTTAGATGCACAAATTCCAGCATCAGACATGCAAAAGCTCAACGACAGTGCTTATGAAGCAGTGAAGGCACAAAAACAGACCAAATTCATTCCCCCTGACCCACGCGTCAAAGATGATATTGGAGGGACCATAGAAACAGCCAAACGCATTGTCAATTTAAAAAACAACACTCTGACAGTCAGGCTGGAAACCTGTGATGTAGATTTATATTTCATTGAACCCACCCCCACCCCTCAAAAACTTAAAATTTCTGGTAACAAATACGATTGGTTGTACGTCTTTCTGGCTGATGGAAAGAAGCCAGCCAACTGGGTTGATGACTGGAGAAATGAAGATGCTCAGAAATTTGACACTTCTACCACTCAAAGGATTTATTTGTACGGGATTCAAAACAACTGCAACACTGCCAAACCTTGGACATGGGCATTTAATGTCAAGCTAGAGACCTTGTAAATCTCAATCTTATTGATAGGCAATCTATCTTCAATCAGAGTTTGAAAAGTTGAAGACGGGTTGCTGATAGGATCAGATGAAGAATTTGAGAGGATGGTGGATTCGTTTAATGATCCATTAAGTCAATGGAAACTTTAAATTTTGAAAAATTAGATAGTTTATTTTTTGAGTGGAGCAAAGCAAAGAATGAAAGATTAAAAACAGATAGAAAAGTCAGTTTTGAAATGGTAGAAAATTTGATTTTTAATGATGAAGTGATCAATATTGTTCCAGTCAGAAATCAAATTAAATATCCGGGACAGAGATGTTTTTTGGTCAAATTGAATCATTATATTCATTATGTTCCTTTTGAAGTAAGGGGAGAAAATATAAGATTAATTACTATTGTTCCAGATAGAAAATTTAATAAAATTTATAATAGTTAGACAATGGCAAATATAGAATTTGATAAATTGCACAAAGACCATGCTTTCGTCAAACAGCATCAATTAGATGATTATGAAATAGAAACTTCTAATGATTTTTTAGATTATGAGGTTCAAGAAGTAGATCAGTCCGAAATTGACAATATTGTCAGGCTTGTCAGAAATGGTAGAAGAAAGAAAATGTCTTTCACTATTCAGGAATCTGATTTTTTAAAACTTCAAGAACAATCCAAAAAGAAAGGCATCAAAGAAAATGAGTTGATAGAACAAGTCATACATAATTATTTGCTTGAAATAGCATCATGAACACTCACCAAGCCAAGCAAATATAAATAAAAATTGTACTTTCAAGATATACGTGAACGTTCAAAGACTTTCAAAGCAATCAAATAAGAAAGTCAAAACCCCAAACTAAATCAATACTCCCTCTTCTTGTTTTAGTCCACTGAATCAGCTAGACTCTTCCCAATCTCTCATCTAAAAAAATTCTTTGAGGTAAGGAATGACTTGAATGGTGACTATTAAACCAAGCATCCAACGATTAAGTTTAATTTCCCCTTTGACCAAACAAATTCCCTCTTTAAGTTCTGCTTTTGTTAAAATCAAGTCTTCTTCGGTTGCAAGTCCATCTTGTTTGGCACTTGCAAGATTTTTAAAGTGCATCGCTCAACGATTCTGATTGTTCTGATGTGAATCCTTTGTTTTGCAATCGTTGAATCATTTGATAAGTATCAAAAACTAATGTTGCCATGACAAAAATCTTTCTTAAATGGGTGCTTGTTTAATGGACAGCATAACAAATTTTAATACAAAATTAAAAAAGGAAAAAATGGAAGAACAAGCACTAAAAAATTTTTTACAAAATCAATATGACCGCCAAGACTGGCAAGGTGTTTTGCAAAGCCTTTTTAGTCAGGGAAAGTTAAAATTACGAGAAAATCCAATTCCAATGCCTTGTCAAGACAAGTTAAAGGATTTTAAGCAACTTGGTTCTGTTACACTCAAACAAGACGAACGTCTGGATTTGTTTGAGGTAGAAGTTTCTGAAGAACTGAATCTTGCAAGGAATCGTGTGGGAGTTAGCCAGATGGTGAAAGACACAGACCATGCACTTTGTGTCTATCATCAAGCAGGTTCAAAGCACTGGCGTCTGTCGCTGATTTCTAAAAGCTACGGCTTCCATCAAGGCACTGTCCAAGTCACAGACCTTGATGCCAAACGTTACACCTTCTTGCTTGGACAAGATGCCAAAGTCCGCACACCTGCCAATCAGCTTTTTACCTTCTCACAATCTGGCAGAACACTTGCAGAATTAGAAAAAGCCTTTAGCGTTGACCCGCTCAACAAAGAATTTTATCAAGCCATACAACAATGGTATGACTGGGCTTGCCAATGCGTTCAATTTCCTAATGACTTGAATGAAACCGCTCATCAACCAAAAGCATTGATTAGACTGCTCACAAGGCTCATCTTTTGTTGGTTTCTCAAAGAAAAAAACTTAATCAACCAAGACATTTTTGACCGAAGCAAAGTTGCAGGGTTTTTAAATCTCAATTCTGATGCAAGCAGTTATTACAAGGCAATGTTACAAAATCTATTTTTTGGAACACTTAATAAACCCAGAGACGGGGAGAGTGAAGACCCACGTTTGAAACGTGAATTTAGAACAGACAGACAACATTACAACATCACTCATCTTTATCGCTACAAAGCGTTGTTCCAAAATGACCAAAAGGCACAACAATTCATAGATGATTACTTCAAAGACATTCCATTTTTAAACGGAGGGTTGTTTGAATGCCTAGACCAGCCAAGCAAAACAGAAAAAACAGCCAAAGGCAATGACAAAATTTTAAGAGTTGACGGATTTTCTGACCGACCAGATAATCCTCTCAAAGTGCCAAATCATTTGTTTTTTGAAAACACCCCGCTTGCTCACACAAGCACATCTGGGAAGCTAGGACTTTTTGACATCTTAAACCGCTATCAATTCACGCTAGACGAAAGCACTGCCTCTGACGTCAATGTGGCACTTGACCCCGAATTGCTTGGACAAATCTTTGAAAACTTACTTGGTGCTTATAATCCTGAAACCAAAGACAATGCACGCAAAAGCACAGGTTCTTTTTACACGCCACGTGAGGTGGTTCAGTTCATGGTAGATGAGTCCCTGCAAACTTATTTTGCCCAAAAGGTTCAAAACACTCTGCAAAATCCCAAAGACAAGTTTTGGCAAGAAACTCAAGCAGAATACAAAGAATTTTCTTGCAAGGAGGACATTTTGAAGGAGGTAAAAAGTTTGTGGGAGGACTGCTGTTCCCTCCATGCACAACCTGACAGCTCTAAGGCCGGGGAAGTTCCGCGGCAAGCAGTTGGCTTTTGCTCTGATTACAAAAGTCTTTCCACGTTTCACAAACTCTTTAGACCAAACAGTCTAGCAAATCATCATAAACTTTGTCAAAGGCTGTTTAAAAAATTATTGATTCAGGCGATTGATGATTTAAAAATTCTTGACCCCGCTTGCGGGTCAGGGGCTTTTCCGATGGGAATTTTAAACACACTTGTCCAAATCTTACACATTCTTGACCCCAAAAATGACCATTGGAAGCAACGACAAATCCAGAAAGCTGAACAAATTGATGAAGACCAGACCAAAACAAAAGCGATTGAAGACATTGAGACGCTTTTTCAAACCAATCAACTAGGCTACAGCAGGAAACTTTACTTAATTCAAAACTGCATTTATGGCACTGACCTTCAAAACATTGCTGTTCAGATTTCAAAACTCCGCTTTTTTATCTCTTTGTTGGTGGATCAAGACATTGATGAGGTATTGTTAAACTATAAGTGATATGCGATATTAAGTTCATTTAATTGAATTGATAGTCATGGTGTAGCAATGAAGTCGTGTCCTAGATGTGAAAGTGAGAAGACGGTTAAGAATGGTTTCTTATATGGTAAACCGAGGAGGCGTTGCAATGCCTGCAACTATCAATATACCAAGTCCTATCGTGGTCAAATCTCACCACAGATCAAAAGAAGAGCATTAGAGTTGTATTTGGAGGGTCTTGGTTTCAGGTCAATCGGTCGTTTGCTGAATTGTTCTCATGTTTCAGTTTATAATTGGGTCTGTAGTTTTGGCGAACAGCTCAAGGCATTAAGAAAGGACACAGACATTGAAATTATGGAAATTGATGAAATGCACACCTACATCCAGTCAAAAAAAACTACTGCTGGCTCTGGATTGCTGTTGATAGATGTGGGAAGCAATTTATCAATTGTGTGCTTGGAAACAGAGACTCAAAAGCCTGTAGGCATTTATGGGACAAGGTCAAGGAAACAAAACCTCTTCAGGTGATGACTGATCACTGGAAGGCTTACAAACAAGTCATTCCCAAAGAAATTCATACATGTTCCAAGGCAGAAACATACACGATAGAAGGGTATAATTCTCTCTTGAGACATTTCTTGGCAAGAATGAGAAGGAAAACCAAATGTTACAGCAAGTCTCTTAAAGCATTACAATATTCTGTTCTTTTGTTCATGGCAAAACGGAATAATCAGCTATCACTTATTACTTAACAATGCCATATTTTTCTGCCAAAACTCCAGCCACCAAAAAGAAATACCAAGACCAAGACCAACAGCAAAGGCAAGAACTTGCGACATTCCTGAAACAGAATGGCTGGCAAGATGAGATTGCCGACCGCATTGCCAGCTGGGTCCCTTACAATCAAAACACCGAAGCAGATTGGTTTGATGCAGAATTTATGTTTGGTGTGAAGGAGGGCTTTGACCTTGTGATTGGCAACCCCCCTTATATTCAATTACAAAAAGATGGGGGTAAGTTAGCCAGAAAATATGAACTCAAAGGTGTATCTGAAAAACATCGCTACCAAACTTTTGCCAGAACTGGGGATATTTATGTCTTGTTCTATGAAAAAGGACTCCAGTCTTTGAGGTCAGGCGGGCATCTTTGCTTCATCACTTCCAACAAATGGATGCGAACAGGATATGGCAAGGCGTTAAGAAAGTTTTTTACAGAACAAACCACTCCTAAACTTTTAATTGACCTTGGTCCCGGTGTGTTTGAATCTGCAACAGTAGATACAAATATCTTGCTTTTGCAAAGGACGCAACCTTCTGTTACAACCTCCCCCAGCCCCTCCTTATCAGGAGGCAGTGTTCACTTGATATTGGCATGATATTTTTCAAACCTTTTATAGTCAAAGAAGAGTTGTAGAGAGTGTTCCAGCATGTCAAAAGTTTTGGAATGTCGTTTAGATTTTCTCATCAAGCGAGCTAGGTTATCTCTGATGGAAGAATTAGAAGATTCAATGAGATGAGTGTTGTCCTTGCCTATCTGATGCTTTTGTGGAATTTGGAGTTGTGCAAATGCCACTTGATAGCATGAGTTGGCATCTGTATAAATCGTTTCAATTCTAGCTCGTTGTGCTTTGACTAGTCCATACAGCTGCTTTGCTGCTGCTAATCCTTTGCCTATCACAAAGGCAATCACACATTGTTCTTGACGAGAATAGGCTGTCCAAACAGCTACTCTTTGGCTTTTTTTTGAACAAAAGTGTAGATCTCATCCATCTCTATACTATCTACTTGTGCATGGAAACTTGGTGCGTCTTTTGGAAGTTGAGACACTCTAGCTTTTTTGATCCAGTTGACAATTGAAGCGGGAGACACCTGCAAAAAACGAGCGATCTTTCTGATGCCTACACTATTGACATACATCTCTAAGGCTTGACGCTTGGTCTCTAGTGGGATTCTCAACCCATTTGAGGTGAATGCTCTCTGACATGACTTGCAACGATACCTCTGAACCCCTTTGTAACTTCCATTCTTGATATAAGTCTGACTCCCACAATGATGACAACTTCTCATTTCCATTCCTCAAATTCACTCTCACATGCAATGACAATACCAACTAAACACTGCCCTGACAAGAGGGGTGTCCGTCAGGATGGGGTGTTTCCCTCTCCTCCTATTCAAAAGGTGGCATGGGAGAACAAACGTACTGGATTCACTGAAATCATTCCGCAAGGCATTGATCCCGGCTGGGATACTAACCCCGGCAAGACAAGATTCAAAAACCTGCTCAAATCCACCACTGACAAGCTCAATGACTATTCTGCACCACTGGCAGCTGCCACCATTGCCTCACTGCTCAAAGGCGTCTCTTTCAAACAATGGTATGAAGAAGGAAAGCAAGGAAACTTCCCAGTAGGCAGGCTGTCTGAAACAGATGCCAAAAAAATCAGTGCCAAAACTCAAACAGTCGTCTTGTCTCAAGAAACTCTCACCAAACAGAAAGAACACCATCCTGATTTGAGTTTAGAAGAGTATGAGCTGGTGCAAGAGACCATTGAAAGAGGCGAGATGATTCAAGAAGATGAAAACAATTTGACTTATCTTTTAAAAAAGGAACAAGGGTATACAAGCATCGTGAAATCAACAAAAACGGGGGAAGCTATCTTTTTAACAAGTTTCAGAAGACTACCAAGTCATCAGTTAGAAAGAGAGAGTGAGTTCAGAAGGCTGGGCAAGAAAAAAGGTCAAAACAAAAGAGATTAAAAAGGGGCAAATACCGCTGCTGCTAACTTTCCTCTGCTCTCATCAAGGTTTGCAATTTCATCTCGATCAGGCTCAATGATGAAAGGGTTCTCAATTTGAGAGTGGTTGCGTTTGCAGTAAAGCCCATAGTAATCCACAATGGAAAACTGCATCAGATACCACTCTTGCACCAAATCATTCTGAATGTAGGCATGTTGAGACCACATCTTAATTTCATCTAAGGAAAGATCAGTGATTTGAGTATATTCTTTCACATCAAGTTTGGGAAGTCTCTCTATTTGGTTGTAGTCAAAGTAACGTTTGACATGTAAGAGTCTGTTGTTTTCTAGGTTGCACTCTATGAGACAGATGGATGTTTTCATTTTCTCTTGTTGAATGTGATAGGAATCACATTGGAAAAATTTCTCTCAAAATCACCTTCCTGAAACTCAAAATCACTGACTAGTTTCTTGAGCATCTCTGATTGAATTTTAAGATGGGATAAAAGCCCTTCGTATTTCAAAGGTTGAGTTCTCAGTAACTGCAAGCAGTGATGAATCACTTCTGCTTTTTCACCAGTTACTTCTTCATCAAACTTTTCTTGTTTGGACTGACCTGATTTGTTGAGATAGATATTGGCGTGTTGATAACGTTTGGAGTCTATCATGCCCAAGTCATACGCTCTACGAATCATAGCTAACACAGATGTTCTCCATCTTAACTTAAGCCTGTATAGTTTTTGCCAAGAAATATAACGATCTTTCTCCAAAAAAGAAAACTCTTGAAGAAATGCAACTCTGGGTAATAAAAAAGCACTAGCAAATCGGTTTGCTTCATTTTCAGTTTGATCATCTCCTGTTTCTATTCCTTGATGCATCACTAAATGCCCTAACTCATGAGCTAGATCAAAACGCATACGACAAACACTGGGTTTAGAAGGGTTGCGGATCACCAGAGGCCTCTTACAACCTATGGAAAAAGCATCTATCTTTTCTGATACTTGACTAAAATGACTCACAAAAATACCTGCTCGCTCAAGAACTCTAGTCATGTTCAAAATAGGTGTTTGTATGCCAAGTCCCCAATGTTGACGGCATTTTTCTGCTATTTGTTCTATCTCCATCTCTTTTGAAATGGCTGGTAAGTTGACAGAAGGAAGTGTCAACACTTCGTCTAAATAACGAACTAATCTCTGAAAGAGGTGAGCATAATTCCATGCCTGCCTTTCTATGTGACGAGGTGTGGTTTTGAGTTTTCTGAAATGACAAGACTCTTCTGAAATCAGTGTATGATCATTGAGATCAAAGAAAGCAGGTGTCACTAATAAAGTCTCAGCAAGAGCTTTGATCATCCCATGTCTAGGATAGGTAGAATTGATCTCAAGTCTCTGAATATACTGCTTACTTGAGCCGACCTTGTCTCCTAACTCTTCCAATGTCAACCCATGGAATAAACGAGCTGACCTTAACTGCTCTCCTCTAAAGTCTATTGTCATTTATGATTTCACTAATGTTTTTTAATTTGAATTTGATTATGACTTTCTGCAAAATCAATTCCTTCTATGGCTGATGGCTGCTCAATACCTTCATGTTCTCCTGATTGATTGTCAAATGGTTTTGCAGCGAGAGAGACTTCATGTTCACAGATGATTTCATTTTGAGAATTGACTCCAACAAATAAAATTCTGGTTGTTTCTAATTCTTCACATTCTATTAGGAATCTCCAGCAGTCCATTTTGCCTGTTGTCTGTTGGTCAAATAGACTTCCATTCTGCTCATACTTGTCACGTTTGAATTTCTCTCTATGCGTATCTCTTTTAAATTTGAAAGATACACCTGATATTGCTCCTAAAAACTTATTCCCCGATTTATCTATTATTTCCAAGTAATCACATTCATCAGAAAATCTTGTCAAGGCATAGCAAGTTCTCTCGTAGCATTTGATACCATGACCCAATTTACCATCTCCTTTATCGGAATCGTGTGATTCTAATCCTTCCATACGAGTATGATGTATGAGATTGCCTATAGCATTGATCTTGTCCTCTGTAAGACTAGGGTTATAGTCCCATGGTTTCTTTAGGTGTTTCATAAATTTTTAAATGAAAAAGTTTAAAATCTTTATTCTATGCCTATTTATAAAAAAGTCAATCAATTTATATCTCTTATCTTCAAAATAAAAAGCTAATCTAGTTATTAGTCAAAACAAACTCTGTTGTCTAGGATCATTTTGAGTGGCATCTTGAATGATGCGGTAGATGTGCATCTCTGACAGGTGGTGGTCTTTGGCGATTTTGTGAACACTGACACCTGCTTTGTATGCTTGTAGGATTTCTTGATTGCGGAGGGAGATCAGCAGTTGCTTGGCAAATCATGTGGGAGGTCGTTCAGTTCAAATGGGTTGAGAATCCCACTAGAGACGAAGCGTCAAGCGTTAGAAATGTCTGTCAATAGTGTAGGCATCAGAAAGATAGCTCGTTTTGTGCAGGTGTCTCCAACTTCTGTTCTCAACTGGATCAAAAAAGCCAGAGTGTCTCAAATCCCAAAAGACGCACCAAGTTTCCATGAACAAGTAGATAGTATAGAGATGGATGAGATCTATACTTTTGTTCAAAAAAAAGTCAAAGAGTAGCCGTTTGGACAGCAGACTCTCGTAGAAAGCAATGTGTGATTGCCTTTGTGATAGGCAAAGGATTGGCAGCTGCCCAAAAGTTGTATGCACTAGTCAAAGAACAGCGACCTAGAATGAAGACGATCTATACCGATGCCAACTCATGCTATCAAGTGGCATTTGCTCAATGACAAATTCAACAGAACCACGAAATAGGCAAGAGAAATACTCATCTCATTGAATCTTCTAATTCTTCCATCAGAGATAACCTAGCTCGCTTGATGAGAACATCTAAACGACATTCTAAAACTTTGGACATGCTACAACACTCTCTCAAACTCTTCTTTCACTATAAAAGACTTGAAAAATATCATGTCAACACCAAGTGAACACTGCCGTCATTGCTCACCTTGACCCGCAATCTCCCTTGTTTTTTTCCCAATAACTCTTGTTTTTGAGATTCTGAATCAAGTTCAGAATGACGGATTTGAGTCATTCCCCTGTTTTCACAAGAGGCAGGCTCTGAGTTCTCTTCGTCATTCCTGCGAAAGCAGGAATCCATGCTTGGTTTGGTGATAGATTCCGCATCAAGTGCGGAATGACGATTTGCTCTTTTTTCCCATTCCCCCGTCATTGCGGGACCTGACCCGCAATCTCTCTTTTTTTCCTATACAGAACTTTTTCACTTTTGAGATTCCGCATCAAGTGTTCCAATGACAAAAGATGTCATTTTTATTTTGTGCAAAGATGCAATACTGAAAAAATTTAATTTGTTTATTTAAAGGCTGTCCTAGATAGATACCCAATCATAGGTTAGATACCTATGCCAACCCCAAAACATTTCAAACAAATCAAACAAAATTTTTGTTTCAAATAAACTGTTCTGCTTGACTTAAAAAATTCATCAGATGGCATTGCCAATGCAGAGTTTTTTTAAAAAAAGCAAAAGGAGTCAAGCAACGTCTTCATTTTTAAATCTTTTTCAGTTATGCTCGTAGGCGTTCCCTAATTCAAGCAAAACTTGAATCAAAATTAAATCACGCTTAAATTGCTTAAATTCAACTTGAATCCAACCAGTATAGGAATGTTATGAATCGTATAGGAATTGACCTTGGAGGTACTAAGACAGAAATCATTTTAACGAAAGAAAACCCTTTAGATGTTGTAGAACGCAAGCGGATTCCCACACAACAACACGCAGGCTATCACTTTGTTTTCAATCAACTGGCAAACCTCATCAATGATTTTCAAACGCTCTGCGAGACTCCCCCCATGATTGGCATGGGGATCCCGGGAATCATTGACCCCAATACAGGCATTGTCAAAAATGCCAATACGACTTGTCTCATTGGACAACCTCTGAAGGCAGACCTTGAATCTGTGATTGACAATCAAATCACCATCTCTAACGATGCCAACTGCTTTGCTTTGTCAGAAGCACTTTATGGTGCAGGACAGGGTTATCAGACAGTGCTTGGTATCATTTTGGGGACAGGCACAGGAGGGGGATTGATTGCTCATGGTAAAGTTTGGGAAGGCAAGCATGGCATTGGTGCTGAGATTGGGCATGTGAGTTTGAATCACAAAGGTCCGAAATGTTGGTGTGGCATCTCAGGTTGTATGGAACAATACATCTCAGGGACAGGCTTGCAACGACTTTATTTTAAAAAAACAAAGGTTAAAAAAACGGCTCAACAGATTCATGCCGATTATCGTGCCAAAGACCCCTCTGCCCAAGAAGTCTTTGCTGATTATTTCCGCTTTTTTGGTCAAGCAATCGGTGGATTGATTTGTGTGCTTGACCCTGAAATTATCGTATTGGGGGGCGGAGTGTCTAATATTCCTGAACTTTATACTTTGGGATTAGAATCTATTCAAGACTTTGTACTTTCGGAGGGGGCGCAAATTTTGCTCGTGCCAAATCAATTAGGTGATTCAAGCGGTGTCTATGGTGCGGCTTTGCTGTCTCACCCTGAAGTCAAGCAGAATCTGAATTTATGATTCCCGGACGTATTCGTACCAAAATTCTGCTAGCGTTCTTCTTCATTTGTGCCATTGCTCTAGCAGGGTATCTCTTCCTTTACTTTCAATTTAAACGTCAAAACCAAGTCATCAATCGCTTGATTGAGCAGCAACAACCCATGATTTTGGCATGGTCTCAGTTGTTAGGTGGCATCAATCGTTCGCTGGCGGCAAGCCGTGGATACGCTCTTTTTGGCACTCAATCCTTTTTGAATGAAAGAAATCAGGCATGGAAGGAGCAGATTTATCCCACGATGGAAAAGCTCAAAATCTTCTACGACCAAGACCATGAAGAATTTCAAGCCCAAGAAGTGAGAATGTACTATGATTTGAGGCTTGATGTCTTGGAATTAGACCAAGTGCAAAAGGAAATAGGAAACATTGTGCAACGTCCAGAAAATATCCCTGCACTAGAGACCTTTGAGCAAACTATCTATCCTGCCATCTCTCAAATGGTGACCAATCTCACTCAAATTTTCCAAAATTCTCCAGAGATTCAATATGCCACAACTCATCATCAACTTTGGGATATGATTGAGGCATTGAGATTTTTTATTTCTGAAGGACAAGAAGACCAATGGCAGGCAGTTTTGGCACTTTGGGCAACCAATGAACGTGTGTCACTTGATTTAAACTCTCAAAGCCAACAATTCTCCAAACTACAAAAATCGCATTGGAGGCAATACCAAACGAACAGAAGACGAGTTGAAGGCACTTTGCCCCAAATTCATCAGCTCCGTCATTTAGAAGATTGGAACATCGCACATCATCGCATGACAGCGGTTGCTGTTCCACTAGTCAAAAAAATAGAATCGGACATCTCCAAGATTTTGCAGTGGCACTTTGATTCTGCAAGAACCAACAATTTACAACTTCAAGAAGACTTGACGTTGTCGCTCACATGGCTTTTAGCGGTGGCACTTGGTGTCTTTTTGTTGGGAATTGTCCTTGCTATTTTATTAAGACAACGGATTGTGCAACCTTTGATGGAGCTTCGCGATGCTGTCAGAAAAGTCAAATATGAAGATTTTGATGGGCATTTAGAACTCAACAGCCAAGATGAAGTAGGTGAGCTAGCAGGTGAGTTTGAGGAGATGCTTCATGCCATCAGTGAACGTACGAAAGATGCCAACCGCAGTCGTCAGATTTTGGAAAACTCTCCTTTTCCTGTGATGCTGGCAACCCCTGACAGAGAACTGGTTTATTTGAATGCCGCTGCCCTGCGTGAGTTGAAACGACTGGCTCAATTCCTGCCAGTGTCTCCTGACCAGATGCTTGGTCAAAACATTGACTTCATGTTGGAAATGGGAAAAGTCCAACCCTCTCGCTTGTCCCTTCCCTACACACTTCCCCCAAAAACAGACATTCACATTGGCACACAAATTATTGAGATGACCTTCAGCCCCTTGCACGATGCAGACAACCAATTTCTTGGCTCTGCTCTTCATTGGAACAATGCCACACAAGAAAGGCAGACCCAACAAAAACTTTTGGAACTTGTCAGTCATCGCGAAGCAGAAGGGAAGAACCAGCAAAAAATGTTACAACAGCTTGAAAGTCAGAATGAAAAATTATTGGAGCAAGTCCGCATTGACCGCGCCCAAGCAGACATGTCAGAAATCATTCTTACCCTTGACATCAATGAAACCTTAGCCTCTGCTGTTCAAATTCTGGCAGAAGCCACAAATTCACAATTTGCTCTGCTTTATCTTGACGAACAACAAAACGCAACCTTGCAACTCAAACAATCCTATGCCATAGACCGCAGTGTGTTGGACGCAGAGCTTTACAAGTCTGATGGCTTCCCAACTCATATTTTTCAAACACACCAAGCTCAAATGATTCGTCAGCCTGAAATTCTTAAAACAAGCTCCTTTCAACTGGGATTTGGCATCGCCTCACCTGCAGTGGTGGCAGGCTATCCTTTAATGTTCCAAAAAACTTGTTTAGGAGTGCTGATTTTGGCAAGCACGACTGAATTTCACGAGGTCATTTTACGTTTCATTGAAAACATCACCCCCCAAATCGCTGTCTCTTTGCAAAATGCAATGACCTTTCAAACTGCAGAAAACAGACGTGAAACCTTAGAAGTGGTCAATTTAGAACTAGAAGCGGCAACCCAAATGAAAAGTGAGTTTTTGGCAAATATGTCCCATGAGTTGCGTACGCCACTCAATGCCATTATCGGATTTGCAGACACCTTGCTTGATGAAGACAATGACCCATTGACTTCATACCAAAAAGACCGTCTTGGCAGGATTCACAAAAGCGGGCAACATCTGCTGGAACTCATCAATTCCATTCTTGACATTTCCAAGATTGAGGCAGGCAAGATGCAGTTGCATGCAGATTGGTTTAGCTTCTATGATTTGGCAGAAGAAACACTTGGCGTCGTAGAACCCCTTGCCAGTCATAAACATTTAGCCCTCAACATGGAAGTCTCAAAAAGCATCGCCAAATGCTACACAGACCAAGACAAAATCAGGCAAATTCTCATCAACTTGCTAGGGAATGCCATCAAGTTTACACAAGCAGGTGAGGTGTCCCTTTCTGCTAAAATTGTTGATGATATGCTCACTTTTCAAGTGCAAGACACAGGTTGTGGCATTGAAGAGTCTCAGCTTGAGACCATTTTTGAAGTGTTTAATCAAGGCGATGCCTCCGATACAAGAAAATTTGAAGGCACAGGACTTGGACTAGCACTTGTTAAAAAAATGGCACAACTTCTTGGCGGTGATGTCTCTGTCAGCTCGCAACTTGGTCAAGGCTCACAATTCACACTCCAAATCCCAAGTCATTTCAAACAACTATGAAGAAACCAGCCCTCAAAGAACAACAAAGAAAAGTAAGGAGCAAGTCCAAGTGGGCAAGTAGGGAAGTTTTTAATGAATTTTTGAATCAATGAGTTTCAAGGAAAAAAGAAAGATGATGCGATTTTTAGACATGAAGACAGATTATGCCTTCAAGATGGTGTTTGGCAGTGAGCAGAACAAAGACATTTTAATCAGCCTACTCAATTCTATTGTTCACTTTGAAAATGACCACAAAATCAAAGACTTAACTTTGCAAGACCCCTACAATCTGCCTTTGTTAGAGGGCATGAAAAACTCCTTTGTAGATGTCAAAGCAAGGCTAGACAACGGCAAGCTGGTCATCATTGAGATGCAAGTGCTGAAACATGAGGGTTTTGAACAGCGAATACTCTACAATGCCTGTAAGAATTATTCTGCACAACTTCAAGAAGGAGACCCCTACCAGCTCATCAATCCTATCATCGCTTTGAACTTTGTCAATTTTGTCATGTTTGGAGAGAATAAGCAGCTGATCAATCACTTTCAGTTGTTAGAAAAAACACTTTTTACCCGCTACTCTGGGGACATTGAACTGATTTTTGTAGAACTACCAAAATTCCAAAAAGGATTAGAAGAGTTGCAAGAATTGAAAGAACAATGGATTTATTTTGTCAAAAATGCAGAACTGCTGCATGACATTCCAGAAAGCCTTGATTCACACATTCAAAAAGCCTTGGTGCAAGTCAATACCGCTGCAATGACACCACAAGAATTGGAGAGAATCTACAAGCGGAGAGAATTTTCTGTTGTCATCAACAGTGTCAAACATCAGAGCTTTCAAGAAGGCAGAGAAGAAGGAATTGAGAAAGGGAAACTTGAGATTGCCCACAAAATGTTGGCATCTGGCACCGATTTAGAGACTGTTTGCCATCTAACAGGACTCACCAAACAACAACTTGAACAATAAAATCGCTTACGAAGCATCAGACGATGTAGTGTTTCAATTCCCCTCTGACAAGAGGCAGTGTTCACTTGGTGTTGTTACCATGTTCTTTGAACCTTTTATAGTCAAAGAAGAGTTTGAGAGAGTGTTGTAGCATGTCCAAAGTTTTAGAATGTCGTTTAGATGTTCTCATCAAGCGAGCTAGGTTATCTCTGATGGAAGAATTAGAAGATTCAATGAGATGAGTCTTTTTTTGCCTATTTCATGGTTCTCTGGAATTTGTCATTGAGCAAATGCCACTTGATAGCATGAGTTGGCATCGGTATAGATTGTCTTCATTCTAGGTCGCTGTTCTTTGACTAGTGCATACAACTTTTGGGCAGCTGCCAATCCTTTGCCTATCACAAAGGCAATCACACATTGTTCTCTACGAGAGTCTGCTGTCCAAACAGCTACTCTTTGACTTTTTTTTGAACAAAAGTATAGATTTCATCCATCTCTATACGATCTACTTGCTCTTTGAAACTTGGTGCGTCTTTTGGGAATTGAGACACTCTGGCTTTTTTTGATCCAGTTGAGAACAGAAGTTGGAGATACCTGCACAAAACGAGCTATCTTTCTGATGCCTACACTATTGACATACATTTCTAAAGCTTGACGCTTGGTCTCTAGTGGGATTCTCAACCCATTTGAACTGAATGACCTCCCACATGATTTGCAAGAATATCTCTGCACTCCTTTGTAACAACCATTCTTGATGTAAGTCTGACTCCCACAATGATGACAACTTCTCATATTCATTCCTCAAATTTACTCTCACACGCAATAACAATACCAAGTGAACACTACTCTCTACTGGAGAGGTGTTTGCTCACAGCAAGTGGGATGGTTCAAAATTAAAAAAATCCCCTTCCTAATCTCTTAACCTTCTTCTTCCTTAAATTTTTCAAAATACTCTCAAGTCACAGCCTGAGTTTTTTGTACTTGTATAACCCAAGTTTCTAGTAAGAAGTAGTCCATATCTCGTGATAGAGTAGTGTTTTGACAATCAACTTTAATCCATCATGGTGGGACATAGACTACGAAATCATAAGAGTCTATTGCCTCCTTACGCAAAGATAACCACAGCTGTAGTTGCCAACCTGTATTTTGTTTCAAATCACTAACAAGCTCAACAGTTTTTAAGAGAACACCGCTATATTCCTCACATGCTCAATAAAATCTGCTTTAACAAAAGATTGCACCAACTTCCTAAAGCCTTGTAGAGCCAAGTCTTTGTGACTTCTCAAGACAAACTCATCATGACAATGTTAGCCAAGAAGATAGCATAGATAGTTTTCCAATTGCAGTTTGCCACAACCAAATCTCGGCTCTCTTTCCTAAATCTATTCATGCCGTCACCCAAAGAGGTTTCTATATCAAAGCAACTTCTTTTATCTGGGCTTTCTCTCTACCAAAATCAAAAATTTACTAGTAACTTGAGTTATCTTAAATGAGCATCAGATACAAATTGGCATGTCATAGGTAGGGTACGGAAAACTTCGTATGATACCGCAAATCTACCGAGATCTACAACAGTAGAAATTAAATAAGTCTATTAGACGATACGGCTTAGATCTGAATCCTTCATATCTACAACAGTAGAAATTAAATAAGTCTATTAGACTCTCATGGTTATAGAAACTCCTATATATCTACAACAGTAGAAATTAAATAAGTCTATTAGACCAGCAATGGATTAATAAGATTGGTGCAATCTACAACAGTAGAAATTAAATAAGTCTATTAGACGCGGGAAGATTTACGGACATAGTTACCTAATCTACAACAGTAGAAATTAAATAAGTCTATTAGACAGTTTCGCAAGTCCTGTGATCTTGACATCTACAACAGTAGAAATTAAATAAGTCTATTAGACAATAACGGAGGTTAGTGTTGGGACTTAGATCTACAACAGTAGAAATTAAATAAGTCTATTAGACGTTGTTGAATGGAAAAAACGACAGAAATCTACAACAGTAGAAATTAAATAAGTCTATTAGACGCTCCTGAACGAGCGAACTGCTTCATATCTACAACAGTAGAAATTAAATAAGTCTATTAGACGAGCCACAACAGAAGCTCCCACAGGATATCTACAACAGTAGAAATTAAATAAGTCTATTAGACTAAAAAAAGCTGTCAGACTTGCGTCTCTATCTACAACAGTAGAAATTAAATAAGTCTATTAGACTATGCGGTGGTGATTGATGCAGACTACATCTACAACAGTAGAAATTAAATAAGTCTATTAGACGCATCTTGGAACAAACAGAATTTTACATCTACAACAGTAGAAATTAAATAAGTCTATTAGACGAGCCACAACAGAAGCTCCCACAGGATATCTACAACAGTAGAAATTAAATAAGTCTATTAGACTATGCGGTGGTAATTGATGCAGACTACATCTACAACAGTAGAAATTAAATAAGTCTATTAGACGCATCTTGGAACAAACAGAATTTTACATCTACAACAGTAGAAATTAAATAAGTCTATTAGACATGCGAAAAGGACTAGAGTGATGAGTATCTACAACAGTAGAAATTAAATAAGTCTATTAGACGATCCACAACAGAAGCTCCCACAGGATATCTACAACAGTAGAAATTAAATAAGTCTATTAGACATGCGAAAAGGACTAGAGTGATGAGTATCTACAACAGTAGAAATTAAATAAGTCTATTAGACGCACAAATCTCCAAGGCACCAGTGCATATCTACAACAGTAGAAATTAAATAAGTCTATTAGACACTTCTGACCTTATAATATCCTATGTATCTACAACAGTAGAAATTAAATAAGTCTATTAGACTAAAGCAAGAAATATGACGACGCAAGTATCTACAACAGTAGAAATTAAATAAGTCTATTAGACTAAAGCAAGAAATATGACGACGCAAGTATCTACAACAGTAGAAATTAAATAAGTCTATTAGACTATAATGACAATCTGCACACATGTCATCATCTACAACAGTAGAAATTAAATAAGTCTATTAGACGAACTCAAAGCAGTCAATGCCTCATTATCTACAACAGTAGAAATTAAATAAGTCTATTAGACAGCATTTATTTCCATTCTGAACAGAAATCTACAACAGTAGAAATTAAATAAGTCTATTAGACGAACTCAAAGCAGTCAATGCCTCATTATCTACAACAGTAGAAATTAAATAAGTCTATTAGACGGCATTTATTTCCATTCTGAACAGAAATCTACAACAGTAGAAATTAAATAAGTCTATTAGACCAAAAGGCGCTAAAGGTGAACTAATAATCTACAACAGTAGAAATTAAATAAGTCTATTAGACCGTTGAAGAAGTAATCATCAGAGACAATATCTACAACAGTAGAAATTAAATAAGTCTATTAGACAATTGGAGCGAAAAAAAGACGTTGACGAAATCTACAACAGTAGAAATTAAATAAGTCTATTAGACAAGTCTCTGTGCGACTCATCAATGGTGATCTACAACAGTAGAAATTAAATAAGTCTATTAGACGGTGCTGCAATCTGCCAAAACGGGTCGTATCTACAACAGTAGAAATTAAATAAGTCTATTAGACTTCCAAGATTGAAGAGTCTTTTTGTCTTATCTACAACAGTAGAAATTAAATAAGTCTATTAGACTCAACACGATCTAGGTTGTCTTTGGTATCTACAACAGTAGAAATTAAATAAGTCTATTAGACTTTTTCTGGAATTGATGCATACATCTATCTACAACAGTAGAAATTAAATAAGTCTATTAGACTTGAGACGTTAGTCGAGATCAGTTCGGTATCTACAACAGTAGAAATTAAATAAGTCTATTAGACGTTTTTCTGGAATTGACACGTACACCTATCTACAACAGTAGAAATTAAATAAGTCTATTAGACCAAACTATTGAAGTTGAATACAATATATCTACAACAGTAGAAATTAAATAAATCTATTAGACTTTTTCTGGAATTGATGCATACATCTATCTACAACAGTAGAAATTAAATAAGTCTATTAGACTTGAGACGTTAGTCGAGATCAGTTCGGTATCTACAACAGTAGAAATTAAATAAGTCTATTAGACGTTTTTCTGGAATTGACACGTACACCTATCTACAACAGTAGAAATTAAATAAGTCTATTAGACCAAACTATTGAAGTTGAATACAATATATCTACAACAGTAGAAATTAAATAAGTCTATTAGACGCAAGATGAATCTTTTGAGATATTTCTATCTACAACAGTAGAAATTAAATAAGTCTATTAGACTTTTGGACAATCATGTTTATAGAATTAATCTACAACAGTAGAAATTAAATAAGTCTATTAGACAGACTTTTTCAAATCTAATCCCTCGTATCTACAACAGTAGAAATTAAATAAGTCTATTAGACAACAACGAAATTAACTTGAACAACCCTATCTACAACAGTAGAAATTAAATAAGTCTATTAGACATCATTTTCCGAAACTTGGAGAAACCAATCTACAACAGTAGAAATTAAATAAGTCTATTAGACAATTCAGGAGGGTATCATTCCCATTCTAATCTACAACAGTAGAAATTAAATAAGTCTATTAGACATGGAGGGGGGAACATTCTCAACACATCTACAACAGTAGAAATTAAATAAGTCTATTAGACAAAAAGAATTACGTCCCATTCTGGAGATCTACAACAGTAGAAATTAAATAAGTCTATTAGACATGATGATAATTATCATCATCATCTAATCTACAACAGTAGAAATTAAATAAGTCTATTAGACATTACTGGATTGGATATATGTAAATCCATCTACAACAGTAGAAATTAAATAAGTCTATTAGACTTCACAACTATAAATCTTCACAACTAATCTACAACAGTAGAAATTAAATAAGTCTATTAGACCCTCTCAATAGACTGGTGCTGGGTTCATCTACAACAGTAGAAATTAAATAAGTCTATTAGACCTAGCTTCTCAAAAGCAAATGACTCAGAATCTACAACAGTAGAAATTAAATAAGTCTATTAGACAAAAAGAATTACGTCCCATTCTGGAGATCTACAACAGTAGAAATTAAATAAGTCTATTAGACATGATGATAATTATCATCATCATCTAATCTACAACAGTAGAAATTAAATAAGTCTATTAGACATTACTGGATTGGATATATGTAAATCCATCTACAACAGTAGAAATTAAATAAGTCTATTAGACTTCACAACTATAAATCTTCACAACTAATCTACAACAGTAGAAATTAAATAAGTCTATTAGACCCTCTCAATAGACTGGTGCTGGGTTCATCTACAACAGTAGAAATTAAATAAGTCTATTAGACCTAGCTTCTCAAAAGCAAATGACTCAGAATCTACAACAGTAGAAATTAAATAAGTCTATTAGACAAGATTTGGATTTGAGGAAGATGAAACCATCTACAACAGTAGAAATTAAATAAGTCTATTAGACACTTTGATGTCTGCTGCTCCGTATTATCTACAACAGTAGAAATTAAATAAGTCTATTAAACAAAAATAACTTACAAAATTGACAATTAATCTACAACAGTAGAAATTAAATAAGTCTATTAGACATGCAAGATTTAATAGCTTTTTCAGAAATCTACAACAGTAGAAATTAAATAAGTCTATTAGACCAATTCAATAAGAGTATTCTCTCACACCATCTACAACAGTAGAAATTAAATAAGCCTATTAGACAGGTTTGTATCATTCTATGATTCCGGATCTACAACAGTAGAAATTAAATAAGTCTATTAGACATGGAAAAGCAACAGAAATGTTACTTATCTACAACAGTAGAAATTAAATAAGGGCATTGTTAAGTAATAAGTGATAGCTGATTATTCCGTTGGCATTGTTAAGTAATAAGTGATAGTTGATTATTCCGTTTTGCCATGAACAAAAGAACAGAATATTGTAATGCTTTAAGAGACTTGCTGTAACATTTGGTTTTCCTTCTCATTCTTGCCAAGAAATGTCTCAAGAGAGAATTATACCCTTCTACCGTGTATGTTTCTGCCTTGGAACATGTATGAATTTCTTTGGGAATGACTTGTTTGTAAGCCTTCCAGTGATCAGTCATCACCTGAAGAGGTTTTGTTTCCTTGACCTTGTCCCATAAATGCCTACAGGCTTTTGAGTCTCTGTTTCCAAGCACACAATTGATAAATTGCTTCCCACATCTATCAACAGCAATCCAGAGCCAGCAGTAGTTTTTTTTGACTGGATGTAGGTGTGCATTTCATCAATTTCCATAATTTCAATGTCTGTGTCCTTTCTTAATGCCTTGAGCTGTTCGCCAAAACTACAGACCCAATTATAAACTGAAACATGAGAACAATTCAGCAAACGACCGATTGACCTGAAACCAAGACCCTCCAAATACAACTCTAATGCTCTTCTTTTGATCTGTGGTGAGATTTGACCACGATAGGACTTGGTATATTGATAGTTGCAGGCATTGCAACGCCTCCTCGGTTTACCATATAAAAAACCATTCTTAACCATCTTCTCACTTTCACATCTAGGACACGACTTCATTGCTACACCATGACTATCAATTCAATTAAATGAACTTAATATCGCATATCACTTATAGTTTAACAATACCGAAATTAAATAAGTCTATTAGACAAAGATTCAACAACATTTCTGAGCCTAATCTACAACAGTAGAAATTAAATAAGTCTATTAGACATCTGTGTTTTACATGGTTTTCTATCTTTATCTACAACAGTAGAAATTAAATAAGTCTATTAGACCTATTTGAGCAAAGGTCAATCTTGAATATCTACAACAGTAGAAATTAAATAAGTCTATTAGACTTAGACAAAAACCTTTTAGACGACCTATCTACAACAGTAGAAATTAAATAAGTCTATTAGACTAAGAGAAAAAAAATATCCGTGCCAAATCTACAACAGTAGAAATTAAATAAGTCTATTAGACGTGATGTTTGAGACACACCATCTTTTATCTACAACAGTAGAAATTAAATAAGTCTATTAGACAGAATCATCAGACTCAATAGATTCAAATCTACAACAGTAGAAATTAAATAAGTCTATTAGACTATAATGTTTAATCATTATTCTCTTAATCTACAACAGTAGAAATTAAATAAGTCTATTAGACTTTATTCTAAAAAATAAAATGAATAACATCTACAACAGTAGAAATTAAATAAGTCTATTAGACCCCCTAAAGTGATTTTTTTTGCATATTATCTACAACAGTAGAAATTAAATAAGTCTATTAGACATAAATACCCTAAATTAGTTTGATTATATCTACAACAGTAGAAATTAAATAAGTCTATTAGACAACAATCAAAGAATCTTCAGAATCAAATCTACAACAGTAGAAATTAAATAAGTCTATTAGACAGAATTTTCTTTGACAAATCCTAGTTTATCTACAACAGTAGAAATTAAATAAGTCTATTAGACAAAGCACTGTCAGCAGAAAACCACACATCTACAACAGTAGAAATTAAATAAGTCTATTAGACCAAAAAAAATATGATGAACTCAATAACATCTACAACAGTAGAAATTAAATAAGTCTATTAGACGTCATTCAATCGCAACAAGAGTTGATTATCTACAACAGTAGAAATTAAATAAGTCTATTAGACGTTTTGGATTTAAGCCTAGTAAATACAATCTACAACAGTAGAAATTAAATAAGTCTATTAGACACAAACTTCATTTTTAGAAGAGAAACCATCTACAACAGTAGAAATTAAATAAGTCTATTAGACGATGCAAGAGCTAATAGCTTATGCAATATCTACAACAGTAGAAATTAAATAAGTCTATTAGACCAAGAACTCAAGAAATTGAATCTTTTATCTACAACAGTAGAAATTAAATAAGTCTATTAGACAAGCGACAAAACAACTGGCATTTTGTATCTACAACAGTAGAAATTAAATAAGTCTATTAGACCGCATTCGTAATAGGGAGGATCCAGAATCTACAACAGTAGAAATTAAATAAGTCTATTAGACAAGAGGGGAACGAACTGTTTCCCCTTATCTACAACAGTAGAAATTAAATAAGTCTATTAGACGGGGAGCAGTCAGCTACATTGCTTCAATCTACAACAGTAGAAATTAAATAAGTCTATTAGACTCTGATTGGTTTCGGAAGATCAAAAAAATATCTACAACAGTAGAAATTAAATAAGTCTATTAGACGAGAAAAAAGTTTTGGAAATTGAACTCATCTACAACAGTAGAAATTAAATAAGTCTATTAGACCGCCAGTGCGGCAGAAAAATCAGCCACATCTACAACAGTAGAAATTAAATAAGTCTATTAGACTTTTAGATGCTGGTCAAGGTGTCCAAATCTACAACAGTAGAAATTAAATAAGTCTATTAGACTTTTAGATGCTGGTCAAGGTGTCCAAATCTACAACAGTAGAAATTAAATAAGTCTATTAGACTCAAAAAATGGTCTATCTCTTTTGTCATCTACAACAGTAGAAATTAAATAAGTCTATTAGACGGTCTAAAAATGGTTTATCTCTTCTTTATCTACAACAGTAGAAATTAAATAAGTCTATTAGACCTTCAAATAGGTCTATCTTCATATTGGATCTACAACAGTAGAAATTAAATAAGTCTATTAGACATTCAAATAATTATATGCGTTCCTTAATCTACAACAGTAGAAATTAAATAAGTCTATTAGACATTCAGATTTTGACAAATCTAATTATATCTACAACAGTAGAAATTAAATAAGTCTATTAGACGTGTGCTAGACTAGAGGCTTCTTTGGAATCTACAACAGTAGAAATTAAATAAGTCTATTAGACTCTTCAAAAGTAGAAGACCATCATGCCATCTACAACAGTAGAAATTAAATAAGTCTATTAGACTGATGTAGCAAAAGTAACACCACCATATCTACAACAGTAGAAATTAAATAAGTCTATTAGACGTGTGCTAGACTAGAGGCTTCTTTGGAATCTACAACAGTAGAAATTAAATAAGTCTATTAGACCTTTCTCTGATAATGGAATGCCAACTATCTACAACAGTAGAAATTAAATAAGTCTATTAGACTCTAATCTTTTAGCGCTTCTTTGGAATCTACAACAGTAGAAATTAAATAAGTCTATTAGACTTGAAAAACTGGGTTTTGATGCAAGTTATCTACAACAGTAGAAATTAAATAAGTCTATTAGACTTTAGTAACTAATCAATTCTTTTCCATATCTACAACAGTAGAAATTAAATAAGTCTATTAGACTTTGCGGAGTGGCTCCAGTGGAGCTGTATCTACAACAGTAGAAATTAAATAAGTCTATTAGACCGCAAGTTTTTGGATTTGGAACTGATATCTACAACAGTAGAAATTAAATAAGTCTATTAGACAACAAAATAAACACAGAATTGAACAATGATCTACAACAGTAGAAATTAAATAAGTCTATTAGACTGTAAAGCATAAGACTCCTGCACTCCATCTACAACAGTAGAAATTAAATAAGTCTATTAGACCGAGATGACCTAGCAGCAAGAATCGGATCTACAACAGTAGAAATTAAATAAGTCTATTAGACTCAAAAAAAAAATGACATTTCCACTTTATCTACAACAGTAGAAATTAAATAAGTCTATTAGACTGTGCTAGACTAGATGATTCTTTAGAATCTACAACAGTAGAAATTAAATAAGTCTATTAGACGAGTATAGGAATCTTTTTGGACTCTTATCTACAACAGTAGAAATTAAATAAGTCTATTAGACGTATTTATAAATATTGATTCCTCTACATCTACAACAGTAGAAATTAAATAAGTCTATTAGACATCAGAATCCAAAGACTCATCAGAATCATCTACAACAGTAGAAATTAAATAAGTCTATTAGACTTCCGAGTACTTTTGACTTGCAAAAGATCTACAACAGTAGAAATTAAATAAGTCTATTAGACGATGAAAATTAACCTATAGAATAAAATCTACAACAGTAGAAATTAAATAAGTCTATTAGACAAGGAGAGCTAGGAGTAGTTAATTCGTATCTACAACAGTAGAAATTAAATAAGTCTATTAGACTTAAAAGGATCAATAGAAACAGAATAATCTACAACAGTAGAAATTAAATAAGTCTATTAGACGTTAAGTCCTAATGAAGATCATATTACATCTACAACAGTAGAAATTAAATAAGTCTATTAGACTATTGACCCAACAGACATGAGAACAAATCTACAACAGTAGAAATTAAATAAGTCTATTAGACCCTAAACATGTTTAACTTCTGTGAGTATCTACAACAGTAGAAATTAAATAAGTCTATTAGACCAGAGCATCATTGAGCGTTTTATTTATCTACAACAGTAGAAATTAAATAAGTCTATTAGACAACCAGATTGGTGAGCCAAATAAGCAAATCTACAACAGTAGAAATTAAATAAGTCTATTAGACCCGACAATCAACATTTTAAGAACATACATCTACAACAGTAGAAATTAAATAAGTCTATTAGACATTTTTATCTTCCCTTTTTTCTCTGGTATCTACAACAGTAGAAATTAAATAAGTCTATTAGACGATCGCATTGCATCTATCAGGAGAAAATCTACAACAGTAGAAATTAAATAAGTCTATTAGACCTCTTCAGGTTTGACTTTTCCTTCTTTATCTACAACAGTAGAAATTAAATAAGTCTATTAGACATTGAATCGGAGCGGTTTTGATTCAAATCTACAACAGTAGAAATTAAATAAGTCTATTAGACATGTAGATTGTTTACATTGCGGGCATTATCTACAACAGTAGAAATTAAATAAGTCTATTAGACGATTCTTTAATTGGTTCTGATGAGTCTATCTACAACAGTAGAAATTAAATAAGTCTATTAGACCCTCATCAGGAGCGTCAGGACGATCAGATCTACAACAGTAGAAATTAAATAAGTCTATTAGACGCGCCATTGACCAGTGGCTTCAGTTGATCTACAACAGTAGAAATTAAATAAGTCTATTAGACACACATCGCATCTATTCCCTTATCCCTATCTACAACAGTAGAAATTAAATAAGTCTATTAGACGTGATGACGTTCCCCCGAGAAAACAGACATCTACAACAGTAGAAATTAAATAAGTCTATTAGACTGGTGAAAGAGCAGGCAGACATACTCATCTACAACAGTAGAAATTAAATAAGTCTATTAGACTTTGTTACCTTTATCTCCTGTCTGTCCCTATCTACAACAGTAGAAATTAAATAAGTCTATTAGACAAATTGAAAGTCTTCAGCGTTTCACTATCTACAACAGTAGAAATTAAATAAGTCTATTAGACACTACTGCCAAACGATTCAAATCTGAATATCTACAACAGTAGAAATTAAATAAGTCTATTAGACATTACAAGTGGAATCATAGCAGTGAAAAATCTACAACAGTAGAAATTAAATAAGTCTATTAGACCCTGATGCAATGGAGGGATCAAGTCCATCTACAACAGTAGAAATTAAATAAGTCTATTAGACTCGTAAAGTTAAAAATTCTTCTGGAAATCTACAACAGTAGAAATTAAATAAGTCTATTAGACATTGACAGAAGGAATGATGTTAAGAATCTACAACAGTAGAAATTAAATAAGTCTATTAGACAATGAATGGGCTTAAAGCAAAAACTTTGATCTACAACAGTAGAAATTAAATAAGTCTATTAGACCAAACTTCGCTGAATATCTAAGTCTAATCTACAACAGTAGAAATTAAATAAGTCTATTAGACAGAGAGGTGTAGAGGTTACACTCAATATCTACAACAGTAGAAATTAAATAAGTCTATTAGACTTTTTTATCTTGTAAATTGTAAACAGAATCTACAACAGTAGAAATTAAATAAGTCTATTAGACGTCCGTCAAATGGTCTCGCTGTTCAACATCTACAACAGTAGAAATTAAATAAGTCTATTAGACGTCCGTCAAATGGTCTCGCTGTTCAACATCTACAACAGTAGAAATTAAATAAGTCTATTAGACATTGTTGATTCCTTTGTTTATTCTGTATCTACAACAGTAGAAATTAAATAAGTCTATTAGACAAAATGAATACAGAAACAAACCATGATGATCTACAACAGTAGAAATTAAATAAGTCTATTAGACATTTATTATTTATAATGAGACCATTGATCTACAACAGTAGAAATTAAATAAGTCTATTAGACAAAATTAAAGAAAACTCATTGGCTATAATCTACAACAGTAGAAATTAAATAAGTCTATTAGACAAAATCAACAACATTGTTGGTCACCGCATCTACAACAGTAGAAATTAAATAAGTCTATTAGACCTCACTGGCATTGACTTTTCTAGTGCATCTACAACAGTAGAAATTAAATAAGTCTATTAGACGAGATTTATTTTTTTGAATCTTATTTTATCTACAACAGTAGAAATTAAATAAGTCTATTAGACAGATGAGAATGACAACTTATTTGACTATCTACAACAGTAGAAATTAAATAAGTCTATTAGACCTCACAAAAAAACCAGCATGCTGGCAATCTACAACAGTAGAAATTAAATAAGTCTATTAGACTAAACCTAAACAATCCCAAGACTCTTATCTACAACAGTAGAAATTAAATAAGTCTATTAGACAGGATAAAAATGACAAAGAAAATAAAAATCTACAACAGTAGAAATTAAATAAGTCTATTAGACGGAGTTACGTTGACTGCAGACAATGTATCTACAACAGTAGAAATTAAATAAGTCTATTAGACTCCCCGTTGGCTACATCGTTACCAGTATCTACAACAGTAGAAATTAAATAAGTCTATTAGACGGTTTTAATCTTGTCCAGCCTCCTGAATCTACAACAGTAGAAATTAAATAAGTCTATTAGACATTTTTCAGATATGTTTACAACGAAACATCTACAACAGTAGAAATTAAATAAGTCTATTAGACAGTCTTGTTGTCAAAGTCAAAGACAAATCTACAACAGTAGAAATTAAATAAGTCTATTAGACGAGATTGCGGGTCAAGCCCGCAATCTCATCTACAACAGTAGAAATTAAATAAGTCTATTAGACGCTAAAGCAGTCACCTCTGTCGCTTTATCTACAACAGTAGAAATTAAATAAGTCTATTAGACCAAGAGATCACCATTGCATGGTGCAAATCTACAACAGTAGAAATTAAATAAGTCTATTAGACTGATTCAATGTTTTTTAACCTTTATTATCTACAACAGTAGAAATTAAATAAGTCTATTAGACTCTACTCCAGTCAAAAAAAGACCGCATCTACAACAGTAGAAATTAAATAAGTCTATTAGACCAAGGAGAACAACATGTTTCATTTTTTATCTACAACAGTAGAAATTAAATAAGTCTATTAGACTTTTAGATTTTTCATTTTCTCCTTTAAATCTACAACAGTAGAAATTAAATAAGTCTATTAGACTTGGGCTTCACAGGTTGCCCATTGATGATCTACAACAGTAGAAATTAAATAAGTCTATTAGACCTTCCCTGTTGAGCTGAAACAATAAATCTACAACAGTAGAAATTAAATAAGTCTATTAGACAAGCAAGCTTTAGCAAATTCCCCTCATCTACAACAGTAGAAATTAAATAAGTCTATTAGACACGGAAAGCATTGCCACGATTTCAGGATCTACAACAGTAGAAATTAAATAAGTCTATTAGACGAATTAATCCATGTTTATCAAGTGTATCTACAACAGTAGAAATTAAATAAGTCTATTAGACTCTGGGTTGACAACTACGTATTTGTGTATCTACAACAGTAGAAATTAAATAAGTCTATTAGACTCATGGCTTCGAACTCGCCTATCGCAACATCTACAACAGTAGAAATTAAATAAGTCTATTAGACTCAAAATCTGCAGGTTTGGACTTCAATCTACAACAGTAGAAATTAAATAAGTCTATTAGACGTTTTTCAATGGATCATTTTGAATGAATCTACAACAGTAGAAATTAAATAAGTCTATTAGACTGTATTGGATTTTTTCACCCGCGATGATCTACAACAGTAGAAATTAAATAAGTCTATTAGACAGACAAAAAAAAATCGTGTTCAAAACATCTACAACAGTAGAAATTAAATAAGTCTATTAGACAATCAAACAAAACATAATGCGTTAACAATCTACAACAGTAGAAATTAAATAAGTCTATTAGACGGTATCACAATCGTGATTTGTTTTACATCTACAACAGTAGAAATTAAATAAGTCTATTAGACACAGAAATGAAATAAATCTAAACATGCTATCTACAACAGTAGAAATTAAATAAGTCTATTAGACCCTCTCCATACCTTATCACGGACAAAGATCTACAACAGTAGAAATTAAATAAGTCTATTAGACGCCTTATGTCTCTGCATGGATAGAGACGATCTACAACAGTAGAAATTAAATAAGTCTATTAGACCATATTCACTAGTTTTTGAATCCATAATCTACAACAGTAGAAATTAAATAAGTCTATTAGACATGAGTTTATCAATATTTATTGATGAATCTACAACAGTAGAAATTAAATAAGTCTATTAGACACTAAAATGTCATAAATATCGTCAATATCTACAACAGTAGAAATTAAATAAGTCTATTAGACCAAAGACTCTTCAGTCCCGTCAGTCTATCTACAACAGTAGAAATTAAATAAGTCTATTAGACAGATAACATGCCTGCAACCCGCATATCTTGGTGAAAAAACAAAGACAAAAGTGCGAATTTTGAGCGATTTCTGCCATTAAGACCGAGGTTTGCAATTTTTCAAGAAAGAAGCGATCCATCAGCGGTATCACTCCTCACTTCGCACCCCACACATTGACAACAGTCAAGACCCAAAGAAGGCTTTTAAAAGTGCGACCAAAATTGCCTAAAAAAGCACGATAGACTTTAGCCTAATAGACAAGTCAGCCATTCTAAACGTTCTTATCTCACAAGTCAAGAGATCATTATCAAATCAGACTCATCATTTTTGGCATAACCAAAACGTGTGATTTTGCATTGTTGGCTTAAATTAAAAATGATGATGCTGTCTGACTGGCTAAACGATTTGCTAAAGTCTGTCTCTATCTGCGTTTCAATCAAGTCCAAAATTCGTTTGCTATTTTCAATCTCAAAGACTGAATATTGCAGACGGTAGCCAAATTTTTTAAGAAACTCTGAGAACCTTGTCCGCAAAGGTGTCTCTGAAATATCATACGTCACAATCAACATGTCATACCTCCTCTATTGAATTTGCTTGGTTTCATTCTTTGCCTGACGCCTCATGCTAAAAACAGGGTAGTCCGCAATGGGCTTGTCCCTCATAAAAGAACGATAATAACTTTGCATATACAAAAACATCTCTATCTTATACTCCAGCAAAACCTCCATATAAAGTTGAGTGTAAGGCTTGGCGTCTTTGCCAAAAAGTTTATATTGATTGTTGATGACCTTAAAATCTTCTTCTTTCACTTGTCCCAGCTGATACGCCTTGCGTGTCCTGTAATCAATCAAAGGACGGAACGGCTCTATCAAATCACAAACCAACGCCTTGCGTTGAAAAAACTCTTTGTGATACACGCCACGATACAAATCAAACCCGTAAATCTGCAAAAGAGCCTCAATCAAGTTAAACAACAAGGTATAGCCAATATCCAGCAAACAATTAATAGAATCTGCCTTCACTCTGGGTCTTCTGGCTTGCCAAGGATACACAGAAAAGATTTGCTTAAAATACACCCGCGAGGCAATCCCTTCCAGCCCCAAAATCTGCTGCAAATCTAAACCCTCCGTTTGAAGTTGCCCCCGATACTCCTTTAAACTGCTGATGGCTCTTTGGCAAGCAAGCGACTTTTCACGAATCCGACCCAACGCCTCAATTTGATTGGACAACTTATTGCCTACCAGATGCCTTGCCACCTCAAGCCCGTCATAGTCATATTGTTTTTTTCTCAAACGGACATTGCCCTCTATTTTCGTATTCCAAGACCCGTAAGGACGCAGACCATAATTCAAAAAAATGATGCTAAACCCAAACCGCTTAGCACGTTCCAACAAGCCAGAACTCACCGTACAATGACCCGAGATAAACAAAGCAAACAAACGATGACAAGTAGATTGATGCTTCAGCTGACCCTCCTTGTCATAAATCATAATATTGTCATTTTTGTAGCTAAATTTTTCTCCTAGGTTAGAAAACACAAAGAGAATCTGCTTCTTTTCAAAATCTGGTTTACTCAACATCAGCCAAAGAATAATCGCAAAGGTTATGATAAATACAGCCACGACATTTAGCCGCAACAGGCGTAAAGTCTGCACTCATGTCAAAATCCCTCAAATCAGCAAGGCATTGTTCAAAGGCTTGAAAATCTTCAGGGCTATCTTCAGGCTTCTTCACGGGGTAACTTTTGTTGTCAACCATGCTGTACAACTTCAACTTCTCCACCTCATACCCCATCTCACGCAAACAAAAATACTGGGCATACAACTGAAAAATATAACCCTGATACACCAGCCGAATCTGACGTTTACGTTCCACCAACTCCCGCTTCTTCTCATCATAAATGTCAATCTTTCCGCACAATCCGTAACGTTCACAATACACATCTATCCCCTGCAACACATGACGAGAGGTGCTGTAACCCTTTTCATCAATACTCTGATGCGCCGCACGACCCTTCCTTTGAGCCGTGCCATGATACAACCACTCTGACGTCTGTGCATACAGCTGATGAAAGTAAATAGAACGAGGACAAAACAGAAAATCATTTAAATACGAAATTAAAATGTAACTCTCCATTCAAAACCCTCCTCAAAAACTCAAAAGACTAAAAAAACAAAAAATCTAACATCACGAAAATTCAACATCACAAAAGCCCAAAAAAGTTGACTTTGCAGACTCAACCTTGACCACCGCAAAGACCTCATCTGCAAATCACTTTTTAGTCCTCTTCACTGTCTTTGTTGATAATCTCATACTTTGCCTTTTGCTTTTCTACAATTTCCTCCTTTTGAGAAAAATTTTGCCAATCAGTTTTTGTAATAGATAAATTCAGTTTATCCTCCTCTTTCTCCTTAACAAAATCTCTTATTCTTTCCAATATCATGACTCCTTTTCTAGCAATGTTATAAGCTCCATTAGCATCGCTATCTACTGGCAAAGGAGCTTCACTTGGTTTATAGTTTTTTAACTGCCTACTATCAAAAAAAGGTTCAACAGGAGAAAGGATAAAATCATCTTTATTATTTTGGTCTCCTATAAAAACTCTCATATCTAAAAGCCGCTTCAAGTAAGCAATCAGTTTTGCTAAAAATTTAGATTCTTCAAATTGTTCTGTTAAATCTTGGCTACAAATAAAATCCTTATAATCCTTGTTTTCTAAACCATCTTTTAACTCCTTATTGAATAAATCTACTAGTTTTTGATTGACATCAACTTTGACATTTTTTCTCCATTTGCCATTAACTGCTTCTTTATATTCATCTTGTTTTCTTTGTTCTTCCGTTAGTTTAACCTCTTTATATTGCGACCTTTCTACATGACTACAAATAGTCCAAATCTTATTGATTTTTTCTTCATCTAAATCTTTCTTATCCTCATAAGACCCTGTCATTCCCTTTAGATTTTTTAAATTATAGGTAAATTCAAAAAACTTACCATTGTATTTAATAGAATTAAATTTGCTAAAAAACTCTTGAGCTTTTTTAGCCTCGCTATACTTAGGATAAAGTCCTCTCATATATCCCGTGACAGGATCAGTTTTAGATGTATAACTAGCATCAGTGTAAAACAAAATTCCAGATTGAATTCCTATGTCACTAAAAGTTTTAAATTTATTAGTAAGTTGATAACCTTTTAGGTAATGTCCTGTTTTCTCAAAATCAGTTTCTTTTTTGTTCACTAAATAGTTAAGTTTATGGATCAATGCCATTTCAAACTTCTGATAAACCTGTTTTTCAAATTTAAATCTTCCCCCTTTAAATCCAGCATTTAGGTTTTCTAAAACTACAATCGCATTATGTTTTAAGATTAACTGAGCAAGCTGATGCACGACTTGAGAAAGATAACCGTTTTTTAAGTCTTTGATGTTTTCTACTTTTTCCCAATTCTCTCTTGCTTTTCCTCTTGCTTTTTGTTTCTCATCTAATTTTTGATGATAATCTATTTTTTGAGTTTCTTGACTTCCAGCAGGTTGAAAACCACTGTCAATTTCATTAAAACTTCCTTGTTCTAAAATTTTACCGTCTTTATCAATGACACTATAATAAAGTAAATTCTTTTCACCCCTGTCTATCCCGATAATATTAATATCTTGGTAATGTTCTTTAAGAAAATCATTAATATCACTACTAATGTAGTCTCTCCCCTCGCTTTTAAAATTAATGGTAATCGAACAATGGAATAAAATTTTATCTTCACTATATCTTTTATCCTTTATTATTGGATAGCTGAATTTACTTTTTAACTCTTGGTAATGATGCCCTTTTTCTCTTTTTTCTTTTGAATAATTTAAAGAAGCCTTACGATAAAAAAGCTCTGCCTGTCCGTTGAGCTTAATAACAACATCCTTTAAATTTTGCTCTTCAAATAATGCTTTCCAATAAATTGTATGAAGGTTAGGTCTGCCTTGACTTCTTTTTGAAAAATCTTTACTGTAAATTTCAAAGAGATAAAATTTTTGATTTTCTACCATTCTATCCACATAAGATTGTGAGATATTAGAAAATTCTATTTTGTAGCCTTGCTTATTAATATCATCTGTAAACTCTTTTAGATTGTTGTACTCTTCAGTTTTTTCAAATTTTAAATCTGCCCATTTCCAGTAGCTTAAAGCACATTTTTTATAGTAATCAATAAGTTTTATCAAATCTTCTTTTACTATATCAGTACCTTTGTATGTTCCTTTTTCTCTTATTTTTTGTATTTCAGGACAATGTTTTTTCCTTATGACATCTAATCCTTTGGTAAATCTTTCCGCTTTACCATTGACATAAACCAAGTTATGAATATCTAATGCTGGATTAGCAACCTGTTTATAATCCATTTTTTTATACATGGAAGAATGATCACTTAGCAAGCTCAAATCAATTTCTAACCCCTGTATCTCTTCTTGAAGTATTGATATTTCAGACTTTAATTCTTTGTAAGTTTTTGTTCCTTCTTTCTTTTCAGAAAGATTTTTTTCTTTCTTTTTAATTTTTTTCTTTTTATCTTCTAAATCTTTCTCTAATTTAGTAAAATCAAAAAGATTTTTATTGTCTCTGCTCATTATCCCAAGATAATACTTTCCATCTTTGAGCAAAATGACACAAGTATTATCGGTTTCTTTGTTTTTATCCCAACCATTTGCCAACGTAGGATTTTCAAAATTCAACTTGTACTTATCTTCATTAAATTCTTTTTTTGTTAAAAAATTTCTCACTTTATTATAGAATTTTGTAATATTATTCCTATCGGAATTAGTAAATCTAATCACCGTATCATTCCAAATTTGTTCTTGATTTGCCCCCTTATCCGAATGAGTAAAATCTTTTTCCTTAACATTGAAACTTCTTAAAAATCGGTATAAATCTTGTGAAGCGTCAAGATATTTTTTAATACTATTCTTTTCTTCTTGTTCAAAAGGATTTGTTAAACACTTCGCATTTTCTAGAATCTTTGAGTTTTCTAAATTTCTTAAATGCTCTTTTTGTTGCTTTAACAAATAAGTAAATTTATTCGCCAAATAAGTAAACAAAAAATCTTCTTCTGGCAAATCTTTTAAAAAAGCTCTTTTCTTTTTTATACCCTCTTGTTGATCTACTTGTCCAAAATTATCTTTTATTGGCTTAATAAATTGAGTATAAAAATTTGCTGATTCTTTCTTTTCTTCTTCTCCCAGATTAATCCATTCTCTTTTTTCATTTAACTTTTTCTGTAATTCTCCAAAAGTATAAACTTTTCTTCGGTGTTGCTTTTTGACTTCTTTATCGTCAAAACTAGCTAAATACCAAGTTTCAAGACCTTTCCAACTAGATACTAAATCTTGCGAAAAAAACCTTAAAACTTCTTTGCTAACATAAACATCATCTAAGTTTAGATGACTTCCATCATCTTTGTTTTGTTCTTTTCCATATTCCAATAATTCTGTAAAAGATAAATCACCGTTCTCTTTTTGAGTTTTATCTATATCTCTTATAAAATCTTCTTCTTTTTCTACAAATTTTTTTAATTCTTCTATAAGATGTTTATTGTCTTGAATTGTTTCAATGAATGCTCCTTTTTTACTTAAAATTTGTTTATAAAATTCTTTTAGAGATGGAAAGTTTTTTCTATCACCATCAATCTGTTGCCTTGTCAGATTAATAATTTCATTGAGTCCTTGTATTTTGGGGTTTTGTTCCTCTGCTTTCTGTCCCCCGATTATCAGATTATAGTCATCTACTCCTGTTTGAGAAAAGAATCTAAAAAAACTTTCAGGACTCAAAAAAACTTCTGCTGAAAAATTTAGCTGTCGTTCTACTTTTCCTATTCTTTCCTGAAAATTCCAACTTTTTTCTTCCAGTTGTTTTTTAATTTCTTCTTTATTTAAGTATTCTTTTAACTTTTGCCATTTCAAAATATTATCAAAATGAAATTTTATATTCTGCTCAAATAAACGAAAAGCAATAGAAGTAGATTTAAAAATGCTATCTTTATTTTTAGCATTCTTATTTTCAATATCATAAACATTCTGTCTTGTTGTATTAAAGCCAGAAAAATAAGTATGAAAGGCATCAAATTTTTTGATTGAATCAGTTACCTCTTGATTGTTAATAAAATATAACCTTAACAAAGTGAACAGATTATCAGTTTTGTCATAAAGATTTTTAGATTCAGAGAATTTGTAACCCTCGCATTTTTTGAGTTCTTTAATCTCTTTTTTTAAGTTGTTGATTTTTTGTTCCAATTCTTCTTTTTGTTTTATAAACTCTTCTTTCTGTTCTTTACTTTCCTTTAAAGTTTTTTTAATTTTTTGTTGTAGGTCACCTTTATAACTTTCAAGCTCATTTTTTTCTTCTTGTTTTTCATCAAGAAGATTTTCAAGATATTCTCTTTGCTCTGTAAAATTTTCTTCCAAAAATTTTGGAGCATTGGTATCAAGAACACTTTTTAAGTGCTTAGCAAGTTGTTTTTGAATTTCTATAATTTCTTTGTTATTCTTATCAATTTTACTGATAATTGCTTCTTGGTTTTCTGATTGTTTCTTCTTTTTTAGGTTTTTTAACTCTTTTTTTAAAGTTACATTTTCAGAATACTTTCCATAAAATTTATTAATTTCATCTTTTAATAAATTTTTAATTTCTTCTGACAAATTTTCTTTATCTAAGGCAAAAGATAAAAAATGACGGTGCAAGTCGTCTATTGCTTTTTTCACTTGCCTATATACCTCTGATTTTTCCCAATCTTCATAAATGAGTGGAGATAAAGGATTATTAAAATCACTTTCCTCTTTTAGCTTTCTTATAATTTCTCTAGTCGCTCCCACAGGTTCCAAGCCAAAGCGAAGGGTTTTTTGCAACGAATATTGATTAATGAATTTTTTGAAAATGCTCATAATAATTCCTAGAATTGAGTTAATGAAAAAACCAATCAGGATAGCATGGCTTTCACAAGAATCAAAGATTTTTCTGCCATTTTGCGAGAGCTGACCCTTGCTGTCTTTGAAGGCAAGCCTTTTGGTGATTTTGCAAAAAAGATTGCAAAGAAGATGAAAAGAGAAAAAGAAGTCAGGCAGATTGTGTGAATCTGAACGATAGGTTTGGCTGGAATGATAGAGTTTTCTTTGGGACTAAATGAAGAACCTAAATGAAAGAACTTGCAGTCTGGCGTCCCCACCTGTCAGCTTCAAAATAGCATTCTAAATCTTGGGTATGATGAAAATCCTGACAAGCAGTTTTCCATTGTTGCATGACACGTTGCAGGGTGGTTGCGATGTCAGTCAAACCGATGTGTTCGTCAAGAAACGCCTTAACAACACACTCATTTGCACCATTCAACACTGCAGGTGCAAGACCTCCCAAAGATGCGGCATCAAGTGCAATCTGAAAGCAGGGATAACGTTTGTGACAAATCGGCTCAAAATGCAAGGTGTTTAAACCTTGAGCAGACAATCGGGGCAGTTTGAGAGGAAGCCTTTGAGGAAAGGATAAGCAGTAAGCAATGGGGAGCCGCATGTCTGGTGCAGACATTTGAGCCATCATAGATCCGTCCACGTATTCTACTAAAGAATGCACATGGCTTTGCCTATGAATCACAGCTTGAAAAGAAGCAAGGGGAATGTCAAACAAATGAGAGGCTTCCATGAGTTCCAAACCCTTGTTCATCATGGTTGCAGAATCTACCGTAATCTTGTCTCCCATCTCCCAGTTAGGGTGTTGCAAGACTTCATGCCGTTTGACCTTTGGCAGTTGTTCCAGCGGAACATCACGCAAAGCCCCCCCAGATGCTGTTAACGTGATTTGATGAACATCTTCTTTCTGCTGTCCTTGCAATGTTTGAAAAATGCCATTGTGTTCGCTGTCCACTGGCAAAATCAGGCTTCCTGAACGTCTAGCTTCACTCATCATCAAATCCCCTGCCAGCACTAAGGATTCTTTGTTTGCCAAAGCAACAGTCTTGCCTGCACAAATCGCCGCGTATGTTGACCTTGCCCCTGCAACACCTACAATGGCAGCCACCACAAAATCCACTTGCGAAAGACTCGCCACCTGTTGTAACCCTTCGCTCCCATGCAATAACTTCAGATGCTCTGGCAACGCCCCCAAATCTATCTGTTGCTCTGACGCCACACAGGCAAAAGCAGGCTGGAACTCTTGAATTTGAGAATACAAAAGGTCTGTGTTGGAATAGCAAGTTAAGGCTTCCACTTGGAAGTGTTCAGGGAATTGCCTGACAATGTCCAACGTACTTTGACCAATAGACCCTGTTGAACCCAAAATGGCAATCTTTTTCACAGCACCAAAGCCAAATAATACACTACGACCAAAGAAGGCAATACCGAATCCAGACGGTCCAGCACCCCTCCATGTCCTGCCAAAAAGTACCCCGAATCTTTCGCGTCACAAAAACGTTTCAAACGAGACTCTATCAAATCTCCCAACTGCCCCACGATTCCAATTGCCACCCCCACAATCAGCGCATCAAACAACGATAAAAATTCAACCAAAAGAGGCATTGAAATCACAGCAAAGACAATCCCTGCCAAGACACCACACAACGCACCTTCCACCGTCTTACCCGGACTCACACCCGGGCAAAGTTTCACCTTCCCCCAACGTTTACCCCCTAAATACGCTGCAGAATCAACAACCCAAATAGACAACACCACCAGCACAAGCAGACTTGAACCCTCCTGAAGTTGAGACAAAGCAACCAAATGAGCAAGAGGCAAAGGAATCCAAAAGAGAGCCATCGCAAAAAGCAAGTCCTGCCTCCAGTCTTTCTCTTGCATGAAGCAACTCAAGGCAAACTTAGCCAATACCAAAGCCCATGCAACGAATGGAGAAAACTCTGCAGAACTGACAATCACAATGGAACAAAATACCATCGTATATTGAGGCAAGCTGATTTGCTGTTTTTTAAGAAGATGACAAAACTCACAAATGGCAACCCCACCCACCATGGCACACAGTCCTATTAAAATGAAAACGTTGCCATACCCCAATAAAAAGAGCATGCCAAGAGCAATAGGGGTGGCAGACATCAGGCGTTGCTTCATGTCGCTGTTCATTCTGCACCCATTCTACGTTGACGTGTCTGATAGTCTGCAATGGCATGTAAAAACTCTTCTCTTCCAAAATCAGGCCACAAGACAGAGGTGAAGTAAAGTTCTGCATAAGCAGACTGCCACAGTAAAAAGTTAGACAGCCGTTGCTCGTTGCTGGTGCGAATCACCAAATCTAATTCTGGAAGCCCTGCGGTGTAAAGATGTTTGGCAAGCAAAGGCTCATCAATCGCTTCAATGCTGAAGTCCCCTTGTCTCACCTTATCAGCGATTTTTTGAGTCGCCTGAACCAGCTCATCTCTGCCACCATAGTTGACAGCAAGATTCAAAACAAGTCCTGAATTTTGAGCCGTTTGCGTCAGTGCCTCCTTGAGAGAAGCATGAGTAAAAGTTGGCAAATCATGGATCCTACCTGAAGTTTTAAGGCAGATGTTATGTTCAACCAACGTGCTAAGCTCCTTTTCCAAATATTCTACAAAAAGTTGCATCAGCACATTGACTTCTTCTTTGGGACGTTTCCAGTTTTCAGTAGAAAACGCATAAAGGGTCAAAGCACGAATGCCAAGTTCCACAGACGTCTCTACAACAGCCCGTACAGATTGGACAGCATTGCGATGCCCTTGCGTTTTTTCAAACATTCTTTTAGAAGCCCAGCGACGATTGCCGTCCATGATGATTGCCACATGTTGAGGTAAGTTATCCAAATCTAAATTCATACCAAACAAAAGAAACAGCAAAGGATAGCATAGAACTCTCACAAATGTTAGAACATTTCAAAATTCCTGACTCCATCTTGCCATTTCTACCTTGTCAAACTCTCTGCTTAAATCCCAGTTTTTTCTACTCCCCAAGCCCCATTTCATCTATAAAGGGAGGACTCTTTTATAAAGATGATTTGAATTTTTTGAAAGAAACATCTTTTTTTTTGGACTCCTTTTTGCTACAATGGTCAACTTGTCTTTTGTGTTCGTAATTTGATTAACTTATTTATAATTAAGAGGTTCTTATGCTTAATTCTTATGCTGAAAATACGTATTATCATATACGTCCTGTTGCAGAGACATCTGTACAGGAAAAAATGACTTTCCTCAAGAAAGTCTATGGACTGCTCACCGCTTCAATGGTGTCTGCCACTTTAGGCAGTGTGATTGGAATGCAACTTGCTCCCATACTTGCCAGAATGGGATTTTTGACCATCATCTTATGGTTTGGTGCATTCTTCTTTCTCAAATATACCGAGCGGAAGCCGGGGCTGAACATGGTAGGGTTGTTTACCTTCACAACGCTTTCAGGACTGATGATTGGACCAATGCTGATGATGTATATTTCTGCAGGTATGGGAATGGTCGTTGTGCAGGCATTGGCATTGACTGCTGTGACATTTTTGGGTCTGACAGGCTATGTGATTTTTTCCAAAAAAGACTTCAGCTTCATGTCAGGTTTTTTAACTGTGGGCATCATCGTTTTGATTGCAGGAGTTCTGATTAACTTGTTTGTGCAAAGCTCTATGATGCACTTCGTGTTTTCAGGTCTTGGAGTCTTTTTATTCAGTGGATTTATCCTTTATGACACAAGCAACATCATGCGTCGCCACGACTCTTCAGGTTATGTTGATGCTACGGTTTGCTTATTCCTTGATGTGTTTAATCTGTTTGTTCATTTACTGAGCTTACTAGGGATTATGAACCGCGATTAAACTCAAATGAGGCAGGTAACTGGCGAATGCTTCACTCTTTCAAAGTTACCTGCTCTCTCCTTTCTTGCCTCTTTCTCCTTGCCTCAACGTCTTTTCTCATTGCTCTAGTCCTTAACTTCTCTCAAATCATCACAGATTTTCAAAACGCCCTCCAAAATTTACCAGAAAATACCTTGCTGTATGACAGAAACACCTCTGTTTATGCCACCATCAAAGGAGTTGAAAATAGAGAGTCTATCACACTGAACCAGATGGGAGGTCATATACCCTTTGCTACCGTTGCCGCAGAAGATTCAAGGTTCTTTCATCACTGGGGAGTTGACCCCATTGGAATTATACGTGCGTTGCTTGTCAATCTCACAACCCAAAGCTATCAGCAAGGGGCAAGCACCATCACCCAACAACTTTCAAAATTACTACTGCTTTCACCCAAACCCACCTTGAGACGCAAGGCACAAGAGATTTTAAGTGCCATCTCCTTAACCATTCAATACGACAAAACATTCCTGCTGCAAACGTACCTCAACACTGTTTATTTTGGTCATGGACTCTATGGCATAGAGCAGGCATCAAAAGGGTATTTTCAAAAATCTACCAAAGACCTGACTCTGGAAGAAGCCGCTTTTTTGGCAGCAATCATCAAAAAACCTTCCTACTACATGAGACGCTCAAAGGAACATCAAACCCCCTCAGGATTCTTCCCCCAAGAAACCCTAAAAAAAGCATTGACAAGAAAGAATTATGTCTTAAAAAAAATGTATGAAAACGAATGGATTAGTCAAAAACAATATGAGCAGGCATTACAACAACCAATCCGTGTGTCTGTGCCAAAATCAAAGCCCAATCATGCACATTACTTTGTCCAACACGTAAGAAAGCTATTAAATGCCAAAGGTTACTCTGTGGCAGGCAGTGGATACCACATTCAAACCACACTTGATTTAGGATTACAGCAAAACGCTGAACAAGTGGTGCAGGACATCTTTAACCAACCACAATCATTTGACCAAGTGGCATTAGTGTCCCTTCATGCCAAAACAGGAGAAGTCTTAGCTTTGATTGGGGGAAGGGATTTTGAGCAATCACAGTTTAACCGTGCCACACAAGCCAGACGTCAAGTTGGGTCAGTCTTCAAAACATTCATTTATGCCTTAGCATTAGAAAAAGAGTTCTCACCCCAGCAAAAGTTCATTGACGAACCCCTCACATTTGTCTGGTATGACCAAAACAACCAGCAACACATCTATCAACCACAAAATTTTGACAATCAGTACGGACTAGAACGACTGACTCAAGACTCTGTTTCTCTCCAAGAAGCCTTTCAAATCTCACTCAATACAACGGCAGTGCAGTTATTGCATCAAATTGGCATCAAATATGCTGTTCAAGTGTTGAACCAGATGAATTTAAAACTGTCTGAAGAACAAGGATTGTGCTTGGCTTTGGGTTGTTCTGAAAACACACCCCTTGAAATGACGTCTGCCTATTTGGCTTTGAGCAATCAGGGGCAATACAAGCAACCCTCTTTTATCAAAAAAATACACACTCAAGAATTTCAAAACACCCAACCAACTCAAACTATTTTTTCCAAAAAAACTGCTCGTCAGATGAAAGAACTGTTACACAAGGCTTTGAGTCAAGGCACAGGTCGCTTGGCATATTGGAAGCATCAAGGCTATTTAGGAGGCAAGACAGGAACTAGCAATGACCACAGGGACGCATGGTTCATCGGTTTTTCTGATGACCTCATCACTGGAGTTTGGCTCGGCAATGACGATGGCACTCCAACCGAAGAAACAGGGGGCAAGACAGCCGCACAGATTTGGAAAACATTCATGCAAAAATGCCTGAAAAAACCATAATTAAAAGAAGCTATGATGATATGATTCACAGAACACTCCTTGTCTGCCTCACTCTGTTCTTCTCTTTTCATGCCTTTGCAGGTGAACCTTTGCAAGAGTCCATTTTGCACTTTTGGAAGACGAACCAAAAGTCTCTAGGGCAACAAGACCAACTTTCTCTAGCCGTGCAAGATTTACAAACAAACCAAATCCTTGTTGAAATTGCAACAACGACTTCTATCAAATCTGCAAGTTTGATTAAATTATTGGTTTTGGAGGAATTTTTGAGGCATCAAGCCCAAAACCAGACAGTTCAAAATGGCTCAACTCAAAAAGGTCAAGAAGATTTGGTCAAAATGATTCAATACAGTAGCAATACCAGCTTTAATAAACTGGTCAAGAAACTGGGAGGGCTTGAAAAAACTCAGAAATTATTGCGTCAAAACTATCCCAACACTACATTAGCCGAATATATTCCAGAAACAGGCAGAACCTATCAAAATAAAATCATTGTAGAAGAGTTGAGAACCATGCTTCACAGACTGTGGCAACATCGCATCTTAGGAGACCAGTTTTCACAACAAGCCAATCGCCAAGCATCACTTGAAATCCTCTGGCTCATGCAACTCCCTCCACCTTCACAAATTGCAGACCGTCTTTACTCCAAAACATGCTTGACCCAAGACCCTCATACGCGTTTGTGGGACAAAACGGGATTTGTTCGGGGTTCCAACGGCAATGCAGGAGTGATTGGTTTTCAGGTCAATGACAAAACACAGGCATACATCATTGTCAGTGTAATTTGGAGAAAAAACCATCAAAGCATCAATTCCGGTGGGAAACTCTGGTTTCAGAAATCAAACTTCATTCATCGCCGCATCTCTGAAATGACTTACGCCTACTTCCAAAAACTCTATTCCGGACCCAGCACTTGCGGTGCAACTTTGTTAGAAAAACATCAAAAAGAATCAGTCAAGTTTTGAAATTTAGAAAAGATTCAAGAGGCAATACTGTGAAGATTGTGATGCAATGGGTCTTCAGTTTGATTTAAAAACTTGTCTTATCAACTCATCTGTCATATCATGGTTGGTTTTGTTTATTTTAGGGAAGGTTATCATGTATGCAATTATTGAAGCGCAAGGCAAACAGCATCAGGTCTCACCGGGTGATCTCATTAGTGTAGATCGCCTTGATGCAGAGGTAGGTTCTGTCTTTGAGACAGATAAAGTTTTATTCGTGAAAGATGGTGAGACAGTGAAGGTCGGGACTCCAACAGTGACGGGGGCAAAGGTCAAAGGTGAAGTTGTCAAGCATGAGCTTGGCAAGAAAATTCTTGTGTTCAAAATGAAACGTCGTAAAAGATACCGAAAAACACAAGGATACCGCCATCAGCATACCACCATTAAAATTCAATCCATTGAAAGTTGATTACTTTCTGAGGGTGAATCTTCTTTTTTGATTTTTAACAACATTTATTTGAGAACAACGAGGATATTATGGCTCATAAAAAAGCAGGCGGTAGCAGCCGCAATGGTCGTGATTCAGCAGGGAAAAGGCGAGGCGTCAAGAAATTTGGAGGACAAGCTGTCAGGGGTGGCACTGTCTTAGTTCGTCAAGTTGGCTCTACTTTTCACGAAGGAAAAAATGTAGGCAGGGGCAAAGATTTTACCTTGTTTGCTTTGATTGACGGCATCGTTTCTTTTTCCAAAAGGAAAGGTCGTAAATTTGTCCATGTTGAACCTGCTCACGCATGAGTTTACGGTCTCTTTCTGGAATCAAACCCACAGGAAGTCCCCATCTAGGCAACTATTTGGGGATGATGAAACCCGCCTTAAAACTTCAACAACAATTCCAAACTTTTTACTTCATTGCAGATTATCATGCAATGACCACCTTGCCAGACCCTCAATTCTTACAAAAATCTGCTTACGATCTCACTGCCTCTTTTCTTGCACTTGGGCTTTCTACCAAAGGTCATGCGTTCTTTAAACAATCTGATATTCCTGAAGTGACAGAACTGGCTTGGATTCTTGCATGCCTTGCTCATAAAGGAGTGCTTGACCGAGCGCATGCTTACAAAGATGCGATTGCTAAAAAGATAGAAGTCAACGTTGGGCTGTTTTGCTACCCTATTTTAATGGCGGCAGATATTTTAATTTATGACTCTACTCACGTGCCTGTTGGGCAAGACCAAAAACAACATCTTGAGATGACACGCGACCTTGCGCTCCGTTTTAATCATGTTTACGGAGAAACCTTTGTCATTCCAGAAGCATTGATTGAAAAAGAAGTCGCTACCATTCCCGGCATTGATGGTCAGAAGATGAGCAAATCCTACAACAACACCATTCCTCTTTTTGCAGAAGAAAAAAAGCTCAAGAAGCTGGTGATGAAAATCGTGACAGACTCCTTGCCTGTGGAAGCCCAAAAAAACCCTGAACACTGCCGCATCTTTGCACTCTTTAAGTTTTTTTCGTCAGAACAAGAGCAAAAGGAGCTGGCAAAACAATACCAAAAAGGAGGCATGGGATATGGTGAAGCCAAACAAATTTGCTTTGAAGCCATCAATCGTGAGCTGAAAGATGCCAGAGACAAGTATGTTTCTTTTCGTCAAGACTTGAAAACTCTGGACGGCATTTTGGAACAAGGGAGAGACGATGCACGAAAGGTTGCACAGTCTGTGATGACTCGCGTCAGAAACAAAATAGGATTATGTCTGAAGTAAACCTTGACATTCTTTCTTCACGTTATGCAAGTGAGGCAATGAATCAAATTTGGTCATTGCGTGGTCGCTTCAAGACAGAACGTCAGCTTTGGGTCGCTGTAATGAAAGCCCAAAAAGAACAAGGTTTAGACATTCCGCAAGAAGCGATTGATGCCTATGAGAATGTGGTTGATGACATTGACCTTGAAAGCATAGAACAGCGGGAAAAGATTTTGAGGCATGATGTGAAAGCACGGATTGAAGAATTTTGTGCAAAGGCAGGACATGAGCAAATTCACAAAGGCATGACAAGCCGTGATTTAACTGACAATGTGGAACAGTTGCAGGTTTTTCAATCTTTGAAACTAATTGCTCAAAAATACGTCGCCTGTCTGCTTTCTCTCTCCAACCACTGTGAACGACATGCAACAACCCCTTTAATCGCAAGAACGCATAACGTCCCCGCACAGCCTTCATCTTTGGGAAAGCGATTAGCCATGTTTGCAGAAGACATGCTGTTTGCTTTGCAGAGACTTGAGGAACTGATTGACGCCTATCCTTTGAGGGGACTCAAAGGAGCGGTGGGAACACAGCTAGACCAGCAAACTTTGTTTGAGGGACATCTGGAATCTGTTCAAGTGTTAGATGAAAAAGTTCGTCAGTTTTTGGGTTTCACAAACAGCCTGCACGCTGTGGGGCAAATTTATTCAAGAAGCCTTGATTATCAAAGTGTCAATCGTCTTTGTTCGCTAAGCGCACCTATTTCAAGTCTGGCAACAACGTTGCGTTTGATGGCAGGGCATGAGCTGGTCTCTGAGGGGTTTCAAAAAGGACAAGTAGGGTCATCTGCCATGCCCCATAAAATGAATATGCGGAGTTGTGAGCGTCTTTGCGGGTTTCATCAAATTTTAAACGGCTATTTGACCATGCTTTCAGGCTTAAATGGCGGACAGTGGAATGAAGGCGATGTTTCAGATTCTGTGGTCAGACGAGTCGCATTGCCAAGTGCTATGTTTGCAATAGATGGTCAGCTTGAGACTTTTTTGACCATTCTTGACGAAATGACGTTTTATCCGTCATCATTAAACCAAGAATGGCAAAAGCATCTTCCCTTTGCCTCAACCACCGTTTTATTGATGGAAGCCCTCAAAAAAGGCATTGGCAGAGAAGAAGGGCATGAGGTCATTAAGCAACACGCAGTCGCAACACTCCAAGCCATTCGTCATGGACAAGGTGAGGCGTCTGACTTTGCCAAAAATTTGGGAACAGACCCCCACTTCCCAATGAATCAAGAAGAGATTCAAACCCTTCTTTCAGATTCAACACGTTTCTTTGCCTCTGCTCATCGGCAAACATTACAGATTGTGAAACAAATTCAAGCTCTTCAAAAACGTTACCCAAACGCCTCGCAAATCCGACCCGCTCAAATTCTGTAAAAGAATGTCAAAATTTTCTCATCTTCTGAAAACCTTCCAATGAGACACTCCAGTCAAAACCCTCGTCAGCTCTCACCCCAAGATTTTCAAAAACGCATCAAACACAATCCTTATCTAGGCAAAATCTACAATTATCAAGATTGTCTCATTGCACACCCTAACCCAAGCACAAAGCAACGCATTGCCAATTTTTCCAAAGATTCACCACTACATGTTGAGATTGGTTGCGGGTCAGGACTTTATATTTCAGAACTTGCCAAGAACCAAAAAGATGCTTGCTTTGTGGGCTTTGAAATCCGTTACAAACGTTTGGTCAGCATTGCCAAAAAAATTGACTTAAACCATCTTTCAAATGTCTTGATTTTGCGTGAAAAAGGGGAGTATCTTGCAGATTTTTTTGGTGAAGACTCACTGGACTCGGTGCATGTCAATTTTCCAGACCCTTGGGCGAAGAAATCTCAAAAAAAGCATCGTCTTTTGCAACATTCTTTTTTTGAAACATTGACCAGACTACTGAAGCACAAAGGACGTTTCTTCTTCAAAACAGACCACCAAGACTATTTTCACTCCGTGACTCAACTTTTGACACATTTCCGTCAGTTTGAAATTGTAGAATATTCTGAGGATTTGCACCAAAGCCCTTATTTGCAAAATAATATCAAAACAGAGTTTGAAAAATTGTTTTTGTCAAAACTGCAATCTTGCATTTATTATTTGCAATTCATTTATCAAAACCCCAGCGTATGATGCCCCTAGAACCTAAAAAAGTGATTGCATTGGTTGGTGCAACAGGTAGTGGCAAGACAGAATTGGCAGTTGAAATTGCCCAAAAGTTTAATGGTGAGATTGTTTGTACAGATTCGGTGCAAGTTTATCGTGAATTTGACATCGGGTCTGCCAAACCTAGCCACGAACAACAGCAAGCAGTGAAACACCACCAAATTGATGTGATTGAACCTGATGGCTACTACTCTGTGGCAAATTTTGCAAACGATGCAAAAAGGTGCATTCAGCAAATCCATGATGCAGGGAAGCTACCCATTTTAACTGGGGGTTCAGGATTGTACTACCGTTGTGCAATCTCGGAAATCGCTGCGATTCCTAGCATTCCCCGACAGATTAAACAGCTGGTGAATGAATGGCATCAACAAGGGATTTTGTTTTGCTACCAACAATTAGAAAAACTAGACCCCCAAAGTGCCAATGTGCTAAACGCAGGTGATACATCAAGAATTTTGCGAGCATTGGAAGTCATGTTGTCCACAGGAAGATCTATTAGAGAACATTGGAATTTAGAAACATTTGGTCAACCCTGTTATGACCTGTTAAGTGTAGGAATTTTTTATGAACGTCCAACACTTTACCAAAGAATCAATGCCCGTACCTTGGAAATGCTCAAAGCAGGTTGGGTTGAAGAAACGCAGTCTTTGCGTCAAAACTATTCCAAAAATTTACATGCCCTTGGCTCCATTGGATACAAACAGATTGGGATTTTTCTGGAACAAAACATCAGTTATAAATTGATGGTTGAAAAAATCCAGCAAAAAACTAGAAATTATGCTAAACGTCAGCTGACTTGGTTCCGTAAAGAACGAGATATTCAATGGTTCTCACCAGAACAAAAGCAAAACTGCTTTGATGCCATCAGCCAATTCCTTTAGGTCTCCTGCCTAACGCATTTCTGCCAACTCTCCCCCCATTCTTTTTCATAAATTTCACACTCCCAAAAAACTGTAAAAATCCTGAAATGTTAATCTTGCAAAAATATTTATTAAAGGCATAATGTACATCTTTTTTTAGCCAGTCACCTCTTTTCCAAAATTCGTATGACAGCTTCACCCAAATTGGTAAAAGACTTCACAGACTTTGGTTTGGCAGTCTTGCAAGACAGATACTTGTTAAAAGGAGAAACACCTGATGCGATGTTTATGAGAGTCGCCAAAAGCTATGCCTACGACGAAGAACACAAACAACGTATGTACGGTTACATGCGTGCCATGTGGTTCATGCCAGCAACTCCCATTTTATCTAATGCGGGTACTAACAGAGGGCTACCGATTAGCTGTTTTTTGAATAATGTTGACGATTCGCTTGAGTCCATTTCTAGCACGTGGAATGAGAATGTCTGGCTGGCGGCAAAAGGTGGTGGAATAGGAACTTGTTGGTCTGATGTGAGAAGTGTTGGGCAAACTGTTCAGGGTCGGGGTGGGTCCTCTGGAATCATTCCATTTGTAAAGGTGATGGATTCTTTGACACTGGCTATTTCACAAGGAAGTTTAAGACGCGGGGCGTCTGCTTGCTATCTGGATATTTCTCACCCTGAAATTGAAGAGTTTTTAGAAATCAGAAAACCAACAGGAGACTTCAATCGTAAGAGTTTAAACATCCATCAAGGCATCACCATCTCTGATGATTTTATGCGTGCTGTGGTTAATAACAAAAGATGGAATTTGATTGACCCTGCAACTAAGGAAGTCAAAAGTAGTGTCGTGGCAAGGGAGCTTTTCCAAAAAGTCATTGAGACACGTATCTCAACAGGCGAACCTTACATCGTCTTTTCTGACACAGTCAATCGTCATTTAGCACCTCATCATCAAGAACTTGGGCTTCAAGTGAGGCAGTCTAATCTTTGCAGTGAGATCATGCTCCCCACAGGAGTTGACTACAACGGACAACAAAGAACAGCCGTTTGTTGTTTAGGCAGTGTGAATTTGGAACATTTTGACGAATGGGAAAATGACCCGCTTTTCATTGAAGATTGCTTGCTTTTCTTAGACCGTGTCCTGCAAAACTTCATTGAACTGACAGAAAATTTGGAAGGATTTGACAAGGCAAGATACTCTGCCATGCAAGAAAATTCTGTGGGGCTTGGTGCAATGGGTTTTCAATCTTTCTTGCAAAAGAAAAGAATTGGTTTTGAATCAGTGGTTGCCAAATCTTTGAACGTCAAAATTTTTAAACACATTCATCAACAAGCCACCCAAGCCAATGTGAAGCTGTCAGAATTGCTAGGAGCTTGCCCTGACGCAAAAAACAAAAGCTATGAGAGACGTTTCAGCTACATGCTTGCGATTGCTCCGACTGCCAACATTTCCATCATTGCAGGTGGTTGCTCCCCTTGTATTGAGCCAATCAACAGCAACATCTATACTCACAAAACTTTGACAGGCAGTTTTGAGGTCAAGAATAAATATTTGGTCAAACTCCTACAAGAAAAAGACAAAGACACTCAAGAAGTCTGGGACAAGATCATTGAAGAACAAGGCTCTGTCCAAAAGTTAGATTTTTTGACTGATGATGAAAAAGCAGTCTTTCAAACAGCATTTGAAATTGATCAACGTTGGCTAGTAGAGTTTGCAGGCGAACGTGCAGCATACATAGACCAAGGGCAAAGTGTAAATTTATTTATGAAAGGTGATGCCGATAAGTGGGATTTACTGATGATTCACATTAAAGCATGGCAATTAGGAATCAAAAGTTTATATTACTTAAGAAGTAGAAGCATACAACGTGCAGGTTTTGCCGGTGGTGTAGAACGAGACAACACAATCAAACGAGATAAAGTTTTTGCAACTTCGGTTGAAAGAGTTGACTACGAAGAATGCTTATCTTGCCAATGACCACAATTTGATCATCACAAACAACACAACAAAGGAATCTTATGAAAGCGACTCAACTGACACAGGAAAGCAAAGCATACAAACCATTCAACTATCCTTGGGCTTATGAATTTTGGCAAAAGCAACAACAGATTCATTGGCTACCCGAAGAAATCCCGTTAAGCGAAGATGTGAAAGACTGGAATAGTAAACTCACAGATTGTGAACGTGAATTTTTGACCCAAATCTTCCGCTTTTTCACGCAAGCTGACATTGATGTCAGTGGAGGCTATATTGACCGATACATGCCCTTCTTTAAGCCTGTGGAGGTACGTATGATGATGAGTGCCTTTGCCAATATGGAAACGGTGCATATTGCCGCTTATGCCTTGCTGATTGAGACAATCGGCATGCCTGATGTAGAGTTTTCAAAATTTCTGGAATACCAAGAGATGGCAGACAAGCATGAGTTTCTGAACAACTTCAACATGGACACCGAGCAAAATGTTTTAAAAACGATTGCCGCCTTTTCTGGATTTACTGAAGGACTGCAACTGTTTGCATCATTTGCAATGCTTCTCAACTTTCCAAGATTTGGCAAAATGCGGGGCATGGGTCAAGTCATCACATGGAGTGTCAGAGATGAATCCTTGCATTGTGAAGGCATGATTAAGTTGTTCCACGAGTACGCAAATGAAACAGGGGCTTATGATGACAGTGTGAAAAAATCAATCATTGATGTTGCCAAACAGTCTGTGGCTCTTGAAGACCGCTTCATTGATTTAGTCTTTCAAGCAGGTGTGATTCATGGCATTGATGCAGATTCATTAAAGCGATATATCAGGTATATTTGTGATTGGCGTCTGAATCAACTGGGAATAGAGGCTCTTTATCACATCAAAGAATACCCTCTGCTTTGGTTGAGAAGCCTGCTGAATGGTGTAGAACATGCTAACTTTTTTGAAACACGGGCGACAGAATATTCCAAAGGTGCAACTTCTGGAACATGGCAAGACACATGGATTCATTTTGACAAAGCCTACTCCCACACTCTACAAACATCTGAACCGTTTGAAGAAGCTGCATAAATTCCTATTCCTTCAAAACAACTTTGCAAGTTCTCAACATTGAATCAATAACATTGATTGAATCCAGAATTTGCAAAAGCCTGTAACCTTCCAAATGGCAAAGTGGAATTGAAGTGCTGACGACGATTTGCCAGCCTCTCTCAAAACCCCATACCTTCATCTCCTGTACTCATTAAATCTTCAAAATGGTTAGGCTTCATTCTTTGAGCTAAAACTTTTCTGAACGTTCAGAAAAACTATTTCACGGTGACTGATTTTGCTAAATTTCTAGGTTTGTCAATGTTTCTATTGAGCTTGACTGCCGTGTAATATGCAAAAAGTTGTGCAGCAATCAGTTGAAGTAAAGGAGCTAACCAAATATGAGTTTTAGGCAAAGTCATGTTCAAATCAACCGCCTGTTTAGCAACGTCATCACCCTCAAATGAAAGACCTATCACAAACCCTTGCCGTGCTTTGATTTGTTCAATGGCAATTAAAGACCTTTCCCATAGTTCAGATTGCTCTGGTGGTGGAATAAAAAACAGAGAATCAACAGACTGGTCAATCATGGCAAGCGTTCCATGCTTCAAAAACCCTGCTGACATGCCTTCTGCATGAATATAAGCGACCTCTTTCATTTTTAGAGCTGACTCCATAGCGATTGGGAAGTAAGCACCACAGCCTAGAAAAAAACAATGATGCTTGAGTTCCATTTCTGCAACAAGGCTTTGAATCGTCTGTGATTGTGTCTGAATCATGGATTGAATGAGAGAGGGAAATGATTTGAGTGCTTGATGAAAGGTGTCGTACTGTGCTTTTGCGTCTTCGTGCTGAATGACCTGCACTTCAAAGGCAGTTTTAAGCAGAATCAGCATTTGAGCCAATGCAGCTTTAGTAGAAAGGACACAAATTTCAGGACCAGAACCTTGCATGATGGTGAAGTCTGCAATTTGGCTGATGGTAGAACCCATGACATTCACAATCGCCACTGTTGGAGTCTCGTGTAATTTAGCATATTCTAAGGCACAACGCGTGTCATAAGTTTCCCCTGATTGAGAAATCGCTAGTGCAAATCCATCTTTTCCTAAAACTGCTAAACTTTCAAATTCATCAGCACTGACTGCCATCGCATGAGTTTTTGAAATTTGAGCCAAGCAATATTGTGCAAATTGTGCCACGTAGTGAGTTGTTCCAATTCCAACCAAATAACTGTTACGGGATTTTAGCAAAGAACGAGCTAACTTTTGAATGTCTTCTTGGGCAATTTGTAGCACTTGCTCACAAGTTTCAGGTTGTTCAAAAATCTCTTTCAGCATGTAATGGTCATAGCCTCCCTTTTTGGTGGCTTGAGTCGTCCATTCCAAAGTCAAGACTTCAGATAAAACTTGTTGTTGTGCTTGTAAGGTTTTTACACAATAGAAGTCACTTTTGACACAGGCATATTCTTGGTCACGCAAGATGACAGCTCGTTTAGTGTGTTCCAAAAAGGCGTTGGCATCAGAGGCAATGAAGTTTTGAGTCTCTCCTAATCCCAAAATAAGAGGGGATTTGTATTTTGCACAAAATAAAGTTTCAGGCTCGTAGAGGCTCATCATGCAAACAGCAAACGCTCCTTGCATTTGACAGACTGCATGGACAAATGCCTGTTCAACTGACTGAAGCCTTCGGTATTCACTGGAAATGAGATGTACAAAAACTTCAGAATCTGTTGAAGATTGAAACATAACTCCTTCTGCCTCTAGCTGATGACGTATGCTTTGATGATTGGAAAAGATGCCATTATGCACGATGGCAAAGTCTTGTTTTTCTGAAAGATGCGGGTGAGAGTTGGGACGATTAACCTTTCCATGTGTTGCCCAACGTGTGTGTGCAATGCCAATATGCCCACTCATTGACAAAAAATCTTCCTTGACGTTGACCTCTCTCACTGTCCCTGTGTTCTTTCTTAAATCCATCTGATTTTGATTTAAAATTGCCATGCCACAAGAATCATATCCTCTATACTCCAAACTTTTGAGAGCATTCAACAGGTGATTGGCAACAGACATTTGACCCACAATTCCACTAATTCCACACATAAAATAAGATTTAAAAAAGATTAAGAGAGAGAGTTATTTTGATTGTTTTAATTCAATGGCATCTAAAATCAGATGAAACACTTGATCAATTTTTTGATGATCAGTGTCCAGCTCAATCGCATCTGGTGCAGGAATAAGAGGAGCAAGGGAACGTTCTTGGTCTCGTTGATCTCGTTCTTGCATTTGTTTCAACACCTCTTCATACTTTGCAAAATTGTTTTGTTCTTGAAGTTGTAGCAATCGTCTTTTTGCCCTGACTTCACCAGATGCTTTCAGGAAAAATTTACAAAAAGCATCAGGAAAAATGACTGTTCCAATATCTCTACCCTCCAAAACAGCGCCTTGCTTGAGTCCTTCTTCTTCTGCGGCACTGACAAGTGACCTTTGCTGCAGTTTCATGTGTTCTCTTATTTCAGAAAAGCAACTAATCTGAGAAGCCAATTTTGAAATCTCCTCCGTGCGAATCGCTTGCGTAACATCAACCCCATTACAAAAAAAAGTTTGGTCTTGGAAGTGCAATTTGGTTTGACTTCCAATGTCTGACAACACTTGTGGTGTAGTCTCCAGATTTCGTTCCTTCCAAACATAAGCAAGGCAACGAAACATGGCGCCTGTGTCAACATAAAGGGAGTTTGTCTTGACTGCAATCATCTTGGCAAGGGTGCTTTTTCCTACCCCTGATGGTCCATCTATCGTAATAATTTGAAATGATTTCATTTTTGGTTTAGAGAGTGTGTGAGCTTTTCAATCGCCTCTTGTTCTTTAGGTTTTTTAAGTTGTTGGTAGGCGAATTTGATTTTTTCAAAAATTTTCTTCTTCTCTGGTTGAGGCATTTTTGGGTTGAGATAGATCAACCTCAAGTAAGAGGCAATCGCTGTTTCATACTCTTTGCTTTGGAACGCCTGTGAGCCTTTTTCTCTAAAAAAAACAAGAGGTGGTTCCGTGTCAAGTGTCTGCAATGCTGTTTGAAGAGACTTTTGAGACTGTTTAAATTGCCTCATCGCAGTTTGTTCATGGGCTAGTTGAATATTCAAAGCCACTCGTTTTTGTTTGGAAATTTTGGGAGATTTAAGGAAAAACTGATACGCCTGAATGAGATTGTTTCGTGTACGTTGCAGCTTTTTAGCCTCCTTTTTGGGGTTATAATGTGACGTCATCAACAACAAAATTTCAAGATATTGTTCATCATAAATTTGAATGGACTCAAACGATTCAGCATGTTGAATAAATTTAGATTTTAATTGGAGTTGGTTGGCAAGAGATGCGATGTGATAATAACAGATTCTACGATTTTCAGCGACTGCATAATTTAAAGCATTTTCATAGTATTTCAAAGCATCTTGTTTGTTTTGCAGAGTCAATGCCGTAGATGCCCGTTTCATCAAAATCCATTCTTTCTGTCTTGGAGTCAGTCGTACTTTTAACATTTGACTACTGGTGCTAATCAGGGTCTCAAGTTGCTTTTTTTGCTCAAGAGCATCAAGTTGCATTCTCATCACAGGATACTGTTTGCGGTGTCCAAATTGTTCTATGAGAGAAAGCGCATTGTCCCAGTCTTTTAAAGCCATGGACGACTGCATCCACAATTCTAAATGATAGTTTGAAACAGGGTTTTGAGGGTAGTCTTGATGCCACTTTTCAAACAACTTTTTAGAGGTCATATAATCTCTTTGAACAAAGGCAATTTGTGCAAGTCTATAATAACTTTCATCAATGTACCTGGAGTCTGGGTAACGTTTTATTAAATTCTGAAAAGACCTGTGAGCATTAGAAAAACGATATTGAGACAAGTAAAATTGACCTAGAAAAAATTGCTTGTCATCACCTCTTTCGCTAGAAGGAGACACTTGATGAAAAGCGAGTCGGTAGAGTTTTTGATGTAATTGATAATGCGTGACTCCTAACCAGAAAAAAAACTCAGAACTCTGTTCTAACTCCGAAAAGTCTGCAACTAGACGTTGTAAAAATTGAGACGCCTCTTTGATTTTTTTCTGCTTCAATCTCAAGGCTGCTTGATTAAAGAGCGCTGCTCCTGCTATTGATTTTTGATTTGATGAGCCAATAGCCATATTGTATAAATCAAAAGCAAGTCGTTGTTTGTTTAACTCTTCATAGGCAATACCTTGCAGTAAATAGTGTTCGCTTAAAAAGAAGTATTGAGGAAGAATTGGGGGATCAAATTGTGCTAGAAAAGAAAAATTTTTTTGCAAAAAAGCAGCTTTTGCAAGATTGATTGTTTCAGTTCCTGACGTCTCTGGTGGTAGTTGTTTTAAAAGCTGATGCGCTTGTTGAATCTGATTTTGAATCAAAGCGAGATAAAACTCTGCCTGAATCAGCAAAAGAGGATTATTTAAACCCCTCTGTTGAAGCATTTGAAAATGTCTAGTCGCTGTTTTCCAATTTTTATCAAGAAGCTCCAACCAAAACTGGACAACAAAAACTTTCTCCATTTCTGGGTAATTGTAGAGGGTATGTTGGTAGTCTTGGACAAGGCGAACCACAATCTGTTTGTCTCTTTTTAAAAAGCTGATTTCTGCAATCCAGCCAATAATTGAAACAATATGAGGAGACCTTGGGAATTGTCTTTGAATGCTTGCAAAAACCTGAAGAGTTTGCTCATAATTTTTTTGACTCATGTAAGTATATGCTTTGAGATACAAAATGCTTTCAATAAATTCTGGCTTTTTAAAATGCTTTTGGTAGTCTTCAATAGACTGGGTTGCAAGGTTCAACTTTCTACGTTTGACAAGAATCCAAACAAGTGCGTATGCACTTCGTGCAGCATAATCAGTTTCCATGTTTTGACCTACTGCTTGTTTAAAGTAATTCCTAGCTCTTGTGAGCTGTTTTTGTTCTAACCAAGTTCGTCCAATCCAATAAAGCGAGGCTTGCACGATTCTTGGGTCATCTTCACTTTCTAAAATAGCTTTTTCAAATTGGGCAACACTACCCTCAAAATCTCTTGCTTCGTAACGTTTGACTCCCTCAAAAAAGTAATCCTTTGCATCAACCCAAAAGCTAGGAAAAGACCAATCTTTTGGGACAGGATGTTGATATTGCTCAAAAGGGGGAATTTGTTGAGATTCCAATTCAAATGGTTTGGGAATCTGAATGTTCACGTTTTTAGGATAGGGAATTTGAAGATCATAATTGCCTAATTCTGTTGAAATCTCTTGGGGGTATGCAAAAGTCCCCACTATGACTAAGAAAAATGTGAAGAAGAGTTGCTGACTAAATTTTTGGATCATTGGTTTAACTAATTGGTTTAATTAAAAGAGTTTAAGAGGTTGCTAAATGTTGCTAGAATGCAAGTTTGGAAATTTTTTGAAGACCCGTTTTTTCGGTTCTTATCATTTTTCGTCAATCATTTTTGGTGATATGACAACTTTTTAACAAACTTTTTGAAAAAGACAGATGCAGATTAATTTTACTAAATGTCATGGTTCTGGCAATGATTTTGTGTTGTTAGACAATGATTTAATTGCAAAAACTTGGAAAATTGAACAGATCAGTGATTTTGCAAAAAAGGTTTGCCAAAGAACCAGTCTTGTCGGTGCAGATAGCTTAATTTTGATAGAAAGTGATGCCCAATATGACGCCCAAATGACTGCCTATAATGCTGATGGAACACCTGCTGAAATGTGCGGAAATGCGTTGCGTTGTGTAGCCAGAAAGTTAATGGAATCCCAACCTCATGTTAACTCTTTTCAAGTTAAGATTAGCGATGGAACAGTTTTAAATTGCTGGAAAGATACAATGCTAGCAGACAAGGTTGTGACAATGGGAGTTGAAATAGGCAAGGCATCTTTAAACATGGTCAAATGGTTGCCAACATTGATGCAAGAACATGAAGTCTTTCTAAATCAACAAATAGAGATGCTTGATACACAACAAACCTTTAGTGCCGTTGCCATTCCAAATCCTCACTTAGTTGCATTTGTAGAAGAAATAGATCAAAAAAAGTTGTCTCAATGGGGTCAGACAGTCTCTGCAAACTCTGAAGTTTTCCCTTATGGACTCAATGTCAGCATGGCATCATTGATTGATGCAAACACCATGTTTGTTTTAACTTATGAACGGGGGTGCGGCATCACAGCCGCATGCGGTACTGCCATTTCTTCAAGTTGTTATTTGGGAATCCTCCATCAGTTTTTTAGTGAAGGGGAAAAAATCACGGTACATACTCCCGGTGGCGTCGCAAGTTGCATTGTTCCCTCAATCAAAAAAGGCATCATTCAGTTTTCTGGTAACGCTACTTTTGAGTATCATGCAACCTTAGAATATGACCATCAAAATCAGGTTTGTTCAAACCTAAGAAAGTTGCAAGAGTTCAAGACCGAACAAATGGCTTTTGAACACTTTTTGAAGCAAAGACCTTCTGCCGTTTTGGATATTCTAAACAACGAAAAAAAGCATTGATTATCGCTAATTGATGCTAATTGACCTTTCTTAAAAGACCGACTTTTTCGGGGTGCAAACCCTAAGTGTTTTCTTCTTTATAATTTAACAGAATGAATCAAAAGGATTCCTGTTTGTTTCTGAAGTGTTTCAATCACTTGGGGTGCAATGGGTTCATCAATGCCAATCAAAGCCATAGCTTTACCTCCTTTGGTGTTTCTTGAAAGGTCAAAACGAGCGATGTTGACGTTCTGATTGCCAAGAGCTGTGCCAATGCTACCGATGACTCCCGGTATGTCTCGGTTCACTAAAACAATGAGATTTCCAAAGGCTTCCATCTCAAATCTAAAATCATTGAGCAAGGTAATCCTTTGGTCTATGCCCCCAAGAATCCCACCACCAATCACCAATGAATGAGAATCATCATGGAGTTTGAAAGAAAGAACAGTTTTGTAAGATTCGTGTTTGGCAACAACATGACTGCTGATATTCACCCCAGCATTTTTAGCAATTTGTAGAGCATTGACATAGCTAACGTCATGTGTTTTTTGGAAAAACCCTTTAAGAAAAGCTAATTTCAACAGCATGTCGTCTTCTTGAGCAAGGACTCCAGAACGTTGGATGAATAATTTTTGAGGTCTAAAATGGAACAACTGGCAGGCAAAGCGTCCTAATTTTTCTGCAAGAGAAGTATATTGAGCCACCTGAGAACTCACAGACTGAATGAGGGGCATATTGACAGGGTGATCTACTACTTGACCACGCAATGCTAAAGGGACTTGTTTGGAGATGCTTGATGCAATTTTGATTTGGGCTTCCTTCGTTGATGCTCCAATATGAGGAGACATCACCACTTGTTCTAATTTTTGCAAAGGATTCTCTTTCAATGGTTCGTCTTCCCACGTGTCTATTCCAGCAGCTGCAATCATTCCTGAAACAAGCGCTTGGTATAAATCTGACTCTACAACGATGCCACCACGTGCGGCATTGATGACAATCGCACAGGGCTTCATCTGCTCAAAACTTTTTGCATCAATCATTCCTATTGTCTCCTCTGTTTTTGTCGCATGAATGCTAATAAAATCCGATTGTTGTAGCAGTTTTTCAAGGCAGACAGACTCCACATTTCTATTGACGAAGGCTTCATCAGAGATATAAGGGTCATAAGCCATAACATTCATATCAAAGCCTTGAGCAAACTTGGCAACGCGAGACCCTACTGTTCCCAGCCCAATGATGCCAAGAGTCTTTTGTTGAAGTTCCAAACCCACAAAAAGATGCCTGTTCCATTTTCCATTTGCAGTAGAATGATGAGCAGGAATTAACTTTCTGGCAGCTGCCAAAAGCAGAGCAAAAGTCAACTCTGCTGCAGAGTTCGTATTTTGTGCAGGAGTGTTCAAGACAAGAATCCCTTTTTGTGTGGCATATTGAATGTCAATGTTATCTACACCAACAGCGGCACGGGCAATCACTTTCAGCTTTGATGCCTTATCAATCAATTCTTTTGAAATGGGTGTTTCAGAGCGTGTGATGATGCAATGATACTGGTGAATCACTTCAAGAATTTTATTGGGGTCAAGTTCAGGCAAGAAATCAACAGCAAGGTCTGGTTCTTGTTTCAGTGCATCAATCCCAGAGTCATGGATTGTCCCAGTAATCAAAATACGAAATGTCATGGTCTTTTTAGATAGTTATTTTTTGTGATAATTGTTTTTTATGAGGGTTGGAAGTGTTTGACCAGAAAAGACCCCATCTTTTTTGTCAAAAACCCCGAGTTATTTGAGTTTTAGGCAAAAGTATCAGGAAAACAAAAACTTATTCTAGCATAGTTTTTTGTCATCTGTGATTCTGTGCTGTGTCATTTCATTTTAATCCAGATTTGTGTTAACTTATCTCAAAGACACACTTGCTCAAAATCATCTCTCCAAACTTTTTTGACTGGTAAGCATGCAAGAATTATTGAGATTTTCTGTTGTAAGCAGTACTGATGAAGAGAAAAGGACTTTGATAAGTCGTCTGGTTTGTGAAAGCAACTTGCTGATGCAAAGATTGGTTGGCAAAAAGCATACAAAAAAGGCATCTGATCTTAAAAAATCTTCAATCGCTAATGACAAACCTTCATTGGATTCTGTGCATCTCCACTTCCAAACACCCAATCGCCAATTTACAATGATAGATTTTCTGCATGAGTCGCAAAATATTAATCATTTGGTTATGAATGCCTCGCATTATGATTTGGTAGTCATCTTGCTTGATGCCCAAAAAATTCCTTCAGAAGACACTTTAAGATACTTTCATCTTGCCCAATTTTTAGGACTTGCAAACATTGTCATCTGTGTCAACCAAATAGACCAAACTGGGTACTCTCAACAAGCATTTGATGCCGTCAAAGCTCAACTTTTTGTTGAATCTGCTGAAACAAAAGACAACATGCCTGCATTCATTCCTATTTCCACACTCAAAGGAGATAACCTTGCAGAACCTTCCAAAAAAATGTCATGGTATCAAGGCGACTCACTTTTAAGGCATCTTGAAGAAGTCACCCTACCCCAAAGGCAACATGCCACCCGCTTTGCCATACAGCTAGCTTTGCAAGGTAGATATGTTGGAAACTTGCTACAAGGTCAACTGAATGTAGGTGAGCAGGTTGGTTTAGGATTGTCTGGAACTCGTACCACCATACAATCCATAGAACGTAGCGGGCAAGAGGTTTCTTCACTTCAAGCAGGGCAAAGTGCTATTTTGACTTTGTCTGAAACATTTGACCTCAAATGTGGTGATTGGATTTATCGCAACCCCACACCTATTTTTGAAAATTATTTTTGTGCCAATTTGTATTGGCAAGGCAGCAATCCTTTTCAAGAGGGTCAACAGTTTGAACTGCGTCAAGGTTGTCTGAAAACTGTTTGCCGTGTAGATGAATTGATAGGCGTCATTAAAATTAGAAATGGTAGATTAGTGGTGTCTGACCAAAAAAAAGTAGAAGTCAATGACCTGTTGCAAGCCTCATTGATTGTGGCTGACCCCATCTTATTAGAAGATTACCGAGCTTCCAAAGAACTGGGCATGCTGAGGTTAATTGACGAAAAGACAGGCTTGACCTGTGCAATAGGAATGCTTGAAGCATAGCAATCATTTATGACTTTTCTACGTATTCTTCTGTTGTCCTGCATCACCTTTTCCTCTGCACTTCCTGCATATCCCCAAGAAGAAGTCGCTTTAAAAGAATACCTTTGGCAACGCATTTATTACACCTTCATCAATGGTGAAAAATCCCTTGCCTATGTCAATGAATTTGTCCGTCCTTTGCTCACTTTTGGAGACCTCAATGGGGACGGAGAACCTGATTTATTGGTTGGGAAACTAGATGGCACCGTTGCCTATTTTGAAAAAACAGAAGAAGGCTTTCAGCTGATTGAAGAACAAATGAAAGTTTGGACTAAACAGGCTGATGGAAGCCGTATGTTGAAAAAAATTGACGTTGGAGGTGCCGCCGCTCCAGAACTTGGAGACTTAGATGGTGATGGTGATTTGGATTTACTCATTGGCTCAAAAGATGGCAGTCTTTTTTATTATGTGAATCAAGGCAACAAGGTTTTGCATGCCTTAGAGTTGGAAAGTTCTGCATATATGTTCCTGCGTCCGGGCAATGACAGTGTGCCTCGTTTGCATGACACCAACGCTGACCGCTCACTGGATTTGATTATTGGAACACGTCAAGGTCGCCTCATGTTCTTTCAAAATGCTGGCACTTCTCTGAACGCTAAGTTTTGCTATGCAGGTGAACCCAACTGTCCAACACCACCTGTTGAGATTGGCAACATCTCACCCGAAGTGAATGCTGTCCCTGAATGGGTAGATTGGAATAGAGATGGACTGCCAGACCTTGCGATTGGTCGTTCTGATGGTCGGATCAGCTTTTACTACAATCAAGGCACTCGTTTCAACCCTCAATGGCAACTGGAATCCAAACGTTTTTTGTTTCTTGACGCTGGAAGCTATGCTGCTCCCAACTTTTATGATTTGAACAATGACGGATTTGATGACTTGATTTTAAGCAGTGAATCTTCAAACATCGCACTTTATGAAAACCAAGAGATTTTGAAAAAAACCTTAAAAGACCATTTTCAACAAAACGAAATCAATTGGAATAACCCCGCCCAACGAATCCTTGACCAATTTTGTCAAGAATTTGACGTCCTTTTGGAATGCCTGACAACACTCCAAAACCTTTTTGAAATGACCCCACAAATTGAAAGAACACTTGATGCCTACACCTCAGAAATCTTAAAGCCTCGTCTTGATGACAGAATCCTCGTGGAACAAAAAGAAGAACCCCTAGAGGAAGCCCTTCAAGAACCAAACGAAGAAGAAGAAGAACAACCAGCCCCTGCCCAAGACCAGCAACAAGATTCTGAAAGCAATGACCAAGAACCCACTTTTTCAAGGCAAGAAAGTTACCGCAATGAGTTATGGCTGGTGTCCAATAACCTACTTCAGTTTAAATCTTTTATTCCGGGGGATACTCGCGCCATCTTTTCATCAGGAGACTGGGACCAAGATGGAGACCTAGACCTTATTGTTGGTAGTGCTTCAGGCATGTTATACGGTTATCAAAATGTTGGCACAGCCAAAGAGGCTCGCTGGCAGACTGTTTCTTCCAAAGCATTTGAGCCATTTCAACGGACATTCAGCGCTCCAACACTTGGCGACCTTGATGGAGACGGAGACCTAGACCTTCTTGTTGGCAGTCAGAAAGGCACAATAGAATGGATTCGCAATGATGGCACAGCCAAAGAACCAAGATGGGTGACTGCTGAATTAGAGTTTGCCTCTATCTATGCAGGAGAGTACACCGTTCCCATTTTGCATGATTTGAATCAAGACCAAAAACCAGACCTCATCATTGGCAACAAAAATGGACAACTTCTTGTCTATAACAACAATAACGTTTGGGACTCCTCACCTTCACATGTGTTTAGAACATCAGGAGAGAACCACATTGTGCCAATGTTATTTCAATGGGATCAAGACAACACTCTGGACATTGGTTTTGGAAGTGAAAAAGGTTTTTTAAAAACAATCCGTTCTCATGGAAGCAAGAATTTTCCAACAAATTGGCTTCTTGAAGAATTACCAGTCTCTGAAGTCCAAATGCCTCCTCAGTTGGCACCCCATGCAATAGACCTCAACGGAGATGGACAAGCAGACATTCTTGCCAGCAATCAATCTGGAGCCGTCACAGCATGGCTCAATCTTGGGCAAAGAAAAGAAGAAAAAAAGGAGGTTGTCAAAGCTGCCATTCCAGAAACACCTCCAGTAGAAACTCAATTTGAGGAATTAACGCCAGAAGTCAAAAAATTGCCCAAAATTCCACCAAAGTTTGAAAGGGTGAGTTCATCTTACCTGACACCCCACCCACCCAAAAGGTCTGCTCCTGCCTTTATGAATGTTGACGGAGATCAAGACCTAGATTTGATTGTTGGCACACGCAGTGGTGCTTTGTGGCTTTACCTAAACAAAGGGACTGCTCAAAAACCTGTCTGGGAGCTGGATTCAAAAAACTTTTTGCAATATCAGGATTATCCAAACTCTACGCCATTGGTTGCTGATTTGGACAATGATGGAGACCAAGACTTGATTGTGAGCAGTGCCACAGGAGTTTTAGCCTATTGGAAGAATGAAGGAGCAGCAGACTTTCCAGAACTGGTAAGGGATTTCGTGACGTTGAGCAAGGTCAATGCAGGGTTGAATTCTGTCCCTGCTGTCTTAGACCTCAATCAAGACCAGCTCCCCGATTTAATCATTGGCATTTTTCGTGGAACATTGGTGCAGTATCAACAATCCATCAATGGACAACTTCCCAAATTCAGTCTGACTAACAGAAGGTATCTTGACCTAGATGTTGGAGTTGGCGCCTTACCCATTTTTATAGACCTAGACCGAGACCAACAAGTTGAGCTGATTGTTGGATCTGATAGTGGCAAACTGAAAGTCTTCAAACAAACAAAAGCAGAAAATCCAAAATCTCTCATTCAGTGGCAAGAAGACACCTCATTCAAGTTGTTTTCCATGCCGATTGGGGCAATCCCTACTTTTGCTGACATTGATGCAGATGGAGACATGGACGCATTGGTCGGTAGTGAGGCAGGAACACTCTATTTTTACGAAAATCAAAGTCGTCCCTAAATTTTTTGACAAAATATTTTTAAAAGCATTTGACCCTGCTTCAAACACCAAACTTGACAGATTTCTTGAAAGATTTGTTTGATGTGGCTAGAATCTAAGCATTGACTTCACCAATCAATTTGTGTAGCATTGCCTTCTTTAAGCCAGAGATTTTTAAAAAAATGCGTATCTTAATCCTTGTGGGCATTGGTGTTGCCTCTTTTCTTCTGTTCTTTATTCCCGGATATTTCTTGTTTGTTTCTAACGATGAATCAATGGATCAAGTTCCGACAGCTTTGGACCAAAGCGACATAGAGCCTTTGCCTCCTCCCGCTTTTCCTGAGACGCCCGGAGCAGAACCCAATTCTGGTTAGCTTCATCAATCTTTAACCTTATTCCTTTGCAAAAATACTATGTCTATACATGTCTCATTTAAAAACCTGAAACAGTCTGAAACAGTCATTGAACATGTGGAAGACCTCATGGCAGACCTTGTCAAAATGACAGATGGCAGATGCCCCTTTCATGTCAATTTAAACAAAAAAAATGACGAGACTCATCATGTCAACATCATCTGTCACTTCAGAGGAAAGTCTCTTGCCAGCGAAGCAGACCACGAAAACCTTTATAAAGCGTTGTCTAAAAGCGTGCAATCTATGAAGACACAGGTGATTCGTAGGAACGAAAAACAAAACGCACATCACTCACTCACTCCCGATTCAGCTGAATCCTCTACCCTTTAAAACTCTTAAATGTTCAAGAATTTTTCTTTATTCTTGATAATCCTGTCTTCTTTAGGGTTAGGTGGATTCTACCTGACCCGCTACTCTCTTAATCATTTTGAACAGGTTGTTTTGTCTTACACAGGTCTGCGTCCTGTTGTTGGGGGTTTTTCATGGCAACACAACCCAGACCAAACTCTGGACATCATTTTGGAAGACACTGCTTTGTTTTCTGAAGGTCAGCAACGCAATGTTTTTTCACTAAAAAAGTTGTACGTCCGTTTGAATCTTGATGCCATTTGGAAGGCAAAACTTCATCTTTTAGATTTCACCTTAGATTCTCCCAAAATGGAGCTATTCATTGATGAAGAAAGCAAAGTGTATCTGGGAGAGTGGAAACTGCCAATGAGTTTAAAAACTGCTAGCAATGCTCAATCTTTCATACAAATTGACAAAAAGTTCTTAGTTCAAAATGGTCAAATCTCCTTCAAATATGGTCAATTCATTAATCATCAGTTGCAAAATCTTAACATTCATCTTCAAGAGACGGACAACTCACAAGTAATAGTTGGCACTGCAAACTTGGCAAGGGAGCAACAAGAGGCAGGCGATCTTGCCTTCTTTGCTACATTTCAACAAGACAAGCTGGAAGTCAAATATCAAGCCAAAGACTTCCAAATGCTTTTTGCATCTCCGTCAAATATTTCAAAAATACAAAGCACTTTGGGCATAGAAGGTCGTTACCTTTTCAATAAAGCCACCAAGCAACACACTCTATTCACAAACTTTCAGGCTCAAGAGACCCTTTTGCAAACGTTCCAACCTGTCAAACAGTCCATTGCATTTGGAAAAATAAAAGGGTTGATAGACTGGGACAGCAAGCGAGATGGTCAAGTCATACAGATTAACGTTGAACCTTTTCAATTTCCTCTTGGAAGACTAAAGACCAACATCACACTCAATGTTTCAGAGGACTCTCTTGTCAAAGTCAACTTGACAAGCACACCCTTCAGCATTGAAGAAGCAAAACCTTATCTTTTGATGTTTGTGCCACCAGAGGCAACAGATTGGATCAACCGCTCTTTGCTGGGTGGCAACGTTCAAGATTTAACTGCACAAATTGAGCTTCCATTTGACAGCCCCAGCATGCTCAAACCTCAATTTCACCTTAAAGCAAATGTTTCTGAAGCAAGCATTGAAACTTACGGAGGACTGCCCCAATTCAGGCAAGCGGCAGGTAGCCTTGTTGTCAACAATGAAGGCTTATTTGTCAATGTGGCAAAAGGAAGGTTTTCATCAGTTCAAGCTAAAGGAGTTGTGGAAATTTTGTTTGATTCGCCTCAAGGTCATGTTCCTTTAAAGGTGGAAGCATCAGGAACGGGTCAAATCAGCCCCGTTTGGCAGGACGTGCAACAGTTCTTAGACCTAGAAGTGCTTAATTCACTGACATTGCAAGGCACTGCTGACGCAGCTTTCAGCTTGAAGACCAATTTAGATGATGACTCTGCTTGGGATATGCTGGTGCATGTGAAACCACAAAAAAGCTCAGGTTTGTTTCAACAGCAAAGAGATTGGAAGTTGGAGCAGATTCAAGGAGATATTTTGGTCTCCCTTAATGACATCACCTTTCAAAAGGTGCAAACCAAATTAGAAGGGTTTTCTACAACACTAGACGGAGTGATTCATTTTTTCCCACTTTACGGAGAAGGTCAGTTGCATCTTGCACAACTTCAAACATTGTTACCGATGATAGACCAGCAGTTTGAACCACTACTTCCCAAAAAACTTGATGCGTTTGCTCAAATTTCTTTTGAAAGGGACGCTTTTGAAAACATTCTTGTCAAATCACAAATGCAACTTCAAGATGGACAAGGAGGCAAGACCAGCGGAACATTGAACTTTGACACCTCACACATCAACTTGACACAACAAGGAAGGCTTGCAGGCTCAAAAATCAATCTGCAATACAATCTGGAACACTACAAATTAGAACATCAATCAGGCAACTTGGAAATTGAAAATAATGATTTACAGCTCAAACTTGACTTAAAAGCCTCCTCAAATTCCTATGTTGTGGACGTTGATGCCAATGAGATTGACATTGAAAAAGCGATGCAATGGCAACTTTCCCCCAAGCTGCTCAGCTGGTTTCCTAACCTGTCAAACAATTCTTCATTTTCTGCTCAATCCATCAGTGCCAACCTTGATATTCAAAAGGTCATGATCATGCAGTACGAAGGTTTATTACAAGGACGTTTTAATTTTAAAAGGTATGATTCATCTAGTTATGAAGTCAAGGCATCTCAAGTCAAACTTGATGGCGTACAAGGCAGCGGACTTTTTAAACAGACCCAAAGTCAAAACTTTGTCACGCTTAATTTTCAATTCATTGACCTGCCAAAAATTCATTCATATTACCAAAAATTTTATCCCACATTTAAAAACTCAACCCCTTCTATGTCTGAAACGGGGTTGTATCATGTAGATTTTTCTATTTACGCATCTCAAGTCAAATTTTCTGAAGATTTTGTCATTCCAATTCAAACAGAAGGTTCATTCAACATTGCGGATAACAGACAACTCATTTATGCCATTTTTGATCAATTTCAGTGGGGAGACCAGACTTTGCAACTCTATCTGGTGGATTATCAAGAAGATTTAAAGCTCTATCTCTATTCTCCCAAAGTGCTGTTAGAACCTTATCTTGAACTTTTTCAACAATTCTCTTTTTTAACAGAGGGAACAGAAGGCAAGGATTCTGCTGATGTTTCGGTAGGCATTCAACTGGTGACCCCAAACTTCCAGATAGACCCTCAAATGACAGTGTCTTTGAACACAACCTTTGAGCTTCAAACCCAAGCAGATGATGCCTTTAAACTTAATTTTCAATACCTTGCTTTAAACCATTACCAGATGAGGGGAAAGATGTCTCTTGACCAAAACGATGAGAACAATACAAACAATGTGAACATTCAAGCAACATTTGATGACCTCAACTTGTTACTACTCTACCAAGACATCAAACGATGGTCTCCCATTCTCCGTCAACGTTTGATAACAGACTCTCAATCTGCTCAACCTACCGAATCCCACAAAGAATGGTCTGTTCAATTTGACTTGCAAACCAGTCAGTTGTTCCTTTCTCAACTTGAGACGCCTAGCCTATGGGAGTTACAAAAAGCTAAAGAGTTGACTCTGCAAGGTCAGTTAGATTTAAGTCCGCAGCAAAGTCATTTACAAATAGACCATTTTCGGTGGGGAGGTCAAAAAGCATCAGGCAAGGCAAACTTGGAAAAAGAAGAATGGAAGGTATTATTAGACTTTCAACGTTTTGAGCTTCAAGAATGGCTTGATGTGTCTCATTTGATTACAATGTCCCAACCACAGCAAACTAACGATCAGTCTTCCAATCTTTGGGCTTTTCAGCTTCCAGATTTGTGCCTAGATTTTCAGCTGACTGCTGAGCAATTCCTGTTAAAAGCAGAAGAGTTAGACGATTTAGAATTGGCTTTTCAGGTGGACGATCAATTACTTGCCATTCATCAACTACGTTGGAGCAAAAATAATGAACAAGTGTTGTCTCTCAACACCACTTTAAGCCCTAAAGACCAAGAATGGCAGGGAACGTTCAAAAGTGAGATTCAAAGTATTGATGCCTTGCTTGACTTCTTCATTGCATCAGATTCTACCGAATCCTCATCATATTTGACCCAACGTTCCAATGCTTTGTTAGAAGGAAAGGTGAAATTGGTTCAACTTCCAGAAGGTCTATGGCAACCTGAAATAGACTTTGATTTTACTTTAGAAGATGGGTCAATTTTGGAAGAATCCACGACTGCCTTGATTCTTGCACCCATTTCTATTCAAAGTTATGTCCGACTCTTCAAGGGGGAGTCTTCTACTTTCACACAAGAAGAAATTGTTTATGACAAGATTCATGCACAAGGCAAACTTCAAGGTGCTTTTTTGTCTCTTGAAAGTTTTATCTTTGAAACACCCTTGTTTAACTTAGCAGCATCAGGTGAAGCAAAGTTTGACACAGAACAAGCCAGAATGCTTGTTTGCTTGCAACCCTTCAATACATTGGATAGCCTGATTCAAAACATTCCTGCAGTTGGCGAGTCATTAGTCAGCGAGTATGGAGGTATTTTTGAGGGTTGTTATTTGAATATTCAGGAGTTTGGAGAGAACACTCAAATCTTTTTACCAACTTCTATTGTCCCCGGCGCTTTGAAAAATCATTTGCTGACCGACCCTTCATTTGAGACTTCTAGCAGTTAATTCTGCTAATTAACAAAAATTTCTGTTCACCATTCGCAACCCTTATCCTATTTTCTTATGACACAAATTGACCTTAAAACATTACGACAAGAATACATGCTTGCAGGTTTAACACGCAGTGATTTAAATCTGAACCCTTTTGAGCAGTTCCAAAAATGGTTTCAACAAGCGTGTGACTCCCAAATTCCCATGCCAAATGCCATGCTCCTTGCCACAGTAGATTTGTCAGGGAATCCCTCAACAAGAGCAGTCTTGTTGAATGAGCTACAAGATGAAAGATTCTTATTTTTTACAAACTATGGAAGTAGCAAGGGGCAACACATTCAAAATCATTCTACTGTGAGCTTGCATTTTCTGTGGGCGGCACTTGAAAGGCAAATCAGGATTGTAGGCACTGCCACAAAAACAAGTTTGGAACAATCCCAAAAATACTTTGCCTCGCGCCCCAGAGGCAGTCAGATTTCAGCATGGTCATCTCAACAAAGCCAGCCTGTGAACTCACGTGCAGATTTAGAAGCAGACTTTGAAACCTTTAGCAAAAAATTTGAAGGTCAAGACGTCCCTTTGCCTGAACACTGGGGAGGCTATGCTGTCCAAGCCACTCATTTTGAGTTTTGGCAAGGTCGCAGAGACCGTTTGCATGACCGCTTTCAATACCAGCTAGATGCACAAAATCATTGGACTATCCAAAGGCTGTCTCCTTAACTGCTACGTCAGACTTTGCCTACCAGAAGAGTCTCTTTGTCATTGAATGCTTGATACAAAATCTCAAAGAAAGAACATGAATACTCTCAAAAAAGAGAGATTGCGGGTCAAGCCCGCAATGACTAAGTCCAAGTTAAGCAATAACCAAAAGAAACAAACACGTCACTTGAGTTTTTGACACAAAATCTCAAAGAAAGAACATGAATACTCTCAAAAAAGAGAGATTGCGGGTCAAGCCTGCAATGACGGGAGGCTTCTTTTCCCCTTCTTTGAAGGTCAACAAGCCAGCGGCTTGTTGCTGGCGGGCGTGCCTGACGGGGTAGTCCTTACTTCTTCGCCATGGCTCACCTTGATCCGCAACTATTCCTGTTTATCCTCTATTTTTCTTTTACTTTATTTTCAACTCTTTCTTAAAAAATCTGCTAGACTAGATGTTTTTAAATTTAGAAAATTTCAGCTGAGAGGTCAGGATGTCAGAACGTTTAGATAGAATAGAAAAAATCTTAGCAGAAGCCAGTATCATTGCTAAAGAAGCCAGTATCATTGCTAAAGAAGCCCATGAAACAGTCAAAGCTGTTGCCAAACAGCAAGAAAAAACTGATGCTCAAATTGCAAGAACTGATGCCCAAATTGCCAAAGTATCTAAACAACTAGGGGGTTTTGTTAACAACGCAGGTTTAATCCTAGAAGACCGAATCTATCGTTGTTTTGAAGAGGCTTTAGGACAGAACATTTCTATTGAAATAGAAGGCATTCACTATGACCGTCTCAACAGGAATATCAGTGGAAAATTTGGTCCAACAACTGGACAATATGACATCTCTTTGTTCAATCACGACCATGTCTTGATTATAGAAGTCAAAAGAAAAGCACATGTCAACGACATTGAGCAGATTCTCAAGCAAAAGCAAACCTTTCCTATTGTTTTTCCTCACTTCAAAAATTTTACCTTTCACTTAGCATTAGCCAGTGAATCTTTTGACAAAGATTTGATGCAAGAAGCCAAAGCCAACCAGATTTACCTAATGCAAGAAAAAGCAGGAGTCATTCAAATCATTGCTCCCTAACAGCTTAAACTTCCTTCCTTCCTTCTCCGTCATTCCGCACTTGATGCGGAATCTTAAAAACAAGAGTATGAACACTTTCAAAAAAGAGAGATTGCGGGTCAAGCCCGCAATGACTAAGAAACAAGCACATCATTTGAGCTTTTGACACAGAATCTCAAACGCTCTCCGTCATTCCGCACTTGATGCGGAATCTATCACCAAACCAAGCATGGATTCCTAGCGTGAATGGATTCCTGCGAAAGCAGGAATGACAACTATTGTCATTGAGTTTTTGACACAAAATCTCTCTTAAACCAAGCATGGATTCCTAGCGTGAATGGATTCCTGCGAAAGCAGGAATGACAGGAGAAGTTTGCAGGCTTGACACGGAATGATGGTTGGCAAGTTGGTACAATTCAGGAGAGATTTCTGTTGGCATATCTAATTCGGCAGTGCACATAGTTAATTTATCTATCTTTTTGCTTGACAAATTTAGGTTTATCTGGTAGAACAGTGAGTTTATTAATTTCCATTAAGTTAGCTTATCTATAAAGTTAGCTATCTGAACAATTTTCTCAATCCAATTCAGACAATATTGTCTGATAATTTTACCCTCTAAACCAACAGGCTATTTTCTCCGATTTCTTTCATAGAGTTGACTTAGAGTAAATTAACCTCAAAAAACTTCACTGACTTCATTAACATCAAAATGATGAACCTAGATGACTTAGATCAAGAGCTTGAAGCGATTAGCCAAGAGCAACCCCTCAAAAATGTATCCAAATTTCAGATCCCTAATGATGAGGAAGATTTTGACTCTATCTCTAAACAAGGTTTGAAATCTATGTCAGAAGATAAAAGCCTTATAGAAGGAGCCATCAAAATTCAGGAGAAGTTAGAAAAGAATGAATCAAACAGTTGCCAGTGAAAAAGAGCTTCGCTCTCATATTGTTCAAGTTGTCAAAAAATTTGACGACGAATTTTTGAAAGATTCCAGAATTGTTGAGTCAAAACTCTATCCGCATATTCACCTCAACAAAAGAGTTCTTGTTGAAGCAATCAAGCATGCAAGGCTTGATATAGAAAGGATGTCATCTTTTCACATTCCCAAGAACTGCCGTTTGGGGAAAAGTAAGTATGCAGGATTTTTGTCCAAATGGATTGCTAAAATGGTACCTTTTTATATTGAGGATGGTCATCCTCTCTCTGAAAACATGTACCTGCTCAACAGTTATTTTGCATTTTGGGTCTTTCGTTCTTTTTTGGATAAGAATATCCCAGAAAAATTTCATATTTATCTTATCTATTCATTACATTTTCGTGATGAAAGAGGTGAAACACTAGCTCTACTTGCTCTGACGTTTCAATCTATCTCACCCCCAAAATAGATTTTTTTAAATCACTCAAACGCATCAGCACTGATGCCACCGTCTTGGCAGCTTCCCGAGTCTCTTCTAAAACAGCATCGTCATTCCTGCGAAAGCAGGAATCTTAAAAACAAAAGTGAGATTGCGGGTCAAGCCCGCAATGACCAAAAAACAAACACGTCACTTGAGTGCTTGGCACAGAATCTTAAAAACAAAAGTGAGATTGCGGGTCAAGCCTGCAATGACCAAAAAAACAAACACGTCACTTGAGTTTTTGACACAAAATCTCAAAGAAAGAACATGAATACTCTCAAAAAAGAGAGATTGCGGGTCAAGCCCGCAATGACGGAAGGCTTCTTTTCCCCTTCTTTGAAGGTCAACAAGCCAGCGGCTTGTTGCTGGCGTGCGTGCCTGACGGGGTAGTCCTTACTTCTTCGCCATGGCTCACCTTGATCCGCAACTATTCCTGTTTATCCTCTATTTTTCTTTTACTTTATTTTCAACTCTTTCTTAAAAAATCTGCTAGACTAGATGTTTTTAAATTTAGAAAATTTCAGCTGAGAGGTCAGGATGTCAGAACGTTTAGATAGAATAGAAAAAATCTTAGCAGAAGCCAGTATCATTGCTAAAGAAGCCAGTATCATTGCTAAAGAAGCCCATGAAACAGTCAAAGCTGTTGCCAAACAGCAAGAAAAAACTGATGCTCAAATTGCAAGAACTGATACTCAAATTGCCAAAGTGTCCAAACAACTAGGGGGTTTTGTTAACAACGCGGGTTTAATCCTAGAAGACCGAATCTATCGTTGTTTTGAAGAGACGTTAGGGCAGAATATGTCTATTGAAATAGAAGGCATTCACTATGACCGACTCAACAGAAACATCAGTGGCAAATTTGGTCAGACCACTGGACAATTTGACATCTCTTTGTTCAATCACTGCCACGTCTTGATTATAGAAGTCAAAAGAAAAGCACATGTCAACGACATTGAGCAGATTCTCAAGCAAAAGCAAACCTTTCCTATTGTTTTTCCTCACTTCAAAAACTTTACCTTTCACTTAGCATTAGCCAGTGAATCCTTTGACAAAGATTTGATGCAAGAAGCCAAAGCCAACCAGATTTACCTAATGCAAGAAAAAGCAGGAGTCATTCAAATCATTGCTCCCTAACAGCTTAAACTTCCTTCCTTACTTCACACACCCATAACTTTTTCTGACTCCTGATTTTCTCTTTTGCCTTGCCACGACTTTTGTTCTTTGAGATTCCTGCTTTCGCAAGAATGACAACTATTGTCATTAAGTGCTTGACACCAAATCTCAAACGCTCTCCGTCATTCCGCACTTGATGCGGAATCTTAAAAACAAGAGTCCGAACACTTTCAAAAAAGAGAGATTGCGGGTCAAGCCCGCAATGACCAAAAAAACAAATCCGCAGTGACGACTTGAGTTTGACAGAATAACGACTTGAGCTTGCTAGCTTCCCCTCAAATTTACTTCTTTTTTCAACTTTTTTGAAAAATTTTTAAAACCCCTTAAATTTTTTTCAAAAACCCTCAAACCCCCGTCTTTCCTAACCTCCCAGTCTGATCCTTTTTCAACTTTTAAAAATTTTGGCATTGTTAATTAATAAGTGATAGCTGATTATTCCGTTTTGCCATGAACAAAAGAACAGAATATTGTAATGCTTTAAGAGACTTGCTGTAACATTTGGTTTTCCTTCTCATTCTTGCCAAGAAATGTCTCAAGAGAGAATTATACCCTTCTACCGTGTATGTTTCTGCCTTGGAACATGTATGAATTTCTTTGGGAATGACTTGTTTGTAAGCCTTGCAGTGATCAGTCATCACCTGAAGAGGTTTTGTTTCCTTGACCTTGTCCCATAAATGCCTACAGGCTTTTGAGTCTCTGTTTCCAAGCATACAATTGATAAATTGCTTCCCACGTCTATCAACAGCAATCCAGAGCCAGCAGTAGTTTTTTTTGACTGGATGTAGGTGTACATTTCATCAATTTCCATAATTTCAATGTCTGTGTCCTTTCTTAATGCCTTGAGCTGTTCGCCAAAACTACAGACCCAATTATAAACTGAAACATGAGAACAATTCAGCAAACGACCGATTGACCTGAAACCAAGACCCTCCAAATACAACTCTAATGCTCTTCTTTTGATCTGTGGTGAGATTTGACCACGATAGGACTTGGTATATTGATAGTTGCAGGCATTGCAACGCCTCCTCGGTTTACCATATAAAAAACCATTCTTAACCGTCTTCTCACTTTCACATCTAGGACACGACTTCATTGCTACACCATGACTATCAATTCAATTAAATGAACTTAATATCGCATATCACTTATAGTTTAACAATACCCTAAAATCCAAAACCTAGCTTTTACAAAAAAGCTGGGTTCTTTTCTTCTCACTCTCAAGGTTAAAGATTTTGTTTTTCAGAAAGATGGACTCAACGTTTACTCTTCGTTGACGGTCAATTTGATTGTGACAGAATCTGATGTTGGCATGGGTAAAATGATGGGAAAAGTAGGCGGGTCAGTCGTTACAACCACTTTGACAGTAAATTCTCCTGGGTCTTCAAAAATAAATTAGAACTGCGTCAGGTCTTAACGTAAGGAAGTCTTAGACGGGGAGACTAAGCTGATTAAAGTTGACTTTAAAAGCGAACTCGCAACCAAGCAAGATGTTCAGAATATCAGAGATGGGTTGAAAGAGGTCAAAGATGACATTCAAAATGTCAGAGATGAGCTGAAAGATGTTAGGAATGAATTAAAAAAGATCCCCTATTAAACTGGTAGCATGATGCCGATATTGAATTTCTCCAAAACTTTTGTGAACAGAAAATGAAAGGTATCACCTAAAGAGTTAACTTATCAAAGAGTTGTTGTGCAGGTTCAAACCCAAGACTTGCTGCCTTTTCTGCACATTGAGACGCCTGCTGAATTTGACAGGTTGCATGATAAAGCATTCCCAAGTTATACCAACTATGCGCAGAGCTTGGAAACTTCTTGACAAGTTTTGAAAAAATATCAATCGCTTTGTCATATTGCTTGTGCTTGGCTTGCCAAATACCCCTTGCAAAAGCTTTGTTGATACGGACTAAATCTATTCCTTCCTCTTCATTGATCTCATTCCATTCATCAATAATATTAAGATGTTCCTCTTGACTGGTCTTTTGTGATGGAATTTGCTGTTGTAATCGCTGTTCATACTCGTGACGTTCTCGCAACAGAATTTGCTCATGTTCCTGACTCAATTCAATTTGCTTTTGCAAGGTGACACAAATCTTTTGTGAATCTTTCAACAATTTTCTGAGCTGTTTAATCTGTTCTTTTTGAATTTTAATTTCTCGTTTCAGGGTTTTTACCTCGTGTTCTTCTGTCATAACTCTGTTTTATGAGAGTGAAGTTGTTCCTATCATTTCGCTGATATGCCGAACCCCATCTTGCTCTAAAAGTTGAATCAAACCTTGATGAATTTTTTGAACAATCGCAGGTCCTTGGTAAATCATACTTGTATAAATCTGAATCATTGATGCCCCTGATAAAAAACGTTCATAAGCATCTTGTGCTGTTCTGATACCACCAACTCCAATGATGGGCATCGTTGGAGGTAACGCTTGATAAAAAGTCCGTAAGACTTCATTTGCTCGTTCTTTGAGAGGTGTTCCACTCAAGCCACCTGTTTCACCACAGAATTTTTGGGTTCTCAACCCCTCACGTGAACATGTCGTATTGGTTGCAATGATTCCGTCAATCGCTTTGGATTTGACAAGAGATGCAATATCGCTGAGTTGATTGTCTGACAAATCTGGCGAAATTTTGAGCAAAATGGCTGTGTTGCTTTGTTGTTTTGTTTTAGCAGAAACGACGGAGTCTATCAAATTTTCAAGCAAAGAGGCTTCTTGAAGTTGCCTCAAGTTTTCAGTATTTGGTGAACTCACATTGATCACCACATAGTCTGCAAGATGTTCTACTGCGCAAAATGCCTTCACATAATCGTCAACAGCAGACTCAAGAGGAGTGACCTGATTTTTGCCAATGTTAACGCCCAAGACTCCTAACGGTTGATGATTTTGCAGACGCTTGACCAATGCCCGAACCCCTGAGTTATTGAATCCCATGCGGTTAATCAATGCCTCATCTTGAGTCAAACGAAACAAACGAGGCTTGGGATTACCCGATTGAGCCAAAGGTGTGACTGTGCCAACTTCTACGAAACCAAAACCCAACGCAAAAAACGCATTAAACGCCTTGGCATCTTTGTCAAGACCTGCTGCTAATCCTAAAGGATTTTTAAACTTCTTGCCCCAATATTCTACCTCAAGCTGAGGATATGATTGACAATGCAAGGTATTCAATAACTTTAATGCTGGCTGATATTTTGAGAATTGTTGAAGCAACCAAAGAGTCTTGTCGTGGGCAGACTCGGCATCTTGCATGAATACAAATGGTCTAATTGCAGAGTAAAAGGACATCAGTTTGTTCTTGAATCAAACAAGGATTGAGAAAACGTCATCATCTTTTCTTGAGTCAATTCATGGGAGTCATCAGGATAGACATCTTGAAAGATTGTAAAACCCAACATATTCCATGCAACCAAACCTTCCTCTACGGTCAATTCTTCATCTTCCATGACTTGCAAAAAACCCCTCACAGCTTGTTCTACCTTCAGCCTGCGTTTGGCATCGTCTAGTGGTGATTGTTCTGACATCGTTTAAAAGCTCCATTGTGAACATTGATGATATGCGTCATGGATCACCTGTTGACGCTTTTGGATAGACTTCTGCACCGCTTGAAATTCATTATCAAGTGAATCCAGATGTTTTTGGATTTGACTTTGTGAAGGCGATCCAGTGTGTTGCCTGCGGTTGATGACAAACTCTGGATCACCCCAAAGCTCAAGCTCATTTTGAGGAATATCCGCTTGTAACCCCGATTCTTCCAATGCACGGCTCAATGCCTCTGTGGAAAGTTTCCCTGTTTTTTCAGAATATCTGACAGCATTGGCAAGAATATGATAGGCATCTCTAAAAGGAAGGTTCAATCGTTGCGCAAGCAAATCTGCCACGTCCGTTGCATTCATAAACCCTAAATGACACAGATCTTTGGCACGTTCGCCATTGAATTTGAGGCTGTCAAAAACTCCTGACAGGATTTGAAATGCAGGCAAGCACTCACGAATGACATCAAAAACCAGATATTTGGATTGTTGTGAGTCACGATTGTAACCGCTCAAGCTAGCCCGCTGAGCACCCATGATGCTGAGAAGCGTCCCTTGAGCATAGGCTGCTTTGGATTTAATCACTTCTGCAAAATCTGGGTTTTTCTTCTGTGGCATGATAGAAGACCCTGTTACGAATGCCTCATCAATTTGCAAAATTGCAACGTAGGGAAAGCTCAAAATAATTAAATCCTGTGCAATCATACTCAAGTGATTCATTGCAAAGACATAAACTTGCACCAACTGTGCTTCACTTTCACCACGTGAAGAAATGCAATCTAATGTATTCACTTCTACACCATCAAATCCAAGCAAGTGAGCTGTCATTTCTCTGTCAATATTCCAAGACGAACCAAACGACGCTGCCGCCCCCAAAGGACATTGATTCAAGATTTGGTAGCATGCAGCCGCTCGCTTACAGTCTCTCAAAATGGCTTGTAAATAAGAACAAAGCCAGTGTCCCCAAGAAGTCAGCATCGCAGGTTGGTAGTGGGTAAAGCCGGGCAAAGTTTGTTTGCCATCGCTGCTGGTAACGCACTTGAGCAGGATTTTTGCCAAATATTCAATTTGGGTCTCCAAATTTAAGCATTCTTGACGTAAATAAAGCCTTAAATCACAAGCGACTTGGTCATTACGACTGCGAGCTGTGTGAAGTCTTCCACCAACATCAGCCCCGCAATGCTCAGTTAGAAACGATTCAATGTTAATATGGACATCTTCTTTGGCAGGATCAAGCTCAAATTGATTGTCTGAAATCAGCTGTTCAAGTTTTTTCAAACCTTGAAGTAAAGAGTTTGCAGTAGTGTGAGAAATGATGCCCTGCTTAGCCAGCATGATAGTATGCGCCCTGTTTGTCCACAAATCGTAAGGCATCAAAAGGGTATCTGCCATAGGCAGTGCCGCAACGTCTCTTCCCGCACAGAACAAAAGATTTGCTTCATTAGGAGAGACAGAAAGATGCCCTCCCCAAACTTGTTGAGAGTGCATTCTAAAATCCTAGCTTACTTAAAAGTTCATCAACTGACTCTGTCTCACTTTCTGCGACATTTGATGTTTCAGCAATAGCGCAAACACTTGTTGATTCCAAATAAAGCTGTTCAAAACTCTGAATCAATGCTCTGTCGGTAGAAGTCTCTTGTCTTTGTTGTCTGGGGCTACAAGAATCTCTGGCAGCTCTCACATATTCTGCAATGAGATGATTGACTTTACCAATCCACATCAAAGAATTTTCACAAACTAGATACCAAAAATATGCCTCATCAAACTCGCTCTTGAAAACACCTCGTCTTTGAAGGTATTCACTGGCTTTGATGGGTTGAATCATTTCACCATCAAAAAATGATTCCAAAAACTCTTCTCGTAAACACAAACTACGATAGACACCTGATTGCTCCAGTGCATTCCATAAGTCCAACGCATAATCTGAAAGCCCTAATGGTTCAGGTTGTGTGACAACAGGTGACTCTATAGCTTCTACATAGACAGGAATTTGTTGAGCTTCTATGGCAAGACGATTGAGCAAAGAAAACATGAGTCGGTTCAGATTTTCAATCTTCCCCATTGCATGAAGTTTTGCCATCTCAATATAAATTTCTTTGGTGTTGACGTCTCCTAAACTTTTCAATTTAAGAGAATCTACTTCAATACTTTCACTTTTCAATAGCTCTCGCAAAGTGATACCAACAGAAATATCAGGGTGCAACTCGTTATTGAAGAATTGATTGAATAGCAAAATAGACAATCGTTCCTTTTTAAGCGTAGCAGAGTATTTTCTGATACTGATTTCTTTTTGTTTGAGCTTGTATTGGTCATGGATCAACCTTGCAAGACGTTTGCTTAAAACATCACCAAAAAGAGAGTACATGATGGTATTTTGTGAATATTCTGGAGCATTGTTCCTTTTTTCGGAATTTTCCAAAGCATCAATGACATCTGGTAAAGAAGAAAGGTCAATGCCTAAAAGCAATGTTTCCCCTAACGATTCTGCTGTTGCTCCTCTTGGTTCTCCCAAAATACATCGTTCTCCAAACAACGTGAAAGGTTTGTGCATCATGTCTATTTTTTCCTCTACGCCCTCATCATTTTTTACAAAAATGTTCAACGCTCCATCAATTAAAATATAGATTTCTTGATCAAACATACCTTCTTCAATACATCGCTGTTTATCAGAAAGTTTGACAAATTTAGCATATTGAAAAATTTTGTGAAGTAATTCATCAGGGGCATCTTTGAAAAGGTCGCACTGGTGCATGATGCTAACAAATCGTTCTTGTCCATGTGCAAGCGTGTTCTTTAAGTAGTTTGTTGCTGGTGTGTCCATCGTCTATTGGTCTTGAAAAGTTATGGCATTTGGTTTGCATTTGAATCGCTAGATTATAACACAATCCCTGAAGCTGAACAAAAAATGTCAAACTTTCTCAACACCAAGTTATTAACACTTGCAGAAAAATCTCTTGACTTTAGAACCAAACGACAGGATTTGCTTGCATCAAACATTGCCAATAAAGACACCCCAGGATACCAAGCAGAAGATTTAGTCTTTGAAAAAAATCTAAAGAAAGCACTTCATGCAGACCAGCCCGGTCCTTTGAAAATCACGGACGTTAGACACATGGACGGCAACGACACGCCACCACTTCAAGTGACTGAAGCCCAAAGGATCCGCAGCGCTGCACCTTTTGTCAACTTTAATGGCAATACAGTAGACTTAGACAAAGAGATGTCAAAAATGGCAGAAAATCAGCTCATGTACAATGCGACAACTCGGGTGATTTCGCATCAGTTCAGGGCACTCAAAACCGCTATTTCAGAAGGGAGGTAATTTATGAGCTTTCTCGCATCAATGGGCGTCAGTGTTTCAGGAATGGTCGCACAACGGCATCGTGTCAATACCATTTCTGAAAATATTGCCAATGCACAAACAACAAGAACCCCCGAAGGAGGACCTTACAGACGCAGAGAAGTTGTCTTTGCCGCTGTTTCAAATGACCGCACCTTTGAGGAAGAGCTAAAAAATCAAGACCGTTCTGTCTCAACAAATACAGAAGTCAAGGTCGTTGGAGTCGTACAGGACAATCGGGCGCCCATTTTAAAGTATGAGCCTTCACACCCTGACGCTAATGCTCAAGGTTATGTTGAGTATCCAAACATCAATGCGATGGAAGAATCTGCCAATCTGATGCTGGCATCGCGTTCGTATGAGGCAAACATTGCGGCATTCAATGTCTCTAAAAGTATGATTCAAAGTGCCTTAGACCTCAACAAACCTGTTTAAAATAGATTTTTTTGAATTTCAAATCAGGACAAAACCATGAGTCAAATGATTAAAAACAACGTTGTTCCAAATTTAACGCTTCAAAGAAATGTAGAACAAAATCATTCTTTTCAAGCAAAGTCTGGGGGGTTATCAAACACCTTTTCCGCACTTCTTAAAGAAGTGAATGAGCAACAACTTGAAGCAGAAAGAAAGCAAACAGAGTTCCTGACCTCTCCAAATAAAGACGTTCACGGAACAATGATTGCGATGGAAAAAGCTGATATTTCTCTCAAAATGCTTTTACAGGTCAGGGGGAAGTTGGTTTCTGCTTATGAAGAAGTGATGCGTATGCAAGTTTGATGGTAAATGAAACGATGTGGGTCAATTTGTTTTTAAATTAAAAATAAAACAAAAAATTTGCGTGAATGTCTTGTGCAAAAGGAGCATTTCTTCCCCTCAAAGGGTACGAAGTGCCTAAACGCAACAAAAATGGAAGGGACGTCTTGCCTTCTTCCAAATCAGACAGACTCCCCCAACCTACTCTTGCTTTGACGTTCCAAAGGAAAGAAGGGTCTCCTTGATCTTCACCTGCAATTTTGGTAGAGTCTTTCTTCCAATAATCAGTTCCTGCCCCTGCAAAAAAATTTGAAAATTGAACGCTGGACTCATACTTGAATCCCAGACGGAAACCTTGTTTGTATGATCCCTTGACACCTGTCAAAGTCTCTCCTTGCTTTGTCCAGTCTTGGCTTGCTGAAAGTTTTAAGTTGTGCCTGACTCCATCAGCGAAAGGAAACCAGCTCCAGTGCAACAACGTTCCAACTCCCCTAAATTCACGACTTGACTCAACAGGCATGATTCCTATCGGTTCTCTATTCTCAGGGTACTCTATTCTCATTGCCCAACGAAAATAAAAGAAGTCTGTCTGCGTTAGGAGTTGAGTGATTTTGAACTGAATTGCACCAAGACCTGATGTCTCTTTTGATTCCAGATTTTCAACAGCCTTTGACAACTGCTGTTGGTCTTCTGATGAAACATTGTCAGCATTGACAATCTCCAGTGATGAGCTTTGCTTGTCACGCACGATGGGTATAGCCATTTGAAGGAACCAATTTTTAGAAAGACCATAGTTGATGCGAAGTGTAGTAATTTCATCAGTTCTTTCAAATTTTCCCTCTAGTTGGTCACGGAAAGATTGTGAGCGAATCAAAACTTGGTACAAAGGTTTGACATGACGGTCTCCATCAAATGCCTCGTCATATCGCATCAATTCATAGTCTAATTTGACTTTTACAACTCCTTCAGGAATCGCTTCCTCTGTTTCAGATGCGAATCCTAATTGATTCATAAACACTATCAAACACAAGGTTTTCCTTAAAAAGGATTTGATGTTTTTCACTCTTTCCAATTTGCCCAACCTTTTTGAATTAAATCTTGTAAAATTTGCCCCATTGGAAACCCAACAACATTATCAAACGCCCCCTGTATCCATTTAACAAATGCCGAGCCTAGACCTTGAATTGAATATGCTCCTGCCTTGTCAAATGACTCACCTGTTGCAAGATATGCCTCAATCCACTGCTCATTCATTTGATAAAACATGATTTTCGTTTCAACTACATCAACAACCTGTTGACTTGAGGAGGTAAGACAATAACCAGAATAGACATGATGTATGCCTCCGTTTAAACATTTTAGCATTGTTTTTGCTTCTTCATAGTCTTTGGGCTTGCCGAATATTTTTCCATCTTTCACAACAACGGTATCTCCTGCTAGGACTAACGATTCAGGATAACGTTTTTGTGCTTTAAGAGCTTTGTCTTGAGAAAGCCTTGCGACATAGTCTTTGGGAGATTCATCAGACCCTGCTGTTTCATCAACGTCAGGGGGATAGACTTCAAATTGGAATCCATAATATTTCAATAGATCGCTCCTTCTTGGAGAACTGGAAGCAAGACAGAATGGAAGAGTCTGCTCAATCATGGGGGATTGAAAGAAGAATTAAGGTGTTGTCTAAATGGCTCATTATGAATTTTCAACGTTTAGCTTGTCTCGTAAGTTGTCGGCATAATAATCAAAAATTTTGCGTGCAATTTGACCAGAAGCTGAACCACCACTGCCACCATGTTCTACTAAAACTACAACAGAAAGTTCGGGACTTTCAGGTGTGAAGGAGGCAATCCAAGAATGTGCTTGGTAGTCTTTTTGTTCTTTTTTTTCATCACTCCAAAATCGTGTAGAATCATGCCCAACGACTTGTGCCGTTCCTGTTTTAGCAGCAATATTCAATTTGGAAGTGTTTAAAATCCGAGCTGTGCCATTTTTTTCTTGTACAGCAGCTGTCATGGCTTCTCGCAAAAGTGCTAAATATTCAGGTTTAAATTCATGTTCTGTTTGATATTGAGTTCGTTCAGAAAGTAACAGCTTAGGTTTCACGACAAGACCATCGTTGGCTAAAATATTGATAAAATTGGCAACTTGTATTGGCGTCACATTCAAATAACCTTGACCGATTGCCACAGTCAAAGTCTCCCCATGAAACCACTGTTCTCCTAAAGCCTTCAGCTTCCATTGAGAGTTTGGCAAAATTCCTATTTTTTCATTGGGTAAAATGATTCCTGTTTTTTGACCAAATCCAAACATCTTTGCGTATTTTGCCAGCTGATCTATTCCAACTTCCAAGGCAGATTTATAAAAATACACATTGCATGACTCTTTGATGGCTTTTCTCAAATTCACAGTGCCATGTCCTCCCTTCTTCCATGCCCAGCATTTAAAGGGCTGTTTTCTGCCTTTGATGTAAAAGAATCCAGGGCAATGATGTGTTGTCTCTGAATCAACCACTCCCAAATCTAAAGAGGCATACGCTGTCACAATTTTGAAGACAGAACCCGGTGAATAAATTCCCTGTATAGATTTATTTTCAAGAGGATGTTCAGGGTGATTGAGCAATGCTTGCCAGTCTTTAAGGCTGATTCCATCGGAGAAAAGGTTTGGGTTGAAAGTTGGGAAACTTGCCATTGCCAAAATCTCACCAGTTTTAGGGTGCATGACTAAGACAGAACCTGTTTGCCCCTCCATCCATTCATTGATTTTAGCTTGTAAATCAATGTCAATCGTCAAAGAAACATCTTCTCCGGGAACAGGAGCAATCCTTTGTCCTAAGGTATGAAGTTCTCTACCAACATAATCTACTTCAACTTGCTTGCCTCCATCTGTCCCAACAAGAGTACTATTGCTGACTTTCTCAACTCCTGTTTGCCCTATGACCATGCCAGAATATTTTTTCCCTTTGGCAATCTCTTCAGTTTGATTTTCCTGCCTCTGACTCACATAACCTAAAACATGAGATGCCTGACCTTGATAGGGGTAATATCTACGTGACTGAATGCTGATAGTTGCACCTAAAAAGTCATTTTCATAAGTTTCTAAGAGAACTGCTTGTTCGTAGCTTAAATCTGTTTGTAGAATGATTGGTTTAAAGCGTGCAGAGTAGCGATTTTGGTCAATAATTTTTTTCAAATCTTGATACGGCTTTTTGAGAACGTACGACAAATTACGTAAAGTTACCTCTAAATCTGGAGTATCTTCACGAATCAATGACAATTCATAAACTGGTCTGTTGTCAGCAAGGGGCTTACCATGCCTATCATAGATGAAACCTCTTGGAGCTGCTTCAGGAGCAAGACGAATCCGATTGCCGTTGGCATAGTTAAGATAAGTGTCTCCCTTCACGATTTGCAGATGCCACAGTCTTGTCGCAGTAACCCCAAAACTCAAGGCTAAGCATAAAGTCAAAAAACTTCCTCTTGTACAAAATAAGCTACATTCTTCTGATTCTAAAGGGTCTTGGTCAATCATCGTTTCTCAAAAAAAGGGAGGCATAAAGACACCATAATTAAAAAAGCAAATTCTGCTAAAAAAGATGGTAATGTGTATCGGAATAAGAAAAGTTGCCACTGTGTTTCAGGAATCACAATATTAAACAACGTTAAGGATAACACTTTTTCCAAAAGCAATAACCCTGTCATAGGAATTGCAATCGTTACCAGATTTTGTGTCTCAATCCAAGAAGCCAAAGCATAGGCTAAAGAGCTAATCAAAAGCCATGAAAGCGCATAGATTCCAAGATACTGATGAGAAAGTGAATCAATGATAGCTCCCACCAAAAGAGCTAAAAAAACAATAAAAAAATGTTGATTCCTCAAGGTCAAAATCAAGGGAATGACTAATGATAAATGAGGTTTTACAGAAAATAAAGAGAGTTGATTTGCAACCAAAATATGCACTACTAACCCAAATAAACTGCCCAGAGTCCAAAACATTGGTCTCATTGTGAACTCAGTCGCAATGATAAATTTTGGTTGGCAATCACAAAGACCCCTTCAATCTTTTCAAAATCAACAGCCGTTTGAATTTTAGCAGTTTGAAACAGGGCATGGTCTTCACTTTTAATGCTGGAGATGGTACCAACAAGCAAGCCTTTGGGGAAAATTCCACTTAAACCACTGGTCACAATTCTGTCACCTACCTTAATTTCTTCTCTACGAGAAATTTGACGCAATTCTACTCCGTCATGTGTTCCAAAAACGATGCCCTTGCCTCTTGTCCTCTGAATCAGAGCAGGAAATCTCATTCTTTGGTCTAAGATTAATTGCACACTTGAATGAGAGTTTGAAACAGATTGGATTCGTCCAACAACACCTTCTTGAAGCATCACAGCAAAATTACGTTTGATGCCTTCTGCTCGGCTCAAGCTAATAAACAATGTACGGTGGTAGCTGTCTAGTGACTGCCCTATCACATCAGCAAATTGAGTAGAAAACGTATTCTTGCGTGCAAACTCCAATTGAGTCTTCAACCGATGGTATCTGACAGACTCTTCCATGTAAAAAGAAAGTTCTTGTTCTAATTGGGCAAGCCTTTTTTTCAAATAGACATTTTCTTTTTTTAAATTGACAAGGTAGAAGTACTTGTTAATGACTGATGTGATGTGGTTTTGTGTTTGATGAAAAAAACGAAGAAAAGGAGAAGTAAAAATATCAAAGACTGGATGTGACCTGGAAGTGAAGGGGTAAAAAAAGAGGTACCCTGCAACGAGTATAGAGGTTGCAAAAAAAATGACGATAGCATAATTCTTTTGAATCCAGCTCACAAGCTTCTTTGAATGAAAACTTTTATTTGGCTGTCACGATGTTTACTGATCTGCAACGATTGCGGCAAGTAATCCAATTTGGTCTAACATGAGTCCTGTTCCTTTAGCAACGCAAGTCAAAGGGTCGTCTGCATGAAAAACAGGCAGCCCCGTATGTTCTTTGATGAGTGTGTCCAAACCGCTTAAAAGCGAGCCTCCACCAGCTAACACAATCCCTTTGTCAACAATGTCAGATGAAAGTTCAGGGGGGGTTTTTTCAAGTGCATTGCGTACGGTCTGAATGATTTCACCGCAAACATCTGCCAATGTTTCTCTGATTTCATCTTCAGTCAAAACTAAGGTTTGAGGAATCCCTGTGACCAAGTCTCGCCCTTTAATGTCTAGTGTTTTTCCCTCCTGTGAAGGATACGCTGAACCAATATTGATTTTGATTTCTTCAGCAGTGCGGTCTCCGATAAGTAAGTTGTACTTTTTCTTAACAAATTGAATGATTGTGTCGTCCATTGCATCGCCCCCTACCTTTGCAGATTCACTGTACACAATTCCTGCCAAAGAAATGATAGCAACTTCTGTGGTACCCCCTCCGATGTCAACAATCATATTGCCCCTTGCTTCTGTGATTGGAAGCCCTGCACCAACAGCAGCTGCCATTGGCTCTTCTACAAGAAAGACCTTTTCTGCACCAGCAGACTCCGCAGATTCACGAACTGCACGTTTCTCAACCTGTGTGATTCCCGAAGGCACAGCAATCACAATTTGAGGTTTAAAGGAAAGCCCACGTATCTGAACTTTACGAATGAAGTACTTCAGCATCTCTTGCGTCACATCAAAGTCTGAAATGACTCCATCTTTCATAGGGCGAATTGCTGTGATATTGCCCGGCACACGACCCAGCATTTTCTTGGCTTCTTCACCTACTGCTAAGACTTTATTCTCTCCTCTATTGCCTTTTTGAATTGCCACGACAGAAGGTTCTCTAATCACAATTCCTTGATTTTTGATATAAACCAGCGTGTTTGCAGTGCCAAGGTCAATAGCAATATCTTGTCTAAAAACATTTTTGAGGTAAGACCACATAAAGTAATTTTGTCAGTTGGAAAAATCTGTATAAACCTGTCAAAGTTGTTGGTACCCACTCCAACGAGAGACCAAATCATGCTCAATTCTTGCCAAATCTAATGCTCGTCCGACACTGTGATTAACGATGTCATCTATTGACTGAGGCAAGGAGTAAAATGCAGGAGCAATAGGAGCAACGACCGCTCCCATCTCACTGACACGCAACATGCTTTGGATATGACCAATGTGTAAAGGAGTCTCACGAAACATTAAAACAACTCTTTTTCGTTCTTTTAACATGACGTCAGCTGCCCGAACAATCAATGTGTCAGAAACTCCTGTTGCAAGGCGTGATAGCGTATTCACCGAACAAGGTGCAATGAACATGCTGTGAACTGGGAATGAACCACTTGCGATAGGTGCAGCAAGATTTTTATTGGAATAGACTTGAGTGGCAATGTCTTTGATCGTCTTAAGATTCCAAGAGGTTTCATAAGCTAAGGTTTGGGCACCAGAGTTGGAAACAATCAGATGTGTCTCAACATTGGGAATCACAGCAAGGTGTTCCAAAAGCCTGACACCATAGATTGCTCCCGTTGCTCCTGTGATTGCGACGGTAATTCGTTTCATAAATCCTAAAAAATTATCAAGAGGATTGTCAGAATGAGAATGACGTCAACAACTATGACACCTGTCTTAATTTTATTTTGGACAGATTCATTGAGCACGTCAAAGTTTCTCTTCAAAAACTTCATGAAAAAGCGGGCTTGAGATTCAACCAGTTTCATCAAATTCCTTTGTTTTTATATGAGGTGAGTTATTCTTTGAATGATTCTAACAATTTACTTCGTGTAGGGTGTTTCAGCTTCTTAAGTGCCTTGGCTTCTATTTGACGGATTCTTTCACGCGTGACGTCAAAGTCTTGCCCAACCTCCTCTAAGGTATGGTCTTTTTTCTCATCAATGCCAAACCTCATGCGCAAAACCTTTTCTTCCCTCGGGGTTAAGGTGCTTAAAGCACTCCGTGTGAGTTCCTTGAGATTAGAATATGTTGCAGAATCACTAGGATTCAAGACTTTATCATCAGGGATAAAATCTTTCAATTGTGAATCATCATCGTCTCCAATTGGAGTATCTAAAGAGATAGGTTCTTTTGAGATTTTTAGGACTCGTCTCACTTTAGCAACAGGAATAGAGACCCTTTCTGCAAGTTCTTCTGGGGTTGGCTCACGCCCTTTTTCTTGCACCATAGAACGATTAGTCCTCATCAGTTTATTGATGGTTTCAATCATGTGAACGGGAATGCGAATTGTGCGGGCTTGGTCTGCAATCGCTCTAGTAATGGACTGCCTGATCCACCACGTTGCGTAAGTTGAAAATTTATAACCCCGCTTGTATTCAAACTTATCTACTGCCTTCATCAAGCCGATGTTGCCTTCTTGAATCAAATCCAAAAACTGCAACCCACGATTGGTATATTTCTTGGCAATACTAATCACAAGCCTCAAGTTTGCTTCAATCAGCTGGCTTTTAGCAATCGTTACCTTTCTTTCTGCAATCTTAACGCAGTTGACCTGCTTTTCAAACTCCTCAAGGTCTAGTTCAGTTTGAGCCACCCGAATTGCAACACGAGAACGTGCATTTTCTATTTTTTCGTGAATCCTACGAGTGATACGAAATGAACGTCCATTTTTAGAAACTTCTTCTTCAAGTTGCTGACGGACTGACTTGCTGGCTTTGTGGTACTTGGTAAAAAATTCGTCAACCTCTTCAAGAGTCCATTGAAGCTCTTCTAAATAAACCTTCATCTCGTTTTTGGATTGCACAATATTGTCTCTGTGCTTCAAGACAAGACTGCTCATTGCCTCAATTTGACGTGAGTTGAAGTTGATTTCATCTTTAATGATTGTTTTGATTTGTCCCATCATCTCATCAATCTGTTTCTGTTTTTTAGCCGATATTTTTTTACTGCCACTGCGAACAGATAGCACTTTCTTATACAGACTTTCAATTTGGCGAAGATATTTGAGAACAGCACTTTTTGCTTTATTTTCATCTTCAATAATCTGAAATTCGTCATCTAATCCAGAAATGATATGACGAATGCGGACTTTGTCTGTTGATAATTTTTTGATAAGATTGATCAAGTAATTGATAATCAAAGCAGATTTTGAAAAAATCTCTAATAACTCTTGTTGTCCTTCTTCAATGCGTTGAGAAACTTGAATTTCTCCCTCACGATTCAACAAATCAATCTGCCCCATTTCACGCAAGTACATACGCACAGGGTCTTCTATGCTTTCCATACCGATTTCAAACTCTACTTCATCAGAGAGTTTGTCCTCTTCTTCCTTAAAGTCTTCTTCAATACGATTGATGCTGATGTTGTTTTCGTCCATCACATCAATATCAAGTTCAGCAAGAGAGATATAAACTTGCTCTATGTCGTCAGGGGAAACATTCACCTCTCTGAGGTATGTATTCACGGTATCCAACGCGACAAACCCTCTCTCCTTTCCTTCTGTAATGAGTTCTTTGGTCACTCGCTGAATTTCTTTTTGCGTGTTTTCTTTTTCATCAGATAAATCAGAAACTTTTGTCATCAGAACAATCTCCTCGTAGATTAAGTGGGAAAGTGAAAAATAGTAATAGGGAGGGTGAGAATAGCAAAACTTGCTATTATATCATCACACAATTATTCTGTAAAGATGATAGAGTCGTTTTTTGAGAGTGTTCTTGAGATTTGATGGAAGCTGGGAGGAAAAGAACCGAACGTGGAAATTACTTGGACTTGATTGCCTTTTGGTTTTTGTATTGCTGCGTCATAAAACGATCCACCTCCCTTAGCCTTGTCTCAGGTGCTTGTTTCTGATTCAGCTTTTTTTGGAAAGAAGACCTGTGCGAGATAAACTTTGCATAACGTCTCTGTCTTGCATTCATTGTTTGAGAAAGCTCTTCGTTTAGCCCGTTATAATTCACCCTAGCCTCTTCTAATCCTTTGCGTTTGGCAAGTTCTTCTCTGGAACGCTTATAATTAACAGATTGGTATTCGGAATAGCTTTGATACAGTTCTGCATCAGAACGATGAGGAATAGGCTGTTGCTGCTGAAACTGACGATGCTCTTGCATTCTTAAGAAATTCTCACGACTATCTGAAACCCATTTACGATATTCGCTCTGCGTCTGTGGATGTCCGTAAGGAGAGTATTCCCTGTGAGACTGGCATGACTGCAACAAAAAAGAAACCAACATAATCAGCAAAAATTTTTTCATAGCAAGCTCATATAAAAAATCCATACAATACTTATCGGAAGCCTTTGGAAAATCTGAAGTCACTTCATTTCATTTAGATACTGATCCACCCATCGCTAAAACCCAAGGTAAGGCTTGGCTTTTGAACAACGATTTAAAATTCCACTTTCCTAAAAGAGTATGCTAGAATTTGAGATTGGTTTCTACTCAATTTTTGAAGCATGGCAGATCCGTCACTTAAAAATCTGGAAAATGTACTGGGTCGTTACTACGTGGATCAAGAGTGCATTGATTGTCATCTCTGCTCTCAAATTGCACCTGACAATTTTGCACGTAGCATCATTGGGGGCTATGACTATGTTTCTATGCAACCCAGCTGCCCTCTGCAAGAGGAACTTTGTCAAGAAGCCATGGAATGTTGCCCCGTGGAAGCCATTGGAGATGATGGAGATGTTTTTTAGTTCACACTGTTTCAAAAGGTTTTTATGAAATTTAATATTGTCTCTGACAATCAAACTCAAGTTTCTCCCTCTTCTGATGTTCATTCTGAGATTGAGAAACTGGTCAAAGACCATCCTGTTGTCCTGTTTATGAAAGGTACACCAGAAGCCCCCCAATGTGGTTTCTCTGCAAAGACTTCGCAAATTTTGAATGCGTGGAAAGTGCCTTATGAGTCATTCAATGTGTTGAGCGATCAAAACGTCCGTGAAGGCATTAAGGCGTATTCCAACTGGCCCACCATTCCACAGCTTTATGTTAAAAGTGAGTTCGTAGGAGGTTGTGACATCATCACAGAGCTTTCAGAGTCAGGAGAATTGCAGGAGATTTTACAAGAAGCTCTTCCTGACATGGTCATCACGCCACCCCTTCCTCCAGCTGAAGTCCAACGCATTTCTGTTCAAGAAGCACAAGACATGCTGACAAAAAATAGCCACCTCAAACTGCTAGACTTAAGCCACTCATCAGAACATTATGATTTGGAAATTGAGCAAATACAAAGGTTGGATCAGTTTCTTGTAGATGAAATTTTGCAGACATGGGAAGAAAAGACGCCATTGATTTTGGTTTGCGATCACGGGATTCGTTCTATTGAGGCAGGGAATTTTTTTGCCGCACATGGCTTCCAGAATATTTATAGCGTAGATGGAGGACTTGCTGCATGGTCAGAGGCTTTAACTTAATTTAAAAGGAGAATAACAAGTGGATTTTCAAAAAGAATATGTAGTGCAACTGACAGAAAAAGCGGCTGAGGTCGTCAAGAATGCGTGTGCTGAAGAGCAAAAGTCGCCTGAAGAACAATTTTTAAGATTGTGTGCCGCACCCGGCGGCTGTTCAGGCTACAAATATAAACTAGACTTTAACGCTCCTGAAGACGTCAGCGACAATGACCTTTCTTTTGATTCACACGGCATCAAGGTAGTCGTCAACCAAAAAGAACTCTATGATGTCATTGGTTCAGTGGAAATTGACTACACTGATGCCAATATGGTAGAGCAAGGGTTTGTTTTTAAACCCATCTCCAATAGTCTGCAATGTGGCTGTGGTCAGTCATTTACAGCGATCAAAAGATGACAACATTGTTGCAAGGTCTTCATTCTCTTCCTGAATTGGTTTGTATTGGTTTATTCATTTATAAATGGCTTTTAATCATTCATATTTTATTGACATGGTTAAATCCTGACCCTTCAATGCCTGTCGTCAAGTTTTTAAGGCGTTGTGCTATGCCTGCATGGCAACTTGGTCTTTGGATTGCACCTGACAGGTTTGTCCGTTATGCTTTGTACTTTGGCGTCTTAGGAGTCTTGTTTTTACAAGCATGGATTCCAGCCTTTTTGGAATCTACATTGCTCTTATTGTCTGCTCCTGAAATCAAGTCTGCCTTTTCTCCTTTTGCTGTTCAGCTTGTAGGTCATACTGCACAAGCCTTTCTTCTGATTCTCAACAGCCTTGTTTGGTTTGTCATTATTCTGTTGGCTCTTTACTTTGTGTTGACTTTAGTCCGTGCAGGAAATAGCCCCATCACATACATGATTTACAGCATGAGTGTACCAATTCTACAACCTGTGAGAAGATTGCTTCCACCTTCAACAAAATTTGACTACTCAGCACCTCTTTCTGCTGTGGTTTTAGTTTTGTTTAGTTCCTTTGGATTGATGCCTCTTTCTGCTTACTTTAGCTTGCTCTCTTTACCTGTGCAAATCTGTGTCCTATGACTTTCAAAAACCTTAACTTAACCTTTTAAAAATTTTATGAAAACCCTAAAGATTGCCCTCATCTTTCTCAGTTTCTTTTGTATAAATCTCTCTGCTCAGCCTGCCAAACAAGAGCTAAAACAAGAATATGTTAGGTTCATTGTCAAAAGGTTGGTTTCCATTCACTACTCCCGTCAAGCACTTGATGATAAGATGGCAGAACGTATTTTTAGGTTATACCTCCGCCAGATTGACCCAAGACGTCATTATTTTTTAAGTGAAGACATCAACTCGTTTAAACCTCAAATTAGAAAGATTGATGATGCTCTCAAACGTGGCGATGTAGAACTGGCTCTTGAGATTTTTAGCGTATTTAAAGAACGTTATCAAAGCTACCTCCAGTATGTTCAAACGCTTGCTGAAGAAGAACTAGTATTTGATACAGATTTAAAAATTGAGATAGATCGCAGTAAGGCAAACTATCCCGAGACACAAGAAGATGCGCAAGCCTTGTGGCATGCAAAATTTCAGTTTGATATGCTCAATGCAACAAATGGCAAGCCAAGTATAGAAGAAGCAAAAGAACAGGTTTTGAAAAATGCACGTTCAGTCCAAAAGCATTATGCAGCATATTCTCATAATGAAGTCGTGGCACTCTATCTCAATGCACTAGCAAATGCGTATGACCCTCATACAACTTATTTACCACCTGTTGAGAAAAAAACTTTTGACATTAATATCCGCTTGTCTCTGGAAGGGATTGGTGCAAGTTTACAGTGGGAAGACGGCTATACGATTGTCTCTTCCATCATACCTGGGGGAGCAGCTGAACGTCATGGGAAGCTCAAACCACGAGACCGCATTATTGGAGTAGCACAGGCAAATAGACCATTTGAAAGTGTAGTGGATTGGAGAATCAACGATGTCATCAAACTGATTCGTGGCAAAAGAGGCACTACAGTTCGTTTGAGAGTCTTGCGTCAGGAAAAAGGAGAGGAACAAGTTCACACAATGTCCATCGTACGAGATAAAGTTGTTTTGAAGGCAAGAGAGGCTAAATCTGTCATTTTGAAGCCTGAGGAATCTGTTGAACAAGACTTTTGGAATATTGAAGTCAAAAATCGGATTGGTCTCATACGGTTGCCATCGTTTTACACAGACTTTGAGGGTCGTCAAAAAAACCCTAGCGATTATAAAAGTGCTTATCGCGACGTGCGGAAGATTCTTTTTGATTTCAAAGAGCGAGGTGTAGAAGGTGTGATTTTAGATTTACGTAACAATGGAGGAGGTGGACTTGGGGAAGCGATTGACATGGGCGGTTTGTTTTTGGGCAAAAAACCTATTGTTGCTGTCCGAAGTTTTAACAGCAACATCAGTGTCAAGGTGGCAAGACAAGCAAGGGTTTATGATGGTCCCCTGCTGGTACTACAAAGCCGTGTCAGTGCTTCTGCATCAGAAATTTTAGCAGGTGCATTGCAAGATTATGGACGCGCCATCATTGTAGGAGATGAGCAGTCTTTTGGCAAAGGCACTGTCCAAAGTATAGACGAATTGCCTGCCAATCTAGGTGCATTGAAAATCACCATTGCACAGTTTTACAGAGTATCTGGAGGCTCCACACAAAACAAAGGCGTCGCATCAGACATTGTTTTGCCCTCGTTCAATGACGTCAACGACATTGGAGAACGCTTTGTGGACTACTCTTTGCCTTGGAAAAGCATCAACCCTGTTCGCTATCAAAACAATTTAGAAATCAAACCACACATTGAAAAATTGAGGGCTTCATCTCAAAAACGTGTGAAGAAGTCTGAAGATTTTCAAGACATTGTCAAGGAAATCACAAATTATCAACAAAATGTCAAATCACGGAAATTCTCTACAATCGGTCAACTTCAAGAAGAATATCAAGAAAGGAAGGAACAAAGAGAAGCGGCACTGAAAAAACAAAGCCAAAACCAAGATGAAAATGACACAAGCACAAAACCAGATGAATCCAAGTATCAGCAAAGTTTAGAAAAGTTTGGTTATTTTAACCCTGCAATGCAAGAAAGCATTCTCATTTTGCAAGATTATATTAGTTTCTTAAAAGACACTAAAAAGTCTCTTTGAAAAAAATTTTTGACACTCACTGCATTTTTGTGTTAGAAATTATAGGATTAAATTTTTTGATTCTCGCGTGTTAAGAACATGGAACCCTCATTTATTGCCAAACGCATTCATAGTCTAACAGGAATCGTTCCTATCGGACTATTTCTTGTCTATCACCTCTACACACAACTTTACTTGAGTAGTGGAGCAGAAGCCTACAACAATAAAGTCAATAGCTTTTATGACAGCCCTTTGGCATTTTGGTTACTTGCCATTTTTGTCTATATCCCTTTGATTTTTCACTCCATTTATGGGGTCAAACTTTGTTTTGAGGCAAAGGTTCAGCCAACATATCAGTACTTTGGTCATTTGCTCTATTGGCTTCAACGTGCCAGCGGAATTGGTGTGTTTCTGTTCATTCTTGCTCATCTTTGGAATGCGAAGGTTGCCCCAATACTTGCTGATGAATGGGGAACTCATTATGAACATCTTCACGAAGGTTTTAACGACCCTCAAACAGGATTGATTACCTTATCAGTTTATACGCTTGGAATTTTAGGGGCATGCTTCCACTTTGCAAATGGAATCAACACTTTTTGCATGACATGGGGCATCGCAACCACTCCTAAATCTCAAAGCAGGGTGATGAAATTCAGTATCGCGCTTTTTATCATTCTTGCTTCAATGGGATTTTATGGCATTGCTTCATTACTGATGCAATGAGGTTTTTGAGTTACTTTGTCCAGATAAGATGAAGACACTTGAAGAAATAACAATTATTCTGGTTCTCTAGCTTGATACATTGCTATTATTTTATTCAAAGAAAACAATGCTCATTGAAACAATTATACTACAATGACTAGCTTTTTATGGATATTGACCATAGCAATTACTTCCGTTGCGACCATAGGAACTTTGATTGTTTATTTTGACGGCAAAAAATAAAAAAATTCTGAACATTCTTAACGTAGGTTAGTTTTAGTTTAGGCAAAAAAGACATTATTTAGAATTTAGAACTATGCAAAAAGTCATTGTCATTGGAGGAGGTTTGGCAGGTTTGGCAGCAACCATGAAAATTGCTGAACAGAAAATGCCTGTCGCCCTTATCTCATTTTTACCCGTCAAACGTTCTCATTCTGTTTGTGCGCAAGGTGGTATTAACGGGGCAGTTAACATCAAAGGAGAAGGAGACTCTCCAGACATTCATTTTTACGACACGGTCAAAGGAGGGGATTTTCTTGCACATCAGCCTCTATGTAAAGACATGTGCGCCCATGGTCCATTCGTGATTAACCTCATGGATCGGCTGGGTGTCCCATTTAACCGTACATCTGAAGGAAATTTAGATTTTAGGCGATTTGGTGGGACGTTACATCATCGCACTGCATTTTCTGGTGCAACAACAGGTCAGCAGTTGCTTTATGCACTTGATGAACAAGTACGTAAATATGAAGATGAAGGTTTGGTTGAAAAGATGGAATGGCACGAATATCTTGGAGCAGTCTTAGATGATTCAGGGGTTTGCGTCGGTGCCGTCGTTCATAACTTGCGGACGTCAACCATCACAACATTGCGAGGTGCTGCTGTGATTCTTGCAACAGGTGGTCCGGGTTTGGTTTATGGTCGTTCTACCAATTCGGCAGTCTGCACAGGGACGGCAGTCACTTCAGCCTATCTACAAGGTGCAAAATATGGCAACGGTGAGTTTATCCAGATTCACCCTTCTGCAATACCGGGACAAGATAAACTACGTCTGATGAGTGAGTCTGCAAGAGGTGAAGGCGGAAGAGTTTGGGTGCCAAGAAAAGCGGGGGATTCAAGACCACCCAAACAAATACCAGAAGAGGAAAGATTTTATTTTCTTGAAGAACGTTATCCTTTGTTTGGAAATCTTGTGCCGCGCGACGTGGGATCAAGAGAAATTTATGATGTGTGCGTCAATTCAGGTTTAGGCGTCGGGGGAGAAAACAAAGTTTATTTAGATTTGACCCATCACTCAAGAGAGTTTTTAGATAGAAGACTGGGAGGAATTTTGGAAATTTATCAAAAATTCACTGGTAGCGACCCCCGTGAGCAACCAATGGAAATTTTTCCTGCTGTGCATTATTCAATGGGAGGAATTTGGACAGACTACCAACGTACTGAAGATGGTTTCATTGACCATTCTTCACCACGTAACCAGATGACTTCTATTGAGGGACTTTATGCCGCAGGTGAAGCGGATTATCAGTACCACGGAGCCAATCGTTTAGGTGCAAACTCTCTCTTGAGTTGCATTTATACAGGTCTGATGATGGGGCCGGGCGTTGTGAATTATGTTAAAAGTTGTTCAAAGGCGGTAGATGATTTAAGTTCCAATGTTTACGATTCATACGAAAAGTTATGGCAAGGTCATTTTGATTCTATCAAACAGATGAAGGGCAAAGAAAATCCTTATGCACTCCATGAAGAGCTTGGAAATTTGATGATCAATAACGTCTTGATTGTCAGGGACAATGCAAAACTAAAGAAAACATTAGATTTAATTGAAGAAATAGAAAAACGTTGGCACGATATAGAATGTGTTGACACTCAAACTTGGAGCAATCCCACGCCAAGCTATGTCAACCAACTTTACAATATGATTCATCTTTCTAAGATCATTGCTAAAGGAGCATTGATGCGTGATGAATTTAGAGGTTCTCACTACAAACCAGATTTTGATTTGCAACAGCCTAAAGATTTCAAACCCGATTCTTATTTAGAGTATCTGAAGCTAAAAACAGAGAACATTGCCCTTGATGATAAATTCAAACCTGAACATTTAGAATACATGAGACGATTTGAAGCAAATAATGACCAGTGGCTTAAATCAACCATTGCATCTTATCAAGACAACCAACCAAAAATCACTTATGAGGAAGTAGATACGTCTCTTATTACACCACGTCCTAGAAAATATGATTGATTCAACTTAACAACGAGTATTCCTATGTCCCAAAAGAAAATCACCATTCAGGTTCAACGACAAGACAAACAAGATGCTGTAGCTTATTGGGAAACGTTTGAGCTACCGTATCGTCCAAACTCCAATGTCATCTCCTGTCTTATGGAAATTCGCAAAAACCCTCAAACAAAAGAAGGAAAAAAAGTGTCTCCTATAGTTTGGGAGTGTAATTGCTTAGAGGAGGTTTGTGGTTCTTGCACAATGGTCATCAATGGTCAGGTTCGGCAGTCGTGTAGTAGTCTCATTGATCGTTTAGAACAGCCCATCAAACTACAACCCATGAGCAAATTTCCTGTCATCAGAGATTTGGTGGTAGATCGTTCACGAATGTTTGCAAATTTGAAGAAAGTCAAGGCATGGGTGCCTGTTGATGGATACCATGATCTTGGAAAGGGGACAAATATTCACGAAAAGCAACAACAAATCGCATATCATCTGTCTGAATGTATGACATGCGGTTGTTGTATGGAAGCATGCCCTCAATTTACACGAGATAATTCATTTGTTGGTGCTGCTGCTATCAGTCAGGTTCGTCTTTTTAACATGAATCCAACAGGTTCAGGTTTAAAGGAAGAACGACTTAATGTTCTGATGCAAGATGGTGGAATTGCTGACTGTGGCAATGCTCAGAACTGTGTTAAAGTCTGCCCTAAATCTATTCCTCTGACAGAATCCATTGCAGAGATTGGTAAACAAGTCTCCTTTCAATTCATCAAAAATATTTTTCAAGCTCGCTAATCGTCCTAACTTTTGATTTTTTAAGATTCAACCGCTCAAATTCTAACTCAAGGTTTGAGCTTGTTTTTTAAAAATCCATTCCTGCATCATTTTTTCATGACGAAGTTATGACTAGATTTAATCTTCAAAAGGACATACAATAGCACACTTGTAACTTTATAGAGTAAAAACAGTGTTCGGTAAAACCAAAAATACTTCCACCCCAAAGGGAACAACCTACATTGGAATAGGAATGAAAGTGGAGGGCACAGTCCGCAGTTCTGGCACCATTCGCATTGATGGTGAAGTCATCGGAGATGTAGAGTGCCAAGATGAGGTGATGATTGGTTCTCAAGGAATCATCACAGCAACAATCCGCGCAGCAAAAATCGTTGTTAATGGCAAAGTAGAAGGGAATCTTTTTGCAAATGATTATGTAGAAGCACTCAATGGTGCCTTCATCAATGGAAATGTCACAGCGCCACCGGGTAAGTTACGTATCCACGAAGGAGCAGTGATTCAAGGACAGTCTATTCCTGATGAATCTCTGAGAAACCAATCACCACCTTCTTTTGCCGGGAAAGAGACAAAACAAGGAACACCAAACAAGACAAGTCAGACGTCTGAAAAGGCAAAAGAGATAGAAGATCCCCTAAAGAAGTCCAAAAAAATAGATTAATTTCTCTATCCCCCCGCTCTGTCATTACATCAAATCCAAGCTGCGTGAAAATCCTGCTTGTTTAGGAAACAGCGAATGACTAAATTGAAAGCGAGTGGGAGCTTTCACTGGGATTTGTAGTGTTGGGACAATCAGAGGCAATGCCTTCCTCTTCAGCATCATCTTTGCGTCATTGCAGATTTTAGATTCTCCATCAATTTGTAGCCGAAAGCTTTCTTTTGTAGGCTGAATGATCATACAATCCTTGTCATTCAGTTGTAACTCTGAGGAAAATCCATATCTAAATTCTAGCCGACTCTTTCTCATTTCATCTATGTTCACGTACAGAGAATGAATAGATGAGGAATGTAACTTTGCAGTAAAATTTTGACCATGCAAAATCATAGACCGCTTATGATTTTCAAGATGTTCATCAACTTTCTGTGAAGAATTGAAAAACTTTGACCCTGCTGAACACTTACTCCAAAAATAATTGACCTCCCCATCAACGATGACTTGACCGAAGTCAAATGTAAAAACTTGTTCTTGATTGAAGATGTCAGAGGCATATTTCAGTTGTCCACTAAGTAAACAAAGCCAAGCACTTTCTAATTTGGAAACAGACCATGCTCCTAACTTCAGCTCCTGCCTTGACGATTCAGTTAACTGTAAGACTTCTTTCGCAACTCTCAAGACCATTTCTGGGGTTGAAAGAACCACAATTTTCTTGAAACCATTTTGAAAGACTTGATGAAACGCATGTTGAAGACTTGACGTATCTGAAGCAAAAAAGGATTCCCAATATGCCCCATTGGCTTTGAGAATCGGAGACATTTTTTTCCACAATGCAGACATTTGTGCCAAATTCAGATCATCTAAAATCAGACAGCCAGCTGTGGGTTTCATTTGTTTGGTCTATTTGGGTAAATTTGACAAAAGTGCATCAACTTGACTAGTCAGATGCTGAACAGATTGTCTATTGTCTATGATATGAGTTGCAAAACGTTGTCGTTCTTCAAATGTTGATTGCGAGTGAATCCTTTGCAAAACCTCTGTTTCTGTCCACTGATTGCGTCGCTTGATTCTCAAAATCACTTGCTCAACCGAGGCGTCAACAAGCCAAACTTCTTGGCATTTGTGATGCCAGCCTGCCTCAACCAACAATGCCGCTTCCAAAAAACACAAACGACTTTCACTAACTTGTTGCTCAATACGTTTTCCGATATAAAACCAGCAAATCCTATTGAGTTTTTGTAGTTCATCGGGATTAGAAAAAACGACAGATGCTAACTTTTGACGATCAATCACTTGATCTTGAGACAAAATTTTCTCACCAAATTGTGTTAGAACTTCGTCAAAGGCTTCTTCTTGCAAAACTAAATGCCCTAACTTGTCAGCATCAATCACAATATAACCCTTAGATTTCAAATAGTGGGAAATGGTACTTTTACCAGACCCAATGCCCCCTGTGATTCCAATTAACAATTTTTCCTATTTTCCTACTTTTTAGATTTTTCAAGAAACTTTGCATCAAATTTTGGTTCAACCACACCTGCAACATCAAGTTTGATAGAAAAAATGCTCCCATTCATTGGATTGTCAAACCGCTCTTGCTGAGTCAATTTATGGCATGCAGTCGTCACATAAAGCGTCTTCAAGTCGGCTCCTCCAAAGGCAATCATGGTACAGTTTTTTGCAGGAATCACGATTTCACGGTCTATCACTCCTTCAGGAGAGATGCGAACAATTTTGGAAGAACCAAAAAGTGCTGACCAATAGTATCCTTCAGCATCAACACATGCCCCATCAGGTTTTTCATTTTCAAACTGATAAAACACACGCCCACAAGAAAGCGATCGTCCATCATAGTCAAAGCAATAAATGGTACAATTCCGAGAGTCAGAATAGTAAAGAACTTTTTGGTCTAAGCTAAATGCTAATCCATTGCTTGTTGTCACATTGCCAGTTTGGTAAATGATTTTGCCTTCAGAAGACAGCTTGTAAAGATGTCCATCTCCTGCATTAGAACTCATGCTACCAACCCAAAAATTACCTAAACTATCACAACGTCCGTCATTCAACCTGTTATTCGGTTTATCAGGTTCAGGATTACCCAAAAAGACAAAATCTTCACTTGTGAAACTTTTGAGAAAATACAAACCACTTTGAAACGCAAGAATGAACCCTCCTTGTCTGCAAAGTGAAACACAAGCCACCACCTCTTCAAATTGACGCACCTGATGCCTTTGAGTCTCAGGACAAAAGCAATGAAGCTCACATTTGAGAATATCTACCCAATACAAAAGCTGATTGACCTCGTCCCATCTTGGACATTCTGCAAGCTCCGATTGCGTATCAATAACCACTTCCAAAGTCATTTGACTCCATGCAAACCATGAAGATCTTGAATGTCCATTTCAATCATATCAAATGAAGAGAGACCCACTAGCGTTAGTCAAATGTATTGTGAAGGAGGGATTCAAAACTATTTTTGGTCAAAACGATGTGCAACAATCTTGTAAAGTTTTGCCTCAATGAAAATGTCCAGCAAATCTGAATCAATGTGAGAGTCCTTTGCTTCAAACTTCAAAATATCCAATGCTCTTTCTTCGGGAATTGCCTTTTTATAGGGGCGGTCCCACGCAGTCAGTGCATCATAAATGTCTGCAATGGTCATCATACAAGATTGTAGGGGGATTTGATCACCTTGCAACTGACGAGGATACCCTGAACCATTCAGTTTTTCATGGTGTGCGTAAGCAATATTAGGAACGTCAATGAGGTTTTTTGACCAAGGAATCATGCGTAAAAAATTATAGGTATGCGTCACATGACTTTCAATCTCTTCACGATCTTTTTGTGTCAATGTTCCTTTTGGAATAGAAAGAGACTCTACTTCATTTTCCAGCAGGTATGGCATAAATTTCTGACTCTCCACATATCCTAATTTTGCAATATGATGAAGTTGTTCAAACCCCTCTTTTGCTAAAACTGTTGGTTCATTGCATTGAATAATTGCCTCCAAGTAAGAATCTAATTCAACAAGTTGGTTTTGAAGTTCTTTTTTTAAGGAATTGACTTGTATCATTGCTTTTTGACTAGCCCCCCCATTCATAAAACATCGTAGTTGTTGATGCACAGACTGAAGTTGTAAATGTTTGCGAATGAGTCCAAAACGATTCAATATAACCTCTAATTCATCAGGATAAAGTTTTTTTGCTTTCACTAATACGCTTTCTCGGACTCCAATTTTTCCAAAGTCATGTAGTAATGAAGCATACCTAATCGTATGAAGCTGGTCAGACGTAAACTTAACGTGGGCAAACTTTCCTGTCTGCTGACGTTGGACAGCCTCTGCAATGCCTAATGTGAGTGCAGCAACACGGCTAGAATGCCCAGATGTCGTTGGGTCTCTGGACTCAATTGCACGAACACTTGCATTGATAAAACCATCAAATAGTACTTGGATGGAGTCAACTAGTCTCTTGTTATGCAAGACCATTGCTGCCTGTGCCGCAACAGATTCTAAAATTGAAACCATATTACTTTCGTATGGAATCACTTTTTTTAAAACATCGTCAGGGTTACCTAATACCTCACGGTAGCTAGATTTACAGTTGATGAGTTGAATAACCCCAATGATTGGTCCCGATTGAACAAACATTGGAACAGTCACCATAGATTTCGTACGATAGTTGATCTGCCTGTCAAAATCCTTACCACCCCAGTGGTATGTTTCTTCTTCTGGAATCTCATACACATCATCAATCACTAATGTTTGTTTTTCAAGAGCAACATATCCGTAAATAGAACTTCTATCAATAGGAAGAACCGTTGAAGAAAAATTGATATTCCTTGAGTAATTTTTTGTAATTTCAAAACGAAACCGTTTGCCTTGAAAAAAATCTTCATCCGATTCCAAAGCTCCGGGAGTCCTTTCAATTAAATACAAACTACCTGCATCAGCACAACCGATTTCCATCGCTCGATCAATGATTAGGTTCAACAACTGATCCAATTCCGTAGTTTGCGCAAGAGCAACTCCAATTTCATTGAGCTTACCGATTGAAAATTTCTGGGTGTCTATACTTTTTTGCAAACTTTGAATTTGTGTATCCTTTTTCAAATCATCACAAGCCCGCAAAATAGCAGTTTTCCAAGCAATACTAGAAGCATTCCGAGGAATACACGTAAAAACAGAAGGATAATCTTGAGTGATTGGAGTGTCTTCTACCAAAATAAACCTTACATTCTGAGGCACAGATGACCATTGACAATAAGAATGTTCATAAGCGACAATGACATGAGCAGTGCTTTGGTCAGTTTTGAAAGGCTTACCATCATATCCATTGTGAACGCGACCTGTTTTCTTCAGTGATGAGAGACAAGAGTCCTCCAACGTTATCCCTTGAGGAATCCAAATTTCTGTAACAACCATTTACCCTCTTTTATAAAATTAAAAAAATCAAACTTTAACTTCAAATTGTAAGAAGTAAAACTACTAAAAAGATACCTTAAACACAACATAAATGAAAGAAGAATCAAAACATTTTATCCAACAAATCATTGAAGAAGACCTTGCGTTGGGTCGTACCAAACGGCTCATCACACGTTTCCCTCCTGAACCTAACGGCTTCCTGCACATTGGTCATGCTAAAGCAATCTGTCTCAATTTTGGACTAGCTCAAGAATACGGAGGAGATTGTTTTTTACGTCTTGATGATACTAATCCTCAAAAAGCAGACAAAAATTATGCTGAATCTATCTGTGATGCGATTCGTTGGCTTGGCTTCCAATGGAAAGATGAAATTCGCTATACCTCTGATTATTTTGAACAGCTTTATGACTATGCCAAACAATTAATTGAACAAGGCAATGCGTATGTTTGTGAGTTAAGCACTGATACAGTTAGGGAGTATCGTGGAGACTTAAAAAATGCAGGACAAAACTCTCCTCATAGAGAACGTCCCATTCAGGAAAATCTGCGACTTTTTGAAGCCATGCGTGCAGGGGAATACCCTGAAGGAACGATGACATTACGTGCAAAAATTGACATGTCAGCTCCTAATATCAACTTACGCGACCCAACAATCTATCGTATTCGTCATCAAACACATTATCGTACTCAAACCACTTGGAACATCTACCCGATGTACGACTTTGCTCACTGCTTGTCTGATGCGATTGAAGGCATTACACACTCTCTTTGCTCCTTAGAATTTGAAGACCATCGTCCTCTATACAACTGGTTTTTAGAAACACTAAACATTGCCAACCCTCCCAAACAAATTGAATTTTCACGTCTCAATTTAGAATATACGGTCACAAGCAAAAGACAGCTGACAACATTGGTGAATGCAAACCTAGTATCAGGTTGGGATGACCCTCGTTTGCCTACTCTTTTAGCTATGAAAAAGAGAGGATACCCGCCCCAAGCAATCAAGAATTTTTGCAAGTTAATCGGTATTTCCAAATCAGAGTTTCATGCTCCGATTGAAGTCCTAGAAAGTTGCATCAGAGATGAGCTAGATCAAAACTCTGCTCGTGCTATGGCTGTGTTAAATCCTTTAAAAATCATCATTACAAATTATCCTCAAAGCAGCGAAACACTAACAGCCAGTAAATACCCCAAACAAGAAGAATTAGGCACTCGTTTGATTCCATTTTCAAGAGAAATTTACATTGAACAATCTGACTTCTCAGAGAACCCACCACCAGGCTACAAACGACTTGCTCCTCAAGGAAAAGTGCGGTTGCGTTACGGATACGTCATAGAGTGTGAAGAAGTGATTTATTCAGAACAAGGAGAGGTGATAGAACTTCATTGTAAATACTACCCTGAATCTAAAGGGGGCAAAGCTCTAGCTAGCGGAGAAAAAGTGAAAGGCATTGTCCATTGGGTGAGTATTGCCCATGCCATTCCAGCACAAGTCAATATCTATGGTCACTTACTTCAATCTAAGGTCTTTGATAACAACCTTTCTGTAACAGACCAACTAAATGACAATTCACTGACCATCTACCAAGCGTATCTTGAACCTTCTTTGCTTGAAGCCAATACCGAACAAACCTATCAATTTGAAAGACAAGGCTATTTTAAACTGACTTCAAACCCATCAAACATGATTTTTGCCCAAGTCATTCAGCTAAAAACTTCTTGGCAAAAATCTCAAAAGTAAAAATTTCATTCCCAACTTCGTTGATTCTATGATTCAGTTTGTTATCAAAAACTTCTGGAAGTTTCTTTTAGTTTTAGTTGCCTTTAACTTCCTTCACGTTTTAGTCACTAGTTCTGCAATTATCAGCGCTGTTCCTATCTTTGACTTAATCTTACACCCCGACCTTGAAGGAATCAGTGACGTGACTAATCAAGTCATTACCTATTTTAAAAAATGGGATATACCGATTAGCCTCACAACTTTTATGGTTGTTCTTGGAGGCTTAACCATTGTACGAAACATCTTCTCATTACTTATTCGGCGTTGTACCATTTCCTTGACTAATAAAGTCGGGATAGGGTTGCAAAATCATGCACTCCATCACTTTTTTTCCGCTAATTGGTCGTTTTTTAGCGAAACTGGAAAAGGTACGCTATACAACACGTTTATATCTATTATGCCGGGTATTGGACAAGCGATACAAAATACAGCTGCACTTTCTTCCTCTTTTTTACAATTCCTCACTTTTCTTATCATACCTTTCAGTATTTCATGGCAAATGAGTAGCATTGCTGTTCTCTGTGGTTTGGTTGCAAGTATGCCCATTACATTCATCAGCAAATTGAGTTACAAAATAGGTATCAAAAGCGCTCAATTGGGAAACGATCGCTCGTCATCTTTAGAAGAATTGCTAGGAGGTTCAAAGATTGTGCTAGGCTACGGTAAAGTCAAACTTTTCACTAGCCATTACCTACAAAAATATAAAGACTTGTTGAATTTAGAATTAAACCGTGACACAGCAAATGTAGGAGTTGGATTGATGTACGAACCACTAGCTCTTATCTCCTTGATGATAGCAATTTTTTTGGCTCTCCGTTGGAATTATGCTGTTTCAGAAATTGCGATTGCTTTTTTTTCGCTAAAACATGCACTGGATCATTTCAAAACAATACTTCACAATAAAAATGCACTTGCAGGAATGCGTGGATGCTACATCCAGTATCAAAAACTGGCACGAAAGGCTCAGACATTCAAACAAAAGACGGGAAGTATCCCTTTTTCTTCTTTTCAAAAATCTATTATTTTTCAAGACCTTTCATTCTCCTATCCTAGTACCGATACAGGTGTCAAGAACATATCCATCAATATTCTCAAAGGAAAAACAATCGCTTTGATTGGAAGTTCAGGTGCAGGAAAATCTACAATAATTGACTTATTGATTGGTTTTTATGAACCTTCTCAAGGTGCTGTTTTGGTTGATGGAACTCCTTTACATGATTTTGACATTGCATCGTATCGCCAAAAACTAGGATACGTCCCGCAAGACCCAGTTTTATTGAACAGGAGTATTAAAGACAATTTACTCTGGGTCAAAGAAGATGCAACAGATCAAGAATTACTTGACGCTTGCCGAAAAGCCAATGTCATGGAGTTCATGGACAAACTAGAACAAGGTATGGATACCATAATTGGAGACAGGGGGGTCAGGCTTTCAGGGGGTCAATGCCAGCGGATTGCATTAGCAAGAGCCTTAGTCGTTCAACCTCAACTTTTAATATTAGATGAAGCAACAAGTGCATTGGATACAGAATCTGAACGTTTCATTCAAAATTCTATTGAGGAACTTTCAAGCAGCACAACTATCGTAATCATTGCCCATAGACTCTCCACCATCACCAAAGCAGACTACATCTACGTCCTGAATGAAGGTCAAATCGTAGAGGAAGGGACCTATGAACAACTCAGGAAAGAAAGCAGCCGTTTTTCAAAAATGTTACAAATGCAAAATCTTTAACTAACCCACTAAAAATAAAGGTTTCGATGATTGATTTTTCTCAACCTGTCAACTTATATTTGGAGAAACTTAACAAATCTCTCCATCTCATTTCACAACAAGAGATCAATGTTTTTTATGACCTAATTTTGCAAGCCTACCAACAACAAAAACAGATTTTTGTGATGGGAAATGGAGGGAGTGCGTCAACCGCCTCGCATATGGCATGTGACTTCAATAAGGGCATGTCTTACAGGCAATCACAAAAATTCAGAATGATTTGCTTAAATGACAATATCCCAACTATGATGGCACTCTCAAATGATGTTGGTTATCACGTTGTTTTTTTAGAGCAGCTCAAAAACTTGATGAACGAGGGGGATATGGTCATTGGAATTTCAGGAAGTGGCAACTCAGAAAATGTCATTCAAGCCATTCAATATGCCAACCAACACCGTGGCATCACCGTTGGAATTTGTGGTTACGATGGTGGAAAATTGAAAGAGTTTGCAAAATATCCTGTACATATTCCTGTCAATGATATGCAAATCGTAGAAGATATTCATCTCGTCATTAACCACATGACAATGAGAGTCATTGGTCAACATCTTGGGTCCACTGGCTGTTGTTAAAAACTCACTCCAAGATAAAGCCCGCGATAGTAAAAGGAATGAAGAGCATAATAGTTAAAGGCGTCTCCTGATTTTAAAGTATAGACAACTTCTTGCTGAAATTTGCCATACCTGAGTCCAACAAGAAAATGATCTAGCACCTCATAGGTTGCTTCAAGTGCAATCAGTCCATAATCCTTATCTAAAATTTTCTTATTTTGTCCCACTTGTAGTGTTGATCTGCCTTGAGACGGGGAACTCCCTTGCACTATAAAAGTCCAATGATTGACACGAATTGAATATCCTACACTCCCCAAATATCCAGAGGCTGTGTAGCGGTATTTGACCGTTTCGTTTGTTTCTACTCCCACTCCTCCCCTCAAACTCACTAATTTAGTTGACAAGCTAGCAGATAAATCCATGTAAAAATCAGAAACTCCTATGACAAGTCCATGATTTTCTCCGAAGATGTATGACAAGGACGTCAGATACGCCTTGCCTCTCAAAACACCATTGACTTCTGAATGACTATCTCTAATGGTTTGTACGTAACTAAAAGCCTCCCCTTGAAAAATACTGAACCTTGCTTCTGAATGTGCAAAATAAGGACTCAAAACAATCGTCAAAAATATTAAAAACTTAGGTAAACTTCTCTTGAGCCATTCAAAAGATGATAGTGCTGTCCCCATAGCTAAAAAAACGATACCCTTCATGGATTGCGGTCTGATATGCAGAAAATGTCTTTTCCTTACCATAAAACGCACAAATGAGCAGAAACAATGTGGATTTGGGCATGTGAAAATTGGTAATGATACCCTGTGTCCAATGAAATTGATAAGGGGGGTAAATATACAAATTAGTCCAGCCCGAACGTGATAGTTCTCGTTGCTTTGCCAAAGTCTCTAAAACACGCAATGATGTTGTGCCAACTGCAATGACCCGTTTTCTTTCTGCTATGGCTTCCTGAAGTTGCTCAAAGGCATCTTGTGTAATTTCAAAATATTCTGAGTGCATCTGATGCTGTCTAATATCTAAACAACGGATTGGTGAAAATGTCCCAAATCCTACATGTAAGGTGACTTCAATGACTGGAATATGACGTTTTTTAACTCGTTCTAGGAGAGAAGAGGTAAAATGCAGACCGGCTGTCGGAGCCGCAACCGCACCGCGACTTTTAGCAAAACATGTCTGATAGGATTCACGATGGCTCGCTGCCTCTGTATTTTCTATGTACGGGGGTAACGGAACAACCCCATATTTTTCAAGTTTTTTCTCCAAACATTCTGGATTTTCAAATTCTAATAGATGCGTATCACTCCCTGATTGCTCCAGCAATTTTGCACGTATCTGCCCGCCTGCAAACTCCAATATCTCACCTTTTTTAATTCGTTTGGAACGTCTAATCAGTGCCTCCCACACCCCCTCCTTAACGGAATGCGAAAGTAATGCCTCTATTTGACCACCACTGGGACGTTTTCCAATCAAACGTGCCGGCAAAACCCGTGTGTTATTGACAATTAAAACCGTCTCTTTCGGTAAAATCTCTGGCAAGTCATAAAAATGAAAATGCTCTTGACTGTGATTTTGTAAAGAAAGTTTTAAAAGTTTGGAATGGTCTCTTGGAAAACAGGGAGTTTGGGCGACAACATTCGTAGGAATCTCAAGATGGTATGAATTGATGTGATACTCTTCGGGAATCTTTGACATCTACAAATCATTTTAAGAAAGTCTCATTTTATAATCTTCAAAATGAAATTGACGTACTACTTCCAAATCTCCTCGTTCTGTATAAATTGCAATAGATGGCATCGCAACACCATTAAATATAGTATTTTTGACCATTGTGTAATGGAGCATGTCTTCAAAAATCAGGCAATCGCCAACTTGCAAAGGATTTTGGAACGAATAATCCCCAATCACATCACCAGCCAAACAAGTATTGCCTGCCAAGCGATATTGATGCGTAAACTCCTCTGCTTGCCCTGCTGAATGGACATCAGGACGATACGGCATTTCTAAAACATCAGGCATGTGTGCAGAGGCAGACACATCAAGAATAGCAATCTTTTTCTCGTTTTCAACAATATCCAAAACAGACCCAACTAGTACCCCTGCATTCAATGCAAATGCTTCACCGGGTTCTAAAATGATCTTCACCTCATATTCATCGGCAAAGTTTTTTAAAATTTGACAAAGACTTTCACGGTCATAATTTGTTGCAGTGATCTGATGACCTCCTCCCAAATTCAACCATGAAATTTGCTGAAGTAACCAAGCATGCTTTTGTTCTAAAAGAGTCAGTGTTTTTTGGAGAGAAGGAAACTGCCCTCCACAATGGTTGTGAATATGAATGCCTGTTAAGCCCTGATTTAGCAATCCCTTAAGGATTTCTGTCGTCAAACTGGACAAAGGCACTCCCAACCTTGAAAATTTAGCACAAGGGTCATACATTTCTGTCTCAACTTCAGAATACTGCGGGTTGATACGGATGCCACAGGAGACTTTAGACTTCAAAGCAGTTGGTGCAAAAGTTTGAAATTGAGAAAGAGAATTGAATGTTACGTGACTTGCGTATTTTAGAATCTGTTCAAATTCACTTCTTTTGTAACCGGGCGAATAAACGTGAACTTTGTGACCAAACCCTTCAAAACCCAACCTTGCCTCATTAAGAGAGCTTGCTGTGGTGGTCGTAATATATTTTTTGATTAAAGGAAACAAGCTAAACATGGCAAATCCCTTTAAAGCAAGAATCATCTCACAGCCACTTTGCTTCTGAACACGAGCTAAAACTTCCAGATTTTGCCTAAGCTTTGCTTCTTCACAAATGTAAAGAGGAGTTTGTTTTGCTAGGTTTTCTTTGAAAATCATTGGGATTGCTGGTGACGAAGGAAGATTAATTAAATGTCTGTTCTTTTAAAGAAAAACTCAGGTATTACCCTAATGAGGGACATGATCCCAAACCAGAACCATTTAGTGTAGATAATATCTTTTTTCTTTTGTTGTGCCTGATAAATATCCATTGCCACTTCCTCTGGAAGTGCTGTTAATTTTTTTGGCAACTTCATGTGTTGTGTCATTTGTGTTGCAACAAACCCTGGCTTCACAGTTAAAACGTGAACACTAGATTTGTAAAGTCTATTTCTTAAGCCCGATAAGTAAACCTCCAAACCAGATTTCGCTGAACCATAACAATAATTACTTGCTCGTCCTCTATCACCCGCCACAGACCCCAATCCGACAATAAAACCAGATTTTTTCGCTAAAAAATCATTAGCAACAATGCTCAATAGGCTAACTACCCCTGTATAATTAGTATCTATAATTTTTTGAACTTCTCCAAAATCAGTTTCAGCTTTTTTTTGATCTCCAAGATATCCAACACAACAAATTATCCCCAAAGGTTTTTCTTCTAAAGATTCATAAAATTGCTGGTGTGATTGATAGTCTAAAATATCCAATTCCAAGCATTGAACACAGCTGTCAAAACGTATAGAAATATCTTTCGCAAATTTTTGTAAAGAATTGCTGTTTCTTGCAGCTAAATAAAGATCATAACCTTCTTTTGCATATTTTATTGCAAGAGCTTTAGCTATATCACTTTTTGCTCCAATAATTAAGATGAACTTCATATATCTAAACGGATTGATTGTAACGAGTTGAACTTTTCATTCATGGAGTATTTTTTTCTTATTTTTCTAAATTGATTAATTTCAGGATAACCTTGTTCAAAAACCTCTTGACTCACACGAGAGTCCTTAGACAAATAGATACGACCTCTATACTTTACAACGATTTTATCTAAACGATTTAGCAATTCAAAAATTCCTGTTTCCATTTTAAAATCTAAGGCTAAGCTGTATCCTTTCATTGGAAAAGATAAGTAATTTTGATTTGCTTCACCGTAAAGTTTAAGAACAGCTAAAAACGACCCCTTCCCAGATTTTGAAATTTCTTTTAGTATTTGTTCTAATCCTATGAAACTAGCATCTTTTGGTAAAATAAATTGGTATTGTATAAAACCATTCTTGCCATAAATTCTATTCCAATGAGCAATAGAATCTAAAGGAAAAAAGAATTTATCTATGTCAATTTTTTGATTTGATATAGGTGTCTCCATTCTAGAGTAATACAAATAATTAAAAGCTTTCACTGTCAATGAATTTAGAAAAAAAGAAGAGAAATAAAATGGGATGCTGATCTTTTTTTTCACTTGATAATCCAATACACCATCACTACTAAAATCACCTACCATTAACAAACACCTTCCTAGATTAAAGCCCTTTGCCAAACAGTCAATCCATGCAACAGAATAAGACGCATTCTTATATTTTTCAAATGCCTCAAATGTCTCCTTTAAATTTTCAGTTTTGATTGTTTGTTGGTTAATATACTTTGACTGAATTTTTGTAAGTTGAATCTTAGCATCAAGAATAACACCAGTTAAGCCCATACCTCCACAGGTTGCAAGAAATAGCTCTAAGTTTTCTTTTCTGCTACATCTAACAACACTTCCGTCTGGCAACATGAGATGAAACATCTCCACGCACTCACTAAAACAGCCTTCTCTGTGATGATTTTTACCATGAATATCACTAGCGATTGCCCCTCCGATAGTAACAAATTTTGTGCCTGGTACAATTTTTAAAAACCAACCCTTTGAAATAAAACTATCAAGAATTTCCGAAAGTAAAACACCAGACTGAACATGTAATATTCCAGAAAGTTTATCAAACTCAAGAAATAATTTATTCGGTCTCATTTGAATCTGTTTTTTACTTAATGCACTATCTCCATAACTTCTACCATAACCATAAGAGATAAGATTATGATTTTTTTTAATAATGCAACTTAAATCTTGATAATTATTAAAGTTTAGAATTTGACTATTAATTTTGGGATAATTACCCCAACTTTTTAAGGACATAACACTTTTAAAAATAAATAATAAATGTGAAAGAAACTACCCATAGCATTAAATTAATTTGTGTAAATCTATCATAAAATAAAATTTTTACAGGAGAGGCACTTTTTTCTTGTACAAAAGTTATTTGGAGATAATTCATAAATCCTAAAATAACAAAAAATGATGTTAAATATAGGTATTGATGTTTTACATTTAGCAAAACATCATTTGAAATAGTATAAATAATATAAGAAATGATTGTAACCGATGCTGAAATACTTATAAGTGAGTCAATAAATTTTAAATTATAACCATTTAAAGAAACTCTTATTTGTTCATTGCTTTTTAAAAAATAAACAACATCATCTCTACGTTTTGTTAATGCTAAAAATAAAGAAAGCAAGAAAGTCATAATCACAATCCATTTGGACAAATCCACAGAAGATACTAATGACCCAACAAAAAGCCTTAAAATAAATCCAATAGCAATTATTGTAATATCCAACAAAGCTATTCTTTTTAAATAATAGCTGTATAAAAAATTTAACACAACGTAACCAATAAACAATATCAATACTTCATATGATAGAAATATCCCTGTAATAGTTAAGCTAATAGTGAGTATTAAAAAAGAACAACTTAATGCTAAGCGTATAGAAATTTGACCAGATACTAAAGGGCGATATTTTTTAATAGGATGTAATTGATCTGAATCAATATCACAATAATCATTAAAAATATAAATAGCACTTGCTACCAGAGAAAATAAAACAAATGCCATTCCAACATTGAAGATAGATTCAAATACAACTATTTGACCACTAAAAAACACGGGAACAATAATAAATACATTTTTAGAATAATGAGAAACTCTCATTATTCTAAGTAAAGGTTTTAAAGTATCTTTTGACTTTTTCATAACATCAACACACCATATTTACTTTTCAATTTAGGATATTTTGAATTAGGGATTTAATAGTCATAATTCGGAAAACATTGATTTTCTATCAACCCAAATTGTACAGACACTAAAAAAGGATTTGTAATTTGAGGTCTATCACCAGGCAGAATATTTTTTATACGGTAATATTTATCTTTTTTTATATCTAGTGTATTTGATTCTTGAAAACATCTAGAGACATCCTTATAAAGTTGTAAAATTTCCTCATATCTATCATCATTTATAGATCCTTGATATGTTTTAATTAGGTAAACATATTGTCCTTTGTCTATTGATAATCTAGATTTCACGTTGGATACGTAATAAGTTTTATAATTTTTACTACTAAAATGAAAGTATATCGTAGGATCATATGTTACAATTATTTTATTTTTTGAGTTCCCTATCAATTGGAATAATTCAAATATTGGCAAATTATAAGAATTTTTTCCTGTATTTGACCTTGTAACTAAGTTTATTACCGAAACTACTGATAGTAGCAACGCAGAAACAAAACATATTTTTCTAAAGGTAGCTTGTTTAACACAAGAAAAAAAGTAAGATATTGTGAAGTAAAAAGGTACTGAAAGCGAGATACTATTGCGATATTTTCCTCCAATGCCTGATATAATCATCAACAAAGACATAACTAAAATTAAAATCAAACTTTGTGTGATGACCAAAGGTCTATTTTGACTATAATTTGATAGTCCTGATATTACAACTAAAAAAATTAATATTACAAAAGCAAAAAAATATGGATTTGCTATAAAAACACTACCTCCATTTACTATTCCATAAGCAACATTGAATATAGAACTTAATAAGCTAGAAGTTTGACCCTGATTATTATTGAGATGAATGTCAAAAAAAATATATATCTGATAAGAACATAAAAAAATATATAAAATGGATAAAATTAAAATATTGTGGATAGTTAAATCATATCTTCTTACAAATAAAAAAAGAAAAAATAGAGATATTAAAAGAATAAAAGTTAAGTAGCTAATGTATGTCATCAGAGACAAAATAACCCCTATAACAATAATATTTTTAGGTTTCAGATATTGATTTTTTAGTAAATATACATATAGCACGATAAAGAGAGCCACCCAATAGGAGTACCATCTCATGCTATTCGTCCATAGTAGCAATCCCCCATTTAAAAAAGTAAAAATCAGAAGTAAAATTTTTGCATCATTACCTTTCAATTTATTTTCTGAAAAATTATAAAAATAACAAATTGCACTAATGTTACAAAACATGGAAAACACTAAAATAGCTTTGTAAGACGAAAACAATTCATATATTAGCTTGTTTAAGATATAAGATAATGGAGGGTGAACATCAGATTTTTGGAGATAAATCAACATATCACTCCAAGATTGTGATATGACTTGAATGTTAAAAACTTCATCGTCATAGTAGTGATGACGAAAGAAAATGATGGAACACGAAACCGATAAGTAAAGCGAAGCTCCTACGAACAGTAGTTTCTTAGGAGAAAGTGTAGGGACCATTGACTTATCGTGTCTCAAATATATTCTTCCACCCAAGGTAATCCGTAACGATTTAAATCCTCCATGTAGGGGTCAGGGTCAAACTCCTCCACATTATAAACTCCTGCTTGTTTCCATTGACCTTCTAGTAAAAGTTTTGCCCCAATCATCATTGGAACACCTGTTGTGTAAGAGACAGCTTGTGCCCCAAGCTCTTTAAAGCAGTCTTGGTGATTACATACATTGTAAATATACAATTTTTTCTTTTGACCATTTTTTTGCCCTTCAATCATACAACCTATGCAAGTTTTACCGACCGTTGACTCTCCCAGAGATGAAGGAGCAGGCAAGACCGCTTTGAGAAATTGCAATGGAACAATGCGATGTCCTTCATAGTTGATTGGCACGATGGAGGTCATACCAACGTCTTGCAGGACAGAAAGGAATTTGAGGTATTGGTCTGAAAAAGTCATCCAAAAACGAATCCTTTGAATTTCAGGGTAATTTTTGACCAATGATTCCAGTTCTTCATGGTAAATCAAGTACATGGAACGTTTCCCTATTTGTGGAAAATCAAAAACCTCCTTCATCTCAAAAGGCTCTGTTTCAACCCACTTGCCAGCCCCCTGATAAGGTCCTCCCTCTGCGAATTTTGCAAAACGTTTGCTTGATGGAAATTGGTCGTAATACATTCCATTTTGAGTGACCTCTCTGATGTTAATTTCAGGGTTAAAATTAGTCGCAAAAGGTTTGCCGTGGTCTCCACCATTAGCATCCATGATGTCAATATAGTCCATGGTGTCAAAGTGATGTTTTTTAGCATAAGCACAGAAGACGCCAGTGACTCCGGGGTCAAATCCTGAACCTAAAATAGCAGTCAATCCTTTTTCACGGAATTTATCAAAATAGTCCCACTGTGTGCCATAAAAAAAGGTGGGTTTATCAGGATGTTCATAGCTTGCAGAATCAATATAATGCGTCCCTGTTTCAAGGCAAGCGTCCATGATGGTCAGATTGTGGTAAGGCATGCCTGTATGAATCACAAGCTGGGGTTGTTGAGCCTGAAATAAAGCAACCAGTTCTCTAGTGTTGGAAGCATCTACTTGAGCAGTTGTAATATTGGGATGCCTGAGACAGCTTTTGACTTCCTCACAGCTTTCTATCCTACGGCTTGCCAAACAAATCTTTGAAAAGACATCAGGCAGTCCTGCACATTTTTTGGCTGCCACACTTCCCACTCCACCAATCCCAATAATAACAACTGAACTCATCGCTTATCTCCTTGAAAACTGAGTTTAAAAATAAATAAAAGACTTCAATCAAATTAAGTCATTCAATCACACCACTTTCTGAAATTTTTCTTACCCTAACCAATCTATTCAATATGCAACCATTTCTTACGTCGTTCATTCAAAGCATTTAAAAGCGGATACTTTTGTTTAAGGGGCTTTAAAAACTTTTCTTTAAACCTCACATAATAGCTTTTTTGAACATCATGGCTGTGTGCTTTATCAAAGTTTATGCCTTCTTGATAAGGTAGGTTATCCTGATGAGGAAGATTTTCTTTGGGACGTGCATGCCATACTGACAAAAAATCATCGTATTGATAATTTTCAGGAACTGTAGAGTAATAGTAAAGAGCAACAGACTTTCTAGTTCGTTCGGGAGGGCAAGTCAAAGGGTCAGGGTGTCCGTGATAGCTAAACTTGTCTGTGTTAAAAATGACGCAACGATTAAAAATCGGAGAGATACGATGATGGCATTTTTGCATCTGTGAATCCCATAATTCCAAATGTCCCCCATACTCTTCTTGCCATTCAGAATTGAGGTAAATTAACAAGTTAATTTTTCGTTCCAAATTAGGCAGATAAGTATGTTTAGTAAAATCGTGATGCACTTTTAGAAAACCTCCTTGTCCAATTTGATGGATTCCTCCCCCCAAATAGTACGGGTCACTAACTAGCCCCTTAAGTCCTGTTAATTTTTCTAAAAAACGCAAGGTCACAAGAGAATTTAATTCAAATAGCAAAGTTCTCAATGGCTCGTTCAAATATTCTACATCGCTGAAACCTGTTTTTGATTTTTGAAAAGTGTCATCTCCTTTTCTCCATTCAATGACATCATTTTGTGAAGGAAATATCTCTTCAACTTGTTTCAAAGGTTCTTCTGGCAAAAAATGATCTATCACCACATGCGGAAAAGGTTCTGCAGACTGATACTGCTTTTGGTATTTTTTGACAATCTCATTAAGGTTATTTGTATTGAGAAAAAGCATATTCAGTCAAAGATGATGGTTATCAAAGGAAGCATTCATTTTCAAATTTTAAGAACAAACAGGGTATAGGAACTCTTTTGGAGTGTCAAATTGATTGCGTTCCACTAAAGACGGGCAAATTCCTATTTTCCTACACCAGCTGACTTAGGAAGTCATTTTTCAAAAAATGCTGAATAAATAATTTTTTCAAATGCCAATTTTCTGTAAATTCAGCAAAAAGCACTTGACAACAAAACAAGACTTCTCTAACCTTTCCTAATCGTTTTTTAACCCTGCCTTATTTGATAGGGCAATTTTTAATCTATCTTAAACCCATAACAAAAAGGTTTTATGAAAAAAAGTCTCTCTGGTGTTGCATGTTTTCTTGCTCTTGGAGCATCACAAGCAGCATTTGGCAAAACGTTAGTCTACTGTTCTGAAGGAAGCCCTGAAGGATTCACCCCTGCACTTTTCACTGCAGGAACAACCTTTGATGCGTCCTCAAGGAACGTCTTCAATCGTCTTTCTGAATTTAAAAACGGCTCAACCCAAGTGATTCCTGCACTTGCTAAATCGTGGAAAATTTCTGAAGATGGAAAAACTTACACTTTCAATTTGCGAAAAGGTGTGAAGTTTCACAGCACTAAGTACTTTAAACCAACAAGGGATTTCAATGCCGATGATGTTCTTTTCACATTCAATCGTCAAAGGCTAGAAAGCCACCCCTACCACAAAGTGTCCAATGCCACTTATGAATATTTTGGTGCAATGGATATGGGTGATCTTATCAAAGACATCGTCAAAGTTGATGACTATACCGTCCGCTTTGAATTGAACTACCCAGAAGCACCATTCATTGCAAATATGGCAATGGACTTTGCGTCAATTCACTCAAAAGAATACGCAGACAAAATGTCTGATGCTGGGACAAAAGAAATGTTTGACCAAATGCCTATTGGCACAGGTCCCTTTGCTTTCGTCACCTACAAAAAAGACGCTTTAATCCGCTACAAAGCACATAAGCAGTACTTCCGAGGTAAGTCAAAAATTGACAACCTCGTCTTTGCAATCACTCCTGACAACTCTGTACGTTACCAGAAACTCAAAAAAGGAGAATGCCACATTATGCCCTATCCCAACCCTGCTGACATTGCCAGTATGAGGAAAGATAAGCAGTTGAAGATGATGGAACAAGAGGGACTGAACGTAGGTTACTTGGCTTATAACACGCAGAAAAAACCCTTTGACAATCCCAAAGTCAGAAAAGCATTGAATCATGCGATTGACAAGCAAGCTATCATTGATGCTGTCTTTCAGGGTTCTGGGAAAATTGCCAAAAATCCTATTCCTCCTACTATGTGGTCGTACAATAACGCAGTCAAAGATGACGAATACAATCCAGCCGAAGCAAGGCGTTTGCTGAAAGAAGCAGGGATTAAAAATTTGAAAACGAACATCTGGGCAATGCCTGTGCAACGACCATATAACCCGAACGCAAGACGTATGGCAGAATTGATTCAGTCCGATTGGAAAAAAGTTGGGGTTGATGCAGAAATCGTCAGCTACGAGTGGGGAGAATACCTGAAACGTTCCAAAGACCTTGAGCATGAAACGCTTTTGCTTGGTTGGACTGGAGACAATGGAGACCCTGATAACTTCCTACAAGTTTTGCTTGGTTGTGGCTCGCCTGCTAATCGTGCAGGATGGTGTGATGAAAAGTTTGACAGCTTGACCAAAAAAGCAAAAACAATCTCTGACGTCAAACAACGCACAAAACTCTACAAAGAAGCACAACTTGTCTTCAAAAAAGAAGCTCCTTGGGCAACCATTGCTCACTCTGTCGTGTACATGCCAATGAGAAAGGAAGTCGTGGGATACAAAGTTGATCCCCTTGGTGGTCATGCCTTCTATGAACTAGACTTGCGTTAAATTTTCTCTCCCAAAGCTAGGCTCATATTTTTTGAGTCTGGCTTTTCTCCCCTGAAAACTAACCCCCTTGAAAATCATGAAAGATGTTGCAATCATATCTTTGGTGTTTCGCAATATAGTCTAAAAATGGGTTTGGTAGAAGAGACCTTCAAAACAGAATGGAATATTTTTTACAGCAGTTAATCAATGGTCTTGCACTGGGTGGTGTTTACGGATTGATTGCAGTAGGTTACACCATGGTTTATGGAATTATCGGCATGATCAATTTTGCTCATGGTGATATTTTCATGGTTGGTGGATTTCTCTCATTGATTGCCATTTTGTTTGTTTCAGCATTGGGGTCATGGGTTTTGTTTTCCGTTGCTGCAGCACTTGTTTTTTCCATTGCCGTCACTAGTTTATATGGTTGGGCGGTGGAACGGGTGGCGTATCGTCCTTTAAGACATTCTTTCAGACTTGCTCCTTTGCTGTCTGCGATTGGCATGTCCATCTTTCTTCAAAATTATGTCCAAATCGCTCAAGGGGCAAGAAGTAAGCCTTTAGCTCCTGTTCTACCGGGTGGCGTGACACTCATTCCTAGTGATGTTTTCCCCGTCCAAATTAGCTATCTTCAAATTGCGATTTTTCTCATCACCATTGTTGTCATGTCCGTTTTTTCATGGGTTATTACAGGTACCAAATTGGGACGCGCCCAAAGAGCGTGTGAACAAGATATGCGAATGGCAGAGTTATGCGGAGTTCCAGTAGACCGTGTCATTTCACTGGCTTTTGTCATGGGTTCAGGATTGGCAGCAGTGGCAGGAGCAATTTTTTTGCTTTACTATGGGGTGGTTGATTTTTTCATCGGCTTTCTTGCAGGTGTGAAGGCATTTACTGCGGCTGTGCTGGGAGGAATTGGCTCGTTACCCGGTGCTGTGCTGGGAGGAATATTGATTGGATTGATTGAGACATTCTGGTCTGCCTATTTTTCCACAGAGTACAAAGACGTCGCAGCGTTTTCAATTTTAGTGTTAGTTTTAATTTTTAAGCCCACAGGGTTTCTTGGTAAGCCAGAAGTAGAGAAAGTATGAGCGATTCGTCCCAAAACAAACTCAAAATTAAAGAATCTCTTCAAAATGCGCTGCTTACCTCAACCATTGTTTTAGTACTGGCATTCCCCATCGTTGGCATGAGGACAGTAGACCAGCAAGCGAAACTCATCATTCAATATGAATGGGAACGAGTTGGCATTTTGGTGTTAGCCGCCTTCATTGGTCGCTTCATTGTGAATGTAATCTATTCTTCAGGTGCTTTTAAAAACATCTCTTTCCAAATCTTGCCCAAACACTCTAAAACATGGGACAAACAGCATCTTTTGATTGCTTTAGGTAGTGTTTTGGTTGTCTTCAGTCTCTTGTTGCCTGTGCTTCCTTTCTCTTCACGTTACGTGATTGATGTTGCCATTCTTGCCTTAACCTATGTCATGTTGGGCTGGGGGTTGAATGTTGTCGTTGGGCTGGCAGGGTTGCTTGACCTTGGTTATGCAGGATTTTATGCAGTGGGTGCGTATGGCTATGCGCTACTTGCACAGTACTTTGATTTTACGTTTTGGCAAGCTCTTCCTATTGCGGGATTATTTGCGGCATTTTCTGGTCTTTTGCTTGGTTTTCCTGTTTTAAGACTCAGGGGTGATTACCTTGCCATTGTCACACTTGGATTTGGTGAGATCATTCGCGTTGTCTTGTTGAATTGGTATGACTTGACCAACGGACCTGATGGTGTTTCAGGGATTCCAAGACCCAGTTTTTTTGGATTAGAGTTTAAGAGAAGAGTCAGAGAAGGGGAAACGTTCCATGAGTTTTTTGGGTTAGAATACTCGCCTATACACCGATTAATTTTTCTATATTATGTCATCTTAATTCTTGCACTTTTGGTAAACTTCCTGACAATTAAGTTAAGAAAATTGCCTGCTGGCAGAGCATGGGAAGCATTGCGTGAAGATGAAATTGCATGCCGTTCTCTTGGTGTCAATCCCACCAACACCAAACTCACAGCATTTGCGTTGGGTGCTACCTTTGCAGGATTTGGTGGTGCTTTTTTTGCCACGAAGCAAGGATTTATCTCGCCCGAAAGTTTTACATTCATTGAATCAGCCATCATTTTAGCTATTGTGGTTCTTGGTGGAATGGGTAGCCAACTTGGTGTTGCCATCGCCGCCATCGTGTTAATAGGAGGCACAGAGCTTTTTAGAGAATTAGAAGAATACCGCATGTTGACTTTTGGTTTGCTCATGGTCGTCATGATGGTCTGGAAGCCCACAGGATTTGTAGGGAAACGAGAGCCTTCAATCAAATTAAAAATTTAAAACTCAACATGAGTGAGCAAACAGTCTTAAATGTCCAACATCTAAGCATGCACTTTGGAGGGTTAGCTGCCATTGATGACGTTTCGTTCTCTGCAAGTCTCGGAAAGATTACAGCAGTCATTGGTCCAAATGGAGCAGGCAAGACCACACTTTTTAATTGCTTGACAGGTTTCTATCGTCCCACACAAGGTTGCCTAGCAGTCTCAAGAGACAATCAAACCTTTTACTTAGAACAAATGAACGGGGTAGAAATCGCCAAAAAAGCAAAGATTGCAAGAACCTTTCAAAATATCCGACTTTTTTCTAAAATGACTGCACTTGAAAATTTAGTCGTGGCTCAACATAACCGCTTAATGAAGCAGTCGGGATACAACATTTACGGAATTTTAGGCTTAAAACGTTACAAAGATGCAGAAAGACAAGCGATTGAAAAAGCAAGATACTGGCTTGAAACTGTGGGAATTGATTTAAAACTCGCCAACACAGAAGCAGGTAGCTTTCCCTATGGAGAACAAAGAAAGTTAGAGATTGCACGTGCCATGTGTACCGAACCGATTTTGCTTTGTCTTGACGAACCTGCTGCGGGTTTGAACCCCAAAGAATCCAAAGGCTTGAATGAACTCTTGCTAAACATCGTGGACAAGCATCAAATCTCTGCACTTTTGATAGAGCATGACATGGACGTTGTGATGAATATATCAGACCACATTGTCGTTTTAGATTATGGTCAAAAAATCTCTGACGGCACACCAGACTTTATCAAAAATGACCCTGCTGTCATTAAAGCCTATCTTGGAGAAGAGGCAGTTGAATGAAGTCCTTGCAAATTTCAAATTTAGTGGCACACTATGGCAACATTCAAGCATTGTCAGGAGTCAACCTAGAGGTCAATGCTGGTGAGATTGTCACCTTGATTGGTGCAAATGGAGCAGGCAAGTCCACTTTATTAATGAACATTTGTGGAGTCGTGAGGGCATCAAAAGGCAGTGTGATTTATGAGGGTCAGGACATCACCCAAAAACCAGTGCATCAGATTATCAAGTTAGGCATTCGGCAATCTCCAGAAGGCAGACGCATTTTTCCACATATGAGCGTTTTGGAAAATTTAAAAATGGGAGCATTCATTACCAACCCAGAGTTTTTTGAAGAAGACCTGCAACATGTCTTTGAACTTTTCCCAAGGCTCAAAGAACGAGAATCACAAAGGGGAGGAACGCTTTCAGGTGGAGAACAACAAATGCTAGCCATTGCACGTGCTTTGATGGGACGCCCTCATTTGTTGTTACTTGATGAACCTTCATTGGGGCTAGCTCCGCTCATCGTTAAACAAATTTTTGAGATTATTGAACGCATCAACAAAGAAAACAAGATGACAATTTTTCTGGTAGAACAAAATGCATTCCATGCACTGCGTCTGGCAGACCGTGCCTATGTCTTGGCTCATGGTGAAGTCATTCGTAGTGGTTCAGGCAAAGAATTACTCAACGATTCAGAAATCAAAGCAGCTTATTTGGGAGGACATTGAGTATGGAAAAAGACGCACTCATCTTTGGAATCTTGGTTGAAAACTATTTGATTTTGTTGTGTATCATGGGTTGGATTGCATACATGATTGGTCAGTCGTTAGCATCTCAATGGCGTACATGGCAACAAGCAATCCCGTATTGCCTTTTACTTTCGTGTTCAAATAATTTTTTAATTCACGCTCTCTTTGAGGGCGAATTACTTTCTTTTTCTGCATTTTTGGTCACAGGTGTCGTTCTCATCACGGTTGCATGCGTCTCTTATCGCGTTTGCTACGTGAAAAAAATGACCACTCAATATTGGTGGTTGTATGAAAAAACATCACCTCTTCAATTTTGCAAAAAAGAAAGCTCTCTTTGAGCTTTGGTACAAAGCTCTTTTTTTAACCTTTCTATAAATGGAAAATGATGATGAAATCTTGGGTCAAATATGCCCAATCAACATTGGTGTTGATGGCATTAGGTGCTTCAGCGGCTTATGCTGAAAAAGAAATTGCAATGGCAGGTCCATTGACAGGTCAACTTGCCTCTTTTGGCGAACAACTGACACGTGGGGCAGAACTAGCTGTCAAACATGTCAATGAATCTGGTGGCGTGCTTGGTGAAAAGCTGTCTCTCTATCCAGGGGACGATGCTTGCGATCCCAAGCAAGCAGTTTCTGTTGCAAATAAAATTGCAACCAGAGGAATAGAATTTGTGGCAGGGCATTTCTGTTCAGGTTCTTCCATTCCTGCCTCTGCAGTGTATGCAGAAAATGGTGTCTTGATGATTACCCCCGCATCAACCAGTCCTAAATTGACTGATGATGCTTATGACAATGGCTGGGACACGATCTTGCGTGTGGCAGGTCGCGATGATAAGCAAGGAGAAACAGCAGGTGCATTTATCATCAAAAACTTCAAAGACAAAAATATTGCCATTTTGCATGATAAATCTGCCTTTGGTAAGGGTGTTGCTGATGAAACCCGCAAATACATACGAAGCAAAGGAAAAAAAGAAACCATGTATGAAGCCTACACTTCAGGCGAAAAGGACTTTTCTGCTCTTGTTTCTAAAATGAAACAGAAAAGAATCGGAGTCATTTATCTGGGTGGATACCATACAGAAGGAGGTTTGTTGTTACGTCAAGCCCGTTCACAAGGTTTGAAAGCCATGTTGATTGGACCTGATGCCCTAAATAGCTCAGAATTTTGGAGCATCACAGGTGAATCAGGAGAAGGTGCATTGTTTACTTTTGCCCCTGACCCACGAGACAACAAAGAAGCACGCAAGATTGTCAAAGAATTTCAAGATTCTGGATATGATCCTGAAGGCTATACTTTGTACTCCTACATTGCAATCCGCTTGTGGGCTGATGCCGCAAACCGTGCAGGCACAACTGATGCCTACAAACTTGCAGAGTTTCTAAGAGAAAACTCCTTCAAGTCCGTACTAGGAAAAATTGCATTTGACAAAAAAGGAGACATGAAAAACTTTCCTTTTGTTGTTTACAAGTGGACTAACGGAAAAACTGAACTTTATAAAGACAAATCTGGTTATTAGGCATCTCAATTCTTTCTCTTCTGCTCATATTGGCAGAGGAGAAAGCTAACGACAAATCCTTTGCCATTCTACATTCCATCGTTGATTTATATTAACGAAAATGTTGTTGCTCATCCCTCTTGTTTTTAAAATGATCATCACCTTCCTAAAAAACATTTTAGTTTAAAGCCATGTCTAAATTCTTAATCAAACGTTTGAGTGTTTTAATTCCAGCTCTTTTAGGGGTTACGATTGCTTCTTTTGCATTTATTAGAATGCTACCGGGCGACCCTGTCTTGCTTATTGGTGGAGAACGAGGTCTTTCTGGCGAACGTTACGAACAGATCAAAATCCAATATGGGTTTGACAAACCTATTTGGCAACAATACTTGATTTATTTGGGGAATTTATTTCAAGGAGATTTAGGCAAATCTATTGTGACTAAACAACCTGTCATGGACGAGTTTTTTTCACTTTTTCCTGCAACAGTTGAAGTCTCTCTTGTTGCCTTAGTGCTTGCCGCTTTCATTGGCATTCCGCTAGGCGTTATTGCCGCTGTCAAAAAAGGAACAGTTTGGGATTATAGTGTGATGACCTTTTCACTGACAGGATTTTCTATGCCCATTTTCTGGTGGGCATTGTTATTGATTGTTCTAGTTTCAGGAATGTGGGGTTTGACTCCTGTTTCAGGCAGAATCAGTGTTTTGTTTTATGTAGAAGAAGTGACAGGATTTTTGACCATTGACAGCCTACTTAGCGATGAAGAAGGTGCGTTTTTGTCAACATTGCATCATCTAATCTTGCCATCAATCGTCTTGGCAACAATTCCAATGGCTTCTATTGCAAGGCAGACACGCTCTGCCATGTTGGAATCTCTACAAGAAGATTTTGTCAAAACAGCACGTTCCAAAGGAATCCCAGAATGGCGAGTGACCTATGTTCACTGCCTACGTAACGCCATGGTACCAATCGTCACAGTACTGGGGTTGTCTATCAATGTCTTGTTTGCAGGTGCAGTCCTGACCGAAACCATCTTTTCGTGGCCCGGCATCGGTAAATGGATGGTTGATGCCATCTACCGCAGAGACTACCCTTCAGTACAAGGTGGGCTTCTCTTAATTGCTTGTATCACTATTTTTATGAATCTACTAGTTGATCTTTCTTATGGCTTAATCAACCCGCGTATCCGTGAAATGAAGTGATTTTTTGATATGGAACAACAAGACTTTGACTTTTCTAAGTGTCTTTCCTTTGAAGACAAGAAAGCCAATTTGTTGTTAAGCCTTCAAGGTCACAGGTCAAAATATAAACGATTGGCATTGTCTCCGATACGTTATGCAGGTGGCAAAAGTTTGGCAGTTGGCTATGTGATAGAGGAACTTCCTCAAGTCAAAAGAATCATCTCTCCATTTTTTGGTGGGGGCAGTGTGGAAATTGCCATTGCCCAAAAATTAGGTATTGAGGTCATTGGTAGTGACATTAACATAGACTTGGCGAATTATTGGCATCATCAAATCAATGAACCTGCAGTACTTTATGAAGGACTAAATAATCTTGAACCCACTAAAAAAGAATATAATCGTGTCAAAGAAATTTGCAAATTACATAGAAAAGGTCAACTTGAATTGTCTAAGTTAGACCAAGCTGTTTATTTTTTCTTCAATCATAATTTGTCCTATGGACCTTCTTACATAGGTTGGGCATCAAATGTTTACTTGAATGAAGGCAAGTATCAAAAAATGCTAGAAAAGGTAAGAGATTTTGATGCGACTATTCAAGTTACTTGTGAGACTTTTGAAGTCATGTTTCAAAAATACCCAAATGACTTTTTCTATTGTGATCCTCCTTACTTTCTAAAACAAGATGATTCAACTAGCCAAATGTTTGCAGGAATTTACCCAGAACGTAATAATCCTTTTCATCATAAAAATTTTGACCATGAAAAACTGCGAGATTTATTAAATCAACATCAAGGAGGCTTCATTGTTTCTTATAACGATTGCTCAAAAAGTAGAGAGTATTATAAAGACTATACTTTAAAGTATCCTTCTTGGCAGTACACGATGGGGCAGGGAGAAACCAGAATCTCAAAAATTCTAGGAAACAGAGATATTGAAAACAATCATTCTCATATTAAAAAATCACACGAAGTACTGATACTTTCCTCATTGGAAGCTCTCCGATAATGCAAAAAAATTATGATTGTCTTGTCTTCATTGGCAGATTCCAGATTTTTCATCATGGACATCTGCAAGTCGTCAAAGAAGCCTTCCAACACACTCATCACCTCCTGATTCTGATTGGTTCTGTGAACATGCCACGGACTGCAAGAAACCCCTTTACATTTGAGGAACGCAAAGAGATGCTTTTGAACACATGTGCGTCCTTCAAACAACAACTGACTATTTTGCCACTGGAAGACTGCCTGTACAACGAAGCCAAATGGATTTGCCAAGTGCAAAAACTCATTGCAGAGTATTCCAAAGGGGAGAGAATCGGTTTGATTGGTCATCGGCAAAAAAACACAGCATTCTTTCATCGTTTGTTCCCTGATTTAGAATCAGTGGAGGCTTCTCATGTGGAAGGGGTCAGCTCTGCCTCTTTGCGAAAAATGTTTTTAGAAGGTCATTTGCCTGATTGTGTTCCTGATGCGGTTAAGTTACTCCTTGCTCAATTCTTAAAAACAGAACATTACCAGCAAATCCAAGAAGATTATCAATTTGTCCAAAGCTATGACAAGGTTTGGGAAACTGCCCCTTATGTGCCTATCTTCATCACTGTAGATTCACTTGTTGTGCAATCAGGGTATTTGTTATTGGTAGAAAGAAGGTCTCGTCCGGGTGTGGGATTATGGTCATTGCCCGGTCGGTTTTTACAGTCCAAGCAAACGGTTCTTGAATCCGCTCTTTCTCATTTAAAAGATGACGTCCGTTTGAAAGTTCCAATTCCTGTCTTGAAAGGGTCTCATCACACTTCACGTGTATTTGATGACCCCCATCGCTCAACAAAAGGTCGTGCCATCTCACATACATTGATGTTTGCATTGCATAATGAGACGTCCCTGCCTAAAGTCAAAGGCAAACATTCCAAAGTATTCTGGGCAAAATTAAGTGACGTCTCTCGTCAAAAAATGTTTGATGACCACTATGACATCATTCAAAATATGCTTCCTTTACTTTAGTCATCAAGTCAAAAAAATGTTTGATGAATCTCAAGTGTTGTTAGTGAAATGAGACCCTTCACAACAACAAACGTTATCTTAAAAAGTTGTCTTACTCAATGACAAGCAAACTATTATTTGAGACTAAAAACTTGGGGCTGTTCCGTAAAAAATGGATTCTACGCAACGTCTCTTGGCAGGTGAATCGTGGTGAACATTGGGCAGTCATTGGTCATAACGGCAGCGGTAAATCTTCATTACTCAAAGTCCTCAAAGGCTCTTTGTATTATTCTGAAGGTTCATTGCAAAAATGCGAAAACCTGCATCACCAAACCAAACTTCTTTCCTTTGACACCCAACTCCAGTTACTGCAAAAAACCATGATTGACGACCAAGCCAAAGCATTTTCTGAATCCTTTCAAGACATTCAGGTCAATGATGTTTTGCAAAAGGAATCCACATGCAAATTGGTTGAGAAATTTGCCATTCATCATTTGCTACAACAACCCATCACAGCATTATCCAATGGAGAAACCCGAAAAGTCTTAATTGTCAAAGCGTTATTCAATTCTCCCAAATTAGTCATACTAGATGAACCCTTTGAGGGATTAGATACTTCATCTCAAAAAGATTTTGCGAAATGGCTAGAAGGTATGGTTCACACCACAACCTTTATTTTGGCTTCACATCGCTTTGATGACATTCCTGCTTTTTTGACGCATGCTCTGTGTCTGAAACAAGGACAAGTTTATGACCAAGGGAATCGCGACAAAATTTTGCAAAAGACAAGAATTGCAGAGTTTTACGGAGAACCTCAGCAAGTGGCTAGTCTTGACATTCCCAAGCCATTACAACATATTGACAAATCAACTTTAGTAGAGATGATTAATGTCAATGTGTCTTATGGTCAAAAAAGTATTTTGAAGGATTTTAATTGGAGGGTTTCTTCAGGCGACCAGTGGCAAATCATTGGAGCAAATGGCACAGGCAAATCCACATTGGTCAAGTTAATTTATGGCAGTTGTTTACAAGTTCATTCAAACGAAGTTTACCTTTTTGGCAAGAGAAGAGGCAAAGGCGAGTCTCTTGAAGAATTACGGTCAAGCATAGGTTTGTTGTCTCCTGAACTTCATTTGACATACGATGCTCATGTTCCCACTCAAACCTCTATTTACGCTGTCATTTTGTCTGGTTTTTTTGACTCCATTGGACTTTATCAAACGCCAAACAACAAACAACAAGAAATCGCAAATCAATGGTTGGAAGTTTTTCAACTTTTAGACTGGAAAAAAGAAAGGTTTTCACAGCTTTCATACGGTCAAAAGATGTTGTGCTTGCTCGTACGTGCATTGGTCAAAAGCCCCAAACTTTTAATCCTTGACGAACCTTGTCAGGGAATGGACTACGCAACACGCACACAAGTCTTACAAAAAATTGACCTTGCCATTGCGACTTTTAGCCTCACAACCCTCTACATCACTCACAACAGAGAAGACCAACTACAAAGCACCAATCAATATCTTCATTTGACCAAATCAAACACGAAAACTTTTGGAGATTCTCATCACCTCAACTAGACAACTAAAAGCGTATTTGATAAAATGGGCACCTCCCAAATTTTGAGGCAAAAGCGTATTTGATAAAATGGGCACCTCCCAAATTTTGAGGCAAGAGTCGTTTTTAGGTCATTTTAAATTTAGAAGTCATTGAATCATGTTTGTACTAACATTTTTTGAAAGATACACATATCCAAAAGCGATAGCGTTTTCTTTCGTGACTGCAGTTTTGTTGATACCCGCGTTTTTAGGCGGACAAGCTCTTTTCGGAAAGGGTGTAACTTTTGGTCTTTGGTTACTGTCGGTGAAATTTGTCATGGCATTTGGATTCGGATTAATGCTATACAAAGCCAATGTATTGGGAGTGCTAAACAACTGGTCATTTAATAAACGGCAGTTGTTGGTCATTGCTCTTCCTTTTTTGGCAATCCTTTTACCTGCATTTTTAGTCAATGGTTGGAGTATTCGTGAAGGACGTCCTATCTTCATTGTCTTATTGTCCAATCAATCCACAGGATTTTTAGAAGAACTTCAATTCCGTGCAGTCTTATTGCTAGCAATGTTTTATGTTTATTTAAAATCGGGTGATGAAAAGTGCATTGTGAAAGTTGTGCTTGTAACTGCAGTGGGGTTTGGAGTGATGCACAGCATGAATATACTAGCTGGCATGCCATTGTCACATGTTCTTTATCAGGTCACTTTTACTACTGCTATGGGAATCGCTTATGCAATCTTTGTGGTGATCACACGTAATATTTGGATTATTGCAGTTTATCATGGTCTGTCTAACAGTTTAGACCCCGATGGAGCTTTTCCATTTATACCAGAAGAACATAACACTTTGATTTTGAGCATCACTTTGGCAATATTGATGTTCGCACTATATGAACCACAAGACGCAAGGACAATTTTTGCTAAACTGAAATCAAGAGTCAAAATATAAATGTAGAGCAAGCCTGCAATGCTCAAAACAAGTTCTTCTCAAATTCATTTCACAATACAAAACTTGCGTTTTAGTCAATCTGACTAATATCCTAGACATTTTTGATTCTTCAAATTATAATGTCTTCCTTTTAGGCGAGAGTGGCGGAATTGGTAGACGCACCAGATTTAGGATCTGGCGCCGCAAGGTGTGGGAGTTCGAGTCTCCCCTCTCGTATTTTCAACGTCGTGTTTTTCTTCTGCAACGTTTGTCCCAGTTGTCTCCTTCAATGCAGGGAGGATGCAGACTCCTGCCGTCACAATAGAGTGATTTAGAATGTGGTAAAGAGTTTTGAATAGGCAAAGCGGCGATGTGTCCATTCAGAAAAAAAACAATCACGCCTTTCTCGGTGGCAACAATCTTTGAAATTGGTGACTGCCTTGCATTCCCTAGCAAAACAGCATATTCAGGTTCATAAACAAGCTCACAGACTCGTCTTGCCTCTTGTTCTTCTGCCAGTGGGTAAAGATAGACAGGTGAACCACCAGAAGACGAACACCCAACTATGACCAATCCCACCAAATGAAATCTTATGTTCAACGACCTTGACCCTCGTGAAAAAAAAGCGTTGATTATTTTCTTTGCGTTACTTGCTCTCATTGTCACCTACTTGGGAACACATAACATTGAATTTGAAAACACCGAAAGTCTGTTGGAAGAGCAAGACAGCTTGCAACAGTTCCCACCACCAACTGACCAACCCCGTTCATACGAAAGCTATTTATAAAAAGTAGTTGTTTTGGGTTTATTTTATTTGCATTCAACAGTTTGACCAGACTTATTTAATAGTTCCTTCCAATTTTCCATATGATGATTTTTAATTTCTGTTGAAGATTTTGCATCATTGATTAAGTTCTTAGTATACGTATCTAAAAATATTTTATAATCATCTATAAATCTCAAATAGTATTTAATGCTCATTAAAATACCATTAGCAATAATATCAATATTTTGAGTCATTTTAATCTCCAAAATCAAATCATTTACCTCATTTTCAATTTTCTCATTTGCAAATCCATTTTTAAAAGTAGTCAAAATGTAGTAACGATCTACTTGAACATTTTCTAATTTTTTGACAATATCCAAAATCAAATCTTTTGTAATAGGAATATTGTGCTTGATCTCAATGATTTCAAAAGGATTATCTTCGTAATCATAGATTTCTATATCTCCAAAGCTGTGTTTATCAGAGGCTGTATGAACTTCTAAAGGGATTAGCTTTTTGTACTTATATCTGGAGAGAACTGGAATTAAAATTTCATAAATAGAATAAATTGCAATCACAGGTAATCTTGAACTGGTTTTATTGCTAAAGTGTTTATCTAGCATTTCAAGAACCCCGTTAATATTTAAAGCCTCTTTAAGTTCTATTTTCTCAAGAGATTTAAAATTTTTTTCGGTATTGTTAAACTATAAGTGATATGCGATATTAAGTTCATTTAATTGAATTGATAGTCATGGTGTAGCAATGAAGTCGTGTCCTAGATGTGAAAGTGAGAAGATGGTTAAGAATGGTTTTTTATATGGTAAACCGAGGAGGCGTTGCAATGCCTGCAACTATCAATATACCAAGTCCTATCGTGGTCAAATCTCACCACAGATCAAAAGAAGAGCATTAGAGTTGTATTTGGAGGGTCTTGGTTTCAGGTCAATCGGTCGTTTGCTGAATTGTTCTCATGTTTCAGTTTATAATTGGGTCTGTAGTTTTGGCGAACAGCTCAAGGCATTAAGAAAGGACACAGACATTGAAATTATGGAAATTGATGAAATGCACACCTACATCCAGTCAAAAAAAACTACTGCTGGCTCTGGATTGCTGTTGATAGATGTGGGAAGCAATTTATCAATTGTGTGCTTGGAAACAGAGACTCAAAAGCCTGTAGGCATTTATGGGACAAGGTCAAGGAAACAAAACCTCTTCAGGTGATGACTGATCACTGCAAGGCTTACAAACAAGTCATTCCCAAAGAAATTCATACATGTTCCAAGGCAGAAACATACACGATAGAAGGGTATAATTCTCTCTTGAGACATTTCTTGGCAAGAATGAGAAGGAAAACCAAATGTTACAGCAAGTCTCTTAAAGCATTACAATATTCTGTTCTTTTGTTCATGGCAAAACGGAATAATCAGCTATCACTTATTACTTAACAATGCCTATATTTTTAAGGAGACAAACAATGACTGATGAAGAATTAAAAGAGCTGGTTGCTTCTAATGCAAAGGCAATCGCAGAGCTGACAAAGAAGCAAGAAGAAAATGCCAAACGACAAGAGGAAAACAGCAGGCAGTTGGAAGAACTGACAAAAAAGCAAGAAGAAAATGCCAAACAGCAAGCCGAAACCACTTTGCAACTTCAAGAACTCAGACCAGCAGTTGCCAGCATGATGCGGGGCATTCAGAAGATGGAAAACTTCATCAGCAATACTTCAGAGATTTTAGAAAATCGTCTGCGCCGTTCTGTGGAACAAGTTATAGAAAAAAATGGTTTCATTGAAATTGGTGGCATTCGCTACGACGAAGTGGAACAAAACCTCAAAGGGAAAGATAATGGCATCACGGCTCAATATGACCTCGTACTGTTCAGTAAAACAAAGCATCTGCTTTTGATAGAAGTCAAACGTAAGCCTCATGTTAAGGATTTCCAACAAGTGTTTCGGCAGAAAGAGACCTTCCCTAAATTGTTTCCAAGTTATCAAGACTATACAATTCACTGTGGTTTAGCTGGAGAAATCTTTTATGAGGAACTCATCAGTGAGGCAGAAGAAGAAGGCATTTATCTTTTTCAAGAACAAGCGGGAGAATTACAGGTCATTACTTCTTCTTCGCTGCAGCTACAGCTGGAGGCAATAGAATCCTGAAAATTCGTTTTCTGCTAGGGAGAGGTTTGCAAATGGTTCTCACCAAAACATGAACTGAAGAGCTTGGTTCGTATCTTTTACAGACCAAAGCAGATGAAGTAGAGGTAATTTGTCCTTCTCACAAAAGCACCTCCAAAGAACAACAACAGAGATATAGAACAAGTCTAAATGAGCAAGTAGAAGAAGTTTTTAATGAATTTTTGGATCAACGAATTTCAAGGAAAAAAGAAAGATGATGCGATTTTTAGACATGAAGACAGATTATGCCTTCAAGATGGTGTTTGGCAGTGAGCAGAACAAAGACATTTTAATCAGCTTGCTCAATTCTATTGTTCACTTTGAAAATGACCACAAAATCAAAGACTTAACTTTGCAAGACCCCTACAATCTGCCTTTGTTAGAGGGCATGAAAAACTCCTTTGTAGATGTCAAAGCAAGGTTAGACAACGGCAAGTTAGTCATTATTGAGATGCAGGTGCTGAAACATGAAGGTTTTGAGCAACGAATCCTTTACAATGCCTGTAAGAATTATTCTGCACAACTCCAAGAAGGAGACCCCTACCAGCTCATCAATCCTGTCATTGCTTTGAACTTTGTCAATTTTGTCATGTTTGCAGAAAATGAGCAGCTGATTAATCACTTTCAGTTATTAGAAAAAACACTTTTCACCCGTTATTCTGGAGACATTGAACTGATTTTTGTAGAATTGCCAAAATTCCAGAAAAGATTAGAAGAGTTGCGAGAATTGAAAGAGCAATGGATTTATTTTGTCAAAAATGCAGAACTGCTGCATGACATTCCAGAAAATCTTGATTCGCACATCCAAAAAGCATTGGTGCAAGTTAATACTGCTGCAATGACACCACAAGAATTGGAGAGAATCTATAAGCGGAGAGAATTTTCTGTCGTCATCAACAGTGTTAAACATCAGAGCTTTCAAGAAGGCAGAGAGGAAGGGCTTGAGAAAGGCAGAGAAGAAGGTAGAGAAGAAGGGCTTGAGAAAGGCAGAGAAGAAGGTCTTGAGAAAGGAAAACTTGAGATTGCCCACAAAATGTTGGCATCTGGCACCGATTTAGAGACTGTTTGCCATTTGACAGGACTCACCAAACAACAACTTAAATAATAAACTCACTTATGAAGCGTCAGACAATGTAGTGCTGTAACTGAACGATTTTGGACAACTGCTTAAAAAAAGAGAAAGTTTTGTCAAGATTTTCAAAGATTACGAAGGGTTTCAGGTTCATCTGGGATTAGCAGAAGAGACTCTTTGTGAGGAGCTTTTGACAAAAGCTGAAGAGCTTGTGTCTATCTTTTGCAGACTCAAGCAGATGAGATAGAAACGTCATTTTTCAACTCGTCTTTGACATCTGTGCCTCTTTTTTACGTTTTAACCTCAAACTAAAAATGTAGAGGTCAAAAAAATGACATTGACCGGATTTTAAAACAAAAGCAAACCTTCCCTGTTGTGTTTCCTCACTTCAAAAATTTTACCTTTCATTCAGGATTAGCCAGTGAATCTTTTGACAAAGATTTGATGCAAGAAGCCAAAGCCAACCAGATTTACCTAATGCAAGAAAAAGCAGGAGTCATTCAAATCATTGCTACTTAATAGTTTACTCTCATTCCTTCCCCCATTCACTACACATGCTACATACGAAAACTTTTGAGTGTTTTTGAATTGAATGACTCCTTGTCTTCGTATGCCTGATTGAGTCTGTCCATACAAGACCTAAAAACCTTACCGACAGCAGATGCGGGGTGGATTCTGTGGTCATGGTTAAAATTGACCAAAAACGTCATATATTCTCCAAATTTCTCTAGCTCTTGAAAATAGAGATGAATCAAAGCAACCAATAAAGTTGCTCGCATGTAGGAAGCAGGGTTGAGTTCAGGCAAAATCTCTTTTAAAAGATTCAATGTTGTTCTGAGGTCTGCCTCTGCCTCTTTTTTAGAGCCTTGCTCCATGAACAATTCTGCACGAATGAGCAGTAAAAAAATCAGCTTTCTTTTCTCTTTAATATTTTGTGAAAGTTCAAAACACAAAGTGTGAGCCTCTATTGCAAATTGATAGGCACAAACAGCACTCTGAAGGTCACGTTGGTCTGAAAATAAGTTTTCTTGTATCCCTTGAATTTGGGACTCTCTTTGAGAATACTGACCTGTCCACTTTTTTGTAAATGCTTGTAAATAAGATTCCCAACGGATTGAAGGAATATCTTGGTAATCTTTTTTAAATAAAAACCAAGAGTCTGTTGCAAACAAGCATTGAGGACACACCAAAACTCTCAAAAAATTATAATTGCAAAAATCAAAATCTTTGATGGCTTTTAAGTAAACAGGAATCCCAAAAATATTTTGACCTGTCAGGATAGACTTCACCCGAAGTTTCCAATAAACGACATTTTCAGATTGACAAAGAGGACAAACCACATATCTTGGTATCAAGGAAGATAAAGTACATGGTGGCTTTCTGATGGTTTTGGCAATAAAAAGCTCTGGGTTGAGAATGCGGGGGACGCCTTGTTCTGGGTGAACATATTGCCGAAAATGCAGTTCAATCAAGAATGTATGACCTTGATGGTTTTTAATGTTGGCTACTCGTGTAGAAATGATTTCATACCATTCTTGTTCTAAATCTTCTGAATCAGGAGTTTTAGCAAGTCGGATTTGTACAACAGACTTGCGATTTAACACTTGTTTGCAAATCAAAACACACGCCTCCCTTGACAACTGAACGCAGATAGCTTTTGCCTTTATCGCATTGTAAAAAACTTGTGTTGGAATAGATTCTACATCTTGAAGGTTATCCCAAATTCTCTGTTGCTTGGCGTCCAATTCTGATTGATTAGAGCTTAAGCTCAGCTTGATAGAATCCTTTTTATTTTGTCCCATAAAATACTCTTTTTGCAAAAAGGAATTATGGCATCAATGAGTGTTGAATCCAAGACTTTTTCATGTCTACTTTGATTTTTTGATTGAAAGATGCAAGAATGTCTGCCTCTTTTAGCTGATGTCTCATAGACTGATTTAATTTCTACTTTTTTGTACTTTGAAGATGATGAAACCACCCGTTGTCGTTTTTATGGGGACTCCAGAAATGGCAGTTCCTGTTTTGGACAAGTTATACCATTTTGAAAGATTAGGCAAAATTGAATTGCGTGCTGTTTACACTCAAGCACCGAGTGGAAGAAGAGCAGACCAGCTGACACCTGTTCATCAGTTTGCTCAATCTCACGGCACAAAAGTTTTTGTTCCAACCACTTTCAAAACACAGGAACAATACCAGCATTTTTTACAGCTTCAACCCGACCTGAACCTTGTTTGTGCTTACGGTCAAATTTTACCCCAAAAGATTCTTAACGTCCCTTCTGTTGGTAGCTTTAACCTGCATTACTCACTACTTCCACGATGGAGGGGGGCAAGTCCTATTCAGTCTTCTATCTTGCATGGAGACTCAACAACAGGGGTCTCTTTACAAAAAATGGTCAAAGAATTAGATGCGGGTGCTATCGTGGCTTCCTCTGGTCATCTTTCCATTCAGTCAGATGACACCTATTTAAGTTTATCTAGCAAATTAAGTGATGCAGCGGCTGACTTGCTGGAACAAACCCTTCCAAATCTTCTTTCTCAACAATTTACTCTCCAAGCACAAGATTCTTCCTTGGTGACACATTGTTCAAAAATCGTGAAACACGATGGCTTGATTGATTGGCAGTCTGAAACTGCTGAGGTGATAGAACGGAAGGTTCGTGCCTTCTTGCCTTGGCCTTGTGCATTTACTTTTCTGGGGGGCAAAAGGATTCAGCTCATGCAGGTTTCCATTCTTAAAGAATCCATTGAGGCAGGTCGGATTGAAAAAAGAGGTCAGGATATGATTGTCGGCACTAAAACAAAGGCATTGAGGTTGGAACGTTTGAAACCAGAAGGCAAATCAGAGATGCAGGGGTCGTCATTCCTTCGGGGATATTCTAGTGCGATTGGAGCTTCTTTTTTAGTACCAAAAAATGAGATCTAATACTTGCAAATGTGTTCAAACAGATGTTGAAGTCTTTGTTTGGCATGGACTGCATGAAACTTTAGGGGAATGTCCATTTTGGCAAGTTGATTGATCGTAAAAAATAATTCTTTGTGAGAAAAAAGCCTTGCTTGTGCAATCATACGTTTCCCTAAAAAAGGGTGCAAGCCAAGCGATTTAAGGATGTCAGACTCGGCAGTGTGACACTGTAAAGCACAAGCAATCTGGGTTAATTTACGGAATTGCCTTGCTATCAAAGTAAAAAGCAACGCATGTTCGTTGGGTGATTGCCCAAGCACTTGGTCTAATGTTTCCAATGCAGGGGTCAGCTTTCTTTCAGACAAGGATTGAGTGATTCGGAAAATGGAAAATTCTGTGCCTCCACGAATGTTTTCTAATAAAGTGCCTTGCGTCACTGTGGCACCTTGGGGAAGCAATAAAGACAACTTTTCTAACTCTGAACCAAGCCTTGCCAGCTGATTACCAGCCAGAGAAATCAACAACAATGCCGATGGTTTGGGAAGGATTAAGCCCAGTTTTTTCGCACGATTCATACACCATTGGTCTGGAGTTGCATCATCGTAGGTGACAAATTTATGAACCTTGCCTGATGCTTTAATCAATTTAAGCAAGGCAGCAGGTAGGTCTTGCTCTTTATTCATTTGTGCGGTGAGTATGACCCATGTATCAGAACTTTTGGTGATAGATTCCAAGATGCCAGCAAGTTTTGAAATCAAATCTTTATGAGCTTTGATGGCTTCTAAATGGGAGAGAATGAAAATTTGACAATCTATCAAAAAAGGTGGAGTTTGGAGGGTCAATAAGAATTGTTCAATTTGGTTTCCTTCTTGAGAAGATTTAAGCAATTCTTGCATGTTAAAAGATTGCACGCCAAGACCAGAATCACGTCCTGCTAAAAGATGCGATTCATAACGTGCTTGTTCTTCTTCAATCAGCACTTTGTTATTTCCATAAATCAAAACCAGTCTTTCTTTCATTCTTAATTGTTTCTATTAAGTTTTTAGATTAAATTTTTGGCAGTTCTGCTTTTTTAAAATCCTTCAAATCAAAAATACTCTGCCGTGCTGAAAATAGGAAGATAGATTGAAACTAAAGCAAACAAGACTCCACATGCTACAACCAAAATAGACACTGGTTCAATAAAAGACGTCACTAAATTCATACGTCTTTCTAACCATTCTTGGTTGACCTCAACGATATGTTCAAAGGCTGATTCCAAATTGCCAACAGACTCTCCCATTGCCACTAAATGCACAAACACTGGTGAAAATAGCTTTGAATCTGAATAGGCTTTTGCCAATGGTTCGCCATAATTGATTTTATAGTGGATATTTTGGACTTCGTTTAAAAAATCCTTTGAGATGATGGATTCTGCCAGCTTTAATGATGTTCCAAAGTTTAAGCCTGCTTGAGTGGTCAAAGTCAATGACCTTGCATAAAACAATGTTTGGGTAGATTGTTCCATTTTTGAAAAGATAGGAATCCACCTTAAAAAGATGCTTAAACCCAGATATTGATGCCAAATTTTTCCAATCACTCCAATCATCACAACTGCCAATAACCACACCAAAGGATAGGTTCTTAAAGACGAACTGAACATCATCACAACTTGTGTCGTGAAAGGGAGGTCATTTTTAAAAGAGCCAAAAAGGTTTTCAAACATCGGCACAATAAAAATCAAGATGGCTAAAAAAATCAGACTTGACAACGCTGAGACAATCACAGGATAAAGCAACATCTTTTGTCTTTGTTTTGAGATATTTAGACGTGTTTCAAAGAAGACAAAAAGTTGTTTTAAGATGATAGGAAGTTGGTCTGAATATTCTGCAACGCTCATTAATTTCAAGAAGAGAGGAGGCCAATATTTTTCAAATCGTTCAAAAGCAAATTGTAGCGAACGTCCTTCTTTCAAATCTTCTCTAATTTGGCAAAGGATATATGCAAAAGTTGGATTTCTTTGGTATCGGATTATGAAGTTTAAAGATTCAAGAAAGCCAATGCCAGAGGCTAGCATCTTTTGAAGCTGAAGGAGAAAGTCAACTAACAGTTGAATGGAGATAGGAATTTTAAGTTGACTGGAGGCAATGTATCGGATTTTCGTCATGAAGATATTTTGTTGCTTAAGTTGAAGTTTCAGAGAATTAGGGTTTGTTAAATCGCTGATTCCTTCATATTCTTGACCTTCTATGTCAAGACCACTCCAAAAATAGGGCATTACTTCTTTTTAGGTTGTCTCTTTCGTTTTCTCCAAACAACTTGGATTGGAACACCTTCAAAGCCAAAATGATAACGCAATTTATTAATCATGTAACGTTGGTAAGATGTATCAATGGCTTGGGGTTGATTAGAAACAAAGGCAAATTTTGGAGGGGCAGAAGCAATTTGACTTCCGTAATAGACTGATGTGCTTTTTCCTAACTTTGCAGGGGGGGCATGCCTCATTAAAATCTCTTTTAGAGCTAAATTGACATGATAGGTGGAGATGCGTTTGGAATATTGTTGCCAAATCCACTCTGCTTGTTCAAAAGCCTTATCAAGTCCTTTGCCAGTTTTGGCAGAAACACAAACGATTGGAACATGTTCTAAAAAGGTCAAAGAGTGATGAATTTGTTTTTCTAGTTGATTTTGTGATGTTTTCAATAAATCTATTTTATTGCATAAAATGACAACAGGTTTGTTTTTTTTGCAAAGCAAGTCAGCCAGCTTGGCTGTTTGATTGCAAACTCCCTCAGTAGAATCAACGACTAAAAACACAAGATTTGCTTGTTCTGCAGAACGAAGACTTGAAGACACACAAAATTGCTCTATTTTTTCATGGACTTTGTTTTTTCTGCGAACTCCTGCTGTGTCAATCAGGCTGTAGCTTTTTCCTTTTCTGGTGATGATAGACTCCACAGAATCTCTAGTGGTGCCTGGTACATCATCAACAATCATTCTCTCCCTACCAAGCAGACAATTCACCAAAGAGGATTTTCCTGCGTTAGGCTTTCCAAGTAATGTCAGCTTTAAAGTAGGATTTGCTGGTTTAGAAGTTTGTGAGTGATTGAAAGAGGCAAAAACGTTTTTCAGGAGGGAATCTATACCAAGATTATGTTCTGCAGAGATAGGAAAAATTTTTGATGCACCAGAGCGATAAAAGTCATAAGTCAAGTCATTCAATTTGTCAGAATCAGTTTTATTGATTGCAAAATAAAAAGGTTTGCCAGAACATCTGACCTGATGAAAAATTTGTTTGTCTTCATCTAAAAAACCATCTCTGACATCGGTCAAAAAGATGATGGCATCAGATTCCTTGATGGCACTTTCAACCTGTTCTCTAATTTTGGAACTCATTTGGCTTGAATGAAAATCAAGCCCCCCTGTGTCAATGAGTCTTGCTTTTGAACCCAAAAAATCCATAATGCTCTCATTTCTATCGCGTGTGACACCGGGCTGATTATTGACAATCGCCTTACGACTTTGGACAAGGCGATTGAAAAGGGTTGACTTCCCTACGTTAGGTCTCCCAACGATAGCGATACAAGGGAGCATGTTAGATGTCAAGATTTTGTGCCTTTAGGGCATTTTCTTCAATAAATTGCCTACGTGATTCTACATGGTCTCCCATCAACACGGTGAACATAGAATCTGACCTGACAGCGTCCTCAATCGTAACACGTTTCAAAACACGTTCTTCAGGGTCAAGTGTTGTCTCCCAAAGTTGGTCTGGATTCATCTCTCCAAGACCTTTATAACGTTGAATGTAAATTCCTTTTTTTCCAGATTCTATGAGTTGTTCATACAGTAGAAACCAGTTAGCACACTGAATCGTTTGGTCATCTATGTTCAATGTTGCTTGTTCTGATTCTGTGAGTTCCATCAATTTATTGGACAAATGAAGCAGTCGGTTGTATTGATTGATGTCAAAGTTCACAAGTAAATTTTTGGTCATCACCACTTCAGAATCTCCCAAAACAAATTTGACAGGTTCAGAATTTTTTTCAGGAATACTTAATGAAAAATTTGGATATTTTTCAGCTAAACTTTGAAGTTTTTCTTGAATATGTTCAATGCCTTCATGTTCAAAAGAGATTTGATGTTTTAAAAGAACATCAACAAAACTGACAAGGGAATGATTTAGGTAAAATTGTTTGTAGGCGTGGCAATATGTTTCTAGGTGTGTCACTAAGTTTTCCAAACTTTGTTCTTGAAAACTTTTTCCATTTTCAAAAAGAACAGAAGCCTTACTGCAAGCAAGTTTAGTGAGTTGGGTTGTCATCTCTTGTTCATCGCGAACATAAAACTCTTTTCGTCCTTTCTTTACCTTATACAAAGGGGGTTGTGCAATGTAAAGATGCCCTCTTTCAATGACCTCAATCATTTGTCTATAAAAGAATGTCATAATCAAAGTTAAAATATGGCTTCCATCAACATCTGCATCGGTCATAATGATAATTTTGTGATAGCGCAATTTTGCAACATCAAATTCCTCCTTTCCAATGCTTGTTCCTAGTGCTGTAATCACAACACGAATTTCATCATTGGAAAGCATCTTGTCAAAACGTGCTTTTTCAACATTTAAAATCTTGCCTTTCAAAGGTAGGATTGCTTGATTTTTACGGTCTCTTGCCTCTTTGGCAGACCCCCCAGCAGAGTCTCCCTCTACAAGAAAAAGCTCACTCAGTGCAGGGTCTCTTTCTTGACAGTCTGCCAATTTACCGGGCAGCGAACTAATCTCTAAGGCATTTTTTCTGCGTGTCAATTCTCGTGCTTTTTTCGCAGCAACCCTTGCTCTTTGGGCATCTATTGCTTTTTGTATGATACGTTTAGCAACGGTCGGATTCTCTTCTAAAAAAGAGGTCAATTTGTCAGAAATCAAAGAATCTACCTTGCCTCGCACCTCGCTATTTGTCAGTTTGATTTTTTTTTGGGACTCAAATTGAGGTGCAGGAACTTTCACACTAATCACAGCAACTAATCCTTCACGAACATCATCACCTGAAAATTTTTCTTTCAAATCATTATTGATTTTGTTTTCAATGACATAATTATTCAATGTTCGCGTCAGTGCTGTTTTGAAGCCAGAAAGATGCGTCCCTCCCTCAATCGTGTTGATATTATTGACAAAAGAGTAAACACGGTCGTTGTAAGTGTCATTATATTGCAATGCGATTTCTATGATAACATCATCAGAAACACCCTCTATGTAAACAGGTTGTTCGTGCAATGTCGCTTTGCTCTGATTTAAAAACTCAACAAAAGAAGCAAGCCCGCCATTGTACCTAAATTCGTGAGACTTCTGACTTCTCTCATCTTTAATAGAAATAGCTAGACCTCTGTTCAAAAATGCCAGTTCACGAAGCCGTTGAGAGATGATTTCAAACTTAAAAGTCGTTTCTTCAAAGATTTCAGAGTCTGGATAAAATATTGTTTTAGTTCCTGTTTCAGGAGTGTCTCCAATTTGTTCTAATGACGTTGCAGGAATCCCCCTTCTAAATTCTTGTTTCCATAGATGCCCCTCTCTTTTTACCTCTACAATCAAATGTTGAGACAACGCATTCACCACAGAAGCACCTACACCATTTAAACCACCTGATACTTTGTAGTTGCTTTGGTCAAATTTACCTCCTGCATGAAGTTTTGTCATAATCAATTCAAGTGCAGAAATGCCTTCTTCTTCATGGATGCCAACAGGGATTCCCCTCCCGTTGTCTTCAACAGAAAGGCTTCCGTCTTCATAGATAACCAATTCAATTTTGTTGCAAAATTTTGCAAGTGCTTCGTCAATGCTGTTATCTACAATTTCAAACACAAGGTGGTGAAGTGCAGCAGCATCTACCCCACCAATGTACATGCCCGGTCTTAGCCTAACGGCTTCCAGCCCTTTGAGAACGGTGATGTCTTTCTCGCCATATTCTGATTGAGCTTGTTCTGCCATTTTTTCGTTATTTGTTTCAAGCATAAATTTTTATTAGAAAAGTCATTACATAGTCAGGATCAATCGTGATGAACCACACCTTGTCTGATGGCAAGATGTTGACCTTCATTTTTAAACTGATCTGGAAAATTGGTTGAAGTGATAAAAATTTGATTTGGTATGTCAGCAAAAAACTGCATAATCTGATTGCAAACAGACCTATCAAATTCTGAAAATAAGTCGTCAAAAATTAAAATAGAATTTGTTTGACAACTTTCCGAGATTAAATCATTAATTGCTATTTTTAAAGCAAGAGTCGTGATTTTCATCTCTCCTTGTGAAAAAAACTCTTTGTCTCCTTTTTCATCTAAAAACAATTTGAAGTCATCACGATGCGCTCCAAAGCAGGAATAGCCATAGTCTTTCTCTCTTTGTTTCTGCTTCTCTAGTTTTTCAAAAATAGCTTTCTCACAACTTAGGGTCTCTTTTGCCAAACAAGGAAGATACTTTAAAGACAACTTTTCGTGACGTAATGTCATCTTCTGAAAAAGCAAAGTCAATTTAAGATTCAACTTCTCAATATATTCTTGACGAAACTTGCAAATGTTCATGGTAATTTGAGCAAGGATTTGATTCCAGTAAGAAATTTGAGAGAGGTCTTTGTGTTTCAGTAAAGCATTTTTTTGCTCTAAAACCTGCTTGAGTCTTTGAACTTCTAAAAAATAATCAGATGAGATGAAAGAAAAGGTTCTATCAAAAAAACGTCTTCTCTCGCTGGGAGAAAAACGAAAAAGGTTGACGTCTGAAGGCGTGAATGCAATTACAAAAAAAAACGGACAAAATCGGAGGCTTTGTGGCAAATTTTATCATCAAGAAACACTTGCTTTCCTTTAGTCGTTAACAAAGTTCTCACTTTATGGAATACGCCATCTTTCGCAATAGTTGCCCAAATGTTTGAAAACTCTTTGCCATGAAGAGTCAACAAATGAGTTTTGAAAGGTCGGAAAGAATCCAAAGAACAGGCATAGTAAATGGCTTCTACTAAGCTTGTCTTACCCGCACCATTCAAACCTGAAATTAAGTTCAAGTTTGGGGAAAATGTCATGCTTTGGTCTTCATAAAGCCTAAAGTTCAACAGCCTCATCTCTTTGACTACCATTCAATCCTCAAAGGCATCAACACTGATAAAAATTCAGAAGAATCAGCATCTTTGACCAAAGCTGCTGCCATTGCATCATTTTTAAAGAAAAGATGCACAGTGTCACCTTCTATCACATTCAAAACATCAAGAAGATACTTTGCATTAAATCCAATTTGAAAGGTATCGCCTTCATATTCAATACCAATTTCATCAGTAATTTCACCATACTCACCTTTTTCACTTTCCAAGATGAGCTTATCATTCATCAATGTTAGTTTAATGGGTTTGATTTTCTCATAACTAATCAAGGACACAATTTTAATTGCAGAAATCAGCTCCTCTTTGCGTGCTTTGAATTGGAGTTCACAATCAGACTCCTTTGGAATGATTGGGTCGCAGTTTGGAAACTTCCCATCAATCAATCTTGTTTTAAAAATGATATTTTCACCAACGAATTGAAGAGACATTTCATCAAACAAAATTTGCAATTCAGCACCAAACAAAGGCAAAGCACGTATAATCTCTTGAAGTGCATCGCGTGGCACAATAATCTCTTGCAACTCTTCATATTCAATGGATTCATTAGTTGAGAGGACTTGAGCAAGCCGATGCCCGTCCGTTGCAATCCAACGAGACGTATTCTGGTCTAAAGTAGAAAGGCAAACTCCCATCAAATTACGCCTAGATTCATTCATTTGCGATGCAAACAAAGTCATATTTGCACAACGTTTCAGGTTTTGTGCAGATATTGTAATTTTGGAGGAGAAGTCACTTTGTTCAATTTTTGGGTAAAGTTCTGCATCAATGGAGGCAAGTTTTAATTTTGTATTTCCATTAACAATTTCAATCCATAGGTCAGAAAGCGATGTAATAGACACTGTAGCCTCTTTAAATTCACGACAAGCATCGTAAAGACGTTTAGCATTGACGCAAATCACACCTTCTTCCAAAATCTCTGCCTTAAATTTTCCTATGACAGATAATTCATAATTGGTTGCAGAAACTTCTATGATGTCTTTCTCTGTCTTAATCAAGAAATTAGCAAGAATGGGCTTCATGCCACTCTTATCCGAAATGGCTGTTACAATTTGTAAAACTTCTATGAGTGTTTCTTTTTGAATATTTATTTTCATAACTTCTTTATTTAGTAATCTTAATAGGACATTGAAAGTTTAAAAAATGATGACGTCCCTTGTGAACACAACATTTTTTTAATTTGAGAGATGATTTAAAAGACAACAAAATTTTGCAGAATTTTTGTGAGAAAGAGCATCAGACTCGTCAAGTTGCAAAATTTTGCAACTTTGTTAATCTAGCAACGTCAATTTTGTTAACTTATTGATTTTATTGATTTTATATTGTTAGTCATTGAGTAAGTTTTGAATTTCAGAAAACCCCTTGCCTTCTCTAACCACTTTGGGATTTGATTCTGTAAAATCTACAATGGTAGAGTGTTCGGCAAAAATAATTCCCCCATTGATGACCAAATCAACTTGATTTTTATATTCTTCATAAAGTTCTTCTGGATTGTTGTAGAGTATGTCATCTGAATTTTTAAGGCTAACACTTAACATGGGGTTGCCCAAACTTTTAACAAGGTCTGTAGCAATGATGTGATTTGGAAAGCGGCAACCAATTTTTTTTCGCTTGTGTAAAATATTCTTCGGATTTGCTTTGGAGGCTTCAAAAATCAAGGTATAGGGTCCTGGCAGGATTTTTCTCATAATTTTAAAAGTCGCATTGGAAATTCCTGATGAATACGTCTGGATTTCTCTTTCGCTAGAACAAATGAGAGAAAGAGGTTTTTGTTCGTCAAGTTTTCTGATTCTACGAAGTTTGTCTATTGCTTTTTTGCTTAAAATATTGCAGCCCAGCCCATAAACGGTGTCTGTGGGGTAAATAATCACACCATCGTTATTGAGAATGTCAATAGCCTTTTGAATGAGTCTTGGCGGAGGTGTTTCTGGGTGAATTTTCAACAACATGTCTCAAAGTCAAAAGCAAAACCCAGAATTGTAACATTGTTCTTAAAAAATCGTAAACAATAATTGAAACATGAAGAAGTGAGGAATTTGGAAGAATTTGAGGTTACGGTAAAATGGCTTTTAATCTAGTTTTGATCCTTTTCCCAAATTGATGGTTGTCATGCCAACTCAATGAGCTGATCTAGCAGGTCTGGATATTGTAAACCTGATGCCTCCCAAAGTTTGGGATACATACTAATTTCTGTAAATCCGGGTAGAGTGTTGACTTCATTGATAAAAAAAGAACCATCTGGTTTGAGAAAAAAATCTACTCTTGCCAATCCTTGACATTCCAGACATTGAAAAGCTGAAACAGCACATTGACGGATTTTTTGTAACAACTTTTCAGAAAGATCAGATTTAATCACGACATCGCTGCTATTGATGTATTTATTTTCGTAAGAGTAAAACTGATTTGGCTCTAATATGACTTCTCCAATCACATCGCTGGCTTTGGGAGTATGATTGCCAAGCACAGCACATTCAATCTCTTGGGCTTTGATGAAGGGTTCAATGATGATTTTCTTATCGTGCTGAAATGCCGTTGCGACAGCCTCTTTAAACTCATCTGAATTAGAGGCTTTGGAAACCCCAACAGCAGAACCCAGACGACAAGGTTTGACAAATAAAATGTTTGACCCCAATTCTTTCACTGCTTGTTCAAAAGGAAGGTGGTCTTTGAATCTCAATGGTAAAAAAGGGACAATGGGAAGCTGATTGTCTCTTAAAAGACGCTTTGTCATCTCTTTGTCATTGGCAATGGCAGAACTCAAGGTTTGGCTACCGACAAATGGAACTTCCAAAAATTGTAAAAAACCTTGTAAAATGCCGTCTTCCCCTGTTGTTCCGTGAATAATGGGGAAGGCAACATCAATTTTTTCTATTGGTGATGATGTTGCTTTGTCAAGAAGGTGTCCACCCTTGACCAGATAAACTTCAGGTTTGTTAGAATTGATTTGAATATCCTTGACATTTTGACCAATCAAACCATCATCAGTTAAACTTAATCTCCATGTCCCGTTATATTCAACTGCGATAGTAATGATGCGATATTTGTTTTTATCAAGTCGCGAAATAATATTTTTTGCTGAAACCAGAGAAACTTGATGCTCACAGCTTCTTCCTCCACAAATCACAGCAACGTTTTTCAGTTGGTTCATGTTAAATGTTTTTTGGTTGAAAAAATTTATTTTAATCTATGAAGTCATCTTATTCCAGACTTTTACTGCTAAGCTCAATGGGGTTAGAGTTGGGCTTGTCTGTCATTGTTGGTTCTTTCATTGGTTTGTATCTTGATGAGAAATTTGGGACAGATCCTTGGCTGTTGCTATTGTTTGTCATTTTTGGAATCATTGCTGGTTATCGCAGCTTGTATAGAGTTTTAAAAAAAATGTTAAAAGAGGACAAAAAAGATGAATCAGGTTAGTATGCAAAACTCTGTGAAAGAAATTGAGTATGTGCTTTGGGGAGTTGGAGGACTTGGGGTGTTGGCTTCAATTTGGCATAGTGTGAATTTTGCGACATCAGTTTTGTTAGGGGTTCTGGTGATTGCACTCAATTTTGCTTTGACAAAGAAGGCTGTGGTGAAGATTCTAGCTGGTGAAAGTCATGCTAAAAATAAAATGTTGTTCCTATACTTGCTTAAAATTGGAACGTCTGCTATCCTGATATATTTTGCTATTTTTAGCTTTGGAATATCAGCGATAGGGTTGTTGCTGGGTCTTTCAAGTCTTTTTGTTGCTATTGTTTTTCACACAGCCAAACGTATTTTATTTTGAATAACTATGAAAGGTAGGGTTATTTTTTTAGTATTTTCTATACTGATTCCATTTTCTGCATTTGCTGCGGGAGGATTGACTTGGTCTGGTCTCCTCTTAGGATTTTTAGAGCAACCACTTGCACGGATGGGAGTTGATCCCTTGCCTATTTTAGATATGCTATTGGTTTGTGCATTACTGATTATTTTTGCTTATATTGTGGGAAAGCCTTTTCGTCGGGCAGTTGTTGAACCCTCTGGAAAATTGGATCGCAATTATGTTGTGGAGTTTGTGATAGGTGGCATTGACCGATTCTTGTCTGGAATTATTAGACATGGTCAGGGAAGTCGCCCTGTTTTTGCTTTGCTTGCAACTTACGCATTCTTCATTTTGTCCCTGAATTTATCAGGGTTGGTTCCCGGATTTAATCCCCCGACAGATCAGTTTAATGTCACAATCACACTGGGCGTTGTTGTCTTTGTGGTGACCCATTATATGGGGTTTAAAACTCATGGTGCTGGCTATATAAAACAGTTTTTGGGACCCTATTTGCCTTTAGCGTGGCTGATGTTCCCAATAGAATTGATTAGTCATTGCGTTCGTCCTCTTTCTCTTGCGATTCGTTTGTTTGGAAATATGACAGGCGATCACAAAGTAGTTGTGGTGTTTACATCAATCTTTGCAGTAGCTTTGCCTGTTCCCTTTATGGGTCTGGGTGTTCTGGTTTCTGTATTGCAAGCATTCGTGTTTGTTTTGTTGTCTGCAATTTACTTTGAATCAGCGGTTAGTGAGCCTCACTAATCGCCATTTTGTTAACTTTAATTTAGATTAAATAAATAGGTTTCTTATGAAAAAAAGTTTGGTTACTTTGCTCTTCACTATTGCTTCTGCTCCCCTTTATGCGACACAGCAGTTATATGGAGAGTTGGGAGTGTTTGGAATTGCACTTGGTGCGGGATTAGCTATTTCTGTTGCTGCGTTAGGTGGTGGAATTGGTCAAGGGATTGCGGTGAGTTCTGCGTTAGAAGGAATTGCACGAAATCCAAATGCTTCTGATAAAATCTTTACTCCAATGATTGTTGGTTTAGCGTTGATTGAGTCTTTAGTCATCTATGGACTTGTGATTGCATTCATTTTGCAGGCTAAAATCTAGCATGATTTTTTGCGTCAATTTATGTTGACGCAAACCCTGTGTTGTCTTTCTAATTTCCTTCGCCTGTCTATGTGGGACTTTTCTCCTCCTAGTCTTTCCGACTTATCTGACAGAGACGTCTCGTTATCTTCCGATAGTTTAAAGTTTAAAAAATTGGCAGTTCTGATGACCGCAAGTATTGCAGCATACAGAATGGTTGATTTTGTAAGGGAATTGAGAAGGCAAGGTGCTGACGTTTGGGTATTTGCAACACATGAAGCACTGGAATATGTGTCAAAAAGGTCTCTTGAGTGGGCATCTTTGCATCAAGTGATAGATTCATTTTCTGCAGAGTCTCCTCATTTGTCCTATGATTTTGATTTGTATCTTGTCATTCCAGCGACATACAATACTCTCAATAAAATGGCGAATGGTGTTGCAGACAATGTGGTGTTAACACTGTTTGCATCGGCATTGGGAAAACTAGAAAAGCAGAAAAGCCAAATAATGGTTGCTCCTGCCATGCACGGAACGATGCACAACTCCATTTTGACTCAATCATTACAAAAATTGGCTAGTCTTGGTGTTGAAGTTTTGAAACCAAGACAAGAAAATGGAAAAAACAATTTACCTGCTTTTGAAGTGATTATCGCTGAAGCAATTAGGCTTTTGACTCCTCAAAAATTTGCAGAGAAGACAATTTTGATCACGGGAGGAGCCACTCCCGTTTGCCTTGATAGCATTAGAAGAGTGACAAATTGCTTTACAGGTCGTCTTGCCATTGAGATTGCCAAAGAGTCCTACTTTCAAGGAGCAAAAGTTATTTTACTTCTTGGGGAAGGTTCTGATAGTCCACCTTCCTACTTGGAATACGAACAAATCTCTTCCTATGAAGAATATGACAGGGTCGTTTTTGAAAAGTTATCTTCCCAAAATGTAGATATAGGCATTTTTTCAGCTTCTGTGGCAGATTATCAACCAAAAGAAAAATTTGAAGGAAAGATGCCAAGTGGTCGGGAGTGGACGATTCAAATGACTCCTTTGCCAAAAGTGATTGCAAAAGTTTGTCAAAAGTTTTCATCACTGAAAATGGTCGCTTTCAAGTATGAAGAGTCGGCTGATTTTGTTGAATTGGAGATGAAAGCAAAAGAGTATTTGAAAAAGGGGTATTCTTATCTTGTGGCAAATTCTGGACAGGAGTGTCAAAGGCAAGGTCAGCAAGTCGCCTATATTTTCAATGAGACTTTTCCTCATGTCAAGGCAGTAGGAAAGTCTGAAATTGCAAAAACTCTTTTAAAAGTTTTGTCAGTTTGAAAAATATTGCAATTTTTTATCTAAAAAATGTTAGACTCAATGAGTTTAATGACAGAGTTCGTTGTCACAATCAATCCTAACTTAATTTATGAGGAATAGATGATAAAAACAATCGTAGCAGTTTTGTTGATTTGCTTGCCGATAGGTGTGGCTTTTTCTGATGAAATGGAAAAGAGAGGAAAATTGTTGTTTGAGAATTGCGTAGCATGTCATGGAGATAATGGAGCTGGTAAGAAAACATTTGGTGCCCCGAACATTACGGGACAAGAAGAATGGTACCTTGAAAGACAGCTAACGCACTTTAAAAAAGGGATTAGAGGAACTCATGTTGAAGATATTTATGGGGCACAAATGCTACCCATCACGTCAGTTCTCAAAGGTGAGTCGGACATTAAGGCGGTTGCAAAATATGTTGCTTCTTTGCCCGTTTATTCTCATCAAGATCTCATCAAAGGCAATCCTGAAGCTGGTAAACAAAGCTATGCCCTCTGTGCGTCTTGCCATGGTGATAAAGCTCAAGGAAATAAGTTGTTGAATGCTCCTCAATTAGCCAATCTTCAAACTTGGTACACAGTCAGGCAACTTAAAAACTTTAAAAAAGGAAAGAGAGGAGGAAGCCTCAACGATATATATGGTTTGCAAATGCGTCCTATGGCAATGACATTACAAGATGAGCAAGCAATGCAAAACATTGCTGCATATATCGCAACTCTTAAACCTTCCAAATAAAAATAGGGTTACACCATCGTGTAACCTTTCCCACTTTTCTAACCAATCTTCTAAACATAGACTCTTTGAATAGTTTTTTTGAACTCCTGCGAAGATTGCATAAAATCTTGCTTCGTTGGTGAATAGAATTTAGAAAGATGGTGAATCAGAGAAAGGATTGCATCATCTATCAGTTGACTTTTTACGTCAGAGTCTAAATGAAATTCTTTGACATGTAATGTTAAATGTATCTGAAAAATATTTTTTGTATAAGTGATTTCATAATAATCGTGTTGAGCAGGTGAATGAAACTCTGATTTTATAGTATTTTGATCTTTAATGCGGTAGGACACGACTTTCATTTGCTTTGCCCAAAATTTAAAACTCTTCAAAAGATCGTCAATAGATTCATCTTTTTCAAAAAAAATGTCTATGTTTTCTGTTAAAGTGTGAACGAAGGTTCTATTCTTTTTTAGAGAAGTTTTGTTTTTGATGATTTGCAAGGGTTTTCTGATTTCGTCATATTCCAAATAAACCAAAATAGCGTAGGCAAAAAGCAATGATATAAGCATCATAAATAAATATAAATTAGGAAAATAAGTTCCAATCAGAGCTATACTTCCAAAACCGATTGCAAAGCTGTAAAGTTTGATAACAGCTCTACTAGTTGTGTTGCCTTTAGCAGTCAGTCTGTGGTGCAAATGATTTTTGTCTGCTGAATAAAAAGGAACCCCTTGTAAATACCTCCTGATAAATGCGAAAGCAGTGTCAAGAAGAGGTAAACCTAGAATGACTGCTGTGAGTAAACTAAAAGGATAAAAATTCCCCTTAACATTGTTTAAAAGAGGTAAAATAGCCAAACAATACCCCAAAAAAAGACTCCCCGTGTCCCCCATGAAAATAGTTGCTTTAGGACGATTGAAAAGTAAAAATCCTGAATAAACCCCTATTAAAATTCCAGAAACAGATATAATTGTGAAGTAGCTTTTTAAAACTCCAACTATTGTTAAAAAAATAAGAGCAATAATCCCAACTCCTGCTGCTAATCCGTCCAGTCCATCAATTAAATTGACAGCGTTAATACAAGCGACAATCCAAAAAAGAGTGAAAAGAAGAGACAAGTTGCCAAGTGGATAAAGACCGTAAACAGGTAGGTCAATAGAATGAATCCCATAACCAAAAAAAAGATATGGAAATGTGCAAATGATTTGACCTATAAATTTATATCTTGCTCTAATGTTAAATAAATCATCAATGAAACCGATGCAAGCTATTCCAGCACCTCCAATCAGAAAAGGAATTAAGACATTGCCTACTCCAAATAAGGGATTTTGACTCGCAAAATTTGTTTTTTCTATTAGAAATCTTGATAAAAATAAAGTGCAAAAAAATGACAAAACGATGCAAATCCCTCCCATTTCTGAAACTTTTTCTGTTGCTAGCCTTCTGATTGAAAGGTGCTTCTTATTTTGTAAAATAAGATTTATTTTTGAATAAAAAATAATGACAATGGAAATGGAGCAGGTGATAAATCCAACGACAAGATTGAAAAAAAAAGTATTCATAAAAGCTCAAATCAATCAATTTAAAAACACGCTATTTTACCTATTTCTTAATAAATATGGTATAAGTATGCGGAGACGCTTCATTTGAAAAATAAAAGATTATCATTAGAAACAATTTTTATGGATGGAAAAGAATAGTCAGAACATCAGAAATTTTTCAATCATTGCTCATATAGATCATGGAAAATCTACCCTTGCAGACCGCTTAATTGAATATGTTGGTGCAATCAACCAAAGGGAAACACAAGATCAGTTGTTGGACAATATGGACATTGAAAGGGAAAGAGGAATTACCATTAAGTCGCAAACGGTACGTTTGAATTATCTAGCACAAGATGGAAAGCGATATGCACTCAATTTAATTGACACACCCGGTCATGTGGATTTTACTTATGAAGTGTCTCGTTCTTTGGCTTCATGTGAAGGGGCTTTGCTCATTGTTGATGCCTCTCAAGGTGTAGAGGCTCAAACTGTTGCTAATGTTTACATCGCATTGGAAAATGATTTGGAAATTATACCTGTTCTGAATAAAATTGATTTGCCAACAGCTGATATAGACAGAGTTTCAGAGGAAATAGAAACGATTATTGGACTAGACACAACCGATGTCATTTGCACTAGTGCAAAAACAGGAGAGGGCATTGAAAACATACTAGAAAGCGTTGTACATTTGATTCCTCCACCATCGGGAACTCCAGACCAGCCTTTGAGAGCTTTAATTTTTGACTCGTGGTTTGACTCTTACATGGGCGTGATGATGACTATTCGCATTGTAGATGGCACATTGTCTGTGGGGGATAAAATTAGACTTTTAGCAACGGGTAAGGACTATGAAGTGACCCAGCTAGGTATGTTCACTCCTTTCAAAGAAGTGTGTGAGACGTTAAACACCGGTGAGGTTGGTTTCGTTTGTGCCTCCATCAAGACCATTGGTCACATAAAAATTGGGGACACTATCACTTTGGTTGACAATCCTGCAACCGAACAGCTTCCGGGATACACAGAAGCTAAACCAATGGTTTTCAGTGGCATTTATCCCGTCAATGGTGACCAATATGACCAACTTAAAGTCGCTTTGAACAAGTTGGGGCTTAACGACTCTTCTTTTACTTATGAACCTGAAACATCTCTTGCTTTAGGCTTTGGTTTTAGGTGTGGTTTTTTGGGATTGTTACACATGGAAATTGTGCAAGAAAGACTTGAGAGAGAATATCAGCTCAATTTAATCATCACTTCTCCCACTGTTGCCTATCGTGTTAATCTCAATTCTGGCAAGTCTATCATGGTAGATAATCCTTCACAGCTTCCTCCTCAAATGGAAATAGAATCTATTGATGAACCCTATGTGCGTGGGAAAATCTTAACCCCTCAGGAATTTGTAGGTTCATTGATGACGCTTTGCCAAAGTAAAAGAGGAGTCCAAGTGAGCATGGAGTATCCTTCTACCAACAGAGTGATGTTGGTCTATGATTTTCCTCTCAATGAAATTGTGATCAGCTTTTACGATCGTTTAAAGTCTATCTCACGGGGTTATGCGTCATTTGACTATGAGTTGATTGACTATCAAAAAGGCAATTTAGTCAAGCTAGACATGCTCCTCAACGGAAGCTCTGTTGATGCACTTTCTTTGATTGTTCCAAAGGAAAATGCTTATGAACGAGGAAGAGACCTTGCGGCAAAAATCAAAAAGCTCATTCCAAGACAGATGTATGAAGTGGCAATCCAAGCCTCCATCGGTTCAAAGGTGATTGCAAGAGAAACACTTTCTGCTATGAGAAAAAATGTAACAGCCAAGTGCTACGGGGGCGACATTAGCCGAAAGCGGAAGCTTTTAGAAAGACAAAAAGAAGGAAAAAAACGTATGAAGCAACTGGGTTCTGTGGAAGTGCCTCAAGAGGCGTTCATGGCAGCATTGAAACTTGATGACTGATGTTGAATGTCTTTCGCTACATGATTTCGTTTGCTGGCACAACAACGGTTACTTTAGCAATCCTTTCATCAGACTTACGAGACCCAACATGGTTTCACCAGATTGTACCAACTGAAAAGGTTCAAAATTGGTTAGGAATTTTTGGTGCATTATTGGGAGGAACGTTGGTAGAATTGTTTGGCGTTTTAGCGTTTTGGTTTTGCATAGCATTTTTCGTCATGATCACACCTACGAAAAAGTCTTCTCATCGTCAAGGGAAAATGATTTTCTGGAGTGCTATTTTTTTATGGGCTTTGTCTGCTCTTCAAAATGTCTTTCCTTTGGATGGTGTGTCCTTTTCTTTGATTCTTCAACATAGCAGTCGTTTTGGATATATCAGTTTTGAGGGATTATCTGGCATCATTGGTTGGAATTTTGCCTCTGTGATGATTGGAACAGTTTGTTTCATTTCTTTGTATAAATGTTTAAGCCTTTTTTTAGTAAAAAATGATGGATAGTATTGATGAAGCGGTTTTAGATAAGCCAAAAATAAAAATCACTACCCCCCCTATGTATCGTGTTTTGATACATAATGACGACGTAACAACGATGGAGTTTGTCGTCCACCTTTTGCAAGAAATCTTTTATAAAGATGAAAGTGAAGCGACTCGTATTATGATGCAAACTCATCACGACGGAATTGGAGAGTGTGGCGTTTTTGATTTTGAAATTGCTGAAACAAAAGTTGATGAAACACAAACTATGGCAAGAATGTTCGGGTTTCCTCTAAAATCTTCTATGGAAGAGGTGTAAATGTTTACAAAAGACGCAAACCAATGTATCGCCATGGCAAAAAATGAAGCTACCATTAGAGGACATGAACATTTGAGGATTGAGCATTTGCTTTATAGTATTTTGTTATCAGAAAAGGGGCGTAGAATTATAGAAAGGTGTGGTGGTGATACGGCATCTATTCAAGGTAATTTAGAAGCATTTTTTGAGCAAGAACGGAAAAGATCTGATGTGAGAAGTGAGATTCAATTGACAATGGCATTACAAAGGATCTTGAATCTTTCTAATCTTTCTATGGTGCAACCAGATGGTCAGACTAAAAATGCAGACCTAGAAGATTTACTAGTCTCAATCCACAGGGAGGCAAACACCCACGCTTCCCACTGTCTGACACAAGGTGGAGTTTCAAGAACTAATCTACTCAATTATATTCAGGATAAACAGCGTATCAGTCTCAATAAAGGAGACTTGCAAACTGCAGAAAGTCCGCTTCTAAAAAGAGTTCACCTTGCACAAGAGGCTTTTTCTGATCCAGATGACGAACTTAATCAACAGGAAAAATCACAAAAAGAATTCCTGAGCTTGTACACTGTCAATCTTTCACAACTTGCCAAAGAGTCTAAACTAGACGCCCTTATTGGTAGGAAATTAGAGTTGGAACACATGATTCATATTCTGTGTAGACGTAGAAAAAACAATCCTATTTTGGTAGGAGAGCCTGGCGTTGGAAAAACAGCACTTGCAGAGGGTATTGCCTTGAAAATTCACGAAAAATCTGTTCCTAAAATTTTAGAAAACTGTGAGGTCTTTTCTTTGGATGTTGCTTCGTTGATAGCTGGTACAAAATACAGAGGGGAATTTGAACAACGTATGAAGCAGATTATGAATGCCTTAGAAAGTAGAAAAAATATTATTTTGATGATTGATGAAATTCATAGCATTGTAGGGGCTGGGACAGCGACAAATGGTGTCTTAGATATTGCAAGTTTTTTAAAACCTAATCTTGCAAGAGGTGGTTTGCGTTGCATTGGGGCTACAACTTACTCAGAATATAAAGTTTTTTCAAAAGACAAAGCACTTTCAAGGAGATTCCAAAAAATAGACATCAATGAACCTTCTTTTGATGAAACCATTGAAATTTTGAGTGGTGTGAAAGCTGAATATGAGTCTTTTCACAAAGTCAAGTATTCTCAAAAAATTTTGCAAAATATTGTTGAGTTTTCCAACAGGTATCTCAATGACCGCTTTCTTCCAGACAAGGCAATTGATGTCCTTGATGAATCAGGTGCTTTTGCACAAATTCAATTAGGTCAAGATCAAGACGTTGTTGATGTTGAAGAAAAGCATGTCCTTGATGTCATTTCAAAAGCAGCAAATATTGAGGTGAACACCAAGACGACAAAAAATGACTTTCTAATGAATTTAGAAGCTGATTTGAAACAGCGGATTTTTGGTCAAGATGAAAGTATTGAGGTTTTAGTAACGTCAATCAAACGTTCAAAGGCAGGTTTAGGAGAACAACGAAAACCGATAGGCTGCTTTCTGATGGCAGGACCAACAGGTGTTGGCAAAACAGAATTAGCAAAACAGTTAGCGTCTTTATTAAATATTAGATTCCAGAGATTTGATATGAGTGAGTATATGGAAAAACACTCGGTCTCTAGGCTCATTGGTTCGCCCCCGGGCTACGTTGGCTTTGAGCAAGGAGGTCTGCTTGTTGATGGTGTGCGCAAATTCCCCAACTGTGTCTTGTTACTTGATGAAATTGAAAAAGCACACCCTGATATTTTTAATATTTTGTTGCAGGTTATGGATCATGCCTCTTTGACTGACCATAACGGCACGGTTGCCGATTTTAGTAATGTCATTCTTTTGATGACTTCCAATGTTGGTGCAACAGAGATGAGTTCTACCCAAATTGGTTTTGGCAAAAATACTATGAAGTCTCCCAAACACGCGCTAGAAAAAGGATTTACGCCAGAGTTTAGAAACAGATTGGATAAAGTTTTATATTTTAATCCACTCTCTCAAGAGTTGATTTTGAAAGTTGTTGATAAATTTATTAACCAGCTTAGAAATAAATTGCAGGAGAAATTAATTGTTTTAGAGTTAACAACTGAAGTCAAAGAATGGATTGCAAAAGAAGGATACAGTCCAGAATTTGGAGCACGTCCTATTCAAAGATTGATCCAAGAACATATTGAATCAGTTTTGGCAGATGAAGTCCTTTTTGGCAATCTAGCAGATGGTGGACATGTGCAAGTGAGTTTGCACAATGATGAACTTTCTTTTCATTATCAAGAAACAAGATTGTGAAGTATTACCCAAGTGTGATAGAAAGACAGCAAAATGCTGTCAAAAAGTATGCAAAACGTCGTTTTTGTAGTGTTCAAAAATCTGGTCAAGCAGAGTGGGTCACTTATGAAGAGTTTGGGAAACAAGTCAATCAAGTCAGGAGAAGCCTTGATGAGATGGGAGTTTCTGAAGGGAGCATTGTAGGAATTGTTGCTCCGAATGGTATTGAATGGGCTGTCTTTGCTTATGCTGTTTATGGTTTACAGGCAGTATTGGTCACGATGTTCCCTAAACAAAGACAAGAAGAGTTGGAGTTTATTTTAAACAATGCTCAACCTTCTGTTATTTTTGCTGATAATTCTGTCTATCCCTTCATTTTATCCCAGACTCAAAAGGTTTCCTTCCCTCTAAAAATCATTACATCTTCTAAAGTTGATGAAACTTTGTGTTTTCAAGATTTGCTGAATCAAGGTGTTTCTAACCCTATGGAAGCAATCATGCCAAAGCCCAATCAACTGATGACGATTACTTATACATCAGGGACATCAAACGACCCTAAAGGCGTTTGTTTGTCTCATCAAAATATTGCAAGCAATGTTGACAACTTGTTGGGTGTCATTCCTGCCACATGCCACGATCGCACAATGCCTCTTTTGCCTTGGTCACATTGTCTTGGACAGGTCATTGAGTTACATTCTATCATTGCGTGCGGGGGGTCTTTGTATATTGGGTCTGTTGCAACCTTTGCAGAAGATTTACAAAAATCAGAGCTGACAATTTTGGTCGGAGTTCCTCGTCTGTTCAACCAAATTTACCAAAACGTTTTAGAAAAAATTTCACAATCTATTTTACTTAAAGGTCTGTTTAAATTGGGCATGAATGCGGTGAAGTCCAATCATCAAATGACAGAAAAATTGTGCTATTGGATTCTTTTTAGAAAAATAAAAAACAAGTTAGGAAAAAAACTTATTTTTGCAGCTTGTGGAGGTGCTGCACTGAATCAAGAGATAGAGGTTTTTTTTGATGCCTTAAGAGTTCCTTTAGTACAAGGTTACGGATTGAGTGAAACATCTCCTTTGGTTTCAGTCAACTCCCTAAACTCAAAACGTTATGGAAGTGTCGGAAAAGTTCTGGACAGTGTGAAAGTTGAATTTTTAGAAGATTCAGAAGATGAGATTGTGGTTCGTGGTCCAAATGTGATGCAAGGATACTATCAGCATCCAGAAGGAACGAAGGAGGTTTTGCAACAAGATGGCTCACTCAGGACAGGTGATTGTGGATATTTAGATGAAGATGGCTTTCTGTTTATTACAGGGAGGGTGAAAGAGTTTTATAAGTTAGACAACGGAAAATGGATTTCACCTGCGATTTTAGAAGAGTCTTTGCTCATCAGCCCTCTAATCAAACAAGTGATGGTTTATGGAGAAAATCAACCTTACAATGTCGCTTTAATTGTTGCGGAGGGTCAGATTGACAATGATGAACTTCAAAAGCTAATCCAATCCGAAATAGATTTACATTCAAAAAACTTTCCTAAGTATGAACAGATTAAGAAATTTGCCATCGTTCAGGAAGAATGGACTATTGAAAATGGTTTGATTACCTCAACACTCAAACTCAAAAGAAATCTTATCCGAAATCATCACCAATCCACTTTAGACGCTCTTTATTGATCTTAAATTTTACACCCCAAAAAACTTTAAAAAAGAAGCTGATAGGTTCAAATCTAAAGTGCGGTTGAAGTAAAAAATGAAAGGGCGAAGAGCCTCTTTTAGGCATTGAAAATAAAATTTACGATCCACTTGATCGGCTTCCAAAACACAATACTCTCCATTACTTAAACGAAGCAACGGCTTGAGAGAAGCAACGGCTTGATTCAAACCAGCAGTTAAAGACTGAGTGAATGATTCATCATCAAAGCCACAAATTAAATAAGTGAATCCATTGCCAAATCGGAATAAATGAAAGGGGGAAGACCCTCCAAACTTCTCACGCACAGCACTCAGTAGCTTTAATAATTGCCTTTGGTTTTCTTCTGTTTCCCAAAAATCTAAATGACTAATACAGAGAGTTTGATGTTTTGTAACATGAAATTGACGGAATTTTTCTAGGTCTTTGTATCTTAAAATTTGAGGGGCTTCATGGAACTTTCCTTGCTTTTTGATGGAATCATAAGCAACTTCAAGGTCTTTACTGATTAATCTAATCTGGGAAGAGTGCCATTCTTCCACATGATTCTTTTGTCCCCATTCTTCAAGAAATTCTTCTTTTTTTTCAAGATAATTTTGAAACTCGTCAGAATCCGTAATGCGTCTGGTCAGAATGTCAAATTCACGAGGTGCAACTTGGACTAGCTTGCATAACTCATTAATCTGGCTTCGGAGACGTTTGAAATCGTGGCTAGGAAATGCTTTTTGAAGTTCTTCTAAATTGAGCAATGTCCTTTGCGCTTTAAGTAATGTTCTTGACTGATGAATTTTTTCAGAACACTTTAAAACTTGGCTAGGAACGAAAACAGCATAATCTAACTTGGAGTGATTAGGTCCTTCAAGGCTTGTGAAGTATAAAGGATTGTCAATCAAGCGAATGTTTTGATAGGCAGAATCTATGAGCTTGGCTCTTTTGACAGGAAATGCTTTTTTTAGAAAATGACGGTCAGGAAGTTGAGATTTTGCATTCTGTAAAGCCTCTAAACTTTTTGCAATGGTTTGGCATTTTCTATCAGACAAGCCAACAGGTAAATGCCATGAAAGGTCTGTTTGCATCACAGATGAAAGGGTCAAAAAGATTCAACACAACCTTGCTATCTTTTCATAAATGATGCCAAATTAACACAACCTTATGATGTCTTGCTCCTCAGCTTACTTATTTTTGGTGAATAGAGATACTTACTTTGGAGAAATTTTTTGATAATTCTTTTTAGAAAATAAATCTCCTATGACCTCATAAAATTCAATGTTTTCATAATTTTTAATACTTGCAAAATCTTTAGGCCATCCTACTGTGCTTGTTATAAATCTTCTTTGAGTTTTAGGGTTTTTAAAAGGATTATTTCCTTTATACTGGGGACATCCCCCAATGGCGATACAAGCAACAGCAGGTGTATCAGAATTAATTACTCTAGCATTAGACTGTCTAAGCTTTCCTCTTGATTCAAAAGGTTTAACAGCAAAGATAATGTTTGATCCGAATGGTGCATTATCTGGTGCGTGATTTGCGTGATCCGAAACAATAATAATCATAGTTTGGTCATATATTTTAAGATGCTTTAGTTGATTAATAATATTTTTAAATAAAAGAGTTTGACATGACACTACATTATAATTTCCTTCAGCACTATTCACATGGTATTTATTTCCCCTTGTAGAACAGTCTGGTTGTGAATAATAAGGAGAATGAGTGAACATTGTATGGATATAATGAATGACAGGTTTGTCAGATTCCAAATTAGCATATTCTAGCCAACCCTTAAAATATGCGAGCAATCCATAATGATGGCGTGTGTTAGATTGTATAGTTTCTTTTGTTAGTTGAGAAATATCTTTACTATTGCTTTGAAAAGAAGTTTTGGATTGGTGATTTGGAAGTAACCACAATCCATTTCTATAAATATTTGGCTTGATAAAAAGAGGTGATATTTGAAAAAGTATAAAACTGGTAACTTTTACTAATTCAGCTTGACTAAAGCGAGATTTAGAAACATGATCTGTCTGACCTAATAAATGATCTAATGGGAATTGATAAGTTTGTCTTTTTCCAGAATCTCCTTGGTGATTGGGAGTGTGGCTAACTTTGACCACCTTCCAGTTATTTTTTTCAAAGTCGTCAAGAAATGATGGTGCGTGGTTTTGCCAGTACTCCACTAGTGTCATGTCTCTTGGTTTGTTTTTCATAATTTGCAGAGGGGTTCCTAATTCCCCTCCTTGAATTGCATGAACAGAAGTGTGGGTTGTATTCCCTACTGCAATAGCATTTGGAAAGAGTGTAAAGCCATCTAAACTTGCAATCAAATCAGGTTGCTTTTCAAGGACTTTTTGGAAATAGACACCAGACATCATATCTGGCATAAAAACTAGAACGTTTCTACTAGGAGACAATGTATAAATATCTTTAAATTCTTCTGTTTTTTTAATTATTTGTGTGTTAGATTCTTTCATTTCCAAATAAACGTTATTTATTTCTGTCACCAAGCTAGAAAAATATGTAATATGAATAAATATTAATAAAATATGAATGACTTTATTTTTTAATCGCTCTTTAATTAAAAAAATTACTATTAGTAAGATTAGAAAAGCTAATAATTCTATTTTCTGTTCTAGTTTTGTAGATAGAATTAAATTTTCAAAGTTTGAAAAAATCCAATCATCAAATTTGCCATAGTTGTACTTTGATACTAAAGGATAAAGAGCAACCCAAATAGTGATAGCAATTAGTACATTAAATAATCTTTTCATTCCTAATAGTTTATGAAAAAATTGTATGATAAAAATAAAAAGCAATCCTAATGAGTAAAATGCGATTAAATTGTATATATGATGCTGTCCATATTCTTCAAAATTTTTTAAGTAAAAAAGACTTGGTAAGTAGAAAAAGAAGATGGATGAAAAAGTGATAGCTATTTTCATATTTTTAAAATTATAAAGAAGGCTTAAACTTGGTCATAGTAATCTGAATTTTCTAAAAAATCAACCTTGTGAAATGATTTTATTTATAACGACTTAAAATTGAACAACCTTTAGAGATTCTTTTTTATATTTATAATTTGACTTTGTTTACTAATCAAATATAATAGTCGTGTCAGCTTCAGCTTTCATTTCACAATGGATATGCCACCTTCTGACTTCAATTCTTTTCAACATTTCATTCAGGAAATCAATTAAAATATGGGGTTTCAAAAGGCTTCCCAAGATCAGCCTTTTCAGGAGTTGGAAACAGCAATCATTCGTTTTGCTGGAGACTCAGGTGACGGCATTCAAACCACAGGGAATCAGCTGACCAATACGTCTGCACAGATGGGAAATGATGTGAATACTTTCCCTGATTTTCCAGCAGAAATCAGAGCGCCAAGTGGCACATTAGCAGGTGTCTCGGGGTTTCAGTTAAGTTTTTCAAAGCATCTTATTCACACTCATGGCGATAGTGTGCAAACATTGGTAGCTATGAATCCTGCCGCATTGAAGGTCAACTTGTCCAGTGTAGATGAAGGGGGCATTATCATTTTAAATTCTGACCGTTTTGGTAAAAATGACCTCCGTAAAGCAGAGCTTGAAAACAACCCTCTTGAAACAGGTGAGCTTGATGCCTTTCGTGTTGTTTCTATTCCCATGTCTAGTTTGTCTATCAAAGCAGTAGAAGAACTTGGTATGCCGAAGAGTCAGGCAGAAAAATGTAAAAATATGTTTGCATTAGGTGTCGTGTCGTGGCTTTACGAAAGAGATTTAAAACCAACGTTAGATTGGATTCAAAATAAGTTTAAAAAAGAAGTTGCAGAAGCCAACACAGCAGCTTTTCAAGCGGGATATTCTTATGCACTTTCGTCAGAGCTTTTTCATGTTCGTTATCACGTAAAATCTGCTCCACTGAAGGCAGACGGGTACCAACAAGTGACAGGGAATCAAGCGATTGTTTGGGGCATGACTGCGTCATCAATCCTTGCGGAAACTCCGATGCTGTTTTCAGGCTACCCTATCACTCCTGCATCTGACCTTTTGCACGAGCTTTCAAAGTTGAGCCATTTAGGGATTGCAACATTTCAGGCAGAAGATGAAATAGCGGCAATGGCGGCATCTGTTGGGGCATCTTTTGGAGGACGTCTTGCGGCGACAGCAACGAGCGGACCGGGTTTTGTTTTGAAAAGTGAGGGGCTAAACCTTGCTGTGATGACAGAGTTACCTTTAGTCCTCATTGACGTTCAAAGGGCGGGTCCTTCTACGGGCATGCCTACTAAAACAGAACAATCAGACCTTTTGTTTGCAGCATTTGGCAGACATGGCGACTCTCATTTACCTGTGATTGCTCCAACAAGTCCCAGCGACTGCTTTTATATCATCATAGAAGCTTTTCGTTTAGCCTTGAAGTATATGACTCCTGTCATTGTTTTAAGCGATGGCTCTCTTGCGAATGGTGCATCTCTTTGGTCTCCTCCAAATCTCAAGGATTTACCCTGCCTCAAACCTCATTATGAAACCAACCCAGAAGTGTCTCCTTATTCCAGAGATCAAAAAACGTTTGCGAGACCTTGGGTGATTCCCGGCACTGCAGGATTGGAGCATCGCATTGGTGGCTTGGAAAAAGACAAGGAAACAGGAGGTGTCAGTTATGATGCTTTGAACCATGAACTCATGACACAAATCCGTTCAGAAAAAATTGCACGTGTTGCTGATGATATTCCAGCCCTTGAAGTCTATGGGCAGGCACAAGGTGATTTGCTGATTCTTGGTTGGGGGGGGACATGTGGTTCAATCATGGAGGCAACTCAAGCTTTGAAAAAAGAAGGTTATCTGGTTTCATGTGCTTTTTTGCGTTATTTAAACCCTCTGCCAAAAAATTTGCCCGATGTGTTCAAGTCATTTCAAAAAATTCTTTTGCCTGAAATGAATTTGGGGCAACTTGCTTTTTTGCTACGTGGTCAAATTCAAGCAGATTTGATCTCTTTTCCCAAGGTGCAGGGGAAGCCTTTTTTTATCAAAGAAATTAAAGAACGTGCGATTCAAATTTTAAAATGTCAGTTGCATTAGAAGAAGCGAAACAACTTACTAAAACAGACTTTGTATCAGGACAAACAATTCGTTGGTGTCCAGGGTGTGGAGACTATGCCATCTTGGCATCAGTTCAAAGAGCATTGCCAGAAATCGGAGTGAAACGAGAAGATATTGTTTTTGTGGCAGGCATTGGTTGTTCAAGTCGTTTTCCATACTACATGAACACCTATGGTATTCATAGCATTCACGGACGAGCACCTGCTGTTGCAACAGGATTAAAACTAGCAAGACCAGAGCTTTCTGTGTGGGTTGTGACTGGTGATGGTGATGCTTTGAGTATTGGTGGAAATCACATTTTGCATACTTTAAGACGAAATCTTGACCTTAATATCCTATTGTTCAATAACAGAATTTATGGACTGACTAAAGGACAATATTCTCCAACCTCTGAACTAGGAAAGGTAACAAAAAGCACTCCCAAGGGGTCTTTTGACACTCCTCTTGAACCTCTGCAAATTGCTTTTCATGCAGGGGCTTCTTTTATTGCAAGAAGCTGGGATACTGCTAAAGATTTGCCTTCTATTTTAAAGGCATCACATGCACATCGTGGGACATCTTTTATTGAGATTTATCAGAATTGTAATATTTTCAACGATCATGCTTTTGAGCATTTGGTGCATAAAAACCAACGAGCAGACAATTTGCTAATTTTGGAAGCAGGTCAACCGATTGTTTTTGGGAAAGAACAAGAATTGACAATTTGCATCTATAAGGCACAACCTCATGTTGTCAAACGTGCAGATGTAGAGGAGTCTGAAATTTTAGTGCATGATCCGCATGATAGTTGGGTTGCTTCGGTTTTAACACAGCTGAAGAATCCTGACTTTCCTGTTCCAATGGGTATTTTATATGCCAGCGAACGTCCTTGTTATGAAGACCAAGCAGGTTTACAAGATGAGCCGATGTTTTCTTCAAAAGATATTCAACAACGTCAAGAGATTTTTCAAAACATACTTTCTGGTATTTGATAAAGATTAGTTGGAGTTTTTATGATTAAAACTAATCAAATTGATACTATCAATGTTGTGATTAATTTCAATATTTTTACTGTCAAATAATAGTTGAAAAATTAACTCAAAAAATATCAAATTTTTTGTGACTTGATCTGTTTTGTGAAGTTTAAAAAATCCTGAAAAAAAGAAAAAATATATTTTTTGTGATAATTTCTGTTATTTTTAAATATTCTTAAATTGGTATTGTTAAACTATAAGTGATATGCGATATTAAGTTCATTTAATTGAATTGATAGTCATGGTGTAGCAATGAAGTCGTGTCCTATCGTGGTCAAATCTCACCACAGATCAAAAGAAGAGCATTAGAGTTGTATTTGGAGGGTCTTGGTTTCAGGTCAATCGGTCGTTTGCTGAATTGTTCTCATGTTTCAGTTTATAATTGGGTCTGTAGTTTTGGCGAACAGCTCAAGGCATTAAGAAAGGACACAGACATTGAAATTATGGAAATTGATGAAATGCACACCTACATCCAGTCAAAAAAAACTACTGCTGGCTCTGGATTGCTGTTGATAGATGTGGGAAGCAATTTATCAATTGTGTGCTTGGAAACAGAGACTCAAAAGCCTGTAGGCATTTATGGGACAAGGTCAAGGAAACAAAACCTCTTCAGGTGATGACTGATCACTGCAAGGCTTACAAACAAGTCATTCCCAAAGAAATTCATACATGTTCCAAGGCAGAAACATACACGATAGAAGGGTATAATTCTCTCTTGAGACATTTCTTGGCAAGAATGAGAAGGAAAACCAAATGTTACAGCAAGTCTCTTAAAGCATTACAATATTCTGTTCTTTTGTTCATGGCAAAACGGAATAATCAGCTATCACTTATTACTTAACAATGTCCTTAAATTTAATTTTTATGACAAAAATTAAAAAACTAATTTCCGCTTTGCCTTTAAAGTCAAGTAAAAAACTCTTGATTAGCTTTTGAATATCTTGTAGCATAATAGCCTTTGATTAACCCTAGAATGTATAAAATGTATGGAAACACTAGGTGACGTTAAGTATGTACTGGACAGTTTTTTATTGCTGGTCAGTGGGGCGTTGGTCATGTGGATGGCTGCAGGTTTTGCTATGTTAGAGTCTGGTTTAACCAGAGCAAAGAATAATGTTGCAATTTTGGTAAAAAATGTGTTGTTGTATTCTACCTCTTGTATCATGTTTTACTTCATTGGATACAATCTGATGTATGGCGAAGGAAACGCCTTCATTGGTGGAGGGGTGATGCTTTCTGGTATCACTCAAAGTGATCATTCTTTGCATTCAGATTTTTTCTTTCAGGTCGTATTTGTTGCAACGGCGGCTTCTATCATCTCAGGAACTGTTGCTGAAAGACTCAAGGTAGTTAGTTTTTTGATTTTTGTGGTTGTCTTATCTGCATTGATTTACCCGATTCAAGGACATTGGACTTGGGGAAGTGGCTTAACTGGTGATGGTGGTTTGTTAGAGGGGTTTAGTGATTTTGCAGGTTCTACGATTGTTCATTCTGTTGGTGGCTGGGCAGCATTGGCTGGAGTTTTATTGCTTGGTGCAAGGCATGGCAAGTATAAAGACGGCAAAATTTTTCCTTTCTCAGGCTGTAACTTACCACTAGCCACTTTGGGAACGTTAATTTTATGGCTTGGTTGGTTTGGTTTCAATGGAGGTTCACAACTGGCATTAGGTAGTAAAGCAGATGTTGATGCAATCTCATTGGTTTTTGTTTCTACTAATATGGGGGCTTGTGCAGGTGCTATGGCTGCCGCATTCACCACTTTGATTTTGTATGGAAAAATAGACTTGACGATGGTGCTTAATGGTGCTTTGGCTGGTTTAGTTTCGGTGACTGCAGGTCCTGACATTGGTGTAGGAGTGGCTTTGATTGAAGGAATGGTTGGAGGTGTTTTGATTGTGTTTGCTGTAAGCTTCTTTGATAAACTCAAGATTGATGACCCTGTAGGAGCGTTGTCTGTGCATCTAGTGGCAGGAATTTGGGGAACATTAGCAGTTGGAATTTTCAACCCAGACGTGACTCTTTTTGCACAACTCAAGGGAATTGTCGTGATAGGAGCATGGAGTTTTGGAACATCATTGATTGTTTGGTTTATTATTAAGCTAGCGATAGGACTTCGTGTTGAGAAAGAGGTTGAAATGTCTGGTCTTGACATTGCTGAATCAGGACTGGAAGCATACCCTGAGTTTCAACCTTCGTCCACCAAATTGAAAAAATAACATTTGAAGATAACCTTATGAAAAAAATAGAAGCGATTATTAAGCCATTTAAATTAGAAGAAGTGAAAGAGCAACTTCGTTCAAGAGGAATTGAAGGTTTGACCATGATTGAGGTTCAAGGTTTTGGTAGGCAAAAAGGACATACAGAAGTCTATCGTGGTGTAGAACATGTGGTGGATTTCTTGCCAAAGGTGAAGCTGGAGATTATTGTGGCAGATGACAAATTGGATATTGTCATAGAAGCTATACAAGACGCAGCGAAAACAGGGCGTATTGGCGACGGTAAGATCATTGTCCTACCTGTTGAGCAGGTGGTCCGTATCAGGACGGGTGAACGAGGAGAAGATGCTATTTAGTTCAAAATGGTCCTTCTACCTGTCCATGAATGAATTGCTGTAAAATGGGATTGTCCACTTGATCCACTTCATCTGGAGTGGCTTCTGCAATAATTTTCCCTTGATAAAGCATTGCCAGTTTGTCTGCGATTCTTTTGGAGTTAGGAATGTGATGCGAGATAGAAAGGCATGTCATGTTAAATTGGTCTCGCATTTCTACCATTAAGTCTCCAATAGCTGTTGTTGTAATGGGGTCAAGTCCAGACTCAGGCTCATCAAAAATCATGATTTTGGGGTCAAGCATGACAGAGCGAGCCACCCCCACACGTTTTCTCATTCCTCCTGAAAGCTCTGCGGGGCTTTTGTCTTCAATATCGTAAAGTCCAAGTCGGTTCAGCATTGAGGTGACTCTTTTTTCAATTTCTTGCTTGCTCATGTCTTTTCTATGCTCACGTAACGCAAAGGCAACGTTGTCAAAGACACTCATTGAGTCAAACAGGGCTGAGTATTGAAAGCACATGCCAATTTTTTTAAGCATTTCTGTTCTCATTTTTTTATCTAGTGTCAGCAAATTTTTGCCATCAATAATAATCTCACCTTCTTCAGGGGTGATAAAACCTAAAATAAGTTTGATAATTGTTGATTTTCCGTGACCTGAACCGCCAATGACTACTGTAATTTTATTCTCAGGAATTTCCAAACTTAAGCGATCAATGACAGTTTTGTTTCCAAAACTTTTGGTAATATTGGTTAACGAGATCATATTGTTAATTTTTTAAAAGTTGACAAAAATCTCTTCATAAACGCGTGTTGCAAATTTTTTTGCAATATCATCTACCCCACGCGATTGGGTTGTCACATCTTGACTGAATTGACTATCATCGTACGACAATTCATTGCGAACAATGAACTGTTCTTTTTCCCAAAGTACTTGGACACCTTTATCCAATCGCAAACTTCCTGTTAAGCTCCATTCTGAAGCTGTCGTTTGACCAACTTCTGAAAGTGTAGTTTGTGTGGTTTCTAATGTTTTCAGATGGATGAACAACACAAGGTCAGCTTCTTTTTCAGGTGCAATGACCACAGAATCATTGTTTTGCAAAGCTAGTTGTAAATATCGGTAAATTCTTGTCTCTAGTGAGGCACGAAAGGTGTCGTTTATAATTGGAGCAACTGCAATAGTATTTGCCTGTTCTGGTAATGGAGGGCTTAGTGATTCAAAACGATAGCCACATGAAGAGACTATGGATAATGTCAATAACAGCAAATAGGTCTTGAATTTCATAAATAAAAAAGTAGCAAAATCCCTGTGTAAACGTACAGTTGCATAGATTCTTGGTACCTCGCAAATTGAAAACTTCCTTGTAACCCAATTAGAGGGATAGAACCAAACTTGTTTTGAATAGCTTGGGCATCTATGTGTGGTTTTTGATAAAGCTGTTCACCACGACCTGCGCAATTTAGATAAATCCCGAAGCTAGGTTTTTCATCAATAAAATCAAGTTCTGCTAACATGGTTTCTAATGCGTCTATTGCCGTGTAAGGGGAGCAGTGAATAAAGCTAAAAATGTCAGAAGGCTTAATCATCTGCGGTAAAATAAGCCCTTGATTTGAGACGTCAACACCGTGAATGGGACGTGTCTCCCATATTGCTGAATTGAAATCTTGCGAATGCTGTTGTTTGCTGAATGCTCCCAATGTCTGGCTAAATGCTTCATCTAAATCTTGCATTCCCCGACTATGAGCAAGAGTCCTGAAGACTTCTAGCACAGGAAAGTCGTCAAGTTCTAAAATAGCATTGTTTTCTATTTTTGTGATGAATAGAGGGTCTCCTATGTGTGTTCCTGAAAGGGTAACCCCCCAATTTAACCTTCTGATTCCTTTTAAAAGTAACCCTGAAAGTCCCCCAAAAAATGCAGTCCCTCCTCCTATTTGAGACGCTTTTTCTAGTGAACCATCATCGCACGAAGACACTCCAAAGATAGCATTTGAAGAACGAAGATAATTGAGAGAATTGATGATGTTATGAGATTGAATGGCGTAGTGGTCAGGAAACACAAGCATCACTTGACTTTCGTCATATTGTTTTTGAGATTGCTCTATGATGGAAAGGTCAAACTCTTTGAGCTGTTGCAAGGCAGAGGCAGATTCTCGGTGAGTTTGTCTCGTACTAAATGAAACAGCATCAATTTGATTAGTGAGCAAAACAACTAGCCCACAAGAAGTAACTTCTTGGCTTCCTGCCAAAACACCTGAAGCACTGCAACCTGAAATGTTGTCATGCTGTAAGGTCTCTTGAAGGTTTTGAAAAATGATTTGATGGTTCACAACGTGATGAGTTGTGAAGAAGACAATGCAGAGGGTTGAGCGACCCTCTAAGGATTGGGAAGCCTGCTGAACTGCTTCCATCACAGCTTCTTTGGGGTTTTGATGTTGTGACAACCCTATTCCTATGCCACTCAAAGCTATCTATCCGTGTTGAATCAGAGTATTAACAATTTCCTCAATCTTTGCTTGAGCCGTGTCGTGGGGAAGCTGACATGTTCCTGCTCCTTTGTGACCTCCTCCTCCATACTTTGCCATCAATCCTCCCACATCAGTTTGACAAGTTCTATTGATAATGCTATGTGCGACTGCAACAACAACGTTTTGTTTTTGCACACCATTTGCAATCCTAACAGACGCATTAACATTAGGATAGAGTGCATAAGCCATAAAGCGATTGCCCACTGGAATCTCCTCAATGTCTCTGACGTCGCTAATAAGAACATTTTGATTCTCCCGAGACGTATCTTTGATATGTTGGATAAATGCCTCTTGCTGTTCTTGGTAGAGGTCTAAACGTTCTTTGACATCTGCATTGGCTAAAATCTCTTCTACGTTCTTGGTTTGAATAAAGTCTATAAACTTGGTCATTAACTCATAATTGCTGATGCGGAAGTGATGGTATTTTCCAAGACCTGTGCGGGAGTCCATGATGTAGGAAAGAAGAATCCAATCTTTAGGATTTGTGATTTCTTCCAAGGAAAGTTGGGCAGAATCTACACGATTGACAATGTCAATCAGCTCTCGGTATTTGGGAAAAGTTTGTTCTCCTCCATAGTAGTCATAGACCACTTGTGCCGCACTCGGTGCAAGTTTTAATTCTCCTTTGACTTTAGGGGACTGTGTTCGTTGGGCTTCGCTACTATGGTGGTCAAACCAAGCTCCGCAATTAGGATGATAAGGCAGGTTGGTAATGAAGTCCCCTTGCTGAATTTCTAGCTTGCCGTCTTGCACATCTTTAGGGTGAGCAAAGACAACTTCGCCGATCTTTTCAACTTGTTTGATCAATACAGCGCAGAATAAACCATCAAAATCTGAACGTGTGATAAGTTTTGTCATATAGACCTCCTAATCATTTGAGTTTGTAACAAATTCCTTTATCATACTAGTAAGAAAAGCCAAATGTAAAGAGAACACGTGAAGTCTGATTATTTTTTACCTTGTTTTGTTAATTTGTGTAAAAATAGGGAATATCCAAAATTTAACAAATTTTTGATGTTTAAATGAATCAACTAAATTTTAAATGATCAAACATTTCAAAGAAATTCGTCTATTTTTTGTTTTTTTCATAGTGTTTTTGCTTCAAACTTCAGCTCTGGCAGAACCTTTTGTCCGCACAGGTCAAGGCATCAGGAATATCGGAATGGGGAATGTTGGCATTGCTTTAAGCCATGATGAAAATGCGTTGTTTTATAATCCTGCTGGTCTGGCAAGGGTTGAAGAAGTTTATGGAAGCCTTAATTTACTTGTCGGTGCGTCAGAAGATGTTGTTAGGGCTGCTAGCAATGCTTCTGTCAATCAAGACGATGTTGAAAAAGTTGGCGATATTTTTGAGCTAGTATTAGACAAGACCTTTTATATTCGCGCAATGGGGTCTTTGAATCTGATGATTCCGATTGCTCACTCTATGACCTTTGGTGCGTCATCTTTTTACGATTCTGAAAATATCATCGCACTGGAAAATGCGGTATTGCCTCAACTGTCTTTAGGTTTTCGTCTGGATCAAGGTCAGGCGTTCGGTGTGAGTATCCCTATCACCGATGACAACAGTCTGATTCTAGGCTTGGGCGCTCGTGTCATTAGCAAACGTATGGAGCTTCCTTACAGTACTTTTACCTTATCAAAAATTATTAGTGCTGGAGAGGATGCGGAGTCTCTTTTTCCTAAAGGTGCGTCCGAGCCAGCCCGTGGAGTTGGTGGCGATTTAGGTATGCAATGGAGGATCCCTGGTGACCTTCAGATAACTTTGGGAGCTGTGGCACAAAGCATTGGTGGTATGAAGTTTTTAAGAGCAGAAGACGCCACGACGCCTAAAGACAGAGAAATGGAAATCGGCATCGGTCTGTCAATCCAACCTGAATGGGGACCTTTTAGACTTCTTTCTGCTGTTGACATTAAAGATTTGACAAGGCAGGGAACAGATGACAATGATTTTGACAAAAGACTCCACACAGGGCTTGAGCTGGGTTTCATACCAATAGATTCTACGGCAAGTTTTATTGCGGTCAGGAGTGGTTACAATCAAGGGTATTCTACTTTTGGTTTAGAGATCAATCCGCTCATCATTTCAAGGTTTTTAACAATCCAGTATGCTGTTTATGGGGAAGAAATTGGAGATAAATCAGGAGACCTTAAAAACTCAAGGGCTTTGATTCAAATTTCTTTGAGTTTGGGTGAGGTTCTTTTGTAAGAAGTGAACCATTGAATGATCCATATCAACAGAGCTAAAAAAGTGTAATATGCTGTGTAATCCCAAAAAGTCCATTTGTGACCAATGGTAATGGCATAAGACATTTCTCCTCCTAAACTTTGTAAAACCCCAGCCCACCTTTCCAAGACCCACTCTGCTAGTGCAAAGGCGTTCACTTCTAACCAACTGAATGGAAGTGAGTGCAAAAAAATCATGCTGATCACAAATGCAACCACACAGACTGGTAAGACAAAAAACGCAAGTAGAGGTGTCATTAAAGCATTCAACCATAAAGGAGCAAGAGAGACTGTCTCAAATATTTTCAGCAAAAGGGGAGAAATCATCAATAAGACTCCAACCGATGCAAAAAGGCTATTGATGCAGTAAATCAAAACACGTCTGCTCAACGAAAAATCTCGCGTGGAAAGATAAAGGTTTCTGAACATCAATAAGCCTGACGTTGCAACAAATGAAAGTTGAAAGGAAAGGTCAGCAATCCATTGAGGATTCCACAACAAAAAACATGCGGCAACTGTGGCTAAAGCATGCAAAGGGTTGGCAGAAATTCCTATGTATTTAGTGAGCAAGAAAACCCCGATACCTACTGTTGCGCGTAATGCAGGCGCAGGAAACCCTAACAAAAAGACATAAGTCAGTAGAATAAAAAATGAAAAACCATCTTGCAACCACCTTCTAAATCGTGAAACAAAGAAGTCTGGCAACCATTTGCTTAAACAGACAATAAGATAACGCACTCCAAAAAAGAATAATCCTGCATGTAATCCGCTGACGACAAGCAAATGAGAAAGCCCTAAACTTCTAAATAAGTCATAGGTTTGACCATAACTTTTCATTCCTAACACAAGGGGCAAATAAAGTTGAATGCTACTTTCTGAAAGATAAAATGAGGCTCGGTTAGCAAGTTGCAGACGCAAAGACTCCCAAAAATATTTTAATGGTGTTTGTTCAGGAATCATCAGACCTGCCCTAATATTTGATAAGACAAGATGCAATTCTCTCTTCTTTAAAGATGTGTCTTCTAAAGTTCCTGAAACTAAAACTTTTTTGCCACGATAAAGGCTTCTTTTCCTTGTATCTAAAAGCTGAACAAATATCTTGTCATGCTTGATATTTAAGTGCCTGATTTGGGTATTAGACAAAACCAATAGCCAGTCTTGTGACCTTTTTTTAACCTCATAAATTGTTCCTTCTATCCAAATTCTCTGATGTTGAGAATCTTTGAATTGAATTGAGATTTGCCTGACATTCCAGTATTGGCTGATCAGTTTGCCTACAATAAGAATGATGAATAGGAAAACGACAAAATATTTTTTGAAGTAGCCATTCCATAGAGTTAAAAGAAAAATTTCTAATAACCCAATCTCAAAAGTGTTGAAATCCAACATAAAATTTTTTGAAAAAGAGACATTGACATCTTTTAGCATTGAATTGTATCATTACTGACTTTGTTCGTTCGTTGAGTTTGACGCTAAGTCATGCCTTTTTTGATGTCCTTAAATTGAGATGAAAGGAAAATTATGAGAAAACTTTTAACGTACCTCATGCTTTTCACAATGTCAGTTGTGGTGAGTTCTTGTAGTGGAAACCAAGCCACGCCTCCTGATGGCTATTCAGCAGGTCAGGCTAAATCAGCAGAGGAAAAGCCCGCAAAGAAAAAAAAGAGGAAGAGAGAGAAGCGGGATAAATATTAAGACTGGACGAAGGAGAGCTTAGGGAAGAGGCAGAGAAAGCTGTTTTTTGAAATAGCTTTTCCATGTTAAGAAGAGAAACCTCTGGTAATTTATGTCTCAAAATTATTGAGTTTCAACAATATCTTTTGAAAAAGAGACATTGACATCTGCTAGCGTTGGACTGTATCATTACTGGCTTTGTTCGTTCGTTAAGGTTGACACTGGGTCAGTCCTTTTTTTAAATCCTTAAATAAAACGCAAGGAGATTTATGCTAAGAAAGTTTTTAACCTACCTTATGCTTTTCACAATGTTAGTTGTGGTAAGTTCCTGTAGTGGAAACCAAGCCACGCCTACTGAAACTGAGAATCCTCCAGTTCCAAAAGGTGAACCTGAACCTCAACCTGACCCCCCAAATCCAAGTCCATCGGGAGATGAAGGCAGTCAAAGCGATCAAAGTGGTCAAACTGAAGACAATCAAAATGACCGAGACGTTCAAGAATCTGGGGAAGATGCAGAAGAAGCGGCAAGAAAAAAAGCTGAGGAAGAAGAAGCCAGAAGACTGGCAGAAGAAGCGGCAAGAAAGAAAGCTGAGGAAGAAGAAGCCAGAAGACTGGCAGAAGAAGCGGCAAGAAAGAAAGCTGAGGAAGAAGCCAAAAGCCTGGCAGAAGCCAACGCTAAGGAGACAGTGATTTTGCCTGCCCCTCCTGAAGAAGGTGATAACTTAGCGCCACTGAATTTGGATCAGGTTTACTTTGCCTACGATCAGTCAGAGCTGACAGATACAGCCATGTCCTCGCTGGAAGAGAGTTATGAATGGATTCAGGAGAATCCTGATGTCAGGATTCTCATTGCGGGTCACGCGGATGAAAGAGGCAGTGAAGAATACAATTTAGGTCTTGGGGAAAGAAGGGCAAAAGCTGTGTTGCAATATTGGATTTTGCTAGGTGCTGATGAAGGACAGTTTGAAGTCATTTCTTTTGGAGAAGAGCGACCCCAAGTTGAAGGTAGCACGGAAGAAGCGTGGTCAAAAAATAGACGCGTTGAGTTTTCCAGATACTAATCCTTTTGAAAAGTCCTTGCTTCTGTAAGGACTTTTCCCCTCCCTAAAAAACCTTCTTTGTTTCCATGTTGACAGAGCTTGTGGACATTGAGTTGTTATCGTTCCTTTTGCAAGGGTCTTGGTATTCTCATCTTGTTCTGGCAACTTTGGTCTTCATGTCTTCATTTTCTTGGGCAGTGATTGTTACTAAATGGTTTCAATTATCTAAGGTTTCTGGAGAAAACAAAAAGTTTCAAATTGCATTTGAAAGTTCTACAAAATCTGACCAGCTTCAAGATTATGCCAACAGCCTTGTTAATGCCTCTTTTGCCAAGTTATTCCAGCACTCGTACCATGAATCTTTAAAATTCAGGGAACGTGTCAACAAAAAAAATCTTCCGAACGGAGACCTTTCTGCAATGTTTCAACGTCGCTTGGAGCGAGTGATGAATCAGACTATTTTGCAACAACATGGTCTGATGGAAAAGAGACTTGGGATTCTTGCTTCCGTTTCAAGTTCTGCTCCATTCATTGGCTTATTTGGCACAGTGTTAGGCATTATTGATTCGTTTCAAAGTATAGGCAGGGAAGGATCCACCTCTCTTGCAACAGTTGCACCGGGTATGTCAGAGGCACTGATTGCAACAGCAGCAGGGTTGCTTGCGGCGATTCCTTCTTTAATTGCTTACAATTACTTCCGCAATGCTATTCAAAAAATTCAACGACAGACCAATGCTTTTGCTGCAAATTTGATCAACCGTCTGGAATGGTCTGTCATTTATAGAACCTATTCTCAAGAATCCAATCATTGAGCTATGTCCTTCTCTTCACTTTCTGACGACTCTTTAAATTCTGAAATTAATGTCACTCCTTTTGTTGATGTTCTACTGGTGTTGCTTGTAATTTTTATGGTGACTGCTCCGATTTTGCATCATACTTTACAAATAGAACTGCCAAAAGATCAATATTCTGATGGTGCAAGGTTGGAAAAACCTTTGCGATTGGTGGTAAATCAAAAGGGCGTGATTTATTTGAATCAGAAAAAACTAGGCACAACATTAGATGCAGAGGCATTGGACGTGTTTCTCAAAACTATTGAAGACTGGAAAAAAGCCAATGCTAAATCTACAGCTACGATTGACTTGGAAGCAGATGCAAATGTCAAATATGGCGTGCTAGCTCCTATCATCGCACGTGTCAAGGAAAGTGGGTCGCAACTGAACTTAATTATCATGCCGAAATGAGTGACTCCCAACTCAATTTCAAAGACCTAACTTTTGATGAATTAGAAGCATGGTGCGTGGCACAAGGGCAGAACCGCTTTAGAGCAAGACAGCTGTTTCATTGGATCTACCAAAAACAAGTCAAAAGTTTTGATGAGATTGCTAATCTTTCTAAGGCATTCAAAGAAATTCTAAAAAATTCATTTTATTTAAGTCAACTCAAGCGAGACCAAGTTCGTTTGTCTCAAGATGGTTCATTGAAGTACCTCTTGCAACTGTCTGATGGAAGGCAGATAGAGTCTGTGTTAATGCCCCATAAAAGCCATTATACGGTGTGCGTGTCTTCCCAAGTAGGTTGTGCGATGGGTTGTACTTTTTGTATGACAGGCAAGATGGGATGGGTTCGGCATCTCACATTGGCAGAGATTGTGGATCAAGTTTTGGAGGTGTCTAGCGATTTGCCCGAAGGTGGAAATTTACGAAACATTGTCTTTATGGGAATGGGTGAGCCTTTTCATAATTATCACAATGTTGTCAAGGCATTGTGTGTCTTGCAAAATGAGCATGGTCTTAATTTTTCATCAAGGCGGATTACAGTGTCAACATCAGGACTTGTGCCAAAAATCAAACGATTTGTTCAGGAACAAGTGAAAGCAAATCTTGCGATTTCTCTCAATGGTGCAACTGATGAAGTGCGGCAGCAACTGATGCCAATCAATCGTGTCTATCATCTCAAAAAACTCATTGACGCTTGCCGTGAATACCCACTTGAATCCCGCAAACGTATCACATTTGAATACATTCTTATCAAGGACGTCACCGATGCTCTTGATGATGCCAAAAATTTGACCAAACTATTGCACGGGCTGAAGTTCAAGATCAATTTAATTCCTTATAATCCAACCAAAAATGATCACTATCAACGTCCTACATTAGAGAGGGTTCAAAAGTTTCAAAGACTTTTATTGGACAAGAATGTGGTGGCAACGGTCAGATATTCAAAGGGGCAAGACATTCAAGGGGCGTGTGGTCAGCTGATTACCGAATCATTGAGCTAGTTCTTTTGCCAACCTTGAGGAGCAGAAGTTTGAAAGGCTTCTTCAATCATTTTTTTCAGCAAAGGTCGTTTAGGGTATCCGCTATTTAAGCAGTCTTTTAATTCCTGTTTTTGCTGGAAAGTTTTGGTCTCACGGATGATTTTGAGTTGGTCGTCTTTCTGATCGCGACCAAATTTTTGAATACGGAATTTATAATGAATGTGAAACACATCATTTGCCACACTCAATGCACAATGCACGTAATCTAACTTGGCAAAATTTTCACTATCGGGTGGCATCATCTTGGTCTCAAAAAAACCTTGATGATATTTTTGTTGCTTGCTCAAAAAGTCAAAATTCTTTTCAAATGTCTGTAAAAATGCACTGATGAGAAAGTGAGGAGCAACAGGCAAATCCAGCTTAGAAGTGCGACCATTTTCCAAACTGTACGTCAGGAATAATGTCCCTTTTTTGTCAGAAATTGGGGTATTCTGTGCCAACTGAAATGACCATGATGCCGAATTTTTACAAACAAGAGTTTGTTCTCCTAGCACTTCCCATGAGTTTTCATCTTGCATGGTCTTGATAGGGCTATAAATCAATTTCAAAACCACGGTTTGCTTTTCATCTGAGCCTAGACGAATTTGACCTGTAATTGAATCACCTTGAATCCATGATTCTTGATCTGTCTCCACCTGAAGTTCTACACCCTTTTCAAATAAGATTCCTTTCATTGTTTTTTAGAAATTAAAATAAAGTTTAAGCATCATCAAATTTTTATATTTTTGGTAATAAATAAAGGTCTTTCTTCGTTCAGAGTGAAAACAAAAATCTAATTTTTTTAATTTGTTGTATTTTTCTTACAAAAGATTTAGAATCTTTACTTTGATTCTCCTTTGTCTTTGGACAACCCTTTGGCGTGTTGAGCTGAGCTTGGCACGCCTTCTTTTTTTTACAAAATTTCTATAAGACGTTGTGGTGCATTGTCAAACTGACCATTGCTCATAAACACAACAACATCTCCTGATTTCATTTGTTGTTTCAAGAATTGAAGCATGTCCTGTGTTTCACTAGCAACCAAGACTTCTTTTTGTTGTAATTTTAGATGCTGTGCCACTTTGCGAACGTCAAGGTTATTTTCTTTTTGTCGGTAAGGTAAGGCAAGGGCTACGACGTCAGACTCCAGCAGTGCTTGTTGGAGTTCTTGTTGATGAATATTGGTGGCAGAAGTCGCACTTCGGGGTTCAAACGCAGCAGCAAGTTGAGCATGAGGAAACCTCGCTTTGAGTGCTTTTAAAGTTTCATAAACTGCTGTTGGGTGATGAGCAAAGTCGTCAAAGACATGAATCCCCCTATAAATTCCCAATAGCTGAAGCCTCCTTTTGGGTGGCAGAAAGGAATCAAAAGCCTGTTGAATTGTGTCAACTGAAATCTTGGCTTGTCGTGCCATCAAGAACGTTGCACAGGCATTTCTAGCATTATGTTCTCCAAATAAAGGAGTTTTGAAGGATTCCTCCTGACCCTGATAAAGAACGTTAAAGGTTGTTCCTTGCTGATGAGTTTGTAGGTGGCTTAACCTTGCGTCATTGTTCTCTTCAAAGCCAAAGGTTGTAACAGGAGTCAAAGCCTCTTGTAAGACATCACGGACATGATGATCATCGCCATTTGCGATAATAGAACCTGTTTGGGGAATCATTCTTAAAAGTAATTTAAAAGATGCTTTGATGGCATCAAGGGAGTGAAAAATATCGGCATGATCAAATTCCAGATTGTTTAAAATGAGACGGCTTGGACGATAATGCAAAAATTTAGAACGTTTGTCAAAAAAAGCAGTGTCATATTCATCACCTTCTATAATAAAGTCATTGCCTTTTGCCTCCCTTGCACTGACTCCAAAGTTTTCCAAAGCACCCCCTACCATGAAGCCGGGCGAACGTTTTGCTACCTCAAAAATCCATGCAAGCAATGAAGCGGTAGTTGTCTTACCATGCGTACCAGTAATGCAATAAGAGGTCTTGCCAGCGATAAAATTTTGGTAAAAAAACTCCGATGCAGAGGTATAAGGAAGGTTGAAGTTGAGAACTGCCTCTACTTCTGGGTTACCTCTTGAAAGTGCATTGCCAATAATGACAAGGTCTGGCTTGGGGGTTAAATGACTTTGATGATACCCTTGAAAGAACTGAATATCTTGCTGTAACAATAGGTCACTCATGGGCGGATATATTTTTTCATCTGAACCGCTGACACAGTACCCTTGATTCTTTAGCAAACAGGCTAAAGATGCCATTTGTGTCCCGCAAATTCCAATGAGATAAATCTTTTTCATACAGCAAGACAAGAAGGTTCAAGAGGCTGTATGAAAGCAGGATCAAGCAATTTGGTGAGCATCTGACAAAAGGCTTCTGAAGACTCTGCTTTCATTAAAAGTTGACGATAGTCTTTGGCTTTGTGAAAGCCTTGAATGTAGCCGCTTAAATATTTGCGGAACTCAAAACGAGCCGCACGACCTGATGCGTATTCTTCCAACAACTGATAATGTTCCAGAGCAATCAAAATTCGTTCTTGAAAAGATGGGGATTTTTTTTGAAAGACCCAAGGCGCCCCGATTGCGTGCCTGCCTATCATAAATCCATCAAGATTACCAAGACGATTCAAACCATCTTGATAACTTTCTACATCACCGTTGCCTAAAACAGGAATGTTTAAGTGTTTTTTTAGCTCATAAATAGGTTGCCAATCTGCCAGACCTTTGAAGGCTTGAGAGTAGGTTCTGCCATGAATGGTTAAAAGAGAAACCCCTGCTGACTCAAGCCTTTTTCCAAAATCTATTAACCCTTTGCAAGACTCCCACCCAAGCCTTGTTTTCACAGAAACCTCAAGACAACAGGCTTTGCGTATGGCTTCAATGATACGACATGCTGCATCGGGGTCTTTCATTAAAGCACTGCCATGTTGAGAGTGTACGATTTTTTTGGCAGGACAGCCCATATTGACGTCAATCCCAGAAACCCCTTGGGACTCTACCAGCTTGGCTACTTCAGCAAACGACTCTGGTTTGTTGCCAAATAATTGCACAAAATAAGGAAGCTCACAGGGGTCAAATGCAATTTTACGCACTGCTGCATCGCTCCGAAGAATGCCCTCTGCACTTGTAAACTCACTGAATAAAATCACGTGAGGGTTCAGCTTTTTGACTACTTGACGAAAAGCTCTATTGGTCACTCCGTCCATTGGTGCAAGAGCCACAATAGGACGTCTTAAATTTGCCCAACAAGTGTATTGCATAGTTTTAGAAAATGATAATGATTCAACAAGAGGCAAAACAAACGATGAAAAAAGCCAACCTGCTAGGTTAACTTTTTGGAATCATAAAATCAAATTTTCTCAAGGGTTTGTTAAAATTATTTAATTTTTTTTACATTTTTATATTGATTTTCTACCTGTCGTTGAATATAATACTGAATTTGGGTTGGTTACCTTCATCTCTTTCAATAAATTCATGTCTTTGGAAATGATTTTTTAGGAAGAAGTGGTTAATTGCCTTCCTCTGTTTCAATAAACTCATGTCTTTAGACAGAGTTTTTAGAAAGAGATTGGTGGACAGTTTGGGATTGATCAATCCTTTTGGTTTTTATTTTTTAACTCATTATATAAAAGGAGCTTTAATTATGAAAAAGTATATTGCTTTTTTGCTTGGTGGACTTGTGGCAGCGCAAACCTTGAATGCACAGCTATTGATTGAACGTCGTAAGGATCAATTCCCAAAAGATTCAGGTTATCTGGTTTTACCAGCACCTTATGTGATTCCTGGGATTGGAAATGGTGTTGCAGTTGTTGGAGGAATCAGTGACATTTCGGAAAGCACTACCGATGTTCTTGCAGTGGTCATTGCTGGTGATGTTGAGGGGGCAAGTCTAATTTTGAACCAACTGCCTGTTTTCACTGAGCGTTTATTGTTCAGTACTTTTGTTTCTAATATTACGAAAGCATCAGCCAATGTCTATCAATTCCGTGGTATGGAAGATAACGATAAAGATGACTTTAACATTTTTGAAGCTGAATCTACCTTTGCTGGGCAATCTTTGGAGTTAAATTTCTGGGAGAGAAGGTTTTCATTCATTGTTGCACTGACTCAGAGCAGTGTCAAAGTTACAAAAATTAAAGACAAAGATGGAGAAGTGATTATAGACTTCACGAATACTGATGATGATTCTGGATTATCTGCTCGTACTCGTTTTGACATGACTGATGACTTGGCTGACCCACGCAAGGGGATTCGCTTAGACGCTAGACGCACTTTTCCTGAAGAAACAAGTGATAAATTTAAATCAGATTTCTATGTCCAAGATTATTCAGCAACTTTTTATTTTCCAGTCTTCAGTAGCAGTACTATTGTGTCTCATTATTTTCAGTCTGATGCTTTTGTCACTCGCGAAGCAACAACTGATGAGGATGAACTTTTTAAAAAGTTTGACGTTAATAATTGTGCGGATGAATGCTCTGAGATAGAAGACTTCACCTTAAAGCACATTTCACGAAAACGTTCCTTAGCAAATAAAAATGGTACAGCAACTCCATTAGGAGGTACAAATTTATTAAGAGCTTATCCCAATGCACGTTTTGTAGGGGCTCATTCTGCACTGGCTGGAGTTGAATGGCGTTGGAATTTAACTGATTCAGACGAGTCTTTCAGCTTATTTTCCTTTGATAATATCCGCCTAGGTTTACAAATGGCATTTTTCTATGAAGAAGGGACAGTGTCTGAAACCTCTGGAGACCTTTGGGCAGAAAAACAAACTGCGACTGGGGCGAGCTTCCGATTGGTAAGCCCTACTGGAGCAGTCTATCGTTTAAGTGCTGCTCAAGGAGAAGAAGGTTCTCAAGCAATCCTCTTCTTCAATTATCCATGGGGCTAGATTCTAAAACAAAGGCATTCAGTATAAAACACTCAAAAACGTTTCCTTTTTGGGTGTTTTAGTTAAAGAATGTTTTGCGTACATAATAGCAACCTAACCAACAATTTTAGGCAAGAGTCCCTAAAAATTTTGGAAAATTGGAGAAATTGAGAGAGTTTAGAAAAAATTAAAAAACTTTGAGACAGAAGAATTTTAATAAAGTTCTAACTCTAGGTCACTCCAAATTCTTACAAAATTCGTGAGTGTCTTTTTTTGCCAGAAAATTTGGTTAGAGCCAAGACATTTAATCTTTTTTGAAGAAGCCGCTTGTTTGCGAGCGTACAGAACGAATTTACTGATAGTACTCACTCCCGAACTATTTAAAAAATTCAGTTCTGTCAGATCCAAAGTAATACCAGAGTCTGATTCATCAAAAGCACTTTGTAGAAGGTTTGCTATTTCTGAATATTCTTGGGTGTCTCTCAGACGTAGCTCTCCCGATAACTTGATTTTTTGTTCTTCTTGAATATAGATCGCCTTATATTCATCACCTGTTATTTCCATAAAGCATTATAAATATTTGGATTAGTAAAATTTTGATAAAAACTAAAGCTCCAACCTAGTTAAAATTTCTACTTCACAGAGGTTGTCTTCAGTCTTGGCTTGAGTAAAATTAAATCCTAATTTCACATCGTAATCCTGCATCATCATTAAGTATCCCATTCCAGATCCCTCCTCTTCTTCCAATCTTTGGAAATAGAGTTCTGTCAAGTCAGAATTTAATAGTTCATTGATTTTATCAACAAATTTGTTTGCTGATTCTTTTGTTAGCAAGTGATGAACTTTAAAGGCAACTCGCCCTTCTTTATGAAAAAAAGTTTTAACTTTGACTGAAGAATCTTTGACATCGCAATATTTACTTACATTCTCAATGAGTTCATTTAAAATAAACGATACCACATTCAAGAAATCATCTTGACTTACTCCTTCGTGATTAAACTCCGTTGCATAGTATTCAGCCCAAAAATTAGCAACCATACTGCAACGTTTCCAAGTAAGTCTAAAATCTTCAGTTTTTGCGTCAAAAGTAGATATACTGTATCCCTCATCTTGCAATTCCTTATCTGAAAGGTATTGCCCTATACATTGTTCCATTGTCTAAACCTATTTATCAAAAATTGAAAAGTCTATTAGTTTTGTTTGATTGCAACTAGTGAAATATCATCATAAATTTTGGCATCACCAATATAATCAAGTAAACTTTGATGGATACCATCTATAATTTCCTGGGCATTGGATTGGTGATATTTTTGAACAAACTTGACCAAATTCTCTGTTCCAAATTCTTCTCTTTGTGGGTTAATCGCTTCTGTTACTCCATCACTGTAAAGCACCATGACATCACCTTTTTCCATCTGAAAAGAACGAGTGTTGGTAAAATCTGATATATCAGGCTCCATTCCAACATAGAATCCCAGGCTAATTGTTTCAATTTCTTCAATCTCTCCTGATTGACGACAAATGATCACACTTTCATGCTGTCCTACAATAGTATATTTATTTTGATATGCAAAAATGAGTGCCATTGTCATATTTTTGGTAGCATCAATGCGCTGTGCATTTTGATAGATCACATAGTTGACCCGATTTAAAAATTCTTCCATTCCCAGCTCATCAGCGCTAAGAGTTCGTATTGCAGTTTGCGCCATCAGCATTAAAACTCCTGAAGACAACCCATGTCCTGTCACATCACCAATACCAATTAAAATGCCATCATTCGGTAAAGGCAAGATGTCGTAATAGTCTCCCCCAACTTCATCAGCAGGAGACATAAAACCAGCAACGTCAATTCTTTCAAATTGTTTAGTTTCTTTTAACTCTTGGTTACTAGGGAGTACCATCATTTGGAGTTCCTTAGCGACATTAAGTTCGGCAGACATTCTGCGGTTTTCTCCTTTGAGTTCTGCATTTAACTCTTGGATACGATCATTTGCTTGTGAAAGCTCTTTTGTCCTGTCTGCTACTTTCTGCTCAAGGTTTTTTCTGTAATCGTCAATAGTTCTTTCATATTCATTAAAACTATGGATCATATCTCCGATTTCATCATTGTCTTTGGTCTCATAGGCATCACACGTGTCTTCTTTGGCAGCATCTTTCAAGAAGGCAGAAAAGACGATAATCCTTCTAATCGGTTTAACTAAGCTGTAAGTCACCAAACTTAGAACAATAATACTGATTAAAGTGATGATAAGCCAAGCGATCACTAAAAGATTTTGAGTGTCCTTTGCATGTTGTGAAACCACAAGGTCTGTATCTTGTTGAATTTGTTGAATGACTTCTCCAAGTATTTCTGACGTTTTGCCCCCTTTTCCTCTGACTGAACGATCACCCTTAGACGCATCTTGTGTTTCTATGAAAAGTTTCACACCATCTTCATAAGCAAGCATCAATGCTTTGTGGTCTTTGACAAAAGTTTGTAACTTTTCTGCATAAGGATTTGCAATAGAATGTTCTATCGCTTTCTGGATCATTTCATAGATCCTTTGGCTTCTTTCTGCGACACGTTTTTGGTATTTCTTCAGATCTTTTTCTTTGTGACCTCTCAAAAAAAGGTTTTTACGATCCTTCGCCTGTGAGTCAAATTGACTTTGAATTTTCTCAATTTCTAAACGAAGTTGATTGTACTCATTGGTTTGCTGGTTGAGTTGTTTTAGGTTGAGATTAATCCAAAAAAAGAAAGAGGCTATTCCGACAGTCAGTAAGACAACAGAACTAATGATGACTTGAATGATTCTTTTGACAATACTTTGACGCTTTTGTATCTCCATAAATTGATTGCTGTATGTTGACTATGATTTAGATGATCAGATTTCTGTTCTTTTTTTCTTTTTAGAATAATTGATGAGATGTTGTACCCCCATCACTGTACCCGTCAACCAAAGAATGAGGGCAAAAATAGCGGCAGGAAGAAAAATCCACATACTGATATTTTTATTTAAATTTAAAAAACGTCCTTCGTGTATGTCTTCAATGAAGTCTGTCCTACGACGAACAACTTGCAGTATTTCTGCCGTCTGATGGTCAAAAACAATTTCAAACTTTTCATACCATGCTTTTGTTCGGATAGTGGCAATGCCTTTGCTGGGGTAAACATACAAACGATCCACATCTTTCCACTTTTTAATAGGGACTTCTGACACATTTTTGGCACTATCCAAAATTTGACTAAAATCTGCCAGAGGAATTTTGCCGGGGCGAGTTTCATGTTTGGGGTAAACCCAAGTGGACAAATGCCTGACCTGAAGAAACATTCCTGAAATGATGACGATAAATAGTGGAATCATTAAAGGGAGAGACAGCCAGTAGTGCATTTGACGATTCAACTTTTTCCAATTCAACTTAGTTCTTTTTTTGGAAAATAAGTTTTTGACTTCTCTCCTGATAGGCTTCAAGAGCATCCAAAAACCAGAGACGAGCAGAAAAGTAAAAACAATGTTAGCCAGCAAAAAGACGTTGTGACGCAGGTTAATCCCTTCATCAACATTAAAAGGCGTTGCCCAGACTCCCTCATGTATCAAAGTTAGCCAATCGTTATGTCGTTTCATGACCTGAATTGTTTGACCTGTGACTAAATCCATCTGAGCCTCCCACCTCGTGTTAGTTCTCACCTTGACGATTCCCTTGTTAGGACGCAAATCTAACAAATAAATATCCTCCCACCCTGACACACTCATCTGGGGAGCAGACTTGGCATTTTGAATAATTTGGTCGTACGTGATTCTTACATCATATTTGGTTTTAGTTTTTTGAGTGGGCGGCTGAATCCAGTCCACCTGTCGTCTAACTTGTATAAAAATTCCTGTAACGATGACTATGAAAATGGGTATGCCAGTGATAATAGAACCCCAAAGATGAAGTTTGCGATTGAGCGAGTAAAATTTCATAAATTTACCTATATTAGAGTTGAATAATAAGCCAAGTCTCACATGATCAACCCAACGCACTGTCAAACCAGCACTTTGAGACAATCAGGTAAGACGTGGCATTGTGAATGTTAAATGTAAAAAATGCAAGCTGTTTTTAATGATTTTTGAGTTGTTTTTTCTGAAAATAATATTTTTTTTGATTTTTTAAAGGTCTATAAGTCAAGCAAATAAAAAGTCTTGGAAAGAATTTAAGAATGTTGGAAAAAATGAAAAATTAATAAACCTATCTGATAAGGAATTGGCGATGTATTGTCTTCAAGTATTGAAAGTAATGGCAGGGTTCAATTCTGTGATCATCCTGATAGATGCTTTTAAGCGAAATTGAACTTGGGCATGGATTCTAACAGGCTTTGAGTATAGGGAGATTGAGGATTTTTGAAGACGTCCTCGCCTTGTCCGATTTCTACCACTTCACCATCTTTCATAATCATGACGCGGTCGCACATTTGACGAATCACTGCCAAATCGTGGCTGACAAACAGCATGGTCAGCCCTAGTTCCTCTTGTAAATCCTTCATCAAGTTTAACAGTTCTGCCTGTACGGTCACATCTAGTGCTGAGGTAGGTTCGTCACAGAATAGAAAGTCGGGACGGAAACTTAATGCCCGAGCAATCCCAATACGTTGTCGTTCACCCCCTGAAAAATGGTGAGGCTTCTTGTGTACATCATCAGCTCTCAACCCTACTAATTCCATTAAATCTGATGCCAGTTGATTCGCATCTTTTGCAGGTAATAGTTGATGAGTTTTCAGAGCGTGGACAATATTTTCCCCCGCACTCATACGCGGATTGAGTGATGAGTAGGGGTCTTGGAAAATACATTGCAGGGACAGGCAATGTTTAATGCGGTCTTCAGTAGATGTGATTGTGTTAATATTCTGTCCCTTATACACAACCTGAGACCCATCGTCGCCGTCGTACAGCCCTAAAATCACCCTTCCAACAGTGGATTTGCCAGAGCCTGACTCACCGATAATGCCCAGTGTCTCCCCTGCTAACACGTCAAAGTTGATGTCCTTTAGGGCGTTAAAAACTTCAGTTTTTCCAAAGAAAGAACCTTTTCTCACAAAGGTTTTAGACACATTACGAACAGTCAATAGAACTGCATCATCTGTGATGATATGAGATTCCTGTTTATCCTTCAGGTAGTCAATGGCGCGTCCACGGTTCCCTGCAACAATGGGTGTAGGAACTTGAAAACGGTGAATTTTTTTGTCCACTCGTGGGATAGACCGCATGAGAGATTGAGTGTACTCCACCTGTGCATTGAGCAAAATATCACTGGTGGTGTTATGTTCCAATAGTTGACCATGACGTAATACGTACACATAGTCACACATTTCTGCAATCACCCCCATATCGTGGGTAATCAATATGATAGCAATGTTGTGTTCTTTGACCATGTTTTTAAGGGTCTGCAATACTGCCTTTTGTACCGTCACGTCTAAGGCAGTAGTAGGTTCGTCTGCAATAATCAAATCAGGGTTGGCTGCAATAGCAATGGCAAAGACTACACGCTGACATAACCCCCCTGACAGTTGATGGGGGTATTTGTTGAGCCGACTTTCTGCCATGGGTACCTTTGCCCCTTGTAGTAATTCAATGGCGTATGCACGGGCATCGTTCCCTTTTTTATCCGTGTGTCTTTCAATGGTTTCTATGATTTGTTCACCAATGGTAAGAACGGGGTTTAGGGCTGTCATGGGATTTTGGTAAACATAGCCAATTTTATGCCCCCGTATGGATTTATAAAACTGTTCAGACTGATTGGATATGAGAGTATTGTTCATAGTGATAGTGCCGTTTGTGATAGAAGCACTTTCATCTAAGATGCCCAGCATGGCTTTGCCAATAGTGGATTTGCCTGCCCCACTTTCTCCCACTATCCCTACAATTTCACCTTTGTCAACTGTCATAGACATGCTGTTTAGAGCTGTGAATTGTCCGCCTTTGGTTTTATAAGTGATGGTTAAATCTTGTACGTTAATCAGTTTATCCATAGTGTTAGCTCTCATCCTTTAGATATGGATTTGCCCAGTTTCTGATTCTGTCAGAAATGACATTGATGCAAAGCACCAGCGCCACTAAGACTACACCGGGAAAAATGCTAATCCACCACTTACCCGAGAGTACATAGTCGTTACCATTGGCAATCAATAGACCCAATGATGGCTCTGTAATGGGAACACCAACCCCTAAGAAAGACAAGGTTGCCTCCGCACTGATGGCACCAGAGATAGACATGGGAATTAGCACCAAGACGGGGGAGATACTGTTGGGTAGCAGGAATCGTGTCATAATATGGAATCTGGACATTCCTCCTAATTGGGCGGCATCCATATATTCCTTTTTAATTTCGCTGAGTGCCACCGAACGTACCAAACGTGCTTTTCCTGCCCATGCTCCGATGATCAGGGCAATGATGACCTTATCTACCCCAGTGCCAAAAATAGAGAGTATCATTAAGGCTAACAGGACACCGGGAAAACTGATTTTTAAATCTACTGCACGCATAACAACCGTTTCAACCCAGCCGCCATAGAATGCAGCACACAATCCCAAAATGACACCAATGATGGTTCCAAAAACCACCACCAACAGGGCAACAAATAAACTGATACGGAGACCATACATCACGCTGGATAAAATATCTCGTCCCACGGAATCTGTCCCTAACCAAGCTGTTGTGCCATTCATTAATTCCATACCGGGTTTTAACAAACCGTCTAGCACGTCTAATGACTTCAGGTCATAAGGGTTTTGTGGTGCAATCCATGGTGCCAATAGAGCAATAGCAATAAAAGACACCAACCCCAACAAAGCTAGTTTTGCATGGGGGTAGCCGTCAAAAATGGCATGATAGAGTTTTAATGTGTTTTTTATCATTTGCAATATCCCTTTACGTATAACGAATACGTGGGTCTAATAGTGCGTATAAAATATCCACAACAAAGTTGATGGTGACGAACATAGCAGAAATCAAAATCAAGTAAGCAACCACCACAGGGCGGTCGGATAAGTGGATGGAAGAGAGCAATAACTTACCAATCCCGGGCCATGAGAAAATGGTTTCTGTCACAGTGGCAAAAGCAATCAATCCTCCTAATTCCAGACCTGTAATGGTCACAATAGGGATTAAGATGTTGCGTAATAAATGGCGTCCTACAATACGTCTATGGCTGATGCCTTTGGCACGGGCAAAAGTCATATATTCTTGGAACATGACTTCTTGTGTGCCAGAAAGGGCTAGGCGGTATTGCAGACAAATTTTATAGATGGCTAGGTTGACCGCTGGTAATATCATGTATTTTAAGCCTCCCAACGACAGGAATGACCATTCAATACCCAGCCATTCAACCGTATTTTGACGACCCGATGTGGGTAGCCAATTAAGCCATACACAGAACAGCATAATCAATAGCAATGCTTGCCAAAAATTAGGGGTGGAATAGCCCACTGTGGTCATAAAACTGATGCCTTTGGAGGTGTTGCTTTTGCGGTTTAGTCCTGAGTAAATCCCCATGGGAATGCCGATGGACAGTGCGATGATAATAGCAAAAACAGCAATCTCTAATGTGGCGGGAAGCCGTTCTAAAATCAAATCTGCCACAGGCTCGTCATAGACAAATGACGTCCCAAAGTCACCACGCAGAACATTACTTATGAAACGCAAGTACTGCATGTACAGGGGCTTGTCCAATCCAAGCTCCTTTTCCAAGTGAATGCGGTCTTCATCTGTGAAGTCATCAGGGGCTAGAACAGCCACAGGGTCGCTGGCAACGTACATGCCCCCAAATGCAATCAAAGACATCAGGAACATTAAAATGACACTTTGTTTCAAGCGATTTGCAAAGTAAACCAGCATGGCAAGAGCTTCCCTTTTGAGGTCAAAAGAAGGGGGAGAAAAATGAGGCTAACAGAAAACCATTAGCCCCCTACGATTCAGGTGTTATTTTTTACAACATCTAGTGCTGTTGTGAAACCATCGGGACGAACATTAAATTGAATGCCGTCACGGTGCGCCCATGTGGAATGGATGTAATACAAGGGAATGCCCGGCATTTCCTTCATAATGGCTTTCATAGCATTGCGTCCGTATTCATCGGCTTTCGTCTCGTCTGTTTCAACAGCCCACTTTGTCATCCATTTGTCAACTTCGGCACTGCTAAAGTTTGTGTATTTATTGTGAGCACCTAAGTTGAGACTTTTGTTGGCTGTTGGGAAGTTATAGATTACCATTTGAGTGAATCCTTGGGGGTGCGCCCAGCCGTATAGCCAGACTCCCAGTTTTCCAGACTTACGTGATTTAGAAAAAACGCTCCAAGGTTCTGGTTTGACATTCACTTGAATACCAACACGTGACCAGTACTGTCCAATAACCTGTGCCAAACGGGTAATATTGGGGTAACGGTCGGAGGGTAGGTATAAATCAACACTAAATCCGTCAGCATAACCAGCCTCTGACAAAAGTCTTTTGGCTTCATCTGCATCGTACTTGAGGGCGGGTAGTCCCGTTTCTGCACCTTGCATATATTCGGGGGCAAATTGCTTGGCAGCAGTAGCATTACCACCCAACAGACGGTTGACAATAGCGTCACGGTCAATAGCAAGGGACATCGCCTTACGTACGCGAAGGTCTTGAGTAGGATTCTTACCATTGGGAGCAGAAATACCATTCGCACCATCAGCCATGTTCATCAGGATAAACATAGACCGCCATGACGGAGTGACTGCTACATTGAAACCTTTTCTGCTTTTGATAGTTTCCATATCTTCTAGCGATGGACTAACCACTAGGTCATAATCGCCAGATAACAAGCCAGCCACTCTTGCACCTGTGTTGGTGACAGCAGAAATTTCTACATTTTCCCAAGATGCTTTTCCGCCCCAGTAATTATCATTGCGGACGAGCTTACTTGTACCGTTTTTGGTAAAGGATACTAATTTGAACGGACCTGTACCAATGCCAGCCGCCGTGTATCCAGATTCTACGTCTTTGGTAGATGGATAGCCGCCAATCCCACAGTCGCCCTTAGTGTCAAACTTAATGGTTTCAGGAACATCTGTACCTAAACTAGTACTAAACATGTACATGTATTTTAGTTTTTGGAAAAGTAGAGGGTAAGGTTCAACAGTCTCAAAGGCAACCTTGTACTGACCGACAGCTTCCACGTTTGTCACAGGGGACATGGAGCTGGTAATAACATTGTTTTTGCCGTTAACTTTGAACATCATACGGCAGGAACTGTAAACCACGTCACGTGCAGTAAAATCAGCTCCATTGTGGAATTTAACTCCTTTACGAAGGTCAACTTCTAAACGTGTAGGGGTGACCCATGTGAATTTTGTCCCCAATAGCAAGTCACCTTTACGGGAAACTAAACCCTCATATACATGAGAGTTCAGTGAGCCTGTTGGGGTTGACCCGCTACGATAGGGGTCTGCACTTACTGGAGCAGCATCATAGGCAATGCGCAAGGTATCCGCCTGTGCGACACCTGCGGCTAGGGCAACGGACGTTGCAGTGGTGAGTAGTAACGATTTCTTCATGTGTATTCTCCTTATATGTTAGGTTATTACTTTCAGTTTAAGTGGATTAAATAGGCATTATACTGTACTAAAACATCACAGCAATCGCTCTGTAATTTTTCAAAATTAGCATTGCGTTTGCGAGTGTCTTCGTCCATGTACAAATCCCGTCTAAATTCAATTTGTAGAGCGTGTTGATGACATTCAGGCCAGCCGTAACGTTGGGTGACTTCACCACCAGCAAATCGTTCGTTAACGCCCACATAGTACCCTCGTTCTTCAAATGATTCTTTCAGGAATTGCATGACCCTGTCATCACAGGACGTACCGCCCCTTGTCCCAATGTCAATTTGGGGGCGTTCCTTGCCATCAGTAACGTTGTGCTGCAACATGGAATGGCAATCCAACAGATAGACCACACCGTACTTTTGTCGCGTTTGTTCCACAATGCTGGTTAACGTCTGGTGATAAGGGATATAACAAGATGCAATGCGTCCGCGTATTTCAGCATTGGATAACTTACGGTTGTAGGTATCCACACCGTAAATATCTTTCCATATCATGGTGGAATCGGTGGTGCGTGAAATTTCAACGCTCCATGTTTCGGGAGACTCCATCATTTCTGTTGCCAAATCGTATTGACGTCGGTTGACATCTAAATAGACACGGGGAAATTCTGCCTTGACTGTAGGGATATTTAAATCTGCAAATACTTTGAACAATTCATGCACATAGCGGTCAGCAGGGCGGTCGTATTGCTCATAAAGAAATGTAGGATTAGGTTTGAAATCATCAGGATAAATCTCACCGCTGTGGGGAATTGACAGAACCAAAGGCGTGGCTAGGTCATCTGTGCAATAGGTCGTCACAGATGGGTATTGCTTGGTGTCTCGGGTTATGGTGTCCAAAATCATATATCTAAAGCCACTATTTACTCTCTCAATTGTTTATCGGGGTTAATGTAGCACAGAAAAACACAAAATACAACCCCATCAAAAAAAATTTATTGCGGTGTTGTGGTTTTTTTGCAAGACCTTGACATTTCCTTCCTTATCTTATAGAATACTGTGTCTCGTTAATTCTTGACTCTTTATAATGACCTCAAAAAACAGGATTTTAGCCATGAAAATTTGTATTATTCATATCAACGCCTCCCCTAACCCCAGCCCTGACATTGAAACTCCTCCCCAGAGGTTTATGCGTCATATTACTCCCTACATGGCTTTGGACGTGGATTGGGGAGTTGTCCGTTTGATGGATGATGACTACCCTGCGGATATTCATGACTATGATGGCTATTTAATTACAGGGGGCGCTGCTCCTTTGGTTGATGAGCCTCATACTCCAAAGGTTGTTGCTTTATTGGATTTTATTCGTCAATTGAATGAGGCAAAAATCCCCCTAGTGGGTATTTGTTGGGGACATCAAGGTATTGCTATTGCGTTAGGAGGTAAGGTTGAGAAGTTTGAAAAATACGGCATGGGCATTCGGGGAACCCATGTTATTAAAAAATATGATTGGATGAAGCAAGCCCCTGATTTTGTCTATCTATATTCCATGCACACCTGTCAAGTGACTATTCCACCTAAAGATGCAGAATTGTTCCTAAGCAGTGATTTTTGTCATTATGCAGGGTTCACCTATGGCAATCATATTATGACCATACAACAGCACCCTGACTTCAACCTCAATGTAAGTCTGGCGATGATGGACAAAAGACGAGAAAGATTAACAGCTGAACAGCTAGCCATCGCCGAAAAATCACTCAGCCAGTCTCACCATACGGAAATTGCTTGTCAGTGGGTTGGACAATTCTTTATGCAGCACAAAAAAGTTGCGTCTTGACCTTCTAAGTCTCTGAAAAGCCCTAGCTCCAACGTTTAAACCAATCTTGAAGGCTTAGCTTAGCTTCTTGTTCACATACTCCTACTGTGACGTCAATTCCTGCATTTTTGAGTATTTTGACTCCGTTACCTTTGATTTTTGGGTGGGGGTCAAGTATGGCAATGACGATACGTTGGGGCTTGACCTGAATGATCGCTTGTGTGCAAGGTGGGGTTCTGCCAAAAAACAACAAGGTTCTAGCGTGCAGTAAAAAACAGACCCTTGCAAGCAGTGATGATAAGAGTGTGCGTTTTCAATAGCATGCACCTCTGCATGAGCCTTACCGGGTGGCTGTGTTGCACCAGAAGCAATCAGAGTGTTGTCTTTGACAATGACACAACCCACATGAGGATTCTCTCCTGTTTGACCTTTGACGCTTTCACCCTGTTTCAAGGCTTGGTGCATCCATTGTTCATCGGTTTGCTTATCGGTTAGTCTCAAGCAACTCATGGGGCAAGAGAGGTGAGACAGGCTCTTTGTCTGCCACCAGCCAAAGCTGATGAGCCGCACGCGTGATGCCCACATGCAACAGGCGTCTTGCTGTCAAAGTATCGGGAAAGGTAGCAGCATCGCAGTTTGCTAAAATGACATAATCAAACTCAAGCCCTTTGGTTTGGTGAATCTCTGAAATCTCTACACCTGCAGAAAATGAAAACTCTTGGTCTCTAATCCGTGAGATGTTGTTGACTTCTGCATGAAGGAGTCCGTCATAAATGACGTCTGCTTGGTCAGAAAATCTTGTGAGAATGGCAAGGTTAGAATGGGGACGTTTCCTTAAAAATTGGGTCACGGCACGGGCGAGGAAGTCTATCATTTCTCCAGTAGAATGAAAAGACAAAAACTCCACAGGATCACCCCGCCTGACAGCCTTCCATTTTTGATTGACAGAATGAGGTCCCAGCACTTTTTTAGAGACATTGATGATTTGCTCAGTAGAACGATACCCAATTTCTAATGCTTCCGTAGAGACATTGGTCATGCCTAAAAACTTATGCAATGTCTGACGCTCCTTGATAGAAGAGCCAAAAACAATTTGCTGGTCAAAATCCCCTGCCAACGTGATGCTTTGTTCTTTTTGAGAAATGACAGAAAACAGCAATTTGAGTTCCAATGCACTGAAATCTTGTACTTCATCAACAGTCAAATGAGAAAAGACCATTGGCTTTTTGTTCTTGCCCAAGATTTTGCCTATGGTCATTTGGTAGAGGAGCAGTAGCAATGTGGCATCTTCTTCATCAAGTTCAGCAGGCTGGCTTATGATATTTTTTTTGATCTCTTCCTCCCAAGTGGAATCTTCAACTTCTTGAGTTTCTTGCCTCAGTTGATAGAGAGAGGTGTGTCTGCTCCATGTTTGTTCAATCTTGCTGTCTGAAAAATGGTCAGGTGCATGACGATTCAAAATCGCTTTTAAATTGTCTTGGTAAAGAAAGCAATCGTCCCATACCATGATGGCAAAAGCTCTTTTATCATCAAGAATGCCGGGGAATTCATTTTCTACCAACGTTGGAATCCTTTGCCTCAACCAATCATTTTGGCAAGGTGCAACCCGATAAATTTTCTCTTGGTCAAGAGACCACATAGAAAATTTGACAAGTCTTGTAGCAATGGGTTCTGTCTCTAACTTCTTCCAGACGTTCCATGCTCGCTTTTTGTCAGACTCTGCCAGACTTTCAAGCACTTTTTCAAGGCATGTTTCAAAGTGAGCAGTTTGTTTGACAATGGACTCTTCAAATGCTTTGACCCATAATTCATGCCGCTTGATCTCAACTGCAGCAAGAGGTGTATCTTCTGCAAATGTTTGTGGAATTTTAGGAAAGCATCGCAGAAGGATTTTTTGAATCCATTCTGTGTAAATCCAGATTTGGACATCTTGGACACCAATGTTGGGTAATAATCGCGCAATGTACCTTTGAATCGCTTTGTTGAAAACAAAGACAGCAATTTTTTTGGGCTGAAACCTCTCGGGGTTTTGGGCAATCAGGTAGGCGATTCGGTGCAATGCGATCGTTGTTTTTCCTGAACCTGCACCTCCTTGCAATTCTACAACGCCAGAACTTGGTCGTGTCATGGCGTCAAATTGTTTGGTGTCTATGAGTGCCGTAATTTCAGGCAGATACTTCTCAGTGCTAACTTTTTGTTCGTTAGGACGTGTGGTAAAGTTGAGTCCGTGATTTTTGACAGAGAGTCTCCAGACTCCATTTTCTTTGACGAGAGTGTGAGACTCCAGTTGAATAGACGCAAGTTCACCACCTTTGATACGCAACGTTCTTTTTAGGGTGAGCAAACCCTCCATCACTCTGTCCCCAATTCGTTCACTAAATTCGTCATCTTCACAATAACGGTAAAAAAGCATGCTGATTGGTGCTTTTTTCCAATCCACAATCACGCATGGCAAGTCAGGAGAAATCATAGATGCTGTGCCTATCAAAATCTCACGTTCTGTGCTGTTCTCTTCCTCAATTTTGATGTGTCCAAAGTAAGGAGAGTTTGGGTTAATCTTGTTGGCTTTTTGTTCTTCTTGTTTTTTTTGTAGTACCAAAAGACGTTCCATAGATGCTGTGAGCATAGGGGCGTCTTCTTCTTTGCTTTCAGCAATTAGTTGACGAAGTTCAAGAATGTCTTGGTAGTAGTCAGTTTGGTTAAGTAGTTCTGAGTTTTCTTTTGCTAAAACGGATTGGACTTTTTGAAGAAGTTCTACTTCTTCTTGAATGATGGTTTGGTCTGAACGAGAAAGAGAAGGGTCAAAGTTCATAGTGTCAAGAGATCAACTGTTGTGGTGTTTGGTCTAGTCCTAAAAATAAAACAAGGTATCATAACACAAGAAGAAGGATTGATAAATCCTAAAAACTTGGATTTTGCAACCAATCTTGAAGATAGGTATTTTTGACGGGGCATGGCTGATGGTTTTGAATGAGCAGTGCTTGGGATTCAAACACAGTGAAGATGGGATTGAGTCCGTGTTCTTTTAATGTGGAGCCTGTTTGGACTAAGTCACAGATAGCATCTGCCAATCCTAATTCTGGGGCAATTTCAACAGAGCCATTGATGGTGATGATGGAACAAGGGATTTGGTGTTTGCATAAAAATTGTTTTAAGCTGTGGGGGTATGAAGTGGCAATGCGTTCCCCCTCCAAGTCTTCAATGCTTTGGATTTGAGAGTGATGGGGTACTGCAATTTTTAAGGCACATTTGGCAAATCCCAATTTAGCACAGATGTCTACGTTGATGTTTTTTTCAAACAGCTCATTTTGCCCTACGATTCCAAAGTGAGCTACACCATAGCGAACATATTGCACAATGTCAGAATGCCTCACATGCAATAACTCTATATTGGGATTTTGGGTTTGCCGCAACAGCTTCCGATTTGATGGTTCTGATGGCACAATCTGTTGTTTGGCAAGCCATGCGAGACTTTCTTCATTCAAACGACCGCTTTTTTGAATGGCAATGCAAATTTTATGAGGTCTCATAAAACCCTAAAAAATAAGCACTGACTTGATGAATGAGCAACCTTTTTTGTTTGCCAGTAGAAACTCTGACCACACAAACCTCATTTTGAGATGAGTCTTGAAAGGCTAAAAATGGAATTTGCTTGACCCTTGCGTACGACAGTTGTTCTTCAAGCGATTTGGAATCAAAAAATAACTCTGTTTGCACTTTTTCTTCTTGCAGTAAACGGTACAATTTTAACGACTCGGATTCTCCAGTGTTAGCATGCCATGTTACCAGCACCTGGGGTGCAAACTTGGAAAGGGGCATGTCTTGTTGCTCTAACAAATTCATGATGGTATCAAGGTGAAACGTCATGCCAACGCCAGAATGCGATTGACTGCTAGCAGTCTGGCAAAGATGGTCATAACGACCTCCCTCACAAAGTGTGCTTTGATTCTCCAAAACTTCAAAAATTAACCCTGAATAATAGTGCCAGCCACTTCTTGTGAGAGAAGGCACAAATTTTAGCCTTTCTTCAGAGACCCCTAGTATTTCACAAAAATTTAAGAGCTGTTCAACAGGCGTCGTGTCAAATGATTTTAATTTAGCCAGTGTCTCTTTGTTTGTTGACTCTGGCTTTAAAATCTCTTGAGGTGAGGCAAGATTTAATGATGTGTTGATTTGTTTGAGTAGTGGCAGAAAATTGAATCGGATTTGAAACTCTGAAACCCCCATTTGTTCTAAAGTGATTGTCAGTAGTTTTAAAACTTCAGATTCGCATAAAAGACTTGTGGATCCAATGACATCAACGTCGCAGTGGTGAAGTTCATTGATGAGGTCAGGGTTTCTGGGATTCTGCCTCCAAATCCTTTGAATTTGGTATCTTCTAAAAGGGAAGGTCAGTTTTTCAGAATGCAATGCAACATAACGAGCCAGCGGCAAGGTGAGGTCGTAAGGCATGACAACTTGGCGGTTTGATGAATCTGTCAGAATGTAAGCAAATTCTTCATTACCACCTTGACCAAGTAGGGTTTCTGCAAGATAAAGCGTTGGGGTTTCCATAGGCAAATAACCTGCACCCTCAAAAATGGCTTTGGCTCTGTCCAGTGCAGCACTGCGAAGGCTCATCTGTTCAGGCAAGAGACCATCTTGCCCAAGCAGTTGTGAAACATGTGAGTCCATTGGTGATGGCTTCTGAATCTTAATGACTTTCAAAGACGAGCTTGCAATAACGTTTCTTACCTGCACGCAAAAGCAGTTCACCATCTGCCTTCAACTGTTGACCTACCCCTACATCTTCAGTTTGTTTGTTGCCATTGATGTATGCCCCTCCCTGTGCAATCAGACGCCTTGCCTCACTTTTGGACTGACAAAGTTTGCAAAAAACTAGAGCCTCTAACAAACTGAACTCCTGATAAATTTGCGAGCTATCAATCAAGACACTGGGAGTGTTTTCAGAGTCTCCTTGACCTGAAAACAAGGCTTGAGATGTCTTTTGTGCATCTTCAGCGGCTTGCTTGCCATGCACAATCGTTGTTACCTCAAAAGCCAATTTTGCTTTGGCTTGACGTAAATCTGCACCTTCTAGCTTGGCAAATTGATGGAGTTCTTCAAGCGGTAAAAAAGTGAAGATACCAAGCAGTTTTAAGACGTCGCTATCTTCCACATTGATCCAGTATTGATAAAACTCATAAGGAGTGGTTTTTGTAGAATCAAGCCAGATTGCACCTTGTTCAGTCTTGCCCATCTTGAGACCTGAAGACAGAGTCAAAAGCGGGTAGGTCATACCGTAGACTTCTTGCTGTTCAATGCGTCTAATCAAATCCACGCCTGAAAGAATATTTGCCCACTGGTCATCTCCTCCAAGCTGTAGTTGACAATCGTGATGTCTGTAAAGCTCAAGGAAGTCATAAGCCTGCAACACTTGATAATTAAACTCAAGAAATGACAACCCATGCTCCATGCGTGCTTTGTAAACCTCAAATGACAACATGCGGTTGACAGAAAAACGGCTGCCAAATTCACGCAAAAAATCAATATAATTAAGGTTTGTCAACCATTGGCGATTGTCCAAGATGACAGATTGCCCAAATTCAGATGGCACTTGAGACAAAATAGATTGAATTTGTGCAGAGATTTTTTGAGAGTTTTGGTCAATTTGTTCGGACGAAAGCATTTTTCGCATTTCTGTTTTACCTGAAGGGTCACCAATGAGAGCAGTGCCTCCACCAATCAATGCAATGACTTTCGCCCCATGTTTTTTTAGTCTGGCAAGTCCCATGATTGGAATCAAATGTCCAACATGCAAAGAATCAGCAGTTGGGTCAAAACCTGTGTAGGCACAAAGCCCTTTTTTTTGAAGAAACTTTGCGAATGTGTCTTCTTGGGTCGCTTGCTGAAAAAGGGAGTGAGACTTGAGTTCGTCTAATAAATTCATGAACGTGTACCAGATTTTGAAAAAAACGAATTACTCTATCATAAATCTTTCAAAATTCGCAATGGCTCAATTCTCTTTAGTTTGTCTTTTAACCTCTTATACAAGAGATTGCTGAGATTGACATCACAAATTTTTAAAAAATTAATTTGATTATTAGCACTCATTTTGATAGAGTGCTAATAATATGGTTTTAAATAGCAACAAGGAGAAAAGTGATGGAAAAGTATAATGAAATTGTCAAAGGTTCTTATGAACTGGCACAAACAGAAGCCTTGGAGAGAAAGCACACCGAACTGACAGAAGCTCACTTGTTTTTTGGGTTTTTGCTCAATCCACGCAGTGCAATAGCAAAGCATTTATCGGGTGAAAAGAAGGTCATCAAAGGTCTTTTAGAGCAACTTCCTACTGCCACTAAGCCTTTGCAAATTGACCAAATCAAACCTTCTGCCAGACTGCAACAATGGTTCACAGTGGCACATGCTGAGGCAGTCAAAGCAGGCAGGGTAGAAACCAACGAAGCAGACTTTGCAAGGACGTTGCAAAAGTTTTTTCCTCAAATCAGCGTGGAAGGATTAGAGGCAGAGTCTGACCAAGAAGTGCCAGATTTTTTGGTGAATTTGAATGAGCTGGCTGATGAGGGAAAATTAGACCCTGTCATTGGACGTTCCACAGAGATTCAAAAAGTCATGGAGATTTTATGCAGGCGGACCAAAAATAACCCTGTTTTGATAGGTTTGCCGGGTGTTGGTAAAACAGCGATTGTTGAAGGGTTGGCAGATTTGATTGTCAGGAGTAAAACCCCTGATGCCATACAAGGAAAAACCATTTATGCCATGAACATGGGAAGTTTGATGGCAAATACCAAATACAGAGGAGAGTTTGAAGAGAAGATAGAAGCCTTGCTTCAGTTTCTTAAATCCAAACAACGTGACGCCATTTTGTTTATTGATGAAATTCATTTGTTAGTGGGGGCAGGCAAGACTGATGGTGCCATGGATGCGGCAAATTTGCTTAAACCTGCTCTGGCTAGAGGAGAACTGAATTGTATTGGTGCAACCACTCTTGATGAGTATAAAAAGTTTATTGAATCTGATAGTGCCTTAGAAAGAAGGTTTCATCAGGTCAAGGTTGACGAACCTACCAAAGAAGACAGTATCCAAATTTTGATGGGATTGAAGGAGAAGTTTGAAATCCATCACAGCATTGAGATTACAGAAGATGCTGTCGTTGCTGCAGTCTATTTTTCTGACCTCTACATCTCTGACAGATTTTTGCCAGATAAAGCGATTGATGTAATTGACGAATCTGCCGCAGGTCTCAAATTGAGTGCAGACTCTGTTCCCCCAAAACTTCAAGAGCTTGATGCTTTGATTCGTAGCAAGAAAGTTTTGCTAAATACACAGCATCAAAACAAGGCATTGCAAGAGGAAATTCAATTGCTTGAACAAAGTTATCAAGAGCAAATGGAGGTTTGGAGTCAGAAAAACATGGAGCTGAGACGGGCATCTATGCTGAAGTCCCAACTGGACGAAGCCCAATTTCGTTATCAAAAAGCAGAATCGGAAGGCAACTATGAGCTGGCTTCCCAAATCATGTATGGTGAAATTCCTATCATTCAAAAGAAGATTGAGAGCATGGAGGTTTCTCACAAGCTGACGAGGGAACGTATTGCTGAAGTCATTGCCAGAAACACAGGCGTCCCCAAAGAACGTATTTTGCAGAGCAGGCAAGAGAATATATTGGCTTTGGCAGATTTTTTGAAAACCAAAGTCTTGGGACAAGATGATGCCATTGACGAAATTGCAGACACCTTGATCGCTTCCCATGCAGGTTTAAGCGATCAAAGCAGACCTTTGGGGAGTTTTTTGTCTATCGGACCTAGTGGCGTCGGAAAAACAGAAACAGCTAAAGCGATTGCAGAGTATCTTTTTCAGTCTGATAAAAATGTGGTACGGGTTGATTTGAGTGAATACAGAGAGGCTCACTCTGTTGCTAAATTGATCGGACCACCACCAGGATATGTTGGATATGAAAAAGGAGGAACTTTGACCGAAGCCATCCGTAGGAAGCCATACAGCGTCATTTTGTTTGACGAGATTGAAAAAGCACATCAAGATTTTGGAGACATTCTTTTGCAAATTCTTGATGATGGAAGGCTCACAGATTCACAAGGTAGGACTGTCAATTTTAAAAATGCTGTCATCATTATCACCAGCAATTTACAAGATTATCAAAGCTACCTTAAACCTGAATTGATTGGACGCTTTGATGCCGTGCTGACCTATCATCATTTGGAGAAAAAGACGATTGATGCTTTAATTGAGCGTGAGTTAGACCGACTCAATCAACTGGTTTCTGAACACGAAGTCCGCTTCAGTCTTCATCACAATTTGCGTGAAAAAATCATGGAACAAGGTTTTGAGCAACGTTATGGAGCAAGACCCCTGAAAAACGCCTTTCACCGTCTGGTGACACGCCCTGTCTCAAAGTTTCTATTGCAGAATGAGGAAAACAAAGGGCAGTTTGAAATTGAGGTCAATGAACAAGGGCAATGGAACATCGTCAAACGTTCCCTTCCTGAGACATCATAAATGACCCCACAATTTTTTAACTTTTCTTTTGAGATTTGAGATTTGTGTTTGAAGAGGCTGCGGGTCAAGCCCGCAACGAGTGTTTTAGGGGTTTCAGCAATAAAAGAATGTCAAGCGTTGTCTGGCTGATTGAGTAGTAATCTATAAGCAAACAATTCTCTTACAAAGGTATCAGGAGTAATAGGGTTGTAGCAAAGATGATGAAGGGCAGACCAATATCGGTTTATTTTGCTGCGATCCTTTTTCTGTTTTAGTAGAGAAATGATCTTTTCATCTTGTCCCTGTTCCAGACCCAAACCTAAAGAGACGTGAAATGCTAATATTTCATTAGAAAAAGTAAGGCTTCTTCTCATCGGCTGTTTACCTATGTCCTTCAAATCAGAAATAAATTGTATGGGTCTAAATCTCAAAATCCAATACCCTAAATATCCTCCAACTTTTTCAGGTGCAGCATTTTGGTAGTCATTGATGAGTTTTCTTTGAGCCAATAATTTGAGGTAACGTCTAACAATTAGCAAACAAAGCGATTCATCAAGACGAATGTATTTATCGTCGTATGCTTCAATCTTTAAAGACTCTAAAAGTCCACGATACCCCGATAGAATATTGCCTATTCTAGGTTCTACGTACCTTGTCTTAAGTTCTTCCTCTGATTGAACATTGAGACACTTCCACCAACACCCGTAACTGCTACTCATCAAGAGTCCAGACCGTCAGGAGGGTGGCTGATGACTTCTGCCAATTCTTTGCAGATGTAGAGAATACGTTCATCTGCTTCCTTTGATTTTTCATCAGAATATCTAGGGTAGTGGTTGGTGTCATCAAAATCTACCTGACCAATGCTATCCCAATTTTTAAGAGCGTCTTCTATTTTAAACATAAAATTGTTAGTGGTTAAGTGATGTCAATTCAAATTAAAACTTGGCATGGTAGTTGATTCGTATTTAAGTAGCAAGCTTTTTGAATTTGACAAAAAGGATACCTTAGAGATGGAGCTTGTCACTCTCCTTTAGGCAAGATTGGAGACTTTTGGCTGTTGTAAGAGTGTAGGATACTTCTACTCTTGGCCAGATTGCGGGTCAAGCCCGCAATGATTTTTCTAGTTTTTTGGCAAAGAATGGCTTAAATGCCATTTAGTCCTTCAAGGATTTTAAGATTTAATAGACTTGTTCTTCAAGCATTCTTTGGAGTGGGTCAACAATAGGTTCAAGTGGAGTGTCTTGAAGTTGGTCTGGAGAGCTAGCAATGGGAGCATTGGGGTCGCCTTCGTTCACAAGTTGGTTTCGTGCAATGCTTCCATTTTTCAAGAACAATGTTGCTTGTTTCAGTTGATTATCCAGTGCGGGACTTGTCACAAAATTGATAGCAAATCTATTTTTTGGATCAACCGATCCTCCAACACTCATTTTATGGGAGACTGCAAGGTCTGGCACGATTCCTTTTTTGTGGTAGGACTCACTTGAGTCTGTCAGAAAGATTTTGTTTTGGGTGACCCATAAGACTGAACGATCTACCAGAGAGTAGCCTGTTTGCGAGACACCTTTGCCAAAAGTTGTTCTTCCAATCACAGTGGCAGAATCGTATGCTTGAACGATCCCTGCAACCATCTCTGAGGCAGAGGCAGAATTTTTATCAACAAGAATGACAAGTTTTGTTTTATCTTTGGTAGTGGCTAAGTTAGTATCTGTTTCAAAAGGTTTAAGTAACTTTTTGAACGATTCACTTAAGCTAGGAGAGTTCCGTAAGATGTCTAAACCCAAGCGGTGATTTTGTACTTGTTGGTCTTTGTCTTTGAAAGTGAATGCTGTTTCAAGGTTCTCAGATGAAGGGACAAGGTAGTCTGCCATGCCCCATGCTTGGCTGACAAGTCCACCTCCGTTGCCACGCAAGTCCACAATAAACTTGTCAATCCCATCATCTTTGAATGCTTTGGCATACTCAATCAGCTTCCCACCTGCATCATTCCCAAATTGTTTAATTCGGATATATCCATAATTTCCATCGTTATCCTTTTGACCATTGTCATTGACTTTGAATGAGAAATAGTTTTGAGATTTAATGGTTCTTGTGATGAATCCACCCCTAAAAATTTTTAAAGTGTTGTTTGTGCCTTCGTTCTTTGAGATAAGATTAAGTGCTTGTCTGTAAGTTTTGCCTGACAATGAAACCCCGTTGATTTCTGTAATCTGGTCATCAACTCTGATGTCTTCAAACCAAGCAGCGGAGAATAATTGCACGGCGTTGACTTTCATGAATCCTAAAGGGATCCTTGCATTGATATTATTCCTTGGAATAGAAACAGAGATCCCAATACTAGCTTGGTCTAGCTGACTTGCGACACTGCTTCTTTGACTGGACGTAGAAGATTGAGTCCGAAAAGTAAAGGGGTCGCCTGCTCTATTTAACCTTGCAACGAAAGTCCTGATTGATGCGATATTTTCTAGGTTGCTGGGTAAGTACTCTGGGTGGAGGTATTTAAGCTGATAGATTAAGCAACCATGAGCCAAAGATGCAAAGATTCTTTGATTAGAAGGTCTTTGGCATTTGGGTTGATTTTGGATAAACTTGGTTAGCTGTTCTACGCTTGTCACTCCAGAAGCGGGGGTAAAGCCGCCTGTTGTGTCTATTGTGACCTCAGTGGCAGGTTCTTCAGATTTTTTCTTTTCTTTAGCAGGTTCTTTGGGGTCTTCTGCACAAGCAGCAATGACCGTTGCTGTTGCCATCAAAAATGACATTTGTTTCCAATACCTTTTCATCACCGTCTCCTTTAAAAAATGTTGATTTGTTGGTGTCAATAAAACATTAGACAACCTTTTTTAGACTTTGTCAATCTCTAATATTTAAATGTAAGGAAATTTTTAAAAATAAGTCTGACCTTCCACCGTGTTTAAGTCGTTAAAATATCATAGCCGTTGGTTGTGGCTAACACGGTATGTTCCCATTGAGCAGACAAAGAACCATCAGCTGTGACGGCTGTCCAGCCATCAGAAAGCAAACGGCATTCATGGCGTCCCAGATTGATCATGGGTTCTATGGTAAAGACCATGTTTGGCACAATTTCTACCCCTGAGTTTTTTTGATAGTAGTGCAGAATCTGAGGGGGTTCGTGAAATTGTACTCCCACACCATGCCCGCAAAATGCTCTTACAACAGAATATCCGTGAGATTCTGCATGTTCTTGAATAGCACGACCTATGTTTTCAGTAGAATTGCCCGGCACGACTTGTTCAAGACCCAGCTTTAAGCATTCTTTGGTGACCTCACAAAGCCTGCGTGCTTCATCAGAAACCTCGCCAATCAGATACATTCTGCTGGCATCTCCATAAAATCCGTTTAGGTTACATGTCACATCAATATTTAGAATATCCCCTTGCTTCAAGACCGTTTGGTCAGGAATGCCATGACAGATGACATGATTGAGCGATGTACAAATGCTTTTAGGAAAAGGGATTTTTGAGGCGCCACGATAATTCAGGGGTGCAGGAGTTGCCCCATGTTCAATCGTGTACTGATGCACCCAGTCATTGATTTGGTTAGTCGTGATGCCCTCCACAACCCGTTCCTCTAGCATATCCAAAATTTTTTTGGTCAGTTGTGAACTTTTTCGTATCCCTTGAATTTGGTGTTCGTTTTTAAGAATGATCTGATTCTGATACGGTTTTATAGAAGTCTTGGCTTTTTGCAAGCAACATCTTTTGTATTTTTTACCACTTCCACAGGGGCAAGCCTCGTTGCGATTGACTGTTTTTCGTCTTGAATCTTTCATGTGTTTTTTACTTCAGAAATGCAAAAATTCTGCCGAAGCGGATTAATCTGGGGTCAAAGATGTCAACTAGCGCCCAAACTAAATTTTCTTCTATCAAGGTTCCAGGGTCTTTTGACCAGTAAATGATTTGTCCTTTGCCTTTGACTTTTGAAACTTCAACATATCCCCAAAAACGACTATCCAAACTATCGTAGCGATTGTCTCCCATCACGAAAATATGCCCCTTGGGAACGGTGATGGGTCCAAAATTACGAATTGGCAGCCCAAATTGCTCCTGTGCCAGAATTTCAGGGCGTCGTTCAGGATTCAGGTAAGCATAAGGTTCATCAAGCAGTTGGTTGTTAATCAAGACACGGTCGTCGCGAATCTCCAACGTCTCACCCTCTAATGCCACAGCACGTTTGATGTAGTCAAGGGAAGGGTTTTTTGGGAAGGGAAAGATGACAATGTCCCCACGTTTGAAATTTTAAAAACACCATTTTTATCGATTTCGTCCCAAGATTGCCACAATCACAATTTGCTTTTCATATACTCCACTTCTGTTGAAATTCACACTTACTACAGCTTATCACTACTTACTGGCGTTCTGACACCTTAGAAGGCTATTATTTAAGGTTTCCTACAAAATGGAAGTTATTTTGAACGTCAGAACGACGACATAAACTGTGATGACAGAACTCCTTCAGAGTTGCTTTTTTGGCTGCGAATACTCAGAAAGCCCAGCATTGATTTGCTGTGTTATTTAAATCCAGAGTTCAAATAACTGCTCTCGATTTTCGTCTGTTCCTTCGTTAGGATCTCTATCTGCAAGCTCAGACTTTGAAGGAGCAGACAAAGAGAAGCGAGCTTCCTTAAATCGAGGATGTAGAAACCTGTAGTAAATACTCATCATGATCAGGCCCAGGGAAAAGAACAAATAAATGACAATAAATCCTGCCATCTCTACTCTAAGCGGTAAAAGTCTCGTTGTATTGGTGAACCAGAGAAGCGAAAATATCAAAATCTCTATAAACGTCAATATGTAGTATTTCACCGCCCAGCGTATAGTTCGCACACCTTCTAAGCAAAAGAAACAAAACAGATGAATATAAGACATTAAAGCACGTACAAAATGCTGCATCCATTTGTTTCCTGGAAAGAAATAAACCTCGTGACGGGAGAGAAACAAGAGGACTATGAAAAAGTGAATTACAAGAGCTAGAAAGAACCATAGTTTGAATTCTGTTGCGAAGAAAACGAGAGCAAGAATTCGAGAAATGATCATGAAAGCGCGCCATAACCACATTGAGAGGTAACCATACCAGCGTAACTGGCCTTTATGACGTTTCGAGTCACGGAGGCAGCTTATGTAGTTGACAACCGCTCTGGAATAGGAAATAAACGAAAAAATAATTGACAGCATGGTCCATAAGTCTTGGATGTTTGTTGCCTGTATTGTATCAATGTAACGGCGTGACACAAGGACATAAAGTTGTAAAACAAGCTGGGGTGCGTCTTCAGTGAAGGCCAAGATCATCTGCAGTAACGCTGCATCAAGGTTCATGGCTATCAATAACTTGTAATCAACAACGCGGTTGTCTTTTTTCCGTTTTATTCTGTATGTTTTGACGAGAATTCTCCAGTTCCTGTGAAACGAAAAATCAAGGGATTCAGCGAGAAAATTGACAATGAAGACAGTCCAAGTGTAGCTACGTTTTTATTTCTATCCGTCAAAAGGTCACGCAACGCTACTTGGAAGAGGCGTTGTGTGACGAAAGTTTGAAATAGTATGTTCCTGTTTTTTTTCTCTCCTTTTCGAGTTACTCGCAGTTTTACTGCTTATTTTGACTTTGACCATCTGATTCCAATGCGTTAAGTTCCGTGGGTTCGAGTACAATTACCTTTCGTGCAGAAGTCCACTATCTCTTTCCACGCTTTAACGTGAAAGGAAATACGCAGGCTAGAGACAATAGGGAGCTTACGCAAACTATGACTGCAACGGCAACGAAAACACTACCACACAAAAGATTTTTGAAAAGAGTAGAACAAAGCCTCTGCACGTAAGTTAAAAACCCTTGCGCATTTTTTTGCCGTCCTCTGCATAACAACAACGTGAAATGACTACGTATTTTGCAGAACGTGAACAACGGCAGCTAATTTTCCGAAGTTAAAATATATATTTATTTTTTACTGGGCGTTGTGCTCGGGGTCGTCGTCGTCTTTGCTTTTAAAAAAGCTCTCTATCACTACACAACCACCTCCTTTTCGTGCCTCCTTTTTAGTTTTATCACATATAAAGCGCATTGGATCATTTTTATGGAAAATGCGCTCTACAAGTTTTTATAAAGTTACTATCATTATTATTATTATTATTATTATTATTATCATTATCATTATCATTATCATTATCATTATCATTATCATTATCATTATTATCATTATCAATACCTCTTACTAACCGAGTTCGAGGGCCGTACCGTAAGTTACGGACCGAGTTTTTTCCTCCTCGATTTATGGCCCAAGCGCTAAGCGCGCGGGCCATAAATCGAAGAGGAAAAAACGAGGATCCGTAACTTACAGTACGGACCGAGAAAACGAGGTTAGTAAGATATTTGTTATATCTCTAGTGGGTGTCTGCAGGGCTCAGGAAGGATTCTTATTCAGGCGGAACGGCTTCAAATTTCTGACGCACCTGGAAAGCAAAACGAGTCAATTTGAAATCAATTTTAAGTCGTTGGCACGCTTTAATACATAATTTAGAGTTAAAAAAAAGTTTTAAATACTTACTTGTTATAAAAGTTAAGAACAGTCGGCGATAAATCACAAAACAGTATTGCAACAGAATCAACTTTAAATTTTAGCGGGCCGTACAGGAGAGTATTATCATTATCATTATCATTATTATTATTATCATTATCATTATTATTACTATTATTATTATTATTATATGGATGCTGTACTCGCCAAGCGGTCACGCATCACTTCTGAGAAGAAGCGTTGTGTGACGACTAGAGTTTTGGCAATTCTCAGTCGAATGTTGTGAAATAATTGTTCAGTTCTTAGCTCCCCTCTTTTGCGCTGTACAATGGATTCTCCTCACAGCTTAGTGCTTTTGTTGATGATGTGAATTATATATTAAATAATTCATATTTTCGTTTTCGTTATTTTAATTTGGGTCAACGCGCAATTTTGCGTGACGAGCCAGACAACTGTCATGTTGAACTTGCTCAAACGGAATATTATTATCACCTGTTTTGAAAGTGAAAACAAGGGCTGCATGTGCTAGTGTTAGTCTTTATAGCAACACTCACCTCTCTACAAGCCCCAGCAGAAAGAAATGCGTTATTGCAACAGTTCTCCAGCCACTCTTTGGTCGTCTTTCGACCTGCTCAACATCTTCTTTGTACCAGATGAAAGAAAAAAGATTTGTGACAATTGATGGCAGCAGCACTAACATGACTGTGAAACTCGCCCACCAGTTGCTGCCTGCAATGTAATGGTCCGCTGCAACCTTCAGGTCAGTGCCAATGTCGGCGAAAAAAGCAATGATCGCCACAACAGCGAAAAGTACGTCGAACCATGTTGCGTTACCTCGCTTTCTCCACAGTTGGGAGAAATCCTTGTCCATTTTACGTGGCCTCATTTTTAAATTACCCATTACTAAATACACGGCTTGTTTAAAGCGCTCTCGTGGTGGTAAATGTCTGAGCTTACTCGTATGGCCGGCTTTCTTTGTGCGTCCATTGCTTAAGAATTTGATTTCGTCTTCCGGTAACGCTTCTATCACCGTTTCATTAGTAGAAATTACAATTGGTCGCTCGCTTGAGAGATTTTGTTGAGTCACGGCGACACTGTATCCATAATAATGCTTATAATCGTGGCCACCAACGTTTAATGATGAATTTTTGCCGTTCAGATGTCCATAACCGTTGTTTACAGGTTGAGCGTTTAATTCCTCGTCGTCTAATTCGAGACAGACTTGTTCCACAGCTTCAACTTCTTCCTTCTTGACGCGAACATAAAACCGTGTTGGATTAACGTAAGTTGTGCTTCCACGGCTTGACGAGAGAAAGCTTTCCACTGACCAGTTTCGATCTATTCTTCTGCCATCGACGTCATCTCTAATCAAGTCGGAATCCGCTGAAGAGGTTGTTAGGGTTTGTACAACTTTACGAAGTAGAAGAACCTCTTCTTCAGTCAACTCTGCCACATGGTCTGTTGTAGAACTGCTTGTGGAAGGAGTAGAAAGTTGTCTTCTTAGAGCTCGTACAGCCTGTTTCTGTTTATCATCTAAATTTATTCTAGATCGCTTTAGTTTTGGGATTTGTTCATCCATTTATGAACATCGATTGCCCACTATTATTTCTCGAACAAATTGCTTCGCTGGTAATAAGGAATAGCGAGTCACTCGTGCACCGGAGGAAGTAATTTATGCGTGCACGCATGGCAACCATCTGAACATCAGTACAAACAGGAAATGGCAATTTCGTTTTCATTATATAAACTTTCAAGAATTGAACTAAATTCTTTCCCTTTCAATATTGAGCCCCTTGTTTGTGCTTTACGTAAACAGTCTTGGAGGCCAGTAGTATGAGCTGACTAACTCTAGAATTGTGTTTATTAACCTCGGGAAATGAGATAAAATAAAATGGAATGAAAAAACTAAAACCTTAAAATAAATAAATAAATAAATAAAACCTTACCATAATGATAACGCGTGTGAATTAATTTTAATGCTGTGTACTAACGTTATTATAGCTGAGCTGTATTGAACATGACTATAATTGCACATGACACAATTATTACCGTCCACGCGTGACGAAAATGTGCTTTTCACCGGAGGAAAGTAAAAACGCTAGTTTTGAAAAAGTGCGAGGGAAAAAAATTAAAACGAAACTTTTCGAAAACGATGATGTCACGGTAATTATATGATTTCCCAACGACGTGCATCTCCAACCTTTTAAAATGGGAGTCCCACCGGATCGTAAGGCTCCAAGTAGGCCAAGTAGTTCTGCGGAAACATCTAGAAATCAGTCTTTACAAGGTCTCGCTGGGAACTTACTAGAGCCTTATTGATTACTATAGATTACATGCAATGTTTAAGTGGCAGTCAATCTGGCGTAGTAGGTTAACGTTATTCCTGGCAAATTCTTGCATCCAGTTTGCTCTTCTTCTGGAGCTATAGTCGGGGACGGAGACCGTAAGCGCGCGCCAGCTGTCCCCATGAAATGGGACAAATTTGCTATTTTTAAAACAATTACAGCGTGTACACGTGACGTCATCAAATTCTCAAATCCAAAACTAAAGAGCCACTAAAGGTTTTATCCTCATCAGACATAAGAGGTACCAAATTTATTCCTGTTTACAACTTTCCAGCTCAATAGCATCCTTCGTTTGGAAATCAGCACATTTTGAATTTCGAAGTTATGGCGGTGCTTGACATAACACGAAGATCGCTTTTGTCGAAAAATATACAATTATCTCCTGATTTTTGGCCATTTTAAGAGTTTAAGTATCAGGAAAAGTGCTTTTGTGAATATTTTTTGGTTCGGTTTAGATGATCAGTCGACTAGATGGCCAAAGTATGTTTGCACTATTTACTGGCCGCCATGTTGAAGGAGTGAAGAGGGTTCCAACATGGCGGCTCCATACTAGACTCTGTAATTTTGTGCTGAACATTTCGACGAATATCTCAGCTTTGGGACAAAGTACAACCTTAAACTTTGGAACTGTCTTCTTTATTTATCGTCTACAATATCACAATTTTTTGACTTTATCCGTTGCATAGTTTTTGATTTTATTTTTTGTTGCGTGACAGTGAACACACTATTGCGCCATCGCCTGCGTACATTTTTGCTGCGAGGATTTTTGCGGATGTCGCGCAGGGGAAATGGCGTCCAGAATTCCCGAAATGGCCCACAACTCAACACGTTTATCTCTGTTGGAATTTTGCTTAAGAATTTTCGTCGTAAGTTGCTCTAGTTTGAGTGAAGTAAGACAGTGTCGAATTTAGGTATGTCCCGCTTTCATCAATCACCAAGTAGTGTTCCGCTGTTTCTTTTCACAAAAAACTCACAATTCTCGACTCTAAAACTTCATGTTACAATGTAGAAGATTTTAAAACAGCTTTTCCATAACACAGAAAAACCTAGTAGGATATATTTCGATATAGTAGCGTTTGAGGACTTCAAAGTTTTTCTCCTCAAGCCACACTCTTGCGAGGAATTCGCCAGAGTCTTCGCGACCGAAAAGTAGGAAAAAATAATCCGGCAAGTTTGAGTTTCGCCTAAAGTAAGCAACGCTTGACGTTTCATCAAAGCCTAATAAGTGGCAATAGGTTTGTCTGTAGATGCTACTTAGTTTTGCTTGTGTAAAAATCCAGTTGTCTGCTGTCGATGAACAAGCGCGCCCGCCGATGCGTCTTTTGTGCAGTCAGTAAAACATGACAACTTTGGTGTGAAAACGTACATCGAACTCATTATTTCTCTAGTTTTTGAATATGTTCAAGGTTAATATTAAAACATATTAAAAGCTTAACTGCAAATATGTGAATACAGCAGAAATAATCAGCAAAGTTACGATGACGCTTTCTTTAATCAACTCGAATAAAGGTTTCGATTTTGTTGGTTGAGCTATCTTATTTCCGCAGTGCAAAGTTTCACTGTGTGAAAGAAACACATGACTGATTAGTAGCCTTTTGGCGTGGGTGAAAATTGTTGTAGCATCATATCTCAACACAAAGGACAACGAAATAAATATTTGACAAGACATTGAAAACACCGACTCGGACTTGAAAGTGCACGCCCTGCACTATGCAAATGAACTACTTGTACACGCCAGACTTGCGTTCAAAAACTTTTGCAAACTCGCTAAACAAGCAAAAATAATAAGAAACTATAAAAAACAGGTTTTGATTATGATTAAGCATTGTTTGGGAAACTCACAAATTAACTCTATACCAGAGTAAAGAACTTTTCTCTACATAACAAACTCAAAAGTTTCTCATACAACTAACGCGAGCAGGTATTTGAGAGGTTATTAAACCATGACGTTTACGGCAAACGGCAAAAATGAAACTTCTACCGTCTGTCTTCGACTCTCTGTATCGTGAGTAGAATCAAAATGTTTGTAATTGCTGTGAATCGTAAGAGACACTTTTCTATTTTCATGTGATTTATCTAAGGATCACAAGAAAAGACTAGAAAATCAGAGGTAATGTTTGTTAAACTCTCTAATATTCGGGTGGACAAAATTAATTTCACCCTACTATACTTGGGCCAAGTATAACGTCCACATTTTAAAGGCTAACCCGCATACAACCGCTCTCATGTGGCTTTGATAGCTCAGTTGGGAGAGCACTGCACTGGCATCGCAGAGGTCGTGGGTTCGAATCCCGCTCAGAGCCTGATTTTTTTTCAGGTCTCTGTTCAAGTAGTGTTACGGCCGCACTTGCATTAATGACCGTCTCTAATATTCATTGACAGCACGAAATTAAGAAATTTTTGACCCTGAAAAACTCACCTTTTCCATTAGCTCAGAGCATAAAAGTACTCTGGCTTTTTTCCTGCCTTATTCCCTGCCTTATATATTCCCTGCCATCGCTGTGAAAAATCCCCAAGAGAATCTCGCAGCTCTCACCATTTGATCATGCAACGTGACAATATCCACGCGAGAACCCACGAATAAATGAAGTCAGGCTAAAAAAAATAGAAAAATTGTCCCATATCATGGAAGCGCACGCGGGTCCCAAGATTTCGTCCTCGTTTATGGCTCCTGGTGAAAACTCAGTATTGATGTGGATTGTACTCCCTACAACTTTTTTTTAGTTGACTCAGCAACTTAATAAACTCAGTTCAAAGTTGTTGTTATTAATTCTTGCTCAGCGAAGCCCACTGGTTCGTGTCTTGAGTCTTGGACTCTTGGTTACTTACTGCGCGTGCTGGCTCGACGAAACGAGCCTCTTTGCCCTCATTTTCGACCCTAGACCCTTCGCTTCCTCGCTTTCTAGACTCTTCGAACAAATACTCTGGGTACGAGGGTGACTGACATCGTCCCCAGAGGCTGCCGGACCCCTGGGAAGGTCCAACATCGGAAGTTCGCGATTCAAGGACTTCCCTTCACTCTGCGCATGCCAAGAGTCAAGTCTGAGAAATCTGATTGGATTGGCTGAGAGTATGAAACAATTACCTTCCCAGAAGTTTCGATTTTTAGTGCTGACCAAAAGGAACGCGGCCTCCGGGGAATGAGCAAAACGAAGCAACATACTAATCTGGGCAAGCGTGCCAGTTGTAGTTGACAAATCTGTCTCGTTTTCAAGTCTCGCCACACATGACAACGAAATTCTACAAGGTTTGCACGTTATAGCTGTGATGTTGTCAATTTCTTTTGAAATACTATTTCGACGAAAGGCAAATACAAACTTCTAAAGACTACATGATTCTGCATTCAAGAACGGGCAGGAAGCTTGTACTCTAATTGTTATTTTTAATATATTTTTTTTGAACTTATTTTAAGCAAGAGGTAGTACAAATAAAGATTGAATGAGTGCTGAGTTTGAGGGTCAAAATCCTCGACTAATTCTCGAATGATGAAAACACTTGCACATTTTTTTCAACGTTTTTTTCTGCGTTCTTTCCCTCGCACCCGACTCGCGCTTCGCGCTTGCCTCCCTGTTCACCGAGGCGGTCGCCTTGTTCCTGGGTAGGTTATCAATCGGCATGCTTGACCTTGAGCTCTCCTATATAGTTAAGCGTGAAGCTCAAACCAAACCTTGACAATTGAGTTCAAAAGTTGTACGTTGTTTCGGGTGCATGCTCGTGAAGGTCGAGACTCAGAACAAAGACTAATCGTTGAAGCGAAGAATTTAGTGTTGAGGAGAAGGTTTGATTGGAAAGAGACTGTTCAAACAAAGGCTTGAACGTTGAAGCAGAGACTTACATGTTGAATAGTTGATTGTTGAAAAGAATACTTCAATCTTGAATCTTTGTTAGCATCTTTGAATTTGGATTGATTACAACAGGGTATGATTTTGAATGTAAAGAAAGGGTTTTGTTCTTAAAAGCCCCAATTTAATCGTAAACATAACGTTGAAAACAAAACTTTGTTTTTGGCGGGGATTTAACGCCATAAGTTACCGCGCCAAGTTTATCAACGTGCAGCGAAATAATTTGCATTTTCAGAACTATTGTCGGCTATAATTAACCGACAGATTTAATTTTGCTTTAGGAATACACAATTCTCTTCAGAGATTTCAGCTGCTGTCAATCAAATGGTTGGATGCGTGAACTGAAATCCCGAGACGCGATTAAGTTAATTAACAACTCTTACGACGTCTTTCAATAAGAAACGGACCCTGAAATTCAAAGGTCAACCGACAAATGCGTTTTTCGCTACCTTCAAACAAATGTTTGGCGGTAGCGAAAAACGCATTTGTCGGTTGACCTTTGAATTTCAGAGTCCACGTACCCTGTTCTTGAAAAGCGCAGTAAGAGTGCTATTGTTAATTAACTTAATCGCGTCTCGGGTTTGGCGGCTCCTCCCATCTTCCGAGCGCGCGGTAATCAAATCGTTGTGCACCGGTTCAGACAACGAAACAGTGCTAGGCGGTAATCGTAAGCTGGAAGGACCCGACGAACATTTGATTGAGGGTGCCAGCGGAAAACGCATTTGTCGGTCGACCTTCGAAGTCCGAATATTATTGAAAAGCGCAGTAATCAAGTGCGGGCCGCGACCTCTACAAAGCACTTTGCCGACAGCTTTGTGCGCAGCGGTGTCAAATGTTATCTGAAGTTTATACACGGAATGAGGGTTCAAAAAGCGTTGCTTTTAATTAATAACAAACACGATGCCTGGGTCAGTTGCTCGTAACCCACATTCACTATCTTATTTTCCTTATACTTCTAGTTGACGGATGGGTTTCCAATAGTTTTAAGTAATTTTCTGCGCTATTCAATAACATGTGAACTTAAGCCCCCAACATACGATTGCGTTTCACGCTGCCGTCAATCATAATTACAACAAGAACTAAACTAACGGACTCCTGAAAATTCCTTGTTTTCCAAGAGGTCCGCTAAATTGTCGACGGCAGGGAAAAACACAATTCGCTGGTATTTTGTGTGCGCCATAGCCATTTGTGAATTTCACTGCGCGTGGAAAGTGTGGTTGTGTTAAAAGTGTTGAGACTCAAAGTTGTCTCATCTGTAAACGGTCTAGTAAACGTGAATTTCGCGGTAAATGTCAAATCCATGCCAGAACAATGATTCGTGAGTTAATTGTAAGCCCTATTGTTAATGGAGGCGGAGTTTAAAGTTCTCTGTAAGGTCTCTCGGGGTTTCGGTGCTGGAATACATTTTGGAGCACCATTCAGTGTTTGGGGAACAGCTTCTACAAACCATTGTTTTGATACTACTCCCATACATCGTATCAATTCCAAACTTGGCACATCCCTAGCTTAGATTTAAGGCTTAAATCTCCTCGGTAAACCTAAGTTGCGGAGTCCTTCATTGACGAGAAAAACCATGGTGAATTTTAATGAGGTACTTTTCCCATACAAAATTAGTGAAATAAGCGAATTTTAGAAGCCGATTTTATACTAGTTTTCGATGACCAAATGATGTTAAAAGGGTCTTCAAAGATTAATAGATACCTCTGCTCAAAAAGCCGGAGTAAATCTAACCGCAACAATGGCTTGGTTTTTTGTAACAGAGTGAAATGTATAGTATGTTTCACTATTTTCTTTGTACTACTCTTCCCAGTAGACCGCGACACCCACGAATTGTTTTGCCCTCTTCTGAATAATGTTTATGATGCCGCGAATTTGTTTCAAAACAATCACACGGTACATTAAAATGCACCACGCGAGGACCTTTTTTCCTGTGTGGCGTCATGTTTTTCGTATAACATGATGTCTATTTACAAGGTGTTTATCAGTCTTCAGAGGAAGGCTTACCGCGCTTTTTATTGTGTCAAATTCGTCTAAAAAACCGCTCCGAATTTTTCCTGTTCAACACCGATAAACAGCGGTCATAATGACAGTTCTATGGCAGACAAAAAGCACGGTAAGCTTTCCTTTTGAAGATAAACACGTTTTAAATGAACATTGCGTAATACAAAAAAAGTCATTACGCCACACAGAAAAAATGTCACGACAGCAAAAAGGTCACTCTGAAGACAGCAAAAAATTTCTTTAGTGTAGCGGTCTACTGGGAAGAATGTTGGTACGTTTGTCAGGTGGCCGCTTTCTAAATTTCGCGCTCTGAGCGGGGTCCCGGATGCGTCGCGTAGTTCTGGGCGATGAGCGTAGGCAACATGTTGCGCTGAGCCATCCTTCTCGACGTTGCACAGAATGGCTTCGAGACCATAAGAGCTCGCATCAACAGTCAGGACTGTCTTTTCTGCGGGTCATCATGAATATGCCAATAATGGCTTCACACCCTTCTTGGGGTTGCGTAACGGGGCTGTAAGAATGGCGAGATTGTGAATGAAAGGAGCACAGTAGTTGGAAAGACCAAGTAAACTTCCGACTTGTGTTAAATCTTGATGAACTGTCTGAACTGTTGTGTCTTGAATAGCGGCTACCTTCTTTCTGTCAGCTTGTAAGCCTTGGCTGGTCAGTGAATATCAGTAGAACCAAAGCGAGTGCTGCCTGTACCGGCACTTAGCGGGGTTAGCAGTGAGCCCCTTAGAACTAACACGAGCAAAAGGGCATAAAGACGGTCGTCATGTTCGTTATTGTTTGCAGCGAAATAGATCACGATGAGTGATAAATGTGGTGATTGATCGAGATTCTTTGTCTAAGTCGTTCTGATGACAGCCAGCTGTGAAGTCAACTCTGAACTTCATCAACTGCTGTTTGCGAAAAATGAAAAGGTGTTCTCCTGTATGTCTGGGAGACTGGGGGAATGGAAGTATCAGCTTTTGTTCGTGATCACGTAATTGCCCCGTATTCCTTCAAACACTTCCGGATATTTTTCTCTTAACACTGTTTCGATTGCATGGCTTTGTGGTTGCGAGTCAAGGTAATTTCTTGTCCCCAAAGGCCGCGCTCCTTTTGGCCAGCACCAAGTATCGCGACCTCAGGGAAGGTCCAATTTTCTGAACATGCGCAGAATAATCGTTTCGTATTCGTATTGACTCTGGGCATGGGCAGAGTGACGGGAAAGTCCATGAATCGCGGACTTCCAGTGTTGAACTTTCCAAGAGGTGGCAACTCTTGGTGCTGACAAAACTGAAGAAGCGTGGCCTCTGGGGACGAGAATGGTCAGGGACTCAAGGTCACGTTTTATCATTACTGCTGAATTCGGGGAATTGTTGGGATTGTCAGAAATGAAATTAAACTGTAGTTGCAATATGCTCAGTTCGATGGAGGTTTATAGCTGCCGCTTGAAATTTCCCTCGCAAACGCAGCGGTATCTGAGCACTAAAGGCATGTATGCGAGTCTTCGTCGGCGCCAAGGGAATCTCTTTCTGTTGCAGAATGGCTTCTTTCGCTGACGGGTCTCAGTAACAGCATGTTTACCGATGTCGAGAATCAACGAAAATGCGTACCGGAACACCCTCTATTGCGATCTTGGCCACGGGCTGTTTTCTGGGTGATATGTTGCTGTCGAATTCCTGATCATCGCTGTCACTAAACGAGACATTTGTTTCATGAGCACTGGAATCTGGAGCATCCACTGTGTTACAGAATTCTGAGGCTTGTAGCGAGGACCATCAGAGCTTGTAGTTAACCGTGGCGTGCGATACTTCAGAAGATTTCGTGATGCGCCAAATTTTATTTTGCAGACGTGTGTGAAATGTCCCATTTTTTTTCACAATGACCACATGTTTTTCCTTGAGGCAGGACAGGACGCTCTTCCTTGTGGGTGCGGAAAATTGCCTCCACAACTGAAAAAGAAAGACAACTTTTCGGTAAATCCATGTTGTTAATTTGGATGCTAGATTATTGATGGCTTTCTGATTTCGCAATTTGCCGATCGGATGTTTCCATAGTGAGATAGCCTGTTCCAGGCTCTCGGTGGGTGGGGACGATCGGAAAGGCGGGAGCGGGAAGAGCGGGTTCTGGTAAAGAAAAATGAGAGGGCTAGGGAAGGAGCCTCGATCTACCTCCCCTTTTTCTCCACCAGACCCTGCTCGTCACTCGTCGCTCGTGGCTCGTCTCCCACCCGCATTTTTGATGGTCCCCTTTGGCCGAGAGCCTGGAACAGACTAATTGTCAACCTCGTTCCCAGGGCCTTTTCCCTGGCCCCAAAGCTAGGGAAAAGGCCCTGGGCACGAGGTTGACTAATTGTGCGACCATACTTCAATAATCTTCAAGAGAGATGTTCTCTCGGAGCGCTTTTGCGTTGAGCCCTAGCAGCTAGATTTTGATTTCCTTGTTGATGTCACTGAATTCGCAATTCGTTGCAAGTTAGTGTAGACGGGTGTGAAATCGATCCGACGTCTTGCCCTCTCGCTGTTGCATGTGCCTGCCGTAAAACATGTGTTTCGTACATGATGTTCTTTTTGGGTGAAAAATACTCAGTACGCTTTTCGACTACTAGGTCAAAGATCTTTACTTTCTCTTGTGCCATGGAGATTATCAAAACTGGTCTCGACCTCTGGGCCAGTCAGGTCGGCACTCACGAGGTTATTGGTCCCTGCGACTAGTACTTGCAACAAGTCGCAGGGACAAGTCCCATCATGTGAACTAGCAGGAGTCCTGGAACTAGCCATTTTTGCCACAAAATCCAGTCACAATTTGGTTCCTGCGACTAGTCCCACGAATTCAAACTGTGTGAATTTTGGAAATAAGTTCCTGTAGACAAGTTCTTCAAGTTCTTCTTGTCCCTGGGGACGAGTTCTTCAAAACGCTTGGTGTGAACTGTTTGTGGGACAAGTCCCCAGCTGCGACCAGCCCCTTCGTGCAAACTCTTCATGGGACTAATTGCAAGGACTAGTCACACGGAGTAGTTTCCTCGTGTGTGCCGACCTTAAGAGAAGCACTCGCCTGCGGGTAGGGTCTTTGATGTCCGTTGCAACGATAAATCGTTGAAATCGCTTGATCCACATTCCATCGCTGACTTAATGAAGAAGCGTCTGCGTGAGGGTCAAGACGACTGATTCCCGATTGAGAAATCAAGACCTGTGGCCATCCTGGCCGCCAATATAATGAACCGAAACTGTAGTATTGTAATTGATTTTTTAATTTTAACCTACCTTTTTACATTGCTTGATTCCTTCTGCTTAACTGCTCCCTATATATATTTAATTTACCACTTATCCTTTTACGGAATAATGACAACCATTGCAATCACTGTAGGCGTTCACATATCTTCGCTACACAGTACTGATGAGTCCCGAGAAGGACGAAACAGCTGCCCACTGACTGTTGTGATCCTCCTTTTTCGGTTCTCGTTATGTTGGTGTCTCAAAACGTCTTTCACGTAGCATCAGCCTTGCAGCCATTGTTTGTCTTTCATTATCATAGTCACTTGGAAACTTTACAAACTTGATTGGAATGGCCACATCGAAAAAGTAACAAAGAAAGTCCCTTTTGGCATTGGGGCCATAAAACGAACAGAGCACCTTGTCCTGCAAGCAACCTTACATCTAATCAAGCTGTGATACGACGTCTCTGCGCGGGATGGCTTCAGGATGTCTAAGTTATAAATTCGAAAGGCGAAGAAACCGCATATAACCCCGGGATATAACCCAAGAGACTCTGAGAATAAAGTAAATGCTTCATTAACAACTTAAGCTATAGTGGCGCCATTCTTTGGAACAGTCCTCCTTAAGGGAAATAGAGTCCCTGAGGCAGTTTAAACGCCTACTCAAAGGAAAGCAGCTTTTTGATTAAATTACTCCCATTATATTAGACATTAGGAATTAAGTATATTATAGAAATAATAATCTCTTGGGAGAAAAAGTAAAGAAGCAAAACTGATTATCGTTCCCTTGGGCCCACTACTTCTTAATTAGAAAGCAAGCACGATTGCATTGGGCCCCTGAACTGTCAGGTGTTCAACTTCTGAAAAAAAGAGGATTATTTCAATGAAAGACTGCTTTGTGTTGCTAGGACATCTAACTCCCACAGCAGGCTCAAGTGAGTCAGTTGAGTACCGAAGTTGTGCCGAAGTTCTGACTTCAATTAGAACTAAGTAAGTTTAGCCAATCGTTCTTTGCTGTTGGTGACGCGAAATTCCCAAAGCCAAGGGGTTTACAAGGCAATCTTTTAGGAAATGGAATGGCCATGGGAGATTGAACAGAATGAAAGCTGTAGAAAATGTCATGATATATTCAGTTAGCAGAAATATGCTTGCACAATGTTTGATCGACTTAATCCAAACTAGCCAATCTCACCCCGAAAAAATATCATCACGTAATTAATCTGTTTTCGACATCAAAATTCAGCTTGACAGTGACTCCTAGAGGACACAAACAAAGGAAACTGAACGATGTTTGTGTCCTCTAGGCCTCACTATCAAGACCTATCAAGCTGTGTTTAATGTCGAAAGTCTGGAAAGTGAGGCTATTTGACTAATATTTCTCCACTCTGTTGCGCAGCATTCACTTACTGTTAGGCCCAGTTACTAGTTAATATATTTAGCCTGTGAGCACACTCTCATGTGTTGCGGCACGAGCACCCGGGCACGAGCTAAGGCAGAGAAGCTGTGAGTGACGAGTCAGCGAGCAAAGCGAGCCTGCGAACGCTCGTTGCTTGTTCCGCAACGCATGAGAGCGTGATCTCAAGGTACAATATATTCGTCATGAAAAGGTAACAAACCATGGTAGTCCGGTCCAGGATTAACTTGGACAAAAGAAGACCAAAAGATGTTAAGGCTGCTATTATTTCATAGCCTGTGTGTGCAGACATAAACGAGATAATAAAAGCCTGCACACAGGTTGACGACGAGTAGTCTATCTTCTGCTTAGTCCCGGCTTAGTCCGTCGAGCGTGGCCATAAGTAAACCAAGAGGATAAACTCCCCGCGCTGCCATATTTTGCTATCGATTTTCTTTCTCGTCACCAGACAATGGACTAGGGGAAAGAGGGACTGCTCATCGAATAGGATACAGACTTCCATTTCCAACCATATTAATAGAGCGACGGACGGAGGTTTTGATTTGATACGGACACATTATGCCCGGCCTATGGTAACATCACGTGACTGCAGCCGTGTCGCACCGATGGCTTCTTTGTTATGGTGGCAGATCCGGCGTCTGGCATGTAATACATGAACCTTGTGTTTTGTAAATTGTGTTTTTGTGATAAGATAAATTACCTCGGCTTAACGAAAATGGACAAGACAAATGGCGCCATCTAAGTCGTCCAAACATTTGGAAAGGATGTATCTATTGAAGTTCAACTCAATTAAAGCAATCAGCGATGAATACGAATACCGCGGAAGTACTATAATTACAGACGAGATGCACTGCCGGTGTGCTTTTACTGTGTAAATATCATGTTATCAGAATCCTGTGTTGTGACCGGGGAGCTTGGCGCTTTTGTGAAATAAAAAGAGTAGCCTGCGGATAGACTAATTTGTCAAAAACGTATGTTTGGCTAAAGAGCGATGATATAGCTAGTGATTTCAAAAGAGCTGCTTTGTTATGCTTGCATGTTTAACTGTTTACATTGTGCTGAAAATTTGTTTAGCACTCGTACTTAATTAAGCTGTTTGTTCTTGATTCTTTATAAATTTTGAAAACGGTTTCACAATTGAAACAAAACATTGAAAGGAACGACCAGGTTATCTAATGAATTCAATAAACACCATAAGCTTGGGCAGGCAACTGACGAAATAGTCTGTGAATAAATAGTTAACTGACTGGTTCGGCTTACAGACTGTCTCCGATCTGCAGTGCTGCCGTTTCAAGCAGAACACTAAAGCAGGAACTCAAGCAGGAACTCTCGAGTGCAGAGCAATATTCATTGATCAGATAATCTGAGTTAGGTGAGTTCAGTTGTCAGTTTGTGTTATTTTTCTGAGTGCTTTAGTTTCTGTGAGCTTCGTCTTCGACGTGATTCACGGCTAAATGTATGCACCTGGATTCCTTAGATCACTGTCACAACTTTTGAAAGTATTGTAGAGCTGAAGTAGTCGTACATGCCAATCAACATCATTGTGTCCACTTGATTTGAATACTGAGGTAGACCAAGGGTTTATCGTGAACGCGTCGTCCTTCCTTTCCCAGAACCATAGAAGTCATATCCTGTTGTGATATATTGAATTCTATTCATCAAAAAACTAAATTTAACTCAGTGTTTAGATCAGAGCGGTTAAGATAATCCGACCCAGCTCTAAATAAAATATGATGATTCGTTTGGTCGAGCCACAACAGTTATTTTTTGCTCTGCACTGAAAAATCAGATTGTAGAATATTAACTGAATCCCGATTAATCTGTCGCCCACAAAAGTATTCATGTTCGTATGAATTTATCATGTATTGCAGACTTTGATAATCATGAATAACTTAAACCTGTGTCGATAACAGTATTTTGTTTAGTGCTGACAAATAACTGTTCAGGCTGAAAGCCTGGCTAACTACACGTATTCAGACATTTTTTGAAAACGGAGATGTTTCGTTTGTTTGAACCTTAAGAAAGAGTGGATTTGTTCAGTTCGAAAGAATAACTTAAACCTGTGTCGATAACAGTAGAGAGTGTGGATTTGTTCAGTTCGAAAGCCGAAAAGCGGAAGTCATCAAAGATCGAGTTCAGTCTATCCCGGTCCGCACTAGCGGATTGACCACTTTTGCGTTGCCATTTCGTCTTCTTTCAATCCTAATAGCAAGCAGTTACATTTTTGACATTTTTACGTTGTTGAATTTTCAAACTAATTTTTTTAAGGGAGGGACTGAATATAATATGCATGATTTCCGTGTTATTGTCAAGAACAAGATCTGTTAAGTATGTTCCAAGATTTGAAAGGGATCAACGCGTGAATAAGGGTATCTTGACAGTAAACGTTGTACACAAATTGCTTTAAGCCCGATCCTCACAAGTGACGCGAGCATAAGCATAAGCATAAGCATAAGCATAAGCATAAGCATAAGAATATCAAAACGTTGCGTTCTTCTTATGCTTATGCTTATGTTTATGCCAGTGGCTATAGTGTGCAGTGAGGACATGTGGGCATAAGCATAAGCATAAGTACAAGCGTAAGAGTATCAGCCAATCAGCGAGCACTAACGCTTATGTCAACGATGTCCTCACTGAACATAAGCATAAGCATAATAAACATAAGAAAAAGGCTTATGCTTATGCTTATGCTTATGTCGCGGCTGTCCTCACTAGCGCATAAGCTTTTTATGCTTATGTTTATGCTTATGCTTGCTTCGCTAGTAAGGACCGGGCTTTAATACTGCTTGCGGGCTCATATTCCTAGCAACGCCCGAGTTCTAGACTGACGTAACTATTCAATGATCAATGACATCAGTGAGCAATCAATGAAGAACCAGTGCGTGATCAACGGATTTTCATTGATCAACAGGTAATCGATGACTAAGCGTTCGTGGTTTATCGATTGCTCATCGCTGTCTCTGATTATTTACCAATCCTATCGATTACTCAGCGATTACCTGTTGATTACCAATCAAATTCTCGTTAATTACACATTTTTATGCATAATATGATGCTGTAATGGCGCAACTCTACATATTACAACATTGTTGCTTGTAACATACTTTTGGCCAATGCCGGATGAAGCTCACTCTCCGGTAAAACGATGTTGCAATTGTGACCGTTGCGTTTTGGCGAACAGTAGGTTGATTGATCAAACTTACCGGGAGATGTAGTGGCTTAAATTTAAATCGATTAATTGGTAATTGTATCTGTGGCTTGTAGCCTGTAACTGTAGACAAACTCTCTTGGAGTACTGCCGCGAACGATTAAGCGCTTGCCTCTGGATAAGATAGGTAATTCCCCATATGGGGCTTATTCCCTGGGAAAAATCCCTCTTGAGTTATTTTGAGGTAGGCCTCTCCACAAATATAACAAAAAACCGACTAAACGTCTTTCTGGAAATTCTCAAGAAATTCTAAATATAACAGACATTTTTTCTAAATATCTCGAAAAGCTTCCTAAATATCTCTTATCTTTGTTTTAACATGTTTAAACCGATTTTGAATCAATTAAGCCAAAATTTTCCAAATTTACAATTTTTTTTGCATTAGAAGGAACAGAGGAAGAAAAATCATGCCCATTGGTGTTACTAGCAACCGCCAGTTTGGAAAGTTTCTTCGCCAGTGGTTTTCGTGATATGGCGTGAACAAGTAAAACACCGCTCAAGTGGTTTGTTTCTTCTCATGACAGAACTAAGCGTTGTCAAGTTCCGTGGAAATATCAAAGAACACTTAGGGCTCATCAAAAAAGCTATGAATATTTCTAATTGTTAAATATCCCTAAATTTTCTTAACTCTTAACATTCTCTAAATATCTCAGAAACTTCTGAATATCTCAAAACACATCCAGATATTTTTGGAAAGGCTCTATTCTGAGACTGACGGAAAAAAAAACTATGCGTGCTACGTGGATATTTTCGTAAAGGATTTTATAGTAAAACGCGTATAATGCTTCTTTGATTGCCCTCGTGAGCAACATTTAACAAAAATCACATCCCACGTATACTAGCAGCATTTTCTGTTGCGGTCCGTCTTACGTCATTGAAAAAATAAAATAAACCCTATATTGAGATTTTGAAAAAAAAAAAAATTGTGTGTTTAAAATTGCAAATGAAATACATCTCTAAACGGGAAAACTAATCCGGCAAAAACAACAAGAACGGCACAAGCCGTTTGTTTAATGCTATTTCAATTTGTGTGCCATACGATTAGGCCGGAAAGTTTATTGTCTGCAGTCTGCCTCCAAAATTACTTGAACGCCATCTGCATAGTCCACTCGAAAGAATATTCCCAGCTATTAAATCGACAGAAAAATAAGAATATTTCGAGCCTTGGGCGGAAAAGCAATATTGGTATATGAAAAGAGTGCCGTCTTGGAATCTCTGAGACTGGACCTCAGGGAGTGATGTAAAAGAACTTGACAAGGATTATATTGAAAAAAGAGCCTTTGTGAGGGATTAACTCCCTTATCCCTCATTATTATTCTCTTGTCCCCCACGCAATGAATTGAGGAATCACAAAATTCTACTACCCTGCGTAGCAAGCGTTTCCGTGGGGTTCGGGAGCAAAGAATTATCACACGTAAAATGGAGCGAGTAAAAGAAGGCCACCCCCCCTATTTCTTATTTTGGCTCTCGTCCCATTTTTCGCACGGGCAGAACACCGAAAACCACGTTCTCCAGTCTTTCTTTGCTCCCCATCCCCAAGGAAACGCTTGCTACCCAGGCTACACAATTCTGATTTCTTTTAGCCGTGTACTTTTAACCTGCCTGGCTTTGTTCAAGTTGCATCTGCGCGAACTTTAAATTGCACATATATGCATCTTACAGCCCAATTCTTTGCTAGGTGGGGGCGGGGTATGATGGTGATGGGGGGGTGGGGTGAATCTGGAGGAGTTTTGTAATTATATTACTTACAATACAATATGGATATTACTTACAAGCTATAGCTACATACAATACAATATAAACAATACCTACACAATGTTACAGCTACTAAACAAGCACTAACATTACTTACAAATCTGGGGTTAGGTAAAAGGAAGCCTGAAAACGTGCATTGGACGTACTTATAGCTTCCGAGAGAAAACCGGGAATAAAAAACATAGGGAGGGTCTTCGGGCCAGTGCTCCACATCCTTCCCTACTGTTTTTACTAACTTTAATTTACTAGTCCTTATACGTCTTGACCAGGCTATATATGGTTCCACTGACCTTAATGCTGGCGGGCTCCTGTCTAATGTAGCTCTCTTCAACTCTCTTCCAGCAGAGGATTGGTTATTGATAGCATGTCGATGTTAGGGTATTCCCTGGGTTTGGTCTGGTCATACCTGCTGCAGCTGATATAAGGTTATGCATTAACCGCAAAAATGAACACGGAAGATATTTAGGTTAGTAGGGTCTGACAGCAACTGAAGGTAATTCCTTAGTTTTGCATTGCGCATCCCTACTGCGCACGATCTTTGCGTCCTTAGTTCGCGCAAATGAACGCGCGGGTCGTACAAAACGTAAGAGATTTCCCTCAAATTAAGCTCGATAGAGAGATAAATACTCGTTTTCTCTTAAACGCGCACGGTGACCCCCACTTTTTATTTTATAAATTCAATGAGAACAATATCCTCAACAACTGAGAGAAAAATTGCCAGAAATCTATGGCTACTTTTTTGGCGAATGAAATAAATGCTACAGATAGAGACGTAACAGGCCCAACAGAGCAAGTCCAAATTATGTTTCCTTTAAAGGATAAAAATATTATTAATAATGCAAAGTATTTGAAGCCATTTTCCATTCAGATGAATGAACAATCAAAGAAAGTCGAACACGGTGTGATATAACACGCCGCATTGGAAAATAATCGCGCTTATTTGTTACGCACGGAGATCACCAAAAGTCACCTTAACAACCGTATTTGTCAGCATTGTGGCGTGAAAACAAGCACGGTGACCCCCTCTTTTTATCACGTTTTTAATATCTCCTTGTCTTGTAACATCAACATACCAAGTTTCATCGGAAATCTATGGTGGGGATCTTTTACTAGGGAATCACCTTAACACAAAATATCACCCGAAAACTTCAATTGGTAATAACAGATGGAAAACAAGAATACTCCATGTGATAGAGGTCACCTAGTCTAGACCCGGGGTCTAGACTGTCGACTACGACACATTATCTAATTAGCGCTAGCAATAATTTGAATTGGTTATGATTCGATTTTGCATGAGTGATCGAAAAATGAATCGAAAAGGTGTGCTTTGTAAAACTGTATCATATGGCAGGCCCTGTTGCACTGTCAGTCAAAGAAGATGTGCTAAACTCAACTCAATGTCAGCACATAATTGTGAATTTATTTATTTTTTCCGTTGTCATTGTTAGAATAAACGTAAATGGTAAATATCTCCGGTTGTAGAACTGTGGAGAAAGATGCAGTTATGTCTTCAGAAAAACGTAGGCTTCCGATGGCACCTCATGTTATAGTCAAGTTACATGAACTCAAAGTTAATTACATTGTGTAGGATTTCATGAAATTATCTCTCTCTGGAGAGATACCTCAATCTGCCGCCACATGGATCGCCGCAACTGAAAAGTCCTTGTGGTTTTTGTGGTAGAAAATAGTAGTATTTTTAGAGTACTCGTATGGAGCTCTTGAGAAACGTTCTTGTATTTCCTGTTCCTCAAGGAAGCCTATAAAACATAGACGAACAGTCACGAAACATTCACAGCTACGCCGATATCAATGGATTGTTAACAATTTTTCATCTTCGTTCGTAAACTTCAACTTTGTGGCAAGCAAAGAATTAGCAAAGAAATTCTATTACACGGGAGTATTCTTGAATTACGTTCTAACTGCATGTACATTAAAAGTCAAGGTCACGGGGCATACGTCTCCTTTGCAGCCCAGGCGCTTGTCGGCTTGTCGCTAATTAAATCTTTTGTCACTTCACAGCGTTTCATATCGCCACTCCACAGTACAGGCGCTGCGAATGACCTTTCCTTGTATAAACGTCCCTATTATTTCTACAAATTGTTTTTCCATGCTGCACGGTCCAGCTAAATTTAGACAAAGGAATTCTGTTTAAGACAAAAATAACATAGGAGGATTTGGTAATAACTTATATTGAGCCGACTTCTATCGATTCGTTTTTCAACAGCATTTTATTATCCGACACAGGTGAGTTTAAGATCAATCCGCACCGCTTATGGTAAACGTAGTTGGCAGCAATCGTCTTACATTGTTAAGCTGTGAAACGGCATCCGTTTATCTCGATAAAATCTGATGCAATTATAAGGGTATCCCATTGTGGAACAAGGGTAGAGCTTGCGGCTGACTGGTCTCGTGCTCACGTAGACCTGTGGAAAGTGCTAAAAGGGTGACGTTTTCACCTTCTAAAACAAACAGAGCAGAAACTGAGAGAAACACGCACACGAAAAAGAGCGACGGAGTGGTACAAATATTACAATCATTTAGCCCTTTGAATTATCGTCCTTGAATAATTATGATACCTAAATTATACCTGAAAGGCCAAATAAACTGGTAGGCTGAACCGGCCAGTTATGGAGCTGGCGCTTAATCTGATTTACTCTGATCCATCTTTTGTCTCTTTGTAAAACGGAGCCGAAAATTAAACGTTTTGAAATTGACCTTTATTACACAGGCCGGCAGCGAAAGAACGTGCCGATTATAATTTCTTTATCTTTTATCTGCCATTGAGTCCAACTGTACCACAATTATTCATGTTGTCATTTTGGATCTCGTGCTAGATTTGATGATTTTTAACTTGTTTTGAGTAAAGAACTTTAATTTCTCACATATTACGCGCGTTCACCTGGAAAGCATGTTGAACAATTTTCTAGTACTTGTGGTTGGCTGGTTTTATTGATTGGTAACATACTTTTCGCTTCCCTGCCGTGCTCCACCTTCAGAATTTCAAACTAAAGCCCAACAATTAGTATGAACAACGGTAGTGACGTAAACAGAAAAACCGCAATTATTGTTTTTCGCTTTCTAGTTCACTTCTCTGTTGAAGTGCGTATCTTGAAGAGCGATATTGCATTTGTGTTAAAGCACTTAAATACGTCACTTGTTTTGTGACTCGGGAACAGCCAGCATTTAGTTCCATCTCCTTGTGTAAGAAGGCGTGCTGCTTCGGTCTGCAGCCTATTGGTGAGTGTGTAGCGGCGAGACAACACGTCCTCGCTTCCTTTTAGCTTATTCAGTTATGTGTAGTTAAACAGCTTTCTCTTAATCAAATTTATTGAAAATTTGGAAAATTTTTTTTATTCCAAAAGCACTCCATGGGGAATACATTTGTACATTTTACCGTCACTGTAGTCAAAGCAATAGCTTCATCATTCGTTAAGTCCTCTAACAATAACTCGTCGATGTATAAACTTAGTCGATCTTTAAGTCCTTTCATAAAATTGTATTAAAATGAGTTAGCGAAACGGAATAAGTGCATTTTATATTCTTGGTAAAGTTAAAACGAGTTTCTGTCGACTGGTTATGTAAAAGTAACGCAACGCGATCAGGACAATTCGGGATCTTTTCTATTGTTATCTGAAACTGTGTGATGTCAACGTCTTTCTTTTGTAACTTCATGAAGCTAGGTTTCGTGTCACGAAAGGACAGGTTCCAAATGCTTCACTGAATTGGTACAGTTTTCCTAGAACGGAGAACATATGTTAGATATTTTGTAATGTTCTTGTGTTCGTAATCAATTTGCTGAACGGAAGACAACAAAGAATTTCAATACTGTATGCCGCTCAAATTTTCGTGTTTTGAAACAAGAGGCTTTTCCGGTTGTATGTTAGCGAAATTTCCTGTTATGATAACAATTGAACAAAGTGTCGCTAAAATGGAAATTACTTGAAAACTGAACTCAGTAGGTGAGGTTGGAAAAAACTTGTTGGGTTATTGCAGTTTACCCTTTGTGTGACATTTAAGCTTACTGTTCGCCAATAATTTCTTTAACTCTTCATAACCTCTGTGGAATTGTTAACCTCATCACACTTGTCCACGTCAGCTTGTTCATTGATCGTACGTACATCATCAATCAAACATTTGTGAGTGGACTTCATAAATTTTTGCATCATATCTATTTCACTAAAAACTGAGTAAATATACTCATTCCCAGCGTGTGTAGTCACGTAAACATCACTGAGCTCAAAATTTGAAAACGTGATTTCCTGTTTTAGTTGATGACTAAGAGACAATGCCCAGTGAGTTATCCAATACGTTATTTTGATATCTAGGTTATCTCTGTCGAGTCTCCTACACACGGAGATGCTACTATCATTGTGGTTTCTTATCAAGACCTGTTTGCAATTAAAGCACTATCATTGGATACTGGGTTTACATAAAAATGTCCAGAAATCAGTAATTTCTTTTTTCGAAAAGTTACAAGAGCCACGCGGCTTTTAAGGTGATTCCTCAGTATTGCATTGCGCATCCCTACTGCGCACGATTTTTGCGTCATTAGCGCGTGCAAATTAGCGCGTGCACGTACACAACGAAAGAAATTTCCCACAAGCTAAGCCCGATAGCGCAATAAATGTTCGTTTTCTTTTAAACGAGCATGGTGACCTATATTTTTTATTGCATAATAATAGTGTGCATATTGTCCTCCTTAATTTGAAAGAAAACTAAAAAATTTTTTCGGGAGGAAAAAAAGATATAGGCGAAAGCGTGCACGAAACCGTTACTCTGTGATGCAAACTATCACCGCAAAATTAACGACTCTACGAACGCTTTACGCTTACGTCGTTTCAAATAGCGTGATGTTTCCAGAAATTTTATATGATATTGTTCTATATGCTCTACACTTTCTACCTGTCAAGTTTTTTTCCGAGTATTACTTTGATAAAATATGTTTCGAGCCATCGCATAATGTAACGTGGACCGATGAATAACGTGCGTGATTAGCACGAGTACAGGCACAAATGAGGTAAGATTGGCCCACCACATCTCTTAAACGAGAATGGTGACCTATCATTTTTATTGCATTTTTCGAAACAGTGCTTGGTAGAGAACATTTAGGGAAAGTTTCAAAAAAATTTATCGGTAACTTTTATTTCTGAGGAATCACCTTAATGACAGAGCGAGGTCTGTTTTGCAGGCAGGCAGACGCGTTTTTGGCGGGAAATACTTTGGCGCGAAATCTTGAAACGACAACAGAAGTGAGCTTTCACACTTTTGCTGAAAACGAATAAAGCCTAGATGGCCTTAAAAGCGGGTTTTAATTTTGTGTTTTTTATACGTGTAATATATGCTTGGCATTAATCAGAACTACTTGAAAATTTGTGACGTTTTGTATGGAAGCGCAAAACCTAATTACGTGATGCTTGATCAGGTCATATTCCGGTTCTCGAAACAGTCCTACTTCCTAACGGACGTTTATTTCGTGATGTCGTTTTAAAACGATTATTCCAATTTAGGTAAGTTGCTTATTTTGCCGAACGGAAAATCTCGGCTTTTATGTTGTTATTCGAGATTCTGATCAATCGTGCCCGCAAGCGATTTATTAATGTTCGACTTGGAGATAAGTGTTTGCAAGCTAGGGGAGCAAATATTGCTGGAGTGAGTACCTTTTTGATCTGCTCATTACACCGAGATCTTACACAACTGACGAGGTATTTGTGACTCTATTGATTTTTTATTAGTGTACAGTAAAAAAATTCTTTACTTCTACTCTGGGTTACGTAATCAAATGCAAAGACTGGTAGATCTGGAGCGGCTCCAGATCTAGTGGAGCCTTTTGATTTCAATTGATTCTTTGTTCCCAAAAGTTTATTCTATAAATTTAGACACAGTAAAACCGCAAATGTGAGGCGGCCACTCAGAGCTTTTTGACATCTACAAAGGGAAGTTATTTTTACTGAATTGAAGATAGATATGTGTCAATTCATTCAGGATTAAAGATCTCGGTTTAATTCACTGTTATGGAGGCAGCTAACAGCTTAAGCCTGCTTGATATTTCAATATTGTCAAACTCTCTTTATTATCGTCAGCAGTGATCATATTGAAATAGCTATCATCGAAGAACAAGTTCCTTATCAGAAATCAGAAAAAAAAACTGTGAGTGCACACAATGAACCCACTAGAGAGATTTAGTTAGATGTAATACTCTTACTTCAGTTCGTTAATTTATCAATATAGCTTTCCTGAGGCCCAAATAATGGGCTTACAGTATAATATTTAGCGGTACACCGTTTGTTTAATCAGATATATTGAGTTTCTTTGAAGGGCGCATCGCAATCATGTTTCAGTGATCTTTTTCTGACTCAAGGAAAATCGAACGTTTTGTGTATTTTTATCACACCATACACGACTGGGATCGTTTTGTTCTGAATTACGCAATGAAATGAGAATGTATGGTAAGTGCCCTTGCTACATTCAAGTCAATCAGTCCAGTAAGCCATTAGGGTGACTGATTGGGCACTTAAATGTGGAATGCATTGCGGTATTGACCGTGCGGTCGTTTAAGTGTTTCCCTGAAAGGGTTTAAAGACTTAATGACTCAGACGGATGATCACGCTGTTCTCTGTGTGTATAAATGTGGTTATATCTTGTTTATTACTCTGCTAACTGATATCGTACGGCTAATAGATCACAAATCCGTGATCATCGTAAGTCCAGCTCCACAGACGCTTATCCGAATCGTACGCATGGACCCAATACTGCTCAGATAACAACTTAATGTTGAGCTTTTCTCATGACAGTTCACTTTCAATTTGTGCGGCAGCGCAAACTCTTCAAAGACTTCGAGTGGGTCAATATTGGCGAAGTGAATCACACTGCTTTCAGTTCAACAATATTAATCAATGTCAATTCAGCTGATGGCGCATTTTATATACCCTCTTCCAAGGCCTTTGGGCTTTGGGGTTTAAAATTTTCATGTCATTGTCACTGCAGTGTAAAGAGCGCTATTTTTATCTTGGGAGCGGTAGCATATGTTGCTTGCATTAGGAATAGTTTATTTCGATATTTAGCTGATATTCGTTACTAAACTAACATATCGTTTGATATTTTCGGAGCACTTCGGTGAAAACGTGACCTTACAAAACTACTCGGTCACGTCTAAATCATTATGTAAGGTGGGTGTCATGTCTCAACAAAACATACACCTGTTTGATTTATGAAGTTTTGACGGAGTGTATTGTTCTTTGTTTCTGGACACTTGTGCCCAAAATTTGTGACACTATAACACTAAAATTCTGTTTTCTCCTGCAACGTTGAAAACTTTAGCAAAGTTAAGAATTTTCTAGTCACATCTTAAGGTCACCAATCAGGTCATACATTGTTGTATATTAACACTACACGATAGCATTATAGGAAGGCTTCTGTACGTGAATTGAGAAGAATGGTGTGGTTTTCTTCGCACAATGGACTAACAATTGTCGCAATAATGAGATTGGTCATCTTAGTTACTGTGTTGAATATATCCTTGATGAGCAGTTTCTTGTATTTAGTTTTCAGACTGATACAGAGAACAGCCTTATACGAGAGAGGTAATTGATCTGGCTGTTGTAAACGTATACTTTTTCAAAATACTTTTTCTCATGCAAACACTCGCGTTCACGATGGCACTGTACTTTACAACTACTTTTGAGCTTAAAAATTATTTAGCAAATGGGAAATCTAAAAGTACATTCCGGAATTTTCCGAATGTGTTTTTTAAAGGGCACCGTCAGTGGCGAAAAGTTCGAAAGGTTGTTGTGGACAATTTGTTCAGAAAGGAATGCCCACGTGCTGGGAGTTAAAGAGCTAAATATCGGGAAGATAATTTTAGACATGTCAGAAAGTTTGGAAGTTTGCCGCCATTCAACAGCTTATTCACGTGACCCCGGTAGAGAGGAAGTGCGATGACGCATCATGTAAACAATAATGGTGATTGAATGACGAGCAGGGTTTAATAAAGGAATCTCATGTGGATCAGCGCGCGGCGTGCATTGCACTCATCAGAGTGCAGAAAACGCGGTGGTTAACACTACGATTGTCTTCCACAAGAGAACAGAACGTTTTAGGCCTTTCAGTGACGAAGAGACTAATATTTTATTTCCTCCTCTGCCTTGGTAACGGTGCGAGTGCCATCAGGGGTTTTACGGTCATTTGGTCTGCGTGGGTTCCTAACACTGCTTTTATTTTTGTAGTAAAGCAATGGTTCCTTGGACGTGTATGCTCCTACAAGCAGCAGCGTTACTTATCAACGGAAACCATTACTCGTATTCAAGTCCCGTGAAGGCTAACAGGTTTTCAGGTAATGTAGATTGATTGGGATTGTGTTGTATTTTTCTCTAGAGTTACTTGCTGTGCCGGTGTTTGTTTTGGAACAGTTCCCAGTGCAGCATGTGCTTGGCTAACTGACTGTCAAATCATGTCGGCCTGATGTACTGCTAGGCGTATTGTTCTCACCTCAGAACATCCCCACTCAATGGCAAAGGCAGAACTGACTCGTAAATGATACGCCTGTTGATCGGCTTTTAAGATTACGAGAAGATTGATGTTTTTTTAAGAGGTCATGATTGTACTAAATTCGAGTTGTTCTGTTACTAGAGAGTTCCTCAGTATCTCTACCAGAAGACGATGGTCTGGATTTCACTGTAATGGACTGGATTAGCGCTGCTAACAAACGTAAGCATTATCCTCGTCTTATAGCTTAGTAACTTGAAAGAATACTTGACGTGCGATTATCTCTTCCTTTTGTTGCAGCGAAATCAAATACTGATGGAAAAACACAATTGTCCGGAAGGTCGTTCCAAAAAGTCAAAACAAAAAATGCCATGTCTTATCTTTGGAGATTCCACTTTCCCAAACCTATGGGGCGTTATATCATTTCGGTCATCAAGCACTGTATTGTAACCCCAGCGGAAGTCTTTGTTGAGGCTATTTGGTAAGAAAGGCGCCAAATAATCCCTGCAGTTGAAGATCAAGCAAAAGGTTTTTTTTTCTTAGACCTTATGTCACTTTTAATGTACACTCAGCCACCATTGTACCCACAGTGATTTACGGAAGGAAGTACGCCTGAGATTGAACTCAAACAAAAACCCAAGTACATCTAGTACTTCATGCTGAGTCAGTCGTTTGTCGAGTGCATCACGCGACCTTTTTAAATCTTCATGATCCATAACACGAATATCATACACGAGCCAATGACATTTGGTATCAGCGGCTAAAACCGCTAGCACCCCTTCAGAGACTTCAAGAAGTGAAATCAGAGAAGTGAAATAAAAGTAGGCAAGTTATATTTAGCTTCAGCTGCTAACATATACTCTCATGAAGAGTTCTTCAGTTTCGGAGTAAAGTCAAAAAACAAACATTACTATACTATTCATATTGTTGATTGTCGAACGATCGATCAAACCAACCTGAGAATTTGTAAGAATGGTCGCCATGCAAGGATTATTTTTAACCTGTTAGATAACATCGGGGATTGTTGGAATGGATACACAGAATTTGACCTTTCCAGGCCAACCAATAAAATCTCATGAACAAATGATCAATTAGAAGATTTCGAGCAAAAGATGATAATATATAGCAAAAGATGAGGAACTACCGATTGAAGCTCTTTTAGCAGTGAGTCTGCATACGAGCCAAGTGGCTCATCAGGCCGGAGCTTATCTAGGTTTCTGGAGCATGAAGCTCTACTCTCATCCCCCAGTATCAAATTCGCCGGTACCCATTTATACACCTGGGTGGAGAGAGGCACTGTGAGAGTTAAGTATCTTGCCCAAGAACACAACAAAATGTCCACAGCCAGGGCTCGAACTCCGATCCGGAGTCGAGCGCACTAACCATGTGGCCACCGCGCTTCCACATTTCACAGCAGAGGAACAGTTAAATGTGAAACAACCAATCATAGCTGTTGTAAGAATAACTCCCGCTCGGTATTTGTTTATTCAACGCTGATAGTAAGATATCTTTGTTTTGTTTAGCTTATAACATTGGACATGAAGGAGATATAGCTCTGACCGAGAGGGACTGGAACGTATATGAGAAAACACGCTTCAGACGAAACGCTGTTCGACAAAGAAAGAAGATCTGGCCTAACCGTGTCATACCTTACGAGATCGAGGAGGGACTAGGTACGTTTTATTTCCACCTTTAAAATATCGTAATCTATTTTTTGTAACCGGTATATGGTATCATTTAAAAAATAAACCACCTTATGCATACTGAAACAGCGAGCGTGATTCACCTTTTCAATGATACTGCACCTTGTACCTTAGATGACCTAACCCATGCTGTGATATAGGTGTTCCACACCAGGTCATATTGATCACACTGACCCAGGAGTCGTGCTGCATACTACTTATTTCTTCAAGCCAATCCTTTTACTTGGATATAAACACACCACTTGATGCGATAATCTCTCTGCGTGCTTAATATGCTTATACACAAATCTAGTTTGTTTTTACTATGTATATTACATTCCATCGCTTGGATTCTCGTCCTACAGCCAGGGAACTCTCAACTCGTTAAGAATGACCCATTAGACAAGTTTTTCGGGTTCATCGTCTGATCGGGAATATTGCATAACGTGCTACAGCTCATTCGGTTTGGACGTACATCTATGTCTGTCAACTGATGCATCACAGTAACGGCTTCTTTCCAAGAGTCTAGTGAGAGAGTTAATCCCCCATAAAGGCCTCGTTACCACGATAATCCCACTAAACCATTGATAGATCACTCCGGGGCCGGCTTCAGAAATCCACTCAGGGGGGGTCTAGAAACATGCGATCCTGTGACACGAATTTCACTCATGTTGACAGCCCAAGCAGCTTTACTGCACGCGCATTGCCATCCTCCGAGGAAGCATCCACTCAACGCGCGTCGTACCATTATCTGCGGGAGAACCGGGTACCTTGTTGGAAAGTAACTTCACTGGAGGAAAGTTCTTGAGAATAAATCCCATATGGAGTAAAAGCTCCTTTCCCTTCATCTGTCTTGTTTCTTTTTTAATGGCGCTGTGTTTCATTTAAGACTCGTACAAGAAAAACATCCTGGCGGCCATGGAGGAGTTTCACAAACATACTTGCATTACTTTTAAAGAGAAAAAAAACGAAAGGAATTGGATAAAGTTTAGCAAAGACAATGGGTGAGTAAAGTGCTTTTTACTTTAACTGCTGTTGCGATGTAAACCTCAAGCAGCACTGCTAAGAATAAATAAGTTTCAAACAATGACGTGTTTTACTGAGACTAATGTCCGATTGGTATCCTAAACTGTGGGTCGAGAGCTCCTGGGTTCGAACCCGCGACCCGGGCTGTTTTGTCATTTAAAAGTTCTCTCTCTCTCAATAAGTTTTAGATTTTTGAACCTCACTACAACGGCCATTCTCAGGCAGAATTAACTGGTTCTTGTAGGGAATGTTCATATATAGTCAAATGATAAACGGAATGGAGACCATCATGAAGAAAAAGGTGATTAGTGGATGTAGATAGTAACTAATGCCGTCTTGTAATATGCCACACGCAATGCTTTGTTTTATATCATGGGTTTTATATTCCGAAACTAATCAGGGAATGCAAGACAGGCTGAATGAGAGTTAATCTCTCTCGTAGCCTTCATAGACCCTTTGCATAAATGGCGCCTGAATTTGAATGACAATACACATACATCCTTAGCCTCACATTCATGTGAAAATTCCTTTGTCTTGAAACATGAATGTGAGGCTAAGGATGTACCAAGTATTGTTATTCAAATTTAGGCGCTGTTTATGCAAAGGGTCCATCCTCCTTGGGGGAAATCTTTACTATGTTGTTGTCGTTGTTGCAGATGCTGGTCATTCATTGGTCGGCTGTACTGGAGCAAGGGAGCTCAGGAACTGTCGCTGGGTGAAAAATGTAACAATAAAGGCATAATTATGCATGAGCTAATGCATGCAGTTGGATTTTGGCACGAGCAGTCACGACCTGACCGAGATCAATATGTGGAAATCATTTGGGAAAACATTAAGAAGGGTGAGTGTCACCCAGCAACTCAGTGAATGGGTGTATCTTGGTGTTGACGAAACTTTTGTTGGTTCGCTACTGAGCAGTAGAGTGGGTTTAAATGTTTTGCCTTGCGTCGTTTGGTGATCCCGCCATTTGCAGCAAGAAGCCTTTTTCCTCGTTGCTAACAGTAGGTACGCCGTAGTTGCTGTATTCAGCCCTTTGACATATCCACGCGAAGGGAATGGGATAACAGAATTACTTTAGAATGAGTCGGTCGTTTTTTCGATGTACTTGACGTCACACCTGGTACGAGAAATCAACTTAAACGTTTCTATTTTTTGTATGTCCCACAGGAATGGAAGGTCAATTCAACAAGTACAAACATTCCAAAGTAGATAGCATGGACTTTGATTACGATTACAGCAGCCTGATGCATTATGGGAAGCGGACGTTTTCCAAAAATGGCAAGCCGACAATCCGTGCAATAAACAACCCTTATATGTCTCTGGGACGATCAGTGGGCTTCAGTGATCTGGATATCAAGAAAATGAACGTACTGTATGACTGCAAAAGTAAGTGCTGGAACTTTGTTGTCTGACAACCACAGAGCTACTAATATTTGGTTTTATACCATGCTATAGAAACTACAGCCAATCAAAATACAGGAAATTTCATTGTATATTCGGCGGTATTACATCCAACCTTCCCATCATACACCGCGCGTATATCCCATTGATTGTGCTGGTCACAATATTCTCTATGATAAAATAGTCGCGGTTGTGCAACGCTCTCTCGTCGTATGCCATGGAATATCCCACTTGTAAAATACAAGTAACAAGTGAGATATTCCATGGTATACCACTCCAAAGCGTTGCATTTGAATTTGTATTTGAACGGGGTGTGGCTTTACCTTGCACTAAACAAACGTCATAACGATATGGCTGTAATATCTGTTTTACTGCAGCTTCGTTTAATTTAGGCTTCTTTTTATCTTTCTAGCTACACCAATACACATTCCACCAACATGTCTGACATGCATTCTTTTATATACTCAGCAAAACAAGAACTCCTTCAAAGGGGACAGGAACTTTCGGCTGTCTCGGCTGCTTGTCCTCTCTCTCCATTATTTGTATTCTTTCGTTTCCCAACTGAACTGATAACTTTTTACAGATGAGCACAAAGTTGGTTGGAGTGAGTGGTCAGCGTACACCCCTTGTAACAGCAGGTGTATGAAGTATCGGCAGCGAGTTTGTTTCTCATCCCGGTCGCACTGTCCTGGGGCCGACTCTCATGGAATCAAAACTGACCGAAGAAAATGCACGGATGAAGAGTGTTACGGTATGTTAAACAGCACGTAAACCCAGAAACTCAGGTTATTTAATTAGACAAAATTCAGAAGTGTTTAATTTAAAAGTGACATTTGTCGTAGCTTGCTGGTGTTGAAAAGGCCGGAGGCGTCTTCAGCGGAAATTTTGCCCTATTATTCTGTCATTTTATTATTTCATAGTATTCATTGTCATTGATGGATCATCATTCAAATTTGGCTGAGAAACAAATTCCATCAGACACACCCAGTAATTACACTTTGAAAGCGTGTTTAGAATTAGCTGTGTGAAAAATATGTCAACAAACAAGCTTTTCGTTTCATGAAATTGATTTCGTTTTCCAAAATTTCAACATCTCAGGCAGCAAAAAAATGGCCAAACCGATGTTACTTTATCTTAACTTGGTTGGTTTAGTATATCTACTTGTCAGTCGGTCAGGCATTTCTTTTGCGTCGCCAGCGTCTGGGTGAACTCAGTTCATGAGTTCAAAATACAAAGTACGTGAGATACGACAAAGCGTTTGATGCAATGTCCAAATGTCTGTCACAAGAGCAAGAGTGTTCACTTGATTTTTGTTATTCAACAGGAAATACCTCATGAACTAACGTTCAAACATGTTTAACAAATTTAATTTCCTGTTAACATGAGGAGGCAAACCCACTGCTAACATCACGAGATGTTGACATTACACACATAGCTCACAAATACCAACACGTTTTTCATTTGTTCATCAGCTTATTAAACATGGCGCGCTTAATGAAAAGCTTCTCGCGGATCATAAGATCTAATATGTCTCGCTGTCTTGGCTCAATGAGTAGTCAATATTTCTTAGAAATAATCTTTGCCTGGCCCTAACGTGATTTTCCATTTTTAATAATCGGAGTTGCACTCAGTGGATCTATGTGCTGGGCTTGGCAAGCTTTTAGTCGACAAGTTCGTGTTATAGTAGGGTTAATTTTAGAGTTTAAACATCATAGCTGGGTGATTTGAGACGCTGTGAGAGTAAAATACCCTGTACATATACTAAAACATCACAAACCAATGGTAGGAATTAAATTACAGACTTCCGGGTCCAGATTGTAACACGCAGAACATATATTATCCCAGCACACTTCTCACGTGTCATTAGACAAACGATATAAATCGGTCGGGGGTAAATCGTCTCTTTGTTACTAACTGACTTATCGGCGGTAACTTGAGATCCTTTCTGAAAACATCTCTCCTTAGACCATTCAAAAGTTCCCCTGCCAGAAAAGAAAACTTGCAACCCAATATTTCCTCTCTATAATTTCAGCGCCCGTCAACGGGAACTGGGGACGATGGACTGAGTGGAATGCCTGTGATAAACCATGTGGTTACGGCAAACGGAAGAGGACCAGATCATGCAATGATCCAGCGCCAAAGTACGACGGGAAAAATTGTGTGGGAGCTGACACACAGTATCGGATGTGCAATATGGTGCCCTGTCCTGACAGTAAGTGAACCTTCCCAAGTTATGCGTTCGTATGTTGTCTTGATCCTCCTTTTCCTTGATCATATTTAGTCATTTCACTTGTTTATTACCATTTTAGCAAGCTTTAATTTTCTGTTTCCTTTTTGTTTGGAGGTCATCCTACAATTTAGTCTGTGTCTTAACATATCAGTAACTTTGTAGCTAACAGATATTTTTACTTTTTTTTCAGACTTGCTTGATTGTAATTTCGATAAAGACTACTGTAATTGGACAAACGCGTGGAGTAGCGCGCCATCTTTTAAGTGGTATCGCCACAAGGGTCCCACCCCAAGCAGAAACACGGGACCAAGCGCAGACCATGGATCAAACAATGGTAAGTTTGAACCTGGTGTCCTGTGGTCACAGCTCTGTTGGATGATTTGCAATGCAAACTATCACTTGATTGGCTGTCGCTCAGGTACACACGCAAGAGCCGCATAACTAACTCATCGTGTATTAATAAAATCTCATCAAATAGCCTGAGATTGGACCTCAGAATTTCCATATTGATGACTTGTTAGGTTACATTATTAGGAACTACATATATCGCCTGTGTTATGTTTTGCGTAGCATAAGGCGTCTGCGCCCGCAGTGCGGCTGTGACAACCTTACGGTCAAACCCACAGTTTTTCGTCGTGACTAACGTAAATAAAGAAAGGTTCAAATTTCTTTAGCCTGTTATCTTGAACGCTCAACTCGGGAGACCTAATTTCAAAGAAAGATCAAGCTTTCTCGCGAAGATATGTCGATAACCGGCGAGCAAGTTTTCGGACACAGGATATTGGGGTCAAATAGGCCAGAATTCCAACTTAGCTCCGAGGCTTTGGCCCCCCGACTAAATACCATTCATGTAGGAATATGGCGTCAGCACAATTTTTCAGCCTGCTGAATGCTGATCGGTAAATTAAAATTTCACATCCACTGGTCGTGTGCAAAGGCAGACCTAAAGTTTTTCAAATGCTCTCGTAAAGTCATGTCATACTTCTTAATTTTTTCTCCAGGATATTACCTTTACCTAGAGTCCTCATATCCTGCACGGCTTGGGTACAAGTCACAGTTAATGAGCCACTCTTTTGATCCAACGGAGGAGCGATGCCTGACTTGGTGGTACAATATGTGCGGCAGGACCGTGGGCTCGCTTACCGTCTACCTGATAAACAGCCGCTCGGGGACTAAGACGAGTTTGTGGTCAAAATCAGGAGAACAGGGAAAGGACTGGGAACAAGGCTTTGCTTCATTTCATTCTGAATCGCAATATAGGGTGAGAAAATGTCGATACTCCGTGTGACGTTGAACGTGGTCGCCTTTGGAGGTTGAGATGCAGTTGTGTGAGAAGTTTGCCCGCCCCTTTAAATAAAATTAAAGTATCAGTGTGAAGAGGATATAACATTACCTGCAAAATTGAAAAAGAATTCGGACGTTTTATTACAGACGTTTCGTTTTTGGAAGATTTCTGAAACACAGCTAAAACAAATTCACCCCCCAAACACGATTTAGACTGAAAAAAATTGGCTGTGAAAATAGTAGTTTTACTGCACCTTCAAAGCTTTATAGATGTACAGACGAGAAAATGAAATTCTATCGAGCCATCTCGTATATCAAGCAGTGTCTCGGCTAGAATTTGCTTCCGATAAAGGAAGTTAAGGTTTGTAATGTACTGTTAATATTCTCTCTTGATCTCGGACGGGTTTTGTTTTCGACAGATTTTTTGTCCGAAATTTTAATCTTTTGTCCGAATTTTTCATCTCAGTACTAAGGAAAATTATATCATCGGAGACTATCATTCTTCTTGAGCAACAAAATCGATCAAGTTGAGTTAATCAAGGATATTAGTGCTATTTCATGATCTTAAAGGTATGAGCTTTTCTGTACACAACGAGATATATTCACGACGACGGCTACCACGTTTTTCTCCCGCCGAATTGACCCTGATTCATGTACATTGTGTGCGGTGCAGTGGTGAAGGCACTCGCCATTCACCAATGTGTTTCGGGTTTGATTCAGGCCCGTTGCCATTTATAGGTCGAGTTTGATGTTGGTTCTGGCGCCCCTGCAGTGATTTCTGCAGTTCGTCCCTCCAGCCGAAAATCCACCTTTTCCAAATTCCAATTCGACCTTGATTTAGGTAGGAGCTGCATGAAACCAGCTGGGTCTGATGTCGCTTCCTAAAATATTAAAATTCTTTATTATTTTGCGTGAATTTTTTTTGCTTTTGGTCAATCTGCAAGAAAAACCACGCAATTTCGTTTCCTTCATCTTACTTGTACTAGAATCTAAATCTTTGGTCTTGTCGCACCACAACGTTCTCATAAACACCATCGTAAAAAGTGCGGGGTAAAATATCTCTTTGAAGTGAGACGCTTGTTAACCGATTATCTTTTTTTGTTTGTTCGTTTCAGATCGTGTTCGAGGGAACACGAGGTCGAGGCTACACAGGCGACATAGCTTTGGATGACGTACAGTTCAGGGAAGGTTCCTGTGAACACAATGGTTTTGTAACGTTCTAGGTTTACAGCTCATTAGGATTTTAATATTTTTGTTATTCCTAAAAGCCAGCATTACGTCCCATTTTGGGCGATTCTGTGTTAGACAGCCTCAAAAATAATAAAGTTAAAAAAGATTGATATATAGAAACTGTGGCAAGTACAGCCGAATGCGGATTGAAAAGTTAAAAGGTTAGCAGAAATTGTAAAAGTCGACATACCCTCCTCATTATTTCACAGCAAGTTGGTCCTAATGTGAGCCATCAGCTGTAAATGTGTCTCTAAAATTACTTTTTAACTCGCTAGGTTTTGATAAGAAGCAATGTTGGAACAACCTCGTTCTCAAGGTCTCTCATTTTCCCGTCCTGTCCTCTCTCGCTTCGGTCTCGGGTAGGACAGAAAGATGAGGGAACCTGTGAACGAGGTTGATGAAGGAAATGCCATTGAATAGAACTGTTGTTATTTCTTTGACTAAAAGATGTCCTTACAAAGGACTTTATTCGTTCGCATATTGGGTTTTTCGCATTTTTCTCGTATTGTGTATTGTACAGTGCACGTAAACATTTCAACTTTATACATGACCCAGCCATTTGATGGATTCCCAACTTAAAGATGTTTTTGTAAAAATAGTAATATGCAAATATTGGGATTTATTAATATATATATTTCTATAAATCTGAAAACATTCTCCTGTTAACGTTAATTTTGTTAAAATTTAAAACCAATAACAAACGTTAGCTACTATAATTTCAAGTATTCGTGTGGTAAATTTCAAATGTTACCACATTGCGAAAACAATTGTTTTTGCCGTTTTACATCATATAGCATACTCCTCTTTTTTATATATAGATAAACCTTGGGCTTCATTAAGAAATTTCTTTGAGAAAGATACTATTCAAACAATTCAATAGCTAGAAAATGTTATTGTTTAGTTATATAAAAGGGTTCACGTGGTATGAGATAACAACCCCTACAACTGACTCAATAACAGAAAATAATTTTGTGAAAGGATCAAGATCGCAGTTACAGATACTCGTCTCTACCTTTTTCATCTTTTATTTACAATTGCTATACTTCTGGTTAACCGATTTATTTTCTAAAATGGTAGATTTTTTTACTTGTAATTCTAATGAATATTTATAAACTTTATTTATCTCAGAGTTTATGTAAACAATTATTTATGTGCTTTATTAAACGCTGTTTCCGAAAAAAGAAAACCCATTGACTGTGAGCTTATACAATGAGGATATATGGAGTGTGTGCCTGATCGATATTAAATACTTCATGTCACTGTGCCGGTTGCTGTAAGGATAGAAAGTAAATATGCGCAATTCTGGTCTAAACTTGTCCTAGCTAGCTGCTCAGGGCTTATTACTGAGTTAGTGACTCACTTGAGTCAGAGAGGAATTACTGATTTACATCCCTAAAGTTATCGCTTCCCATGTTACACAAGAGTCAGCGATTACTGTCATGTCTCGAGAAACTATAACATGTGGGTGCCTGGCACGTTTAACACAGTAGTTTTACGCTGGCAAATTTTGTACAAGTTAAAAAAGACCCAAAGATTTATTAACCGTTTCGATATATAATGGAACCCCGGCCATCTCGGTAATACAGCCAGCTTGCTATTACGGCCATTTTAAATTGACCCAAACAAAAGCTCGGTCAGTCATTCTGATAGAGTAGCTAGAATGGGTTATAGCAGTTAGTTGGGGAAGAAATATATTCTCGCTCGCTTTGGTCAGCAGTCAGTTTATTTCTTTATTTGTTTATTTACTTATTTATTTATTTACTATGTTTCTACTAGAATTTACATAATATCATTTATTTATTTATTTATCTATTTATAAGCAATATTTATACAGACAGGTCCAATTCAGCTAAGTCAGTCAGTCAGTCAGTCCGTCCGTCCGTCTGTCCGTCAGTCAGTCAGTCAGTCAGTCAGTCAGTCAGTCAGTCGTCAATCAGTCGTTAGTCGTAAACAATTTTTGTGGCCCATGTATGACGCGATTGACGGAGTTCCCCTGTGCTCGCAATGTATACAAAGGTTTAGACTGTTCAGCAAGCTAACTTGGTTTACAAAGCAGGCGCGTATTCCAGGCTCCATCAGGAGCCATAATCGGGGACGGAGACCGGAAGTCTTGGGATCCGCGAGGACCTATGATATGGGACAATTTTTCTTTTTACAATAACAGCACAAATTCTCGCGCGCTCATTTTC
>CBDDTI010000746.1:0-830719 GCA_965233585.1 bacterium
GTTCGGAATGGGGACAGGTATGACCACCTGATTAAAGACACCTTCAGAAGAAAAAGAGAGGGAGATAGAGGGGAGAAGTCAAACCTCACAGCAGATTAGTATGGGTCAGCTTCATTTGTTACCAAACTTCCACACCCCACCTATCTAACAGATGGTCTTTCTGTTGCTTTCAGGAAACTTATAGTTTCAGGGAAATTAGTCTTGGAGTAGGCTTCCCGTTTAGATGCTTTCAGCGGTTATCCTTTCCGAATGTGGCTACCCGGCGATGCTCTTGGCAGAACAACCGGAACACCGGAGATTCGTCCATTCCGGTCCTCTCGTACTAGGAACAGGTCTCCTCAAATTTCCAACGCCCATAGCAGATAGGGACCGAACTGTCTCACGACGTTCTGAACCCAGCTCGCGTACCGCTTTAAATGGCGAACAGCCATACCCTTGGGACCTGCTCCAGCCCCAGGATGCGATGAGCCGACATCGAGGTGCCAAACCGCGTCGTCGATATGAACTCTTGGACGCGATTAGCCTGTTATCCCCGGAGTACCTTTTATCCGTTGAGCGATGGCCCTTCCATACAGAACCACCGGATCACTAAGACCGACTTTCGTCCCTGCTTGAAATGTCTCTCTTGCAGTCAAGCTTCCTTATGCCTTTGCACTCTACGAACGCTTTCCAAACGTTCTGAGGAAACCTTTGCACGCCTCCGTTACATTTTAGGAGGCGACCGCCCCAGTCAAACTACCTACCAGACAGTGTCTCCGTCCCGGATTTACGGGACTAGGTTAGATTTTCCAATCAATCAGGGCGGTATTTCAAGGGCGACTCCAGTGAAGCTAGCACTTCACCTTCAACGTCTCCCGCCTATCCTACACAAATTAACCAAAAAACCACTGCCAAGCTATAGTCAAGGTTCACGGGGTCTTTCCGTCTTGCTACGGGTTAATCGTATCTTCACGACTATTTCAATTTCACTGAGAACCACATTGAGACAGCGCCCAGATCGTTACGCCATTCGTGCAGGGTCGGAACTTACCCGACAAGGAATTTCGCTACCTTAGGACCGTTATAGTTACGGCCGCCGTTTACCGGGGCTTCAATTTGAGGCTTTGGATTGCTCCGAACCTCTCCTTTTAACCTTCCGGCACCGGGCAGGCGTCACACCCTATACTTCCTCTTTCAAGTTTGCAGAGTGCTGTGTTTTTGGTAAACAGTCGCCTGGGCCTTTTCACTGCGGCCTCCCTCAGCTCCAAGAGGCAAGCTCTTTTGACTAAAGGAGGCGATCCTTCTCCCGAAGTTACGGATCAATTTTGCAGAGTTCCTTAACATGGTTTCTCTCAAGCACCTTAGTATGCTCTACCAGTCTACCTGTGTCGGTTTAGGTACGGTTCATCAGTTCTATGCTTAGAAGCTTTTCTTGGCAACAGGGAATCAACTACTTTATGAGGTAAAACCTCTCGTCATTAGTTCTCAGCTTAAAAAGAGTCCGGATTTGCCTGAACTCTCAGCGCCTACAACCTTAAACCGGGATTTCCATCACCCGGCTAGCCTATCCTTTTGCGTCCCTCCATCACGCGAACTGACAAGTACAGGAATATTAACCTGTTTCCCATCGATTACGCCATTTGACCTCACCTTAGGGACCGACTAACCCCGGGCTGATTAGCATGGCCCGGGAAACCTTAGACTTTCGGTGTGCAGGTTTCTCGCCTGCATTTTCGTTACTCATGCCAACATAGTCTCTTCTTTACTCTCCACCACCTCTTACGATATGGCTTCAATGAATAAAGAACGCTCCCCTACCGCCCTTCTAAGTGCGAAGCACTTAAAAAAACTCCTAGCTTCGGTGATACGTTTCAGCCCCGTTACATTTTCGGTGCAAGATCGTTTGACCAGTGAGCTATTACGCTTTCTTTAAAGGATAGCTGCTTCTAAGCTAACCTCCTGGTTGTCTAGGCGTTCTCACTACCTTTTCCACTTAACGTATGCTTGGGGACCTTAGCTGAGGATCTGGGCTCTTTCCCTTTTGACAGGCGGAACTTAGCTCCCGCTGTCTGACTCCTGAACTCACACTGGCTGGCATTCGGAGTTTGATTGGGTTTGGTACCCTGGTGGGGGCCCTAGTCCATTCAGTGCTCTACCTCCAGCAGTGATGTTCAAGGCTATACCTAAATATATTTCGGGGAGAACCAGCTATTTCCGAGCTTGATTAGCCTTTCACTCCAATCCCCACCTCATCCAAGAACGTTTTAAGGTTCAATGGTTCAGTCCTCCACTTGGTCTTACCCAAGCTTCAACTTGGACAGGGATAGATCGCTCGGTTTCGGGTCTAAAGCCTGCAACTGAATCGCCCTATTCAGACTCGCTTTCGCTGTGGCTCCACTCAATAGCTTAACCTTGCTACAAACTTTAACTCGTTGGCTCATTATGCAAAAGGCACGCGGTTGCACAGATTGAACAAGTTCAATCGTCGTGCGTCCACTGCTTTTAAACACAGGGTTTCAGGGTCTATTTCACTCCTCTACTTGAGGTTCTTTTCACCTTTCCCTCACGGTACTGGTTCACTATCGGTCTTTGGGGAATATTTAGCCTTAGATGATGGTCCACCTAGATTCAGACAAGATAACACGTGTCCCGTCCTACTCAGGAGTTGCCTCAAAGCGAAGTCTAGTTTTCAAATACGGGACTCTTACCTTCTCTGGTTCACTTTTCCAAGTGATTCTTCTAACCCGACTTCGTCTTCTTTCTTTGACAATCCTACAACCCTCTCCAGCATGCTGGAGAGTTTGGGCTCTTCCCTGTTCGCTCGCCGCTACTGAGGGAATCTCTATTGATTTCTTTTCCTGCAGATACTTAGATGTTTCAGTTCTCTGCGTTCGCCTTATGAACCTATGGATTCAGTTCATAATCTCTCAAAACATGAGAGGGGTTTCCCCATTCGGAAATCTCCGGATCAAAGATTGTTTGCATCTCTCCGAAGCTTATCGCAGCTTACCACGTCCTTCTTCGCTTCCCAAAGCCAAGGCATCCGCCCTGTGCTCTTAGTCGTTTGACTTCAATTAAACATTCTCCTGTGAATTCTCACAGTAGAATCTCCCTTTCTTTTCCTTCTACTTTAAAGATCAAAAATGCCTGTTCTTTAGCAGTGGTGGAGAATGGCGGGATTGAACCGCCGACCTCCTGCGTGCAAAGCAGGTGCTCTCCCAGCTGAGCTAATTCCCCTCAACTCTGGTGGGCCTGGGTGGACTTGAACCACCGACCTCACCCTTATCAGGGGTGCGCTCTAACCAGCTGAGCCACAAGCCCTTATCTTTTTTCAGATGACATCAAGAGAAGACCGTGCGAAAGCACTAGAAGAAAGCCTCGACCTAGTACGACTTTTCAATCGTCCTTAGAAAGGAGGTGATCCAGCCGCAGGTTCTCCTACGGCTACCTTGTTACGACTTCACCCCAGTTATCAACAAGAGCTTGGACACCTGCCTCCATTGCTGGTTAGCTCAATGTCTTCTGCCCCTGTCAACTCCCATGGTGTGACGGGCGGTGTGTACAAGGCCCGGGAACGTATTCACCGCAGCATGCTGATCTGCGATTACTAGCGATTCCAACTTCATGCAGTCGAGTTGCAGACTGCAATCCGAACTGAGAGAGCTTTTTTGAGATTGGCTTGACTTCGCAGTCTCGCTTCTCTCTGTCACTCCCATTGTAACACGTGTGTAGCCCTGGACATAAAGGCCATGAGGACTTGACGTCATCCCCACCTTCCTCCAGCTTAACGCTGGCAGTCTCCTTAAAGTGCCCAACTCAATGCTGGCAACTAAGGATAAGGGTTGCGCTCGTTGCGGGACTTAACCCAACATCTCACAACACGAGCTGACGACAGCCATGCAGCACCTGTCTCTGTGTCCCGAGGGAAAGTCTTATCTCTAAAACCGGCACAGGATGTCAAACCCAGGTAAGGTTCTGCGCGTTGCATCGAATTAAACCACATGTTCCACCGCTTGTGCGGGCCCCCGTCAATTCCTTTGAGTTTTAATCTTGCGACCGTACTCCCCAGGCGGGATACTTAATGCGTTAGCTACGATGCAAAAGGGGTCGATTCCTCATACATCTAGTATCCATCGTTTACAGCGTGGACTACCAGGGTATCTAATCCTGTTTGCTCCCCACGCTTTCGTACCTCAGCGTCAGTTCAGCCCCAGTCAACCGCTTTCGCCGCTGGTGTTCCTCCCGATATCTACGAATTTCACCTCTACACCGGGAATTCCGTCAACCTCTGACCGACTCTAGAAAAACAGTTCTAAAAGCTGTTTTAGGGTTGAGCCCTAACCTTTCACCTCTAGCTTATCTTTCCGCCTACATACCCTTTACGCCCAGTAATTCCGAACAACGCTTGCGCCCTACGTATCACCGCGGCTGCTGGCACGTAGTTAGCCGGCGCTTCTTCCTCCGCTAACGTCTCTTTCCTCACGGAGATAAAGAGCTTTACGATCCGAAAACCTTCTTCACTCACGCGGCATCGCTGCGTCAGGGTTGCCCCCATTGCGCAAGATTCCCTACTGCTGCCTCCCGTAGGAGTCTGGGCCGTGTCTCAGTCCCAGTGTGGCGGATCATCCTCTCAGACCCGCTATCTATCATCGCCTTGGTCAGCCTTTACCCAACCAACTAGCTAATAGAACGCAACCCCATCTCAAAGCACATCAAATGCCTTTCAGAAAACTGACACTCGTCAGTCTTCTCGTATCCAGTATTAGCTCCCGTTTCCAGAAGTTGTCCCAGTCTTCAAGGTAGGTTAGTTACGTGTTACTCACCCGTGCGCCGCTTTACTCAAAGTCCCGAAAGACTTTTTTCTCGCCCGACTTGCATGTATGAAGCGTGCCGCCAGCGTTCGTTCTGAGCCAGGATCAAACTCTCAATTATTGATTGTTAGTTCCTAATTTACTTTATCACTTACTCAAAAGAACTCTCTCCGTGCTCCCGCACGGCCTTCTCTTCATTCGTCTATCCTAAATACCAAAGATCAAAGCAAACGAGCATTATGACAAAAACCCAAACACTATGTCAACTCTTTTTTTCTAAAAAAATCAAAATAAAATCAAAATAAACTCCCCAACACACGAAGTCCCTCTAATATCTTATCCATGTCAGGTTGAATATTTTGCATAATTAACTCATCTTCTGACTCACATTCTAGGTTGAAACTCTCTGATTTCAACATTTTAATCAGTTTATCTACATTCAATTTTTCGGAGTTGATTTTGACACGAAGGGTTTGATTGCGATGTTCAATCGCTTTGAAACCATATTGTGTTGCTAAAATTCTAGCATGTGCTGTTTTGAATAAATTCAATGCCTCTTCAGGTAACAGTCCGAAACGTTCCTCCAAACTTTCCCTCATGTGCCAAAGTTGGTCTTCGGACTGAGCTGAAGCAATTTTTTTATAGAACGAAAGGCGTTGCCCTGAATTTGCAATATATGTCATTGGCAAAGAAGCAGGGATATTGAAATCTGATTGAAGTGTGTGAGTCTTGGCAGAAGTTTTTTTAAATTTATGAATTGCTGACTCTAGCATTTGTGTATAAAGTTCTAGCCCAACTCCTGCGATATGTCCAGATTGTTGAGATCCTAAAAAATGTCCTGATCCTCGCAACTCTAAATCTCGGGAAGCAATTTTAAATCCCACACCCAAATCACTAAATTCTCGGAGAGTCTTCAACCTTTCTTCTGCTATTTCTGTCAAGACCATGTCTTTGGGTATGAGTAAGTAAGCGTAGGCTTGGACGTTGCTTCTTCCAACTCTACCTCGTAGTTGATACAGCTGTGAAAGCCCAAAGTTTTGTGCATTGTTAATGATAATTGTGTTGGCACGTGGAATATCTAGCCCTGATTCAATGATTGTTGTTGAAAGAAGGACATCATACTTGCCATTGATAAAGTCCAGCATGACCCTTTCAAGCTCATTTTCACCCATTTGTCCATGAGCAATCACAAAACTGACTTTGGGTAAGATGGAACGAAGGTAGTTTAAATACTCAAAAATAGTTTCCACACGATTGTGAACGATGAAAACTTGACCTCCTCTTCTGATTTCACGTTCCACAGCTTCTTGGATAATATGGTTATTTGTTTCAAAGACTCTTGTTCTGATGGCAATTCTATCAGCAGGAGGTGTCTGAATGACGCTTAAATCACGAGCATTGGAAATAGCCATGTGGAGCGTTCTTGGGATTGGTGTTGCGGACATAGTCAAGACATCAACAGATGCTCTCATTTTTTTCAAATTTTCTTTGTGTTTGACACCAAAACGTTGTTCTTCATCAACAATCAATAATCCTAAGTAGGGCACTTTGACATCTTTGGCAAAAATGCGGTGAGTGCCTATTAAAATATCAATGTCTCCGTCTGCCATTTTTGCAACAATTTCTTTTTGTTCTTTGGTTGTACGGAAGCGACTCAAGACATCAATTTTTGCACCGAATCCTTTAAAGCGTTCGGTAAAAGATTCAAAGTGTTGTTGAGCTAAGATAGTAGTTGGAGCAAGAACACAAGTTTGTTTTTTGTCAATAAATGCTTTGAAGGCGGCACGCATTGCGATTTCCGTTTTTCCAAAGCCAACATCGCCACACACCAAACGATCCATTGGTTTTTTAGATTCCATATCTTTTTTGATTTCTTGAATCACTGTGGCTTGGTCTTGTGTTTCTTCATGGGAAAATGCCAACTCAAATTCTGCCATGAGAGCGTTATCAGGGGAAAAAGGATGCCCGTTTTGTGCTTCACGAGCTGCATAAATCTCTACAAGTTCATCTGCAATGTCTTCTACTGCCTTCATGGCTTTGGACTTCGTATTTTTCCATTTTTTATCATCTAGTTTATTTAAAGAGGGAGTTCCTTCACCTGAAGAAACATACTTCTGAATGAGGTGGAATTTATCAGCAGGAACAAAAACTTTTGCACCACGCGCATAGGAAATTTCCATACATTCAACATTTGAAACTTGTGTTGAAATAGTTTGAAGCCCTTCATACCGACCAATGCCATAATCCAAATGAATCACATGATCCCCAACTGACAAATCTTCTAAACTTCCAAGCAAATCTTGCACTTTGGTACCTTCGGTATGACGATGCCTTATTTTCTTTCCAAAAATATCAGTTTCTGTCACTAAAGCCAGTGATGTCTTGCCTTCATTTGTAATCAGCCTAAATCCATTTTCAAGAGGAGCGATGATAATCGGAATCCCCTCTTGAAAAAGTTCATGAAACATTTTCGGGTGGTTGAGTAAATCAATGAAGGACTCTTCGGGATTCCAGAATTTGACGTCTAATTCTAAAAATGTGTCAGATAGAGTGTTTTTGAGTTGTTCTGCGTGAGTTTGTGTGTTGGCAAAAAGTATAATTTTTGCGTCTTGGTCTTGCCAAGATTTTAAAAGTGTAGAAGTTTTTTGAAGTTGGTGTCCACTTGAGATGACCTGTGTATGGTCCACAAATGGTGCTGTGACTGCATTGAGTTCATAATCTTCTTTGGGGACTTCATTGTAGCAGTAAATACGTTGTGAATGTGTGTAAATCTGTCCTAAAAATTGATGATGGTCTAAGAAAAGAGATTCAGGACGGACAGCAAACCTGTTTTGCCTAAACTCTGTCTCATATTCTGAATAGACTTCTTCATAAAAATTTTTAGACTTAGATTCAAGCTGTTTGGGTTCATCAATGACAAAAATCCATTTTTCGCCGAAGTAATGAAGTGGGCTGACAGCATCAGGATAAAACCAACTGATAAAAGACTCCATACCTGCAAAATGTTGTTTCAACTGGTCAGCGGTAAATTTTGCTGAATTAGAGTCTTTGAGTGTTTGAATGGCGTTTGCTTTAGTTTGAGCATTTAAAAAGACTTCACGCACAGGCAGGATCAAAATTTGATTCAAGTCGCCTGAAATAGTGTGTTGTGATTCTGTGTCAACTTTCCTAATCCAGCCAATTTGCCCACCAGAACAATCAATTCTTATTGGTGTAGAAGCACCAGCCGGAAAAATATCAAGCGACTCTTTTTGGAAGCAAAATTCACCTATCTCTTCCACAACATCAGTTTGGACATATCCGCAAATTTGAACTTCTTGACTCCAGTTATCAACAGCAAAATTGTCTCCAATTTTCAGAACTAGCCCCCGTTTTTGAAATTCACTTTTTGGTGCGACTTTTTGCATCAACGCAGTGAGTGGTGCAATGACAATTTTTGCGTGACCTGATAGGACTTGATGCAGGGTGTGCATTCTCTGACTAACGATAGAAAGGCTCGGTGATAAAGAGTCATAAGGCAGTGAATCCCAGTTGGGTAATACATAAACACCTTTGCCAAAGAAAAAAGACAATCTATTGTAAAGTTGCTCTGCACGGTCTAGGGACTCTGCAATGACCAGCATCGGCTTTTTTCTTGTTTTTGCAAGTTGGGCAATGGTGAATGCCTTGCTTGAGCCTTGTAAATGATAAAAATGAACGAGTGAGGGAGAGGAGGTGAGTCTATGGAAGTGTTCAAGTGGTGTCATATCTAATTCTAAAACAAAATTTTTACTAAACTAAATCAATTTCAATCACAAAACGAAAAATTCTACAACAGAAATCAAGTAACCTCAAAAGAGAATGCTCAAGCACTGTTGAATCCCAAAAGACAATTTACTTTGCATCGTCTTCAGGAAATTTTTCAGGAAAGTGATAAGTGCCTACATCTCTACGATAGTAGCTTCCTAGCGATTGAATGAGAGCAATATCATGGTATGCGATTTGAAGAGCATCTTGAATGGTTTGACCAAAGGCACAGCAGTCAGCAAGACGAAGCCCCATCACTGGAGAAGTTTGTCCAGCAGTGAATAATTGCCCCGAAGAATCAGAATCAACCTCATTCCACCAAAGTTCTCCCTGAGGTATTCCCTTTAATTTGACAGGAAGTTGAGGTATGGAAGGAACGATGAAAGGGTAACCATAACCTGCTAAAGTCACAGAACAGCCAAAAAGCCTATTTGGATTCCAAAGGAATGAAGGCGTTTGATGATTCAATACTGAACAGATAGCATCAAGGGGGTTGTGCATCATACGTAGAAACAAAGCACCACTGGTCACACCAAGCCTAACATTGTATTCAATGGCATGCCAGCGCCCCTGATGTTTGATTGCCGCAACTTGCAAAGGTCCACAAAAATTAGATTCACGAAACCAATCTTTCAAAGGGTGAATCAATTCTTTGGCTAAGCCGTAACGATCATCAGGGTCTTGCTCTACAATTCCTCCAAGGGGTGCCCCTGCAATGGGACCCATTTCACCATCAAATGCACGTTTGTATTCTTGATTGGTGGCAATGCTATAAATTTCTCCATGACTGATAAATGCAAAATGTCCTGCTTCTGCACGTCCTAAATATTTTTGCAAAAAGACACCTTCTGCATAGTCAATGCGTTCTAGCCAACCAAGTGTGTCTTCTGTTGTTTCGCAAAGAATGGTATGAATCGGACTAAATGGTGAACACAACGGATTTTTTAGGACGTATGGATGCGGATACTCTCTGACAAACTCCAATGCTTCTAGTCTATTTTGAGCAGTGTAAAATGTAGGAATAGGAATACCAAATTTTTGGCAAAGGTCAGATGCAAAATGCCTTTCACTTTCAACCCTAAGTGCCTCGCCTGTGGGGCAAAATAAAGGCACGCCACATGTCACTAACTCTTTTGCCCAAAGTTGTTGATGCCATGCAATAGACATCAAAATAATGAGGTCTGGCTTAAATTTTTCAATCACTGGAATTGGTGTTGGACTTTGTTCAAGAGACCATGTTTTGCCAACCAAACTAGCTCCATAATGCCCGTAGCTCCTAGTGAGATAACAGGCTGTTTCTGCACCACACTCTTGGAAGATTTTCATCATGGCATGTGCAAATGCCCCCACGCCCAAAATTAAAACTTTCATATTTTCAAGTTAGATATGCTTTTTCTAAAAAAACTCTAGTTTGTGTCATTTCTGATAGTGGAAGGATTCTGATTTTAAAATGAGAGTCAGGTCTTGATGAAATCTGTGTGAAAAGAGGTCATTTGGTTTGTTTGATGACTCTGATGTTGAAAAACTTTTCATGTTGGCGTCGCAATGTTTCTTGTAATGAAATCGCTTTTTGACGATTTTGAAACCTCCCAGAATAAATATCGTGGTAAAGAATCTGCTTTTGAGTTTCAATGGTTTTAAATTTCAGCCAACCTTTGAGTTGAGCATTCGCTTGGAGCATGACAGCGTGAGCCTGTTTTTGGGAGGGAAATGCACCCAATGTCATTTGCCATTGGTCATTTTTTTCTTGACGGCTAATGTCAAATTCTGATTCTCGTTGGACAGTGTTAAGCCACTTCAAAGAGTGTTCTTTCGTAAAAGTTTTTGTAGAGATGACTTCAAAAAATGTTGTGTTTTGAAATTGATTTTCAACTTTTGTTTTCAAGTTTCTTTTTTGCATCATCAATTTGTAATCTTCCACACAATCAAGGCTTAGGCAACGTGCAATTTTTAAAACGTAAAATGTCGTTTTGACTTTTTTTTGAGGCATCTTTTTTGGGACAGGTTCTTGCTCAAATTCTTGAGTCAATGTGACAGGTTCTTCCTGAGGAGGAGGCAAATCAGCTTCCAAAACAACCTCTGTCTCTTTCTGATGAGGAGATTTTGATTCAGGAGTCAAAAACCAGACCCCAAAAAAGACAACGATTGAGGCAACAGCAACCAGTGAAATAACAAGAGTGATTCGTTTCAACTTACAAAGAAGAAAGAGGGATTGTTGTCAGATAAGATTTGATAATATCCTCGTTAAAGTTCAGACCCAAACCAACAAACCATGTTCGGAATTCAGGACGGTCGCTAGCAAAGTCGTCAAAACCGAAAGTCACAAACAAATTAGAATGGAAGCGCCAGTTTACATAACTTTTCAAGTGTGTTCCATAAACACCACCGACATCCCAAGCATCTAGTCCAACAGCAACTTGGTCTTCTCTACCGAAGAGTTGCATCGCTCCAACGCCAAAGCTATTTTCAAACACACCTATCTTCAAAACAGTATCATAGTAACGTTGTGCAATAATTGCAGAAATTTGTAATTCTTGGGACACTTCAACAACTTCTTCTTCTGTCACTTCTTCGTCATCTTGACCGGGTCGGGTTGTTGTTTCTTCTCTAGTAATCGTTTTTTGTCCTCTGGGATTTGTGATGAGTTGAAGGACGTAGTAGCGGTCACGCAATGGCTGCAACTTCACAGTCAAATACCCCTTAGTGTGTGCTTCTGAATCACTAAAAGGGCTTTGATTCGCACTCAAGAACTCTCCATGAACTCCAATGTCTATTCTGATTTTATCAGCTCCTCCCAAAAATTTATTGAGTGTTGTGATGGCTTCGTTGAGACTGTCAACGGTTGTTTCGTCATTGACCAGTTTACCAATAGTCCCTTCTCCTCTGTCTATCTTGCCTGTAATAGATTCCACATTCTCCATAGTGCGATCCAATTTTGCAAAGGAATTATCAAGGTTGGTCAAGGAGTTGTTAATAGTATCTTTGTTTGTTGCAAGAATGTCCCTAAAGTCTTTGCTAATTTCGGGGACATCTTCTGCTAATGAATTAGCGACTTCTTTGAGGTCTTGGGTTAAAGACACAATATTTGTACGGTTTTCGGCAATCATTTCGTCCAAGCCCTCAGAGACATTTTCAAAATTCTGCATGGTTTGAATAATCTGTTTTTTAGAACCTGCTGTAATTTCTGCAAGGTCACCTGAAAAATCTTCTAAATCGTTAGAAATATTGTCAATTCGTTGATTCACAGAGTCTGTAATTTCATTGACATTTTGTGTTAAGTCTTCAATATTCTGCAAAATTCTATCAAATCGTTCTTGACCTTTTTGACCCCCAAAGGATTGATTCATGGCAGAAGTGATTCCTTTGACATCGCTTAAAATATCACTGGCTTGATTAATCACACCTTCAATGCTTCCGCTAGATTGTGTGATACGGATAGATTCACCATCTTCCAAGATAGGCAATGTGGGGTCGCCTCTTTTAATTTCAATATATTTATCCCCTAAAATACCAAGAGACTGAACCGATGCTTTACCATCTTGAAAGATTCTATACTTTTGAAAGAGTTTAAGAATCACTCTTGCGTTATCTCCTTCTAGCTGAATGTCTTCTACTGAGCCTATTTTAATTCCTGCAACACGCACAGGCGACCCGACTTGCAAGCCTGAAATGTCTTCAAAAACGACATCTACTTGATAAGTTTCAGCAAGTTCAGGATTCCAACCTGTCACCAAAATAGATGCTCCGACAACCGCTGCAGAGGAAATCAACATGAGCAAGCCTACTTTAAGTTCTGTAGAAAACATAAAAATTGTAAGTTTTTATTAGTAAGAGATGATACTATTTCAAACAGTGTCAAGTATTTTGTTAAAAAAATGTTGCAACAGAAATCTTTGCGAATAGGAGTCATTGATTATCTCAATGCAACTCCATTGTATCATAAAATCTTGAATCAAGATGACTTTCAATTAAAGTTTGGACTTCCTACCCAAATCAATCAGATGATGCGACAGGGGCAAATTGACGCTGCCGCAATCTCATCTTACGAATACGCAAAACATGGTGAGGCGTATTATATCCTGCCTGATCTAAGCATCGGTGCAGAACGTCATGTTGGCTCTATCTACCTGTTCTCTCACCAAAAATTTGAATCATTAGAAGGTTCTGTTTTACTAACTTCTGCTTCTGCAACATCTGTGCATTTACTCTACTACCTGCTAAGAAACCATCATGTGTCTTTTTCTTTCACTAACGGTGCCAGTTTACAAAACCCAAAAGACGTATCAGCATGTTTACTAATTGGTGACCACGCCATTCAAGAATATTACCGACAATCATTTCCTTATGCTTATGACTTACTCCATTTATGGCATCAAGAGACCTCTTTGCCATTTGTTTTTGCTCTTTGGTGCATCAGAAAAGATTTTGTAGTCAAAAATAATAATTTAAGTTTACAGCTTTTTGAGTTATTAAAAAAGTCTAAAAAAAATGCACCTTCACATTATGCTGATTTTGTGAAGCCCTACGTCCCAAATACATTCCCAAACGTTCAGAAAGGTGTAGAGTATCTGAACAACCTACGTTATGACTTTGAAGCAGACTTGCAACAAGGTTTTTTGCTATTCCAAAAATATTGCCACCAAATGGGGCATTTAGACAAAGTCATGCCATTAGAATTTTTGCCAAATACCAAGTGATGACTCCAATGTTTGATGATGGTTTTTGCGCCATTTAATAATTTGGTATAAACTTTGCTATCCTAGCTCGCTGTGGCTTTCACATAATTCATTGGTAGGATCTTGCCCATCACTATCTCCAAAAAAAGTTTGACTTCTTTCAAAACATGCCCTAGAATTACCACCTTGCTAATAACATGGATTGGAGTCAAGTCTCGTGGGGCGCCTTCCTTTTCGCTTCCTATAATCTAAATTTACTTTTCAAGTTTTTCATCAACTTTTACTTAAAATCACTATGAGAAAATTGATTGCTCTTCTTTGTTTTGGAACGCTCACACTCTCTTTTGTTTGGGCAAATCCGATTATCCAAAAATCAATAAACTCTCTACCAAAATTCCATCTGTTGCAAAATACTATTACTTCAGCTCCAAAGTGTGTGATGTGCACCGGAATAGCTACTTATTCCCATCAAATTCTTCAAGACCGCCCTATTTTTCAAAAATCTCTTAAAGGTGCAAACGATAATTTACAAATGATGAAGTATTTGATGAGGCAAAATGCCGATGCTTCTTTTGTTAATTATTATTTTGGTTGGAAGGGCAACATTATGACTGAAGTCAATCCTGGTCAAATCGATGAAGCAAAAAAATTTGATGATTTGGTTATGAGCAAAATGAAACAAATGAAAACTAATTACGCTTTCGTTGGATTAAGATTTAATGGAGATAGGAGTAAAGTATCATATCATATGGTTATGGCAATTTCTTCTGATAACAAAGTTTATTACATAGATGCTATGCAAGGTCGTAAGTTAAGGTACTCAAAAGGGAGTTTAAACTATTTGGCGAATTATGACTTCATCAAAAAGATGAGACTTGAGTCTGTTTTTGCTGAAACCTCACATTTAAAGATTCCTGCAGGTCATATTTTACATCAAGGCTCCACAGAATCATCAAATTCATCTCAACTTTTCAAGAAAATAAACTTAAAAACTGCTTCCAGATGGGGAGGACACGGGAAGATATTCTTTGGTTCTTATAGAACATACAATGATGATTTCATATTAAAACCAAGTCAAAACTCAAGAGAGCTAAAATTTTCAGGTAGGCAGAATCGTTTTTCTCGTTGGAAGAAGCAGTTGTCAGTGATTCCTAAAGATGACATTAAGTTGATTGATGTGAGTAAAACCCTTGAACGTTCTACAGATGCTTTAAGCAGTCCATCATTATCAGCAAAACTTCATACCTCCTTTCCCAAGATGGGAGCGAGTGTAGGTAATAATTTGAAAGGTTTAAAAGCGCTGAAAGCAGTGAGACTTTCAGCTAAGTCTGCAAGGTTTTTATCTAAGGTGGTAGGTCCTGCAGATGCGTTTTCGTTTGCGATAGAGACAGGTTTTTATGCAATGGACATGGCGAACATCTCCAGAAGAGATGATTTAAGCAGTAGTCAAAAAGCGATTCGTTACACAGATAAATCGTTGCAGTGGCTTAATCAAGTCGTGAGTTTGTTTGATTTGTTGATTCCAGATGATTCTGATAAGAAGGCTTACGATGCTTTATCTGGAGTTCAAAGCACGGCTTTAGCTGATCTGAAAAAGAATGGCTATGACTACTCAATTTTAGAAACGAAGTTAAATGATGATGCTGTTTTGACAGCGTTAAGAGATGCCGAGATGGATGAGGATGCTCTTTTGATAGACAGTCATGGCAAGTCATCAGAAGAAGCGAGTAGGCATCTGGCATGGGTCACACGTCTGGGTTTGATTGATCAAGCAGCGGTTGTTGCAGATACAGCATATCTGAATTTGAATTATCAGATGTATCAGAAGCATGAACGCTTGTTTCCTGCATTGTCTCTTCTGGCAAAAGCGTATGAACAAGACATGTTCAACACAATCAAAGCAGGACTTTCTGGAATTTCACAACAAGTGGCTTATTGTGTGTTCAATGCAATTTTGATTGTGAATGGAGATATTGAAGAGCCAAGAGACTTTAGAAAATCTTGTGGGTCAGGTTTTTCTGACTCTGAACTCCGAACCGCTTTGTTAGCCATGTTCACTTCTTCTAAAAGACAGGAGTTGTTGAATTTACATGCAGAATATTTGCAACAAAGAAAAGAGTTGCTAGACCAAGTCTATCCTGATGAAGTCGCAGAGTTTTATACCAAGACTGCAGATGGTGTGTTGCAAAACATTGATTCTGATGGAGTTCACAAAGCCTATCAAGAGGCATACGAGACATCAGGTTATGAGATTTTTAAAGCTCGTCTTTGGTCTGGTTTAGCGATTGGGAAGAAGTGGGAGGAGTACGATTGTCGTTCCAGAGGGGCTCAATCCATCGCTTCAGGAGAAGACGTGATATGTGATTATAGAGAAGTGGATCGTGAACTTCCTGAAGTCAGTGCCAGCGATTATGATGCAAGTTTAGATGATGCAGTGAAGACCCAATACAACGATGACTTTAGCGGTTTAAAATCAGAAATCAGGAGGTTTTTGAATGACCATTACATTCCGTATTTGACTAGGCAAAATCTGACACTGAATGCAGGTTTGTCTGAATTTCCTGAGTGGTATAATCAGGAAGTGAGTGAATACACAGTTTCTCAACCGATAGAGTGGGATTGTCAACAATGGAAGTCTTCGTCCCAATTATCAGGAGGATTTTCTGGCACTCCGTGTACGCCTTCCAAATACCATGACACGAAGTATTTTTCGTTGTCCAGCACCAAGAATCCAGTTTTTTCTGCTGATTTTCAAGGGTTGTGGTTAGAGAAGTATTTGACAACTTTGCTAGAAAACAAAGAGAACTATGACGAGTATGAGTTTGCATCTATGACAGGAGACCCAAAGTTTTTTGAGACTTATCTGAAGCCACAGATAGATGATGAGTGCTTTGGAGAAGACAAGTGTTTAAGCAAGCTCGCACAGCATGTCTTTGAGATGGAAGAAGATGCCAAATACAGCAATGACTTCTTCTACACTTCGTTCAGAAATTATTATGTCTGGAAAAACTATGGCAATCATCTCTATCCAAGAGATGCGTATGACCTGCCATATTTGAAGATTCGTTCTGTTGCTGACCAATCTCAATGTGTTGATGCCAGCTTTGCTGTGGTGGATTGTATGAGTGGGAACACTCGTTTTCTTTATAAGATGGTAGGCAACAAAGTGCAAATTCAGCACCCTCAAGGAGGCTGTGTGTTGGTGGAATCAGATGCCTTGAAACAAGGCAGTTGTGAATCACAGAAAGGCTGGAGTAACGCCGGCAGTGGGGCGTCTTATGAAGGAAATGTTTTGAGTGATGCAGTATCTCTGTCTTTGCAAGGTAGTACTCTTTTAACTGCCATTCCTAGTTTCAGCACAGCAGAAGATGGACTAGTCAAACTGGGTGATTCAACAGATGCACTTTCTAGTCTCCTCCAGAGTCTCTTGTATCAAGCAAAACATCTTCCTGACACGGTTAAACGACTGAATCTAGTGTCTAAACTCACCAATTCCCAACAACTTGCTTTTGCAAGTGGGAAGTGTGTGAATGCAGACCTCAATGACTTGTCTGTGAGTTTAGCAACTTGTGCAAGTTCTTCTACGCAGTGGTGGCATGGTCCAGACCAGTTGCTCAAAGTCAAACACCTTCAAAATCAAAAACCTGAATATTGTCTCTCCAATACAAACAATTCTCTAAGCCTCAAAGAATGTCAGTGATTTTAAATTTTTTGGATAAAAGTGCTTTTATCGCACTTTTCCGCTGCAAGTTTGACACTCGGTGGTGGATTTTTCCGTTGTCAAAATCGCCATTGAACGTTTTTGGAAGAGATGGACCCGACTATCTTCTCTCTAACTCAAAACTATGACTAAAAAATCACCTTAAAATTACAAATTTTCTCTAATTTTTTTAACTCAAACCAAAGTTTACTATGAAAAAAAATATCTTCCATTCTATTGCAACTCTCTCAATGCTAATCTTCGCAGCATGTGGAGGTCAGCAAGAGACCCAAGAATTGCCTCAACAAGAAGTTGTTGAGGAGCAACCCGCAGAACGTTTGAATGAAGCCTCTTTGGAAGCTGAACCTTTCCAAGTGGCTTATCAATCCCAAAACGATGGACTACAAACGAATCACGATAACTGGAATCGTCCTCCTTCAGCCAGTTGTTTGGTCAAATCTGGTGAATTTTTTGAAATCGGCTCTTGTGAAGAAGCTCAGACTGATGCCTCAGAATGTCTGGGGCTAGATCGTGCTAATCATCTGAACGTTTCAAAATGTGACAAGGATACTGATTTTTTGAAAGGATCACTAACAGGTCTTTTTTATTTTACCAATCCTCTTTTACCTGAAGGGAGTTGTATTACTAATATATCTGATATAGACCCTTCCTTGTACATTAAAGAAAACTGCTTTAAACAAGATGTTTCTCCATGGTCGTATGATGGAGAGTCTAGGTTAACCATGAATGGTCTCTGTTTACAACCGGGAAACTACGGATTTATCGTCTTAAAAGATTGTTCAGGCAGTGATTATCAGAAATGGGAAGCCATAGGTAACATTTTAAAAAATACTGGGAGTGGTGAATGTCTTGGAATTGTCAATGTGACAAACAAGACATCACAAAAAGACCTTCAATTCAAAGGTATAGGGTCTGTGTCTTGTGGAACTGCGTTGTCTGGAGTTGGAAAAGACAAGTATGAAAGTGTGTTTTATCCCCAAGAAAATCACATACTTGAGAGATTACTTGGAGACTTTGGAGCCATTTATTCAAAAGTTGATGACAAACTTTGTCCTGTCCAGATCGGTTCTACCAAAACAGATGGTGAAAGAAATGCTGAGGTCAACTGTGAAGGCTACAAAGAAAGACGTGGAGACATCTCTTTTGAAAAGCAAGGCGATTCACTTTACATGTTTGCTCAAATTGGCATGGGAGGTTCAAAATGCGGACTGCAGTGGGGAGCTAAAGGAAGAGATAAATTTAACTCCAGAAAGGACATTACAAACCATGAATACAATGCCAAATTTGATTGTAATGGCGGGAAAGACCCCATAGAAGTTGAACTTGTTGAAGGCAATCAGTTCAAGATCAAAAGTGAAAAAGGTTATTTGGAATTTGGTGGCACTCAAAAATTGCGTACTTTAAAGTTTGACCCTGATAGTCAAGGTGATACCTTTCACCTAGCATATTTTGGTCTTAAAGAAAAAATCTTGGAAGATGCTAGGGCTGATGTAGGGAGAAATACTAGATGGGCGCTTTCTACAATGGTTGACGGTAAGGAGTGTCTCGTAGAATGGGGACACTTAAACCAAGGTCAAAGGAATGCACGTTTGGATTGTAGCGGTGTGGGTTCTGACCCTGCTCCAAAAATTTCCAGCAAGTTTGACATTGATACTCAAAGAACCATCCTTTTCAAAGAATTACAAGGAAAGATGTACATCTTTTCTCTTTCTATGAGTTGTGGATTAGAGTGGGGGTCTCGTGGAAGTAACTCACTAGACAGTACAGGAGGGGTCAACTTCAGAAGTGGACACAATGCTAAATTTGATTGTGATGGTAGTGCTGACCCGATTCAAGTGAGAGTGCTTGATAACCAAAATGCTGTTCAAATCCTAAGTGACAAAGGTGGTTTGCGATATTCAAATCGTGAAGTCCATAAGCACAGTAATCTGCAGTTTGTGCAATTTGAACAAGACAATGAAGATGGGCATATCTTTTACTTGAAGAAAATTGCTGCCTCAAAATTTGAGTCTCAAAATTTCAAAGAACGATTGGTAACTCCTAAGACCAAGTGGAAAATGTTTGCTACAGTGAATGGGCAAAAGTGTTCGGTAGAGTGGAGTGGTGAAAAAGATGGAGACAGCCGTAATGCACGTGTGGATTGTAAAGATGGCGAAAAAGGCGACCCCATCACTTTTCATAGAACTTCCAAGTCTTCTATGAGTTCTCTCAAAGAACTCTATGTCAAAACTCTTGATGGAAAATGCGGGCTAGAATGGAACGGAGTCAAAGGGTCAAATGACATTGACGATACCAAAATTGGATCAGATGAATACAACGCCAAGTTTGATTGCTCTGGTGGAACAGACCCACTCAAAATTACAGTGTTAGACCCCGAAAAAGGCACTGTGAGAATCGCGAACAAAGACACCGGGTCTCTGGAATGGGATGGAACTTTGGTTGATGGACAGCGCAATTTAAAGTTTGAACCCGGTGCTCATTCACAAGGTGATGTGTTCACTATAGAGCCTTACATCTTGCCTCTTCAAGAGCGAATCCTTAGCGGAGAATGGAAAATGTTCACACTCGTCGATGGGAAAAAATGTGCTGTTGAATGGAGTGGAGAAACTAAAAACAACGCACATAATGCTCGCGTAGATTGTAATAACGCTAGTGATACGGTCACTTTTTCACAAAAGGGCAGTTCTGGAAAACAATTTTACATCAAAACTATTGGTGGCACCTGTGGTTTAGAGTGGCATGGTTCCGCTGGTAAAAATGATATTGACCGGACACATGGTGTGCCTTCTTGGGCTAACAATGCTAAATTTGATTGTGCTAAAGATGGAGCTGGGGCAACAATTGGTGATCCTATGGAAATCAACATCATTGATGGTGATTCAGGTAAGGTCAAAATCTCCAGTAAAGCGAAAGGAAATTTAATTGTTAACACTTATGATTGGAACGGAAATCGGAATCTCTATTTTTCCAAAAGCTCCAATCTTGCTTCTCAGGGAGCCGTCTTTTTCTTAGAAAAACAATAACTCCTTTCTCTTAACTTTCATCAAAGGGGAGCTGTTGCTTCCCTTTTCTTCTCTTAAATATTTCAAATTAAAAAAATCATGAAAATCGTAATTCTTATTTTAATCAAATTCTTGGTTTTTGCATCAGCTTTCGCTTATGACGTCAAAGACCTGAAAAACCCCACCGTCAAAATGCTATACGAACAAGGCGACTACATCATGGCTAAAAAACTAGCTAGAAGGTTCAACCTGCGTGAAGTACAAGTCTTGGAAGACTTAATCCAAAAAGATTTAGTCAAGCAATATCAGGCAAACAAAGGTTCTATGACCATTCTTGAAGAGTACAGTGGCTTCTTTCACGAAGATGATACGTTCGTCGTTGAAGTTAAAGCAAATAATAAGCTCAAATATCAAATCGTAGTGAAAGACTTAAGTAGTCCACAATATAAGTTGAACCTAGCCCGTGAGGTAGCGGCATATAGAGTAAGTCATGCTTTGGGATTAGATGTTGTTCCACCAACAACGTCAGTCAATGGAAAACTCGTTCAATTTTATATTCCAGATGCTCTGAAATCAGAAGTACAGCATCAAAAAATTCTAACTCAAGCGGAGCTTAAGGCAAAGGCTCGGAGCAAAGCCTATGGACACCTTTACTACAAGAGAAGTAAAGCAAGAACATTTCGGTATTTGATTGACGACGCCGATGCTCACTCCTCTAATTTTGTAAAAGGTAGAAGTGGAATTTTTTCCATAGACCATGAGTTTAGTTTTGGTGGTGATGGAAGGTTAAATAGGAATAACAAGTCTAAGATAGCAAGACTTCCTAAAAAAGGCTTGGAATTGCAAGATTTTGAAATGACCTTTGAATCAGAAGCCCAGTGGAATCATTTTAAGAAAAAAGGAATGCCAGAGCTTCAGAAAGTCATTGATGATCCGCAATTCAAAGATGTTGATTTTTCTGGAGTGAAGAAAAGATATTTAGAGGTCAGAAAAGGTTTTGACGATGTTATCTCTAATAACAAACGTCTCTCTAAACAAGTAATACTTGATAAAGTGTTCAAAATGAACAATACAAGAAGTAATTATCGTTTCAACAAGCGACCATATTTCAAGCCTGCTGGTCATATTGCTCTGCCAAAGACGAAGCGGTTTTCTATCATCAATTCGTATGATCTGACCACCGGTAAGACGACGGCGAGAATGACAGCGAGAATGACAGCGAGAACGACAGCAAGCATGAAATTGGCTCGTATAGCGACTACGAAGTTGTTCAAATTCACTGGTCCGGTAGATGTCATATTTTATGCAGTGGATTTGGGGATGTACGTTAAAGACATGTCTGTACTTAGCAGGAGAGATGATTTATCTGGTTACCAAAAAAGATTGCGTTACTTTCATACGACTTATAGCTGGCTTAGTCCTGTTTATGGGATTGGGTATTGGATGTATCAAACGTTCAAGGATAAAGATGAATATATTTTTTATAAGAAGTTGGATGACATCAGACTAGACGCCATTCAAACTCTACGTAACAACAACTACGATTACAGTTTCTTGGATGATAAAATTGAAGGAATCTTGACTGAGCTCAGAGATGCAGGATTTAAAAAGAAGCATCTTTTCCATAATGACGACGAAAAAGCTCAAGAACTCGCTCAACGTGCTTTGGTTCATTTTAGTCGGTTTCAGCTGTTAGACCTTGCTACTGTAGAAGTAGATTCTAGTTTTTTAAATTTGAATTATGGGCTTTGGAAAAACTCAGAAGAACTTAAAACAAGGCTTGAAATGCTTAATCAAGCTTATCAAGTGGACATAGTGAATACGATGTCTGAAAATCTTTCTGATGCCTCTAAAACGGTACTCTTTTGTGCCATCACCACAGGTTTAGCGACTGACGAAGGCATTGAAGATGAGCCTAAAGATTACAGAAGTCGTTGTTTGAGAGACTTCTCTGTTGCTGAAGTCAAAACAGCACTTTCCGAAGTCCTCACAACTTCCAAACAGCAATCTCTGGTCTCCACTTACAATGAGCATCAAACCAAACGAAAAGCTCTTTTAGATGATGTGTATGGCTCCAATCATTCCACTGACTTAGCAGATTTTTATGCCAACACTCCTACTGATGATCCTTTGAAAGATGTGGACGTGAGTACAATCGTGAATGATTCTAATAAAGCTGCTAGAAAACTTGGTTTCCATTTTTTTCAACAAAAGCTTTGGGATCCTTTATTGTTTTCGGGACACAGGAAGGATTGGGACGACTTTTTTATATGGGTTCGCAATCCAGACACGAGAAGAAAGAGAAAATACACAATCTACAAAATGAAACCCCATCAGTACAGTCTTGCAAAAGACACGCATCATGGATATGCCACAAATTGGCCCACCTTTAAAGATGAAGTACGAGACTTTGTCAAAGATTCCTATTTCCCCTATCTCACTGGAGAAAAAATATCTTTACATGATGTGAGCGATGATTTTCCTGATTGGACGATTCAAGAGATTGCAACCAAGAGAGTTGCTGTTCACATAGACACGAAGTGCAAGAAAGATAAAAATAAGAACGGTAGTTCGTCATGTGAACCCGTCTATAAATGGTTCGATTTCCCATATTTGAAAGGTGATAAAACAGAACTGATTCCTGACGACTTTCAAGGACTTTGGATTTCAGAATTCCTCAAAAAGATTCTACTTAGCCCTAATGATTACCAAGAATACTCTGGTAAGAGTTCCCCGTATTTTGAAGACCATTTGAAGCCTAACATTGATAGTGATTGTACTAATGCACTGGATCAGTGTTTCAATAATTTTGCTAAAGCCGCCTTTGAGATGGAGAATGTCCCTGCTAAATACCAAGACGATTTTTTCTACACTACTTTAAGGAATCATCATGTCTTTGCAACTTATGGCAGTCTTTTAGCTCAACGCTCCTATTTTGATCTTCCAAAATTGCAAATTCGTACAGTTTCTGAAAAACTCTGTGCCAATGATTTGTTTCAACCTGTCTCTTGTGAGCAAAAATCTACCTATTTTCCATACAAAGTGCTTGGCAATAAGATCAAAATTTATTATCCAAACCGAGTGGGCTGCGTTACTGTAGAGTCTGGGGATTTTAAACAAGCAGATTGTGAAGAAAATGAAGGTTGGACAAATTCAAACACCAGTGCAACTTATGAAGGAGTTGCAGTTTCAACCCCTGTGACTTTAATTCTACAAGGTCAGCCTTTGCAGTCTGTGCCAACATTTGCTTCTCTTGCTGATGCAAGGCATAAATTGGGGGAATCTACAGACTTCATTTCTAAACTGCTTCGTGAAGTGGTGTATTATGCAGGTACCAGCAAAGCGACAGTCAAACGGCTGAACAAACATGACAAAGTCTTCAAATCTTCTACTCTTGCTTTTGCAGGTGGGAAGTGTGTCAATGCAGACATCAGCGACTTGTCAGTGAGTTTAGGGACTTGTTCAAGCACTAAAAGTAGCAAATGGTGGTCATTCCCTGATGGAAAAATTGCCATTGTTCATCTTGAGGAGAACAAGCCTGAATATTGTCTTTCTAACGAAAACAATGCGTTAAGCCTCAAAGCATGTCAATAAAACTCTTGACAACTTGAGGTTTTTCTAGCCTTTGAACAAATGATTCACCCAAACGGGTCATTTGTTCAAGGCTGAAACACGTTTTGGATTGATTTTTCACAACTTTCATCAGCTTTTAAATTACTAAATCACTATGAGAAAATTATTCATTTTTCTTTGTCTTGGAGTATCAACTGCTACCATTTGGGCAAATCCAAGTGTTATTGAAATAACTCCACAACAAAAAATTCTTCTTCACAAAGTTGTAACGAAATCATTGAATGATCCTTGCTTCATGTGTATGGGAATCTCTGCCTATGCTCACCAAGCACTCAGAGATCGTCCTATTTTTGGCAAACCTCTTCTAAGTCCGCCAGAAGGAACATCAGTACTAGAACAGATGGGGTATTTTGTTGACCATGATGCCAAATCCTCGTTCATTTATTTTGACAATATACAATCACCTGTTATTCCAAAAGACGATATTTCAGAGGCAAAAAAAATTGATCAATTGGTGCTGGATAAGATGAAGAAGACAAAATCCAATTATGGATTTATTACAATTGCAATTGAAACAGATTATACTTCACGGGGTCGCGGTATAGAAATAGAGGGACATTCTATTTTTGTTGTTGGAAACCAAAAGACTGGTAATGTAGTTTACATAGACCAATCGCAAAGTGCTGTGGGAAAAACTAGAATCGATTATAAGAAAGGATTCGATAAATATTTGTCAGGACGTAAGAGAAAGTTTCGTTTAGAGAAAAATTGGGAATTACTTGAGGTTTATTTTGAGACATCTCATTTGAAAGTTCCCAAAGGTCGTGCTTTGTATCAAGATCTTTCAGAAGAAACACAACGTTTTAAGTCGGTGGATATTAGAAAAGTTCCTGAATATCAGCGTAACAAACCATTAAGTGAGCCAGCTAAGAAATACAAGTATCGTAATTATGATGATTTCTTCCAACTGGATCCAAACCAAGGTGATATTGAGTTTTCAGGCAAGCGTAATCGTTTTTCTCGTTGGAAGAAGCAGTTGTCAGTGATTCCTAAAGATGACATAGAGCTATTGAGCACAGACAAATTGTTCAAACGTTCTACTGATGTTTTAAGTCGTCCGTTATTATCAGGAAAGCGTTATACCTCCCTTCCTAAGATGGGAGCGAGTGTAGGTAAGAATCTGAAGGGATTAAAAGCGATGAAAGCCTTGAGACTTGCGACGAAGTCAGCTCGTTTTATGTCCAAATTCACAGGTCCTGCAGATTTGATGTTCTTTGCCGTAGATACTGGTTTTTATGCAGTGGACATGTCCAACATCTCTAGGCGAGATGATTTAAGCAGTAGTGAAAAAGGACTGCGTTACGCAGAGGCAACGATTATGTGGCTCAACCCGATTGTAGCCTTGTTGCAAGCCACTGCACCTAATGACGGAGAATTCCAAGCCTACAAGAAGTTAGTAGGAGTTCAAAGTTCAGCCCTTTCTGCCCTCAAAAGCAATGGTTATGATTATTCTATTTTAGAGACGAAATTGAATGAAAACTCTGTTCAGACAGCGTTAAAAGATGCAGACATAAGTGGAGAAGCTTTTTTGATAGACAGCAATGGCAAGTCATCAGAAGAAGCAAGCAGACATCTGGCATGGGCAACACGATTTGGATTGGTAGATCAAGCGGCAGTGGTTGCAGATACGTCTTATTTGAATCTGAATTATCAGATGTATGAGAGACACAAGCGATTGTTTCCAGCACTGTCTCTTTTGGCAAAAGCCTATGAACAAGACATGTTCAACACAATCAAAGCAGGACTTTCTGGAGTATCTCAACAAGTGGCTTATTGCGTGTTCAATGCAATTTTAATTCTCAATGAAGACATTGAAGAGCCAAGAGACTTTAGAAAATCTTGTGCGTCAGGTTTTTCTGATTCTGAAATCCGAGAGACTCTGTTAGCCATGTTCACTTCTGCTAAGAGGCAAGAGTTGTTGAACTTGCATGCAGAGTATTTGCAACAAAGAAAAGAGCTTTTAGACCAAGTTTATCCTGATGAAGTGGAAGAGTTTTACACCAAGACTACAGATGAAGTGTTGCAAAACATTGATTCTGATGGAGTTCACAAAGCCTATCAAGAAGCCTATAGAAGCTCTGGTGGTGAGATTCTTAAAGCACGTCTTTGGTCTGGTATGCAGTTTGGCACAAGAGAAGAAAAATATGATTGTAAGAGCGTGAAGTCATCAACTGGTGGTTATACGACACAAATTTGTAGCTACAGGACTGTAGATGGCTATCTTCCTGAAGTCAGTGCCAGCAATTATGATGCGAGTTTAGACCACGCAGTGAAGACTCAATACAACGATGACTTCAGCACTTTGAAGTCAGAAATCAGGACATTCTTGAATGACCACTACATTCCGTATTTGACTAGGCAAAGTCCTGCGTTGAATGCAGGCTTGCCAGAGTTCCCAGACTGGTATAATCAGAAAGTGAGCGAATACACAGTTTCTCAACCGATAGAATGGGATTGTGAACACCCCATCACAACAGATGCCAATAGTCAGTTTGGTTCTTCAGTTGGTAAAGGCTGGCGATGCACTGCTAGCAAGCATAAAGACATCAAATACTTTTCGCTGTCCAGCACCAAGAAACCTGTCTTTCCTGCTGACTTTCAAGGGTTGTGGTTAGAGAAGTATTTGAAGACTTTGTTAGAAAACAAAGAAAACTATGACGAGTATGAGTTTGCATCTATGACAGGAGACCCAAAGTTTTTTGAAACTTACCTTAAACCGCAGATAGATGATGAGTGCTTTGACGAAGACAAGTGTTTAAGCAAGTTAGCACATCATGTCTTTGAGATGGAAGAAGATGCCAAATACAGCAATGACTTCTTTTATACTTCGTTCAGAAATTATTATGTCTGGAAAAACTATGGCAATCATCTTTATCAAAGAGATGCGTATGACCTGCCATACTTGAGGATTCGTTCTGTTGCTGACCAATCTCAATGTGTTGATGCCAGCTTGGCTGTGGTGGATTGTATGAGTGGGAACACTCGCTTTTTGTATAAGATGGTGAGTAATAAAGTGCAAATTCAGCACCCTCAAGGGGGTTGTGTCTTGGTGGAATCAGATGCCTTGAAACAAGGCAGTTGTGAATCACAGCAAGGTTGGAGTAATGCCAGCAGTGGAGCATCTTATGAAGGAAAGAGTTTGACTGATGCAGTGTCTCTGTCTTTGCAAGGTAGCACTCTTTTAACTGCCATTCCTAATTTCAGCACGTCAGCAGATGGATTGGTCAAGCTGGGAGATTCAACAGATGCACTTTCTAGCCTGTTCCAGAGTCTCTTGTATCAAGCAAAGAATCTTCCTGACACGGTCAAGCGACTGAATCTTGTGTCTAAACTCACCAATTCCCAACAACTTGCTTTTGCAGGTGGGAAGTGTGTGAATGCAGACATTAGCGACTTGTCAGTGAGTCTAGCAACCTGTGCAAACTCTTCTACGCAGTGGTGGCATGGTCCAGACCAACTGCTCAAAGTCGAACATCTTCAAAATCAAAAACCTGAATACTGCCTCTCCAATACAAACAATTCTCTAAACCTCAAAGAATGTCAATAAAGCTCTTGACGACTTAACTTTTTTCTAACCCTTGAACAAATGATTCATTCAAACAAATCATTTGTTCAAGGCAAACACATTTTGGATTGACTCTTCACAACAGTTTTTAACTAAAAAATCACTATGAAAAAATTATTTGTCTTGTTTTGTTTAATATTCTTCTCGGTCACTTGGCTTTATGCAAACGATTCTAAGATTGGTAAAGTACTGACTGTGCAACAGCAGCTAATATTGGCGAAAGCCATTAATAATGCAGCAGATTGTATTCAATGTATGGGAATTTCTTCTTATGCTCATCAAATATTTCAGAATCGTATCATTTTTAGTAAGCCTTTATCTGGGAAAGAAGGAGCGACTCCCATAGAACAAATGAAGTATTTTGTCAGACATGATCCAAGATCTTCTTTCATTTATTTCACAGGTTTCTACCCTACTGCCACAAATAGCAATATTTCAAATGCACGAAAGATTGACGATTTTGTTCTTTCCAAAATGGAAAAAACAAAAAATAATTTTGCTTTTGTTGGTGTTTTTCTTGATTTTCCAAATCCTAAAGATCCGACTAAACCTAAGAGAGTGGGGCACTCTCTTTTAGCTTGGAAGAAAGATTCTAAACTCACCTACATAGATGAAGGTATTGGGAAGATGAACTATAGTCAAGGAATGGAAAATTACTTAAAAACGCAAGGACCTAGTGGCTATCCCCTAGGTGTACAACTGAATGACGTCTACATGGAAACATCTCATTTGGAAGTTCCTTCAGGTCACATTTTGTTCCAAGATGTCTCCAAAGAAACAACACAATTCAAAAAAAAGGATATCAGAAAAATTCCTAAATCCAAATTAAGGAAAAAGACGCGTCTAGCCTTTGAGAAAGTTAAGTATCGTAGCTATGATGATTCATTCAAATTGAACCCAAATCAAGAAAATATTAAATTTTCAGGTAAGCGGAATCGTTTTTCTCGTTGGAAGAAACAATCATCTGTCATTCCTGAAGATGGTATTTTTCCAAGCAAACGGAATCGTTTTTCTCGTTGGAAGAAGCAATTATCTGTCATTCCTGAAGATGACATTAAGTTGAAGAATGCAAGGAGCCTCTTGAAAAGATCAGAGGATGCTTTGAGTAGTTTAGCACCAGTTTATACATCTAGCCCGTTAAAGATGGGAGCGAGTGTAGGTAATAATTTGAAAGGGTTGAAAGCGATGAGAGCAGTGAGACTTTCTGCTAGGTCTGCAAGGTTTTTGTCTAAAGTAGTGGGTCCTGCAGATGCGTTTTCGTTTGCGATAGAGACAGGTTTTTATGCAATGGACATGTCTAACATCTCAAGACGTGATGATTTAAGCAGTAGTCAAAAAGCCCTTCGTTACACAGAAGCGACGGCGAAATGGCTTGTTCCAGTGATTGGTTTGTTTGATTTGTTGATTCCTGACCATTCTGATAAGAAGGCATATGATGCGTTAGCAGGAGTTCAAAGCACGGCTTTAGCTGACCTGAAAAAGAATGGCTATGACTACTCAATTTTAGCAACGAAGTTGAATGATGATGCTGTTTTGACAGCGTTAAGAGATGCTGATATGAGTGAAGATGCTCTTTTGATAGACAGCCATGGCAAGTCATCAGAAGAAGCCAGCAGGCATCTGGCATGGGTCACACGTTTGGGGTTGATTGACCAAGCAGCAGTAGTTGCAGATACGAAGTATTTGAATTTGAATTATCAGATGTATCAGAAGCATGAACGCTTGTTTCCTGCATTGTCTCTTTTGGCAAAAGCGTACGAACAGGATATGTTCAACACAATCAAAGCAGGACTTTCTGGAACTTCACAACAAGTGGCTTACTGCGTGTTCAATGCAATTTTGATTCTCAATGAAGACATTGAAGAACCGAGAGACTTTAGAAAATCTTGCGGAGCAGGTTTTTCTGACTCTGAATTGCGAACCGCTTTGCTAGCCATGTTCACTTCTGCTAAAAGACAAGAGTTGTTGAATTTGCATGCAGAGTATTTGCAACAAAGAAAAGAGTTGTTAGACCAAGTTTATCCTGATGAAGTCGCAGAGTTTTACACTAAAACTGCAGATGATGTGTTGCAAAACATTGATTCTGATGCCGTTCACAAAGCCTATCAAGAGGCATATGAGACATCAGGTTATGAGATTTTTAAAGCTCGTCTTTGGTCTGGTTTAGCAGTTGGTCAAAAAACAGAAGCCTATAACTGTCGCAAAGAATACAACACGAATACTAACAATATGGTGTCTTCTACGAAGTGTGATTTTAGAGATGTAGATCGTGAACTTTCTGAAGTCAGTGCCAGTGATTATGACCCAAGTTTAGATGATGCAGTGAAGACCCAATACAACGATGACTTTAGCACTTTAAAATCAGAAATCAGGACGTTCTTAAATGACCATTACGTTCCTTATTTGACTAGGCAAAGTCTGACACTGAATGCAGGTTTGTCTGAATTTCCAGACTGGTATAATCAGGAAGTGAGCGAATACACAGTTTCTCAACCGATAGAGTGGGATTGTCAACAATGGAAGTCTTCGTCCCAATTATCAGGAGGATTTTCTGGCACTCCGTGTACGCCTTCCAAATACCATGACACGAAGTATTTTTCGTTGTCCAGCACCAAGAATCCAGTCTTTTCTGCTGATTTTCAAGGGTTATGGTTAGAGAAGTATTTGACAACTTTGTTAGAGAACAAAGAGAACTATGACGAGTATGAGTTTACATCTATGACAGGAGACCCAAAGTTTTTTGAGACCTATCTGAAGCCACAGATAGATGATGAATGCTTTGGAGAAGACAAATGCTTAAGCAAGCTCGCACAGCATGTCTTTGAGATGGAAGAAGACACTAAATACAGCAATGACTTCTTTTACACTTCGTTCAGAAATTATTATGTCTGGAAAAACTATGGCAATCATCTCTATCAAAGAGATGCTTATGATTTGCCATATTTGAAGATTCGCTCTGTTGCTGACCAATCTCAATGTGTTGATGCCAGCTTTGCTGTGGTGGATTGTATGAGTGGGAACGCTCGCTTTTTGTATAAGATGGTGAGCAACAAAGTGCAGATTCAGCATCCTCAAGGAGGTTGTGTATTGGTGGAATCAGATGCTTTGAAACAAGGCAGTTGTGAAGCACAGAAAGGTTGGAGTAATGCCAGCAGTGGAGCGTCTTATGAAGGAAAGAGTTTGACAGAGACACTGTCTCTGTCTTTGCAAGACAACACTCCTTTAACTGCCATTCCTAGTTTCAGCACAGCAGAAGAAGGTTTGATCAAACTTGGGGACTCAACAGATGCACTTTCTAGTCTCCTCCAGAGTCTCTTGTATCAAGCAGACCAACTTCCTGAAACCGTCAAAAAACTCAATCTGGTGTCTAAACTCACCAACTCTCAACGGCTTGCTTTTGCAAGTGGGAAATGTGTGAATGCAGACATCAATGACTTGTCAGTGAGCCTAGCAAATTGTGCAAGCTCTTCTACGCAATGGTGGCATGGTCCAGACCAACTGCTCAAAGTCAAACACCTCCAAAATCAAAAACCAGAATACTGCCTCTCCAACGAAAACAACTCTTTAAATATCAAAGAATGTCAATAAAACTCTTGACAACTTGAGGTTTCCCATTCCTTGAACAAGTGATTTATTCAAACAAATCATTTGTTCAACTTTGTCTTTGCTTATTCTCTTACAAAAAACTGTTCAAAATAGCATCATCTAAATGGGAAGCTTGGGACTTGACCAAATTTTCCTGCTATCCCTCCAATCTCAATTCAAAAGTGGAGCTTTGCCTGTCAAGGACTAATCTTTTGACTTTCCCAAAAAAATGTTTTTGTAGGGCATTATCAGTTAATAATTGGTGACCGATCGGAATGTAAGAGGGGTAAATTTTTCTACAAGAAGAAATGAAGAAGGGAGAGATTTAATCAATAATAATAATGACTCTTGCTTCTCTCAAAAAGGATTGGGGTTTTTCCATTTGTCGCAAGGCATGGGCATCATCTGATGAGATGAGCAAATAATTGGTGACCGATCGGAATGTAAGAGGGGTAAATTTTTCTACAAGAAGAAATGAAGAAGGGAGAGATTTAATCAATAATAATAATGACTCTTGCTTCTCTCAAAAAGGATTGGGTTTTTTCCATTTGTCGCAAGGCATGGGCATCATCTGATGAGATGAGCAAATCTGTTTGATGTTTTCCTGCCATTCCAATGGCTTTGATCAGCAAAGGATTTCCTTGCACACGATCATTGTTGAGGGCAGAGTCTTGATTCTTAACGTAGCTTGCCATACCGTATTTTTGAAAAAAAGAACGGTCTACATTTGCAATGCCATAGACAATATTTTGCTTGTCATCATAAACTTTAGGAGACATTGCAGGTCTAGTTTGAAGACCTGTTGCATCTATGACGAGTCCTGTATAAACAGTAGCAACATCAATCTTTTTTTTGGACGGTGCCACAGGTTGCACCTCTAAAGGTTCAAGGGGGGGAGGAGTAGGTTTTTTTGCTAATTCCTTTTGGATCAAAGCCTGAGGAATGGTATCAAGTATCCTTGCTTCTAAACGTATTTTTACAGTGCCATCAGAAAAATAACGAGGTTGTCCAATGGGACGCAAGCCGCGAACCTTGCCTTGTATTTGCGTACGGACAACATCACTGCTGATCATTGCATCACTCATCAGAGTTGAAGAATCAAGATTGATGCCCTTAATGAGTTCCAATAAATTTCTTGCCGCATCAAGTTTTGCCGCACGCAAGGCACTGGCATGTTTGAGAGCCTGATTGTTTGCTTTGGAAGAAGGCACACCAAGACCCTCAGCAATCGCCACCCCACGTTCCCAATCTATACAAGCAGAGTTCCCTCCCTGTGTGCAATTTTCATCAAGAATATCCTGAGCATAACTTGTGACCACCACCTGAAGTAGCCCCAACCATAGCAAAAAGAAAACTTTCATGTGACCTTGTTTTATTGACAAATTTTAGTAAGAAAAAGAAAGGCAAGAATCACTCGCCTTTGATACAATCCGTTTTATTGGCAATCTTTCATGCTTAATTGAAGTTTCCCTCTCCTGTCAAAAGAAGTCGCTAGCACACGGACCTCTTGACCTTCTTTGAGAAAATTTTCTACTTTGTCAACATGTCCTTCTTGAATATTGGAAATGTGAACAAGCCCTTGCTGCCCGGGAAACAACTCTACAAACGCTCCAAATTCCATAATTTTCACAACACGTGCGTCATACTGTTTTCCAAGTTCTACAACACGTGTCATGTCTTCAATTTCACCAAGCGCAAGTTCTGCCCCCTGACTATTTGGTGCTAAGATTGAAACAATGCCATCATCACTGACATTAATTTTCGCACCAGTTTTCTCAATCAAGGCTTTAATATGCTTTCCACCCGGTCCGATGATGTCTTTGATTTTTTCAACAGGCACTTTGTGACGGATACATCTTGGAGCATAACTTGACAATTTTTCTCTTGGAGCAGCCAATTCTTTACCCATTTCTTCCAAGATATGCAATCTTCCTGCCTTTGCTTGAGTCAATGCTTTTTCAATAATTTTACGATTGATTCCTGAAATTTTAATATCCATTTGCAAGGCTGTTACTCCGTCCTTTGTTCCTGCCACTTTGAAGTCCATGTCTCCCAAATGGTCTTCATCACCAAGAATATCTGAAAGAATAGCTGTTTTTTTGCCTTCGTGAATCAATCCCATAGCAATTCCTGCAACAGGGTTGGAGATAGGCACACCCACATCCATCAGTGCTAGAGACCCCGAACAAACTGTCGCCATGGAAGAAGAACCATTGGATTCAAGAATCTCTGAAACAAGGCGAATGGTATATGGGAAGTCTTCAAATTGGGGCAAAACAGCACTCAAGGCACGTTCAGCTAATGTTCCGTGTCCAATTTCACGCCTACCGGGAGGTCTCGGTGGGCTGGATTCACCAACAGAAAAAGCAGGGAAGTTATAATGCAGTAAAAAATTTTTGTAGTTGACTCCTGATAAGCTATCAATCATTTGCTGGTCATCAGTTGTTCCAAGAGTCAATGCTGCCAGTGCTTGGGTCTCGCCTCTGGTGAACAAAGCAGAACCATGTGAGCGTGGCAAGAATCCTGTCCTGCAATTAATGGGTCTGATTTCATCAGTCTTTCGTCCGTCAAGACGGTCGCCTTCCTTTAAGATTTTTTGACGCATCACCTCTTTTTTAGTGTCATCAAAAACGGTTTGTACATCTTTTGAGACGTCATTTTCCTCTGAGACAAACTCGGTAAGGACTTCCTGCTTCGCTTTATCCAAAGCGGCATATCTTTCTTGTTTGGTGGTGATGCTGAAAGCCTCTGTAACTTTGGGCAATGTAACATGATGCACTTGTTGACGCAACTTTTCATCTACTTCTACAACAGGAGGGGCAACTTTAGTCTTTCCCCCAAGTTTGACAAGTTCGTGTTGCATGGGAAGAATTTCTTTGATTTGTTCATGTCCAAACATTAACGCATCTACCATGACTGCTTCACTGACTTCTTTGGCTTCTCCTTCTACCATCACGATTGCCTCTTCAGAACCTGCCATGAAAATATTCAAGTCTGATTTTTCTAAATCGGCATAAGGAGGATTGAATACAAATTGATTGTCTATTCTGACCACTCTACCGCCAGCAATAGGATTGTGAAAAGGCAAATCAGACACCATCAGTGCTGCAGATGCACCAATAAGCGACACAAAGTCAGGGTGATGCACAAAATCATAACTCAAGACTGTTGCAATGACTGAAGTCTCTGAACAAAAGTTTGGGTCAAACAGAGGACGAATGGAGCGGTCAATGATTCGGGAGATCAGTGTCTCAGAGTCTGAAGGCTTGGCTTCTCGCTTAAAAAACCCGCCCGGTATCTTGCCCGTTGCGTAAGCCTTTTCTATGTAATGGACAGACAGAGGAAAAAAATCTTTAGGTTCTGTTGATTGGGTTGATGTGGAAGTGACCAATACCATCGTATCGCCGTAGCGGACTAAAGCAGAGCCGTTTGCTTGTTTGGCAAGAGTTCCCGTTTCAATAGAAAGGGTTTGTTGACCAAGTGTTTTAGTAACTGTGTGCATGAATTAGATTAAAATGGGTTAAAGGACACCTTCTACCCTAAAACGTAAAAGGCTTGTTGGTAAAGTTTTTTTTTGAAGATTTCATCTTCTTATACCGAGTTTGGCAATGATGCTTTGGTAACGGGATTCATCTTTTCTTGCAAGATATTGCAGAAATTTTCTACGTTGACCAACCAGTTTTAAAAGACCACGCCTAGAAGCATGGTCTTTGGGTTTGATTTTGAAGTGCTTCGTCAAATAAGTAATTCTTGCTGAAAGCAAGGCGATTTGTACTTCTGCAGAACCTGTGTCGGTGTTTGATGAGCCGTAAGTCTGAATGACTTCCTTTTTTTGTTCTTTGGTTAACATAATTCCTTTTGTTTAAAATCAACTAAATAAAAACTTTTTCAGGGTAAAAGTAAGTTTGAGAAGAGTGCTTGTTTAGGTATCCCACAGCAAGCAGTTGATGACACTTATCAATCATTTTGGTTGGGGTTTTCCAATGTTCCTCTTTGGTTTCAACTTCCACACGATTCCCATGTCCAACATGCGTTTGAGATTGTTGAGAGTCAACTTGAATGGTATGCCATGTTTGAAGCAACTTGACAGGGTCAATCGTTGGCAACTCTTTGCCTTCTTCCTTAAATTGCTTCAGATCATCAAATGAATGACTTGTTTCCAATGAAAAACTACTTCCTACTTGGACTCTTTCTAAGCCCTCCAACAATGCGTAAGACCCAAGTTTTCTGCCTAAATCATCTGCCAAAGTACGAATGTAAGTTCCTGCTGAACAGCAGATTTTAGCCTGAATTAAAGGAGGTTTGATGTCTTCTATGATGATGGATTTAAAAAACACCTGCTTTTTTTTGCGAATGTGAGCCTTGCCTTGCCTTGCGAGCTGATATGCAGGAACTCCATGATGTTTCACCGCAGCATAAGGAGGTGTCAACTGCGTTTGACTTCCCAAAAAAGACTGCATAGTTTGTTCTATATCTTTTGCCTTAATATGTTCAAAAGGCTTAGAATCTATGATCTGACCTTGTGCGTCAAAGGTGTCAGAACAAGCTCCCAATCTGATTGTAGCAAGATAAGTTTTGTCTGATTTTTCTAGCAGAGAAATGAGCTTGGTATATTTTCCTAAAAAAACAGGCAAAACACCTGTTGCCATTGGGTCTAGTGTTCCTAAATGCCCAGCTTTTTTAGATTTAAAAAAAGAACGTAGTGAGTAGGTTTGTGAAGAAGAGGTTTGATTCTTTTTTTTGTATAAATTGATAATTTTATCCATTTTATCTATCTCACCCATCTTTTTCAGGTCTCTGCATTGACAGAAATTTTTTTGAATGTTTGGTCTAGTTGGTCGCTATGGTCAAATCCTAAATCATAGACAAATTTTAGTCTAGGAGTCCTCCGTTTATTTAAAGCCTTTGCCAAGCGTGTTCCCAGATAACCAGAGGCATGATTTAGAGAGGTGACCAGTTCGTCTGTCTCTTGAGAAGGGAAAATGGAAATAAAAACTAATGCGGTTGAAAAATCTGGGGCAGGCTGTACACGTGTCACTGTCACTCTGTCAAATCTTGGGTCATTGGATTGTTTCAGAAGAATCTGAGATAACTTGCGTTGTAAAAGAATGGCATGGAATTGTTTTGTTTTCTGCATATCTGCCTAAAGTGTAACTGATTCTTCAACAAATGTATAAACTTCTATGGTGTCTCCAACTTGAACATCATTAGACTCAAAGGAAATTCCGCATTCATAGTGATTCCCAACTTCCTTGACGTCGTCTTTAAATCGCTTCAAAGAACTCAAGGGTCCGTTGTAACACTCCTTGTCACCTCGCATCAATCTAATGCAAGCATCTTTCGTGATTTTACCATCTTGGACGTAGCACCCTACAATCTGACGGGACTTAATGGCGTTGAAAATCTCTCTAACAACACAACGTCCGATGACTTCTTCTTTCACCTGTGGTTTCAACATTCCTTGCAGGGCGAGCTTCACATCTTCAAGTGCTTCATAGATGACCTTGTAATAACGTATAGCCACACCTTCATCAAGGTTGACCTTCTTGGCGGTGGCTTCCATTCCAACATCAAATGCAATGATGATTGCATCAGAAGCCGATGCTAGCATGACATCATTCTCCGTAATGTTTCCAGAGGCTGAGTGGATGACACGTATAGAGGCATTTTCATTGCCAAGCTGTGCAAAAGTTTCTTCCAACGCTTCTGCAGAACCCTGCACATCAGTTTTAATCAGTAGCTTGAGTTCAACAAACTCTTCTACTTCAATGCTTGAAAATAAGTTTTCAAGTTGCATTTTTCGCTGCTTGACAGCTGCCTCTTCTCTTGAACGTGTGATGCGTCTTTCTGCAATCTGTCTGGCAATTTTGTCATCATTTAGAACATGAAGCCTTGAACCAACATCTGCCACACGATTTAAGCCGCTAATTTCAGCAGGCATAGAAGGGGTGGCTTCAAGCAAATTTTTACCACGACTGTTGGTCATGGCTCTGATTTTGCCATAAGTTTGACCTGCCACAAAACAGTCCCCTACTTTAAGGGTACCTTCTTCAACGATGACTGTTGCCACAGGACCTTTGCCTTTTTTCAAATGTGATTCAATGATGTTGCCCTGTGCCAATCCTTCTACCTTTGCTTTGAGTTCTAACACTTCTGCATGCAGATGGATCATATCCATGAGCTGATCAACGCCCTCCCCTGTGATGGCAGAAACATTCACAAAGGTTGTCTTTCCTCCAAATTCTTCTGCTATCAGCTCGTGGCTTAGCAACTCTTGTCTGACTTTTTGAGGGTCTGCGTCTGGCAAGTCTATCTTATTGACTGCAACAATCATCTCAGCATTTGCCGCTTGTGCATGGTGAATGGCTTCCACAGTTTGTGGCTGAACGCCATCATTGGCAGCCACAACCAAAATGACAATATCCGTTACATTTGCACCTCTTGCACGCATTGCCGTAAATGCTTCATGCCCCGGTGTGTCAAGCAGTGTCATTTCACCTGCATCAGTGTAAATGCGGTATGCCCCCATGTGTTGTGTGATTCCGCCTGCTTCTTTGCGAACGACTTGAGATTTGCGAATGTAATCCAAAAGGGACGTCTTACCATGGTCTACATGCCCCATGATTGTTACAACAGGAGCCCTCGTCATGGCTTCTCCTGTGGCTTGAGATGTCAAGACGTCTTCTAAATCTTTTGCTTCTATTTCTACTTCTACTTGGAATTCTGATGCAATCAAAGCAGCCTCTTCGCCTGAGATTGATTGATTGATTGTAGCAAGCACCCCAAGGTCCATGAGCTTTTTAATGATGTCTGATGCTCTAATTCCAATCGCACTGGACAATTCTGATACAGTGATTGTTGCACCAATTTTGATAGATCCTTTACGAGGATTGAAGGTATGCTTGACGACTTCTTCTTCCTGAATCTTTTCTTTTGATTTTTTAACTTTTTTGCGTTTCCTTCTTAACTCTGAAGCATGGTCATCAAATTGGTTGTTGTATTTTTTGTCTGATGTTTTTTTTACGTTTTTTCTGCCTGCAAGCCAATTTTCACGATCTTTAGCAGAGTTGACAATTTCAATTTGTCTTCTAGGAGCAGGTTGGTATTTGGGGGTAGGTGAGTCCTCAACTTGCGGTTGTTCTGGGGCAGTCTTGTTTGTTGTCTTTTCTACCACTTTTTTGACAACTTGGGGTTCAGGCTTGGGTTGTTCTTGGGTTTGAGGAACGTCTGTTGTCTCTAGCTTTTTGGTTTCAGTAGGGTTTTGAGTTTTTTTAGTGGTTTCTTTTTCAATCTGCTCTTGCTTGGCGGCTTCTTTTTTTTGACGAATTTCTTTTGCTGTTTTAGATTGCGTCTCTGTATTTCTGGAAATCCTTCTGCGCCTAGTTGGTGCTTCCTTTGTCTGTGGCGATTTTTGTGGCTTGTTTTCTATCCTGTGTTGAAGTTTTGCCACCTGATCTTCATTCAAAAAATCAAAAACGCCTTTGACATCCAGACCAATGCTCTTAGCAACTTCAACTAATTCTTTGGCAGGAATATTTAATTTAGCAGCCAAATCTCTCAGCTTTATTTCACTCATAAAATTTCATTTAATGTACGGCAAGTCATGTTGTGAGTTCTGTTGTTTTCTCAACCACTTCATCAGGGTTTCCGCCTTTTTGAAACTCCCTTGCTAAACTTTCCTCAATGGACAGGACATTGGTTGTTTCTTCGGCTAGCGCTGCATTGATATGACAACCCAGTAACTTTGATGCAAGCCGAATATTCAGTCCATTCTTACCAATCGCAAGAGACAGATTTTCAGCATCAAACCACGCATTGACAATGGTTTGCTTCCGACCATTGTCATCGGCTTCTTCAACAATTTCTAACCGTTCTGCCCTTGCAGGAATCAAAGCATTTTGTACATAAGTTGTAAAGTTTTCGCTAAATTGAACAACATCAATCCGTTCACCTCTTAGCTCACTGACAATGGCTTGGATGCGACTCCCACGAACCCCAACACACGCACCCACTGGATCAAGGTCTGGGTCATCTGTATCTACTGCCACTTTAGCACGTTTGCCCGGTTCCCTTGCGGCATTGATGACTTCTATTGACCCCTCATAAACTTCTGGTACTTCCATCTCAAAAAGTTTCATTAAAAACCCCGGGTGAGTTCTGGAGATCATCAGTTGAGCCAGTTTTCTTGGATCATTAGAGACGTCCATGAGGTAAATGCGGACATGTTCACCATTTTCAAAACGTTCACCCGGAATTTGTTCCCGTTTGAAGAGATAAGTTTCTACGTTCCGGATCACTAATGCAATTCTTCCTGAAGGTTCTACCCGTAAAACAGAACCTGATAGGATTTCTCCTTTTTGAGGGTGAAAAATTTCAAAAATTTTGGCACGTTCTGCTTCGTGAATGCGTCTAAGTAGCATTTGTCTTGAAAGCTGTGCAATTCGGTCAAATTCTTTTTCAGGAAGTTCCACCTCCACTTCTTCTCCTTCTTCAGGGGGAACAGGTTCGGCGTCTTCTGGTCCTTTTGACTCAAGCTCAATTTTTTGTGCATCATCTGGAGTAATTTCATTGTCAGGGTCAGAAACAAAAGGGACAACTAGCTTGATGTTGAATAGTGTAACAACTCCTTTCTTCTTGTTAAAAATCCCATCAATCTCTCTGTACTTTGGCAGTTTCTTTTGTGCTGCTGCCACCATGGTCTCAACTAACATTTCTGTAAGTTGATCCCTGTCTAGTTGTTTCTCCTTTGACAACTCGTTCAATATGGATATTAGATTTTCTTGCAAAACTGACCTCTTATGTAACGTCTTGGATTCAAATGATTGGCTAAAAATCAAAAATAGGATCTAGGTGTGCTTTCCTGATTTGAGAGTATTGAAAAGTTTGTGATTGATTCCCTGTTTTGAGCTGAATTTGTTGAGCGTCTGCATGTTTTAACACGCCTTGACAAGGCTCTTGATTACTTGTGTTTTGATGTAGATAAACTTTGACATGATTGCCAATGAAACGTTGGTAATGGCGTGGTTCCTTCAGAGGTCTAAAAATCCCCGGAGAAGAAACTTCAAGAAAGTAACGTTCTTCAATGAAATTGTGTTGATCTAGTATGGAATCAATAATTTGGTTGGCTTCTTGGCACTTATCAAGGTTGACACCCCCGATACAATCTACAAAAACTTGCAAAGTCGGCTCACCTTCCGTTTGACAAAAGACGACATCAACCAACTCAAACCCCTCTTTTGCTAAAGGTTCTTGTAACAGAGTGATGATACGATGACAATCCAAATTTAAGACCTACTTCTAATCCGCCTATGCTATTTTTGAACAAAAGTGGTTAGGATAGCAAACCTAAATGATGTTGTCTATTTTTTAATTTTAGCGAAGCTCCGTTTCATGCTCTCATGTGACGTTTGGCAAATTTATCGGCAAATATTTGACTGGCCAAAAAATTGCCTCTGAAGGATTTAGGAGGATAAAACAAAAGAATATAAAAAAAGGTTGCAACAGAGAATAGAATTTTGTAATATGCGTTTTCTGGGAGGATACCCCTCCCATTTTAACCAATTTCTTAGGAGAATATTATGATAAAAAAAGTAATCGGGGCATCGTTTGCCCTGGCAATGGGAACAGCTGCATATGCAAGCTGTGATGTAGAAGGTCGTATCAGCGTGCTGTCAAATGCCGGGTTTATTGATACCAGCTTTAAACAAGAATTTGAAGCATGTCATAGCGATAGCTTTAAATCCACTTGGAAAGCCAACCCAGACCATAAAAGCGAAATTGTTAAAGCATTTGACGCAAAAAAAGGTCCGTATGATGTGTCGTTTGTCGCAAATGGTTCCATCAATGAAGTTCAATCCAAAGGATTGTTATACCCTTTGGATGATCTGGTTGCCAAGTACAAAGACAAATATAAAATTACCGAAAACCAACTGGTACGCATTGACGGCAAGATTTATTCCATCGCCTTTATGGTCAATGCACAACATTTCTTCTATCGCAAAGATTTGTTTGAAAAGCACGACATTCCTGTACCAACAACTTATGATGAGATTTTGGCAGCAGCAGAAATCTTGGAAAAAGAAGAAAGTATTGACTTTCCATATGGTGCAGCATTTAAGTCTGGTTGGAACTTGGCACAAGAATTTAACAACATCTACCTAGGTCACGAAGGGACATACTTCAAACCCGGTACTTTTGAGCCTGCCATCAGAAACGGTAAAGCCATGAAGAGCTTGGAGTTAATGGCGAAACTAAAAGCACACATGTCACCAAACGCCTTGGTATTGGATTCTGGCTCCGTACAACAAATGGCGCGTAATGGTAAAATCGCTATGGCAGTCTTGTGGGGTACCCGTGCAGAAGGTATGGATGACGCAAGTAAGAGTTCTGTTGTAGGGAAGTTTGAATTTACTTCCGCCCCAAAAATTTCTAAGGATTCCGATGTAGTGGCATCTACTGTCTTCTGGGATGGTTTTGTCATCCCCAAAAATGCCCAAGCAGACCGAGAACAAACATTTAAAAATGTAATGTACCTATATTCTCCTGAAATGGTGAAAAAGTACAATGACAAAGTTGTATGGGTCATGGATGGTTATGAAGTCAACCGATACGCAAAAGGCGTGATTGAAACATTTGAAAACGACGCGCCTCAATTTCCATTGACACCTGCATACAGTGTGATGCACGGTATATTTGGCAAGGAAATTGGTAACTACTTGACTGGTAAAAAATCTGCCGAACAAGTCTTAGAAGATGTAGAAGCAGAATACCGCAAGGTTGCCAAAGAAAAAGGCATCTTGTAAGACACATACTATAAACGGGTGGGGTTTAACCCGCCCATTTTGTACTACAACACATGTAACGGCATACAACAATGACAAAATTAGATATGCACCCGTACAGTCCAGCACACAGCCGAAATATATCCCCTAAAGGGAAGTTACACGGTCGTACCTATACTTATGCTGATATTCATGCGGGGCATAAACGGGAACGAGAAATTCCCATGAAAGGCTTTGAACCCCATTATGGTAGCATTCCCGACTATATCATCCGCTGTACCTATGACATATGGAACCATAAAAATTCTGGATTGATTGACACCCACTATGCAGAGGTGGGTGAAATTTATACCCCCCTTGGCTTTGCCAGTCAAATGCAAGAGGTAATTGAAAGTACCAATCAATCCTTGTCATCTACCTCTGATGCAGAGGGCTATTGTATGAATGTTATTTGGGCTGGCAACGAAGACGATGGATACTTGTCGTCACATTTGATACGGTCTCACAAGATTAACAAGGGGGATACAGCGTTCGGTCCTGCATCACACAATCGTATTGATACATTTACCATCGCCGATTGCCTGTGTTGGGAAAATAAGATTATCAAGGAATGGCTTGTTCGGGACAATGGTGGGATCGTGAAACAAATGGGGTTGAATCCCAAAGATGTCGCTTGGAAATTGGCGGTGACCGATTATCAAAACGAAGTCACGCACTGGTGGGAAATGGTCTGTACAGAACGAAACCAAGCCCCAAAAACCCGCCCTATCTTACAAGGACGACCAGACGACAACAACCATACACAAGTTGTTTTAAACATGTTTAATGATGTATGGCATGCAAATTATTTCGCACTGGTGGACGAATATTATTCTTATAATGTGCAGGTCAAAGCGTTTGGCAGTCGGGATATTGTGGGAACACCACACCTAAAAACTTTATTAACCGATATTTATGCTGGACTAGCAGGAGCAGATTTTGTGGTAGATCATACCCAAGAAACCGCCTCAAATGCTGGGGATAATGAATCGTTTGTGCATGTACGGTGGTCTATTGCTGCAACCCATGCAGACAGCCCCACCTTTGGCAAGGGTACAGGGTGTCCTCTGTACATCATGGGCATTTCTCAATTCCGTGTAGTAGATGGTCGTATTTGTGAAGAATGGACACTGTTTGACGAATTGGCGTTGTGGAAACAAATTCATCTGCACGCTATCAGAAAAAATCCTGAAATGTTAGGGTAGCGACACCTAAAGGATAACAGACAATGAAATTAAGCACGTTTTTAAAATTTGCAGCCCCAAGTTTTTTTGTCATGGTAGTCTTTATCTTTTTACCTCTGGTGGGGGCGGGGTGGCTGTCTGTACACCAAGAAGGTATTAAAACCGAAACGGTCAGAACGGTGGTTTCTACACCCATGTTTGGTGGTAAAGCCCAAAAGAAAGAACGCATGGTCACCCAAGCAGTTTTAGATGAAGATGGCAACCCACAAAGGTATTATGAATATATTGGCACCGATAATTTCACCAGCTTAATTGCACCACATAAAATTAGTGATGGGTGGAACAAAGCGTTTTCAAACGATGAACTACACTTTTTCGCTAAAATAGCCTCGTTCTATTACGCACTGACCGCCATTGAGTTTTGGGGGGCATTAGAATTTACCCTATTGTACACCTTTGCCACTTTGCCAGCCGTGTTAATATTTGGCTTTATGGTTGCGTGGGCAGTCAATACCATGTTTCAAAAGGTGCGGGGGGTGTTGGTCTTTATGTCTTTGTTACCCTTTATCATCACACCAGTCGTTGGATCCTTAGCTGTATATTGGTTATTCCTAGACGATGCGATTGTTGCCGCCCTGATGGAAAAACTGGGATATGCACAATTTTATTTCCTCAGCAGTAAAATCAGTATTCGTTCGCTGATTATATTCTATGGTATTTGGCATACTCTGCCATTTGCATTTGTGGTGTTGTTTGCAGGCTTGCAGTCCGTACCTCAAGATTCCATGGAAGCAGCAGATATTGATGGGGCGAGCATGTGGCATAAAATTCGTTTCGTCGTCATTCCGCATTTAATGCCCTTATTTGTATTTGTTACCTTAATCCATGTGATGGACGCTTATCGCGTGTTTGAACCTGTGTTAGTCTTTGGGTCAGCATTGTTTGCAGACAGCTTGCAACACTTGACATATTATATTATTTCTGAAGAAAACAACTATAATAAGGCCGCTGCCTCTGGTCTGCTGACCGTATTAGGCATCGTCATCTTACTGATACCAGTGCTAAGACGCACTTGGCGTGAACAACGAGAAGGAGTGTAACGATGAAATTACACTTAATGTCTTTAAATAAAGTGTTTGCGCTGGTCTTATTGGCATGGTTGTTTTTGGCGGTGTTTCCATTCTTGTGGATGTTTCTTATATCGTTTCGCGAACCCGTGGATGCGTTCTTTAATCCGTTACAATTATTCCCAAGTTTTACACTAAAACACTACTATGAAATATGGGTAGAAGGCAGTTTTTGGGTGCATTCCCTAAACACTTTATTGGTGACTATTGGTACGGTCACCATATCCATGACCACAGCTTGTTTTGCAGGATATGCGTTGTCACGGTTTCGTGGGTCGTTGGGGTTTTGGTTGTTAATCGTAGCCTTGGTGTTCCGTGCGATGCCATATGTGGTACTACTGACTTCTTATCAACCAGCGTTCTTGGAACTTGGGATTTGGAACCGTTATGAAACACTGATTATCGTGCTAGTAGCCATTAACCAACCCTTCACTATTTGGATGTTACGTGCGTTCTTTATGGGTATTCCCCAAGAACTAGACGAAGCTGCACAGGTGGACGGCTGTACACCATTTCAAACTTTCTACCAAGTGATTGTACCCGTGATGTGGCCAGGGGTGATCACGGCGGGGCTGTTTTCCGTGTTACTGGCGTATAACGACTTTATGATTTCATCACAACTGATGAATGGGGACAAAATGACTATGACTGCAGCATTAGCAAACTACATGCGAGCCGATGATGATGTACAAAAACTCATGCAAGGCATTGCTGGTGCTGTCTCCATTTGTATTCCACTGATTATCCTCATCGTCATATTCCAAAAACGCCTTGTATCAGGATTGGTGCAGGGGGCTATTAAAGGATAGTGTCACCCTATACAAAAAAATCTATTATTTTGAGTATAGATCTTAAACTCTAATTTTGAATCTTCTCTTAACCGAGAAAAGATCTTTGATCTTTGCAAACCTGCAAATTGAAAACACCTTTGACAATCATTTTTCTAAACTCAATATTGATGTGAGCGATCTATGCCAGCCCCTAGAAAAGATGTCAGGAGAATTAATTTTAATCTCAACCCCGATAGGTCATTTAGAAGACATGACCCTTCGTTCAATCAGAGTGCTTGAGGAACTTGATGCCCTAGCATGTGAAGACACCCGTCAGACTAAAAAAATCTTTCAAAGACACCAGCTGACACTACCACCACTTGTCTTTTCCTACCATGAACACAATGAAAGACCAGCAGGAAGAAAAATTATAGATTTACTTGAAAAAGGCAAAAGAGTTGGTTTGTGTAGCGATGCAGGGACTCCCACAATTAGCGACCCTGGTTACAGAATTGTTGTTGATGCAATCCACGCTAAACATGTTGTCACATCATTACCGGGGGCATCAGCAGTCATAGTTGCCTTGTCTCTTTCAGGGCTTTCCACTTCTAGCTTCACGTTCAAAGGCTTTCCCCCAAGAAAGCAAGGGAAGTTGACCCAATTCATTGAACAAGAAAAAGAATCTGTCCATTCATTAGTCTTTTTTGAGTCTCCTTATCGGGTAATCCGTTTTTTAGAAATTGCAAGAGAATTGCTAGAAGATAGAAAAGTCGCAGTTTGTTTGGAATTAACAAAGAAGTTTGAAAGAGTTTTAAGAGGGAGTTTTTCAGAGGTGATTGAACTATTGAAAAGTCAGACAGTCAAAGGAGAGGTCACCATCGTCATTGAAGGGAAAGTGAGGAAGAAGTCAGACTAATCAAGTTTTAGACCATAAGACTTGTCAGCTAATATTTCTTGGGTTGGTTTGCTTGATCAATGGCAGTGATGACTCTGTGTTTGGCTTCTTCAACACTGATGTTGCTGGTGTCAATCACAATGTCAAAATGCTTTAAATCGTAGATGTCCACCTTGTAAAGATTCAGAAAATTTTTCTGTAATTGACTCATACGTTTCAAAGTCGCTTGAAGGGACTCTTCGTAGGTTTTGGCAGATTCAGTTTGTCGCTTGGCTTCAAAAATTCGTCTCGCAGCGATTTCAGTTTGACATTGTAGGAAGATTTTGAGGGCATCTTTGGCAAACCAAAAACCGATGTGAGCATCTAACACAAAGTTTTCAGAATTTTGCGCATACTGACGTTGTTGCTCGTCCACCTCCAAATCTATCTCTGGGTGAAAAGAAACGTATTCTACTAGGAATTGAGTGACATCACGGAAGCCGTAATCTTTTGCCATTTCACGCATAAAGTCTCCTGTGGAACGTTCATCAAGACCATAATGCTTGGCAAGAGTTTCTTTGATTGATGATTTTCCTGAACCCGGTACCCCAGAAAGTGTGATTTTCATAGCTTATTCAATATTGCTCAACTGCTCTTTTATTTTTTCCAATTCTGATTTAACAGCAACTACCAGTATAGAAACTTCAGCCGATTGTGTTTTTGATGCAATGGTGTTGATTTCTCGGAGGCATTCTTGAGTTAAAAAACCTGCTTGTTTGCCACTTTCGGGGGACTGAAAGAGTGTCTCAAAGTGATGAAAATGTGCGTCAAGTCGTGCCAGTTCCTCACTAATATCTTTTTTTTCTGCAAATAGTGCGACTTCCTGTGCCAGTAATCTCGTGTCAATGTCAGTATTTTGTGAATCGGATAAGAGTTTTTGCAAGTTTTTTTCAAGTTTCTCTAAGTAAAGTTGAGGCAGATTTTTTGCGATTTCTTGAATTTCTTGGACATGGCTGCTTGCTGTTGCAAGATGCTGTTGTAGGGACTCTAGCAAAATTTTGCCCTCATGCTGTCTCATTTCGTTCCATGTAATGAGTGCCTGCTCTAAAGTTCGGTTTGCCAAGTCCTGAGACGTCTCTTCTTCTAAAGTTTGCTCCTGATAAGTAACGATTTGCTGATGTTTCAAATCACTCCATCTGACTTGAATTTTTTGATCTAAAATGGTTTCTAGTTTGACTAAATCCGATTTGAATTTTTTGGCAATATCTGTGTTAATTTGCATGGTTTTTGTACCTGTTTGTTCCAAGTGGTTGATACAGACAGAGCAATCAATTCTGCCACGTCTGGCATAGCTTTGAATGGTTTGTCTAAACAACCTTTCTTGCCCTTGAAGCTGAGAAGGAAGATGAATGTTAATTTCCAAAAATCTGCTGTTCACTGACCGAATGTCAACTGAACAACTCCATTGTTCCCATGTCTCCTGTGCTGTACCGCACCCTGTCATTGAAGTGATTTGAGTCATATTTGATTTGAATGTTGTCAACTAAAAACAAGTTCCTAAATCGGGGAACAAGTTGCATAGATAATCTTTGGCTTTAGACGATTTCTGTTGATTTAGACAGGGAAAATACTATATCATGGCTTGTTTTGATTTTTCCAGAGTTGTTGGATCAAACATCATCGTTAGCAGTAAAGTCTTGGTCAAAATGGCAGTTGCTGGAAAATAAAACCAACGGCATCGGCTGACTGATTTCTCAAACACTTGAAGCACAGGAGAACAAAAAATGAGACTAAAAGCAGTGGTTTTTGATTATGGTTGTGTCCTGTGTTTTGACATGAATCCCGAAGTGATGCAGGCAATGCAAGCCATCTGTCAAATTCAAGATTTTTCTGAAAACTATTGGAAACACCGACCTGATTATGATGCGGGATTCACTTCTGAAAAAGAGTATTGGAATCTCATTGTTTCAAAATCTCAAATGTCTCTAAAAGATGAAGATTTGCAAAAATTGACCTCTTTAGACAATCAAGGCTGGTGCAACCATAATGAACAAATGTGGCAATGGCTTGAATTGCTCAAAGAAAACGGTTTAAAAATAGGGCTGCTTTCTAACATGGGCAATGGCACGCGAAACTATCTTGAAAAGCATTTTCCCCGAAAAATGTCTCTTTTCCATCACAAAACCTTTTCATGTGATGTGAAAGTGAACAAACCCGAAGACGCCATTTATCAACATTGTTTGCAAGGTCTTCAAGTGAACCCAGAAGAAGCATTGTTCCTTGATGACCGTGAAGAAAATATCATTGCCGCAAACAAATTAGGGATCCATACCATTCACTTTAGCACTGCTGAAAATTGCTTTGCACAAATCCAACAATATCAACTGCCAAAATTGTAGATTCAGGTTGTAATTTTGAAAACCCAACTTCTTCTCAAAAAATTGACTTCTTTTTTAACTTGCAACATTTGACCAAAAAACATAGACTGCACTCCTTCTGTCCAACTTTTTTGTTTCTAAAATTCTTATGACGATTGTTCCCGTACTTTCATCAGACCTAGATGCTGCAGAAGTTTCTTGGTTTGCTCCTCTTTGCTCTGATGATTATCGTTACCTCGGTTTTCCAGAAGGCAAATATCGCTCTAGCTGGGAAAATACATCGGCAGTGGTACAAACCGCTGAGAAGTTAGGGTTTCGCAACATTTTATGTCCTTCTTCCTATCAGGTTGGGCAAGACACAGTGAGCTTTGTTGCGGCAAATGCCCCGCTGACTAACAAAATCAATATGTTGTTAGCTGTGCGTTGTGGAGAGTTACACCCAATCATGCTGGCAAGAACAGTTGCGACTTTAGACCATCTTTTGAAGGGAAGGTTGACGGTCAACATTATTTCTTCCGATTTCCCCGGTCAAAAGGAATCAAGCCCTTATCGTTACAGACGTTCTCGTGAGACTGTAGAAATTTTAAAGCAAGCGTGGACACAAGACAAAATTCATTATCAAGGAGAGGTGTATCAGTTTGAGGGTTTAGACACTGACCCTGCCCAACCTTATCAGCAAAATGGAGGACCTCTTTTGTATTTTGGTGGTTACTCTCCTGATGCCCTAGACCTTTGTGCAAGGCATTGTGATGTTTACCTGATGTGGCCTGAAAAAAAGGAGCAGCTGACAGAACGTATGAAGGCAGTCCATGACTTAGCCAAAAACTATGGACGTGTTTTAGACTACGGCTTGAGAGTCCACATGATTGTGAGAGACACCGAAGCGGAGGCTCGTGAATATGCACGCGAATTGGTAAGTAAACTTGACGAAGAACAGGGCAAATCCATTCGTGAACGTGCTTTAGATGCTCAATCTTTGGGTGTTTCACATCAATCCCAAAATCGTGAAGTTGCCGATGATGAGGGCTATATTGAGCCGCATTTATGGACAGGTGTGGGTCGTGCAAGGTCAGGTTGTGGAGCCGCTTTGGTTGGCTCTACTGACCAAATCTTGACCCAAATTGAAGACTATCAAAAAATGGGGATTCGTGCTTTTATCTTCTCAGGCTACCCGCATTTAGCAGAATGCCAGTCTTTTGGGCAACGTGTGCTACCTCAACTTAAAACCTGCTCATTGCCTCACGTCTACGGTCGTGTCCCCTCAGAATTACCCAAAACCCCTCTTGCTGTTGGAGAAAGAAAATGATGAAACGTGTTCAAATGACTCAAGACCTAAGTTTCAGCCGTCTAGTTTACGGAATGTGGAGACTTGCTGATGACACAGACACCAGCCCCGCACACATTCAAGCCAAAGTAGAAGCCTGCCTTGCACAAGGCATCACGACCATAGACCAAGCTGATATTTATGGGAATTATCAATCCCAAGTCATTTTTGGAAAAGCCTTGAAAGATGCACCATCTTTGAGAAAGCAGATTGAAATTGTGAGCAAATGTGACATTGCAATCACCTCAGAAAAGTATCCTGAAAGACGCCTCAAATACTATGACACAACGCCTGACTATCTCAATCATTCTGTGGATAATTCTCTAAAAGATATGGCAATAGACCAGCTGGATTTGTTCCTAATTCATCGCCCTGACCCGCTGATGGATCATCAGGCAACAGGTCAGGCACTTGATGATTTAGTGAAAAGTGGTAAGGTGAAAGCAGTTGGCGTATCTAATTTTAAGCCGTATGATTGGGAACTTTTGCAGTCTGGAATGAACACCCCGTTAGTCACCAATCAAATTGAAATGAGTGTTGTAGAGCATCACCCTTTGACGAATGGAGAAGTTGCCTTTCATCAAAGAAAAAAGACTCCTCTGATGGCTTGGTCTCCTTTGGCAGGAGGAGTGTTATTTGACGAGGCAAGACAGGATTTGAAAGACTTGAGGGCTGTCTTGTCCCGTATTGCCAAAGAACAAGACGTAGAGTTGTCCAATGTAGCTATTGCTTGGCTTTTACATCACCCTGTTTGCATTTTACCTGTGCTTGGGACCAACAGCCTCAAACGTATCCAAAGCATTTCTGACGCTCTCAAAGTATCTTTTGACCGCCAAACATGGTTTGAAGTTTACACAGCCTCGCTTGGAAGAGACATTGCTTAACCCAATCGTCATTCTGTGCTTGATGCGGAATCCATCAGCAGTTAGATGATAGATTCCTGCTTCCGCTCCGAATGACAAAAAAAGAGGCAAGAATGACCAAAGACAACATGCAACCTTCCCAGTCATTCCGCACTTGATGCGGAATCTCTCACCAAACCAAGCATGGATTACTAACATGACTGGATTCCTGCTTCCGCTTCGAATGACAAAAAAAGAGGCAAGAATGACCAAATGCAACACAGCAAAATCCTCCTGTCATTGCGGGCTTGACCCGCAATCTCAAACTTCCATCTTCAAAAAAAACTTATTTTCAAAAGGCTCAACCCGCTTGTTTCTTTGCTTTTTTGCTCCACTCATCAAAAATAATTAAAAAAGATGATTTTAAAAGTTGCATTTGTTTTGAATGGTATGCTAGAATCGTAACCTTCTTTTTTGTTCGTTCTCATTTAACATTTATCAAAGGAGTTTTTTATGTTAGAACAAATCAGATCCATTCAAACCCTTTTTGTCAGGGGGGTGGCTTTTTATGACAAATCAATCGTTTTCTTGACAATGCTTGTCTTGGCAGGTTGTGTTCCGCCAGGGGAAGAGGAGAAAGAAGATGGACTTGCCAGCAACATCAAGTGCGAGGTGGACTCTAGCGAATCTGTCACAACAGGTGAGGAACTGGTTGCCAACGTCGCATGCAACACACCAGAACTTGTTCAAGGCAGAAAATTACAGGTCATTTACGATGAAAGTTTGACCTCTTTGAAGCTAGTTGTGGCAGAAGAAGAAACAATCGGGGAAGATGGAAAGTTGACTTACACTTTACCTAATCAAGAACAATTCCAAGCCAAACTGAAGTTAACAGGAGTCGCAGAAGGAGAAGGGAAGGTCAAGTTCAAAATCTTGAGTCAAAAATCAAACTGGGCGTTCACAGTGGTGAGGGGTGAACCAAAGGCATTTTTGGGTGAGGCTGTTGTCGCATCAGTTTTTACCAAGATGCAAGATTCATCAGGCAAAGCCTATGGACGTTCAGTGATGCGATTAGACACTTCTGAAACCCTTGTTTCCAATGACGAGGCAGTTTGTAAGGACGCCCCTTTGAATGCACTGCTTGTCTCATCAGATGACTTTGTCACTTGTGAAAAAGTGTTTGTTCAAAAAGGCGACAACACCAATTATGTCATCATTCCCAAGCAAACTTGGGCGTTAAACGAAACTTACAAAGTGGCAATCAAAACGGCAAACGGAGGCTCTGCTTTCAATCGTTCTGGCAACCCTGTTTCCTTCTCCACGAACAATGCCAACCACAAAACCACTGCACACGTCACCAGATTTGATGCAGGGGCAAGACCCAAAGTGTTAGACAATCAATTCCATTTAGAAAAAGATGGAGAACTTTGGTATTACATCAGCAAAGGTGGGGTGTTAAGTTGGAACCCCACTGAATGCCAAGAGATTAACTACCAAACCACAAGCGATGTCAAGTTTACAAATCTTGCCACCAACAATCTATCCGACAGAAAATTTGCTAGATCTCTCGGATTTGAAAGCAGATACATTGCTGGACCTCATCGGTTTGCTGGTTGGGTTACAGTATTTCGTACCACTTCTGCTCTTGATTCTAGAGGTAGTAGATATAAAGGTTCTGGTGAAAGAGCAGGCAGACATACTTATAAAAAATTTCATTATTTTTGTTCTGTGAAGATTCCAGAACGTACTTAAACGTTTTCGTTTCTTTTTTCCTTCCCTTTCGTCATTGCGGACTTGACCCGTAATCTCAAACTTTCTCATTTTAAAAGGGGACGTCCTGCCCCCTTTGTCTTCTTGCCTTTGTTTTCAAACACCATTCCGAGACTTCTACTTGGTCATTGCTCATCTTGACCCGCAATCTCTATTTTCCCCTAGTTTCTCCCGTTCCCAAAGGTTCTCTTTTTAAAAATTGCCTCTTCAGCATCTTCTCTTTCTCCTTCTTTCTACATCCTCCCATTCCCAAACACATTCTTTTTACAAAAAAGACAAAAATTCCTTAAAAAACCAAAAAATTTCTTCAAAACCCTGAGGCGATGCTTGTTTTTTTTTTGTACGTGCATAGTATTAGTTTGATTTTTTACAGAACTCTTGTTTTGAACTTGAAATTTTGTTTTTCTTTCAAGACAAGAGTTTTGCATGACAGCATTCTTTTTGCGGAGTGTTGTTGTTTGTTGATTTTTTCATTTGTTCATCTTGTTTAATTTTGTTTAATAGCTGAGTTTTTATGCAAAAGCTTATCAAGAACGTTATCGTTCATTTGGCAAATCATTTTCAGATCATGTCTGGTCTGGAGTTCAAAAACTTTTTCAAATTAGCATCTGTTTGTCTAGTGCTGTCGTTCACTTTGACAGGTTGTGGTTCTGGAGGAGGAGATAGCGGGGAGGCTTCTCAGGACATTGACAAAGAAGAGCAGTCAGGGACCCAGTGTTTGGGGATTCCCAAAGCGCTGACACAAGGCACTGGCAATCTGGCGATTTTCAATTCACTAGACACAAACGTCCTACTTTCATATTCCAACGAGCTGACTTCTGACGATGTGATTGCTGTCATTAAAGCCAAGCAAAATGGAGTGAAGGTGGACATTTCACAACGCACCTCTTCAACAGTCATGGTCTTTGGATTCAAAATGCCAGAAGTTAAGAACTATGTTTCAGCAGGCTGCGATGCTTCCCAAATGCCAACTTCTTTTGTGCAAAGTGAGTTTATTCCCACAGCCGAATCTAGTTTTGTACTAGAAGCCAGCAATGAGAAACAAGATTATGGAACATTGCTGGTCAAAAACAATCGTTCTGGTCTGGTGTCTATTTTTCAAGGGAGTTCACAGAATAAGCAAATCGGAGTGGTTCAGGCTAAGCAGTTTGACTATCGGATTCAACTGCCTGTTGGCTACAAGCAGCTGTTGTTCTATCTGCATAAGAAATCGGGGGGCATTGACTTCGAAAATCTTGTCTTTGGGCATTGTTAAGTAATAAGTGATAGCTGATTATTCCGTTTTGCCATGAACAAAAGAACAGAATATTGTAATGCTTTAAGAGACTTGCTGTAACATTTGGTTTTCCTTCTCATTCTTGCCAAGAAATGTCTCAAGAGAGAATTATACCCTTCTATCGTGTATGTTTCTGCCTTGGAACATGTATGAATTTCTTTGGGAATGACTTGTTTGTAAGCCTTGCAGTGATCAGTCATCACCTGAAGAGGTTTTGTTTCCTTGACCTTGTCCCATAAATGCCTACAGGCTTTTGAGTCTCTGTTTCCAAGCACACAATTGATAAATTGCTTCCCACATCTATCAACAGCAATCCAGAGCCAGCAGTAGTTTTTTTTGACTGGATGTAGGTGTGCATTTCATCAATTTCCATAATTTCAATGTCTGTGTCCTTTCTTAATGCCTTGAGCTGTTCGCCAAAACTACAGACCCAATTATAAACTGAAACATGAGAACAATTCAGCAAACGACCGATTGACCTGAAACCAAGACCCTCCAAATACAACTCTAATGCTCTTCTTTTGATCTGTGGTGAGATTTGACCACGATAGGACTTGGTATATTGATAGTTGCAGGCATTGCAACGCCTCCTCGGTTTACCATATAAAAAACCATTCTTAACCGTCTTCTCACTTTCACATCTAGGACACAACTTCATTGCTACACCATGACTATCAATTCAATTAAATGAACTTAATATCGCATATCACTTATAGTTTAACAATACCTGTCTTTGCTAAAGATATGGTCTTTAACAAAGGAGAAGAGAAACTTGTGATCATTCCTGAAAAAACACTGCTAGGTGGTGCTCAAATCAAGTTTCTTAATGCTTCTAAACAAAATGTGCTGCTCATGGTGAGAAAGAGTGACCAACCTTTGTATAATGTAGAATGCGGTTGTGATGCGTTTGGTGAGAAATCTCTTAAAGCCGTGACGATTTTGCTAGAGGAGAAGTATTATGCAGATGACTTCTTCTTTTCTGTCGTCAATCCCAAAACCAGTAAGACCTTAAAGGAGAGTCAACCTTTTCAGTTAAACAAGAAGACGAATGTGAAGTTTGAGCTAAAAGAAGATTTGACTCTGGTCAAGACAGATTTGAACAAGGGCAAGGATGTTGTGTCAAATAAAAGACCCAGCACCCCGAGTGAAGTCAAAATCAGCGAGGTCAAAGCTAGCAGTGTCAAGGTCAGTTGGTCACCTTCTGCAGACCCTGATGGTCAGGTGACAGGCTATGAAGTCTCTTACAAGGAAAGCAGCGGGTCTTGGACTGGAACACAAACCACCGCTCAAACATCTTTGATTTTGTCTGGATTACAACCTGAAACCAGCTACACCTTCCGCATTCGTACCAAAGATGATGAAGATGCTTGGAGCGATTATGCAGAAAGTGCTAGTGTCAAAACACCAGTCTCTGATAATCAACCCCCAAGCCAGCCAAGCAACATCAGCACCAGTCAAATCAGTGCTAGCAGCATCACGGTCTCATGGGAGGCTTCAGTAGATTCTGATGGTTGGGTGACAGACTATGAAGTCTCTTACCAGAAAGACAATGGATTTTGGACAGGAACCAGCATAACAAGTGCCAACACTTACACCTTTTACTCATTGCAGCCTGACACTGACTACACCTTCCGAGTCCGTGCTAAAGATGATGCAGGAGACTGGAGCGATTACCAGCAAAGCTCTGTTGTCAAGACTGCACCAGCCAAACCATCCAGCTTTTCTATTTCGGGCAGAACCTCAACTTTTAATACTGAATCAGGCAAGAGTTACGAATGTAGCAAAGATGGAGGTGCAAACTTCACAGACTGCAACAGTCCCTTTACTTTTGGAGACAATGCCATTGACCAAGGCAAGCTCTGTGTCCGTGTCAAAGCCTCAGACAATGCTCCTGCTTCTGATTGGAGTTGTTACAGCCAAGCCATTGCTGCCAAACCCACCAAACCTAACGCACCAACTGGGTTGGCTATTTCAGGCAGAACCTTAACTTTTAATACTGAATCAGGCAAGAGTTACGAATGTAGTAAAGATGGGGGTGCAAACTTCACAAACTGCAACAGTCCCTTTACTTTTGGAGACAATGCCATTGCCAAGAACAAGCTCTGCGTTCGTGTTAAAGCAGCAAGCAATACTCTTGTATCTGACTGGAGTTGCTACAGCCAAGCCATTGCTGCTACTAACCAAACACCGAGCAAACCAAGCACCATCAGCACCAGCAACATTCAAAAAAACAGCATCAAGATCTCATGGTCTGCAGCAACAGATTCTGATGGAAGCATTACAGGCTATCAAGTCTCTTACAAAGTAGGCTATTACGGGTCATGGACTGGAACGCAAACCACCACTCAAACCACTTACACTTTCAACAGTCTGCAATCTAACACGACTTACACCTTCCGAGTCCGAGCCAAAGACAATGACAACGCTTGGAGTCCTTACAAAGAAAGCTCTGCTACCAAAACTCTCAACCAACCCCCGAGCAAACCAAGCACCATCAGCACCAGCAACATTCAAAAAAACAGCATCAAGATCTCATGGTCTTCGGCAAAAGATTCTGATGGAAGCATTGCAGGCTATGAAGTCTCTTACAAGAAAGGGAGTGGAGCATGGACAGGCATCCAAACGACCAGCTGGAGAACTTACACTTTCTACAGTTTGAAGTCTAACACGACTTACACCTTCCGAGTCCGAGCCAAAGACAATGATAACGCTTGGAGTCCTTACAAAGAAAGCTCTGCTACCAAAACTCTCAACCAACCCCCGAGCAAACCAAGCACCATCAGCACCAGCAACATTCAAAAAACCAGCATCAAGGTCTCATGGTCTGCGGCAACAGATTCTGATGGAAGCATTGCAAGTTATCAAATCTCTTACAAAGTAGGCTATTACGGGTCATGGACTGGAACACAAACCACCACTCAAAACACTTACACTTTCAGCAGTTTACAATCTGACAAAGCCTACACCTTCCGAGTCCGAGCCAAAGACAATGACAACGCTTGGAGTTCTTACAGGCAAAGCTCTACTGTCAAGACAAAACCTACCAAACCATCTAACTTGGCTGTCTCAGCTTCAAGCAGGACTTTCACTTTTGCTAGAGTATCAGGTAAGAGTTATGAATGTAGCAAAGATGCAGGTGGCACTGCAAACGGCTGTAGCAGTCCCTTCAACTTTGGAGATGATGCCCTGGTTTCAGGCAAGTTGTGCGTACGTGTGAAGGCATCAGGCAATGCTCCTGCTTCTGACTGGGCATGTTACACAAAAACTGTTGCTGCTGCCAAGCCCCGTCTCTCTGGCATTGCTGGAAGAAAGTTGACTTTTACCACCGCTTCAGGACTGACTTATCAATGCTCTAAAAGTGGAGGCTCAAGTCCAAGCGACTGTAGCACTCCTTTCGCTTTTGGAGATGCTAGTATTGCCAAAGATACACTGTGTGTCCGTGTGAAAGCCAAAAACAACATTCCTGCTTCAGATTGGTCTTGCTACAACCGAGCCATTGCTCCTGCCAAACCCACTTCTCTTGCTCTCTCTGGCAGAACTTTAACTTTTGCCACTGCTTCAGGACTGATCTATCAATGCTCTAAAAGTGGAGGTTCAAGTCCTAGCAACTGTCGTAGTCCATTTGCTTTTGGAGATGCTCCGATTCAAACGAGCAAATTATGTGTCCGTGTGAAAGCCAAAAGCAATATTCCTGCTTCAGATTGGTCTTGCTACAACGATCAATCTTTAACCAAACAATGGTCTAAACTGCTTGGCACGAGCAGTTATGATGAAGGAAGAGGAGTGAGTGTAGATGCTTCTGGAAATGTCTACGTCACAGGAGACTCTGGGAATCGTGTGCTTTTAGCCAAGTATAACAGTTCAGGATTGCAACAATGGTCTAAATCATTTGGCTCTGGCGATGGCTATGGAGTGAGTGTGGATGCTTCTGGAAATGTTTACGCAACAGGAGACTCTGGGAATCGTGTGCTTTTAGCCAAGTATTCTCCTTCAGGAGAGAAGCAGTGGTCTAAATCGTTTGGCACGAGCAGTTATGATTATGGATACGGAGTGAGTGTGGATTCTTCTGGAAATGTCTACGTCACAGGACGCTCTTATGGAGATTTTGACGGACACAGCAATTCAGGAAATTCAGACATGTTTTTAATCAAGTTTGGTGCTGCTTCTGCTTCAGTGGGCAAACCGAATGCACCCTCTGCTCTGGCACTTTCAGGCAGGACGTTCACTTTTGCTACTGCTTCAGGCAAGAGTTATCAATGTAGTCAAGATGGAGGTACAAATGTCACTGATTGCAGCAGTCCTTTTAGTTTTGGAGATGCAGCCATTCAAGCAGGCAAGCTCTGTGTCCGTGTCAAAGCCACAGGTAGCGATCCTGCTTCAGATTGGTCTTGCTACAAGCAAACCATCTTTGATGCCCCACCGATTAAGCATTGGTCTATGCTACTTGGCACGAGCAGTGATGACAAAGGTAAGGCAGTGGCTTTGGATTCATCAGGCAATGTCTATGTCTCTGGCAACTTGGGTCAGGACATGGTTTTAACCAAGTATGACTCATCAGGCAACAAGCAATGGTCTCAGTCTGGCAATAGTGACGACTATGTAGAAGGAATCAGTGTGGATTCTTCTGGAAATATCTACGCAACAGGATACTCTAGCGGAGCTTTTGATGGACAAGTCAATTCAGGAAGTTCAGACATGTTTTTAATCAAGTATGACTCATCAGGGACTAAGAAGTGGTCTAAATTACTTGGCACTAGTGGTGATGATAGGGGACAAGGAGTGAGTGTAGATTCTTCTGGAAATGTCTACGTCACAGGATACTCTTATGGAGATTTTGACGGACACAGCAATTCAGGAAATTCAGACATGTTTTTAATCAAGTATGACTCATCAGGGACTAAGAGTGGTCTAAACTGCTTGGCACGAGCAGTTCTGATTATGGATACGGAGTGAGTGTGGATGCTTCTGGAAATGTCTACGTCACAGGACGCTCTTATGGAGCTTTTGACGGACACAGCAATTCAGGAAGTTATGACATGTTTTTAATCAAGTATAATTCATCAGGCACTAAGCAATGGTCTAAACTGCTTGGCACGAGCAATTATGATGTAGGATACGGAGTGAGTGTAGATTCTTCTGGAAATGTCTACGTCACAGGAAAATCTTGGAATCGTGTGCTTTTAGCCAAGTATAACAGTTCAGGATTGCAACAATGGTCTAAATCATTTGGCTCTGGCAATGGCTATGGAGTGAGTGTGGATTCTTCTGGAAATGTTTACGCAACAGGATATTCTGGGCATGATGTGCTTTTAGCCAAGTATTCTCCTTCAGGAGAGAAGCAGTGGTCTAAATCGTTTGGCACGGGCAGTTCTGATGTAGGATACGGAGTGAGTGTGGATGCTTCTGGAAATGTCTACGTCACAGGATACTCTTATGGAGATTTTGACTCACACAGCAATTCAGGAAGTAATGACATGTTTTTAATCAAGTTTGAGAAGTAACCCCCTTTCTTGCTTGCTTTCAAACCTTGAGCTAAGTCGTTGCTTACCTTGACCTACCATCTCCTTTTTTTCTCATTCCCAAGTCATGGCTCGCCCTGAGCTAAGTCGTTGCTTACCTTGACCCGCAATGACGGAGGAAGTGAGGAAAAGAGCAAACCGTCATTCCGTGCCTGACACGGAATCTCAAAAAATGGAGTTGTTTAGGAAGTGGAGAAATCAGGGAACCTGAATAGGTCAGGAAATCATAAAAAAAGGCAAGGTAAGAAAAAACACCGCTTGTCAAAAGCATGTCCCAGTGAAAGTTTTGACAACTTGGCTCAAGAACCTCAGTTCCGAAAAAAGATGGTGTCTAGGACGTTATGAATAAAGTGGTCAACTGGGGTGTCAATCAGGAACAGAGCATACATGAAGATAAGCATGTAGAGTAACAGCATCAATGCAGATTCTATTTTGCCAACAGTGTAATTATGAGAGTAGAAGAAATAAAAGGAGATAATAGTGGCAATCACGACAAAAACTAACAACTCAATATGGATCATGTTAATGACAGTGGATTCGCCTGTCATCAAATAAACTAAAAGAATAGGCAGACCAAGACAGATACACAAATCAAAAATGTTACTGCCAAAAATATTAGAAATGGCGGCGTCATAATGACCTTTTTTGGCACTCAAAACTGACAATGCAGTATCGGGAACAGACGTCCCTGCGGCAATCACAACAAATGCCATGATGACGGGGTCAACATTGATAATTGCACCAAATCCGATAGAGGCTTCTACAAGGACATGGCTGCTTGCTCCCATCATCAGCATCATCGCAACAATCCAAATCCAAGCCACTTTTTCACTCTTTAATTCAAATTCTGGCTGTTCATCATCGTCATCTTGTGCTTCTTCAGGCTCTGTCGGGTCGTTTTGATTTTGTTTGTAAGACCGATAATGATGAGTCAAAGTGTAAATATAGACAGCGTATATGGCAAGAAAGGTCAATGAGATTCCAAGCCCCCACTCATCAAAAACTAAAACAAAGACAAAAGTCGCTAAGATGACTAAGATGTAAAAAAGGTTGTCTCGCCAGACCACCTCACGGCTGATGACCATCGGTGTTGCGGCAACTAAACCAGAAGCGGCAGGGATAATCAACACATTGTAAAGTGCTGACCCTGCAATCGTTGCAAGACCTACCTCAAATTTCCCCAATGTAAACACAGCCACCATCACGACTGCAAATTCAGGAAACGAGCTTGCAATGGCATCAATGACTGCCGCCTTCACTGATTGAGGAATGTTGTGCTGTTCTTCAATATAAACTGCAGCATGACTAAAATGATCCCCTGACTTCCAAATTGCAAGCGATGCAATCACAATCAAACAGATGTAAAAAAGAGCCTGAAAAGCAGGGACAGAAATAAAAGAAGAAACAAATGCAATCAAAGACAGAAGAACACACGCTTTTAATGTGTTCTTACCAAAAAATCTGGAACAATAATCTATTACAACCATAATCAATCAAAAAAATTTAAATTTTCCCTTCTCGCCCTTGCCTCAGACGAGAAATGTTGTCTTTATGTAGATACACGATGAACAACGACAATGAAGAAAGAAGTAGAACTTGAGAGATAGGCAAGGTGTTCTGCCAATACCCAACGAAAAGAATAAAAGGCAATAAGGTTAACATGCTCAGTGCAGAGAGACTTGAGAGTCTTGTTTTTAAAAAAACTAGTATCCAAACAGCAGCGCAAATGATACCAATTTGCCAATTTAAAGCAAAGAGGACACCATAAGTCGTTGCAACACCTTTACCCCCGCGAAATTTAAGAAAAACTGGAAAGATGTGTCCAAGTACTGCAATGATTGCTACAACACTTTTCCAAAGTTCTGACGCATCTACCTGAAGCAAGACGACTAGATAAACAGGAAGAAAGCCTTTTGAGAAATCTGCAACAAAGGTCAAAAGACCGGGAAGCCTACCTCCAACTCTCATCACATTCGTCATACCAATATTTCCGCTTCCACTTTGTCTCACATCAATACCAAGCATCAGCTTGCTAATGATTAAGCCAAAGGGAATAGACCCCATCAAATATGCAAAAATACACAATAGAATCAGAATCATAAAAGCCTTTGAAAAAAGTTTTGGATTATATGCGATGTCTTGAGAAAATACAACCCGTTGTCTGTTTTAAAAATTTATTTTGTTGCAACAATCAATAAAGAACTGGCTTGGACAGGCAAGAGATGGTCTATGTGTCTGAAAACTGGGAGAATGGTATTGAGTATTTTCAGTTGCCAGCGATGATAATGTCCTGTGTCTTGTTGAGACATCAAAGAAGAAAAAAGTTGAGTGGTTTTGTTAAAAGGTTGTGTCTGCTTGACCTTAAAATGACATGTTTTCAAATGTTCCATGACATGCTCTCTGTTTTGACTTGGCACAATCAAAACGAAAGTTCCTGTGTCTGACAGAATTTGATAAGACTGTTCAATCAACTCATCGTCAATACTCTCTGAATCATAAAAGATAGAATCAATGTTTGCAAGAGGCTCATCAACCAAGGACTCCTTGACCTCAATATTTTCAGAATTTTGAAAGAGTGCTTTAAGATACTTGGATTTTGGACTGATGGCAATGACCTCTCTTTCTTCAATCAAGTGTCTTGTTCTCTCACCCGATTTCGCTTCTAATTCCAAAACTCTCTTTCCCAAAAAAGGTCTGGCAAGGTCAATATGCCATTTGACACAGGCAGGAATCAGGGAGGGTAATGCAAAGGTCAATGGGTTTTGTTTCGGGTCATACATGTCATCTAAAACCCAGTATTTCAAGATACACCAAAGGGCTTGAAAGCCATCTTTCCAGCCAATTTTCTTTCCTTCTTGATGAGTGCGAGGATAATAATTGATAGGGACTTCAAAGATGCGAAGTTGCCGTTTTGCTATTTTTGCAGTGATTTCAATTTCAATATCAAAACGGTTAGAACGCAAAGGAATTGTTTTGAGTAGAGGAAGACGGAATGCTTTGTAACACGTTTCTGCATCAGTCAGGTAAAGGTCTGTTGCCAAATTGCTCAATGTAGTAATGGTGCGGTTAATCAAAAAGTGGCGATACTGCAAAGCACGCCTCACACTTCTGACCATAAAACGAGAACCATACACCACATCTGCATATCCAGACAAAATGGGTGCAAAAACTGCAGAATAGTCATTGGTGTCGTATTCCAAATCAGCATCTTGAATGATGGCAACATCGCCTGATGCAATCTCAATGGCTTTGCGAATGGCAGCACCCTTGCCCTGATTATGGCTTTGAATGTGATACACAACTTGTTCAGGGAATTTTTGTGCCAGCTCAACCACAATGTGAGCTGACCCGTCAGTTGAACCATCATCAACTAAAACAATCTCTTTTGTTGTGATTCCTTCAACTTGTTGCTCAAGAACACGTTCTACAATCTTCTCTAACGTATTCTTTTCATTGTAAACAGGAATTAAAATGCTTGCTTTCATCTTTTAAAATCAAAATCAATTAATCCAAGTTGTGCATTCATCATACAAATCTTTTTCTCTATTCTTGAATCGCTTGCTAGTATTTGACAAATTAAAAATATTGCTCAAATCTCTTTTGGTGTTCAAAATTTATCTTTCAATCTTTGAAAGGTTTCAACTTTGATGCAATTTTTCTTTTGACGCGTTTCCAAAAAGAAGGACGGCAGAGTTGCAACTGCTTTTTCACATCAAAAGTGGCAGGGCTCACATTCAATGAGGATAGTTTTTGCAATGCTCGTAAGTCGTAACAAGAGATTCCCGCACTAGCCAAACGACAGCTTAAGGCATGTTCGTTGAGAATAGACCTTAATTTTGTTTGGAATTTCTGCCATGTTTCAGGGCAAAGCTCAAAGGCACTGTGCCAATCTTTTGTCAGCCATTGACGTAAATCATGCTGATAATTCTGGCTCATCGGTGCATCGTCTAGGAAAATCTGGTCTTCTGCAAATACGTCAGGACAAAAATCATGGGTATTAGAAAAAGTAGCAAGGTCTTGAATTTGCTTTATCACTTGAGCAGGAATTAGAACAAAGCTGGTTCGTATCCAATACCAAAATGACCACTCTTGCAACACAAAAAGTCTCTCATTTTCTGTGGTATCAATCAATCCTGCCACAGAATTTTGACGAATCAACCATTCTATCACTTCTGGATTCAACAGATTTTGATAGCTGTCTCCGTACGCCATAAAAGCATCAGTCATCAGTAAATACGCATCGGGTTTTATGTCTTGGGCAATCTTGATGCCTTTTGACCATGCAGAAAATTCATGTAGTGAGTTGTCCCCACCCACTACAATATGATTTGGCGATTTGTATTCAAGCTGTTGAGATTCTTCAAAATTGTCAAGTTGTATCCAAAACAGATTTTTGATTTTTGAATGAACTAACAACGTCTGTGCATTCTTAAAGCTATGAGGATAACGAGATTGGTCGTATTGGACAAACAGAATACAAAGATGCAAAAGCTAGTTTGTTTGAGAAATAAGATGTTTGGAGAACAAAAAAGCAAGGTACCTTTCCACAGCAGGGAAGGCACATTGAGCTGTGACATTGTATGTTGCATCAAACCGATGTCCTGCCAAAGGCAAAGCAATCATTGCAGTATATGAAGAGCTTAGTTTATTGTAAAAATCTTTTGCAGATTCAAGAGAAGTCAATATATCTGCTGAACCTTGTATCACCAAAAAGGGCGGGTGACCTTTGCCAATCTTCACAAGAGAAAATGCTTGCTTGGTTTTGGAAAAATCAGGACAAAGTCTGCTTAAAAGTCGTTGCATAGCATGTTGATTTCGCACGTCATAGATTCCATACCATGAGACACAGCCTTGCACTGAAAAGTCGCAATTTTTCAAATCATCACAATTTTCATTTTCCTTTGGTGTCAACGCCACAAGCGAGGCAACAGAAGCACCAAATGAAGCCCCGCTTAACACTATGAAATCAGGGTCAATTTGATAATGCTCTGCATTCTGACGAATGTATGCAATGGCACGTTTACAATTCACGATAGAATCGCCAGACATGAGAGATGAGATAGAAAAGCACTTCCAACCCTGCCTTGCCATTCTACATAAAAAGGGCTGTCTTTGTGTACCCAGATGCCAAGTTTTCTCACAAACCTCAATCAAGACAGGTGCTTTTTCAAAAATGGGAATAGCAGGTTCATAAATATCTACTGAAAGAGATGGATTTTTGCAAAATTCGGCATCTCGTTTGACTTGAATCTGTTCAAGTAATTTTTGGGGATTCCACAACAATTTCCAATTAACAGGTAGAGGGAACAATCGTTGACGCATCTCCAGATGAATGTCCAACTCGTAACGATACCCCAAAACTGATTTAAGTTGTTGCTGTGCGTAAAAACGAAGGTAAGTCAAGCGATTGAGCCTTAAACCTGTTGCAATGTAGGCTGACAGAGACAAAATGACTCCAGCCCATGCCGTTTGGGTTTCAATCAAACCAAGTGCAAAAAAGATGAGATTGACCCCAAAGTGAAAGACTGCCCATTGCAAAGCAAATTCACTGAAAAACCAAGTCGCAAAATAAAAAACAAGAGATTGGAGAGATTGAGTCTTCTTGGGGGTAACAGACAATGCAACAGAACACAGGGAAAGGATTCCCCATGTCAAAACGAGCCATTGCATCATCACAAACTGATTAACGTTTGGAGTATTGAAAACGTTTGCGGGCGCCTGGCTGTCCGTATTTTTTACGTTCTACACGGCGTGCATCACGGGTCAGCATTTTGGCTTTTTTCAAAATGGGTCTCATTTCAGAGTTTGCCTGTTCAATAGCACGTGCAAGACCATGACGTATTGCGCTGGCTTGACCCGAAAGACCACCACCAGACACATTGACTAACACATCGTAATGATCTGAAACCTCACACAATTCCAAAGGCTGTCTGACAATCATTTTCAGGGTCTCTCTGCCAAAATAGACATTGACATCTTTGCGGTTCACAACAATTTGTCCATTTCCTGGTCGTAAATAAACCCTTGCAACTGAAGATTTACGTCTGCCTGTTCCGTAATATTGTTTCACTTTTTCCATAATCTATTTTTTGAAAGTCAAGGGTTGAGGTTTTTGAGCTTGATGCGGGTGAGTTGCACCTGAATAGACTTTGAGCTTTTTCAATGATGCACGGTTCAAAGCATTCTTGGGCATCATACGTTTGACCGCCATCTCTAAAACTCTGCTGGGGTGTTTTTCTAAAAGGTCAGATGCACGAGTTTGTTTGATACCACCGGGGTACCCTGTGTGGTGGTAGTAGATTTTATCAGACAATTTTTTGCCTGTCAGTCTGACTTTTTCTGCGTTGACAACGACTACAAAATCTCCTGTGTCTACGTGAGGTGTGTAAATGACTTTGTCCTTACCTTGTAAGATTTTAGTAATTTGAGATGCCAGTCTGCCAAGCGTTTGACCTTCTGCATCAACAAGCCACCAATTCCTTGGATATTTTTCTGTAAGAAAGTCTTCTTTTTTGGCGGATATGGTCTTCATACGTTTTGTTTTGGAAAATAAGTAAAACCCAATAGGGTAATCCGTTTGATTGAGAATGACAAGAGATTTTTCAGACGACCTCGCCTCCACTCCCGTGACCGCTGACAACAATCTTGCCTTCCTCTTCCAGACGAGACACAACCTTGATGATTTTTTGCTGAGCTGCCTCTACATCTGCCACTCTCACAGGTCCCATCACTTCCAAATCTTCTTTGATCATGTCTGATGCACGGGAAGACATGCTGCTAAAAATCAGCTCTTTGACAGAATCACTTGCCGTTTTCAGTGCTAAGATTAAATCTTGTTGTTCTACCTCTTTCATCACAATTTGCATCTGACTGCTGTCAATGAGAACGAGGTCTTCAAAAGTAAACATCAACTCACGAATTTGTTCTGCAAGGTCTGGATTACTTTCTTCAATGGTAGAAAGAATGCGGGTTTCAGAAGATTTATCAAGAGAGTTTAGAATTTCTGCAACGGACTCTACACCACCAACTTTGGTACCAACAGCAGTGGCAGTCTTCATTTCTTCTGAAAGCACATCGTCCATTTCTGCCACAATTCCCGGGGGAATGCTTTCTAAAACAGCCATACGATAAACCACATCAGCCTGCAAATTTTCAGGCAATTCACGCAAGACCATAGATGCCTGCTCAATGTCAGTTAAATGAGCCATAATCAGGGCGATTGTTTGGGGATGTTCGTGTGCAATGTAGCTCGCAATGGTTTTGGGGTCCATGAATTTAAGGGAATCCAAAGCACCTTCTTCTTGGTGCGCTTTGAGATTGTCAACAATCCCTGCTGCACGGTCAGACCCCATTGCTTTAATCAAGGCATTTTTGACAAAATCACCTGTTGCAGTGATTCCCACACCTTCATCTTGCATCACCGATTTTCGGTAAAACTCTTCAAGAACAATATCCAACTCTTCAGGGGAGACATCAGAAAAACGTGTCATGTAATACCCAACTTGCTGAATCTCTGTGTCTTCCAAATTTTTGATGACCTCTGATGCTCCCTCTTCTCCCATTGCCAATAAAAGAATCGCAGCTTTTTTAGGTCCTGTTAGTTTTCCAACCCCCATAATGTACTCCTTGAGTGATTAAAAGAAAATAGATACTGCTGGCTAGCTTGAGCAACTTCAAAACTTGAAAGAGATAAAATATAAGCGTTTTTGGGGATATATTCAATCGTTTTAATCTTTCTCCTCAATGTCTCCAAAGAACATTTCAAGCCCTAAACAAATTCTACCTCAACAATTTCAAAATGTCGTGAACCCTTAGGAATTTGAATAGTCACTTCATCGCCAATACTTTTTCCAATCAAACCTTTGGCAATGGGTGAGCTAAAAGAGATTTTTCCAAGTTTGGTATCTACCTCATCTTCTCCCACAATTTTGTAAGTTGCCTCTTCTTCTGTGTCAAGGTCAAACACTGTGACGGTTGCCCCAAACACGACACGTTCACCTGAAAGCGTTGATGGGTCAATGACGTTACAATTTGCTAGCTTGGCATTGATTTCTTGAATCCTGCCTTCTATGAATCCCTGTTGTTCTTTGGCGGCATGATATTCTGCATTTTCCTTTAAGTCGCCATGCGCCCGCGCTTCTTCAATGGCTTTGATCACACCTTGACGCTCCACAGTGGTCAAACGTTGTAGCTCTTCTTTAAGAAGTTCATAGCCTTCTTTTGTCATAGGATAGTTTTCCATTGTATGTTCCTATTTGAAAAAATCTAAATTAAATATCTGTTTCAAACTGCAATAAATTTTGTAAAGATGAATCAATCCATTGCACTGCAGTTGCATTCTTTTCTTCCTTGAGTTGCTTTATTTGTTTTTTCAGCAACTCTAATCCTGTTTGCTGGGTTTGGAGAGATTGACTGCAAAGCTGAAATTGCTCTTGTGTTTTTTGACAGAGTTGACCCAAATGCTGCCTTGCTGTGCCTTGTGCAATCATCATACCTCCTGCCATGCTTTTTTGAACTCTTGCCAGTGGGAATCTTCTTAAATCTTCACATTCTACGTATTCAAAAGGGTCAATCCAAATCGTTTTTTTGCCAACTTGTTGGTAGTCTGATGCGAATAAAATGACTGTTTCCAAGTCTTCATTTTCTTGGTTTTCCAGTTGCCTTGCATCGGTTAATTGTTGCTGTAAAAATGACGCTGTTTCTCTACAAATTTCTAATAACTCCACTTCTTGATTCAAAATCAGCAAATCTCTTTCAATTCTCTTGACGCTCTCCAGCTTTTTTTGTTCGTTTCTGTGGAGTCGTTGCAGGTTTTTTTCAAAGTCTCTTTTTTTTGCAGAATGGTGATGGAATTGCAACTGTTCTATCGGAATAAAAGCACTGACTTGTTGGATCATCTTCTGGACGTCATCACTCAAATCATGCTTTTGACCAATCAATTTGACACGAGGAAACGGATTAAGCTGAACCCAAATGAATGTGTCTTCTAAAGTGTGTGTGCCATCAGCAAAGTCATCAATCACCTGAACATCTTCAAATCCTTGTTGAGCAAGAATTTGCATGGCGATTTGATTGATGATTGGAAGGGTTCCAAGGCATCTCACAGGTTTTTTTGTTGAAGTAGAAACTTCCTGTTTGGGAGTATGGATTTGAGAGTTCAACGTCTCAATCATTTTTTGGAAAGTTTGATTTTCAGGGGACAAGGCATGATAGGAAAGAATGAAATCCAATCGCAAATCTCCTAACTGAAGAGATTGTAAATCTTCAAGAGTAAGTCCTGCAGAAAAGCTGACACCTTGTGAGTTTTTTAAAATGCCTCTGACTGAAAGCTTTAGAGATTCCTGACCCCGCTTTTGCAAGGCATATTCTAGCCACTCACTAACAGCTAAACTTTTTTGACCAAGCAAGACTTGTTGAACTTGCGTCAGTGCAATTAGCTCATCTTGGGGCAGTTGTTCCAACGATTGAGTCACGACTGACCCATGAGAATTTGTGTATTTGATTCGGGTTCGTTTGGCTTCGCTTTCACTGAAATATGAAAAATCCTGTGCCTTTTCAGCCAGCAGACTTTGTTCTTTCAACACTAAACTTTTTTGAGCATGAGTTGTCAATTTGGGGCTGTATGGCAAAAAAGGAGCAAAATCTTCAGACAGCTTTTCTACAATTAAACCATAATATGTCTTTTGGGAGGCAAGATGGAGCCTCATTTGCGATAAGAAAAATAAGCAATCGGTAAATGTTTCAAAACCCCTTGGGGTGATTAATGCCAAGACAGGGGGAGATTGCTGGAGATGCTGGCATGTGGAAATAATCGCTTGCGGTTCAATTTCACGAGAAGACAGAAGTCTGGCACTGATGAGGTGGGGCTTCAGAGGAGCTTGAATGGAGCGGAAAATCTTTTTCCAATGAGATTTTGTTAATCCCAAACCAAAAATGAGCATATCAAAAGCAAAATAAGGTTTGCAATCAGCCAATCTGTTGCAAACCTTCTAAAAAAGACAACCTAACTTCCAGCACTAGCACTAGCGCCAGCACTGGCGATGGAATTGTTAGCGATGGAATTTTCTAGCTCTTCTATGTCGCTAGATTTGCCAATATATTTGGGAACTTCTTTTGGAGGCTCAACCCACGAGCGACCATAAATTTCAGACTCCATTTTTCTTCTCCACTCACAGGCTAGTTGAAATGCCTTTTGTTCCCCATATTTATTGACTGAAAACATACGGCAGCGGTGTGAGCGATACTTGGGACTCCAAGAGACAGAAAAATATTCGCTGTAAACACCATTGCGATTCCGTTTACGTGTCCGACAAACACCAATCACACCTGTTTTATTACGGCTGTCTTTGTTGACAACACGCCTTGCAGGGTAGGTTTTTCCGATTCTCTGAATCAGATCATTGCGATACTCCAATGCCTTTTGTAAAGAGACTTCACGCCCGCCAAATTTTCGGTCGCTAAACAGTTTGGAGTATGTCTCACTGTCGTTGTAAATCCGAACAAACCAGCCGTGTGTGTCCTTGGAGTCAAGACGGCTGATGCCTCTATAACCCGAACTATTGCTCGCATGTCCGTCATTGTGTACTAGTTGACTTATCATTGTGTCCTCATAATAAAAAATTAATAAAATGATATTAAAATGACGATTATGAATGCTTTTCTAATTTAATGCAACCTTTTTTCTTAATTTTCTTAATTTTCACAAAAAAAAGCCTGCATAGGTTGAACAAAGCCAGAAAATCCGTCAGATTCAGCATCAGGTAATTGTGAATCTCCGTAATGATAAATCCATATTTTATGACGAATTTCAGGCGGGAGAGAAAGCAACTGATTGTATGACGCATGCACACCAAGTGAATTGTTCTCTCCGCTATCAAATAATTGGCAATCGTGAAAGATAAGACTGCAATTTTCAAAGCCATATCGTATGTATTCAGGAGTGAAGCGAACATCTCCACTGTATAAAAATCGTTTCTCTTTTTCCAAAGAGCCATTTGCCAATTCTATCCCGTATGTTTCCAAATTCAATACGTGATTATTGGTGTGTAGTTTCAGCAGCAAAGGGCTTTCTTCAGGGGAAATGGCAACCCATTGATGCTTGTCAATAGGCATCGGGGTAAAGTAGTCTTCCAAGGTTTGAGCTTGGGCATCATTTGGAGTGGCTTCTAAAAACTCTAAACCGCCACGCAAGCTACAATTCCACAAACGTTCTAGTATAGAAGCCGTGGAAAGTATCTTGATTTTTTTCTTGTACACCATACGCATCATAATTGCAACTTGCTCCAATCCGGCAATATGGTCTGCGTGAAGATGAGAAATAAAAATATGAGTCACATTTTTGAAACCACACATTTTCTCATCAAGAACGGCTGGAATCGGTTGCCCACAGTCCAATAAGAGCTTCACAGAGCCTGACTCAACTAATGCCGCACTTGTCCCGTAGAGTTTTGAAAATGCAGAGCCAACACCCAAAAAAGTAATTTTCATGCTGTCAGTGCCTCTTGCAGAAAATCACTCAAAACTTTGACATGAGAGACTTCATTTGACTGCATATCTCCCAAGATTTGACTGACCTGATGAGAAAGAACATTGTTATAGTTTTCTAACAACGACATTTCTTTTAAAGAGATAATCGTCCCAAAAAGTAATCCATATTGGAGCAAAATTTTTTGTACAGAATCATCATGTCCCAAGGTCATAGAAGCCCCTTTGGACACAGTGGCGAACAAATAAGCAAAGCGGTTCTGAATCATCTGTAAAAAACTCTCTGGTGTTGAGTCAAGATTTAATTCTTGACCTTGCCCTAATGCCACCTTAGAGGTGGTGGTTGCAATCAATTCCAACGCGTCCCACCTTTGCAAATCGTTCACCATCTTCAAAGCCAACGTCAACAAATAGTCCCCAGACAAGATTTGAGTCTCTCCGCTTGTCTTCCAAAGGATTTGTTGTTGATGATGCCTCAATGCCATCGTACCCTCAGCCTGACGATGAAGCATCGCCGCCAGAGACAAGCATTCTACTGCTGATACAATTTGCCAAAAGTCATCAGTCTCTTGACCAAAAAAAACTAACATTGTTGAGGCAAGCCTTATTCTTTGGGAAGAGAAAACAGCCTGTTGCAAGGATTCTTCAATTTCTTCTTGAAATGGCACAGAGGAATCTATGTAAGGCTTAACCAACTTCAAAACCTTTTGATATTCAGGCTCGCAGGGTAACAAAAGTTATTTTATGTGTTTGAGAAGAGAGAATCATCTCAAAATACTAGCATGGTGAAATGCGTTTGACTAGCTTAATTTGAGTTTTGGGGAAGAAAGAACCGTATTGATGAACTTCTGATTTTCCTAAAAAATGAGGACAATTTGATGTTTTGAAAAAAAATCGCTTGCTTTTCATTTGTTCATTCGTTACAATGCTTTCCTTTTTCTCCTTGCTGTTTAGATGATGTTCTAAATAGCGTCTTTTTACAAACTTTAAAGAAGGTCATCTCATGGAAAATTTATCCGCAATCCGCAATCCGCAATCCGCAATCCGCAATCCGCAATCCGCAATCCGCAATCCGCAATCCGCAATCCGCAATCCGCAATCCGCAATCCGCAATCCGCAATCCGCAATCCGCAATCCGCAATCTATATAGGCTAAATCAGCTTTTTCAAAAGTCAAGACAAAAATCGCAAACTTTTTGCTTTTTTGTCAAAAAATTTCCTCATCTACTCAAACCTCACTTCTTCAAACTTTTTCTCGTTCCTCTCACTCTTTTTGTTTTTTCTGCTTGTGGTGAAGACACACCTTTTAAAAATGCCAAAGAAGAAGAAGCTCAAGAGTCCCAAACTAACCAAGAAGAAAAGACTCCAGATTTATCGGGGGCGTCAACTTTTGTTGAAAAGAGGGCATTTACAGGCAATCAACATGGTTGTCCCAACGGGGGTGTAGAGCTTAAAATCGGCTTTGATTATGACAACAATGGCAAGCTAGAAGGCAAAGAGCATGTCAGCACAGAATACATTTGTCATGGACGAGATGGACAAAAAGGAGACGCTGGAAAAGATGGACAAAAAGGAGATTCAGATCAAATTCTCATAGGTTCAAGCAAAATCAAAGACCCCAAGACAGGCAAACTTGTGACCAAAAATTACACCGTCAAAGAGATTGTCAACTTAAATATCAGGTCAAAGGGAACGGCAGGAGAAAGACGTAATGCTGGTAGCACCGAATTTGCCCCCTATTTTTACGGCAACAAGTTGTACTATGACGACCCAGTTAAAGATGAAACTTCTGAAGTCCAAATCAATTTAGATGAGTCTTTAAGTAACAATGTCATGTTTAGTGCTATGAATAAGACGTTGATGTTGCTGAGGAAAACAGGGGAGCTTTACGAACTCAAAGACGGACAAGCCAAACTTTTAGACACTCAAAATGACTTTAAAGACCTAAAGACGTCCTTTGTCAAAAGTAGTCCTGACGGTTTTTATTTTACTGACAATAAGAATAACGGAGATAATCAGGTCTTCCAGTACGAAATCAATGCTAAACAATTAACCCAGCTCAAAGCAAACAATCAGCCCGTTGTAGCAAAACAAATAGCAACCAGTGGCTCAAGTCTCTATTACTCGCTTCATATTTCTGGTTCTGGAAGTTATGTCTATCATTATGACGTATCAGGGAGTCAGGAAGTTTTTAATGGAAGAGGTTATTATGGTTCCTATCATAGGTTGGTACACTTTAAGGGGGAGGTTTATTTTTCCGATGGAGACTCTTTAAACAAAGTTTCAGGCAATTCTTCTGTTGAAATCTTGAAAGGTCAGACGTTTTCTTTATTCAAGAGCAGTGAGAAGCTGTGGACGGACCTAAAATTGACAGGCAATAAAATCCCAGCAGATTTGGTGGGTTTGGGACGATACATCATAAATAGACATGACTTTTCTACTCAATTTAACAATTCAATCTATTATGTTGATTTGGGATTGAATAAACTGCATGCTGATGGAACATATGAGACAATGACAAACTCTGGCGTAAATGGTGTGGGTTCTAGCCAAGATTATTTGTTTGTGAGTGTGAATTCAGACAGAAGCCCTGCGTTATGGTTCAAGTCAAAAGATGGTGACTTTGTGCCTGTTGGGTCAGGTAGCAACTTTACGAAAGGTAGCAACTTAAAAGTAGTTGGTGATGTGGTTTATATCGTAGCGTCAAAAGGTGTGATGAAAGGCAGGGCGGTTTTTCGTTTTAAATTTAAAGATTGATTGAACTTAAAAATTGATTAAACTCAAAATCTGATTTTTTTTCTCCAGCCCTTCAAAAAGAGTGTCAAACTTGGCACTCTTTGCTTTCTTCTCTGCTTTGCATCCTTCAACGCTTCTAACCCAGCACTTTCAAGAATCCAATAATAAAAATGGTAGAAGACAGAGTCAAACCCAAAGACCAGAACATAAAGCGATCCATTCTGGCATTGACCATCTCAAATCCCCTTTGCATATCCTCACGCAAGTCTTTCATATCTTTTTTCATGTCCTCACGGAGTTCTTTCATATCTTCACGCAAGTCTTTCATGTCTTAACGCAATTCTACGTCAAGATGATGAAAGTGATTGGTCTGTGACTTGAGGATCATAATGAGCTTGTCATCTTGAGAAAGCGGTTCTTCACCTTTTCTCAATTTATCTAATACCCGCCTGCTTTCTTCTGCAAGATATTCATCAAAAATATTACTTTCAAACATAATTTATTTTTTACCTTTCAATGCTTTTAACCCAGCACTTTGAGAAATCCAATAATAAAAATGGTGGAAGACAAGGTCAAACCTAAAGACCAGAACATAAAACGGTCCATTCTGGCATTGACCATCTCAAATCTAGCATTGACCATTTCAAATCCCTTTTTCATGTCCTCACGGAGTTCTCTATTTTCTTGTTTCATATCCTCACGGAGTTCTTTAATTTCTTGTTTCATATCCTCACGCAAGTCTTTCATGTCCTGACGCAACTCTACGTCAAGATGATGAAAATGATTGGTTTGTGATTTGAGAATCATAATGAGCTTGTCATCTTGAGAAAGCGGTTCTTCACCTTTTCTCAATTTATCTAATACCCGCTTGCTTTCTTCTGCAAGATATTCATCAAAAATATTACTTTCAAACATAATTTATTTTTTACCTTTCAATGCTTTTAACCCAGCACTTTGAGAAATCCAATAATAAAAATGGTGGAAGACAAGGTCAAACCCAAAGACCAGAACATAAAACGGTCCATTCTGGCATTGACCATCTCAAATCCCCTTTGCATATCCTCACGCAAGTCTTTCATATCTTTTTTCATGTCCTCACGGAGTTCTTTCATATCTTCACGCAAGTCTTTCATGTCTTGACGCAATTCTACGTCAAGATGATGAAAGTGATTGGTCTGTGACTTGAGAATCATAATGAGCTTGTCATCTTGAGAAAGCGGTTCTTCACCTTTTCTCAATTTATCTAATACCCGCCTGCTTTCTTCTGCAAGATATTCATCAAAAATATTACTTTCAAACATAATTTATTTTTTACCTTTCAATGCTTTTAACCCAGCACTTTGAGAAATCCAATAATAAAAATGGTGGAAGACAAGGTCAAACCTAAAGACCAGAACATAAAACGGTCCATTCTGGCATTGACCATCTCAAATCTAGCATTGACCATTTCAAATCCCTTTTTCATGTCCTCACGGAGTTCTCTATTTTCTTGTTTCATATCCTCACGGAGTTCTTTCATGTCTTCACGGAGTTCTTTCATGTCCTGACGCAACTCTACGTCAAGATGATGAAAGTGATTGGTTTGTGATTTGAGAATCATAATGAGTTTGTCATCTTGAGAAAGAGGCTCTTCGCCTTTTCTCAATTTGTCCAACACCCGCTTGCTTTCTTCTGCAAGATACTCATCAAAGATGTTACTTTCAAACATGATTTACTTTTTTACCTCCCGATACCTTTAACCCAGCACTTTGAGAAATCCAATAATAAAAATGGTGGAAGACAAGGTCAAACCCAAAGACCAGAACATAAAACGGTCCATTCTGGCATTGACCATCTCAAATCCTTTTTTCATATCCTCACGGAGTTCCTTATTTTCTCTTTGCATGTCCTCACGGAGTTCCTTATTTTCTCTTTTCATATCTTCACGGAGTTCTTTCATGTCTCTTTGCATGTCCTCACGCAAATCTTTCATATCTCTTTGCATGTCCTCACGCAAGTCTTTCATATCTCTTTTCATATCCTCACGGAGTTCTTTCATATCCTCACGGAGTTCTTTCATGTCTTCACGGAGTTCTTTCATATCCTCACGCAATTCCACGTCAAGATGATGAAAATGATTGGTTTGTGATTTGAGAATCATAATGAGCTTGTCATCTTGAGAAAGAGGTTCTTCACCTTTTCTCAATTTATCCAACACCCGCTTGCTTTCTTCTGCAAGATACTCATCAAAAATATTACTTTCAAACATGGCTTTTCTACTGCAGGATCCGAATCATAGTTTTATTGAAGAAACTTTAAATTTGTAAAAGAAGTCTCTTGTGTCTAAAGTATCAATCATCAAAAGGGGTGTCAAATTTGAAGTTTTTTGTTTTCCAAATAGGCTTGCACTTGCTGTAATAAAATCATTTCCAGAGCAAGAATTATGGGAACAAAGGAATCAAGAGTTAAGGAAATACCAAACATGCCCAACTGCGACCCGCGATACATCGGGTCTTTGAGATATTGAAAAATGCCAGAATTGACCCAATCAGGCTCTGGTTTGACGAACAACCTCACTTTCATCACACGTCTCCAGCCAAGCTCACACCATGAAAGCCACATAAGACTAGCCCCACAACAGACCACAATCACCCCAATACCCTGCAAAATCAAAGAATGATGCCACGCAACATGCTCCATTCTGACCAAAAGCCAAAGCAATAGCATTCCGACAACAATCCAAACACTGCCTAGTTGGACGGCTGAAATGATGAATCCATGTTTTTGGAAAAGTCTTGAGTACACCTTCCAGCGAAGTTGAAAAAAGTAGGTGGTGATTTCGTGAATGATTCCAAATGCAACCAATGCCATTGTTAAGGCGAGGTCTTGGAAGTTCAAAATCTCACTCCAATTCCTGCACCTAGTTCAGCACCATTGCCATTCAATGTTTGATTTGGTGCATTTTGAGCTTCAAAAACAAACTGCTGTCTTCTGACTCCTGCACTTACAAAATAATGTGCAAGCCTCTCCAGAGCAATAAAATAGCCTTCCACCCCAAAATGCACACCGTAGCCAAACGATTCTTGCATAGAACCGTGATCTTTCAGTCTGGTCAGTTCCATATCAGCAACGTTTAAATCAAAGCCTATAAATTGCTGTAAGATGCGTTCATGCCTGATGACCACATATTCTAAACCTGTTTGATAAACTGACATTTGATAATCATCAGTGGCATAATGTTTCAAAGACAGGGTGTGTCTCCACTTCAAAGAATCGGTGTTTCTTGTCAAAAGGGTCAATCCTGCCCCAAGTGTTCCATTGATTTTAAAGTTCACTTCTGCTCCCCCTTCATCTTCTTGATAAGTAAATTGATCTGAGAAGGAGTAGTAAGAAGTACCAGAACGTACATGTTCAGATTGAATGGTTTGACTGGACATATTGGCAAACCAGACTGCAGCCGCACTAAGTAGCCATAGTTTTATCATGCAACCTTTTCAAAGCTTGTTCAAAATTTTGTAGGCAGTATCATTTGGACAACGTCAAAGGAAAACCTTAACAAAACAAAATTGATGACGACATCACGACTTGATTTTTGCGACCAAGCACTTCAACCTATCCAACACTTAGTGGATTGGGATAGATTGCAAAACGTCAGACAAAAAGCAAACAAGAGTTTACAATCTGCAAAAGTGCAAGACCTGACTGAAGCCGTCATTTCTTTTCCCAAAGTGAAAGCCTATCATAGCAAATTCCAAGACGTTGTTGAAATTGGAGAAAAACACGAGTTAAATGACAACCAGCAGAAAGATTTATTAGCAATTCTCAAACGGCTTTGTCCTTGGAGGAAAGGACCCTTTTCGGTTTTTGGAGAATTGATTGATTCAGAATGGAAAAGCCACCATAAATGGAGACGACTCAAAGACGATTTACCTGATTTACACCAAAAACGTATTTTAGATATTGGAAGCAACAACGGTTATTATCTTTTCCGCATGGCACAAGAAAAACCTCAGCTGGCTCTTGGTCTTGAACCCAATCTACGTTATTGGCTGGCATTTCAGCTCTTACATTCTTTTGTAGAACACTTGCCATTGCAGACAGAATTGATGGGCTGGCAAGAGTTGTTGATTTTCCCAAAATGCTTTGATGTGATTTTTTGCATGGGAATCTTGTATCACCACAGCGACCCAATCTGCCTTCTCAGAACCATTCATTCCTGCCTTGCTGAAGGTGGCACTTTGATCGTTGAAACAGCAGGAATTGAAGGACAAGACCCCGTTGCTTTGTTCCCAGAAAAATATTATGCAGGCATGTCCTCTTGGTTCTACCCTACCGCATCATGCCTTAAACATTGGATTCAACGGGCTGGTTTTAAAAAGGTTGAAGTCTTTGACCAAATCCAACTCACGACAAGAGAGCAACGTTCTACCCAATGGGCAAAAGGCAAAAGCCTTGCCGATTCCTTAATGCCCAACAATCACCGTTTAACCATTGAAGGCTACCTTGCACCGATGAGATTTTGTGCCAAAGCACAAAAAAATTAGCCTGTGGCTCGTTGACTTTGCTGCGCATGGTCTTGTGCGATGTTTTCTTCTTGAGGCACTTGCAAGTTTTCTCCAAACAAAGGTTGCCTTGTAGAGTAACTTTCATCAGACAGCACCACCTGCGCCCCACAGCGATTTTTGTGATTGACCAAAATGGGACCACGTAGATTCATCGTGACGTCTTGGATATTTTGGCTCATCGTCAAAATGACCAAAATAGAAAGGTCATTTGCATCATCTGCCCTCAAACGTTTCAGACTTTCGGGGGACACTGACACCTCATAATTTTTCAATGCGACATAAGGGTCAATCACCACGAATGCTAATGACTCTTGTGTTAAGGATTGTAACCACTGGAAAGGCTGATACGAATCGTCATCTAACACAGCATAGATTCTCTCATCAGGGAATCCCAGTAGTCCATTTTCCATAGTAATAATTTGGTCTTCCCTGACTTCCAAAGAGCCAAATCGTGATGTTTTTACAATCATAACTATCCTTTATTTAATTAGACAAATGATTAAAGAAGTGAATAAAACTTTTGAGCGAACGTGGGGTATGATTGGCGGCATGATGATTTTGCACCTGCACCTTTTCATAAAGTTCTTCACGGTGAACAGAATATTTAGACGGGGCTTCAATCCCCAAACGCACTTGCTTCCCTTTGATTTCTAACACACAAATTTTGACATTGTCCCCTATGACAATACATTGTCCTAACTTTCTGGATAAAATTAACATCTTTTTTTCAACCTCCTGTTGTTAGAAAATTTTCATTTTTTCAAAATCATTTACCAATACATTAATTGCTTTTTGAATACTTCCTTTTTCCAATGACTTGAAATAATTGGGTTTATGAATTGGTTTATCAACATGCCTTTCTCCTTCCAAAAAAGTCACAATTTTTAAATCTATTTCTGGAAAATACGACATCAATGTATGTGTAGAATAGCTGCCAAATATTTTTGTTTTGAATTGAGAGTAATCTCCACCAAGCTGGCTTTCTAATTGAAATAAATAACATATATAGATTGGGAAAAAGAGATCTCAACAAACTAAAATCTACTAAAATTCTTTTGATCATAGCATTTTCAGTATATGCTTTGCATTCTATAGCCATAACCAATTCTTTATCTATAAATATTTGTTTATCTACACTTATACCAAAATAGTACTGATTTATATTTGAGAGAATATACTTTTTAATCTCTTCATCTTGAATTTTATCAATATAATTTCTCTCTATTGGAATTTTTTGTTTTTTAGAATTGATTTCAATACGAGAAAAATCACCTCCGACTACTTCCCATGCAATCTTTACAATTTCTTCTGTAAGATATTCTTGCAACTTACCTTTAACACTTCTAATCATCCCACCATAAGAACGATTACTTTCTCTTGCATCTTTATCGACCACTTTGACAACAGTATTATACTCTTCTATCAAATGATTAATTCTTTGTTTCAAATTCTTCATTAAAAAGTCTCATTTGTTTGGATTGCTCTTTGATTCTTTCTTTTGCTTTTTCGCAATAGTCTTCTGAAACATCAATGCCGATGTAGTTTCTATCTAACTGATTTGCCACAGCAGTCGTTGTTCCAACCCCATTAAAGGGATCTAAGATGACATCATTTTGATAGCTAAAAAGTTTTAAAATCCGTTCTACTAATTCTTCAGGAAACATGGCAGGGTGTCCATAGTCTTTCATCTTTCTTTCAGGGGCAATAGACCACTTTGCCACAACCCATTTTTTAAACTCTTCTGCACTGATTGTCATATCATCTCTATTGCCTGACTTCTTTAAATCTCCTTTGCAAAAAATTTCTATAAACTCCCATGTATATTTTAAGTAAGGGTTACTTGGGCTTTTCCAACTTCCCCATGCCGTATATTTGCAATTATAATTATTTTTCTCCCACAAAATTTCACCTTTCCAAATGAGTTTTTGCTGAATAAAAAAGTTGCTAATGATATGATGAGACGGAATGTAGTCAGAAAACAAGGGTTGGACATTGACAATCATTCTTCCACCATACTTCAAAATCCTGATACATTCTTGGAACACAGAAAACAATTTTTTAAAATAATCTTCCCAATAAAAGTCATCTTCATTCTTTTCATAATCCAAACCAAAGTTATACGGGGGTGAGGTCAAAATCAAATCAACAGAATTATCAGGTATTTTTTTTAATAATATCTCACTGTCTCCTTGTATAATCTGATTGATAAGATGGTCATCTATTTTTTGATTTTCAGTTTGAAAATGATGATTTGCTGCATAGTAATACTTTTTCCTATTGGCTGCTTTTTCTTTTCTATTTTTAACTTTCCTTTCTTGATTATAATCTACATAGTTTCGTTTTTTTCCATTGATTCCATAGCTTTTAACTGAATCTATTTTTTCTAAAATTTCTATAAAGATCGGTTGTTGAGTGGATTTTGAAAGCTGTTTTGTGATATTTTCTAATTCATTAAAATCTAATTCTCTCAATAAAATTGTGAGGACTTGCCCATTTAACTCCAGTTGGACTTCACTAACCGCAAAGGATTGATTGAATTGAGCAATCGCATTTGGATCTAATTGATGAGAGCAGTGGATTTTAATTTTTTTATAAATGGTTTCTTCTGATTCTTCCACTGCTTCGCTGGTTTTCATTGCTTCCATCTCAAAATTACCTTAAAAAATCCAATAATGAGGGTTGCAACAGACGTTTCCCTGCATTCAAAGAGGCTTGCCGATTGGTCTCAACCGAGTTCATTTCTACAAGGGTTGTTGGCATGTGAATGTCTTGGATTTCAGCTTTTCTGGTTTGATAGGAAAACTCTTGTTCTCCTATTTTCTTTTTAGAATCCTGCAATGCAATCATGGTGTTGCCCACTTGTGCAATGAGGTCTAGCACCTGATTTCGTGCATGGTCAATGTCCCGCAAACGGTCTGCAATGGCATCACGGTCATCTAACTCCAAAGACTTCTGCAACGCCTCCATCACATCAAACATGTTGACGCTTTCGTCCCCCTGCTGAAAAAAAATTTCTTCAGCCGTGATGCTTAAAGGTACTGTCGTATTAGAATTAAGCAAGACTTCTTTTTTATATTCTGACCCTTGATAAGAGACTTTAGGATTTGGAATGAATGAAAATTCCAATCCTTGTGGAAAATAAACTCCTTTCTCATCATTAGAAAAATCAAAAAAACCTGCTGAATCTATGCCAAGTAAATCAGAAATCAAACCTTGGTCATCAGTAAATTTCAAAAGAACCTGATCGCTGGGCTTCCCTCTTAAATTAACTACTTGAACCACAGGAAGCAATGCCTCTTCGCGAGACCACGTGAGACCTCCGTCATCAGAAACTTGGTAACGTGCATTCCCAAACGCCCCTGCTCTTGAAATTTTGACACGATATTCATTGGTAGAATGCCCTTCAAACCTTGCACGAATTTGATCCACTTCCAAAAACTCTGCAAGCTCTTTGACTTCTTCTAACTGATTATCGTCAACTTTTGACCAAACTTTAGCTTCCTGTATAGGATTATGTTTTTCCAAAGGCTGTGTCAGCGTCTTTGTCCCTGAAAATAAATAAAGTTTTCCCAGCTTGCTGTTGCCTGCATCAAACAACGCTTGTTGAATCGCTTTTAATTCACCCGCTACAACTGCACGGCTTTCCTCTGTTGCTGTGTCATTCATTTGTCCAAGCATCAATGTTCTTACGCGGTCTAGCAAATCTGCAATGTGATTCAATTCCACAGAATTATTTTCAAGCCAATTAAGGTTGCTATCGGTGTTTTTCTGAATCTGATTGCCTCTGGACATGGAGGTTGTGATGTCCAGAATAATTGTTGACCCAATAGGATTGTCAGACAGCCTGTTGATTTGCTTCCCACTTGCCAGCTCTTGCTGGATTTGCTTCATCTGCTTCTCATTCTTTTGAATGTTTGTAACAACTTGTTGATGCTTAGAAGGTTCTGTAACTCGCATATTTTTTACATCTGGATGACAGTTTCCATCATTTGATCGGTGGTTGTGACAAACTTGGCTGACGCTTCATACGCCTTTTGATAGCGCACAAGGTCTGCCACTTCTTCGTCCATATTGACAGCACTCATGGCATTCCTAATGTCTTTAAATTGAGCCATCAGATGGTCTTGATGGTTTTTTTCGGTGTCGTTTCTTTGAATCCGCAAGCCCACGTCTGTTAAGATGCCATTGTAATATTCATCAAAGGTCATCGTGTTTTCTTGCATGGTTGGTGCAATTTGGAGCTTGGCGATATTTAATGCCACTCTGTTATCACCGGGTTCAAGGTTGCGTCCTGTTGAAATGTAATTGGGGTCATCAAGAATCTGTTGACTGACAGAGATGTCGGACGCTCCTTTGAGGGTTTTAAAAAACGAATTGAGTCCCATCATCGCCAACAAGCCGCTGGAATCTTCTCCAAGAATGAATCGCTTGCCTTGCTTTGCCTCTAAAACCAACGACCCATCATCTTGGATAGATGCCACGATAGAAGGAGGTTTTGCTCCGTATTCTTCATTTTCAGGGCGTGGAGGATTGGCGGCTTCATTCAATCTTGAAACAATGTCAACAAGTCGGTCAGCACCTGCATTCACCCTGATTTGATAGGTCTCTTGAATGTTATTTTCCTCATCAAGCACCTGCACGTTAAACTCACCATCTTTAAGAAAAGGGAGCGGTTTAGTTTGCGCTTCTGCATTCAAGCCAAAATCACTTTTGATGGTTTCAAAACTAGAATTTAGTCCTGTTCCCGTGGCATGTTCGGTATTGATTTGGTAAGCCAAATTGTATGCAATGTCATTAAGCTGTGTTGTGTATTGTGGAATCACTTCATCGCGAATGCTAATAGCTTCTTTCAATGCACCTGCACGGATTTCATCAGTCAAATCCTCACGATATTGGTATTTTCCCACACCCTGCACAAAATACATTCCCGTTTCGTTGCCATTCAACGAGGCATGAAGGGGCTGACTTTTGCGACCATCTACCAACGTCCACCCTGTCCGTCCCATCGCAACTTTCATCTCGCCATTCTTGTCTTCCCACCACTGCACATCTACTTTACTGGCAAGGTCTTCTAACAAACCCTGCCTTTGGTCTCTAGCATCGTTTGAGGTGCGGTGCTGATTTTCAAAAGATGAAATTTGCCGATTCAAATCTGCAATTTGTGAAGAAATAGAGTTGATTTCAGCAATCAAACCTGCCACACGTCCATTGGCTTCTGCACGGAGTGAATGCAGTTCAGAGCTAGTTTCGCGAAAGGTTTGGGCTAGTGCATCTGCCTGATCCCTCATCTGCTTGCGTGCGGCATCAGATTCAGGCTCATTACTTAAAAAAGTCCACGCATTCCAGAATTGATCCAGCCTTGTTTTTAACCCAGTAGAATCTGTTTCATTAAAAATAACCTCCAGCTTTTGCAAAAACATCTCACGTTGTTCATACATGCCACTATTGGGATTCTCTTGCACAATCTTTTTGGAGGTAAACTGGTCAAAAACTCTTTGTGGAACACTGCGAGAGACTCCGCCACCTGTGCCGTCTGGTTGGGTAAATTGTGCTTTTGTCAGAGATTCTTGACGTGAATAGCCGGGGGTATTGATGTTGGAAATATTATGCCCTGCCGTCGCCAAGCCTCCCTGCTGGGCAAACATAGAACGTGCACCAATGTTAAGCGAGGTATTGAGGGACATAATGCTGGGTTTGGATCAGATGGACTTAGCGATGTTTGAGAAATACAAATATCACGCCAAATCAATCAGATGCTTCCCCCAAGTCAGCAGAATTTGACCGATTCTTCGCTAAATGAAATTTTCAAAACGATTGAATCTGAATGGAGACAGTCAAGATTTGTCAGAAGTAGAGCAGACTTTGGTGTGAATCAAGCCATTTTGAAGATGCAAAGTGAGTTCATCATCAGGCTTAACTTGAGCGATAGAACGGACAGTTTTGCCCCTAGAATCAAGAGGGACTGCATAGCCTCTTTGCAAAGCAGACAGCGGGCTGGCAGACTCTAGCCTTGTCGTGTATTCTCCAAATTTTGACTTGGAGTTCTTGACAAACACCTCTAGCGAACGATGGAGGCGTGCTTGTAAATTTGCAAGGTGTTCTTGCTGATGCTTAAAATCTCGTCTTGGAATGTTGGACGCCAGCCGACGGCGGAGTGAATCATGCTTGAGTTTTTTCTTCTCCAGCTCTTTTTTAAGGCAAAGGCTTGCAGATTTTGTGAGGTCATCAATCTGTTGCAGTTGGTTTTGAATCGTTTGTTCAGGGGTGCGAAGCCAACGTTTGATGCGTTCAAAACGTTCCTGCCTTAAATCTTGTTGAGACTGAATGACATGCTTTAAACGGGATTCAAATTGCTCAATCGTATAATGAACGGCAGAAAGTTCAGGGACGATTTGCTCAATCGCCGCAGAAGGAGTTGGCGCACGAACATCGCTGACAAAATCAGAGATGGTAAAATCTACCTCATGTCCCACGGCTGAGACAATCGGAGTATCAGCAGCTGCAATAGCATAAGCTAAGGTTTCATCATTGAATGCCCATAAATCCTCAAGAGAACCGCCTCCCCTCCCAATCACAATCACATCAAGCCCCAATTCTTGAGCATGAGCATCTAAAAATTGGACGCCTTCGGTGATGGCAGGGGCGGCATGTTCTCCTTGCACAGTGGCTGGATAAAGCAGGACTGATGCCACAGGGTATCGCTTTTTAAGAACACGCAACATGTCATGCAATGCCGCTCCTTTGACAGAAGTGACCATGCCAATCCGAAAAGGGAAAGTTGGGAGTTTCTTCTTGCGTGCTGGCTCAAAAAGTCCTTCTGACCCAAGTTTACTTTTCAGCTGCTCAAAGGCAATCTGGAAGGCGCCCACCCCTTTCGGTTCTATGTGCTGGGCTTGAATTTGATACTCCCCCCTTTGTCCATAGACTGAAATCTTGCCCCTGACCGTCACTTGCAAGCCATCTTCCAAATCAAATTGAAGACGTTTCGCATAGGCAAACATGACACACCGAATTTGCGACTTGTCATCTTTTAGGCTGAAGTAGCAATGTCCATTTGCAGAGGATTTAACATTGGAAAGCTCACCTTCTACCCAAACCTCCCCAATCTTGTTCTCAAGCAATGAGGCAATAGTTCTGGTTAACTCGGTAACACTCCATGCGGCGGGAAGTTTTTCTTGCGGGGCAGGTTTTTCTTGTCCAACTTCCGCTTGGACTTGAGGAGTTACTTGCTGGGGAACAATAGAAGTTTTTGGGTCAAACTCAAAAGGAATCAAGGTCATAAGCAATCAGAGCCACCAGAAAGCAGGGTTATTTTGAATGAAAATTTCCTGTGAGTTGAGCCACAAGTGCATACTTATTGGCAATGTCTGCAAGTGGGTCTCCATCTCTAAAACTCTGCTTATCCAGTTGCTTTTTGGGGTTTGCCCCTGGCCAGATTCTCCAGCTGTCATTGTCTATCACGTCTGCAATCAGCAATTTGCCATCGGTTCTGCGTCTGCCAATTTCTATTTTCATATCAACCAAAGCGATTGCACCATCTTGTGTTTGAATTTCAGACCATGCCTTCTCTAAAACTTCAAAACAGGGGAGGACAAGCTGATGAGTCATCATGTGAATGTCTTCATCAGAACAAACAGGGGGAATGGTCATTAAGGGAGTGGTTGGGGGTGTTTTGGCAGAAAAGAGTCCCCAAGAATCCGTGCCAACTTGAATGTAGGGGTCGGTAAACACACCATCAGCCCATTCGCCATCTTTTAAATACTTGTCACGTGCTTCGTTTTCTGACATTTGAACAGGTGATGAAACCAAAGGAGTAGTAATGACGCTGTGTTTGTGAAAAAACTCGTGTTTGATGGAATCAAAGCGATGAGGTTTACCATGGACAGGCTCAAGGCTGGGTTCTCGTTTTAAAAAACTTCCCCAAGCATAACGTCTGCTGACACATTCCAAAGGCAACATCTCGCAGTCATGGCAAAGCAACTGAACATCGTTGACTTGCTCCACGTACGAAGTAGGAATGCCGTGTTTTTCTAAAAGTTGAAAGACATTTGCCGTTTGTGTGGTCTTGTGGACTGCAATGCCTTCAATTTCCGCCTTCTTTGCCGCATCGCCTCCCGTGAGTTGGTCCATTGTCTCTAAAATAACAAGCCCCTCACGATCTGATTCCATGATTCTTTTGGTTTTTCCGTCTGTAATGATTTTCATAATACCCTTCGTCAATATTCAAAAAAGTGAAGCAGGCATTATGACATAACCCCCAGCCAACAGGCAAATGATGAATTTTTTGATTTATATGTAGTGACTTCTATTTTTTTTGTACTTGTGTATAATAGGCATCTTGTCGTTTTTTTAAATAAAGAGTTATTGCATGACTCGTTATTTGAACTTAACCTTAAAACTATGGAGAAAACATGCAAAAAATCAAAAAATGTGTCACAGGGACATTGGTTATTTCAGCAACAGCTTTGTCTGCTTGTTCCACGATGTTTAATTCTGGCTCACAAACTATCATTGCTCGTTCTACCGGGGGAAAAGAAGGAATCCAAGTAGAAGTGACCACACCATCAGGAGCTTATACAACCAAGCTCCCAGCAACGATTGCCGCAGAGTCAAGTTGGGACGGAGTCAAGGTTCGTGTCATTGACAAATGTTATGATTCTACTGCAACAGAAGTCAATAAAGGCATCACCCTATCATTCTGGGCTAATATTTTCAACTCGGGAGTTGGATTCTTTGTTGATTTAGCGACTGGTAAGCTTTGGAAATACGACACAAACGTGTCTGTGCCAGTCAACGCAAAAACGATGGATAACGTAGAAGGTTGTGAATCTGCGTGAGTCAATTCTGCTTAAAATTTTGAAGATGAAGTCATGCTTTCCTTCTGTGCATGACTTCATCATCTCCTTTGTCCTTCCTCACATAAATATAAATTGGTTTTAGAAATCGCTCCTCTCACGTAGGGAATCAACCAAATCCCTGCTTGTGCTTTTTTTTCAACGGGTTTGCATTCAGTGTCTTGAATCCAAGTCAGCCTGACTTTCATCTCCTTTCCCTCTGGATTTTTCAAAAGTAACGTTTGCCCGACGTGAATGGTCTCTTTGGTGGAAACAGCAAGGTATTCGTCTCTTGCCATCTCAAGTACAGTTCCCACTAAATGCTTATTTTCAATGGACAGATGTTTGTTTTTCAGCCTCTTGATGGACATGTCTGTTTTGTTAGCACGATAAAATCCATGTGTCGTTTTGACATGCCACGATTTTTTGACTGTTAAGAGTTGCTGCAAATCAAAGGGGTGTGTCCATTTGTCCAGAGATTGAATGATTTCAAACTGGTCATGGAAACGTAAATCCAACCTCATCGTATGAACCAACGAGCCTAAACCTGGGATCAAATCCAGCAGAAATAAATCGTAATAATGGAATAAAAAAGACCCGTGAGTTGTTTCTAATGTTGGAAAAGAATGATGAGGCAGGTCGTCATAGTTGACCCACGCCTGAATGATGTCTTGTTGAGAGTCTTTGAAAAAGCGATGCAACAGGCGTCTGGGTGTATAAAAAAGACAGATTCTTCCCAACCCTTGAATTTCCAAAGGGGTTTTCAGTGCCTCTTTGTAATATTTTAACAAGGCTTTTGGGGTTTCGTTAGACAATAAAAATCGTTGAAGTTGACTGCCAAAATACTCTTCCCAGCCAAGCAGACTTTCTAAGTTACGACTGCCAATTTCCACAATCAAATGAATTGGCACATTGAAATCATATTGCTGAATCACCCTTGCCGCACCAACATCTTGAACACGAATGGCAGACAACAGATGCAAAGGCAGTTGCTTTAAAACTTGCTTTGCCCTGTCCATCTCATCATTCAAATTGAGGACGTCCCATTGCAAACAGATTGCAAAACTTCCGTGATATTTTTCAACCAAAGCACATGCCTCATCAGAAGAAAATCCTCCAAACCTGCTTAAATGCTGGTGTTCAATGATCACTTCTTGCAAAGACGTGCTTTGCAAGGTCTGGACTTCCTTGACTGACCGAACGAATGTGTTGAACTTCATGCTATTAAATACAATAAAAACATCACAGCATTATGACACAATCTTTGGGTCATTGCAGAACTGCCTTTTGTCAACTGATGGCTTGTGTTTAAGTCATTGCTCATCTTGACTCGCTGTCTCTCTTTTTTTCTCACTTGCCTAATCAATCAAAAATGACTCTGTTCTTTCAAAATCGTTTCCATTTTGTCTTCAAATTGGTTATGATTCTTGATTTGGCATTCTCACTCATAAGCTGATGGAAACCGCTTTACTTTTTGACACACTCAAGACCTCCAAACATTTGCAAGCCGCAGGCTTTGAACAAGAGCAAGCAGAGGCACTGACAGAAGAATTTAAATTTGTTGTAGAAAGCAACTTTGCGAAACTTTCAACCAAAGAACAAGTTTCTGCTTTAGAGACGAATCTCAATGAGAAACTGGAGCAAAAAGCCACCAAAGAACAAGTCACTCACTTACAAGAACAACTGGAGCAAAAAGCTACCAAAGAACAAGTCACTCACTTACAAGAACAACTGGAGCAAAAAGCTACCAAAGAACAAGTTTCTGCTTTAGAAATTAGCCTCAATGACAAGCTTGAGAAATTTGCTACCAAAGAAGATGTTCAAAATGAAATCAAAGAGGTCAAAGAAGACATCTATTTTTTAAAAGGAGACCAAAAGCTCCTTAAATGGATGGTCGGTTTTGGTATTTCTTTAAATCTGTTGACACTTGGAGTTGTGCTAGCTTTTTTGTTTACAGCTACCCCTACTCCTACTTAACAACCCTGCTCCGAAAAACCACTTGACTCCAGCAAACACCACACCAACTGAGGGAACAAGAAAGCAAAGAAAGTGAGAAAAAAACAGAGGTTGAGGGTCAAGGTGAGCAATGACGAAAAGACACGCCTGCAAAACCTCCTGTCATTCCGCACTTGATGCGGAATCTATCATCAAACCCAGCATGGATTCCTAACGACTGGATTCCTGCTTTCGCAGGAATGACAATAGTTGTCATTCTGTGTTTGACACGGAATCTCAAAAAACAAGAGTGAGAGCAGAATGAGAGAAAAGGGCAGATTGTGTGGCAAGTTCAGCAATGCCATTCAAGGTTCAATGACTTTGATTTGGTCTGCTTCAGGTTGCAGGAGGTAAATTCCTTTGGCTTTGGCATGAGAGATGAAATGTTCTGGAATGCTTTGACACGCAAGCCCCAGATGAATTTGAAAATCCTGATACTGCGGAAAAACGACAGGGAATGTCTCCCTGTGCCTGAACACTTGGTCAAAGTCATCAAGACGTAGTTTGTGCTTCACTTCTACAATGAAGATGTGAAAGTCATTGTAAAAAACAACGTCATACTGTCCCATGACTTTTTTATCGCTTCTCCCCTTCACATTTTTATCCACAGAATCATAACGAATTTGTCCAATCGTGATGAATCCTTGTTCTTCTATCTCTCTTTGACCAGTACGATAGTAAGCGTCTTCCTGTATGTCGCTTTCTACCGTGATGTAACTTTCCAGCTTCTTGTTGCTTTCTTTTCTCAATCGTCTTTCTTCCTTCATTTCTTTCTCCCAAGCGGCATTGCGTTCTAGCCTTTCTTTTTCCCATCTGGCATCGGACTCTTGCACCTGCTTCTCCCAAGCGGCATTGCGTTCTACTCTTTCTTTTTCCCATCTAGCACTGGACTCTTGCACCTGCTTCTCCCAAGCGGCATTGCGTTCTAGCCTCTCTTTTTCCCATCTGGCATTGGACTCTTGCATCTGTTTGGCGACAGCATTGACTGTGTCATTGGCTTCCTTAGCAATGATGCTAGCTTCCGCCAAAATTTTTTCTATTCTATCTAAACGTTCTGACATCTTTACCTTTCAATTTAAAATTCAAAAAACTTGAGTATAGCATTTTTTGACAAAAGAAAAAAACAGATTGCGGGTCAAGGTGAGCAATGACAAGGAGACGATGGAATAACGAAAAGACACGCCTGCAAACTCCTTTCGTCATTCCGCACTTGATGCGGAATCTATCAACAAAACCAAGCATGGATTCCTAACTTGACTGGATTCCTGCTTTCGCAGGAATGACAAGCCCACGCACGCAAGGTAGGGACAAACCCAAGTTTGTCCTGTGTTTGAAGAAGAATGAAATTGCGGGTCAAGCCCTCAAGGACTCTTCTGTCATTCCGTGCTTGACACGGAATCTATCATCAAACCAAGCGTGGATTCCTGCTTTCGCAGGAATGACAAGCCCACGCACGAAATGACAAGAAAGTGAGAAAAAACAGATTGCCCGTCAAGGCTCAATGATTTTGATGTGGTCTGCTTCAGGTTGCAGGAGGTAAACTCCCTTAGCTTTGGCATGAGAGATGAAATGTTCTGGAATGCTTTGGCAAGCAAGTCCCAGATGAATTTGAAAATCCTGATATCGTGGAAACACGACAGGGAACGTTTCTTTGTGCCTGAACACTTGGTCAAAGTCATCAAGGCGAAGTTTATGCTTCACTCCTACAATGAAGATGTGAGAACGATTATAAAAAACAACGTCATACTGCCCAACTACTTTCTCAAATCTTCCCTTCACATTTTTATCTACAGAATCATAAGCAACCCCACCAATCATGATGAATCCTTTTTCTTCTATTTCTCTTTGACCAGTACAATAGTAGGCATCTTCCTGTATGTCGCTTTCTACCGTGATGTAACGTTCCAGTTTCTTGTTGGTTTCCTTTCTCAATCGCCTTTCTTCCTTCATTTCTTTCTCCCAAGCGGCATTGGACTCTTGCATCTGCTTCTCCCAAGCGGCATTGCGTTCTACTCTTTCTTTCTCCCAAGCGGCATTGCGTTCTTCTTGCTTTTTAGTCAGCTCTGCTAACTGCTTGCTGTTTTCTTCTTGTTGCTTGCTGTTTTCTTCTTGCCGTTTTTTCAACTCCTGCATGCCTTTGGCATTTTCTTTCAAAATTGCCCAAATCTCATCAAATCTTTCACTCATCTTTATCTCCTTTCAATTTAAAATCTACAAGATAAAATATCTAGTCTAGCAGATTTTTTGAAAAAAGAATGAGAAAGAAGAACAAAAGAAAAAAAACAGATTGCGGGTCAAGCCCACAATGACGAGAAAACACAACCCTGCAAACTCCTTTCGTCATTCCGTGCTTGACACGGAATCTATCATCAAACTAAGCGTGGATTCCTAACTTGACTAGATTCGGGGCTTTGGCAGGAATGACAAGGAGACGCCTGCAAGTCACAACGTAGGGACAAACCCAAGTGTTTGTCCTGTGTTTGAAGAAAAAAACAGAGATTGCCCGTCAAGGCTCAATGATTTTGATTTGGTCTGCTTCAGGTTGCAGGAGGTAAACTCCCTTAGCTTTGGCATGAGAGATGAAATGTTCTGGAATGCTTTGGCAAGCAAGTCCCAGATGAATTTGAAAATCCTGATATCGTGGAAACACGACAGGGAACGTTTCTTTGTGCCTGAACACTTGGTCAAAGTCATCAAGGCGAAGTTTATGCTTCACTTCTACAATGAAGATGTGAGAACGATTATAAAAAACAACGTCATACTGCCCAACTACTTTCTCAAATCTTCCCTTCACATTTTTATCTACAGAATCATAAGCAATCCCACCAAGCATGATGAATCCTTTTTCTTCTATTTCTCTTTGACCAGTACGATAGTAGGCATCTTCCTGTATGTCGCTTTCTACCGTGATGTAACTTTCTAGCTTTTTGTTGCTTTCTTTTCTCAATCGCCTTTCTTCCTTCATTTCTTTTTCCCAAGCGGCATTGGACTCTTGCATCTGCTTCTCCCAAGCGGCATTGCGTTCTTCTTGCTGTTTTGTTAGCTGTGCTAGCTGTTCATCCGTCTTTTCTTGCCGTTTTTTCAACTCCTGCATGCCTTTGGCATTTTCTTTCAAAATTGCCCAAATCTCATCAAATCTTTCACTCATCTTTGTCCCCCTTTCAATTTAAAATCTACAAGATAAAATATCTAGTCTAGCAGATTTTTTGAAAAAAGAATGAGAAAGAAGAACAAAAGAAAAAAAACAAATTGCGGGTCAAGCCCACAATGACGAGAAAACACAACCCTGCAAACTCCTTTCGTCATTCCGCACTTGATGCGGAATCTATCACCAAACCAAGCGTGGATTCCTAACTTGACTAGATTCGGGGCTTTGGCAGGAATGACAAGGAGACGCCTGCAAGTCACAACGTAGGGACAAACCCAAGTGTTTGTCCTGTGTTTGAAGAAAAAAACAGAGGTTGAGGCTCAAGGTTCAATGACTTTGATTTGGTCTGCTTCAGGTTGCAGGAGGTAAACTCCTTTGGCTTTGGCATGAGAGATGAAATGTTCTGGAATGCTTTGGCACGCAAGTCCTAGATGAATTTGAAAATCCTGATATCGTGGAAACACGACAGGGAATGTTTCTTTGTGTCTGAATACTTGGTCAAAGTCATCAAGGCGAAGTTTGTGCTTCACTTCCACAATGAAAATGTGAGAACGATTATAAAAAACAACGTCATACTGCCCAACTACTTTCTCAAATCTTCCCTTCACATTTTTATCTACAGAATCATAAGCAACCCCACCAATCATGATGAATCCTTGTTCTTCTATTTCTCTTTGACCAGTACGATAGTAAGCGTCTTCCTGTATGTCGCTTTCTACCGTGATGTAACTTTCCAGCTTCTTGTTGCTTTCTTTTCTCAATCGTCTTTCTTCCTTCATTTCTTTCTCCCAAGCGGCATTGCGTTCTAGCCTCTCTTTTTCCCATCTGGCATCGGACTCTTGCACCTGCTTCTCCCAAGCGGCATTGCGTTCTTCTTGCTTTTTAGTCAGTTCTGCTAACTGCTTGCTGTTTTCTTCTTGCCGTTTTTTCAACTCCTGCATGCCTTTGGCATTTTCTTTCAAAATTGCCCAAATCTCATCAAATCTTTCACTCATCTTTGTCCCCCTTTCAATTCAAAATTTATAAATCCAAACACTTAGTCTAGCAGATTTCTTGAGAAAAAGAATGAGAAAGAACAACGCAAGGCAAAACAGATTGCGGGTCAAGCCCGCAATGACAATCCTTGTTCATCAAACCAAGCGTGGATTCCTAACTTGACTAGATTCGGGGCTTTGGCAGGAATGACAAGGAGACGCCTGCAAGTCACAACGTAGGGACAAACCCAAGTGTTTGTCCTGTGTTTGAAGAAAAAAACAGAGGTTGAGGCTCAAGGTTCAATGACTTTGATTTGGTCTGCTTCAGGTTGCAGGAGGTAAATTCCTTTGGCTTTGGCATGAGAGATGAGATGTTCTGGAATGCTTTGACACGCAAGCCCCAGGTGAATTTTAAAATCCCGATATTGTGGAAAAACGACAGGGAAAGTTTCCCTGTGCCTAAACACTTGGTCAAAGTCATCAAGACGAAGTTTATGCTTCACTTCTACAATGAAGATGTGAAAGTCATTGTAAAAAACAACGTCATACTGTCCGATGACTTTTTTATCGCTTCTCCCCTTCACATTTTTATCTACAGAATCATAACGAATTTGTCCAATTATGATGAATCCTTGTTCTTCTATTTCTCTTTGACCAGTACGATAGTAAGCGTCTTCCTGTATGTCACTTTCTACCGTGATGTAACTTTCTAGCTTCTTGTTGCTTTCTTTTCTCAATCGTCTTTCTTCCTTCATTTCTTTTTCCCAAGCGGCATTGCGTTCTAGCCTTTCTTTTTCCCATCTGGCACTGGATTCTTGTACCTGCTTCTCCCAAGCGGCATTGCGTTCTAGCCTCTCTTTTTCCCATCTGGCACTGGATTCTTGTACCTGCTTCTCCCAAGCGGCATTGCGTTCTTGCATCTGTTTTGCAAATTCTTCTTGCTTTTTAGTCAATTCTGCTAACTGCTTGCTATTTTCTTCTTGTTGTTTGCTATTTTCTTCCAAGATTTTTTCTATTCTATCTAAACGTTCTGACATTTGTACCTCTCCAATTGAAGATTATTAAGTTTAAACACACTCAGTCTAACAGATTTTTGAAAAAAAGAATTACAGAAGAATGAGAAAGAAAACAAAATAAGAGTAAGAAAAAAGAGAGATTGCTGGACAAGACACGCCTGCAAATTCCTCTGTCATTCTGCACTTGATGCGGAATTTATCACCAAACCAAGCATGGACTCCTGCTTTCGCTCCGAATGACGGAAACACAAGCCCGCAAGTTACAACGTAGGGACAAACCCAAGTTTGTCCTGTGTTTTAAGAAGAATGAGATTGCGGGGTCAAGCCCGCAATGACGGGAACACAAACACGCGATGACAAGGAGACGCACGCAAGTTACAACGTAGGGACAAACCCAAGTGTTTGTCCTGTGTTTTAAGAAGAATGAGATTGCATGTCAAGGTGAGCCATGACTACCCCGTCATTCTGTGCTTGATGCGGAATCTATCACCAAACTCAGCATGGATTCCTAAACGTGACTGGATTCCTGCCTTCGCAGGAATGACATTTTTCAAACCTGCAATGACAAACGTTACGAACGAGCAGGAATTTCCACACCGCACAAGTAGTAAAAGGTTTTACTACCATAATGTCTTCTACTCCAAGTGCCACTTGAGCCTGAATTAATGTTTACGACACGAGTCATAGTATCCCCCCCTGCGTTAGCAGTCAGATAATAAGTGCTAGTACCACCGATTATATCTTTAGCTAGTGTCCTACCTCCGCCAGAGGTGGTTTCAGGCATGAAGTTGTGAGAATTGACATTTTGGTAACTGAACATGTTTTTGCAAGTATTAGCATCATAAGCTGGTACGGTATTGCCTTCTTTGCGATAGAACCAGAGTTTGCCGTCTTTGTCCAGATGGAAGTCATCACCTTTGAGCTTTGTGAATCCTCCAACATCAAACTCTTTGATGGCATTGGTGGAGTCATGGGTGTCGTTGTTGGTGGTGAATGACAGGACGTTGCCAGCCAAATCTTTAAGCGGTTTGGCACCGATGCTAGTCATAATCCCAATTTGATAAGTGGCATTGAGCTTCCAAGTTTCTTTGGGAATGATGACATGGTTCTTGCCATTTCCTTTTTTGACAAAGACGGCATCGCAGTTGACAAAGCCATCAGCAGAGACAAGCAAGGTGTTTGCCGTGGTAGAGCAAGCACCTCTGGTGCTTTGAGAGACCAATGTCTGTTCTGTGTCTAATTTCAAAACAGAACGTCCATAGGCTTTGCCTGCTGAATCCTGCATTTTAGACATAGCACTCAAAGAACTTACATCAACCCAGACATCGTTGACTTCGCCTCCATCATTCCCTCCTAACACCCAGATTCTGTTGTTGAACACCAGACTGCTATGAGCCAAACGTGCTGCCCAGCCCGCAGAGGCAGTGCTTTCAGTCCAAGTGCTGCCGTCACTAGAAGACCAGACATCGTTTTTGTAGCCTCTTGCAGCCCCACCTAATACCCACATTTTTCCATTGAAAACAACAGCTTGATGAGAAACACGTGCTGCCCAATCTGCGGAGGCAGTGCTTTGAGTCCAATTGACGCCATCGCTAGAATGCCAGACATCGTTGACTCCGCCTCTAGAATTCCCTCCTAGCACCCACATTTTTCCATTGAACACCACACTGCTATGACTAGAGCGAGCAGACCAGCCCGCAGAGGCAGTGCTTTGAGTCCAATTGACGCCATCGCTAGAAGACCAGACATCGTTTTTTCTGACTCTATCATTCCCTCCTAACACCCAGATTTTGCTATTAAACACCACACTGCTATGACTAGAGCGAGCAGACCAGCCCGCAGAGGCAGTGCTTTGAGTCCAATTGACGCCATCGCTAGAAGACCAGACATCGTTTTTATTGCTTCCATCATATCCTCCGATGACCCAGATTTTGCCATTAAACACCACACTGCTATGACTAGAGCGAGCCGACCAGCCTGCTGAGTCCGTGGCTTCAGTCCAAGTGCTGCCATCGCTAGAGTACCAGACATCGTTGACTACGCCTCCATCAGTCCCTCCTAACACCCAGATTTTGCCATTGAACAGGACACTACTATGCCCGTAACGTTCTGACCAGTCTGCTGAGTTTGTGGCTTCTTTCCAAACGGAGTTGATTTGCACAGCAGGACTTGCGGCAGACAGTGCGGAACAACCAGCCGAATTGCAGCCTTTGACTCTGTAATAGTAAGAGTCTGCTGGGAGGTCATGCTGTCCATAAGTCGTTGCTGTTGTTGTTGTTGCGGCAATTTGAAAAGCAGAGGCAGTGGTGGTGTGTGATTGGTACAATTTGTAACTGCTGGCTAGTGATGCAGCATTCCAGACCACTTTAACAGAATCAAGGGCTTCTTTGCTGGCACTGGCAATGGTCGGAATAGCAGGTTTTTCTATCAACGTCACGTTTGTTTCACTGGATTTGGCAGATTCTCCCCCAATGTTCACAGCAGAGATTGTGTAGTAGTTGGTTGAGCCGCTGGTCAGTCCTGTATCAGTGTAGGAAAGGACTGAACCATCAAGAGTTGTATGGACTAAATTGTTGACACTGCCTGAAGTGGTGCCGTGATAGATTTTGTAACTGGTGGCGTCTGACACAGCCGACCAAGTGAGCTTAATTTGTGTCTCTGACCCTGTTACTTGAGCCACTGCTAAATCTGCGGGGGTGTCTGGTTTTTCTGTCAAAGTGATGCTTTTCTCAGTTGATGTGTCAGACTCGCCCCAGAGATTGACCGCAGAGATTTTGTAAAAATAAGTGAGTCCTTTAGTGGGAACTGTGTCCGTGTAAGAAGTGGTTGTGCCAGTGTGTGCCAGCGAATAAGCCCCGCCTGAAGTTTTGCGATAGACTTTGTAACTGTTCGCTGTCGCAACAGCATTCCAAGTCAGCTGGCTTTTAGTTTCTGAATTTTGAACTTGAGCCACTGCTAAACCTGTTGGTTTGGCAGGTTTTTCTATCAAAGCAACACTTTTCTCACTTGATTTGGAAGATTCTCCAGCGACATTGACAGCAGAGATTTTATAGTAGTAAGTGCGTCCTTTGGTGGGCACTGTATCAGTGTAAGTTGTTGCAGAACCATCAGCAGTGGTGTGAACTGACGTGTTGACGTTGCCTGAAGTGTTGCTGCGATAGATTTTGTAACTGGTGGCTGATGTGGTGGCATTCCAAGTCAGCTGGCTTTTAGTCTCTGAATTTGCAACTTGAGCTACTGCTAATCCTGTTGGTGCAGCAGATTTTTCTACCAGCGTCACGTTTGTTTCACTGGATTTGGCAGATTCTCCCCCAATGTTCACAGCAGAGATTTGGTAGTAGTAAGTGATTCCTTTAGTCGGAACTGTATCAGTGTAAGTTATTGTAGAACCATCAGCAGTGGTGTGAACTTGTGAGTAGCCTGTGCCTGAAGCAGTGCTGCGATAGATTTTGTAACTGTTAGCTCCCGTGGTGGCATTCCAAGTCAATTTAGCTTCTGTCTCTGACCCTGCCACTTGAACCACTGCTAAGCCTGTTGGTGCAGCAGATTTTTCTATCAACGCCACGCTTTTCTCAACTGATTTGGCAGATTCTCCAGCGACATTGACAGCAGAGATTTTGTAGTAGTAAGTGTTGCCTTTGGTGAGTCCTGTGTTAGTGTAAGTCGTTGTAGCACCATCATTGATTGTGTGAACTTGTGAGTAGCCTGTGCCTGAAGTGGTGCTGCGATAGATTTTGTAACTGGTGGCTCCTGTGACGGCATTCCAAGTCAGCTTTGCCTGTGTCTCTGTTCCTTGAACTTGAACCACTGCCAAGCCTGTTGGTGCAGCAGTCGGTTTGGTTTGCAAGGTCAAAGAGACGCCTGTTAGATAAGTTTCTCCTGTCTCAGAGACAGCAGAGATGCGGTATTGATAAACTCCTGCTTGAGTCAATCCTGAATCTGTCCAGCTGGTCGTTGAAGCATCAGCAGTGGTGTGAATCAACTCCCAACTTCCATCTGGTTTTTGACGATAGATTTTGTAATGTTTGATGACAGACACATCAACAGGCAGAGACCATGACAAGTTAGCAGTATCGCTAGAACTTTGAGTGGCTTTGGGATTCTGGACAAAACGTCTGGCACTGGCAGTGAGTGAATCAGTTTGAGCAGAACAAGCAGAGCCTTGGCAGAACTCCAGACGGTAATTGTAAGTTTTGTTGGCATCAACAGAAGTGTCTGAATAAGGAGAGCTGGCATTGGTTGCAAGTGTTGCAAACGAATCACTTGAAGACAATTTGCGATAGATGTTGTAGCTCATGCCTTGCTTATGCTTCCATGAGATTTGCGGAGGAGAATTGCCAACAAAGGTGATGTCTTCCACCAGTCCGCTCAAAGCCGCAGAAACCTGACACTCATTGCCTGAAGCGACAAAAGACTCATCGTGTTTGTTCTGATACTTGACAGCACCACACTGGTTGGCAGTGGCTGGGGTGTAAACATATTGCCCTGATGAGTTCAAAGTCAGTTCACTGTCTGCCTTGACTCCTGCAATAGCAAGTGCAAATCCTTTGGCTGATGAAGGATTGTTTTGAATCCCTGCTTGAAAAGAGAGGGGAGTTTTTTGATCAAGTCCAAAGCTGGTAGGTGTCTGGTCATCTTTTTCTCTGACGCCTAGCGAGTATTTAACGGGGTTGCTGTTCCATGATTGCTTGGGAATGACAAGGTATTGACCATCTTGGGTTGGCGTCAAGTCAACAGGTTCACAAGTGCTGAAGTTGTCTTTGGAGACAAGCAACGTTCCTTTTTGGTTGGAACACGCATGGCTTGCATCATAAGGAGTTTGGGAGGCAACCAGCGGAGTTTGAGTTTTCAAAAGCAGAGGGCTGAGGGCGAAAGTCTTGCTATCGCTGTCTTGAAGTGTTTGGAGTTCTGCAATCAAGAAAGGGTCGCAGTTGACTTGAAACTCTTGCATCGGGAGTTGTTCGCTTTTCTCTGGGTCTGCAGTTTTGACTTTCAAACTCACTTTGAGCTTTTTGACTTTGTCAGCATAGTCCATCAAGTCAAACTGCATGGCAGACTGACTCATTTCCCCAAGTTTCTTGCCTTCTCCATCATAGATTTCAAGGTCTGCGACATAACCCCTGCTGCCGACGTTTGCAGTCTGTTCGCCAGACATAGACAGCTGAAACGCACAACTTGACCCTGTGCTTCTTTGATGGGCAAGTTGTCCTGTGATAGGAAAATGCTTGCCTGCTGGTCTGATTTTGACCTTGACTTCTGTCACGCCTGATTCTCTAAACTGAAAACTCCCAGAAATCCCAGTTTGATGCACTCCGTAACGCACGGATTCTGTGGCAGTGACGTCTTCTTCTTCATAACCTCTGACTTGAACAATCCAGTCTCCGCTAGTGTCTTCAAAGTCTAATTTGGTGTAGTAATTCTCATCAAGCCTGAGAACGCTTTTTGCTTTTTCAAATTCTTCTTTGAGAGAAAGCCCTGCTTGGTAGTCTTCTGCTCTAAAAATCAAAGCATAGTTTGACCGAATGGTCGCTTTGTCCCACTTGGAAGAAGACGCACTTGAGTCTGCCCCAATGGACAACTGCACACTTTCTTTGCCCCCTTCTGAATTACAAGAAGACAGCACCATCACGCTTAACAACACACCACCAACCAACTGAAAACCACTTTTGCATTTTTTAAAGAAACTCATCAAAACCTCCTGAAACTTAAACACGAAAAAAGACAATTTATGACTAAATGAAAACAAAGAAAATGATACATGAAACAAAAAATACATGCAAGGGGATTTTTGAAAAGAAAGCTGAGTGGTGAGAATTTTTTGAGCTTTTCAAAGACCGCTGACGGCTAATTTTTTGAGCTTAAAAGCGGGGGTACGTATAGAACTTCGGTCGTCCACTTCACAAGCAATCATGGTGATGTTTTTCAGCATGTCTTGGAATGTTCCTGCAATGGTGATTTCACAGACTGCCTCTGCTAGTTTGCCATCGCGAATCCATAGACCTTCTGCTCCTTGAGAATAATCGCCTGTTGTAATGTTGATTCCTTGCCCTTTGAGTGAGGTGATGTAAAGTCCGTCAGAAATAGAGTCAATCAATTCAGATTCTGGGGTATTTCCTGCTTTCAAAATCAGGTTGGAATGCCCCCCTGCATGCCCTGTTGTTGTCATGCCCAGTTTGTTTGCCGAGTAGGTAGAAAGCATGTAATTTTTCAAGATTCCATTTTCAATAAGAGTCATCGGCTGTGCTTTGACGCCTTCGCTATCAAAATAACGACTTCCCATTTTTTGTGGCAAAAGAGGGTCATCATACAAACAGATTGATGAGTCTGCAATCGTTTCATTTAAACAGTCCAGCAAGAAGGATTGTTTTCTGTACAACGCCCCGCCCATCAAAGCACTAGCGATAGACTTCCAGAATGTGCGTGAGGTTTGTCTGTCAAAAATGACAGGGACTTCGCAAGTTTTAGGCTTGGTGGCATCTAATTTACGCAAAGTACGTTGAATGGCTTCTTGAGCAATGTCGTCATTGTGTTGGAGTTTGGAATAAAAGCAAGAGGAATCATACCAGCCGTCAGATTGCTTGCGTCCTTGATTTTCTCCGCTTGAATCAGGTGAGTCTATCCATAAAAAAACACCTTTGGCACATGATGTTCCTGATGTCAATTCTAAAAATCCGTTAGAATCACCATAAATGGAATAGCCTGCTGTATCACTAAAAAAGGCACGGTCGCATTGACAACGTGAGTCTTGTTTGAAGGCTAACTCTTCCAGTTCTTTAGCACAGCTGATTTTATCAGTAGCAGGGACATCAGCAAGTTGGGCATCTTCTAAATCTAGGTCGCCTTCGGCTTTGCCTTGTAATTCAGGGTTTGGCAGGGTGTAGTATTCATCTGCTTCCATGTATGGCAGGGATTCAAGAGTAGATTGCAGTAAGGTTTTCACAGAATCAAGAGACAAGTCATTGGAAGAAAAAGAAGACCGTTTGCCTGACTGACTGACTGTCATGCTTAATCCAGAACTTTGAGACTCTGAAAGGACTTCAATCTCCCCTTTACGAACTTCTACATTGAAGGAAGACCCTACGTTGAGATTGACTGATGCGATGTCTGCCCCTTGTGTCTGAGCAAATTTTAAAAGGTCTTCTACTAATTTTTGATGTTTTTGTTGTGTCGCGTTCATAAGACAATCTGTAAAACAATGTGAATAGGATTAGATGCGTTGAAAAAATGTTTTGAGATTGAGGAGGTTAGAAACTACTTTGTACAGTATTTTTTATTTGGTATCAATTTGTTTTGAAATCTTGCTTGTGTTAGAAATAGACTAAATTGTTTTGAGTTTTTCATTTTCCTTGTACCTACCTGCTTTCCTACTAGATTTTGCAAACTGACAACGGCACCAAAAGGGAGAAAGACATCAAAAAATTTTTGATAATGTTGTCCCCAGTAAATCATTGCACAAGCCATTGGAGCCCCTTTGCCTTCACTACTTCCATTTTCAAGAAATTTGAGACGAGTATCGTACAAAAAACAAATCGCTGTAGCTTGACCCCAAATGTACTCTTTCCAGTGGCTTGTATTAGCAGCCACGGGGATCAATGCTATCACTTCGGAAGCAAATGTTTGGTAGGCATGATGACATTTACCGAGCCAATGTTTGATGGTTGTCTTGCGTTCTCTATCTGCTCCGTAAGGAGGATTGACATAGATGGTCGGATAATTCCATTCTTCTACTAATCCATTGTGTATTGGCAAAATAAACTCTTTTTTTGCATGAACTACTGACCATTGATTTGAGCAAGGATCTAAATCTATGAATCCCCCAAAGACTTGTTTGACTGCTTCAACATATTGAGCTGGTGTACACCAATCTACACTTTGAGCATTCACTGTCCTGCCTGCCGTCATTTTTAATTATTCTTTCCAGTTTTTTGATGCAAGAATTTGGAGATGAGTTTTGAGGTCTTGTATTGTCAACCTTACTGGCGAAATAGTGTTGAACCAACTTTCTACTTCTTCTAAATTGTCCTGAAAATATCTTTGAAGACTCTGATGAGCTTCCCAAGAAATCTGTACCTTTGTAAACCTATTTTTCCCCTTGTCGCCTGTGTAGCTTTGTATGAATGCTTTCTTAACTGACTCATACCGTTCAACTGGATTAAGCAATAAATCATCAACAAATTTTCCAAGTCCTTGGTCTGTCAAAAATAGTAGCCAATCGTAGGACTGAGCGAGTATTTCAAGTTCCTTATTATGATTGTCAGAGGTAAACCAGTTACCATGATTACTCACAATGCCTATCGTAAGAATAAAGTGTCGCAATAGATCTTGATTGTTGGAGTCAATAATACTTTGACGAAACTCCTCGTAGGGCTTTAAATGCAAAACATCATTTTCAGTTGACAAAGCACCATAAATACTTCCATCAGTCATTCTAATTTTTTGCAGAGAAGAGATAGACTTTGCAACATAAGCTCCTTGCTTTGCTTTTTCAATGGTTTGGGGACCTTTCTTGATTCCTTCTTCTACGCCAACTCTTTTACATTCAAACATAGCAAATGGTTGAGGCAACAGTTTTTGTATCAAAACATTCCAATTTCCCCCAAATTTGTTTTCAAGGTAAGCTAAGACTAGCTGACGTTCACCTTCATAAATCATGCAAGCGTTCCGTAGCAGTCTTGATTTAGAAAGCAACTGCATATTCTTGAGTTCGTGAGTTGTGCAAAGTGATTGATTCAACTTTTTATGAATTTTCTTTGCAGTAAAAGGTAAATCTTTGTCAGACAAAGTGATACGACCTATTTTTTCTGTTGGGTGGAGGGTGAACTCAACATTATGTTTAATGCTAGGGTTCGCATACTCCGGAAGGCGTCTTTCTATCACAGTGTGTTTTTCATAATTCCAAGATTTTAGTAAGTAAAAGTTGATGATTTCTACCAAAGTTCCCAAAGCTCGCCCCGCCGCTTTTTTAGAGTCTTTGGCATAACTGAACACATCATTGGCTAATACTTTTTGGAGTGTATCAATGGAGATATAAGCCATGCTTTTAGATTGATGAGTCAAATGAAACTTTCAAGGAGTAGGAACAGAGGCAAGGATTTTTTGGAGAATTTGCTCTGATGTGATGCCTTCTGCCTCTGCAATATAGCTGGTGATGATACGATGCCTTAAAACAGAAGGAGCAATGTCTTTGACGTCTTGGGGGAGAACGAAGCCTCTTTTGTCAAGCAAGGCTTTGGCTTTGGCACACTTCATTAGGGCAATGCCCGCACGTGGCGAAGCACCAAAGTCCACCATTGGAGCAAGCTCGGCACAACCTGCATCAACAAGGTTTCTGGTGGCACGTGTGAGGTTAAGGATATATTGAATGAGCTTTGGGTCAATAAAAATGCGTTTAGCTAGGTCTTGGGCTTTGAGCAAAGTGTCATTGGTGAGCTGTGTTTGCGGAGTGTGATTTTCAAGAGTGCCTTGATCTACCTTTTGGAGCATTTCTAGTTCATCTTGGGCTTTGGGATAGCTCACAATAATTTTGAGCAAGAATCGGTCAACTTGTGCTTCTGGTAGCTGATAGGCGCCTTCTTGTTCAATGGGATTTTGTGTAGCAAGTGTCAAAAAAGGTTTTTCTAGCAAAAAAGTTTCTCCGCCAATCGTGACTTGCCTTTCTTGCATGGCTTCTAACAATGCCGCCTGTGCTTTGGCAGGTGCGCGATTGATTTCATCTGCCAGTAATAAATTGCAAAAAACAGGACCTTTTTTGATGGTGAATTCGTATGTTGTTGGGTTCAAGATTTGTGAGCCTGTGATGTCAGAGGGGAGCAAATCTGGAGTAAACTGGATTCTGTGAAAAGAGGTATTTGATGCTTGAGCCAGTGCTTTGATGGCGGTTGTTTTTGCTAAACCGGGCAAGCCCTCCATCAAAATATGTCCATCAGCAAGCAATGCAACAAGTAGTGCATCAACCATCTCTTTTTGACCAATGATGGAGCGATGGATTTCTTGGTCAAGCTGTTGAAGCCAAATTGCTTGTGATTCAGCTTCTTTGGTGAGGCTTTCTATTTGTTGAGCAACTGTAAATTGACTTTCTTCCATTGGCAAATGATTTGAGCAGATGTGATATAAGCTGTCCATTCTATACAAAAATTCAAGTTTAGACAAACTATCTCTATTGTATTTCTAAAGAATTGAAGTATAATTTATGGGTTTATCTTTTGCCAATCTGCTATGTCCATTTTGGGAGATTGACAGAGATTTTGTCGCAAGTTCTTTTTTTAGGGCTTGCATTCCATTAACCACAAATAAATTGAGTAAGGAGATCATGAGTAAAGCATCTGTCAAACCGATTGCCAATCAAGATTATGAAGTCAAAGACATTAGCCTCGCAGAATGGGGACGCAAAGAGATTACTCTTGCTGAACAAGAAATGCCGGGTTTAATGGAGTTAAGAAAAGAGTACCAAGAAAGCAAACCTTTAGCAGGAGCAAGGATTGCAGGTTGTTTGCACATGACCATTCAAACAGCCGTGTTGATTGAAACCTTGACAGCTCTTGGTGCAGACGTACGTTGGTCATCATGCAACATTTTTTCAACGCAAGACCATGCTGCTGCTGCGATTGCCGCCGCAGGAATCCCTGTTTTTGCTTGGAAAGGTGAAACAGACGAAGAATATTGGAGTTGCATTAAAAGAACACTGGATTTTGGAGGTGGTCAAGCACTCAATATGATTCTTGATGATGGGGGTGATTTGACCCAATATGTCCATGAAAAACGACCTGACTTGTTGCCCGGCATTCGTGGAGTGTCTGAAGAAACAACAACGGGCGTGCATCGTCTCTACCAAATGGCAAAGTCTGGAGACTTGAAAATTCCTGCAATCAATGTGAATGATTCTGTCACCAAAAGCAAATTTGACAACTTGTATGGCTGTCGTGAGTCTATGATTGACGGCTTACGTCGTGCAACAGACATCATGGTTGCTGGTAAAGTTGGGGTTGTTGCTGGCTATGGAGACGTTGGGAAAGGCTCTGCACAGGCATTGAGAACGTCAGGGGCAAGAGTATTAATCACAGAGATTGACCCGATTTGTGCGTTGCAAGCGGCAATGGAAGGTTTTGAGGTCGTAACAATGGACGAAGCTGCTCCTATTGGAGACATTTTTGTCACGGCAACAGGTTGTAAAGATGTCATCAATAAGCAACACATGAACGCAATGAAAGACCTTGCTATCGTTTGTAACGTTGGACATTTTGACGATGAAATTGCCATGGCAGATTTGGAAGCAGACGCATCGTTGGTCAAAGAGGCTATCAAACCCCAAGTAGATCAATACAAATGGTCAAATGGTAAACGTTTGATTGTTTTGGCAGAGGGACGTTTGGTGAATTTGGGTTGTGCCACAGGACACCCTAGCTTTGTGATGTCAGCAAGTTTTACAAACCAAACTTTAGCACAAATTGAGCTTTGGAATACTCCTGAAAACTATGAAAATTGCGAGGTTTATTTGCTCCCTAAAGAGTTAGATGAAAAGGTAGCCAAACTACACCTTGCCAAACTTGGAGTCAAACTAGAAACCTTGACCGAAGAGCAATCTGAATACCTTCAAATTCCCGTAGAAGGACCTTATAAACCAGAACTCTACCGTTATTGAGTCAATGCGATTTGTTTCTGTTGGGGGAAGTGCAAATCGTTTTTTATCGGGCGTGTGGGCTGTCTTGATTTTGGGCAGTTGCACGTCTGTGATTCCATACCATGAGGCACAGATTGAGCTGACAGACCAAAAAACAGCTCCTTATCCTCCAAAATCTGTTGAGCTTATCAAAAAGCAGGACTTCATTTTTTTTGAAGCCTTCCCGAACTCTCTCACTTCTAAGCAAGAAGAATTTCTTAAAATTCTTAAAGACCAAATTCTAAAACATGGACATTTACAACAATTACCTGAATCTCGCATTCAACATGCCAAGCAACAAGTGCTTTCATTGAAAGACGAACAAGCTGTTTTAAAATTTGGGCAACTTCTCAAAACAAGATATGTTGGGATTTTTCAATTTACAGACCATCCTGAAACTGACCAAAAGCCAGCAGATGCCTTGATCCAAATTAAAATCTATCAAGTGTCTCCTGAACGTTTAATTTTACAAACAGGGGTTTATTTGCAAAAAACGCAAGAAGACAGTTTAAAGGAAGGATTAAAGTTGCGGGTTCAAAAAGCTTTGCCCCAAAGGGGATTCATTCTTGAAACCAAAGCGAATAGAACGTGGATTAAAATTTCGTTGGGTAAACAGGACAAAATACGCAACAATCGTCGTTTTAGAATTTATAGAAGAACATTTGATGAATCTACCAATGAAAAAACGGTCAAAAGTCAACTATCAAGCAAAAAAGAACGAAATGAAAGCCAACAAGCGGTTGTCAAAACAGCGATGACAACCGTCAAGCGTGAACGATTAAGCGAAGTTGGTCAAGCGGTTGTCAAAATCGTCAAACAAAGACATGCTTTTGCTGTTGTAGAGCAGTCTGATCGTCATAGGATTTTAAGTGGGGACGTGGTGGTAGCACAACCAGAATGAATGTTGATGAACACAAAAAAATTTTAAGAAAATGGGTGAGACAAAAATTACAACCTGTCTCTGAAGAGGTTGTTTGTCAAACTTATTCAAATTGGGAGCTTTTTTTAAACGCAAAAGTCATTCATTGTTTCATGAATTTACCCCATGAGATGAGTTTAACCCCTTTGATTGAGCAGTGTCATGTGTTGGGGAAAACTGTTGTCATTCCAAAATTTTCCAGACAGACAACAGAGATAAAATTGGCTGTTTTAGGTAAAGAAGACCAAACGACGATAGGAGCTTTTGGAGTGAGACAGCCTGCAACCCATGCAAAAGTCATTCATAAGCAAGAGGTTGATCTTTGGTTTGTTCCCGGTTTGGCATTCAGTCTGACGGGGGCAAGGTTGGGTTACGGAAAAGGCTACTATGATCGTTTGTTGTTTGAGGTTGAGCAACCACTGGTAGGAGCTTGCCTTGAAAAGCAGATCATTGACTATGTTCCAGCAGATCACTTTGATGTTTCAGTCCATCATCTCATCACTGAAAATTCTTTGATTCATATTTAACACGAACTTGCATACAAAAATGGCAGGATCAGGAATCTTACCAAATCAATACCAAAAGTTATTAACGCATCCTGTCCAGCAAGATTTACCCATTGGTCACCTTATCAGTCGTGTGATTCAAACCATACCTCCTATCTTTAAACTTTTTAACATTAACCTTGAACGTTACAAAAAATCCCCTGTTTTAAATAAAGCATTAGAAGGTCGTCAACATGTTGAGCAAATTCAAATACTCCAAAATTTCTTTCCGTCTTTTCTCTTCGTATTCTGTTCTCAACTGAAATCACAAGCAGAGCTGTCTTCGTTTGCCAATGAACTCCAAATTTGTGGTCTTATCAACCTTTTAAGTCGTGTAGAGTTTTCTGATGTCTTTTTGAAGCAATTTTTGCAAAATCTTGGAGAAGATGTAGAAATTTATGACCAGCAATCTCAGTCAAGCAAAGCAGTCTCTAATCCTAGTTTAATTCTCAACAGGGATTTGTTTCTGATTGGACGTTCTATCATGTGGAATGGTAGGACTTTGACAGAACAACTAGAAAGCCATTATTTAATGAGAGCGGTCACAGATTTTTTTATACGATACTATTTTGAGTTGTTGGTGCTTGCCCCTGACAATATCTCTCCCACAATCTATGACATTTTTGAAAACTTTTTGACTGTCCTTCAGTTTCAAGAAAATTTGTATTTGAAGCGGCATCTCCAATTTAAGCAGAGCATCAATAAAATTCCTATACTGGTGCGCAACGAATATACTTGTCCAAACCACTATCTTTTAAACAAAGGGGCATTTGACCAAATCTATTCTGTGATTCCCATGTTGCATAAATTGAAAAGTGCAGACTTGGTAGCAACCAAGAGGGTCATTGATGCTCAACTTGTTGAATTGTGGAATTTGTCAACTGCGAAAACTTTGCTTTTTCTGCGTGCAGTGCGGTCGGTTTATCCTGTGCAAAGTGTGGAACAAGTGGTGTCATTCATTGGAGCAAAACAACCGCAAAAGTTAAAAGACCTTTTGCAATATATGGCAGAACCCGAACAGCTTCATTCTTGCGACTATTTGGTGCCTGCTGTCCAAAAATTTTCTCAAAAGTTTCTCCAATCTTTGAAAGCCTCCAGCCCTAAAGCACGTCCTCCGTCTCCCAATCGTTCACCAAATGCTGCTGCTTTAAAACAGGCTTTTCTCAAGGCAATGAATCAGCTCAAACAACAATCACGACAGATTAACCAAGATGCTCGGAAGTCTTTGATTAATTTTGCAAGTGCCTTCCAAAAACATTCAAGCCCCAATCCTATGAATTTGCAGCAGTCTGAAGAAATCACTCATCTTGCACTCACAGGCATCAATCACTTGAACTACACCCACGAAGCAGACTTGACCAGTTACGCAGAAGCTATCAAAACTGCAACAGCTCATTTAGAACAATGCAACTTCCAGCAACGTATTGAACGTATGACTTGCGTGAGCAATATTCTGGCTCTTTCAGCAGAGTTAGACCTTTTAAGAAAACAAGCGGAGGAGGAGGCGACAACTTACCAAGGTGCGATGGAGCAAATGGTGGCATTACCAAATGGTCAGGAAGGCAGTCAAATTCCCTTAAAAAAAGTGTTATCCTTACCTGTGAGCCATCAAGATAAATTAAACTTGATACAAAAATTGATGGGGGAAAAACTCCCTCAACACACTTTAAACGTCATTCAGGAAGTCTATCAACGTTGCTCCAGAGATGCCGTTAGGAATGTACAACTTTATAAAAATGGAAAGTTGGATATGCCAACCTTGAATGAACTCCTTTTGCCACAAAAGCGAGAAAACCAGATCGCTGAAAAGGAGTTAGTAGCCATTCCAGAAATACATAAACCGTTGATGGCAGTGATAGATTTTTTTGAGCTTCCGCTTGGTCCAAAAGAAGGACTTTCACCAGACAAGCCTTTTGAACAACACTTCTTTTACTTGGATTATTTGGTCAAAAGAAACGAACTTTCTGAAAAAGATCAAGATGAAATTGTTGCAGCTGCTGTTCATTTTTCTGTCATTGCCTATACAAAATATTATGACATCGCTCCTAGTGGGCGCTTTGATGAACTTACCTTATTAGCCGCTTATAATCTGTGGCAGTCCAATGGATTAAAAAATTTGAGACAATAGTCTTGTCTTTTGTGCTAAATTGAAGAGATAATAATGGAATTTTCAGAGAATGACCTTGAATACTAAAAAAATGCTGGAAGGCATTGAGTTTCTAGCACCCTCACCTCAGCAATCTTTAGGAGAAGATCAGTTTGTTTACGTGTGTCAGCAGTATGTTGAAAATGTGGAGCAAAGACTTGCAGGGATGGAGCTTTCAGAAAAATATCGTACAAGGTCTAATGTTGCGATTTATAGCTTGAAGTTTGCCATCAATGAGATGAAAAAGCTGAACACAGAGCAGTCTCTTTCTTACAGCTTTGCAATTTTTAATGCTTTGGTTTCTCTCAATGAGGTCTTGCTCAGTGCGATTGAGAAGAAGGAGACGAACTAGCGATGTTTTTTGACACGTTCATCAACCAATGGCTCAAACACTTTCCAGATCTCAGCTCCCAAGTCTGTTAGCTGAAACCCCCGACCTCGGCATTCGTAACATGCTGATTTTGCATTGATTTGAATAGAGGCATGCTGTTTGAAGCCATGCTTTTGACCCGTTCCCTGGCACACATGGCACGTTTGTTTAATGTCAGTAATCAACATTTTTTGAGAGTAGCAACATTATGTTTGGTATAGGAATCCCTGAACTTATCATTATTGGAGTGATTGCATTGGTTTTCATTGGACCAAATGAACTGCCTAAGGTTTTGCGGACGTTGGGTAAAGGATTGGCAGACTTTAAACGTGCATCTAATCAATTCAAGCATGCCGCACAGAAAGAGTTAGACCAAATCACACAAGACCCTACTTTTGATGAAGTGAAGGAAACATTGAATGAAACTGGGTCAGTTGCTACAAAATTCTCACACCTCAAAGATTGGAAAGACTCCCCCGAAGATACTTTCAATACCCTAGCCGATTCACTAGAACCCCAAACACAAGAACAGACTGAAGCTCAAAAAGACTCACAAATGACAGAAAAACAGTCTGTTTAGATGGGTTCGTCCAACAACGTTTTGACAGCATCAAGCATCACTTCAGGTTGGATGGGTTTATACAAGATTCGGTTTGCCCCAAACTCTGCAGCACTTTCTAAATAAGACACCCCCAAAGTCTGAGTTTCTGCCGAAATGGCTATGATTTTGGCATGAGGAAAGTCTTCTTTGATTTTTAAGACCACTGCTGTTCCTGCCTGTTGACCGTTTGGGAAGAGCATGTCTGTAATGACTAAATCGTGAGGTGCTTGATAAAATTTTGTGATCCCCTCATCTACAGTTCCAGCAACGTCCACATCGTAGCCTGCGTTTTCTAAATTTTGTTGCAATAAAAATCTGTAATCTACTTGATCTTCAATCACAAGGATTCGTTTTGGTTTCATGATTTTACCTTTTGAAAAATAGGAACGAAGAGCCATTTGCACAGACAAATAGCCTGTCAAAATGCCATCTTCATAGTTAAAAACAGCATCATCAAACAAAGCAGGGAAATCTTGAGGATTACGAATGTCTTCGTGTGTCACATTCGGCAAAATAGAATTGGCAACATTCAGTACTTTTTGTTGTTGCTTCTGAATCATACTTTGCAAAAGTTCCTCTATTTGTGCTGCTTGTATCATTTTTTCTTATTCTCAAGTTGAACTTTCATCAATGCACGTAGTTTGAGAATCGTTTTAGAACGTATTTGAGAGACGCGAGATTCTGACACCCCAAGCACTGCACCAACTTCTTTCAAATTCATCTCCTCCATGTAATAAAGTGAAAGGATCAATTGTTCTTGCTCTGTGAGCTTTTTGATGGCATCTGACAAAATAGCACGTGCTTGATTGAGTTCTGCCAGTTCAAAAGGGTCTTCACATTTGGGGTCAGCAATGACTTCAAGAATATCGGTAGTTTCTCCTTCGTCATTTGTTGAACCGCCTAAATCTTCAAAAGAAAGCAAAGTCAATGGTTTGGTTTTATCAACAAACTCCTGATACTCTTTGGTGGACATTTCCAACTCCCTAGCCATCTCTGAATCTGTGGGGTCTCTTTGAAATTGGTTACACAACTTGGTAAATGCCTTTTCCAAACGATGCCCTGCACTCCTGACAGAACGTGGCGCCCAATCCATTGAACGTAGTTCATCAAGAATCGCACCTTTGATACGAAACTCTGCATAAGTAGAGAGTTTCACATCGCGAGAAGCGTCAAACTTATCTAGTGCATCAATCAGACCAATTGTGCCTGCTTGATACAATTCATCTTCTTCAATGTGAGAAGGTAACCTTGCACGCATGCGTCTGACAACACGTTTGATTAAGTAGGCATTTTCCAGAATCAAGGCTTCTCTTGTTTTTTGTTGTGTATAAGGATTCGGTTTCATTGGCTTGTTCCATGTAATGCTAGCGACGTCGTTTCCATAAGCTCAACCTCTCCCAAAAAGAAAGTGGTTGTTGATTAATCATCTCGCTTGATTGCCAAAAAGTCGGTGTGTCAACATGACGTGCCAGAGTATGGAAACAAACGCTTGCGGCTGCTTTGGGAAACACTTCAAGCAGTGGACGTTGCTGTCTGACTGCTCTGGTGAAATGGGTATCTTTTAAGATAAATCCCAAATAGGTCAAATTGGCATTTAAAAAATCGTATGCCACTTTATTCAGTCTTTCAAAAACAAGTCCTCCTTCTTGTTGAGAGCTAACTTGATTTGCTAGAATGTTAAAATTTTTGAGGCTGTATTTTTCGGACAAAATCTTCATCAATGAGTAGGCATCAGTCATGGATGTTGGCTCTGGTGTGGCAACAATCAAGACTTTATCGGCAGAAGTGTTAAATCGTAACACACTGGAGGCAATGCCTGCACCAGTGTCAATTAAAAGATAGTCCATAGGCATTTGGATTTCTGAGAGTTTTTGTAAAAGCCTCTGTTGTTCGTGGGGTGGAAGCTCTGCCATTTCTCCAACACCCGAACTTGCTGGCAGAATAGACACTTGACAAGGTCCTTCTACCACAACATCGTCCATGGTTTTACTCCCAGCAAGCACATCATCAATGGTATAAGGTGGAGATAAATTAAGTAAAACATCAATGTTGGCAAGCCCAAAATCTGCATCTAAAATAAAAACTTTTCTACCACGATTGGCTAAGGCACATGCAAGATTGATTGTCACATTTGTCTTGCCAACTCCTCCTTTACCGCTGGTGACACTAATGATTTTGGCACGGGAGACAGGCATCGTTGTATTCATTTGCCTCAATTTAGCCGCCTGATCGTTCATAATTCAACTTAAATAGTGTCTATTTGTTTTTGAACGACCCGTCTTTCTATAACTTTCATGTTCAGATTTTCAAACAAGATGTTTTGCAAGATACTTTAAGCGATGAGCAGTAGTTAGCTTTGTCAACCTTATGCACTACCTGAAATGTTAAGTAATAGATCAACAAGTCTCTCTTTTGAAGCAGGTTCAATGTCATCTGGAACTTGTTGACCTGTTGTTAAAAAAGCAACAGGTTTTTTAAAGCGAATGGCATGATTGAAAATACAGCCACAAGTTGTGCTTTCATCAAGTTTTGTAAAAATCACGCCTTCAATAGGAATTTCACCAAAACGTCTTGTGATTTCGCTCATTTCAGCATCTTTGGTTGTGGTACTCAGTGTCAAATAATTTTCAAATCTGGGGTCGTCAATCATAGCATGAAGTTCAGTCATTTGTTCAAAGTCACGCTGTGAACGTCCTCCTGTGTCAATCAAAATGACGTCAAGGTCAACAGACCTTGAGATGACTTGTTCCAGTTCCTGTTTGTTTGCCACAACATCAAAAGGAATTTGCATAATTTTAGCGTAAGAACGTAGATGTTCTATGGCTCCCACTCTGTATGTGTCCAGTGTCACAAGACCAACACTTCGTCCATATTTCATTTTTTGTTCTGATGCCATTTTGGCAAGTGTGGTCGTTTTGCCAACACCTGTTGGACCAATGAGTGCAATCACCCGCTGTTTGTGCCCTTCTTTCTCAATGCCGTTGGTGGTCTTGACAATTTTCATAGCCATTCTTGCAATAAAAATTTTGACATAAAGAAAGTTTTCCAGTTCTTCTGGTGGGATATTTTTTTGTGCTTCTGCAACCAGCCTTTTGGCAAACTTTTCTTCAAGACCTGCAAACACCATTTGTTGATACAATGCCAACAAATTTTCATGTAAATTGGAATCCCGCATTTGTGCATTTTCTGCAGCAAAAGAATGAATCAATCGCTTGACTTCGCTCAGCTCTTGTTGCAAATGTCCAATCGTTTTTTTCTCTACGGATGGCTTTTGTTGCATGGATTGAATCATGCTTTTGAGTTCTTGAATTTCTTCTTGAATGGGTGCTAAGACTTGCTTGGTTTCTAGCGCAGTGACTTTCGCAGCGATTGGTGCAGGAATGGGGGACACAGCAGGTTTGATAGGTTCAGGCATTGGTTTTTTTAGAGGAGGTGGAGCAGGTTTAGCATCTTTTGCGGCAGTGACTTCTAGCATCGTTTTGCCAAAAAGTCCAAATTTCCCTGACGATTCCTTCACTTGTCTTGTAGAGACAATCACAGCATCAGGACCCAAATCTTTTTTGATCTGCTGAAGGGCTTCTTGAATCGTATTGACACGATAACGTTTTAAATTCATCTCTTACTCCACAACTCCTAAACATTCAATCCTCACATCTTGCGAAATTTCGTTATGAGACAAGACTGCTAAATTTGGCAAAAATCTTTCAATCAAGTGTTTGATATGAGGTCTAATCAAAGGCGAACAAAGCAGAATAGGATTGTAATTATTCACAGCAAAAAGCTCCATCATTTCCTCAATTTTGTTAATCAATGCTTGTGAGATTTCAGGTGCTAATCCTAGATAAGTGCCATGTCCTGTGTCTTGAATAGAATGAGCGATCTGGTCTTCAATTTCTTGGCTTAATGTAATCAAAGGTAGCTGACCGTCAGCCGTTTGATATTGTCTTGTGATAGGTCTTGCCATAGCTTGACGAACATATTCTGTCAGCAAATCTGCATCTTTTGTCAAACCGCCATAGTCTGCAAGTGTTTCTAAAATGGTATGTAAATCTCTGATTGAAACACGTTCTCGCAAAAGATTTTGCAAAGTTTTTTGTACTACACCCAATGAAAGAAGGCTTGGTACAAGCTCTTCTACGACTTTGGGTTCTGTTTTAGCAAAGTTATCAAGCAAATTCTGCACCTCTTGTCTGCCTAAAAATTCGTGAGCGTGATTTTTCAAAATTTCTGTGACATGTGTTGCTAGCACCGTTGGAAGGTCAACGACCGTATAGCCTGCAAATTGTGCAGTTTCTTCTTGGTCAGAAGTAATCCACATAGCAGGCAAACCAAAAGCAGGCTCCACTGTGTCAATTCCGGGAATTTCTTCGTCAACCTCTCCTGTCTTCATAGCAAGATAATGACCAACCATCAATTCACTGCGTCCGACTTCAATGCCTTTAATCGTGATTGAGTATTCACCTGGGGCAAGTTCAAGGTTGTCTTTGATATGCAAAGGCGGAACGATGAAGCCAAAGTCAAGAGCCATTTGACGCCTGATTGCCTTCACTCTTTTTAAAATTTCTCCGTCTTGTTCTGCATCAACAAGTGGAATCAAGCCGTATCCTAGCTCCAACCCAAAAACATCAATAGGGAGCAATCCTGTAATGTCTTCTGGGGCTTCATCTATCTCTTCAAGTTCTTTGCGTTGTTGCTCTTCGTGTTCTTGGGTTTCATGTTTTGCAACCATTTGTTTGACAAGGTATCCACCGCCACCAGTAAACAATGCCAGCATCAAGAAGGGCATCGTTGGCATACCCGGTACGATGGCAAAGGCAAACAAAACCAATGCTGCAACAAACAATGCTTGAGGATTACTGAAGACCTGTTTTTGTAGGTCAATAGAAAGTTTTTGGTCTGCTGATGCTTTAGTCACAGCAATACCTGCGGCAACTGAAATGATCAAAGATGGAATTTGTGAGACAAGACCATCGCCAATGGTCAACAGAGAATAAGTATTGAAGGCATCGCCTGCACTCATCTGATATTGAGTCATGCCAACAATCAATCCGCCAATGATATTGATAGCACTGATAATCAAACCTGCAATGGCATCACCTCTTACAAATTTACTTGCTCCGTCCATCGCTCCGTAAAAATCGGATTCTCGTTGGACTAATGTGCGTCTTTCTTTTGCCGCCTGTTCATCAATCAAACCTGCATTCAAGTCTGCATCAATCGCCATTTGTTTACCGGGCATGGCATCAAGGGTGAAACGTGCAGCGACTTCTGCAATCCTTCCAGCACCTTTGGTAATCACGACAAAATTAATCAGCACCAAAATCAAAAACAGAATAATCCCAACAATCTGGTTTCCTCCGATGACAAATTCCCCGAATGCTTTGATGACCTCACCTGCCGCATTGACGCCTTTGTTACCATTGAGCAAGATCAAACGGGTAGAGGCAACGTTTAAAGAAAGTCTAAAAAGAGTGGAGATGAGAAGGACAGTAGGAAATGATGAAAAATCAAGAGCTTTTTCAGTGAACAACGAAACAAATAGAATGAGGACACCAAGAGTGACACTAATGGCTAGTAAGAGATCAAGCAAAAATTCAGGCAACGGCATGACCATCACCATTAATATTGCCATCACACCACCAGCTAGTAGTAAATCAGTATTCCTTGCTAACTTTCCTGCACCGATTGCTTCTGCCACAGATTAATCTTTTAAAAAGTGTCTCATGTCTAAGTTCAGCCCAACAAGAATTTTTCAAACCCATTTTGTTATGATTCGTTTGAGCGATGTCTATAAAATCGTGATTAAAACTATACAAATTATACGCCAAATCCAAAAATTAGCTATGCTGACTCTTGTCAATCTTGATGATGGTTTTTCAATATAAAAAAATTGACTTATTCTCTGGAATCCCATTGTTGTTGAAATGTTTTTAGGAAAGGCAAGATTTTGCATTGGTGGCAACCTGATTCAAAGTTTTGGCAGTATTGATGATGAAGATGTAAAAGTCCTTGTTGAGTGCATGAAGAATTAGATTTTGGCAAAGACGCAGGAGCCAGTCGTTTTGCCATAAATCTTGTGATATTGTTAGATGGCTCATGGTTGAGAGTTGAAAAAATGGTTTCAAGCAAGGTTTCTAATTGCTTCCATTGATGATGCTTGGCATATGCCAGAAAAAAAGGAATGATTGCGTTGTTCCAGATGACGTTTTGCTGTGATTTTCCAAGCAGTTGGGACTTGTTTGCTGTGGCTTTTTCTGTATTGAAATGCGAGTTCCAAACCTCCCAATTTGGAGTTTTAAAAAGAGTATTGCAGTCTTTTTGAATGGTCTTGATGAGCCGTTTAGAATCTGTGATTTGACTCCATTTTAACAAAAATTTTAGCCAGCCTTTCAACAAGCCTGTTTCTCCCCATTGATGCAAATGATGAAAAACTCCAACCAACCGCCTTTGTGGTGAATTGTATGGTCGGGAAGCTCCTGTAAAGGGGAGGGCGATGTCAGGTTTTTTGGTCAGGGTCTTCCAAATTTGCAAGCATCGCATTTGTTCTCTCCTGACGGAAGCATCTTTTGCCAAATGCAAATCTTCAAGCAAATGACATGCTCCAAACCAGCGAGCTAATATTTGCATGCGTCCTTCGCGAAACGAACTGGACAAGTCTTTTTGTATGTCAGCAAGCGGGAAACAGTGGGCTAATTGCTCAAAAGCAAGAGCATATTTGGTTTGTCCGCACGCTCGCAAAAGAAGGCGATAAAGGATTTCATCAGGAGGTTGTTCATGCCAAGTTTCAAGTATCTTTTCAGCTTTTTGAAGCATACGCAACTTGCCAGCATGGTTGAGGCATGCGAGGAGCAAATCAGGAGACCATTTGGAAACTTCAACACCACAAAGTCCGGGAAGCTGGTCATAATTTTGAAGCCACAATTCGGGGTCATCTAAAAGCCATAAACTTTGCTCTTGCAGTCTGTCTTTCAGCTCCAGCTCTAAAAGAACGTTGCCGTCTTGCCTACAAGGGCGGTGTTGGTCTGCTTTCAAAACGACATGCAAAATCACGCTGTTATATTTCAAATCGTGTTGATGTTGGTGTGTATTCCATAAGCTAGAGTGCAAATGAATTTCTACGTCTCCTTGCATCTCTTTGTCTCCGATCCATAGGCGGGCATTTGTAAAGTCTGCACCTGCCCCCTGATTCTTCCAACCTTGAAAAATGATCTTGAGAGGCACGCCTGTTGTTGTCATCAGATTGTCTTCAGAAAATGCTTTGACTGACCAAATCGCTTGTAGCCATGACTCACGAGCCTTCTCTACTTCATGGGTTAAAAATTGATGTGTCATTTTTCATGTGATTTTGAGTGCCAACTGTCTCTAGTACGTGTTAAGATAAACCTTGTTTGTATTTAATTTTCAATAATCTACCCAACAAAATCAAGCCATGCGTCAATGTTTAGTCTGTTCTCATCTCAATTCATCTTTAACCGTTTATTGTTCGGATTGTGGCAATCAGCTACCAGCCAAGCATCTTGACCTTTTTGATGCAGTCAAATCCTTTGTTTTAAGCAGTATTTTAACAACGGGACTCTATGTTTTTGTGCTTCCTCAACCAAGTTTTTTGCCCTTTCAAGATGTGTTAGGAAGCATTGTTTCACAAATTATTGTGTTTTTTTCGCTTTGGGCTTTGTTTTTAGTGGGTTTTAGATGGTGGCAGTATCGCTTTCAGATAAAAAAACTCAAAGCATTCTACCATGTAGAAATCATTAAACTGTTTTCTGATGGTATTGACCCCTTGAATAGCTTTGAGAAACTTGAAAAAGTCACCAAATTTTTTCATGTAGGTCACAAAACGAATCTTGCCAACAGTGTCGTTTATCAAAAGTTGAGAAGGATTTTTAGCCATCTTCGTAACATACCCAAAAAGGAGCAAATTCATCAAATTTTAGATTATCAATCCAATGTGAATTTTAATCGTGTGGAAAATAGCTATGTGTTGCTCAACACACTGATTTGGGCGATTCCAATTCTCGGCTTTATCGGAACAGTTTTGGGAGTGGGTGATGCGATAGGAGAGTTTTCTATTTTCTTGCAAACGGTGGATTCTTCACAAATCAATACGCAAATCCGTTCTGCCCTTGGAGGTGTGACCAATGGGCTTTCAACGGCATTTCATACTACATTTTTAGGGTTGCTTTTTGCAATTCCCTTGATGATGTTCAGTTCCATGATTCGCCGTTCTGAAGAAGAATTGCTTTTGCAAGTAGAGGATTATTGTCTGGAACATGTGATTCCATATTTACAAGTCCATGAAACTTCTGCCAATTTTCAATCAGTTGATGAAGAATTGGCAAAGATTTGTCATTTTTCAACACGTTGGCAAGAAGAGTTAGAAAAATGTTTTGAGGGTGTGAAACATTATAGCGAGAGTCTGCAAAATCAAGTGAAGGGGCTACAACCTATTTTGAAAGAGTTCAGTGAGGAGGTTTGCCAGAACAAAGATTCTGACCATCTTCTACATGGTCTGCCTCCAGAAAACCATGCTACCCCTAACGTTGTAGAGAAAGAGGCAAATTAAATTCAAGGGTGTCTAAGTATTCTTCACCCGTTTCTGATGTAATTCCCATCATCAAACGAATAGCAAGAGGCAAACAAGGTTCACTGCCAGCAGAAGGAGTAGGGGAACATTTTTGCTCTGCAGAATCCCATTCGTCTAGCCACACCTCTTGAATTTGACCCGTTTCTACATCAACAATATTTTGTGATAAAAATTGAAGTTGAAAAAGAGAAATGCGTTTGGAAAGTGTTTGAAATTTGCCTCCTTCTGTCATATCAGAGTCAATATAAAAATCTTCTCTTCGCTGAAAAATCCATTCGTTTTTTAATGGATCGCGAACAAGCCAGTAGCCTACTTCGTGCAATTCAGGGTCTTTCTTTAATTCTGTTGCTTCGTTAAAAAATCGGGTTTCTCCTGCTGTGTGAAAATGAATGGCACTGGCAGGCTGACTTTCTGGACCGTCAAATCTCTTTGAGATGATGCCTGTCTGGTATTGTTCTTCTTTACTGTTGAGTATGACGAAGTTGGTCAGATATTGCACACGTTGTAAATCATCTAGCACAATTTGTCCCAATAATCTTAACTCTTGTCTGGCTTCCAGTATTTTCAAAACTCTTTCAGACCCATCAGAAAACTGGAAAACTGCACGGTAAATCAACATAGAAATAAACGACAACAATGCAATGGAAGCAAGCAACTCTAGTAGTGTGAAGCCTGATTTACTTGGGACGGACATAAATTTGTGCCTCGTATGCTTGTTGCCTTGCCCCTTCTTGCCATTCTATACGAAGCAAGACCTTTCGGATAATGACACCCGGAAATGGAGCAACGTCTTGAATCCGTCTTGTCCAAGAGCTTCCAAAAAGGTCATGATCTGGCTGAAATTTACCTTGTGCCACCGATACAGGGACAGACTCTGCTCGCTCCCAACGCATCAGTTCATTATGGGTGTATTGCATGGCTAGCCAAAGTCTTTTAGATGAAGACACTGCTTGAATTGAACCTGAAAAGAGCTGATAGGTTGCAATGAGGGTAAAAGTGAGAATGGTTAAAGCCGCCAACGTTTCTAAAAGCGTAAATGCTCTAATTTTCATGGGTGATGTCTCTGATTGCAACTTTGCCTAAAATTCCTTCGGAGTAGATATTCCAAAGGGTTTCATCTTCCTCAAACATCAATACAAATGGGGACACAAATCCAGAATTGTCAATTTTAACCACCATCTCTTTGGCGTCTTTTTCAGTTGTAAATTGTAACAATGCTTTAGCTCGTATGGCTTCTTGCTGATTGAGAAAGGTGTTACGAAGGACAAAAGACTCAGGAAAAGAATAGGGACGAAGGATATTTGGGGAGTTTACCTGCTCTTTGTCTCCTTCTTTGGGCAAAACAAATACCGTGTAGTTTTGTTCTTTAGGACTGAAGATGATTTGATAATGCTGTCTGCCCAAAATGGCTTCATTTCGTAGTAAATTGATGACTTGCGAAATGCGGCGAGATTGAGTCTGTGCTTGGTCTTCCAGAGTTTGAAAAATTCTTGGCGTTGCCACTGTCCCAATCGCGACAAGTAAAACAACGACAACAAGAATTTCTATGAGTGTAATGCCCCGCACATGAAAGGAGATGATGGAAGGTGTTTAGAATAAACTTTGAATATCAGATTTACAGGTCTTTAGAGTTAATATCTGTTGCTGTTTCAGCCCCACCTTCTTCCCCGTCAGAACCATAAGAGATGATTTCATATTGTTTGCCACCACTACGATAGATGAAGTCATTGTCCCAGCCATCCTTGGGTAACTGCCCATTGATATAAGGACCACTCCAGCTGTTTGGAATTTTTCCAACTTCAGGCTTTGTGATTAAAGCATCTAGTCCTTGTTCTGTTTGAGGATAGGATTGATTACTTAACCTATACAAATCAAGGGCTGTTTGCAACCCGCGTATATTGGTGATGGTTGTGTCCACTCTGGCTTGGTCTAGCTGTCCAAAAACTGTCACCCCTACCAACCCAGCAACAAGACCAATGATGATGATCACCACCATAATTTCAATAAGACTAAAAGCGTTTCTTATTTTGAATTTTTGAGAGTGTCCGCTTTGAGAACGTTTGATAAGCATTTTTTCCTTTTTTGAATAAAAACAGATAGAAACAAAGAGAAAGATTATACCTCAATTTTTGAATGAAATCAATTTGACAGGCTTTTTTTTATTTTTTGCGAGTAAACATTTTGTGCCAGTTGATAGGTTTGAGGCGTGCCAATGTCAATATGAATGTCAGTGTTGTGCCAAGCATGGATTTTTCCGAGAAAATTGGGAATGACCTCTGTGCTGAAATCAATGATTGGTTTGTTCAAAGATTGCAAAAACTCTATGACTTCATGTTCAAAAATATAAACCGCTCCATTAGCAAGATTGCTAGGTGGATTTGCAATTTTTTCATGAAATTGCTGGACTATATTTTGATGATCTAACTCAACAATTCCACATGTTTCAGGAGTGGGTGTAGCAAAGGTCATCATAGTTAAAACAGTATGTTGAGGGCGGTTTTGGTGTGCTTGAAGGAAGTTTTGAAAGTGGCATAAACAAAAATTATCGGCATGAATGAGTAATCCTGCTTGTCCTGCAAAAAAATTTTGATTGGTTAACAGTGTGCCTCCTGTGCCTAACAGGTTTTTCTCGTGAACTAGCTGGACGTATTTTTGAAATGGACTTTGTTGAATATGCCTTTCAACTTGCTCCGAAAAATAATGCGTATTGATGAGAATGTCTTGAACACCAGCAGTGATGAGTTGCTGCAACCAAAAATCAAGAAGTCGTTGATTGCCAATAGGAACAAGACATTTAGGGATTTTTTCAGTGAGGGGACGCAATCGTTTTCCAAGACCAGCTGCAAGTAAAAGAGCCTTCATCTGTCACGCCAGTTGTGCCAAAACCTCTGATTTTTTCAGCGGGACATTTCCTAATCTGCTCACTTGACATGCTGCAGCAATCGCCGCTAAATAAGCGGCTTCCCAAATCGTTCCACCAGCGGCAAGGCTTAAACTTGCAAGAGCAAGCAAGCAATCTCCTGCACCTGCACAATCCTTTGCAGCTGGATTGAGTGCAGGCATGTCATCAGTTGTTTCTTCCGTCTGAACCAACATGCCCTCGTGTCCCATTGTGATGAAAATGTGTTGAGCTTTCGTTTTTTGTCTTAATTTTTCAGCCATGACAACCAGACCATCAGTTTGGTTATGCAGAGCAAGACGTGCTTCTCTTTCTGTTGGAGTGAGCAAAGTGGTATTAGAAAAGCGGGAAACATCACCAATTTGTGACGAAGATTGACTGTCAGCCGTCATCATAATCTTGTTTTGAAGGCAATAACCAGTGATGCGACTGACAAGAGTTTGAGGCAAAGTTCCATAATTGAAATCAGAAAAAATGACTAAATCTAGTTGTTTAGCAATGTCAATGAATTTGTCAAATATCTGGTCTTGAAGCTCTTGACTAATGGCATGTTGTTTTAGTCGGTTGACACGCAACAATGTCTTTTGGTCAGTACGATAGCGAGTCTTTAAAGTGGTCGGTCTTGAAATATCGGGCAAAAGGTTTGGGGAGACTTGATACTCAACAAGTTGCTGATTCGCAAACTCTGATATTTCATTGGTAGCACCTGATACAGAAAAAAAGTGAACTTCATTCGCTCCTAGCGATTTCACATGCGCTGCCAAAATTCCAGCACCACCTAAAAAACGTTTAGTATCAGTTGGAGAAACAACAATGGTGGGGTCTTCTTGGGACATGCCTAGTGCATCACAAGTGATATAGTCGTCAATGATTAAATCTCCCAAAACACACACGTTGATTTTTCCAAAAGATTCAATCTGCTGTTTTAAAGTGGTTGTTTTAATGTCCCTACGATTGAGGAAAGAACGGGGTTGAATCAAGTTTGTGAAGGTAGAAAGAGCAATTTCTTCACGAATTAAGCTGAATGAAGAAAAAACAGATTCACCAGAGCTGAAAAGTAGTTTCCCTCCATATGCCCGAAGTATTTCTAATTCAGGATTATATCGGTCTTCATACTCTTTCCCCTTGACTACAATATCAGGACGTTTCTGTTCAATAATCTGTTCAGGAGGGATTTCAATCAGGAAGGCATCGTGGACAATACTTAAATTTTGAATTGCAACAAGTCTTTCCTTTTCAGCAATGTAAGCACTTTCATTCGCCAATTTATCGCTATATACACCGATTGCTAAATGCTCCCCACAGTCTGCTGCAAATTTCAGTAAACGGATATGTCCGGGGTGCAGAATATTAAAAGTTCCTGAGACAAAAACTGTTGTCATACCCTGTAAAAATATTGTACTAACTTACTTCCCAGAATACAATTTAGAGAGTTCATCTAAATAAGGAGAATCTTCCCAGCAATTTTCTAGGTAGAAGGAAGATATTTTGGCATTATGATCAAATTCAGCTCCTGATGCCATTTCATCATTCGACGTTCTACTTGATGTGCCTATTAAGGGCTTGTTAGTTAACCTTAATAATTCCAGGGCTTTTTGCTGTAAGGAAGATAACTTCTGGCAATTTACGTCTTCCATAAATTCTATAACTGCATTTTTTATTTCTAAAGGTGTATTCTCTATGACAATAATATTTTCTATGCCGTCCCAGCCATAATTAACCCAATCTTTCTTGAAGGATGTTAAAACCTCTTTAAAAGGAATAATTTTATTTCTTTTTTTACAAAACGGCATTGTTAAGTAATAAGTGATAGCTGATTATTCCGTTTTGCCATGAACAAAAGAACAGAATATTGTAATGCTTTAAGAGACTTGCTGTAACATTTGGTTTTCCTTCTCATTCTTGCCAAGAAATGTCTCAAGAGAGAATTATACCCTTCTATCGTGTATGTTTCTGCCTTGGAACATGTATGAATTTCTTTGGGAATGACTTGTTTGTAAGCCTTGCAGTGATCAGTCATCACCTGAAGAGGTTTTGTTTCCTTGACCTTGTCCCATAAATGCCTACAGGCTTTTGAGTCTCTGTTTCCAAGCACATAATTGATAAATTGCTTCCCACATCTATCAACAGCAATCCAGAGCCAGCAGTAGTTTTTTTTGACTGGATGTAGGTGTGCATTTCATCAATTTCCATAATTTCAATGTCTGTGTCCTTTCTTAATGCCTTGAGCTGTTCGCCAAAACTACAGACCCAATTATAAACTGAAACATGAGAACAATTCAGCAAACGACCGATTGACCTGAAACCAAGACCCTCCAAATACAACTCTAATGCTCTTCTTTTGATCTGTGGTGAGATTTGACCACGATAGGACTTGGTATATTGATAGTTGCAGGCATTGCAACGCCTCCTCGGTTTACCATATAAAAAACCATTCTTAACCATCTTCTCACTTTCACATCTAGGACACGACTTCATTGCTACACCATGACTATCAATTCAATTAAATGAACTTAATATCGCATATCACTTATAGTTTAACAATACCTACAAAAGAAATGTTTATAGCAACACATATTTTTTGTAGCAAGATACAAATTGGTGCAATTGGATCTGAAAACAGGTTTATCTAATGCGTTAGCTAATTCTGAAAGACCTGAATCTCCTCCTATAAATGCACGACATTGATGAATTAAAAAAAGATCACCAATATTTGAATAATAAGGTGTTTTAATATAATCAATGACTCTTTCCATTTTTGGTAAAGCAGTCATTGAAGGATCACCCATACGAATCACATATCCTCCTCGCTCTGTAATATAACGTATTGCGGGTACATAGTTAGATATGGTCGAACTTCTTGTGTTTACTTGTTCATTATGATAACCCGATTCTCGAACATGTAAACAAATCCACCAATCTTCTTCATTAATCCCCAAAGATTGTAACAATTCTTGTCCTTTTTTTAACTGGCTCTGATTTAAATTAACTGCTAAAGGTACATTAAACCTCTTATCATGTCTAAAATTTAAACCACGAATACACTCAAGAAATCTCCCTTGTTGATAACCTATCTTTCTATCCAAGTTTAAGCCCTTTGTAATATTTAACTTCCTTAAAGGATAAATCAGTCTGTTATAGAAAAGTACTAAATCAAGAAGAAGAAAGTAAACGAGCTTATATTTCCAACTACTTTGATCTTGCTTACAATCAAAATGACAGAAGTAAATTTCTTTATTGGCAATCTTTAACGATGTTGGAATACATACAAGAGTTTTTTTCTGTTTGTTTTGCTAAAACAGCAGCTACTTTAATATCAATACTCAAAAAACCCATACAAGCTCCCCATGGAAGAATAACAATATATCTATCAGGAGGAAATATTTTATCAACAATCTTTTGAAGTATTTTAATTAAAATTTGATTCATTTTTAGTCTAAATAAATTTAAGCAGTCTGTTTTAGTTAATCTAATGTACTGGGAAAAGTTATTAAAATATAATAGAAAATCTAATACTACTATTGCTTACAAAAGTATTGTATCTGTTTATTTCCCAGAATATAATTTAGAAAGTTCATCTAAATAAGGAGAATCTTCCCAACAATTTTCCAGGTAAAAGGAAGATATCTTAGCAAGATGATCACATTTAGCTCCTGAGGCTAAAGCGTCATTCCCATAATTTGAACTATCTTGACCAATCAAAGGCTTGTTTGTCAATCTGATCAGATCAAGAGCTTCTTGCTGTAATGGAGATAATTTTTGACAATCTAAATCTTCCATAAATTCCATAACTGTGTTTCTTATTTCTAAAGGCGTATTCTCTATCACAATAAAATTTTCTATGTATTTCCAACCATAAGTAACCCAATCTTTTTTGAAGGACATTAAGATTTCTTTAAAAGGGATAATCTTTTTTCTCTTTTTACAAAAGATATGCTTATAACAACATATATTTCCCATGGTTGTAAATAAATCGAAGTTATTTATCCTACAAACTGCTTTACCTAATAATAAAGCTAGTTCCGCAAGACCTGAATCTCCTCCTATAAATGCACGACATTGATGAATTAAAAAAAGATCACCAATATCTGAATAATAAGGTGTTTTAATATAATCAATGACTCTTTCCATTTTTGGTAAAGCAGTCATTGAAGGATCACCCATACGAATCACATATCCTCCTCGCTCTGTAATATAACGTATTACACTTATATAATTAGAGATGCTTGCATCTCTGTAAGTTCTACCTTGATCTTTGTAATAACCTGACTCACGAACGTGTAAACAAACCCACCATTCATTCTCATTTATTCCCAAAAATTGTAGCAGTTTTTGTCCTCTTTTTAATTGAGATTTATTTATATGAACAGCCAATGGTTTATAAAATCTTATATCAAATTTTAAACTCAACCCAGAAATACATTTATAAAAATTTCCTTGTTGATAGCCTATTTTTTCATCTAAATTTAACCCTTGTGTAACGTTTAATTTTCTCAAAGGATAAATAACTCTGTTATAAAAAAGAACTAAATCAACAAGAATAAAATAAATAAGTTTATATTTCCAACTACTTTGATCTTGATTACAATCAAAATGACAGAAATAAAGCTCTTTATTAACAGTATTTGGTGTCGGAATACATATTAAAGTTTTTCCTGTTTCCTTCGCTAAAACAGCAGCTACTTTGACATCAATAGAAAGATACCCCATACAAGCCCCCCATGGAACAATAACAATATACCTATCAGAAGGAAACATCTTATCTACAATTTTTTGAAGTATTTTAATTAAAATTTGATTCATTTTTAATCTAAATAAATTGAGAGTTTTAAATAAAGAATGTTGTAAACCATTATCTACGGTTTGTTTTTTGCTTGGTATTCACTTCTTTTTTGAGGAGACCTTGCGACAGACTTCCCAGACCCGGTGCAATAATATTTCGCTTCTCAGACGCAGGTCTCTTTCCTCTGCTTAGTGCTTCGCGTAAACTGATAACCGTATCCTTTACACTTATGACTCTGTTTTCCCCAAGTGCTTACTATTTTATTAGTTATTAAGTATTTTATTTGTTTCTTTACAGAAAATAGATGTCTGACTATTTCGTATCTGAGAGCCAAAACAAAATATTTGTCACAAGGGAATAATTTATCTACAATTCTTTGAATGAATAGAGTCAGAAAAATCTTTGAGAAGTCATTACAATAATTAAAATTTGATAATAGGTCTAAAAACACGATGATTTTCAAGATCATCTAAAGCTTGATTGATTTGATCTAAAGTATAGTATTGTGATATGAATCTTTGAAATATTGAAGATTTTTTCTCATAGAATTTTGCTAATTTAGGAATGTCATGATCAGGGAAGCAACCTCCACCATTAGTTCCTACTATCTTTTTTCCACATATCAGTTCAAAGGGATCAAGAGAAATTTGATCACCATATTGAGGATGAGATGCAAAAATACAAGTACCATGTTTTTTGTTGAGAATCGCAAAGGCTTGCTCAATAGTTTTTGTAAATCCTGCAGACTCTATGGCATAATCTACGCCCAATCCACTGGTTAAATCTACAACTTCTGAAACAGGGTCATTACTGTTTGCAAAAACAACATCAGCTCCTAAGTTTTTAGCAAAGTTTAGTTTTTCTTGAGAAACATCAATGACAATTCTTTGTCGACAAGGAAAAACTAGAGAAGTGATGAAAGCACTCATACCAATTCCACCAAGCCCCCAAAAAGCTAAAATAGAATTTTCTTTGATTTCAAGTTCATTCAAAATGATTCCTGCTCCCGTTGGGATAGCACAACCAAAAAGAGCCGCTATGTCTAAAGGTAAGCCATTAGGCAAAAGCGTGCAACGATTTTCTGAAACCACAGCATAATTATTGAAGGTTGTCACCGCACCAGCATTAACTTTTCCTAGTTTTTTATGATAGTAACTGATACCTCCTTCATCTAATCCACTTCCTTTAATCCAACCTAATATCACTTGGTCATCAATTTTTACTTTTTTTACTTTTTGTCCAATATCAATGACGGTTCCGCTGCCTTCATGTCCTAACAAATGAGGAAGATATTTGTTTTTTCCTCTTTTACCTCTAACTTCCATCAACTGACTTTGACATACTCCTGCATACTCTAGTTTGACTAACAGTTGACCATCTTTTAGTTTGGGAATTTCAATATTTTCTAAGAGAACAAGTGATTGGTTGAACTGTTGTAGAATGGCGGCTTGCATAAAAATTTATATTCGTCTAAAAATATTGATTATTTGTCAGTTAATGAATTTGCTTTAATAAAACTCACATATTGTGTTCCTCTTCCAAATGCCGATTTGAAATGTTGTAAACCCGCTACATTAGCAGCAGTTACATTATCACTTTCAAGAATATGTATCAAGTCGTTTAATGATTCAATTACAGCTTTCTGAGGGTTTTTAACTAAAATTTTTTTTATAGAACGTATTATTTCTAGTGCCTCTTCATTTAGATTTTCTTCATAAGATTCTCTTGCCTTATTAGAAATTTCATAAAAATAATTACAAAACCTTCTTAGGCGATCTAAATCATGCTTAGGCAAAGGATGACAATCAAAAACTTTATAATGAATCAAGTTGTGCCATACATTGTAAAAATTTTCTATTTTTTTGTTATTGTAATCTTGTGTATTTAACGGTACTTCTTTAAACCAAGTATCATCTAAAATCAATCTTGGGCATATATGATAAAAACTGTAGCTGTCTTGCAAAAATTTTATAGCATCAACAACAGAAAAAGTATATAGTCTAGCAGCCAAAAGATTATCTGCACACCAATTTTCTTTAGAACGAGATAATCCTTTTAACGTTTCTAAATGTGAACCAAAAGCATCAACCCCAAGTTTTATTTTATCATCAAAAGATTTCACTACATTTCTTTGGCATAATACACTAAATAAAAAATGCCTACATGCTTCAAAGAAAAAAGAAATCTCATCACAACAGTTGATAACTAAAACACCATTTTTTTTCAAATGAAGGTCTAACAACTTTAAGATATCAAAACTGTTTTCAATGCAAATCAGTAGATTTTCGCAAATAACAATATCAAATTTTTCAGATTCATCAAGCTGCTCAATATAAATATTTTGAATATCTATATTATTCATATTGACATTAAAATGATTAAAAGTTTTTCTACAATCTTCAAAAGCTATTTTATTTGGTTCAATAAGTTTATAAAAAAAGGGTTTTATATTTGCAATATAAAGTGAATCATAACCAGGACCTGGACCTACTTCAAGAAGTGAACTTTTTTTGAAAATCTCAGAAGGTAAACCTAGAGATTCATAAAGTTTTTTTCTAATGTAAAGTTTTTTTGAAAGTTCTGATTGAGTTGAAAATCCTTGATATGAAGGAGATATATTGTATTTTTTATAATGTTTTGTTAAAGCATTCTCCATATTTTATCCTTATTATTAGAAATGATTAGAAATTTAAATTTTTAATGATCTCAATGACTTGTTCAATATCTGTTAACTCCTGACTTGGTCCCGCAGGAAATATTAAAGCCTCTTGATCAAAAATATCTGCATTTTTAAAACTACGAGAAATATTAATATGTTTTGCTTTATCGATACTCCCCATATCTCTACAACACATGACACCATTTTCATTTAAAATTCTAATGATTTTTTCCCTTTTGGGGGACAAAAAGATTGGTCTCATAGGTGTTTCTATTTCTGTATTCATTTCTAAGATTTTTAGGTAGGGGATGTTAGCTAAACCTTGTTCGTAAAGTTGATAGATTTCTCTTTGTCTTTGAACTAACTTTTCTATCTTTTCTATTTGATTTAAACCTATACTTGCATAAATATCAGAATATTTGAAGTTGTAAGACAAGCATAGAGGTTCAAATTCTTTTCTGACATCAAAGACTCCTTGATTTCTTATTCTAAGAAGCTTTTCATAATCCTTATCGTTATGGCAAACGACAAAGCCACCAGATACAGTACTAAAAACTTTAGTAATTCCTAGAGAAAAACAACCAAATCTTGAAAGAGTTCCCGCATAACTATCATTTTGTTTAGATAAAATAGATTGTGCAGCATCTTCAACAATATCTATTTGATGTTTTCTAGCTATGTTCTGGATAGCTTCCATATTCACCATTTTTCCATTGAGGTGAACTGGTACTATAGCTTTAGTTTTACTAGTAATAAGTGTTTCAATCTGATCTATGTTCATCAGCTGAGTTTCCTTATCGACATCTACACAGACAATTTTAACTCCTAAAATCATACCAGCATTGGCTGTTGCAATATAGGTTCTTGCTGGAATAATGATTTCATCGTATGGCTTAACTCCTATTGCCATAAAAGACATTGTCAAAGCAGCTGTACCACTTGAACAACAAACTACATAAGGAACTTTTAACTTTTTGGCTAGTTTTTGTTCCAGTTCTTGCGTCAACACTCCTTGAGTTACAGTTTTGTTATTGATTGCTTGAGTGAGGCAATTGATATCTGTCTGATCATATTTGATGTTCCATAAATTTATCATTTTATTTTTTAATTTATAGAGATTGAACCATTATTTTTTAATAAACTTTCACTTCCAATCAAAGAAATACCTCCATCCATAACTATTTCTTGACCTGTAATATAAGAACAATCATCAGATAGTAAAAAATTTAAAGCATTATAAATATCATCAGAATTAGCAATTCTTTTTAGTGGGCATAATTCTTTATATATTTTTAAATTTTTTTCTTGATTATAGTATTTAGCATTACTTGACTTAATACAAGAAGATGGAGAAAGCATATTGACTCTAATATTTTTTTCACCCAGATGTACTGCATAATATCTTACTAAAGATTTTAAGGCACTTTTAGCAACAGAATACGAAATAGGTTGTTCATAAATAAAATACTGAGTGACAATAGAACCAATGATTACTATAGAAGCATTACGATTCAAAAATTCTCTAATATTTTCCATGATTAAAAAAGTTGCCTTTACACTTATCTGGAACTCTCCTTCAAAAGATTTTTTAGTATCTCCTCTATATCGCTGAAAGAAAACAACATAATCTATTTGTTTTTCAGTAATCTTCTTCAAGATATCTTCAGTAGAAGATTCATTTGCTAAATTAACTTGATAATATGAAATATTATGATTATTTTCTACAAATTCATTACCTATAACTGAAATTTTTACATTATTATGCAGTTTTTTAACATAAACAGCTCCTAAACCTGTTGTTCCACCTACTATTAAATAGTGTTTTTGCATTTCAAATTGTTAAGTACTAAAAAATTATTTCGGATGTATTAAACTCAAATTTTTTGCTGTAACAAAAGCATAATCTCCAGTATATTGGACATGTTGTAAAACTTTTTCCCATTCTTTTTTTGAAAAAATAGTCGCACCCAATAAAGTCCACATTTTAAATAAATCAAACTCTTCTTGAGTTTCATAAGAAGCTAAAGTGATAAAACTTTTTCCTTTTCCAACTCTCTGAATCTCTTTTAAACAAGAAATACCATCAGCTAGATTGAGAGGATAAACAACGCCAATAGCTACAATAAAATCAAATTGTGCATTGCCAAACGAAAGTTTTTCATAACGTCCTGTTTGATATTTTTTTGGATAGAAAGCATCGCATGTTCAATAGCATAGCTAGAGATTTCATAACGTGAAAGTTTTAAATCAGGAAAAAGAGTTTTCAAATCATGCAACAAGAAACCTTTTTCACAACCAATTTGTAAAATAGAAGCATTTTTTGGAAGTGAATAGCCTTTCATGATTCTTTCAGCAAAGACTTTCCAGCGGCCATCATATCGGTATCCACCATACCCATCATTACGTTCACCATCGTAATACCTTTGATCACGATAAGAAGCAATGATTCTATTTTCAATGGTTCGAGTCTTAGGACTAACCAGTCTATGATTTTTAGGAGGTGGATAATCTTGTAATAAATTGTATTCTCCCATTCTTTATTTTTAATACTATATTAACATTAAAAAAATATTGATATTTAGAAGTAAAAAATTATCTTCAATATTATTGTTAGGATTAAACTTGATAAGATTACAGTGATTTTTCAATAAAGGTATTAAATCAGTTGCTACAGTACCTTTGTAACCACTTATTAAGACTTTTTTATTTTTGATGAAACTCATATTTAGATTACAGCTATTCAATTTGTGTAAGTTACTCCTTCCCCGTTATCTACAGGCAACATGCAACCGGCAAAAATATGAGAATTTTCAGAAATGAGTAATTGAATCAAAGGCATCAGTTGTGATGTGTTCATCACAGGTACCGAATTTGGCAAATGTTCTTGAAACCATTTTTCATAGATATCTGGTTTGTTCTCTTTCAAACGATCCATGGCACTATTATGACCGAGAAAAGCACTAGGCATAATTCCTGAAATTGTGACTCCGCGTGTACTCATTTCTCTACCTAGATATCTGACATAAGCAGCTAATGCTGCTTTCACAGTATTGTATCCAACTGAAGCCACTGCATAAGATGATGCGGTAGAACCAATATGCACTACATTTCCTTTTCGTTTTTCAATCATCAGAGGTATTAACGATTGGTTTAAAGCAATTCCTCCAGTTAAATTGACAGCGAGCAGTTGGTTGATTTCTTCAATAGTTAAAAGTGGTCTCCTCAAACCTAATCCGCCACCAGCACAATGAATAACATTATCAACAAATGGTGTAAATTTAAATAATTCTTTTTTAGCTATTGTAATACTTTTTTTGTCCAATAGATCTAGTTTGAGAACGAAATGATTGTATGGATTTTGAAAAGAAGAACGTATTTCTTCTAATTCTTCCAGAGATCGTGCTGCTAAAATTATGTGATACCCTTGTTGTTCAAAAAAAAATAGCACACTGCTTTCCTAAACCTCTGGAAGATCCTGTGATGAGCAGGGTTTTCATTTATCAATATATCAAATAGATTCTAAGGAATAAACCAATAATAATCTCCAGTATAACTGGCTTCTTGAAAAAAAGTTTTCCACTCTTCGGTGTGCATGTAAGTCAGGCCTGTCAAATTCCATGCATTCATTCTTTTCTTTTCTTCGTTATTCCTATAAGCATCATTGATGGTAAAAGCATCTTTTTTACTGACTCTCATCATTTCTTTCAGGGCTTTTTTACAAGCATCTTTTTCTAAATTATGAATCGTATTGATAGCAATCACCAAATCAAAACTATTATCTTCAAAAGGCAAATCATCGGCACTAGCCACTTGGACAAAGTCTTTGATTTCTGCTTTAGCATTAGCAATAGCATACTCTGATATGTCAATCCCTCTGATTTCAAAAGTAGGATTATATTGTTTGAAATCATAAAGCATGAATCCTTTAGCACAACCTACATCTAAAATTGTTGCTCCATCTTGCAGATCATAAAATTCTACAAAATCAGGCACTACTGGTTTCCAAAATCGTTCGCTATAATAATGCCCTCCATACCCTACTTTTCTGTCTCCATCAAAAAATTCTTGACCAAATTGTCTAGCAATTTTTCGATCTTCTTCTGTTTTTTCTTCAAGCCTTTGAGCTAGATCTCTTTTGGCTCTAGGATAGTTTTTCAATAAATTAATCTCTTGTTGCATGATTTTTTCTAAAAATTTGTGTTATCAAAAGGGACCTTGAAACCAATCACCGGGAATATCATGGTGTTGATCTGATTTTAACAGAATTTTTTCATCTAATTTCCAATTCAGCATCTCAAATACAGTATGAACAATATCATTAGCGTTTTTGTAATAATGCTTGCTCAAATAATAACTTGTAGGGCTAGGCATATTAGGAACAGCTAAAACACGAGGAGCAACCTTTAAATCTTGAAAACAGTGTTGACTCACTTTGGCTACAACCTCACTTGCAATACAAAAACTTTCATGCGATAAATCTACAGCTAACAATCTACCTGTTTTTTGAACAGAAGTTTTGATAGTTTCAAAATCCAAGGGTGATACACTTTTTAAATCAATCACTTCAGCATGGATTCCTACTTGTTCTAAAATTTGACTTGCTTTAAGAGATTCTAAAGCCATTAAAGAATAAGCCACAATAGTTATATCTTTGCCTTGCTTAACAATTCTAGCTTGGTCTAAAGGAAGTTCAAAGTATTTGTCTCGTACTTCATCTTTGATGTTGTGTAACCAGCGATGCTCTAAAAATAAAATAGGATTAGGATCAAAAATACTTGCCAGTAAAAATCCTTTTGCATCTGATGGAGTAGTAGGCATTATGACTTTTAACCCCGGTACATGAGCAAACAAACTTTGCAAAGATTGAGAATGCGTTGGTCCTTGTCCCCAACCTCTTCCAATAATCAAACGAATGGTAATAGGAACATGTGAAGCACCACCAAACATATAATGCCATTTTGCTGCATTATTGACAAGTTGATCAAAGGCTAACAAAAAAAAATCTAACCTTTGATGGACAAACACACTTCTAACTCCATTCAAACTCGCACCTATGGCTATTCCCGTCATAGCATTTTCACTGCAAGGTGTGTCGAAAACTCTTGCTTTTCCAAAAGTTTCTTGTAGCCCAGTAGTAGTTCCAAAAATAGCTTTAGGATCAGGGACTCCTAAACCATACACCAGCATATCACTATCTTTTTGCATAGCAATATGCAGTGCTTCATTGATAGCTTCAGCGAAGGTAATTGTTCTCACAACGCTTCTTGGAATAAGTGAGTGTAAATTTCACTTGGGGTTGGAAAAGGAGAAGACTGAGCAAAAGTAAAGGCATCATGGATTTCTTCTTGAATGTTATTTTCCATTTCCATCAAATCCTCTTGGCTCATGATTTGTATTTCTAAAAGTTTGTTTTGAAAATAACTGACAGGATCATGTTGGATCCAATCTTCAAATTCTTCTTGAGTTCGGTATCCTATGTCATTGTCAAAATTCGTTCCGCAGTGTTCTCTATGCCTGTAAGTATGAAATTCTAAAAAATAAGGTTGTTTCTCCTTTTTAATAAATTCCACTGCTTTTTTGCTTTGTTTCATGACTTCTAAAACATCATTACCATTGGCTTCTTCGGAAGTAATTCCAATCGCCTGAACCATTTCATGAATTTTTCTGTTCTTAGGTTGTCTCACAGCTAAAGGAGAATACACAGAATATAAATTATTTTCACAAATGAAAAGTACAGGTAAGTTTTGAAGAGCAGCAAAGTTAGCACTTTCATAAAAAACTCCTTCTTCAGTGGCCCCCTCACCAAAAAAAACAGTTGAAACTCTATCCTCTTGTTTGGTTTGAATGGATAATCCCAATCCAACCCCAACTGGTATCGTGCCAGCCACAATAGCTGTACTTCCCATAAATCCAACTTTCGTATCTATCAAGTGCATAGAACCTCCCTTGCCTTGACAACAGCCTGTCACTTTGCCATAAATTTCAGCAATCATTGCTTTTAAACTTCCTCCCTTTGCTAAATAGTGAGCATGTGCCCTATGTCCAGACACTGCAAAATCATAGTCACTTAAACTAGCACATACTCCAACAGCAACAGCTTCTTGACCTATTGACAAATGGGTAGGACAACGCATTTCTTGATTAGGATATTCTTTTACTATTTCTTCCTCCACTGCTCGTATCCGTTTGAGATCAAACAATAGAGTTTTTAAAGATTCTTGAGATGCTTGAAACATAGTATCAATTAAAATTTTTATAGAATTACAACTGAACGATGATATATCTTTTAAAAAGTTTTATTATGAATTGTATTATTTCATCATAGTTGAATGCTTTGGAGAATTAGAAAAGAGTAAATCTGTCCAATAATCTATAGATTTTTTAGCATCTAATGCTAGATCATAGTCTTTCATTAATTTATCTACACTAATACTAAAATGATTCAGATTTTCAGAAGATTGTATAATTTGCGATTTAGATTGTAGTTTTTCTTTCAAATAGACGACTAAATCTAACAAAGTATATTCAACCGAACTAGCAAAGTTTAAAATGTCAAATTTTTTATTAAAATCATTGTTTAAAAGAAATTTAAAAATATCATATGGATTTACTAATAAATTAAATTTTTTCAAACTATTAGTTAAGATTACGTCTTGATTCGTAATAAGTTTATCCAATAATCTGAAAAATAAGTGAGGGTGGATATTTTTTTTAGAAGTAAGTATTGCCGGAAAACGCAGACATAAAACATTCATATCAACACTTTCTAACATCTTTTCACCCACTAGTTTTGTCAACCCGTATAAGTCAGGTGTGGATAAAGTATGTTTTTCATCAATATTTTCTTGGTTCGCACTACCATAAACCGAATTACTTGAGAAAAACACAAAGTTTTTGATTTGATTTCTATCACAAAACCTAATAACGTCCTGTAAGAAGATAATGTTAGATTGTATTACCTTTTCATAACTATGAACAGGACTTGCACCTGCTAAATGCAAAAAAATATCTGCTTCAATATTCTTGGCAGGGTCAAAATTGATAAGATTACAATGATCTTTTAACAAAAAACTTAGATCAGAACCTACAGATCCTCTAAATCCATTCCACAAAACTTTTTTACCTTCAATAAAACTCATAGCATTTTTATGAATCTAACATATTTGATAGTTTTTTCAGAACGTGTTCTCTGTGGAATGAAAGAATTGTCCAATGGACTGACAAACAAACTCTATTTGTCCGTCTTTTAAAAAAGGATAAATAGGAAGACTCACAATTTCTTTAATAATCTTTTCAGTGATTGGAAAATCACTTTGTTGATAACTTAATCTTTTAGCAATCGGTTGGAGATGCAAAGGAACAGGATAATGAATTTTGGTTTCTATGCCCTGCTCCAAAAGGAACCTCATCAACTCATCTCTCTGATTTGCATGGACTTGAATGACAAAATTATGATAAACACTTCTCAAATTTTTATTAGGAGGAAGACACTTAACAACGTCGTGTAAATTCTCATAATAAAATTTTGCAATTTCCTGATAACGTTTATTCCATTTTGCCAGACGCTTCAGTTTTACCAAACCAAAAGCCGCTTGTAAATTATCTAATCTGGAATTGACGCCCCAAACAATCGCTTCATCTCTGTTTTTCAATCCATAATTGCGTAAAAGTCTCAGCTGACTTGCAATATTTTCATCATGGGTAGTAATGATGCCTCCATCTCCCATCAAGTTAAGATTTTTTAGTGGGTGTAAGCTAAAACAACCCGCATCAGACAATCCCCCAGTTTTTTTAGCATAGTATGTGGCGCCAATGGATTGAGCTGCATCTTCAATCACGTGGAGACAATGCTTTTTAGCAATAGAATTGATTTCATTCATTTTAGCAGGTCTTCCATTCAAATGGACAGGAATGATTGCTCTAGTTTTTGATGTGATGGCTGGCTCAATGAGGTTGGGGTCAATATTAAAATCTTCAGCAACATCAACTAAAACAGGCTTTGCTCCAGCACTGATGACAGACGTCATAGTAGCTAGAAAAGAGTGAGCAGGAATAATCACTTCATCATCTCTCTCTACTCCTAAAACCTTCAAACAAAGCGTGATTGCATCACCACCATTTGCGACACCAACAGCAAACTTTGTTTCACAAAAATCAGCAACTGCTTGCTCAAAACGCTCCAATTCCTCTCCTAAAATATAAGAACCTTTAGAGCAAACTTGATCAAAAGTTTCTATCAATTCCTCTCTAATTTCTTGATATTCTAAAGACAAATCAATAAAAGGAACTCTCAATTTAACCTTTATAAAAAGTTTTAATCAATTCAATCACTTGGTCTTGCTGTGCTTGAGTGATAAATTCATGAACAGGCAGAGAAAGGCAGTGATTTGCAGTGTATTCGCTGACAGGAAAGTCTCCTTTTTGATGATTCAAAAAAGAAGAGGCAGGTTGAAGGTGCATAGGGACTGGATAATGCACTTTAGCATCAACTCCATTTTGGATTAAGTAGTCTTTTAATTCATCTCGCCTTTCACAAGTGAACATGTACAGATGATACACATGTTTTTTATGAACTTCTCGTTTAGGAATTTTGATCTGTTCTATATTTTCTAACTCCTGGTCAAAATAATGAGCATGTTGGATTCGTTTTGCTGTGATATTTTCAATGTGATGATCCAATAAATGTTGTCCCACTACTGCTTGAATAGTGTCTAATCTTGAGTTGTAAGCAAATTCTTGACAAACATTTCTTGAGACCAGCCCGTGGTTGCGAATCAATCTTAATTGTTCAACGATTTTTTTGTCGTTAGAAACGATGAGTCCCCCATCTCCCCAAACATTCAAATTCTTTAACGGATGCATGCTAAAACAAGAGGTGGTGCCAAAATCACCTATTTTCTGGCTCTGATATTCTGATAAAATAGCGTGGCAAGCATCATAAACAATCGGGACGCAATGTTTTTTAGCAAGATTTTCTAGGCAGATACAATCACAGGGGTTTCCTGACCAATGCACAGGCACTATCGCCTTAGTCTTTGGAGTCATTGCACTCTCAAGCTGAGAAACATCTATGTTGAAATCATCTTTAATATCTACAAAAACAGGCTTTGCTCCAGCAGTCACAATCGCTCCTACAGTTGCATAAAAAGTAAAAGAAGTTGTGATGACTTCATCACCTTCTTTGACACCAAGAGCCTTTAAGCTTAGGAAAAGTGCATCTGTCCCAGAGCCAACTCCAATGGCATATTTTGCGCCAACTGCTTCTGCAAAATTTTCTTCAAACTGATCTACAGCTTTTCCCAAAGTAAAATCGTTTTCAAGTACAACTTGCTCTATCTTTTTGAAGATTTCTTGATAATCGCTAAATTGTTCTTTCAGATAGTTATGTTTGATAGTCAATTCGCTATCTTTTAGATATTGTTCTGGATAAAAGTTTTTCATGCGATTCCTTCAATAATAAATCTAAACAGGTTTGGTATTTAAGTCTTCTTTAGAATCTATTTCTACCCAACCTCCTTCTATGTAAATTGGAGTAGCATCTAATAAATTATCTATGATCAATTGAAGAAAACTTGTCATATGCATCTCATTCATCGAGTAATGTCGTAATTTTTTTGTAAATCAGAGAAGTTAAACCTTAGCTAATCTGCAAATTTTGCATCACTTTTATATTGTAAAATTTATTTTCATCTTTTAAGACTCCCTTATGATACAAATTAGCAATCTCATCAATTGCATCATCTACACAAAAGGAAGGTTGAAAACCTGTATTCAGGAGCTTATCAGAATTAAGCCTGTAAGAACGATGGTCTTGAGTATCTATCATTTCTATTTTGGCATCCACCTTTTGAATGATCTTTTCAGCAATATTCAATATGGAAATGTTCTCAAAACCTGCATTATAGATGCCTTGTAGTTCTTGACCTTGCTTGATACAGTGCAAATAAACTTCTATCATGTCCTTGATGTGTATGTTAGGTCTGATATTCTTCTCTCCAAAAACTTTAATCACGCCATTTTTCAAAGCGTGCATAGACAGCATATTGACTGCTGTATCTAACCGCATTCTAGGAGAATACCCACAAACTGTTGCAGGTCTAATAATTTGGACAAGTATGTCTTTAGTATAGCTCAATAAAACTCGTTCACTAACCATTTTGGTTTTATTGTAATCACTGATAGGGACTAAATCTAGGTCTTCAGTGACTTGCTCTTCTTCTTTGATGCCATAAACACTGCCACTACTTGCATAAATGAATTGCTTAACATCATTTTTGATCGCTTTTTCTACTAAAAACTTTGTTGCTAAAACATTGGTTTCCCAAGAAAGTTTGGGATTTAAATCACTACATGGGTCATTTGCGATATTTGCCAGATGAATCAAAACATCAACATTCTGCATATTGATTGCTTGAACATCTCTAATATCACCCTTAATGACTTCTAAGTTTTGGTGTTCTTGTAAAAACTCTCCAAACCAAAATGTGTCTATGACACGCAGCTGGTGTGATTCTTTAAGTAACCTTTCTACCAAAGGAACTCCAACATATCCACCGCCACCTAATATTAAGATATTCATGTTTATTCTTTATGTATATAGTTTAGATTTTGTTTCAAAAGTGTTTCCAAATTATTTTTGACCCAACAGATACAATCATCTAACCCTTGTTCAAGACTCGTATTGAAGTCTGTACAAAATTCATTGGTAAATTGGGAAGAATCTAGCAAGTACGCTTTATCTTTACCTTTTCGTTCTTCTCCAAAATTGACATACTTGTCAAAAGAAATATTTAGTAAATCTGCAATCTTCACCACTAAATCTTTAATACTAATTTGCTCTTGGGTAGAAAGATGATAAAGACTTCCAATCTTGGATTGTTTCATAATGAGGTAAGTTGCTTGAGCCACATCCTGAATATGAATAAAACTTCTAATTGATGTTCCTCCACCATGCAATGTCAAATTTTGATTGGTTAAAAAGTACAAGATTGTTTTTGGAATGATGCGATAAAGTTGTTGACAAGCACCATAAACATTAGCCGCTCTTGTCCACACCACGGGGAAGCCGTAGGTATTCAGCAGCACTTTTAGGTGCATGTCTATACTTGCTTTAGAAACAGCATAAGGTGTGCTTGGTTGATAATGCGTATTTTCTTGCACTAGACCTTCCGTATTGCCATAGATTTCAGGAGTAGAAATTTGCACATACTTTTGAATAGAAGTCTCATCCTTTAAATGTTCTAAAAGTTCAACATGAGACAAAAAATTGGCATGATACCAATGGCTTGGATTCTCAAAACTTTCAGCAACCATACACAGAGCAATAAAATTGACAATGTAGTCAGGCTTAAAAGTTTTGATAAAATCTACAATTCCTTGTGTTTGATGGTTTAAGTTGTATTGATAAAAAGTGAAGTTTTTGTAATTAGAGTGGTTTTTGTAGGGAAGAAAGACTTCGTTAATTTCATCAGATCTGCTGATGCCCACCACCTCATCACCTTGACTCAAACAATGGTTGATGAAGTGAGAACCTGAAAACGAATTACTGCCTAAAACGAGAACTTTACTCATTTGACCACGTCTAAAAGCTAGAACAAAGCCCAACATTGTCCTGTAATGTAACCCAAATGTCAAAATGATTGTTCGTTCAAAATTTTGGTAGTGCTACTTCTTGCTTTTTGGAACAATCAATGGTTTAATAGTGCGAATTTTGGTGTCTAATCGGAGTCAAAGAAAATTTGCACGTACGTTGTGTTTTTGATTTTTCGGGAAATTTTTTGAGATTTTTTACGAAAGAAGATTTAAACTGCCCCTAACTTGTCATGTTGTGAATGTTGATTGAATGAAGACGGAATTGCTCAAAGCAGAAATTGACTCCGATTCTTTTCAGAGTTTTAAGAAGCAAAACCGCTTTCAAGTGTCTTTACCGGAGGTTGCTTTTACCAATCAGGGTGTGTTGTTGCTCAACAGAGATGACACAACTTTAAAGCTACTAGCCTTATATGGAGGTCAAGATTGTTTTCTTCAGGTTGCTCAACAGCGTGAATGCTTTGGCTTGCGTTCAAAAAACTTTGAGCAGTCCTTTGCTCTACATTTGATTTTTGAAAAATCTATTTCCCTTGTCTCCTTGCTTGGAAAGTCCGGGACAGGAAAAACTTTGCTTGCATTAGCTGCTGGATTGCATGGTGTCTTGATAGACCAAACTTATAGCAGTATCGTCATCGCAAGACCAACAGTTCCTGTGGGAAAAGACATTGGCTACTTGCCCGGTGATCTTGAAGAAAAATTAAGTCCTTGGATGTCTCCTATTTTTGATAACTTGGAAGTTTTGTTTGAAAGAACCAATGCACAAAAGCATGAGTTGGTAGAACAAGGAATCATTAGTTTCACTTCCATCACTCACTTACGAGGACGGAATTTGGCAAACAAATACGTCTTGATAGATGAAGCACAAAACCTTGACACCCACGAGATCAAGGCAATTCTGACACGTGCAGGTGAGGGAACAAAGGTGGTGTTGACTGGAGACCCTGAACAAGTTGACCATAAGCAGCTTAACCAATATTCAAACGGGTTAGTCCAAATGACTCAGGCTTTTCTACCGTACCAGATTTTTGGTACAATCTATTTGAACCATTGTGAGCGGTCTGCTTTAGCCGACCTTGCCTCACAGATTTTATAAAAGAGAAAGTATGTTAGAATCAACTGTCGATGTAGGAGACGAAGCCTCTATACAAAATGAAAATTCTTTTGTCATTAAAGGAGTCCAAAAACACATAGAGCTACAAATTACGCCAGGTGTTGATTTCATGAAGTTAAGGAATGACCTTGAAAGGTATTTTGAAGATGAGAACAACCAAAAACTGTATCAAGGACAAGTTTTAGTCCTGCAGCTTGGTGATTATGGAATGGAATGGCATCAATTTGAACACTTGAAGCATTATTTAAAAACTTGGTCTGATGTAGAGCTAGTCATTCATCCTGATTGGAGTAAAAATTTTTTTAAAGACTACTTTGAACAACCATCTTATCTTGATTTTGTAGAAAAAACTTTTGACTCCAGCAGTGAAGTTAGTCCCAACTTAGACATAGAAAATGCCGTGGTTATCAAAAATACCTTGCGTGCTGGAAGTTGTGTGAAGCATGATGAAACTGTGATTGTGCTTGGTGATATTCACAGTAGCGCCAGCGTTTATAGCCAAAAGAATGTAGTAGTGTTAGGTCGGATTAAAGGGAAGACTTGTGCAGGTATGAATGGAGACAGAAAGTCTTTTATTTTTGGACTCCAAATGTTAGACTCTCACCTTGTCATTGCAGGAACAGAAGAAGATTTAAAGGGAAACAGTCAGAAAAAACCTGCAATCGCATACCTCAAACAAGAAAAAACAGAACAAAAGGAAGCAAAGATTCAAATTGATCCTTGTGAAACATTTCATTCATTTATTCCAAAATAGCTATGAGTCAAATTTTTGTTGTGACTTCGGGAAAAGGAGGCGTTGGGAAGACAACAACGACTTGTAATCTAGCTGTTGCTGTTTGCAAGAATAAACCATCAGCTCAAGTCATAGTAGTTGATGGAGACATTGGGTTACGCAACTTGGACGTCGTCATGGGATTGGAAAATCGCATTGTCCATGACATTATTGACCTCATCAATGAGAATTGTGAAATTGAACAGGCGTTAATTACACACAAGAAAGTGGCAAATCTCTCATTGATTGCTGCTTCTCAACATCACGAAAAAGAGGACATCTCATTGGAACAAATGAAAAACCTGTGTAGCAAGCTCAAAAAACATGCTGATTATGTTTTTATTGACTGCCCTGCAGGCATTGAGCAAGGCTTTAAAAATTGTGTTGGTGCAGCCGATGAAGCGATTGTCATCTGTAATCCTGAAATGTCTGCTATTCGTGATGCTGACCGTGTCATTGGTTTGTTGAACTCTGAACAAATTTCTTCCAAACTGATTGTCAATCGGTTGATTCCTGAATTGGTTAAAGATGAAAAAACTCTCTCTTACCAGGACATTCAAGACGGGTTAGCCATTCCTTTACTGGGGGTCATTCCTGAAGACCAAAATGTTTTACTTGCTTCCAATGAGGGTAAGTCGTTGTTTGATTTTAAAGATTCGCAAGCGGCATTGGCATATCAAAGAATTGCAAGACGATTGAGTGGTGAAGAAGTCGTCGTCCCACGTTTTCGTTCGGATACTACCCTTTTTAGAAACCTAAAAAAATGGTTTAAAGGATGATTTTTGGGAAAAAACAAAAAAAACCAAGTAGTGCAGAAATTGCGAAGAGCAGACTAAGTTTGGTCCTGGAGGAAGATAGAATCAATTTGCGACAAGAACAAAAAGAAGAAATGCAACGAAGGCTTTACGATGTCGTTCAGGAGTTTCTGCCTAACATAGACCTACATATTGACATTACCTATGGTCAAGATAGTCCCGAAGTCAAAGTTGTAGCAAACCGATCCAAAAGAAAGTCTGGTCTAGCTACTTAATTGAAAATCTGTTATACAACAATTATCATCACATAGTCCTATACTACTTTTTCGTTTTTCTGAATTATGCCAGATATAGGTTACCTTGTTCTTGTCCTTGCGCTCGTCTCTTGTGTTTACTCCATTTTAGCCACTCCATTAGCCATTTATTGGAATAACTGGAACTTGGTGCAGTCTTCACAATATGCGGCTTTTGCAAACTTCTTTCTTTTGGCTGTTGCAGCAGCAACGATGGAATATAATCTCATCACAAGCAATTTTGAGGTTGCGTATGTTTGGAGGCATTCCAGCGCAGATATGCCACTTTTCTATAAAATCACAGCTTTGTGGGGTGGTTTGGAAGGGTCGTTGTTGTTTTGGGCAACCTTGCAAAGCCTCTTTACAATGATTGTGGCGTATGTCTATCGCTATTCTCACCGTGAGGTCATTCCCTACGTGCTAGTGACTTTGCACTTCATTCTTGCCTTTTTCCTAACATTACTTGTCGGGTGGTCTAATCCTTTTGCAACTCAATTTCCCCAAGAATTGGGCAGAGGTCTCAACCCCTTGCTTCAAAATATTGCAATGACCATGCACCCTCCTACTTTGTACTTAGGATACATTGGCTTTAGTGTCCCTTTTGCTTTTGCAATAGGTGGTCTGTTGAAGGGAAAGGTTGACAATGCGTGGGTGATGACGACAAGACGTTGGACGTTGTTTGCATGGTATTTTTTAAGTATGGGCTTGATGATTGGCGGAGAGTGGGCTTATGAAGAATTGGGCTGGGGAGGATACTGGGGCTGGGACCCTGTGGAAAACTCGGCTTTGATGCCATGGCTCACAGGAACAGCATTTTTGCATTCCATCATGGTTCAAGAAAAACGCAACATGCTGAAAATTTGGAATGTTGTCCTGATTATTGCCACATTCTCCCTAAGCATTCTCGGGACTTTCTTGACTCGTTCAGGTGTTGTCAATTCGGTGCATTCCTTTTCTGAATCAGACATAGGTCCTGCCTTTGTCGGATTCTTGCTTTTTGTATTGATGACAGGACTTACCCTAATCTTTTGGAGAATTAGACAACTGGAGTCAAACTACCAAATTGAATCCATTTTTTGCAGAGAAAATATCTTTTTAGCACAAAATATTTTATTCATTGGGATTGCATTCACAGTGCTACTTGGCACCATTTTTCCCATTCTTGCAGAAGCTGTAAGAGGCACAAAACTTTCTATTCAAGCCCCTTTTTTCACAGCAGTCACAGCCCCGATGGGTTACATTCTTTTTTTTCTCATTGGGATTGGAACACTGATCGCGTGGAGACGTGCAAGTTGGTCAAGCCTCAAAAGAAATTTTGCAATGCCTGCCATCGTTGGTTGTTTGGGAACAGCGGCGACGGCAATATTTATTCCTTTTCGTTTTTTTGAACCATTCCTGATTATTTGGATTGCCTTCTTCCTAACAACAACCATCGTCCGTGAGCTTATTGTCGTTGTGAGGTCAAAAGCTAGACAACTTAAGTCAGATTGGCTCACGGCATTGGTGACAGTGGTGAGCAACAATTCAAGACGATATGGCGGTTTGATTATTCATTTAGGAGTAGTAACTATGTTTTTGGGCTTTGCAGGACGTTTTTTTGATTTTGAAAAAGACATTGCTCTGCAAGTCAATCGTACCGAAGTGGTTGGGGACTATCAACTCAGGTTTAAGGGAATGGAGGAGTTTCCCGTCCGCAATGCTTTGCACCGTGCCGCTGTGATTGAAGTCTATCAAGAGGGTCAGTTGGTTGATGTAATGAAACCTGCCAAAAGCTTTTATCCTACGCAACCTGACCCGCTATCAGAGGTCGCAATACGCAGGTCTTTTTTCCATGACCTCTATCTAGTGCTTGCTAATGAATCGGAAGGTGGACAAGTTGCCGTGATTAGGGTTCACATCAATCCAATGGTGATGTGGGCGTGGATGACTTTGCCTTTGTTTACACTTGGATTTCTTGTTTCAATGGCATACTATCCAAAATCTCTGGTCTTTGATCGTCAAATAAGTTACATTCAACATCAGAAAACAATTAGAACAGGAGTCTAACATGTTTTTAAAGTCGTGGAAGTTTTGGAGCTTTGCATTTGTGATAGGGTCTTTTTCTGCATTGCTTGCCTTTGGACTGACAAAAGACCCTAAAAAAGTTCCCTCTCCTCTGCTAAATCAACCCGCACCAAGTTTTTCACTCAAAAGCCTATTTGATGATACAAAACAAAAATCTTTATCCAGCTTTCAGGGCAAGCCGCTGGTCATCAATTTTTGGGCGTCATGGTGTACAGAATGTCGCATTGAAGCAGGAACTCTCAAAGACTTTTACCAAAAATCAGAGTTGCAAGAAAAACGAGCAACATTGATTGGCATCGCAATTCAAGATACAGAAGACCGAGCAAAAGGTTTTGCCATCCAGTTTCAAAAAGAATACTTTCTGGCGTTGGACAATTCAGGAGATATTGCAATGGATTATGGTGTTTATGGCGTTCCCGAAACGTTTTTTATTGATGCTCAAGGCATTGTTCGTTACAAGCATATCGGGGTTGTCACTCCTGAACTCATGGAAGACACACTGAATTTGTTAGAAAGTTTCTGATGAGATTTGTCCTAATTTCCATCTTCTACCTGTTCTCTTTTGTTGCTTTTGCTCAGTCATTAAACGAAGCTGCGCAAGAAAGTCGGATTCGTGATTTGTACACACAATTCCGTTGCCCAACCTGTCAAGGTCTTTCTGTCAAGGATTCTCAAGCAGGATTTTCCCGAGAGATTCGTGAAAAAATTCAGCAGATGGTCAGGTCTGGTCAAACTGACGAACAGATTAAAGCATTCTTTGTCAAACGTTACGGTGACTGGATTTTGCGGGCGCCTCCAAAAGAAGGATTTAATCTTGTGTTATGGATTGCCCCTTTTGCCTTGTTGCTGATTGCAGGTGTGTTCACTGCCAAAATGGTTTTACGTTCCACAGAAAAACTCAAAGTCTCACAAAAAATGGACGATGAACCCCTCAGCGAACAGGAATTGCAGATTGTAGAAAGAGACCTTCAACGATTCAAAAAAAGTTGACTTTCTTCTCCATCATTACTCCCTCCTTTCAATCTGGGACGCTTCTCCCCAAAACTTGCGAAAGTTTGTACAGCCAAGATTTCACATCGTATGAGCATCTCATCGTAGATGGAGGTTCAACTGATGGTACAGTGGAGTGGTTGCAACAAAACCTACCTGAACATTCTCGTTACCTTTCAGAACCAGACCAAGGCATCTATGATGCGATCAATAAGGGGATTCAGATGGCTAGTGGACAACTCGTTAATATTTTGAATGCAGGAGACTTGCTTGAACCCAATGCTTTAAGTTTCATGGCTCAAGAATATCAAAAAATTCCTTTTGAGATGGCTGTCGGAAAGTATTACTGGATTTATCCAAAGCAAGATATTTTAGTCACACCAAACCTTGTCAAACTGGCTCAAGGATACCCCATTTGCCATCAAGCTGTTTTTTATTCTCGCCAACTTCATGAAACATTAGGGTTATACGATTTAAGATACCCCAAAGCGGCAGATTATAAATTCATCAGACAACAAAAATGGATTCACGAGCTTGATTTTGCGGTTTGTCGTTATGACCTGTCAGGTGTCTCTGCCAAACATTTTCTGGAATATGCAAAAGAAGTCTTAGAAATTGACAGAGAACTTGGAGTTCCCATTTGGAGACGTGAGATGACTTATTGGAACAAGTGGTGGCGTTTTCAAATCCGAAATCTTCTAAAAAGCCTTCGGATTGATTTTTTTCTTCTGATTTATAGAAAAATCATACATTCAAGCTAAAGTTTAGGGAGGGGAAGCCGATACGTTAGTTAAACCAATGTTTAACTTGTCATGTCAAAGGCTCCCATGAAAAAGAAATCCAACAAAATCATCACCATCCCTAACTCTCGCAAAAAACGTTTTCACAGACTGACACCTGAAGAGGTGTTAATTCGCAAAGAAGAAAGTTGCAGAACTCGCCTGAGACGCAAAAGAAGACGTTCAAGAAAATAAGAAATTTTCTACTTCCACTTGATGTTGCAACCCAGACTAGGCTTTTGATGAGCTGGAATGTCTTTGCCTTCAAGGAGGCAATCCATTGCTTGTTTTAAGTCTTGACCTGTAACCGCAACCCCGCTGTTTGGACGAGAATCATCAAATTGTCCACGATAGACGCATTCCAACTTCTGGTCAAATAGATAAAAGTCAGGAGTGCATGCTGCCTGATACGCCTTTGCAACTTCCTGTGTTTCATCAAAAAGATAAGGAAATTGAAAGCCAAATTGTTCTGCAAATTCTTTCATTTTTTCAGGAGAATCGTCAGGGTAATTTGCAACATCATTAGCACTGATTGCAGCAAAGGCAACCCCTTTTTTCATGTACTCGTGAGCCACTTGAACCAAAACTTCTCTAATTGCAATCACAAAAGGACAGTGGTTACAGATGAACATCACGACGATAGGTCGCACCTGACTGATTTGCTCAAGTTTCATTTGTTGACCTGAAACAACGTCAGGCAGTGAAAAATCAGGAGCAACTGCCCCTAGTGGAATCATGTTTGAGGGTGTTCTAGCCATATTTAATTTTTCCTATTGGTCATTGTTAAAAAACGAAACACGGGGCCAATTTTAAAATGAAAATTAACACCTTGTCATCAAAAATTTACTGCATTTTAGCATGTTTGGCAATGCTGTTTTTGACCTTTTGAATCAATAATCCTGTCAGAGTCCTGTCTTTTTATTTTTCCTAAATTTTACATTTTTTAACAATTCTCAAAGTTTTAAGTCACTCATTAGCGCAATGATTGGTGGCTGTCACAGTCTTTGGTCTTCCATAGTTCATAATCTAATTATCTTGAGTATTTGGAGAAATAACGACTAAAAACCAGCTTTGACTCACTTGACAGCAGTATCTTTGTGACATCAATGATGAAGGTTTATTTAGATTTTTTGTGTTCTTCATGCAAAAGTTTCTGATTAAAAATACAGGATAAACATCTTGACATAAAAATAATTCAGTCTATAATCTTTTGGCTAGTGCTATTTAATTTTCAGTTATCAAGCTAAATAAAAAAAGAAGATAGCACTTATTTTTTCTGTTGCTATTGCATGAAAAATATACGAGCTGAAAATGACACATCCTATAGGAAGTTTACTTAGATACAGATCGCATCTTTTGTCTGTTATGTTTTTTGCTATTATGCTTACGATTGCTGTTTTTTCTTCTGGTTTGGGCCCTGTTTCCATTGATGCCTTGACTGTTTCAAAGGTAGCAACCCATCATATCATCGGCATACCATCAGAACCATCATGGCCTCTTTACATAGACTCTATTGTTTGGTTGGCGCGGTTGCCCAGAATTTTCATGGCAATGGCAGCAGGGGCAATATTAGCAGTTTCTGGGGCGGTTCTGCAAGCCATCATTCGCAACCCACTTGCAGAGCCGTATGTGTTGGGAGTGAATGCGGGTGCGTCAACAGGTGCGGCATTGGTCATCACAGGTTTGAGTTTTGCTGCAGGTAGTATTGTTCATCTTTCTATTGCGGCATTTCTCGGAGCGTTATTCGCCATGGTGTTAGTCTTATTGATTACGGGCTTTCGGGACGTGACTTCGTTCCGTTTGATCATGTCAGGGCTAGCTGTTGGCTATGGACTGAGTTCTATTACCAGCTTTCTAATATTTGCATCAGATTCTCCAGAGATGTCCCGTTCAGTAATGTTTTGGCTGATGGGATCCATGGCTGCCATTAAATGGCAAACAGCTATTTTAACGACAGTGATCTCCATCATATTTTTGTTAATGATTATGGTGTTTTCGGGTTATTTAGATGCCATGGCTGCAGGTGATGAGACGTCTCTAGCAGTTGGCATATCACCCAGCCAAACACGTATTTCCCTAATGGTTATCATATCCATGGGGGTTGGAGTGGTCATAGCGGGTGCTGGTAGTATTGGGTTTGTAGGGTTGATCATTCCCCATTTTGCCAGATCCGTATTAGGCTCAAGCCACCGTTTTATGTTGCCATCATGTGCATTTATGGGCGGAGCATTTCTGTTAATTGCAGATATGGGAGCAAGACTCCTATTTGCACCTCAAGAAATGGCGATAGGTGTGGTCACCGGTGTTATCGGCTTTCCGTTCCTAGTGTACATTTTATACTCTAGCAATTCTTGTTCAAAATAAGACTTGCTACTATTCATTATATTAATATCTTAATTCAAGGATAATTATGACTCATATTCTCAAAAAAACATATTTAGCAGCATCTGGTTTGTCTCTGATGCTTGCCAGTCAGACCACCATCCTAGCAGACGGTCACTTCCCAGTTACAGTTGAAAACTGCGGTGTACAAGTCACCATTGCCAAACAACCCAAGCGGGTATTCTTGGTAAACAATGACAGTATTTCTCTAGTTGATGAGGTAAATAGCTTAGACACCATCATTGCTAGAACTGCTACACCCGTTAAAGGCGCATACACAGATCAAGTCATGGAAATGATGGCAGATGTTCCTTTAGTGTCTAAGAAGAAAAATGACACTGGAGGTTCTATTATCACGTTGGAATCTGTGTTATCTTATCAACCTGATTTAGTGCTATCTCCTGATAGTTCTGTTGACCGTGATGCACTAGCTCAAAGTGGCATTCCCCTATATTCTCCCCCTGCCTTCTGCAAAGATAAAAGCAAACGTCCATCAGGTGATGCTAGCTACCAACTGGTCTATTCTGAACTGAAAAACTATGGCAAAATGTTTGGTCAAAGAGACTTGGCTAGTCAAAAAATTGCTAAACTAAAAGCCATTGCATCAAATCCCGGTGGATTAGGTAAATTTGGGGGTACTGGTGCAGCATTCTATGTTGGTGGTAATGGCACTCTATACCCCTACGGTGCTGGAAGTATGGTCACCCCCATTTTTAATGCCGTTGGTATTAAAAATGTTTACGAAGGTGAGAAACAACGTGTGTTTGAGGTTAGCATGGAGGACATTCTAGGTAAAAACCCTGATACTGTCGTCCTGTTGTTAGCATCAGGTACTGCAGAAGACCTAGTGAACAAGTTCTATTCTATCAGCGGTACTGAATCCCTAAACGCAGTGAAAAATGAGAAGGTTGTCGTTTTACCATTTGCGTTCACTGATCCGCCCACACCTCATTCTGTATATGGTGCAAAAGAATTAGCAAAACGCCTATCAGAATTGAGGTGAATGATCAAAGCTAACAATTTATGTTTTTCCCGACAGGGAAAGTCCATATTAAATTCTGTTAGTCTGACTTTGGAACAGAGCGAAACCCTTGGTGTCATCGGTCCCAACGGTTGCGGAAAAACCACTTTACTTCGCCTTTTATTTGGGGCGGAGCAAGTGGATCGTGGCTCCATTACTCTAAATGGTCACCCTCTAAAAGGAATGAATCGCAAACACATTGCCCGAAACATCGCTTACATGCCGCAGGAACGTCCTGTTGATTTTGGACAAACGGTGATGGATTTAGTTATGCTAGGGAGGTTGTGCCACCATGGTTTGTTATCTGTTCGGAATGAGGATGATACGAACCATGCCAAACAAGCTTTAGAAAAGGTTGGTCTCACTCATTTACAAGACCGTAAAATATCCAATTTGTCAGGGGGTGAAATTCAACGCGTTCTGATTGCTCGAACTTTGTGTCAAGGAGCCGATGTTATCTTCTTAGATGAACCTACCAATCATTTAGACATCAGCTATCAAATAGAAATTCTTGATTTGATTACCCGCTTAAACTGTTCATCAATACTGGTATTACACGATATAAATTTGGCATCACGTTACTGCGATCGTATCATGCTGTTAAATAATGGTTGCATTCATGCTATTGGAACGCCGCAACAGGTTTTAACAGAACAAAATCTATCCCACGTCTATCAAATCCAAATGACCTGTATGCAGGATACAAGAGACCGATTGCATGTCGTGGTGAATTAAATCTCTTATGACACTCCAAATTTATTTGTACAAATTTTAAAGAACAACCCATGAATACATCGGACATTACACCTCAATCCCTATTGGAAAGGTGGCACAAACAGCAAACAGGATTTATTAAATACCGTACCCTAAAAATAGAAATGATGGCAACGGTGGTGAGTCATGTGGGTGGTGAAGCTCCTAAAGTCTTAGATCTGGCCTGTGGACCCGGTGCATTGACTGACTTCATACTTAAACAAAACCCCAACGCTGAGATTATTGCCGTTGACAAAGACCCTCTCTTGTTAGCGATTGCCAGCGATGTTTACAGAAATGACAACAGGGTTACTGTGCTTGAGGTAGATTTAGACCACCGCAACTGGGTAGATACGGTCACATCCTTTTGTAATCGCCCCTTTGATGCGGTTGTTAGTGCTACTGCACTGCACTGGCTAGAACCACATATTTTAACCAATGTTTATATTGACCTGTATCATCTAGTGCGTGATGGAGGTATTGTGATGAATTCGGACAGCCTATACCACCATCAAAGCTATAAACCCATGATGCGAGCCTTATCAGATAAACTGGAGAGAGAACACGAAGAAAATAGTTTTGGCATCATCGCTGACAGTTGGGATCATTGGTTTGCACTGGCGGAATCATACCCTGATTATGCTGATGCGGTAGAACACCGTAAACAGGTATGGCCCCAAGAAAAAAGACAGTTCCCCAATGCAACACTAGGCTTTCATCTGGAAGCCTTACGCAGTGCTGGCTTTCGTGAAGTGGATACGATATGGCAATACTTCAATGATACCACCGTGTATGCCTTCCGTTAATACAAGAACCTCATTAAATACTTGAACTTTAGTGCATATCAAGACAAAAACCCATTTATCCGATGGCTTACCAACTGAAACAAACCCCAGTACTGACCTTCATTTCGTCTAATGAAGGCAAAAGACAAGAGCTTCAACAGTCCCTTCCCTATCCTGTCAGACTCCAGCAGATTGACCTTGAAGAAATTCAAACTGCTGATTTGGAAACTTTAGTTTTGCATAAACTGAAACAGGCAAAGCAGGTTGTGACAGATGGTATTTTGGTTGAAGACACCTCCTTAATTTTTACAGCATGGGGGAAGCTACCGGGTCCATTCATCAAATTTTTTTTGCAAGAAATTCATTTGGCAGAATTTCATAAAATGTTACAAGTGCAGGATCATTTTGAGGCAAAAGCGATTTCTATCATAGGTTTGTTTCATCAAGGGAAGACACTGATTTTTAGAGGAGAAATAGACGGGCAAATCGTTCTACCTCGTGGGGAAAATGGTTTTGGGTGGGATTCTATTTTTCAGCCGCAAGGAACTTTCAAGACATTCGCAGAAATGGAAGATGAGGAAAAGCAGGACTATTCCATGCGTCAAATTGCCCTTGACAAATTAACTTGCTATCTTAACCACCTGTCTTAACTCCTTAGGCAATGCAAACACGACATTTTCATCAATCATTTTAATTTCTTGAGTAGTAGCATTGCTTGAAAGACTTTCCAATTTTTTCAGAATCTCTTTGACAAGTTCTTCTGGTGCTGATGCCCCCGCAGTGACTCCAATCATTTTTGAGTCTTTGATGTCTTCGGGGTCAATTTCAGAAGCTGATTCAATACGTTTCGCACGAACTCCTGTTTGTTCTGCCACTTCAACAAGTCTCAAAGTATTTGAGCTGTTAGATGCCCCAACAACAAAAACAAAGTCTGTCTGTTTTGCCAGCATTTTGACAGCATTTTGACGATTTTGAGTGGCGTAACAGACATCAGATTTTGCAGGTCCCTGAATGTTGGGAAAGCGTGTTTTGAGAGCATGGACGATTTCTGCAGTATCATCAATGGAAAGCGTGGTTTGCGTTATATACGCAAGTTTAGTATCAGAAGAAAACTGCAATGCTTCTACATCTTTTTTGTTTTCTACAATGACAATGTTCTCAGGCGATTGACCAACTGTGCCTTGCACTTCAACATGATTGCGATGCCCTATCAGAACGATACGATACCCTTCTCGTGCGTATCGCTTGGCTTCAAGATGAACTTTAGTGACAAGCGGGCATGTGGCATCAATACTCTTCAAGCCAAGTCTTGTCGCTTCTTCTCTGACTTGAGGTGAAATGCCATGAGCTGAAAAGATGACATAAGCACCTTTGGGGATTTCTTCTAAATGCTCAACAAAAATAGCGCCTTGATGTTCTAGTTTTTGGACAACATGAGGATTATGAACAATTTGATGCCTCACATAAATCGGAGGTCCGTAGAACTCCAATGCTTTTTCTACGATTGTCACTGCACGATGCACTCCTGCACAAAACCCTCTGGGGCTTGCTAACATCAGGTTGAAATTGAAATCTTCCATATATCTAATCCAACTCTTGTAAAAACTTTCTTTCTGAACTCAATAGCAATGTTACTTGGTCATTGAGGGTGGTACGATAAGCATCATGGGTTCTTAAAAACCTAAAAAAATCGGGGTCTTTGCCATAAGCCTTAGCGTAAATTTCAAGGGCAATCGCATCTGCGGCACCTCTGACTTCTTCTGCAATCCTTGTGGATTCAGACAAGATGTCTATTCTCTCTCTTTCCGCTTGGGAACGAATTTTTAGTGCTTCTTCATCTCCTTCAGAACGGTATCGTTTTGCATCTCGCCTGCGTTCTGCGATCATACGACCGTAAACGGCTTGACTGTTAGAAGAGGGTAAATCTGCACGCTTGACACGAACATCGGTAATATCAATGCCCAAATTTTTCACATTCTCCCGAGAAGAACTCGTAATTTCTTCAATGATAGCTTGCCTCAAGATAGAATCATCAGAACGATTTTTCAACTCACTAAATGATGACTCGCCTGAAACAATCTCGCTCAAAGTATGTTTCCCAAGCACTCGCCTCACTTGTGAATAAATCACATCGTCTAATCGGGATTGCGCTGCTGAAATACTTCCACCTCTCATGGCTCTATAAAACACGAGAGGATCCACAATTTTCCACTTGGCATAATTGTCAACAGACATCTCTTTTTTGTCTTTGGTAATGACAGAACCAGGCTCTGCATCGTAAGTCAGCAACCTGTTATCCACAAGAAAAATTTTAGTAATCAGTGGAATTTTAAAATAAAGTCCGGGTTCTTTGTAAATCTGAACAGGGTCTCCCAGACGAATTTTGACAGCAAACTGCGTTTGGTCAACAATAAATGCTGACAAGTAAATTCCAACCACAACTAAAAACCCAAGGGCTAGAAAAACACGAGGATCAAGACGTTTCAACCCACCTACAGTGCCATTAGATGACTGACTTTTTTCCATAAACCTCCAAATAAAAATTTTCAAAAAATTAAAAAAGACCATTCTATCAGGTTTTTAAAAAGAAATATACTTGTCTTTGTTTTGGATAACTTTCATAATTCCTTTGCCATAACCTTTTTATAAAAATCACAAATGCGTTCATTTATTACCCGCGTGAGCGTCTGCCTCATCGCATTTTTTGTCGTTGGGTTCATTGTTGGAAGCATCATGAGTCATCATTTCTCACAAGGAGGAGCGACTTCTTGGAGTTGGCAAACGGTTTCAGTGGGCTTGTTGATTATGTCACTCGTGAGCTGGGTGGTCGTTTACTTCTTTTGTGAATGGCTACTTGCTCCTTTGTTTTATTGGTTTCGCCGTGTTTCCACATTACCGATTGACAAAGTTGTTGGCTCTCCTTCCGATGTGAAAAAAACAACAGAATGGTATTTTTTAAGAGACCATTTCACTTACATGAAACGAACCATTGACTCACAACATCGCGAACTGCAACAAAAAACTCTTGAAAGCCAAGAGGCACATCAGCTGAAAATAGACTTCATCAAAAATATGTCTCACCACCTAAGAACTCCCCTCAACAGCATGATTGGTGCTTCTCGTCTTTTGTATGAAGGAGAATCTACCCAAGAACTTCAAAAAATCGCTTTTTGCAATGCTCAAGACATTTCGGGGTTAGTTGAAAGTTTAATGACTTTAGCAGAGATAGATTCTGCCATGTTAAGATACTCTCCCCAGTGGACAAATTTCAAAGAACTCATTGACCAAGCACTCACAGAAGTCGTGCAAACAACTGGTCTCTCACATCAAGAATTACCTCTTCACTTATCTCCAAATCTTCCTCAAAGAACCTTTTATGACCCCGATTTATTGGTGCGTATGGTGAAGGTTTTAACTAGGACGTGCTTGCGTTCTTTTCCCAAAGGAGTCCAAATGATTCAGGCATGGTCTGATGAAAATTCTTTTGCTTTTACTTTGAAAACAGAAGAGTTTGAACAAGACAACTTAGACCGACTGTTAGACCGATTCCCCAAAATCAGCTCTCAATATGTACAACAATATCCGCTGTTGTCTGTCAACTTGTCTTTAGTGAAAGAGTTGGCAGAATTTTGCGGGGGGAATTTGCTGGCTTCCTCTATTGATCACAAAGGATTGTGTTTAGAGTTGAGACTCCCTTTGAATCATACGACTGCAGATTCACAACAAGAAAAACAGTGGGATTTGTTTGAAGAATCTGAAGAAGACCTGAAGCAAGTAGAAATAGAACCCAAACAACTTGAGCCACACCACAAAATTCTGATTGCAGAAGACAACCGAGAAAACCAATTTGTCTTTGCACAATATCTAACACACAGACCAGACCAAAGCTACGAGGTCATTTTTGCATCAGACGGAGTGCAGGCATTGCAAAAAGTGAGGTCAGAAAAGCCAGACCTTGTGATGCTAGACATGATGATGCCAAACATGGGAGGCATTGAAACTGCTAAAAAAATCAGAGCAGATGCCAAATTCAAAGACATTCCTTTGATTGCTGTAACATCTATGGCATCAGGGGAAGATAGAGAGCAAATAGAGGGTTACGTTGATGCTTATTTAAGCAAACCTGTCATGGTAGAGGATTTATACAAAACTTTGGACTGTTATCTAAAAGCGAATTAACTTTGATGAGCGATAGGTTTTACATGAGTCACTACGATTGTTCACCAACTAGATTTAGCAAAGTTTTGAAAAAAAGCTCACCATACACAACGTGGAATTGCATTCGCTATTGATTTTATGTCAGTTTCAAAAGACATTGCAAATTTGGAGAAGTACCAAGAGGTCATCTATCAAAAAATGATAGATGTCATTGCAAATCAAAAAAAGATCAAACATCTAATTGATAAGCATAAATTAGAAATAGAACAATGGAATAAAAAAATCATCTTGGCACAGCAATTAGGAGATGAATCACTTGTAAATAGCGCATTTATCCAAAAGAATAAACTGCAAAATCATATTTTAGAATTAAATCAACAATTAGAACTTGACCAACAAGAACAAAAAAAATTACGTGGTAAATATGACCAATTAAAATCTCAAATCAATTTATTGAAAATCAAAAAACGTCATCATGCCTCTCAACAAAAAATAGAACAAGAACAATCTCCAAAGCAAACAAATTTTTCAAAAAGTGGGCATCAGAATAATAGAAAGTCAGACAAGATTTTTAATGCAAAAAAGTGGAGACAAAAAGCCAGTCAAGTTAAATTTAGATATTTAGCTAGTATCGTATTGATTATTTTGACTTTATATGCAATTTTTTCTAATAAAAATGAAGGAGGAAGAATAGTAGGAATTGTAAATAGAGTGATAGACGGAGACACCATCATTGTAAAAAATATGAGAGTTCGCCTATTAAATGTTGATACAGAAGAAAGTGTCCACCCTACTAGAAGAAATACAGAGTTTGGAAGGATCACATCAGCTCATGTCCGTCAAGAGCTAACAGGAAAAGAAGTACAGCTAGAATGTCATGGACAAGATGTTTACGGCAGGAGTTTATGTTATGTTTTTATAAAAAGCTGGTTGGGTCAAAAACTTTACAATGTTGAGTTAGTTCAAGACGGTTGGAGCAAATACTATACAAAATATGGTATATCCCAAAACTATCACAGTGAATTTACTAGGGCAGAAAAACAGGCTAAAAACAACGAGATTGGCGTGTGGGAAAAATAAAAAATACTTATTTCTTGAAACAATAGATTGTTGTAACCTACTCTACCGATAAACATAAAAAGATTTGGTGATAGCTAAAATTATATTTTTATAAACTTTCCATAGCTAACCTATCACTCAAATCATCATTTGAGCTTTTTTAATCAACCTTTTTCTATAATAAACTTTATGTTACAAACAGGAGACCAAGCACCACTTGACATAGTAGTCAGCAATCAAGAAGGCAAAACTGCATCACTTCAAGACTGGCTTGGAAAATACACAGTCATTTATTTCTATCCTAAAGATGACACGCCCGGTTGCACCAAAGAGGCATGCGGAATCCGTGATGATTGGGGTCAGTTTGAAGCGATGGGAGTTTCCGTTTTTGGGGTCAGCCCAGACGGAGCAGAATCGCATCAGAAGTTTATCAACAAATTTCAGCTTCCTTTTCCGCTGTTATGTGACCCTGAACATCAACTTGCAGAAGCCTTTGGAGCGTGGGGAGAAAAAAAGAATTTTGGCAAAACGTATCATGGCACTTTGCGTTACACCTTCATTCTTGATGCACAAGGTGTGGTTGTCAAAGTCTATCCCAAAGTCAAACCTGAAGAACACGCCCAAGAGTTGCTGCAAGATTTGAAAACTCTTATTTCCTAAATTCTTAAAATTCCAAGACATTTTTTAGAATTTTGGCAGAAATTGCATCTGCAAGATGTGATTCCCATCACGTCAGTCTGATTGAGGCAATGAAGTTCCTGCTTGGTTGCTAGCTTGAAAACAGGCTTCTACAAGAGCCATTGTTTGAATGGCATCTTCTGTGGAGGTGAAAAGTATCGTATCTTCTCCTTGACTACATCGTTGGAGATTACTCATTATGCCAATAAAAGCGTCAATGAACCATGCACCTTATGGATAGATTGAGGTTGCATTTCAATACTGTATCCTGCTTCTTTGGATGGAATGTAAACTCCTCCTTTGACCTGACAAGGATTGATAAAATGTTCGTGCAGACGGTCTGCAAATTCCAAAACACTGTTCTAGCGATGCAGAGATTTGCACATAGTCAACCATTGATAGATGTTGCACACCCAGAGGAAAATAAGAAATTAGGAGAAGCGGGGTTGTAGGTCAAGCCTGCAATAACTGGAAGGTAAAGAGTACTAAATTGGCTAAAGCAAAATTTCCCATTCAGAAGGTAAAAGGTAATGTTTGCTGCTGTTGCATTCTTTACAAGCAGGGACAACATTGGATTTGACGCTTTTGCCACCCCTTGAAATGGGGACAACATGATCCATCGTCAATGTTTTTGCTGCAAATTGTTGCTTGCAATAATGGCAGATGTTGTATGCCCTGCGGTTCTTCCACCATTGAGAGTTTCTTAAATCTCTTGCTTTACGTTTTTCTCTGGCAATGTGTTCTGGGTCTGCTACCTCAAAAAAAACAGAGTTTGTCATCAGTGATTCAAGTCGTTCCAAGGTGTTTGGTGGATGCTGTTTTTTTCAAATTGTTCAATTTGTTCCAAAAATTGCAAAGTCCAACCAATCTCATCTAATCCTTTCAACAATTTTTCTTTGGCAAATGAATCTACGTCAAAGCTAAAAAGGTTACCTTCAGGCGTCAATACGGTTTGCTCTCTCAAATCTACTTCTGCTTGAGCATGCTCTTTTGATTCAATTTCTGTGAATAGTTGTTGAATGTCAGCACTGCTTAATTTGATTGGTAAAATGCCATTTTTAAAGCAATTATTGTAAAAAATGTCAGCAAAACTTGGTGCTAAGAGGCAACGGAATCCGTAATCATGCAAAGCCCAAGGTGCATGTTCGCGGCTTGAACCACAGCCAAAGTTGTCTCGTGTGACAAGGATTTTTGCCCCTTGGTAACGTGGCTCATTTAGCTCAAACTCGGGGTTTGGAACTTCCCCTTCATCGTCAAGAAACCGCCAATCATGGAAAAGATGCTTGCCAAAACCTGTGCGTTCAATCTTTTTTAAGAATTGCTTGGGAATGATGGCATCAGTGTCCACATCAACACGGTTCAGCAATGCCGCAGTGGCTTTGAGGTGAATCAATGGAGTCATTTTTTAAAAGATATTTTTTTGGATTTAAAGATGACGGAAGTCTGCATGCACACTTGACGCAACTGTTGACACGTCTCACTCCCTATTTATTGAAATGCAGCATTATCACCTTGGCATTGTTAATTTAATATAGTTAATTGATGATTGAGCTTTAAGAACAAGAGTTTGAGAGAAAGTATCATCATGTCTTGAGATTTAGAATAGCATTTAGTTTTTCTTTTGAATCTAGCAAGGTAGTGTCTGATTCTATTGTTATATCCTTCTATTGTATAGGTTTGTTTTTTGTCTTGAATATGTAGATGAAGAGGTGGGAACTCACAGTAGCTTTTCCAATGGTCAGTATAAAAAGTCTCAACATGCCTAGTCTTCAGAGCATCCCAGATCTTCAGACCTGTTTGAGTAAACCTGTCTCCACAGATACAAGTGATAAATCGCTTTGCAAATCTATCAACAGCAACCCATATCCAGCTGTAGTTTTTTTTGACCCCACAATAAGTATGAAGCTCATCCAATTCTACCACCTTGAAACCTGACCCTGATGCTTCTGGCACTAAATCTCCAGCAGCTTGAGCATACTGCTTAATCCAGGTTGGAATTGAAATGAGAGAAGAAATTGATGAATATTTTGCAAAATTCAAATGATTTATTTAGATAAGGATTGTAAGACTGTGAACATTTAAAGCAAAAAATTCAATTTAAAGTAAAGACGCAAAGTCTTGAGGGAAGTTGTCAGAAAAGTCTGTGATTTGTCCTTCTTTCAAAACAAGCAGTCTATCAATGAAATTTTGTTCTTTTGAAAAATGGTGAGTGACCATCAAAACAGAGCCTCCTTGCTGGTGAAACTCTATCAGGTAATCTTGCAATTCCTGAATGGATAAGGGGTCAAGCCCGCTGTAAGGTTCGTCAAGAATCAGCAAGTCAAACCGATGTAAAAGAAGTCTTGCCAATGCCAGACGTTTTCTCATGCCACTACTAAAATGCCTCACTGGAGTTTTTGAGGCACGTTGCAGACGCAGTGTTTCTAACGCATGATTGATTTTTTTGTCCATGTTCTCTACCTGAAAAAGTCTTGCAAAAAGTTGTAAATTTTCATAAGCAGAAAGCTCGTCATACAAACGATTTTCATGTGAAATCATTATGATATGACGGAACAAAAGATGCTTGTACGTTTGATATTTTGAGCCTTTGAACAAAAGATGCCCAGAGTTAGGACGTGCCAAAGATGCAATGAGTTTCAGCAAAGAGGTCTTGCCTGTCCCATTCTCCCCAATCAATAAAATAAATTCTCCTTGATGAATGTCCAAACACAAATTATTAAAGATTTGTTGAAATCCGTACTCCTTAGAAACAGATTGCAGTTGGACTAATGGCGTCATCTAGGAGCAAAAAATGATAAGAAATTTTTGAATCGTTATTCTGATTTGCTGAACACTTGATCAAAAATTGGTTGCCCTTCAGCATTCCAAATAATCACTCTGACATGAAGGATAGGATTCCTCCGATTGACAGGTTTTTTGAAGTCAAAACTTCTGAACCTTCGTATTGTAAATTGCTGAGATTTTGCAGGGTCAAAAGGGATAGGATTTTGGGAGACTTTTTGATTCTGACGGAACAGCACCGTGCGGACACTTCCTTTTTGCAAACGGTCAGAAAGGTTTCTTAACTTGAAGCCAAAGATTTCTTGATTACCCTGATTTTTCAGATAAAATCCATCTGCAATGACTTCAGATTTGACAGGTGGGGGAGTCGGTGGTGGGTTTTCAGCAGGCTTTTCCTGTTCTCTGATGATTTTAGCAAGCTCTAATTTGAGATAATCAATCTCGTCTTTTTGCTTCAAAAGTGTTTCTTTTTGCTCTGAAATTTGAAGGTTTTGGTCGTCTAGCTTTTGTTGTTGTGTCTCTAATTTTTGAGTTTGTTCTGAAAGCTGTTGCTCGTAAGTTTCAACTTGTTCTTGAAGGGTTTGATTAGTCTCTTGAACTTCTGCAAAATTTTGTTTTTGCCTAGCAAGAAGCACTTCCAAACGAATGACATTCTCTTTTTGCGATTCAGAATGACTGGATTCTTTTTGTTGAGGGCTAGTATTGCTGAGAACAGCAACCCGCTCTTTCTTCATAGATTGTTGCTGTCCAATTTTTAAATTTTTGATTTCATTTTGATAATGGACATACATGATGATTGGCATAATGATCGCTGCTATCAAAAAAACAGCCAAAATGTAAGCGATGCTCTTGATAAAACCTTCTCTGATTTCCCAGTTGTTTCTTAACCCAACAATGTGAATCTTCTCAGTCAAATGGCTTTTATCAACGGAATCCGTAGTCTCAAAGAACATTTTCAATGTAGTTTGCATGGAAAAAATTACCCAAAACTACTCTTCAGCATAATACATGCCATGATGAATCTCATAACGTTGATTTTCTAACAAATCAACAAATTCTTGTAATTCTAATTCTGTCAATGCGTTTGATAGCGTGGGAACGTCCAGCTGTGTTTGTTCACAAAGTTCATCAAAAGAAGCAGAGTTTTGATGAAGGATTTGTAAGACAAGATGTTGGGATTCTGTCAGGTTTGCAGAAGGGATTTTTTGTTGGGTAGGAAAGTCAAAACTTTTTTGTTCAATTTTGGGAGTATGAGAAGGAAAGTGTTCCTCAAGAATGTCTTGAGCATTTTGAATCAGCTTGGCTTGGTTCTTAGAAATGAGACGATGACTGCCGTAGCTATGAATGGAAAAGATTCTGTCAGGAAGGGCAAAGACTTCTCTGTTTTGTTCAAGTGCAAAACCTGCTGTAATCAAAGACCCGCTTTTTTGACCTGCTTCTATCACGACAACGGCATGAGACAGACCACTGACGATGCGATTGCGAATAGCAAAGTGCTTGCCCAATGGCTTGGACGTCATGGGAAATTCTGAAAGCAGACAGCCTTGATGAGTGATTTGCTCTGCAAGGCTTGTGTTCTCTTTGGGATAAATATGATTCACTCCCCCCGCTAAAACTGCAATCGTGCAAAGCCCTGACTCTAGTGCGGCTTGATGCGCAGCAGTGTCTATGCCCCTTGCCAGACCGCTGACCACCACAGCATCAGGAACAAGTTTTGCGAAGTCAAAAATGATTTGCTTGGTCGCTTCCCTACCATAACTTGTGCAATTTCGTGAACCAACAAAACTGATGAAAAAGCTAGACTTTGGAAAATGTCCGTTGTAGTACAAAACAACGGGTGGTGCTGGAATCTCTTTGAGTAATTGAGGATACTCAGGTTGGTCTAAACAAATCAGTTGCGTTTGTGAATGTTGCAAAAGCTGACATTCTTTTTGAAATCTTGGGGCAGACTTCGCATGAACCACTTCAGTTGCCAGTTTTAAAGAAAGCCCTGACCTCCTTGCGAGGTCTTCTGGAGACATTGTAAAAACTTGCTCTAAACTTTCAAAACGAGATTGAAGGTGTTGAATGGTCTTGACCCCAATAGAAGGAATCAAATGCAATGCTAGCCAATCCCATTGATTCATGCGTCAACTTGTTTTAAGAGTTTGTCCGTGAGTCAACTGAAACAAAGCCTCCCAGTTTTCAGATTCTGCAGAGACAGCTTGCAAAGTTTGAGTCAACTCTTGCAACGATTCAATTTCTATGGTGAGCGTGACGGCTTCCTTTTCAAAAGAAGGGTCATAGTCAAGTTTTGCATTACTGGGAAGTTGTAGCTTCCTGAGATGGACTTGAAATTGTTGCTGTGTTTTTGTTTTTTCAGGGTAGCGATGCTTTTCTAAAAAGAGTTTGAAATGTTTAAATTTAAGCGAGCTATCAAGCTGTGTGTTTGCCATAATCCGTTGGACTTCTGTTTGTTCTAAAATTTCATAAGGTGAGCATTGCATCAGTTTTGCCGTCTCACTCAAAAGTTTGATGGTGCTTTTAAATTTATTGCCCCCAATCATAAAATTTGCAAAAACTTTTCCAACCGCACGAATGTCTTCAGCTTTTAACGGAAGTAACGCCAATAAATCTGAGAGCGAGTACATTTTGAAACATTCTTGTTGTTCTTGCATTTGCTTTTGAAGTCGTTTGATTTGCTGAAGCCTTTGCAAAGATGCAGGAAACCCAAAACAAGGCAGGATTGCCACGATAGACTCTTGACTTGCACCATACTGGGCTAATAAATCCAAGATTCTGAATACCTCCAGAAAAGAACACTCTACCAACGAATGACTCTTGAGCTTCCATAACATCAACTCTTTCATGGAAAGGCTTGGCTTGAAGATTAAGCATGGTAGAGGTGAAACATCTTTTTGGAAGAGCCAACGAAACCTTTGAAATCCATCAACAATCATATAGTTTTTGTCATCTTGAGGATACACACAAAGTGGGTTGAGTAATCCTTCTTTTTCTAAAGATTCATGCAATGTCTCTTGCAATGCCCAATCAAATAAAAGATTGCGATGCTGAATTTGATGAATCTCTAATTTTTTAAAGGACTCAAAGTAATACTTCATATCGGTCTAAATGCTTTGCATGCTGTTTGACATTTCATCAGTTGACTGAACAACTCAATTCATTTCATTCTTAATGTAATGTTGTTGCAAATTTTGGTAGTAAAAGGCGGATTCAAACTTCATTCGTTTTAAAAATCCGTTGTGCAAAATCAAGCATCGTTGGCAAAGGTTTTGAACCAAATGCCTGCGATTTTCCAAAGACAAAGGCACAGAGTGTAGAATTTTACACAAAGATCGGACACGATGGCAATCATGCCCCCAACGATGAGACAGCTGGTCAGTATGTCCTCCGTAACGTCTCATCAATTTTTCATTTAACAAACGCACAGGATAACGTGCTGTAATTCGCAACCACAAATCGTAATCTTCACAAACGGGAAGCGATTCATCAAACAGCCCAACATGCTGAAAGACGTATTTGGGAATCAAAGCAGTAGAAGGAGCAATCAAACATAAGTGAAGGCTTCTTTCAAAAATCCAACCTTCATGCTTTTGATGTTTGGCGTGTGGGTTGACCCGCTTGGCATTCCTCATCCAAATTTCATCAGTCAAATATACTCCTGCATGAGGGAAATGTTGCAAATCATCATACTGCCTTTGCAGTTTCTGGGGAAGCCATTCATCGTCAGAATCTAAAAAGGCAACCCATTGACCTTTGGCTTTTGCAATTCCTACATTTCTTGAGGCACTGACCCCCCTATTTTTTGCTAAAGTGAAAATCCGAAGCCTTTCATCTTGATATGCTTTCAACACCTTTTGCGTTTCATCTGTTGAACCATCATCAACAATCATCAATTCATAGTTTTGAAACGTTTGTGTCAAAACCGAATCTATGGCTCTTTTCAGGCAGTATGCACGATTGTAGGTGGGAATGATGACAGAAATGAGGGGCATGATTTTTCGTGTCAATGTGTCTGACAGAAGATGAAAGAAGTCCCAAGTCTTTTAGAGTCTTGATAAGAAGTCAAAATCTCATACTTGGCTCATTGCTGATTTGGGTTGACAGGAGACAATTCTTGAGCGATGGCTAAATGCCCATAATACTTGGCAAGTTCATAGGGAGTTTGAGATTGTTGATTGGCTAGGGTCGGGTCTGCACCTGCTTTGAGCAACAATTTAACAATGTCATAAGCACCAGTGCGGGAGGCAAAGGCAAGGGCTGTCATTCCTGTTGAAGATTGATTGTTCACAGAAACTCCTTGCTTTAATAATTCTTGTGCAATTTGAAAGCGTTGGTATTCTGCTGCTAGCATTAAAGCTGTGTAACGTTCTTGGTCTTGTTGATTCAGGTTTGCTCCTGCTTTGATTGCAAGCAATGCAATGTCATCGTGCGATTGAGCAATAGAAAGCATGAGGGCAGTTGTTCCATCATTTCTTTGTAGGTTGATGTCAGCACCTGCTTTGAGCAACCACTGAAAGATGTCTTTTTTTCCTGAAAAAGCGGCAACCATCAAAAGACTCCAGCCTTCAGCATTTTGCAAATTGAGACTCCAGCCTTGTTGATAAAGTGCTTGTAAAACAAACTGATTCCCAGAATCAACGGCTTGTAGCATCTGTTGCCAGATTTGTTGTTTTTGTTGTTTTTGAGTTTTGTTGCGTTCTTGTCCCACTTCAAGAGCAATCAGTTCTTGCACGACATCTGTTCGGCTTTGTGATTTAGCAAGGGCAAGAGCCGTCTGGTCATCATCGTTTTCAAGGGTTAAATCTGCGCCTGAGGTGGCTAACATGCGCACCAAATCTAAATGCCCTGCATAAGAGGCAATCATTAAAGCAGTCCAATCTTCATGGTCTTGTAAATCCAAAGAAGCACCTGAATCTATCAAGACCCTAGCGATTGCAGTATCCCCTTGCATTGCCGCAACCATCAGAGCCGTCCAGCTTTCTTTGCTGATGGCATTGACCTTGGCTTTCCTCTGAATCAACAGCCGAACGATTTCTAAGTGTTGATGAAAAACGGAGACAATCAATAATGACCTGCCGTCTCGGTCTTTGGAATCAACAGAGATGCCTTGATCCAAAAAATTTTTGACCAACTCAATGTCTCCATTTGCTACTGCACTAAAAATCTGGGTAGTGGCGAAAACCTGCCATGTGAAGAAATTTAATGAGATGAAGATGAGGAAAACACGTAGAAACATCATGGTTGATTGATGACGTGTTCATACTCTTCTGGCTCGGCTTCATATTGACATTGCTCGGCAGGACACAAGACTGTCGTCTTCGTTTTGTTTTCTTTCACGGTAAGGATAGGGAACTGACAATTAGGGCATGGATGTTTGATGGGACGATTCCACAATGAGAATTTACATTTAGGATAACCTGCGCAGCTGTAAAAGATTTTTCCGCGTCTTGAACGTTTTTGTAAAATCTGTTCGTTGGAACATTCTGGGCAAAGGCAACCTGTGTCTGTTTTTTCTTTTTTGATGTATTTACAACTTGGGTATGTTTCGCAAGCAATAAAAGCACCATAACGTCCCTGCCTTTTCGCCAGTCCTGCATTGCAGTTTTCACATGTCCCCTCTACTTTTTCTGGGGCTTGAGCATTCAGAGGTTTGGTGTTTTTACATTTGGGATAATTCTGACAAGCGGCAAACTTCCCAAATCTTCCTGTCTTGATGACCATTTCGCCTCCGCACTTCTCGCATGGTTCATCTGACACTTGAACGTCTTGAAATCTGGGATTGCCTTGTTCATCAAACTCTACTTCTGCAGTAAAAGGGCATTCAGGATATGCGGAACAACTCAAAAAATCTCCATTTTTCCCCCAACGTAGCAACATGACTTCTCCACATTTTTTACATGGAATGTCTGTTGGCTTGGTCTCTCGCTTCAGATTCCGCATCTGGCTTTTGGCTAGTGTCAGATGTTTGGAAAACTCCTTGTAAAATTGAGAAATGACATCTACCCAGTTGGCTTGACTGGCTTCAATGTTGTCAAGTTCCTTTTCCATGTTTGCAGTGAAGTCAACATTGATAAAATCAGAAAAATTTTCAATTAACAATCCATTGACTCGTATGCCGATTTGGGTAGGTTCAAAACGTTTTTTGTCATTGATTTCAACATATTCACGTTTGGTGATGACTTCCATAATGGCAGTGAATGTGCTTGGACGACCGATTTCTAGTTCTTCTAATTCCTTAATCAAAGAAGCAGGTCCATAGCGTGGCGGAGGTTCAGTAAAATGTTGAGAAGGCAAAAAGTTTTGCACCGTCAAGATTTCTCCTTCTTGGACATCAGGCAAGAGTTTCTCCTTGTCATCGTCACTATTTTCGGTGTTGTAAAGCGTCAAAAAACCTGCAAACTTCAACACAGAACCACTTGCACGCCAGAGATAGTCGCCTGTTTGGACTTCTATTTGAGTTTGGTCAAACAAAGCTGATGTCATTTGGGAGGCAACAAAACGTTTCCAAATCAACTCATATAATTTTTGTTGTTCCCGATTAAGGAATGATGCTGTTTCTTCAGGGGTTTGATTGACATTTGTAGGACGCACTGCCTCATGGGCATCTTGATTCCCTTTTTTAGAATATTGATTTGCTGTTTTAGGGCAAAAGGAATTGCCAAATTTCTTCTTAATCAAAGACCTGACTTCTTGAACTGCTGTGTCAGAAACACGGACAGAGTCTGTCCTCATATAAGTAATGAGTCCTCCCATCTTTTCATCAACACCTTCATAGAGTTGTTGTGCAATCCGCATACAGCGGCTACTTGAAAATCCTAGTTTATTGATGGCATCTTGTTGAAGTGTGGAAGTGATGAATGGAGGGGGGGGCTTCCTAGAACGTTGTTTTTTCACCACTTGAGAGATGACAAATTGTTCTTTTGAAACTTCACTTAAAATGACTTTGACTTCTTCTTCGCTGCGAATGACTGCTTTGTTTTGGTCTTTACTGTGAATGTCAATGGTTTTTCCCTGATGCTTCGCAAGTCTGATTTCAAGGGGAGCTTCTTGGCTTGTGGTTGTTTGAGCATGAATTTTCCAATATTCTTCTGACTGGAATTTTCTGATTTCTTCTTCCCTTTCACAAATCAACCTTAATGCCACAGATTGCACCCTGCCTGCACTCAAACGATAGCGCACCCTCTCCCAAAGCAAAGGGCTAATTTGATAACCCACTAAACGGTCTAAGACCCTGCGTGCTTTTTGGGCGTCATATTTAGAAAAATTAAGTTCTTGGGGGTGTTCAAGGGCATCTAAGATCGTGTGTTTTGTAATTTCGTGGAGTAGTAGCCTGTATATCTTTCCTGAAAACACTCCTTGAATTTCTTCTGCCAAATGAGCAGCAATGGCTTCCCCTTCACGGTCAGGGTCAGAGGCAAGAAAAATATTTTTGGCAGATTTGGCAGCTTTGCGAATGTTACGAATGACATCGCTTTTGCTCTTCATCACTTGGTATTGGGGTGCAAAGTTGTCGTCTATGCTGACACCAAGTTCTTTTTTGGGGAGGTCTTTGATGTGTCCAATAGAAGCGAGGACTTGATAATCTTTGCCAAGATAACGATTGATTGTTTTAGCTTTGGCTGGTGATTCTACGATGATAAGTGATTTTGGCATAAATTTTTAAATCATACTTTGTAATTTGTGTAAAAGAAAGCCTAACTACTACATTTCAGCAGTTCTTGATTTTCTTTTTCTATTTTTTGCAGTTTGACAGGGTCAGTGGTGGTCAAAGATTCTGCATGATTCAGCTCCAGACGTCTTTTTTTCCAACTTTCACTTTTCCCGATGTATTGAGTGCAACAGGCACTGAACAAAAACATCAACCCAATAAGAGACAGTTTTTTTATTTGCTTTTGACTGACCATTTGAGGAGATAATCTAAAGAAAGCAAATTTCCTGCATCGTTCTCAATATAGCCTGTTGCATCTACAATTCTGATGTATTTAGGCAATGCGTCATCTGGATTTTTATGAGTCCATTCTATGATTTGAGATGAAGAAGTAGATGAATATTTCTTCAACTTCTTTTCACCAATTAAATTCCAGTTTTTATCATAAATCCATATTTTAGGGAAAAGTCTTGTTTTTCCAATGGGAAACCATTGAAATTCTAGCCTCTCCAAATTCTCTCCTTCAAGTTGAAAAGATGCAGAACCTCCCCTTCTCGGAATTTGTCCGTAAACTAAAGTTTCAGCAGGTAGTGATGACAGCACATCTCTTTGCATGACTACTTGCAAATCAGGTTGGGGCAAGCCTCTTTCATCTAAAGTTTGCTCAAGCTGTTTTGAAATTTGTGCAGAGGGAAGCTGTTGCACTTTTTGAAGCATATCCAACTGCAAATCAAGGTGTGGGGGCTTGTATTGGGCTTGTGAAATACGGATTTGCGAGCTAAACGTCTGTTTGGGAATTTGTTTGAGCCATTTTGAAAAATCACCGGCATATTCTCCACGATAAATCGTGTTAGAGCGGGTCAGAACGTCAATTCTCCAGTCTCTCCAACGAAAATCTCTCTCAAACACTTCACCGATAAATTGCTGATGAACCTCCCCAAGAGACACCCCACGAATGGTCACGATGACAGGAGTGAGACCCCCCGCAAACTGTACTGGTAACTCCAAACTTTCCAGCACTGAAATCAGATGCCCTTGAAAGACTGTTGCCCGAAGTTGAACGTCAACACGAGTGAAGTCTTTTGAAACATTTTCTTGAATCAGGCTTAACTCACCAATGAATCTATCAGGATTTTTTAAGACATGCGTTTGTATGAGTTGTTGCTCTTTTTGAGTATCCTCATTTGGAATAAAACTTCGGTTTCGGAAGGGGAGTAGCAAGTCGTTGGGTAAAAAATCCCCTAGCAACTGAAGCATCAAGTTTCGCTTGGCATGAGCAATCGCTTTGGCTTTCGCTTGGGCATGGTCGTCCCTCAAAATCTTTGCAGAACCAGACACAACAAGTCTATTTTCTGATGCAAATGCCCCAACTAATTTGAAGAACAACAAAATGCTTAGCAAGAAGTATTTCACAGGATTTCAAAGTTTGAATTTCAGGTTTGTCCTTAATGAAAGCATTCTATCATACCCCAATTTTTGTGTGTTCAAAGAATTTTTTGGAAAGGAGAAACTTTGGTCTGTCAGACTCTTGCAGGCTTGTCCACTTGCTTAAAAAAAGTCAAGTCATTCCTTCAAACATATTCTATATTCCACCAAATTAAAGTTATAATATTGAAGTTCAGCTTTCAAAAAATGACTTAATATTCATAAAAGAGAATGATCCCCCTTCTCAATTCTACTGCTTCAGTCACGCCTGCTTATTTAAAATTTCTCAAGTCGCTTAAACAAAGCTCTTTTCAAGGGGACATTGAAACCAGCCATGCCTCCCGCCTTTCTGTTGCCACAGACAACAGCATTTATCAGGTTTTACCGCAGGCAGTTTTGTTCCCCAAACACTCAAGAGATGTGCAACTGATTTTACAACTGGCTCATCAAAAACCTTTTCAGCATCTTAAATTCACACCACGGGGAGGAGGCACTGGCACGAATGGGCAGTCTCTTGGTCAAGGAGTTGTGATAGATGCGTCAAGGTACATGAATAAGATTCTTGAAATGAATCTTGAGGCAGGTTGGGTGCGTGTGCAACCGGGTGTCGTGTTAGACCAGCTCAATGCTGAATTAAAACCGCATCAAGTCTTTTTTGCTCCAACACTTTCACCAAGCAACCGAGCAACGCTTGGGGGAATGATTAGTACTGATGCTTGTGGCAAAGGGTCGCGAGTCTATGGGCGGACAAGCGAACATGTGATTGAGTTGAAGTCTGTCCTTTGTGATGGCTCTCTTTTGCATTCTCAAGGAGTCAACCTTGACGAGTTAGAACAGGTGAAACAAGGTAAGTCTATGGAATCACAAATTTACCAAGAAGTTTGTGATTCTGTTTTGGAACACAAAGAACTGATTCAAGAGACTTTCCCCAAAATTCAAAGGTTTATGACAGGCTACAATCTTGCAAAAGTCTTTGCTGATGACGGACAGACGTTTAATCTCAATTACTTGCTTGCGGGTTCAGAAGGGACGCTTGCCTACTTGGTAGAAGCCAAGCTCAAGCTGACGCCTCTTGCCAAACACAAAATACTTTTTGTCATTGCATACGATTCCTTTCAAAATTCGTTGGCTGATGCTCAAACTCTTTTAAAACACAAGCCAAGTGCCATTGAAACGATTGATGACACCATTTTAAATTTGGCAAAAAAAGATGTCGTTTACGACGGAGTCAAAGACAAACTTTCTACTATCCAGAAAGACTTTAAAACCATCAACCTTGTAGAATTGAGCAGCAGCTTGCCAAAAGAACTTTTAACCAAGCAACAAAATTTAGAGAAAGAGTTACAAGAACGTGTAAAAAGCGGCAAAATTTGTGGATTTGTGCAGGCAGAAGAGTCAGGACAGATTGAGAAATTTTGGAATGTGAGGAAAAAAGGTGTGGGCTTGCTTGGGGCTTTCCCGGGTGAAAGACGCCCTGTGCCATTTATTGAAGACACTGCCGTGCCTCCTGAAAAACTCTCACAATACATCATGGAACTTTGCCAAGAATTTGACCGCATCGGTTTGCGTTATGGTTTGTTTGGACACGTAGATGTGGGGTGCTTGCATGTGAGACCTGCCTTAGATTTGAAAACTGAAGAAGATGAGCAAACGATGAAGCATCTTTCCGACTTCACTGCCAATCTGGTTCAAAAATATGGTGGCGTCATGTGGGCAGAGCATGGACGGGGCTTTCGTAGTCAATACACTGAACAATACTTTGGGAAAACCCTAAACCATGAATTGAGAAGAATCAAAGGAGTGTTTGACCCAAACAATCAACTGAACCCCGGTAAAATTGCAGTCCCTCTTACATCAAATGAAAAGTTAGTACAAGTGGAAGGTTCTTTGCGTGGACAACTGGACAGAACCATTGCAAAGCAACTTTGGCAAGCCTATTCTCCTGCTGTGCATTGTAACGGCAATGGTTTGTGTTTTGACTATGACGATGACCACCTCATGTGTCCTTCCTACAAGGCAACAAGAAATCATCTTCATTCTCCCAAAGGCAGGTCTTCCATGATTCGTGAATGGATTCGTCAACTTTCTGAAAAAGACTACACTGCCTCCTTTTCAACAGCAGAACAATTTCAAAATCAAACATTGTTCTTTAAAAAACTTTTAACTTTGATTCAGGACAAAATCAGCAGGAAGCAGACAGATTTTTCACATCAAGTGTACGATGCCATGTCAGGTTGCTTGTCTTGCAAAGCCTGTGGAACATACTGCCCTGTTCGTGTGGACATACCAAGTGTCAAAGCTCATTTTTTGGAACAATATCATTCTCGTTATTTCAGACACCCCAGAGATTATTTAATTGGGTTTTCAGAATGGATTGCCTCAATCCAAGTTCAGATTCCACGAATCAGCAATTTGATGACGCATTCCAAAATCAGTCTGTATTTATTGCAAAAATATCTTGGAATGATAGACCCCCCGCCTTTGAGCGAACAAACATGGAAGGCATTGCTTAAAAAAAGAGGGGCATTGCACACCAAAGAGATTCCCTATGGACTTTCTGAAGACCAGCGAAAACGTTCGGTCATTTTGTTACCTGATGCCTTCAGCTCTTTTTATGATGTGCCTCAAACAATAGCCGTTTATGATTTGTTCCGTTTACTTGGCTTTTCGGTGTATGTTGCACCGTTTCTTGTCAATGGCAAGCCTTTGTATATCAAGGGATTTGTCAAGCAATTCTTGAAAGTGGCACAAAAAAATTGGAGGAATTTGTACCGCCTTGCACAATCAGGTGTCTCCATTGTGGGGTTAGAACCTAGCGTCGTGATGACTTATCGTGATGAGTATTTACGTGCAACAGGAAGAGAAGATTTAGGCTTTCAGGTGCTTCTAATTCAAGAGTTTTTAACAGAGAGGATAGAACGTTTGTCAAAAATTGCTGAAAAGCTCAAAATTGAAGAAAAAACCCAGTATTACCTCTTTTCACATTGTATGGAAAGAGGAGGGGCTAAAGATGCACCAGAACAATGGAGAAAGATTTTTGCAGTGTTTGGATTGGATTTGCAACCTGTGGAGTCAGGTTGTTGTGGCATGGCAGGTGCGTACGGACACGAGTCTCAAAACTTTCAGCATTCCCGAAGTATCTATCTTTCAAGCTGGGAACGTCTTATCCAAGACCACCAACCTCATCAAATTCTGGTTGATGGGTTTTCATGCAGAAAGCAGACAGAACGTTTTGGACACTTCACGCCTGAACATCCTGCCAAAACATTGTTAAAGCATTTGTCCATGCCTGCCAAAATTTGACTGACAACATTTTTAGACACTCACTGACTTAAACCCCTTAGCATAGTGGATTCAATAGATTTTTTTCAAAAAAACTCCAATCAATCAGATTTTTCTCAAAACTCTAACTTTTTCTGACCTTCCAACCTGTCTATTTTCCAATGTTCTAAAAAATCTTAAAAACTCCTTAAATTTTCTTCAAAATCCTGCATCTTTGAGGTTTTGGAAGGTTTGATAGTTATCAAAAGTGGCAGAAGGCATCATTCATTTTTTGAAGAAAGTGAAACACTTCGTCCCTCCGTCATTGCTCACCTTGTCCGCAATCTCATTCTTCTTAAAATACAGGACAAACTACCTCCCAAACTTGATTAAAAGCATGTCCTCATTTCCTGAATTGGTGTGTCCATCAAAATTTCCTCCAGAGAATCCTGTCACGTAAACATTGCCTGCTGAATCCACACTCACTCCCTTTCCTGCATCACTACTGGTAGTGCCAAGCAACTTAGACCTTTTTTTGACACCTGAAGTATCATACTTGATTAAAAATATGTCAAAGTCTCCTGAATGGGTCTTTCCATCAAAAGCTCCTGAAGAGCTTCCTGTCACGTAAACATTGCCTACTGAATCCACACTCACTCCATTTCCTGCATCACTACTGGTAGTGCCAAGCAGTTTTGACCACTGCTTGTTGCCTGAAGTATCATACTTGATTAAAAACATATCCTTACCTCCTGAATTGGTCTGTCCATCAAAGGCTCCTGCAGAGAATCCTGTCACGTAAACATTGCCTGAAGCATCCACACTCACTCCATGTCCTCTATCATCACCGCTAGTGCCAAGCAGTTTTGACCACTGCTTGTTGCCTGAACTGTCATACTTGATTAAAAACATGTCCTCTTTTCCTGAATTGGTCTTTGTATCAAAAGCTCCTTTAGAATATCCTGTCACGTAAACATTGCCTGCTGAATCTACACTCACTCCTAATCCGTCATCACGAGATCGACTGCCAAGCAGTTCAGACCATTGTTTAGCCAAGTGTTCAGCAATGGCTTGGTTGTGGCAAGCCCATTCAGAAGCAGAAGTCTTGCCTGATGCTTTCACACGAACGCAGAGTTTGTCTTTGGCAATGGCATCATCTCCAAAACTAAAAGGGCTGCTGCAATCAGTAGGAGTTGTGCCTCCATCTTTGGAACATTGATAGCTTTGCCCTGAAGTGGTGGCAAAGGTCAAGGTTCTGCCTGAAATAGCAAGAGAAGTTGGCGGCTTTGGTGGCTTGGTAGCTTCAGCAGTGTTGTCATCTGATGGACTACGTTTGTCAGTGCAAGAAACGAGGACACTGAGACCAAGCAGGACTGAACATTTCTTCAAAGAAGAAGGTTTAAGAAATGATGCAAAAGCATCGGTGCAGGCAACAAGTGCTTTGATAAACGTTTTGATTGTATGACGTGCAAACATTTGATGGACTCCATTTAGAGGTTAGATAAAAAAACAACATTCAACACAATGAATGTCGTCATGGTAAAACTCTTGGTTTGAAAAAAAACATCATCTGATTTTCAAGGAAAAGAGTTGAATAAAAACCAAAGCTATACTATGCAAGTACAAAAAAAAAATACAAGCCACGACTTAGAATATTTGAAGTTTTCTTGAGTTGGTGTAATTTTTGTCAAGAGAAGGAAGGACTGGCAAAAAGTGGTCAAGTTTGGGGTTAAAAAGTTTTTTCAATATAAATTTTGAATATTTGACAAGTTTTTGCTATACTTCGAAGATTTTGCATTGCCTAATAAATCATGGATTTGAGAGAGCAGTTTGAGACGGTCTTTTGTTCTATCCCCTATGGAACATCTGGTCAAAATTTGATTGATGCTGAAGTGGTGCATGGTTGCATCATCAATGAAGATTTTGCAAAGGTGACGCTGATTGTGCCAAATCATCTTTTGCATGCAGAGTTGTCCCATGTTGTCAAAGACAAGCTGACAGCGATTCCAGAGATCAACCGTGTGGCTATTGAGTTTCTTGACCAAGCACCTGCTGAAGAACCCCACAGTTCCAAGCCTTCTACCAAGCTCAAAAAGCCTTCTTCAGTGCTTTATCTTGAGGAGTATAAAGAAGTGATTGCCGTTGCCAGTGGCAAAGGCGGGGTGGGGAAGTCCACGGTGGCAGTCAATCTTGCGATTGCTTTGGCACAAATGGATTATCAAGTCAGCTTGTTTGATGCAGATATTTTTGGACCAAGTCTGCCAATGATGCTGAACATACGCAATGAACGTCCAACCACTGTCAAAAATCGTATCTTGCCAATCAAACAGTATGGCATTCAAACTATGTCTATTGGGAATTTGATTGAAGAGCAGTCGTCTGTGATTTGGCGTGGTCCGATGGTGCATCAAGCGATTCAGCAGTTGTTGCGTGATACCAACTGGACAGGTGGAGATTTTATGATCATTGACCTACCACCTGGAACGGGAGACGCCCAGCTCACTCTTTCGCAAAGTGTTCAGATTTCTGGTGCAGTGATTGTCTCCACGCCTCAAGATGTTGCACTACTTGATGCTAGAAAAGCAATCAATATGTTTGAAAAAGTGGATGTGGAAGTCTTGGGCTTGGTTGAAAATATGAGTTCTTTCATCTGTCCTCATTGCCAGACGGCTTCTCATATCTTCGGAAAACATGGGGCAAAGCAAGAAAGCGAACGTTTAGACATTCCCTTCTTAGGCTCAATTCCACTTGAGCTAGCAGTGAGAGAAGGTGGAGACTCTGGTGAACCTGTTGTTACTCAAAAACAAAGCACTCCTGCAAAAGATGCTTTTTTTGAACTAGCAACAGCATTATCTGACATTTTATCTTAAACTTTTCTTTCCTTTGAGGTTTTAGTGAATTCTTTTTTTAAAAATATCGGCTTATGGCTGATGATTGGTTTATCATTCCTTTTAGGTTTCATGTTTTTTGGTGAAAGCCAGCCAACTGCAGGGAACCACGTTGCATTTTCTGAATTTATGACAGACTTGGAGAGGGGAAACATCACAGGGGTTGTTGTGAGAAGCAATGAATTACTGGGGATTCGTCTTGACAAAAGCGTCGTGCAAACACTTGCACCTGACTATCCCAATCTCATCAGTGATCTTGAAAAGCAACAAGTGACAATTCAAGTAGAACCGACCGAGACACGTAGCTTATTCCTTGCCATACTCAACAGCTGGCTGCCTATCTTATTGATTGTGGGCATCTGGGTTTTCTTTGTCCGACAAGTCCAAGGCAACGCAGGGAAGGCGCTGGGCTTTCAAAAAATGAAGCTCCCTTCTACTGATGGTGCAGACAAAACCGTGACGTTCCAAGATGTTGCAGGAATTGATGAAGCCAAAGAAGAGCTTTCGGAGATTGTAGATTTTCTGGCAGACCCCAAAAAATTTAGTGAACTTGGAGGCGAGATTCCAAGAGGCGCCTTGCTCATTGGCAACCCTGGCACAGGGAAAACACTCATGGCAAAGGCAATCGCAGGAGAAGCAGAAGTTCCGTTTTTTAACATCAGTGGCTCTGATTTTGTTGAAATGTTTGTTGGTGTTGGGGCAAGTCGTGTGAGAGATTTGTTTGACCAAGCCAAGAAAAGCGCACCTTGTATTATTTTTATTGATGAAATTGATGCACTTGGCAGAAGTCGTGGCTCTGGCATGGGAGGTGGACATGATGAACGTGAGCAGACCTTGAATCAATTACTGGTGGAGATGGACGGCTTTGAAGTCAATGAAGGGATCATCGTCATTGCCGCAACCAACCGACCTGATGTGCTAGATTCTGCACTCTTGCGACCCGGACGTTTTGACAGACACATCACAATTCCCATGCCTGATATTGCAGGACGCCAAGCCATTTTAGAAGCCCATGTGAAACATGTGACATTGGCAGAAGATGTGGATTTACATGTGATTGCAAGAGGCACTCCGGGCTTTACAGGGGCAGACCTTGCTAACCTTGTCAATGAATCTGCGCTTTGGGCAGCACGTCAAAATAAAGAAGAGGTCAACAAAGATGCCTTTGAGTATGCACGTGATAAAGTCCTGATGGGAACAGAACGCAAAACTGCATTGATCCACGAAAGCGAAAAACGCACCACTGCCTATCACGAGGCAGGACATGCCATTGTTGCTGTTGCCATTCCAGAAGTTGACCCTGTCCACAAAGTCACCATTATCCCACGTGGGCAAGCTCTTGGGGTGACTCAATTATTGCCAGAAGAAGACCGCCACAGCTACACCCAAAAAGGATTGCTTGGACAGATTGCTATGATTATGGGAGGACGCGCTGCAGAGCATCTGGTGTTTCAACGTTTCACAACAGGTGCAAGTGATGACTTGAAAAAAGCAACAGACATCGCACAACGCATGGTGTGTCAGTGGGGAATGAGTGAAAAACTAGGACCGCTTTGCTGTTCAGATGATGAATCTAAACAAAACTATTCACAAAAATCATACAGCAATCACACTTCACAAATCATTGATTCTGAAATCAAACGTATCTTAGAACAGGCTTATGCCAGAGCCAAAGACATTTTGACAGTACACCGAAACGTCCTTGACGAAATTGCCGATGCCCTCATGGAACAAGAAACGATTGACGGAGCCGTGGTAGAAAGCACATTCGCCAGACACTCCTCCTGAGCTTTTTGAATCTTTCTCAAACCTCAAAAATGGGACAGAGATTGAAAATCAGGGACTCAAAGAGTTGACCGATGCCACTTCAAAAGATTTTTTAATCAAAATCCCAGCCAAGAAACAACTCTAGCAAAGTATCATTTCCTGCTTTCACAGACTCATTGCCTGCTGAATCTACTGCTGTTGCACCTAAAATACAAGCACAGACAGAAACCCCTGCCATAAAGGAATCTACCTGATAGAAAAATGGCAAAACAAAGCCTAACGTCTCAAAGCCAGAGTCTTCTACTGATTCAGAAATCTCCTGTTCGGTCTCGTTACCTCCAATAAACGTAGTCAGAGTGCCTTTGTAGGACATTTTCATGTCATTAGCAATGCCAACCCGCAACTGTGGTTGGAAAAACTCCCAAAAAGCATATCCCACGTTGACCACAAAACCTGACAGACTATAATCCATTTCTAGCTCAACTTCTTGCCTAGTTTGAAGTATTCCTCCTCCCTCACTCTCTCCAATTTTTTCCTTGCCATGAGATAAAGTCAGACTTTGAAAGCCAATTCCCCAAACCCATTCATCAACAAAAGAATATCCCACATAAAAGGAACTCCCTGACGTTTTGACAACTTTGTCTTCAGAAATGCTTGTCACAGCTTTTTTGAAATAGGTGGTGGTTCCTGTGGCAGGACCCCCTGAAAGTTCCAAACGATCGGCAACAGACGTTGTAGTGAACATCCAAGTATTCAGCACGCCTATCAAGATTGATTTCTTTGTCAATGATTTAAATGCGTTCTTTGTAAATAATTTTTTCATAGCGACTTGATTCTAAAAATTTTAAAAAGTGTTGGTGTTGAAAGAGATTGAAATTTTTTTAGGGAGTCGTCGTCCTTTTGTTGTTCATAACCTCTACCTATCAAGCACGATTTTTGTTTCAAAAACTTTTGCTTGTTGAGTGTCATTATGCCACCTCAAGCAAATAATCATGTATCACTTTTTCTATCAACTCATCTTCTTTCATACCTTTCTTTTTTGATTGTTCTTGAAGTTTTAAAAAATCTGTTTGCCTTATTCTACAAGAAACTTTTTTGACTTCTTCCCTCTCAACTCCCAAAGATTTGTAAAAATCATCTACTCTTTTTTGTCTTTCTTCCTCACTAAAAAAAGAAGGGGGTTGACTTTCCAAATAATCATCAATAGAGTTAGATGTTTCTATTTCATAATCATCTAACTTATACTGTTTTACAAAGGGGTGTTCTTTGTGTAATTTTTCCATATTGACCTATTTTAAGTTATATTGTTTATTCAATTTTTGACTTGGTATGATAGTAATCAAGTTTAATACATTCTCTCTTACTTCAAAAGGAACATAATGAATATAATCATGTAAACTGATTATAAAAGATAACTGATTTGGATATTTAACTTGATTCGGTGTGAAAATTATATCTATAACTTTTCCAAGCCTTATCTCTTTCTCTACCATTTCAAAACTAACTTTCCTGACACTGTTCTTTAATATTTCATTCTTTTCTTCTTTCCATTCAATAGGAACTTCTTTTAAATTCATCACTATAAAGATTAAACGTCTATCATAATAATCAAAAATTCTACAAAAGCAAATTTATTTCATCATCATCAAAACCTTGTTCCCTTATTGATTTTTTAAAGACCTTTCCATGTCACGTTGAGCAGTTTTCTTTTTAAGAGACTCCCGCTTGTCGTGAATTTTTTTGCCTTTCACCAATGCAATTTCTACTTTCACTTGACCATTTTTGAAGTACAGACTGAGAGGGACAAGCGTCAGCCCTTTCTCCCTTACCTGACCATAGAGACGTTTAATCTGGTATTTATGTAAAAGTAATTTACGACTCCTATCAGACTGATGATTCATGCGATTGCCATATTCATATTGTGCAATGTGCGTGTTCATCAAAAAAACCTCCATCATGCTATCCACTTTGCAGTAGCCATCATTGATGTTGGCTTTATTCAGCCGTAGGCTTTTGACTTCTGTGCCTTTGAGAACGATGCCTGCTTCAAACTTTTGTATGATTTCATGTTCAAAGCGTGCTTTTTTATTAGAGGCAATGATTTTCTGTCCCATTCTCTGTTTTCAGTTTGTGTGATGCCCATTCTAAAACGCTGTCCAATGATGGAAAATGTCCTTCTAGTTGTAGTTGAAAGCTTTCCCGAATCAATGCCCCCATAGCAGGACCAGGTGCCATGCCTAAGGCGATTAAATGCCTTCCTAAAAGCATAGGAGTAAACCCTTTTTTAGGAACTGACAACGTCTTGAATTGGCGTCTTAACCAATCCCCTGCTGGAAAGGAACGATACATGGCATCAATCGTCGTGCGTCCAAAATGGTCTGCTTGTGCAAGCCTTAACAAATTGGGAATGTCCACACGCAATGAAAGTCTGCGGATTGCAGAGTCTTTGATGACATGCCTTTGCTGATATAGCATAGCAGGTTGCAAATGTTCTTTGACAAAAATTTTGACGTTTTCAATGAGTTCTTTCTCATCTGTCAGCTTTCTCAAAAAAAGTTCAGTTGGTTTCATACCTAGAACATCATGTGCAGGGCTTCGCCATCTGCCATCTTTAAAAACAGTGGTGACAGGCTTGCCAAAATCATGACACAAGGCACTGAACATCAGTTGTAAATCTTGTTTGGGGTTGCCATCACGCAATCTTGCCGCCTCGTCTATCACCATGAGTGTATGAATCCAAACATCACCTTCAGGGTGCCATTGAGGGTCTTGAGGTGTCCCAATCAATGCACCAAGCTCGTCAAAATGCTCTAAAATCCCAAGTTCATTGGCATATTGAAGACCCAGCGAAGGCTTTCTTGCAAGCAAGAATAATTTTTTAAATTCTTCAAACAAACGTTCTTTGGAAAGTTCAGCAATTTCAAGATTTCTGCAGACTGCCAGTGTTTCAGAGTCAATACGAAATTCAAAACGTCCTGCAAATTGCATCGCACGGAGTACTCGCAAGGGGTCTTCGCCAAAAGCATCAGAAATATGCTTGAGTTGTTTTTTTTGAATCGCTGTGCGTCCGTCAAAGGGGTCATGCCATTCCTCTTTGGTGGGGTCATACCCAATGGCATTGATTGTAAAATCTCTTCTTGCTGCCGCTTCTTCAAAGGTAAAGGAAGAGTTCAGCTCTACCTCAAAAGCACGATGTCCCCTGCCAAGTTTTCTCTCTTTACGAGGCAACGAAAAATCATACTCCCTTTCTTGTGTGAAAAGTTTAAACACTCCAAAAGACTTGCCAACTTCTATGACTTGACCAAAGCGACCTAACAAAGTTTGCAAACGTTCAGCGTCAATCCCGTAGCACTCAATATCAAAATCTCCGCTTGATGACCTTCCCAAAATAAAATCACGTGTTGAACCACCGACAAGAATCATCTTGTGAGGTTTCGCACTTTGCATGATTGCCATCAACTCTTGTGGAATATCCATTTTTGCAAAAACTGTGATTGGAGTGACTTAAAACGTCTTCACAGATTCATCATCTCTGCTTAGACTGCTTTGAACCTGAAAGGTAGAGGTTAAAAAGGATAGAGGACAAAAGTGCTTTGGCTTCAGCAAAAATGTTCTCTTCTTGACCTTGGAAAACGGGAGTAGAAACGGCTGTCTCTGTTTCTGCTTGATTGCTAAGGACGTTGTTGATATATTTCATAACTCTAGCACTTTTTTGCTCATTGCTTGCTTTATTTCTTTCAAAAGCAAGGCATCTAGTCTAGCAGATTTTTGAGAAAAAGAAGGAGAAGCAACAAGTTTTCTGTCATTAATAAAATTCATGGATTCCAAAAAAGTCAATCAGCTGTGTGAAAAGCTGGGGTATCAGTTTGAAAATGCGCAACTCTTGGAACAAGCGATGACTCACACTTCTTACTGTTCAGGAGTGGCATCAACCCCATACCACAATGAAAGACTTGAGTTTTTAGGAGATGCCTTGCTTGAACTAGCGATTAGCGAACACTTAATGAATGCTTACCCTCATCTGCGAGAAGGGACTTTGAGCCAAATGCGGGCAAAACTGGTCAACACAGAAAGCCTCAGTCAACTTTCAAACAAGCTAGGACTTCATCTTTTGCTTCAATTAGGAAGGAGTGAAGAAAAATCTGGAGGCAGGAAGAAGCAGTCTATTTTAGCAGATGCCTTTGAGGCACTGATGGCGGCAGTTTATTTGGACGCCAAGCTAGACTTTGGAGTAATACGTCAGTTGTCAAAACACTTGTTTCAGGAACAAATCCAGCAATTACAGCACGTCTCTTCTCTGGACTTCAAGGGGCATTTACAGCAATACACCCAAGCCGAATTTCAAACTTTGCCTGTTTACCAGACCGTGAAGGAATCAGGTGCAGACCATGACAAACTTTTTGAAGTAGTGGTCTTAATCAATGACACCGAACATGGCAAAGGGAGTGGCAAAAGTAGAAAACAAGCAGAATTGTCTGCCGCACAATCTGCACTTGCTCAACTTCGGTTGTCAACCTGACCCCTTCTTTCAAAACACAATTCCATGACGTTTGACTGTTCTCCATCTATTCCAAGAGATTGGATTCTTTCGCTCATCTGTCTTACAAACACTTCTCCATGTCTGCAAACAATTTCAGACCTTTGCCAACCCTTCGGCTTACAAATCGTGGCATGTCAAAAATTATCTTCAAATGATAGCCAAAAAAACCATAGCACCCAAAATGACACTCAAGAACCTGATGTCTTGGAAGTCTCATTGAAACAACAAGGCTCTTTTTGCAAGCAAGAGTGGATTCATGCCTTACTTCAAAAGCATCAGCAAGGTTTGTTTGACTTCGCTGTTCAGGCGGCAACCCCCTTTTATCAAAGACCGAGATTGGTCATGTTTGATGTGGATATGACGTTCTTGCAGTGTGAAGTCATTGATGAACTGGCTTGTTTGTCAGGGGAAGATCACGCAGTGAAAGCCATCACGCATCAGACGATGTTGGGGCATCTTGATTTTAAACAGGCACTTGAACAACGTGTCGCACTGCTCAAAGGGATTCAAGTGGGGGCAATGAATCAAATTTGCGAAAACTTACCCTATACGCAGGGGATTCAAGTCTTAGTTCCAATTCTTAAGACGATGGGTTGTGAAGTGGGCATCGTCAGTGGAGGCTTTGATTTTTTGGCAAATTGCCTGAAAAAAGAATTTGGGTTGCATCATGCCTACGCCAACCAACTTGAAATCCAGCAAGGCAGGCTGACAGGCAGACTGCTTGGTCAAATTGTTGATGCTGACCAAAAAGGCAAGATTGTCAAAGCCATTGCCGAGCAGCAAGGGCTTTTTCCTGAACAGGTCATCACAGTAGGCGATGGTGCAAACGATTTGCAAATGTTGCAATTTGCAGGTTTAGGAGTGGCGTTTAATGCAAAACCCGTTGTCAAGGCATCTGCAACGGGAGTCCTTTCTACTCCTGACATCAGCAGACTGCTTTATTTTTTAGGATTCTCAGCGTTTGAACAACATCAACTCAAACAAAAACTTGGTCTTTAAAACTCCCATAATTTTTGACCTTCAGCCTATTCATTTCCCTAGTTTCTTCACTTTCTGATTCCCCCTTTGGTGAAGGTGTGCTTGCCTTCAGCAAGTAGGGTGTTTTTTTCGTTACCACACAACCGTCATTGAGGGCTTGACCCGCAATCTCTCTTGTCTTTTTCTCACTTCCCCGTCATTGCTGACCTTGAAAAAAGTCATTGCGGGACCTGACCCGCAATCTCTCTTTTATTTTTTGAGATTCCGCATCAAGTGCGGAATGACTGAGAGGTTTTGTAGGCGTGTCTTTTCGTCATTGCGGGACCTGACCCGCAATCTCCCTTGTTTTTTCACAATAACCCTCATCTTTCCTGACCTCCCAATCTGCTCCTTTTTTCCTTTTTTTGAAAAATCTTCAAAACTTTTTAAAACTTTTTAAATTTTTTTCAAAACCTTTCAAACCCTTATCTTTTCTGACTTCCTGACCTTCCTCTTTTTCCAAAAAATCTTTAAAATTCCTTAAAAAACTAAAAAATGACCCAAAAATTAAAAACGTTGGCTTGTTTTTTTTTTTTGTACGTGCATAATGCCCGTTTTGGCTTTTCGCAAAACTCTCATCTTGAAAACAAATGAGGTTTTCATTTCAAGAGGGGAGTTTTTCGTGTGACAGCACCCGCAGGGGGTGCTGTTGTTTTGTTTCATCTCTCATTGGAGTTAATCAAATGTTTGCATTTCGTACGATGAAAGTGTTCCCCAAAGCACTTGTTGCCCTCACCGATGCTTTGGCATCATTCCTCAAACCTTCTTGCCTTAAAAAATGCTCAATCCTGCTTGGCGCCAGTGTTGTGATTGGCTGCGGTGAAGATGGTGCTGTGTCAGTGTCAGCCAAACACACTGCCCAGACCAAGCCAGAGTCAAGCGAGTCTGTGTGTCTGGAGATTCCCCAAGCCCTGACGCAAGGCACAGGCAACCTTGCCGTCTTCAATTCACTGGGTCAAGATGTCCTGCTGTCGTATTCCAGCAAGCTGAATACAGATGATGTGCTTGCCGTCATTGGTGCCAAGCAAAAAGGGGTCAAAGTGGACATTTCCAAAAGGACTTCTTCCATCGTCACCTTGTTCGCCTTCAAGATGCCAGCTGTCCAAGACTACTTTGAAGCAGACTGCGATGATTCCCAAATGCCAACGGCTTTTATGCAGAGTGGGTTCATTCCATCAGCCAAATCCAGTTTTGTGATAGGCACTAAAGAATCCAAGTCAGACTATGGCATGTTGCTGGTGCGAAACAATCGTGATGAGAAGGTGTCTATTTTTCAAGGCAGTTCGCAGAATCAGCAAATTGGCGTCATTGCCAGCAAGGAACTGGACTACCGAATCAAGATTCCTGTCGGTGCTAGACTGCTGATGTTTTACCCACACACAGATTCAGGAGAGATTGACTTCCAAAATCCTGTCCTTGTGAAGAACCTAGTCTTTAACAAAGATGACAAAAAACGCATCATCATTCCTGAACAACAAGTCTTGAGCGTGGCAAAAATCAACTTTACTAATTCTTCTGACCAAGATGTGATGCTGACCGTGAAGAACAGTGATGAGGCGTTGTTTAATGTAGAATGCAGTTGTGCAGATTTTAACAAAAATTCTGTGTCAGCCAAGATGATTCTGGTCAATGGAAAGTATTATGCTGATGACTTCTTCTTTTCTGTCATTAGTTTAGACACAGGTCAAACTTTGATTCGGAGTAAGCCTTTTCAGCTGGACAAAAACACGAATGTGAATTTTACATTGAACAAGAATTTGACGCTGACGAAGGGCTTGGTCAATGCCGTTGTTGCGAAGAATCAAGAGCCAGAGAAGCCAGAAGACTTGAAAATCAGCCAAGTGACCTCTAATAGTTTGCAATTAAGCTGGTCGCCTTCTGCAGACGCTGATGGCGAAGTGACAGGTTACGAAGTCTCTCACAAAACAGGCAATGGAAACTGGCAAGTCGGCACAGACACCACTCAAACAATCGTCATCGTCTCTGGTTTGCAACCTGCCACTGCCTACACCTTTCGTGTCCGTGCCAAAGATGATGAAAATGCTTGGAGTGATTATGAAGAAAGCAAACCTGTCCAGACGCTTCCTGCTGCCAACAAACCACCTGAAAAACCCAGCAACATCAGCACCAGCGATGTCACTGCAGACAGCATCAAGGTCTCATGGACTGCTGCCACAGATTCTGACGGACAAGTGACAGGCTACGAAATCTCTTACAAAACAGGCAATGGATTCTGGTCAGGCACAAGCACGACAGCCAACACGGCATACACCTTTCAATCGCTGCAACCTGCCACCAGCTACACTTTCCGCATTCGTGCCAAAGATGATGACGGAGATTGGAGTCCTTACCAGACAAGCACCGCTGTCAGCACTGCACCCAATGCACCAACTTCCCTTGCAGTGTCTGCCAGAAGCCTGACCTTTATGATGACTTTAGGCAACAGCTATGAATGTTCCAAAGATGCAGGCACCACAAAAACCAACTGCAACAGCCCCTTTAGTTTTGGTGATGATGCCATTGCCAAAGACAAGCTGTGCGTCCGTGTCAAAGCATCAGGCAACACTCCCGCATCAGACTGGGCTTGCTATGACCAAGACATTGCTCAAAAAACTCCTGCTGTCAGCCAAGCAGTCACTTGGAATTTTGACAACGGCAACAAGCCAAATGGCTTAACAGGCAACTGGTCTGTTGTCTCTGGTGGGGCAAACAGCACTTCCAAAAGCCTCAAATCTGCAAACATTGGCAGCAATCAACAAACCTGCGTCCAAACCACACGCAATGTCTCAGCAGGAGACGTGGAATTTCAATACAAAGTCAGTTCAGAACAAAATTATGACGAACTCTTCTTCTACATTGATTCTTCAGAAAAGCTAGGGGGCAAAAGTGGAAACATCGGCTGGACACAAGCCAGCTATGCTGTCTCGGCTGGAAGCCACACCTTCAAATGGTGCTACAAAAAAGACTATGCCCTCAGTGAAGGAGACGATGCCGCTTGGATTGACCAAGTCAACTTTCCAGACTCTTCTGCTGCCTCCCATGACTTCTCCAAATACACTTGGAAAGAAATCAAACCCAATGACAACACAGGCTGGTCTAAACGTTGGGGGCATACCAGCGTCGTTTTTAACAACAAAATCTGGGTAATTGAAGGTGATGTCTGGAGTTCTGCTGATGGTCAAACTTGGACTAAAGAGACGAGCAATCCTGGCTGGTCTTGGCGTATTCGTCATACAAGCGTTGTTTTTGATAATAAAATCTGGGTGCTGGGGGGAACTGATAGTCCTAAAAACGATGTCTGGAGTTCTTCTGATGGCAAGAATTGGACTAAAGTCACTGCTTCAGCAGATTGGTCTAATCGCAGAGAGCATAGCAGCGTTGTATTTAAGAACAAAATCTGGGTGCTGGGAGGATGGTCTAACACTCACAAAAACGATGTCTGGAGTTCTTCTGATGGCAAGAATTGGACTAAAGAGACGAACAATGCAGGCTGGTCAAAACGTTATTCACATACAAGCGTTGTCTTTAACAACAAAATTTGGGTGATTGGAGGAGGTGTAGGGAATGGAATTGTCAAAAATGATGTCTGGAGTTCTTCTAATGGAACAACTTGGGAAGAGCATAAGATTCCATCAGGCAAGACCCGTTGGTCTTCAAGGGAAGAACATAAAAGCGTTGTGTTTGATGGCAAAATCTGGATTCTTGTGGGAGATGGTATTGGATTTCACTACAACGATGTTTGGAGTTCTTCTGACGGAGCAAACTGGACAAAAGTCACTGATTCAGCAGTCTGGATAAAACGTCGGCAACATAGCAGCGTTGTATTTAATGATAAAATCTGGGTGCTGGGTGGATATGATGGTTCTAGCAGAAACGATGTTTGGGCATTTGGTCCTCCGTCTTCTCAAATTTGGAGTTTTGAGGACAATAAAAAGCCTAGTGGTTTGAGTGGCAACTGGGCTGTGGTCTCTGGTGGTGCAAGTGGCAGTTCCAAAAGCCTTAAGTCTGCAAGCATTGGCAATAATCAAGAGACTTGTGTCCAAACAACGCAAACCGTTTCCAACGGACAAATCAAGTTTCACTACAAAGTGAGTTCAGAACGAAGGTATGACAAACTCTTCTTTTACATCGGGTCTTCAGAAAAGCTAGGAGGCAAAAGTGGAACGATTGCTTGGAAGCAAGCCAGTTTCAACGTCTCTGCTGGAAGCCACACCTTCAAATGGTGCTACAAGAAGGACAGTTCCGACAGCGAAGGAAGAGATGCCGTCTGGATTGATGACGTCCAGTTCCCACAATAAGCAACCTTTCAAAAACTTCCCTTCCTTTCTTGAGAAAGGAGGGCAGTCAAAGCCTGACGGGGTAATCTTTTTTTGTTTGTGACTACCCCGTCATTGCTCACCTTGAAAAATGTCATTGCGAATCTTGCCCGCAATCTCATTCTTCTTAAAACACAGGACAAACACGTGGGTTTGTCCCTACTCTGTCATTGCGGACTGTGTATTTAGTCATTCCTGCGAAAGCAGGAATCTCTCTTTTGTTTTTTCTCATTTCCCCGTCATTGCTCACTTTGACCCGCAGTCTCTATCTTGTTTTTTGAGATTCCGCATCAAGTGCGGAATGACAACTATTGTCATTCCTGCGGAAGCGGGAATCTACCCTCTCACTGCTGATGGATTCCGCATCAAGCACGGAATGACAGACTTGTAATTGTGCGAAAGAACGTCACCCCTGTGAAAACAGGGGCAGGAATCCAGTCACGTTAGTAATCTGTGCTTGGTTTGGTGATAGATTCCGCATCAAGTGCGGAATGACGGAGGGCGTTTGAGATTCCGTGTTAGGCAGGGAATGACGAAAGGAAGTGAGGTGGATTGAAGAACTTTGCCCTTCTGCTACTCATTAGAGAGAAGATGACCCCAGAAGTAACAGAGATTGGTCTCTCTGCTACTTGTTTTGGTATTGTTAAACTATAAGTGATATGCGATATTAAGTTCATTTAATTGAATTGATAGTCATGGTGTAGCAATGAAGTCGTGTCCTAGATGTGAAAGTGAGAAGACGGTTAAGAATGGTTTTTTATATGGTAAACCGAGGAGGCGTTGCAATGCCTGCAACTATCAATATACCAAGTCCTATCGTGGTCAAATCTCACCACAGATCAAAAGAAGAGCATTAGAGTTGTATTTGGAGGGTCTTGGTTTCAGGTCAATCGGTCGTTTGCTGAATTGTTCTCATGTTTCAGTTTATAATTGGGTCTGTAGTTTTGGCGAACAGCTCAAGGCATTAAGAAAGGACACAGACATTGAAATTATGGAAATTGATGAAATGCACACCTACATCCAGTCAAAAAAACTACTGCTGGCTCTGGATTGCTGTTGATAGATGTGGGAAGCAATTTATCAATTGTGTGCTTGGAAACAGAGACTCAAAAGCCTGTAGGCATTTATGGGACAAGGTCAAGGAAACAAAACCTCTTCAGGTGATGACTGATCACTGGAAGGCTTACAAACAAGTCATTCCCAAAGAAATTCATACATGTTCCAAGGCAGAAACATACACGGTAGAAGAGTATAATTCTCTCTTGAGACATTTCTTGGCAAGAATGAGAAGGAAAACCAAATGTTACAGCAAGTCTCTTAAAGCATTACAATATTCTGTTCTTTTGTTCATGGCAAAACGGAATAATCAGCTATCACTTATTAATTAACAATGCCAAAAATTCTATTTGGTGTGTGTGGTTTTGCGTTTCCGTTTGCTAAAAAACAGCTTTTAAAGCCTTGTGAATTGTCATAAGATGACGACAGGCTGAAGTATCAACAGACGACAACACCTTAAAAGATGATTAATCGCAGGCAATTTTTGCAATACTCTTCACTAGCTACTTTTTCACTGACAGGATTCACTCAAGTCATTGCATCAAGTTCAAAAATCAATGAATTTGAAATCGTTGCCAAAGAAAGCAGGCATGTTTTTGTAGATGACATTCCCACGTTGACAAATCGCTATGATGCAGGGCAAGACAGCTTTTTCCCAGTGTTGCGAGTGAAGCAAGGAGACACCCTTCGTGCCACCATCAAAAATCAGCTGACTGAAGCCACCACAGTTCACTGGCACGGCATCAGACTGCCAAATGCGATGGACGGAGTGCCTCATCTGACACAAAAACCGATTGAATCAGGGGACGTTTTTACTTATGAGTTTTCATGTCCTGATGCTGGTCTTTTTTGGTTTCATTCACATCTGGCATCCACTCGTCAAATTGCCAATGGATTGGTTGGTGTTCTCATTGTAGAAGAGCCTGAAGCCCTTGATTTTTCAAGAGATTTCATTTGGGTTTACAAGGATTGGTTTGTCAAAGAGCCTGCTGATTTTATCAAAGCCCTAAATCGTCAAGATGATGTCAATTTGCTCAAACATTCCAACGCTGGTAAGCAAGGGACTTATGGAGATTTTGCAAGTGTCAATTTGCAATCAGAAGTCAAAGAGCAAGCGCCTGAGCATTCATGGGTGCGTTTGGGCTTGTTTAATGTGGATATTTCCCGCCTGATGAGGATTCATGCCTACGGGGTAAAAGACGTGAAAATATTGGGAGTTGATGGGAATGCTTTGGCACAGCCTGAAGAATTGCACCGCAGGTTGTTGACCCCTGCACAGCGTTTGGACTTGGCAATTCAAATGCCTGAGGCAGGCAAGGCAGTAGAGTTAAAAAATGTCTTTTTAAAAAATCCTAAACGTCTTGGCACGATTCAGGCTGTTAAAAGCTCACAACGCAAAGGACTTTCTGACTGTCCAAGACTCAAAGTCAACCCTATTGCCACACCAGACCTTGAGAATGCGGTTGAGCTGTCGTTTCAATTTTTAGCGGCTGGGGCATTGTCCCCTGAAAACAACCCAACCTTTTGGAGCATCAACAAACGTTCTATGACAGAACTAGACCATTCTGCACATGTCAAACTTCCGCCTCCCCTTGCCGTTTTGCAACATGGCAAGACTTATCTTTTGACCTTACAAAATACAACACCCCATACGCACCCAATTCACTTGCACGGACACACTTTTTTGGTCATTGAATCCTCAAAACGCAAAATCAAACCTTTTCACACTGATGTTGTGAATCTGACAACCAAAGAAAAAATCAAGGTGGCATTTGTAGCAGACAATCTTGGCAAGTGGATGTTTCATTGCCATATCATAGAACATGCTGTTTCTGGAATGATGGGATATGTGGAGGTGCGGTAGTTTGAGAGGAGAGTTTTTTTGTGGAAGTTTTCGTCTGGTGTGCAATTTTTGAATTTCAAAATGAATCAATTTTTAGAATGAGTTAATGACTAAAATGCCTTGATTGGCGAATTGATTCATTTGGGGCAACTCCATTGTGGCTTGTTCTAGTGTGATAGTGCGTTCTATTAATTGTTGGGGGTTGAGTTTGCCACTTTTAATCAACTCCAACATATCAGGATATTGAAACGCCTGCATTCCATGACTGCCGATGATTTCTAATTCATCAGCAATCACTTTGTCCATCGGTATTTGAGGATGCTGATGTTCAGCAGTCATCAATCCAACTTGAATGTGTCTTCCTCTTTTTCGCAAGCTAGCAATAGAATTGAAACAAGTGCTTTGGCTTCCCAAAGCATCAAGCGAGATGTGAGCGCCACCTTGAGTGGAGTCTTGAATGGCTTCTACAATGTTTTGATGATGAGAGGCATTGATTGTTTGAGTTGCTCCTATTTGCTGAGCTAGGTTCAATGTCTGTTCGTTGACGTCTATTGCAATGACTTGGGCGCCTAACGCACTGGCAATCATAATCGCTGACAGCCCCACTCCTCCACAACCATGAACGGCAACATACTGCCCCCCTTTCACCTTCCCTTGTTCTACAACTGCTCTGTAAGATGTGACAAAACGGCAGCCTAAAGTTGCCGCTGTGACATCATCTATTTCTTCTGGAACTTTGACTAAATTCGTGTCAGCAAAATCTATGGCAACATATTGAGCAAATGACCCCCAATGCGTGAAACCCGGTTGCGATTGATAACCGCAGACTTGATGATTGCCTGACCGACATTCTTGGCAAGTTCCACATCCGCACACAAAGGGAACAGTGACCCGTTCTCCAACCTGAAACTGGCGAACATTTTTGCCAGTTTCACTGATGACTCCTACTAATTCATGCCCGGGAACATGGGGCAAAGTGATGTCTGGTTCATGCCCCACCCAACCGTGCCAATCACTTCTACACAAGCCAGTTGCTTTGACTTCTATGATGACTCCATGATCTCTGACAGCAGGGTCTTTGACATTTTGAATGGTGATGACACCACCAAACTTTTCATAAATTGCGGCTTTCATTTTTTTTCTTGAACGTTAGTGGTCATTTGAATAGTGATTGACGTGCATTTCTATCTTCCTTAATTTGTCTAAATTTTCTGGAATTAGTTGACTTTCCTTTGCTTTTAGCTCAGAGATTAGATTTTGTAAAGAAGGAGAGGGTAGAATTACCTCTTGATGTTCCCAATAACAATAAAGTTCATATTCTTTTTCATTAATTGCTTTCAAAATACTACCATAGTTGCCAAATGGATCTATAATATTCATATTTATTTTTACGAGTTCTCCATCTTTTGCATAACTTTCTTTGGAGTAATAGTTCAAATAATTGTTTTCTTCTTGACGAAGATACTCTAGACAATCTTCTTTTTTGTCAAATATCAAAAACAATGTTTTAACAGACCTTTCATAATCTTGCTGATCTTTATAATGTACGGAGAGGTCATAAGTAATTCTTAAAAAACAGTAAAGACATTTGTAATATAAGCCAGAATCTTTCCAAAAAATATCATAAGGACATTGACTGTTAAAACATAATAAATCACTAAAAATTTTGGATCCTTTTTCCAATACTTCTAATCTTTCTTTATCTTGCATGAGGCTAGCATATTCTTCTTTGAATTCCTTTAATTTTTCTTCAAAATTAGAATGCCTTTTATGTTGCTCATAACATTTTTTGCAATGAGACATGAGGATCTTTATTCTCTCATCGGAAAGAAATTGCTTTAATTCGTTCATAAATTTTTCGCTTTTTGTACATGAATATAAATGAAAATAGATTCCAGTCCAACAGCCCATGTACTCTTTTTCAGGGTAATCCTCTATTTCTTCTTTCCAATTTTGAAACCAACTTTTAAAATAAACAGAATAGTTTTCAGGTTTTAAGTGTTCATAAAGTAAGATACTCCAAACGTCTGTTTGATATTGTCTTAAATTTTTATTACTAGAAAGAGAAAGCGTAGTTGCGACTTCTTGTATCCAATTTCTGCGGGAAGTTTGAAACTCTTCAATGATTGTGATTAAAGTGTTTTTGTTTTCTACAAGTTGCTTCTGTTCAAAATCATTTTGCTCAAAAAATTGATAACTCAATTCTATGATGTGGCTCATGACTGCACCAAAAATCTTTATGTCTCCGTTTGAAGAGCCTGAAAAATTTGGAAATCTATAAAGTTTCATATCAGGTAATATCTCAGTAGGACAAAATTGGTAAGCATTCATTAAAGTATCCAACGCATTTTCATCTTCATGCTTCGGATTAGTCTCTTTTTGTCTAAGATAGATGAATGATTTGAGATACCATGCTGGATGGAATTTTGGTTTGTCTTGAATAACTTGGTCAAGTAATTCGTCTGCCAGCTCAAATTCTTTCAGTTGGATATGATATTTTGCTTGTTCTGTCATTTTAACAGGATAGTTCTCTTGGTCATCTTGGTTTGCTTCTGATGCTTCAAGGTTTTTTAATATTGCCAATTTTTTAAATATATCTATGCTTTCTCTCATATTTGTATCTTTTAATCTTTTTAATATTTTTTTAAAGTCTTCAACAGAAATAGTTTTAATCTCTTGGTAAATATTTAATTTGACCTCCATGCGTTTTAAAAAAATTCCAAACTTATCACAAAGGTTTTCTAAAGCTTCTTTTTTTTCATCTTTTTGATAAATTGCTGAAAAAAGCTCTGATGGAAAAAGAAAATATTGTAAATCTTTAGGATTAAAGATTGATCTTAAACAAAATAGATTTAGAATAAAAGTTTTTGTTTCATCTGTATTAGAGAACAAGATGTTTGACACTGTATCTTCTTTATTTAAAGATTCTTCAACGTACTCTTTTGAACGGTACTTAGGATTTATTTTTATGAATAAATCTTCAGGAACTAACATATATTTTTTAACATCATTTTGTAGTTGTGTTATTTGTGATTTTGTTGGGGGACTCTCAAGTATTTCTTCCAGTATTTCTTTATAATTCAATCCTTGTTCTTCTTTACACATCATAATCCTTTTTATTGTTAGTTAAGTAAAAGTTAGGTTGATTGCTCATCAGAAAGTCTTTGAAAAAGAATCTGATGAGCGAATGGTGATGATCACTATCTTTTAAAAAATAGCGAACAAAGACACGTGATATGTCTTTTCAAGGCTTCAATAATCACCGTCATCTGGATCCCAATCATAGTCACACGGATCTCCATGAGATCCTTGACAATAAGATGACGCACAAGATGGACACTGATTTTCATACTGGTGTCCACTTTCACATTGCCCTCCATGAGCGCCTTGACAATAAGACGATGCACAATTTGGGCATTGACGATATTGGTATCCTTCTGATTCCATTGTAAAACTCCTAATAAAAAGTTAAAAAAGCAGGCTAGAGCAAACTCTAGCCTAGAAAACAAGCCGAATCCATTTTCAGCTTGTTTGAAGTATAGAATTATTTTTTGTGGCTTCCTCCTTTCTTTTGGCTGTTTTGATTTTGATGAAAGAGTCTTTGAGCTTTTGCTCCCAGACCGTCTTGGCTTTGAGTCCCCGTAGATTTGTATTCGGTCTGTTGAATCAGTGACACATCTGCTTGAGACAGATTTTCACCTCTGCAATGCAAATACTCTTCATGGGCAGGGTTGAGCTGATTGGCACGGTTGTCCACGACTTTTTGATTGTTTTTTGCTTCAGACATAAATCCTCTTTAAATAATTGGTTAATAATAATCAGAATCATAACCACTATGATTCTTCTTGGTTAAATGCCACCCGTCATTGTAGGGGCATTGGTAGATGGACAAGCGGACACCTCTTTTTTGACGTAAAATCGCAGCTCTTTTTTCAGCAGATTCTTGGTCAAAATACAAATCTTTGCAAACACCTTGACTGTCCACACACTCCTCACATGGAACACTTGGCGTGTGATGGTCTTTGGGTGTGAGATGCCACAGACCACAACGATTGCAAGAGTATGGAACAAAGTTTTGTCCATAGCAAGCATTTGCGTAGTCAGCGCTTTCTTTGGCTTCTCTTTCTGAATGATATGCAGAAAGAGGGTCGCCTGTTCTTTTGGAAAAACAAGTTGAGCTTTTTGTCATTTTTTCTCCTTTATAAAAGATAAATGGTTACAAAGATTTCATTGTATGTGAGGCACAAAATCAGAGCAACCATAGATAAAATATCTGGCTAAATTTGTCACAAATAGTAAGTTAAGGACTTTCTTGAATTTTCACACAATTTGGTCTTTTAAGAATGATAGAGAAGAGACACGCATTGAAACAAAGGAACATTGAGAGCCAAAAAATTTGACTCTTGAGGTAGTGAAGGGGGGGAGAGAAGTTTTTCTACTTCCCCCCCAATTTAGCTGGTAAATCAATCCAATTCCAGCTTTGAATACTCACATGTTCCTGTCAAACGAGTAGTGTTTTTAATGACAAGTTTCACCTGTTTGCCATTGGTGGTGTTATTGTAGCTAATGTATTCATTGAACCTTCCCATGTTCTCAGACTTCTTTAATTCATTTCCGCTGGAATCATACAAATAAAGGTCGCAATCTGCATCGGTCACGTCTAAAGAAAATGTCCAAGAGCCTTTATAAAGCCTAACTGAAGCAGACCTTTGGTATCCATAAGGGATAGTGTTGCCTGAAAAAGATTTTTGCACGTAGTATTCGTTGATAGATGTCGTTTGATTCGCACGGATTGTCACAGAACGTCCCCCGCTGTGTGAGTAACTGCTCAAATTCTTCAAATCAAGCCAATAGCTTCCCACTGGCAGTTTGACCTTAGTTCCACTAGATTTCCAGCCACTACTCCCAACTTTAAAACTTCCGCTTGCTGTACTAAGCGTGACTCGCACATAACCAAATTTTTTCACAGAGACGCTGATGTTGGAAGCATATTTGGTGGTGTTACGAATTTTGGCAAAATATTCGTAATCTCCTACATTGGTTGGAGCAGCGATTGTTTTGCTGGCAGTCACAGAAGCACCTGCAGCAATTTTGTCAAAACTTACACTGCCTACCTTAGTTTTTTGAGACCAACGTCCTCCACCGTAAAAGTCCACATGACCACTAAAAGATTTTTGACTTCCGCTATTTTTCACGTTGACACTTAAAGTCAGGTTTTTTCCGGGTTCAATGTCAGCTGGGGAAGTAGAACCATTGACCGTCCAGTTTTCTAATTTTAAATCTGCAAGGGTTTTTAAAGACAAACTTGTCTCATCTGAAAAATCAGAACAACCTTGTTGATGACAGGCTTTTAAGGTGTATCGGTAAGGTTGTCCTGAAGTCCAGGTGATTGTATCTGTCCATGTTGTACCTGACGTCACAGTTTTTTTCAAGACAGAGTCCCGATAAATCTGATAACTTGTTGCACCTGACACAGCATTCCAAGAAATTTGAATACTGCTGACAGACACTTGACTTAAAGTCGGTTGAGCTGGTTTAGCAGGTGGTGGATTTGATGGCTTCGGTTGACTAGGTTTAGGTTGAGCTGGTTTAGCAGGGTTTGCATTTGATGGCTTAGGATCATTCTGCTGACTAGGTTTAGGTTGAGCTGGTTTAGCAGGGTTTGCATTTGATGGCTTCGGTTGATTTGGTTTAGCAGGTGGTGGTGGCTTTAGAGAAGACAAGTCATTTTTGAGAGAAATCAAACGAACGATTTCATTTTCAAATTTAGAAATGGTTTTGACGGTTGGAGAGGCTTCGTTTAAATCCACACGATAAACATCATCACCTTTCCACAACACTTTTTTATCATCAGTAAACCATACTGTATTTTTTATATAAGTTGCAAAATCAGTTGGGATTTCTGTTGCACCAGCTGCCATGTTGGTTAAGTCAATCTTCCAAAGACCATATTCAAAAAACTTATCTGCTTTTTCTGTAATCAGGTAAAGCTCATCTCCGTAGATACGATAAGCACCTCCATCAAATTGATTCATGGTGCGACTCCATGTTCCATTGATTTCTGGGTAATGATGTGCTTGAGTGTCTCCTTTTGGATAAACTTTGGATAAAAACAACTCATCTGCTCCCTGAGCCAAAAGTAAATACTTTTCTGACCTGACAAAGCGGGTGTAATTATTAAAGTAAAATCCGTCATCTTGCCGGGGAGTAAAAAAGTTTGTGACGGCAGTAGTTGATGCAATGGCATTGGAAGCGGTAGCGTCTAAATTGAATTGAATGATTGTTGTTGTGGTTGCCAAACCATGCCTTTTTGATTTGTAACAAAGTAGATTTTCTCTATTAAAAGAGGTTGTCCAAACACCATCGCAGCTGACTAACTTCTCAAAATTGCTTTCAGAGGTACCATCATCATAGACAACTTGATTTATATTTTCTTTTAAGAATTTGGCGTGTAAATTGTACGTAAAAAAACTATCTTTACGCCGATGATAGTAGAATAACTCATCGTTTTTTGTCACATACCAAGCACCAACTCCTTTTGGAGTTAACTCTTTCAAACTTACTTTGTTTTGGGACAAGTCTATTTGTAGCAACTTTCTAAAGATAAAAGCCCCTTTTGTTGTATCTTGTGTTGTATAAAAGTGATTCTCTGAACCTTGTGTTATTGACTGCCAGTTTAAATTTTTCTCAGGGAGTAAGTACACATCACCTTTAGACTGATGAACAAAGACTAATCTGTCATCATCACTTCCTATGTGATATTGATGATTGTAACTTGCTGGACGTTCTGTAAATCTGATGGCAACCCAGTCTGACCCAAACTTCTTTAAATCAATGGGTTCACTGGAAAGGATTGGTTTAAATTCAGAGTCATTAGTTTTCTGAGAAACAAACTTTGCTTCACCAGATTCGTCAATTTTGTAAAGCCTATGAACACCAGCTTGATTGGCAATTCCTAAATGAGTGGCATCGGCAAGGTCAAGAAATTTTTCTTCTTGGCTTGGAGGTTTCTGCTGTCCTTCAGGCTTCTGTTGATTTGCTGTTTCTGAAGACGGGACTTCTTCTCCGCAAGCAGAAATGACAAAAATAGCAAATGAAGCAAGACTCCATTTCACGATAGAACTATTGACTGCTTTAGATAGATTCCGCATCAAGTGCGGAATGACGATGCACCTTGTTTCAACCTGTTTTGCTTTCACGATAGAACTATTGACTGCTTTAGATAGATTCCGCATCAAGTGCGGAATGACGATGCACCTTGTTTCAGCCTGTTTTGCTTGATTTTTGGTAAAATTCCAAAAAATTTTTTGTAAATAAGTCATGGTTTGTTTCTCCTGTTTGTAAGTGATAGATTTTTTTGAAAAAAGCATTTTGGTCATCATTTTTTTAAAGTAAGTCATGGGGTTGCTTCCTTAAATATTAGTTGTTATTTTGAAAAAAAGTGTTTGAGTCATAGTTTTGTTGAAATGAATCATAGTTTTGAGACCTTGAATATTAGTTGTTGTTTGAATAGTGATTGATATGTTTTTCTATGTCCTCCAATTTTTTAAGGTTGTCTGAAGTAAGCGGGCTTTGTTTAAGTTGAGCAATCAGGTCTTGAAGTTTTGAAGTCTGATTGCCTCCTTCGGCTTCTAAAACACTGCCTTCATTGCCAAATAGATCTGCTTCATAGTTTCTTTCATCATATTCATCTCCTTCTTGTTCAGGGACTAAATACCCCAATTTAGAATGACAACTATAAAGTTTCCCTTTCTTTTCTAACTCTTGGTGATGTTTTTTGGTTTTTGCAATTTGGATAAGAATTTCTTGCTTAAATTCAAAAGGAATCCACAAAGCAGTCACAGCATTATCGTAGTTTTCACGTTCTGCATGTATCACTGCAAGGTCGTAAGCAACACGAATCAATAGATAGAGTTCTTTAGCATTGTGTGCCTCAATATGAGGTTCTTGAGCATGAGCGTAGTGTGCAACACGAAAGACTTCAAAAAGACTATGTCCTTGAAAAAGACTATTGAGACAGTCTTGATATTTCTGAATGTCTTTTGAGCGTGTTGCCTCAAGATAGTATGAGTTTGCTTTAGTCAAATACACGCCAAAACTTCCGTACACGTTAAAAGTATCTAATTCTGCTTGGTTTTTAATTTCTTTTGAAAAATCTTTTAAAAATTCTTTGCATTCTTCCAAAGAAAAATTTTTCTGAATTTGAATGATAAAACTGGGATTTTTAATAGATTCTGGATTTCTACACTCCCATTGACCGTATTTTTCCCACCAATGTTGAAAATAAGTCTGATAGTTTTCAGGGTCTAGTTTTTCATAAAGTGAAAGACATGAAAGGTCTAGCGGTAGTAATTTGCCAACCATTCTTTGAAGATGGTATCTTGGTGAACCTTTAGCTTTATTGTCAAATTCCATCACCTCTTTAAAAACAGAAAGTATGACCTCGTTTTCTACTTTTTGAGCTTCATTTTTATTAGCAAATCTTGTCAAAGTAAAAGTAAAACTTCCGCTGATTTTGTTGCGAATAAGTCCAATCATTGTTAGTATGACGGAAGATCTTGCTGGCTCATCTTCATACAAATCCTGATGCACGAGTGGCCAAAATTGAACTGCTTTTAACAAGACGTCCAATGCTTTTGATTCATTTTGAGAATACTCATCTGCGGCAGAATCTCTTGCATCTCCATACCATTGCTCTTCTTGAAAACCTTCGTCACATAGCAAGTTCATTTCTAAAAATTCTTGCTTGGCTTTCTGGCTGCGATGCAAGTAAATCAAGGCTTTGAGATACCATGCTTGGGAATGTTCAGGAGAGTCTTTTAAGATTTGGTCAAGCATCTTTTCTGCAACGCCAAACTCTTTGAGTTGGACGTAGTATTTTGCCTGTTCTGCCAAATTATCAGGCGTCTCTTGTTGAGAAACTGCTGACTTTTCCAACGATTCAATCAAACGAATTGCATGTAAGTTAAGGGCATTGATACTTTCAACAAGATGTGATTTTTGAAACTGGATAGTCCCTTGAAAATGACTTTTTAGAAAATCTGGAACCTGTTCTTGATTCTGACTTTGTTTAAGTAACGTATCAATGTTTTGTTGTTCAAACTGAATCCCTTGACTTAACAACTCTTTAAATTTTTCAAAGTGATGAATCCAGTAATAGTAAGCATTGAATTTAGATTTTAGTTGTGCTTCTACTAAGTTCAGCTCGTTTTTGACTTCTTCAATCAATCCACTATGAATGAGTTTTTTCACAATCAACTCTTTGCCAAAAAGAGAGTGAAGAATCAGAATATTCGTGACTAATCGCTTAGATTCTTCTAGTTTTTCACTGCGAAAGATTGCCGCTGTTTTCCTTTGTAGTTTTTCTCTTTCCATTAAATAATTTTTAAAGATTGGATATTTTTTTCCATCTTGATACCTTTTGTCATCATGTGCAATATAGTCTTTGATGATTTGTATAGTGTCTTTGTCAGCAGGCTGACCACAAATTTTCTCAACTATATCAGTAATTGAATTAGGTTTTTTTCTGCGAGCCATAATCGTTTTTCTGTGTTTGTTATCAATTTTTTTGAAAACTAGGTATTCAAAATGAAATACCTAGTTTTGTTTTTTGAGAAGATGATTTTAAAATTGAAACTTTTGAGCTTTCAACTTCCAATAAACTTCACTGTGTTGTAAATGTAAATTTTCGTGCATATAGTCCAATGTGTTATAGTTTTTTTGGCTTTGCGTCTCTGGATTTGCTCCTTCGTCTAGCAAAAACTCTATCACTGCGGGGTTTTGGTTATACTGAGCCGCAATCATCAAAGCTGTTCTGCCTATACTATCGGTTGCTTTTAAATTAGAGTCTTCATCAAGTAAAGCCTCTAGCACTTCTGGATTGGGATTGTACCGAGCAGCGTGCATCAATGGAGTCCAAGAACCTCCCTTGTCATTTCTCAAATCATCTAATTCCTTTAACATTTGCCTATCTCCTTGTGATCTAGCGACTTGTTCAAGTAGATCTAAGAAAAGGTTTGTAATAATTTCTTCTCTTCCCTCATCTGTATTAGTTCTATTTTCCTTAGATATGGCATGTACATTGGCGCCAGCATCTAGCAGAACATCAATTACTTTAGGATTGGTGTTGTTTGCAACTGCATACATCAATGGAACGTATCCGCTTCTATTGCTCTGATTAACATTTTGCCCACTAGCAATTTGTTGTTTGACTGCCTCAACAGTGGCAGTTTTCCAAAACTTTTCGCTGAGCAAATCAGCAAGTGCAAACTGATATGGGATTGATGTGCAGAGCAAAGTCAGCAGTGTTTTTTGAATCCAAGCGGCGATGTTTGGTTGTTTCTTTGTGTTCATGTGTTCTCCTTGAAATTGAGGTAAATAAAAATTAAATGAATGAAATGAGTCAAAAGCTAGATTTTTAAAAATCTAGCAGTCAAAATTGTTAAAAATGCCAACCGAATAGCATGATGATGGCAGAGGGGTTTTTGGCTTCTTCCCATTGTTTTTTAGCAGTGTCTGATTCCTCTGGAACGTCGTCAGTGTTGTTGTCTTCAGAGAAGGCGGCAGTTGCTCCAAGTCTCAAACCGATTGTGAAGTAATAGCCATCGTAGCCTTGCCAGCCAGTCTCTCCATACAATGAGAGTCCAGACAAAGAAGACGGGTTTCTAATATAGATCATTTCACCCTCCTGACCTTTGCAATCCTCGTGGTTGTTCTCTTGGTCAATCGTTGAGCAATATTCGGGAACGCTTGTTTCTTGCTCAATGTTGGTCAAAGCTGAACCTCCCCCAAAATACCAGCCATACTTGGCACTTGGAAAATAACGCAGGGTTGCTCCAAGATGGGTTGCGTTTGTTTTGACATAGTAGTCTTCAAATAAAATTCCTGATGCCTCTTGGTTATAGAAAGAGTAGTAAGCATGAAGGCTGATTTGCTTGCCATGTAAGACTTTAGGAAAGAATTTCTCAAGCATTTCAGCTGTGAGCTGATAGTCATAAAAAAGTTCCCAGCCTAACAAAAAGGATTTATAAGTTCCAAAGCCAAATCCGTTGCGTTCTGATTCTTTTTCTCTCCATTCTCCGGGTTGTGTGACGACAATATCTACATCTCTTATTTTTGTCTTGGGAGGTGGTTCAGGTTTTGGCGGGGGTGCTTCTGCTTCTTTTGCTCGCCGCTGGACGGCTTCAGTTTGTTTTGGTGGTGCTTCAGAGGCTTGCGGGGGGGCTTTTTCTGCTCGCCGCTGGACGGCTTCAGTTTGTTTTGGCGGTGCTTCAGAGGCTTGCGGGGGTGCTTCTGCCTGTTCTGCTTGCTGTTGAGCAGCTTCAGACTCGGTTGTCTGTGCGTAAATCGCACAACTTGTCCCTAATATCACGAATGAGGAACAGATCGCTTTTCTTATCATGTTTTCTCCTAATAAAGTTAACGATAAATGAAATTCTGCTAAAGGAACACTTCTTCATCAAAAAATGATTGTCTCATCTCAAGCTCAAAGATTTGTAGAAGAGATAATTTATCTACAAAGAATAGGTTACCCTTGCAGGTTTTTTATTATCTATTAGTGAAATTCACTAAAAAGCGTTTTTTCAAAATTTTTTCATTTTCTGTGATTGTTCTCTGGCTAAAGTTGTCTTGTAAAATTATTTTTAAGACAATTAGAACAACGAATGATGCTAAAGGGGGGAAGGCGGTCGGTGAAAGGAAAGACAGAAGAACTAAAGCACAAGCGAAAGAATGGTCAGCACTGCCGCTACTTGAGCAAAGGCAATGGCAATCATCCACTGAACAAGGCTAATCTTTGTGTCAGAGATTTTTGATTCCAATCTGACAATATCATCTTTAGTGGCTAGCCCTTCATGCTTGAAGTTTGCAATCTCTCTTAATTCTGTCGTGAGTGCTTGGGCTTGTTCTGGTGCAAAACCAGAATCTTGCAGTCTTAAAATGATTTGGTGGGTATCAAGAATGAATGCTGACATGACTTTTCTCTTTCTCTTGCCAAAGGTTGTTGCTTAATCTAACAACTTTCACTCAAAATGACAAATGCGTGATGCAAAGGGAAAAGGTGGTCGGTGAAGGGAAAAACAGAAGAACTAAAGCACAAGCGAAAGAATAGTCAACACCGCTGCTACTTGAGCAAAGGCAATGGCAATCATCCATTGAACAAGGCTAATTTTTGTATTGGCAATATCTTCTTTGAGTTCTGATTTGACGTTTGCAAGGTCTTCTTTGGTTGCAAGATGAGTTAATTCTTCTTTAGTGGCTAACCCTTCATGCTTGAAGTTTGCAATCTCTCTTAATTCTGTCGTGAGTGCTTGGGCTTGTTCTGGTGCAAAACCAGAATCTTGCAGTCTTAAAATGATTTGGTGGGTATCAAGAATGAATGCTGACATGACTTTTCTTTTTCTCTTGCCAAAGGTTGCTTGCCTAATCTAACAACTTTAAACCAAAATGACAAATGAGCGATGCTAAAAGGGGATAGGGCGGGTGGTTAGGCTAGTCGGTGAAGGGAAAAACAGAAAAATTAAAGCACAAGCGAAAGAATAGTCAGCACTGCTGCCACTTGAGCAAAAGCAATAGCAATCATCCACTGAACAAGGCTAATTTTAGTATTGGCAATATCTTCTTTGAGTTCTGATTTGACGTTTGCAATATCTTCTTTGAGTTCTGATTTGACGTTTGCAATATCTTCTTTGAGTTCTGATTTGACGTTTGCAAGGTCTTCTTTAGTTGCAAGATGAGTTAATTCTTCTTTAGTGGCTAACCCTTCATGCTTTGAGTTTGCAATCTCTCTTAATTCTGTGGTGAGTGCTTGGGCTTGTTCTGGTGCAAAACCAGAATCTTGCAGTCTTAAAATGATTTGGTGGGTATCAAGAATGAATGCTGACATGACTTTTCTCTTTCTCTTGCCAAAGGTTGTTTGTTTAATCTAACAACTTTAAACCAAAATGACAAATGAGTTGAGAACACTTAAACTTTTTCTTTGTTTCTGATTTAATGGTGGATTTAATAGTTGAGGAATGATCTATGAAAATTGCCGTCTTTAGTGCCAAGTCCCATGACAGAGAATATTTTGAAAAATTGAATGACAAGTCAAAATTACAAATTGTTTATTTTGACGCGTCACTTGACGAATCCACAGTGAAACTTGTCCATGATGTTTCTGGAGTCTGTGTTTTTGTCAACGATGACCTGAATGCAAGAGTTTTGGAAGAGTTAAAAAGTCATGGTGTGAAATTAATTGCCTTGCGTTGTGCGGGTTTTAACAATGTAGATTTATCAGCAGCGGAACGTTTGCAAATTCAAGTGGTGCGAGTCCCTGCCTATTTTCCTGAATCTATTGCAGAACATGCTGTTGCCTTAATTTTGACTTTGAACCGAAAAACACACAAAGCCTACAATCGTGTCCGTGAAGGCAACTTTTCTGTCAAAAATTTGTCAGGGTTTAACCTTTGTGGCAAGACTGTTGGTGTCATTGGCACTGGCAAAATTGGTCTGGCGCTTTGTCGGATTCTCAAAGGCTTTGGTTGTTCATTGTTAGCATACGACATTCACGAACAACAAGAGGCTCTTGAGATAGGAGTGCAGTATGTGAGTTTGGAGTATTTGGTCAGTGAGGCTGACATCATTTCTCTACATTGTCCACTCAATGACAAGACACATCATTTGATTGATGCCAAATTGATTGCAAAAATGAAAGATGGTGTGATGCTGATTAACACAGGAAGAGGGGCGTTGATTCACACAGAAGATGCGACTGACGCCTTAAAAACCCAAAAAATAGGATATTTAGGAATTGATGTTTATGAACAAGAAGAGCATTTATTCTTCCAAGATTTATCAGAGGTGGTCATTCAAGATGACCTGATCATGCGGCTTGTTTCTTTTCCCAATGTCTTGATTACTTCTCATCAAGCCTTTTTGACCAAAGAATCACTGGAGCAAATCACAACGATTACTTTACAAAATATCTTGGATTTTCAAGAAGGCAAGCCACTTGCGAATGCACTGACAAATCTGGGGTCAACTGCCTAAGTAATTTTGGTAGGCAAGTTTTTTAGTGAGGGCTTGATAATTTTGGAGTGCGAGGTCTTTCCAAAGCGGATTACCGGGCATCTCTGAAAGGGTTTTGAAAATTTCTAAGGCTTCTTGGTCTTTGCCCATACGTTCTTGTAACGTGCCAATTTTGTAGCGAGACCATTGGATACGGTCTTGGATTTCAGCGTGTTTAGAGTTTTGATAGAGGTCAATCGCTTGCTGAAAAGCCTCTAAGGCTTGTTGGTTTTTCTCTAGCTCATAAAGTGAATCTGCCTCAAGAAAAAGGCTCATTGCGATATAAAAGGGGGTGTCCTTGCCAACCTCTCCAGAGATGGTGTGTTGATAACGTTTCGCCACTTGGTGATAAGCCTCTGCCGCTTGTCTATGTTGCCCTAACTCCGTGTGAAGTTTGGCTTTGGCATAATAGAGATGGGGGATTCTTTCTGTCTTGAGTGGGTCACCAGACTGCTGGTAAAGGTCTATGGTTGTATGATACGCATCAAGTGCTTCTGAATAACGTCTTTTTTCAGTCAATAATCCTGCAAGTTGTTTGTGAGCATCAAGCTGGTAAAGACTTTGAGGGTACTGATTGAGGAACGTTCTGAATTGCTGAATTGCGACTTCAGAATCCCCTTTTTCAGCCAATGCAAATGCTGTGTGGATTTGCCCTAGCTCTTTGACGCCTCCCAGTTCATCTTTTGAAATCAGTGAAAAGGTCTCAATCGCATCATCATATAACCCAAGCTGACGAAAACTTTCACCCACTTGCAACAATGAAATCGGCATTTGGAAGTCTTTGAAATCAGAACGATAGTCTTGATAAAGACCTAACACCTCTAAAAATTGGTCGTTTTGAAAACGTGCATCTAACTCTCCTTTTAAATTCTCTTGAATCGTCTTTTGCACAGTCTGGTTTTGAACGTAGAGGCTATCAGGGAAGGTGTCTTGAAAATTTTTAAGAGTCTTCACTGCCTCAAGATAATGTCCAAACGTGGTTAAAGTCAGACCTTTTCTTAATAAAATCTCCTTTTGTAGTGATGGGTCTGCTATAAAATCCAATGCCTTATCATAAATTTTTAACGCTCTTTGGTAATCGTTAGAATAAGGACGTTTCGCATAAATATCTGCAATCCTTAAATTGCCAAGTAATTGGATTTCTTGTTGAAAACTAGAGGCGGCTTTTTTGTAAACTTCAATCGCTTCTAATTCCTTGCCTTCATCACGCAAGAAGTCTCCCAGACGCAATGCTACAAATTTTGAAAAGTCTGCATCGGGATACCGTTCCAGCAACAAACGGAAGGCATGCCTTGCCGATGTGTAATCTGCCGTTTCATAGTAAGACTCCCCCATGTGAAACAAAAGTTCTGGTTTGTCAAAAGGATATTGGGGGTCAATCACTTTGGCACGGTTAAATGCCTCTTTGGCTTTGGCATAATCTTGGAGATGATAAAATGCCTGACCCATTCGGTAATGCGATGCCGCAATACGATGAGGTTTTGGACCGCCACGCAAATATTGCCTTAATGCTTTGATGGCTTCTTCCCATTTTTGTTGGTCTAAATGTCCCACCGCACGCCAAAAGTAGGCTTCAATGGCTTCTACTGTGTGGGGATGTTCTTTTTGTAATCGGTCAAAGGTGCGATTTGCCTCAAAGAAAAAGTTCATTTGTCGGTAGCTTTGCCCAATTTGTAAGAGGGCATTGGGGAACAAGTCAATGTCAATGTCCTTCTGTTTGGCAATCCGCATGGCAGTTTGATAGGCTTCAATGACTCTGTGATAGTTCTTTCCCCTTGACTTTTCAACGCTGCGCTGCATCAAATCTGCTTGACGAAACAAAGACTGGATTCCCAGTGCATGAAAGTTTCCAAAGTTGGATTCGTACACATTGGCTAACTTGTACACATTGCCAAATGTTGCAATGGCTTCAGAAATTTGGTTGGCTCGTGCCAATCTTTCTGCATCTGCATACACACTGCGAATGTTGAGTTCAGCACGTCTTTTTTCAAGATTAGCACGCCTTTGGGCAAGCTCTTCTTTTTTCTTTGCCAGCTGTTCTGCCTCCGTCAGTTCCTTGGGGGCATCTTCTTGTTGTTCTTCTGTTTCTGCTACTTCTTCAATCGCTCTGCCTTCACCGTAGAAATCAATCACCCATCTTGGCGGGTCAAGAAGATACTGACTTTGGACTTCCAAACTCTGGCTGGTGGAGTCAATTTTGACAAAAGTTTGGTTGGGGTCTGTGGTCATGTCAACAAACTTGATACGTTCATTCTCAAAGACAGGAGTTTCCAACTCTGCAATGGGGTGAGTGTTGGAAAAGCGAATGGTAAATTTTTCATTCTCTGCGTCTCTCAAAATCAACATGCGTGGTTCTTTGCTGTTCTTGAAGCGGAACACGACGCGGGTATAATCTGGCGGGTGATTGCCAAAGCGGATTTGTTCTAGCTGGAGTTCTGGGTCTTCAGGTGGCGGAGGCGTTGGCAAGACTTCCAAACGGGGGCGAAATTCCACAGTCAACACATTGGGAAGCCCTTCTTCTTTTTCCAAAGTATAAACCAAATTTTTAGTTCGTGCTTTCAGTTGCACCCATAAATCTTGACCCTCCTGTAAAAAGCGGACTCCTTCTAGCATTTCATCATTGAACAAACGTTCTGTTTGTCGGTCTGCGATTGCAAATTGAGTTTGTTTTAAATGAAAAATGAGCGATTGTCTTGATAAGTTTTCGCTAATTTTATACTCAGGCACTTGGTCAAAGAAGAGTCTGATTGCCATCTGCGAGCCAACACGTTTGAGTTCAAAACGTGTTAAATCTGCGGCAAAAACTTGGGACTTTTTGTCCAATGCCACTGCTAAAAGCTCCAAAACAGAAAGACAATAGATGAATAATAAAACTCTAATAAATAGCTTCATACGGTCAAAAATGTTCTGTTTTTAGGCAATTTTTTTTCAAATTCAGCTTTCAAAAACTTTTTATCTTTTGTTCAAAGATGGTTTAAAACGGAGTCTGTCTGCCGTGAGACAAGACAAATAGTTTGTCCATGCAAAATCAACACCACCTTAAACATGATAAGGGATTGATTGACCTGATTTCAAGAGTCCATGAACCAAGCATGCAAAAAGTTTTTTTGGGAATAAGACAACGCTTGCATTAAGCAACAGCTCTATCTGCCTTAACAAACCTTGCAAGATGAGTGTCTTTTTTGGTATGATGGTTGTTTTGTCGCAGTTTGTAAGCAGACTTGTCTTGTGGCAAGTCTAGTTGCAACTTTGAGATTTGTCCCTTAGCCCTCGTTTTGATATGTTTAAAAAGGTCATCATTTTTATTTTGTTCGGTTTCGCCATTGCATCTTGCAATACCAAGAAGAGTGAAGGTGGTTCAGAAGACCAAACTTCAGAAGACCCAGCACCTCCAGAAGAAAAGTTTGCCAGAACTCTCCCTAATACTGCGGGTTGTGATTATCGTATCTCTGGCGTGAAGGCAGGGAACTTTGAGCTAATGACTCTAGCCTTGGCACAAACCCATCTGGTGAGTGCAAGTGGTTGTCAATGGAACTTAAAAAGCAGGACTGAATTGCATTTGATAGGAAAACGTCAAGCCCTCGCTTTAGCAGAATTTAAAGGAGCTGTCCAAAATCCGTCTGTGGTTTGTTACGATGGAAACACTAGGATTCAAGAAGTTTCTTTTTCTCCTCCTTCTGCCTTACCCCAAAGGCAGGAAGACAAAGAAGCCTTTGCAGGTGGCAAGGTTTATTCTGCAACCTTACCCAAAGAATGCCTAGTGACCAACCTGAATTTAACCTTTAAATCTCAGAACCAAGAGACCTCTAAGCTGGCAGTGAATGTTGGTGGGGACATTCCTTTCAAGTTGCTTAATCTGCCGTTCTACCTATTTGGTGCAAATGAAACTACTCCGCATCGCGGAAATGTCCTTAACCTTGCAAAAACAGGTAACATGAGCGACGCCCTACAAAAAGAGTTTTTTGAAAAATTCCCAACTTCTAAATTGACATCAATCAACCATCCTGCCAAAAAAATTCGGTGGAATTATCTCATTGTAGGCTCCAGAGGACGCCGCGATCCTTACAGAGCAACCAAATCCAATGACCAAAAAGACAGCTATGATGTGATGGCTATGGTCATGGATATTGTCACTGCCATTCGTGAGGCTAATGGAGAGTCTCGTATGGCTTCCCAACACTATGCCCCCGTCATTATGCTCAACAAAGATGGTGAATATGCCAGCTTGGCAGGTGGACTTGGTGGAGGCGATAGAGGGACTGGAGACTATACTTATGGCGGGGTCTTTTTCCATGAACAAGGTCATGCTTCTGGTCTGCCTCATGTCGGGAGTGCTTACACTTCTGGCAGTTATCCTTATGCTAATGGCAGTCTTCATGGTTCTGCGTGGGGTTGGAGTTTTGCACAAGAGCGGTTCATTCCTCCTTTCATTACCCAAAGTTCCTCCTCTTTTGCTAGGTGTCCCAACTGGAAGATTCAATTTGACGACCAAGGACGTTGCATCAAGCAAGACCCCATGCAAGGAGGGTCTGGAGACCAAGCCTCTAGCGACAAGTGGACTCTTTTTTCAGACTTCAACGTTGCTCAGATTCAAGGGTATTTGGAAGGAGGTAGGTTGGTCAAAGATTCCAATTTTGCCAGCGGTTATGCCAGATGGGATAAGAGCAAAAAAGAGTGGGTAGAGGCAACAAAAGGGGCTTCTATTTCGGGGTTAGGTGGCTTTCCTGACACTTTGAATAAAGAGCAAGACACCATCGTTTTTACAGTCAACTTTCCTGAAAGTTTCCCAACGATTGCAGGCACGGCTGGTGCTGTTACAGGCATCACACAAATTTATCCTCCCTTGCGTTATGTTGGAAATGCTGATAAGTTGCTTGATGCAGAAAATCCCAGAGATTTGGCTTCTATTGTTCCAAATACAGGCGAGTATCCTCACTTTTGTCGTCGTCGGGGGTGTGATTTCACTCTACGTTTGACTTACCGCGACCGCAGTGTCAAACACTATGTGAATCAGTGGGGATATAGAAATTGGTTTTGGGACCCATCTAATGTCAATCAGTATGACAACAGGTCTTTGGACCCCAACAATTCCAACAGTTTTCGCATCTGGGCGCTTTCAGTTCCAACTAGGGGGAGAACTTTGACAAAAGTAGAGCTTCTGGACACGCCTCGTGTTTGGACAGGCTTGCCAAGAAACCCTAGAGTTTTGGCAACTTATCCCTGACTTGGTCGTCTTGGTTTAATCGTTTTGATTTGAAAATTTCAGCTTTAACTTTTGCTTGCAAAGGAAGGGGCTGATTCTACCTGACTCTAATAATCTGAATGCTTTTCTGAGGAGTCATAAGACTCGTAGGGATTTGAGTCATGTGTTGGGTGGTCTTCCACGTTTTCAAATTTTTGAATCAAATCTAAAATACGTTGATTCCACTCTTGTTCAATGTTGTTCAGTTGTTCATTTTGCTCAAGAAGTTTTTTGTTTTCTTCCTGTAGCCTCTGATTTTCTTGATTTAAATTTGCAATTTTTTGAACAGCATCGTTAATTTTTCCTTCAAGCTTTTCCAGTTGTGAATGGAACGTCTCATTCATAAATCTACCTTCTATTAAATGGTTAAGAATACAAACCTGTTAAGATGCCAGAAGTTAGGACAAAAGAAAAGACATCTTTTTTAATTTTGATGGGCATCTTGATTTTTGATAAAGCTGTGGAGGCGATTATGACACTCTTGGCTGTGTTCATAAAGTTCAGCAGGGGCATGCTGACCACAACTACAAGGGTCAAAGAGTTCTTCTGCAAAAGCGGCTCTGACATCGTCTGGCAAAATGCCATCAGGCAGTAGCTTCTTCAAAGGAACGGGGGCAGGTTTGAAAGGTTTTTGAATTTGAAACAAGGCGGGGACTTCTTGCATCACACCATCTGGACACCTTGTGCAGCAAACAGCCTCTTCAAGCTCGTCTTTAAAAAATGTTAGAGGTTTTTCTGTTTCTTCAGTATATTGGCAGGTGTTGCATTGTTGTTGAACGAATCTTGGCATAGTCATGTCTTTCAAAAAATATCTGGGTATTGTAACAAAATTCTTACCTGATACTCAAGTCATTGTTGTCGGTAGCTTCATTGCCGCAATCGTTGCCTTTTTGTATATCTGGCAGTGGGTTGGCTATTTGGAGGAAGGCTTCCAAGTGCAAAGACTTTTGAGCGAACAGAAGAGTTTAGAAGAGCAGAAAGAACTTTTGATGCTAGAAAGGGCGTTTTTGAGTCGCTTTGAAAGATTGGAGAGTGTCGCCCGCAAGCAGTTTGATTTGAAGTATTCAGAACCTAGCCAATATCGCAAAATCTTTCCGTGATGGGGCATTTTAAGCAACGTGCAATTCTAGTCTTTACATTGCTAGGTTTGGGGTTGATGCTTGTCTGGGGTCGTACGTTTTATTTGCAAGTTGTCCAGCATCATTTTTACCAAAAGCTAGGCAAGCGGCAACATGAGAGAACCATCAAACTTCTCCCCAAACGCGGGACGATTTATGACCAAAAAGGCAGAATCCTCGCCTCATCTGTCAAAGTACCTTCTGTTTATGCCTCCCCTGAAAAAGTCCGCTTTCCAAGAACTGCCTCTAAACAACTCAGCCGAATTGTCTCTGCTTCTGAAAAAGACCTTTATCAAAAATTAACTTCCAAAAAATCGTTTGTCTGGATTCAACGACGCATCACCCCCAAGCAAGCAGAAAGAATCAAAAAGCTCAATCTGGAAGGGATTGCCTTATTGCAGGAATATCGCCGCTTTTATCCTTATGGACGTTTGGCAGGTCAAGTCATTGGATTTACAGGAATAGACTCTCAAGGGTTGGAAGGCATAGAACATCACTACAATTCATTATTGAGGGGGGAAGAGAACAGCTACTTGCTTCATCGCAATGGTGTCCGTCAAGCCATTCCTTCCCCAAGATTGGAAAATCCTGTGACGCCAAGACGTTCCCTTGAGCTGACGATTGATGCCTCCATTCAGTACGTGGTTGAAAAATCTTTGCAAAAAGGGGTGTTGAAGCATCAGGCAAAAAGTGGGACAGCCATCGTGATGGATTCGCAGTCAGGGGCAATTTTAGCACTGGCTAACTTCCCCAGTTTTGACCCCAATCATTTTGCTCAATTTCCCCGCCAGTCTTACCTCAACAATGCTGTTTCAGGTGGCTATGAACCGGGTTCTACATGGAAGCTCATCACGCTTGCTGCTGCACTAGAAGAAGGCGTCATTGACACCAACGAGACCATTTATTGTGAAGAAGGCAAGTATTCTCTTGGTCCCAACGTCATTCATGATGTCTCTCCCTATGCCGATTTGAAGATTCAAGAGATTTTACAAAAGTCGTCAAACATCTGTTCTAGCAAAATTGGTCTGCGTCTGACTGCTGAAACTTTTTATCAATATATCCGTTCCTTCGGCTTTGGCGAAAAGACAGGGGTTGGGTTGCCGGGGGAAGCCACTGGGAAAACATTACCCCCAAAAGACTGGAAAAAAATAGACCATGCCATCATTTCATTTGGTCATGGAATTTTGGTGTCACCAATTCAATTACTGGTGGCAGTCAATGCCATTGCCCATCGTGGCATGTTGCTCTCTCCTTTTGTTGTCAAAACCAAATTGCCAAATCTTCAACAACAAGACACCAAGCGTGTCATCAGTGCAGACACAGCAAAATCACTTGCCCAGATGATGACAGCTGTGACACAGCCTAATGGTTCAGGAAGACGTGCCAGCATTCAAGGTTTCTCTGTGGCAGGCAAGACAGGGACATCAGAATTATTTGACCGCAAAACAGGGAGATACTCCAAAAAGAGAAACATTGCCTCATTTATTGGATTCGTTCCAGCAGAGAATCCTCAATTCACCATTTTAGTTTTGATTAGAGAGCCGAAAGGTTCGTCATACGGTGGGGTTGTTGCCGCACCAATCTTTCAAGAAATTGCCAAACGTTCCCTTGCGTTTTTTGCTGTTACACCCCAAAACTAGTCTGATTCTGACCGAAAACAAACCCTTGACCTGTGGTGTCAACTATAAATTAGTTTGGCTTGGATTTAACAAAATGATTTCAACTCGTCTGTTTTTTTCGTGAGGCATTTTGACTTCAGGTTCAGAGTCTCCTTTGCCTACCAAAGAAAGCCGTTTGGGGGACATGTTGTGCTTTAAAAAAAACTCTAACACTGCACGAGACCTTTGCAATGAAAGCAACCACACATCAGGCACTTCTTCAAATTGAGCATTGTCGGTGTGTCCTTCTATGCGTACATGCCTTTTGGTTGTTTTTTGCAGATGTGCGACCAAGGGTTGAAGAGTTTGAATGGCTTTTTTGGTCAACGTAGCTTGTTTTTTGGGAAAGAGGATTTCAGCAGGGAGTTTGATGATTAAACCTTGATCAGAATGTTCTAACTGGATTTTTTGAATGGCTTGCTTGGCTAAAAAGATCTCAAGATTTTTGCGAATCCTCGTTTGTGCTTGATATTCTTGGAGCTGAAATGTGGGAGGGGAGGTGGCAAACAAACCTTGTGTCTCAGAGCTAGAGTCTTGTGATTCTTTGGGATTAGGATCATTGAATGCAAACAGAAGCACAAAAAAAGTCATCATCAAGGTAATGAGGTCGCTGAATGTGACCATCCATGCGTTAGGGTCAAGCCCTTCTTCCTCATCTTTCTTTTTCTTGAAAATCTTTTTTTTAGTCTTGGATTCTTCAGTGTCTTCTGCTTCAAGATTAGTTTCCTGTGCCAAGAGTCCCTCCTAAAAGCTCTACTTTTCCAATGAGAACAATGGTCACCCGTCTGTTTTTTGCACGCCCTGCAGAAATCCGATTACTTGCAATCGGTTGAGTGCCTCCGTAACCAGCCGCTGAAAAACGATTGAGAGACACCTCTTGTTTGCTTTGAAAAAAACGCAAGATGCTTGTTGCCCTCAAAGCAGAAAGCTCCCAACTGTCATAAAATTTTTTAACAGGCAATGAATCTGTATGCCCTTCTATCCTGACTTGATTTTCTGTTCTTGCAATCATTTCAAAAACTTTGTCCAGAAAAGATTCAGCCTTTTGGTCAATCGCAATGCTATCTGGTTCAAAAACAAACCCCGTTGGGATATGCAATTTGACACCTTCAGCAAAGATTTCATAGGCAAAGTTTTGCAAGGTTGGGTTTTCTTCAAGATAACCTTCCAACTCTGACAAGGCATCTTCTAGTTCCACCCCAACTTGAAAGTCAGGGCGTACACGACCCGTGCCTGACTCTGCATTGTCCCCAAACAAAAATTGACCACCAAATGAGCTAAACGCTTTTTCTATTTGCAACGCCAGTTCCTTTTGTTCTTGTTCTTTTTTAGGAGAAGACAAAGCGTAAAGTAAGATAAAAAAAGCTAATAAAATTAAAGAAAGAGAGGTAAACATCACCACATTTCCATCTCCTTTCATTAAATGTCTTGAAAGTAAGGGATTACTGAACTGAAAACCACTTTTATTTTTGCAAGTGAGGATCATATCTTTTCGTTTAAAAAATTGTCATCTGTTCATCACTAAACTTGACTTATCATCGTTGAATTTGACCTATTTCGCAAGGGGCTAAAAGATGAAAAATTCGCATTGACCAAGCATTCGGTCACACAATGACACCTATCAATCGCATACAATATTTTTGAAAATAAAATCAGATTAAATCATTATAAAATAGTTGATTTTGTCCTTTTATGAATTAGAATAGTGTTTAATCTTTTTTAATTCTTTCAACTCAAGGAGGTCTTTGATGCGTGATTCATTAAAGTTATGGTTTTTGTTACTGTTAGTTTTGTTTTCAGTCGTGTCTTGCAAAGGTAAGGACGAATCTGATTCAGAAGATTCCAAGAAAGAAGAACCCAAACCAGAAGAACCAACAACACCAGTTGCATGTGCCAAATTGGAAGACCTCAAATTGACTTCAAGTGCATTTGAAGAAGGTGGCACCATTCCCATAAAACATTCTAATTCTGGTACAGGTAGCCAAAACGCCAGTCCACCTCTCAAATGGGGCTGTGCCGCTGATGGTGTCAAAGGTTACGCACTCATGCTTTATGATGACACAGGAGGAAATAGAGAAGTCTCTCATTGGTTAGTCGCTTTTTCTAGCCAACTTGAAGCACTGCCAGAAGCACTAGCTGAAGATTTGCGTTCTACAAATCACATCAAAACAGTCAATGGTGTTGAAACATTACAGCTTTCACTTAGGGCAAATAGTTCTTATGTAGGACCGGGTCGTGATGGTGGGGGTGCTTATCGGTTTTATCTGTTTGCTCTGGACAAAAAACCCAATTTAACTGCCGCAACAACAACAAGTGTTGTGGATAACAGGGGGGATTTTAAAACAGAAGTAGAGAATTGGATCAAATCCAATTCAGGATTAGATGCTAACATTCTCAAAACAGTCTCTTTAAGTGGCAATCCTTCTCCCTAATGGCTTGCTAATTTGAAACATTGACTTTGTCCTTTTATGAATTAGAATGGTGGCTAAACTTTTTAATCAGGAGTTGTCTAATGCGTGATTCATTAAAGTTATTGTTTTTGTTGTTGTTAGTTTCATTTTCGGTCATGTCTTGCGAAGGCAAGAGTGAATCTGATTCAGAAGATTCTAAGAAGGAAGAACCCAAACCAGAAGAACCAACAACGCCAGTTACATGCTCCAAATTAGAAGACCTCAAATTGACTTCAAGTGCATTTGAAGAAGGAGGCGCTATTCCCATAAAACATTTTAACTCTGGTACAGGTAGCCAAAACGCCAGTCCGCCTCTCAAATGGGGCTGTGCCGCTGATGGTGTCAAAGGTTATGTACTCATACTTTACGATCCTGTGGGTCGGAGCGTTGCTCATTGGTTAGCTGCCTTTTCTAGTCAACTTGAAGAACTGCCAGAAGCGGTAGGTGAAGATCTACGTTCTACAAATCATATTAAAACAGTCAATGGGATTGAAACGTTACAACGTTCGTTGGGGATAAGTAGGCATTATTTAGGACCTGGTCGTGATGATGGGGGTGCTTATCGGTTTTATCTATTTGCTTTAGATAAAAATCCCAAACTAGATGCCTCAACATTAACAAATGTTGTGGACGACAGTGGGAATTTTAAAACAGAAGTAGAGGATTGGATCAAATCCAATTCAGGACTGAATGCTAACATTCTCAAAACAGTTTCTTTAAGTGGAACTCCTTAGTTCAAATCCCATTTTGCACCTTGTTGTGGTATCAGGTATTGCCGTTTGAAGGCAAAATTAGTTGTAGCAATTTGGGGAGCCTGAACATGTTTAAGCTGGATTGATGAGCCATGAGTCACAATGTTTTTTCCCAAACAAGCAAGGCTTCCCGTCCACGAGATTTTTAGAAGAACGTTTTCTCTACTGACGCATTTCTCTCCTTCTACTAAAAATGCTCCTACCACATTAGATGAACTCCCTTGAGACTTGAAATATAAATTCCCTTTCACCCTAACAAACAAATTAGAATGCTGACTTGCAAATGCTGATGTTTCATTTGGTAAAGTCCACGTCAAATCACCATCAACTCTCAAATAAACAGGCTTTGAAAATTGGTGACTGAAACTTCCTGAACCTGTTGTCTCTTTTTCAAAACGAAACGTGTTGGTTGTTGCCAAGTCAAATATAGGGTCTGGTCCTCTTTTAGTAATGGTGAGTTGTGTTTTTGACAAAGTCAGATGAGATTTTGCTGCGCTACTGTAGTCAAAAGAGAGATCGCGGTTGTTGTATTTGAGAGGATACTTGAGGGGGACATTAACAGCAGATTGCAAGTCTAAAACATCTGACGTCTTTTGAGAGCTTTGGGGGAGGTAAACGAACGGAATGTCAGAAAGATACCCTTCTTCTATCTTAAAAAGAAACTCAAATTTTGTTGTGTTTTGATAAGAAAGTGTCAGTCCAAGCTGTTGATTTTTAGAAGAGTAAGAAGTTTCTGCTTTCCAATGTTCAGGAATGTTTTGGTCAAACTTGTCTGATGTCAGACGTTGTTGGACGTTGCTTTTGGTGTAATTTTTAAGAGTAGCGAGGACCCTAGCTTTGGCAAGATGCACTTGTGTCATGGTCTTTCTGTGTTTTAAATTGGCTTTGGCTTGCTCAGAAAAAAGAATCTCCTGCCTTAACCAATATGACACAGCGCCACTGATCAATGCCATCGCCAGTAAAATAAAGGTTAAAGCAAATCCCTGTTTTTGAGCTGAAGTTGTACTGCACACCATTGTTCTCGTTGCCAGATGTTTTGATGACTCCAGCCAAGTGTTCTGAAGCTGTCCAAAAAAGTCTCCAGTTGTTTTTCTAATAATCCACTGCAAATCAGAACACCATCAAGATTCACTAACTTTGCAAAAAAAGGACTGCAATCTAGCAATTCACTGCAAAGCATATTTGCAACAATCAGGTCATATTGAGCATTCACACAATCCAACGTCCCTGCAAAAGAAGTGATGCAAGTCATTTTATTTAACTTGGCATTCCAAGCAGTCTCTTTGGCTGAGGCATATTCTATATCCACAGCATGCACAGATTTTGCTCCTAATTTTGCTGCCGCAATAGATAAAATTCCAGACCCACAACCCACGTCCAACACGTGACGATATTGACCTTTCCAAATCTCCTTCATCACCAACAATGCCAATGCCGTAGAGTCATGACGTCCTGTTCCAAAGCCTTGACCGGGTTCAATGATAATCGTTTGCAAATCTTTTTGACGACAACTGACTTCCCAAGGTGGAGAAATCCACCATGTTTGGTTGATGTCCAAAGTTTGAAAGTAGTCTTTCCATTGTTCACGCCAATTTTGATTGGGCAACTTTTCTTTTCTCACCAGCTGAAGATTGGATGCTTGAAATTGTTTGTCAAATTCATCGGTCAATCGCTCTGCCTCACCATGCCAGCTTTCTGAAAAATAGGCACGTATCAAAACTTTGTCTTCAACTTGACCAAGATTTTGGATTCCAAGCGAGCCGTTTTCAAAACAAAAAGTTGCCCAAAGGTCTTCAAAATTTGGCTCAAAAGTCACGTCAACTTCAAAATAATAGCTTTCTTCCATCATTGCTTCTCCGTGAATGCCATCACCATTATAAGACAAGACCAACATTTCCGCCTTATCAAAACATCATTCAACAGTTTTTAAAAGATAAAAATAAACATCAATATATGACAATTTTATAAATTGCTTTGATTTTCTTTATTTATTTTTTTATATTTATTTTTAAAATTTCTATTGACAATATTTTTAGTTTGTTTAGACTAACTTGGTTTTAACACTCACATTATTTTTAAAAAGACTATGAAAAGAATACGAAGAATGATTGTGGCGTCTTTTGGTTCTGCCATCATTGGAGCAAGCTCACTTTATGCACAAACTATGACTGTCGTGGACATTGCAGGTCGTCAAGTCAAAATTCCCAAAAAGATAGAGCGAATTGCGATTGGAGAAAGCCGTATGACTTATGCACTTGCAGCAGTGCATGGAAAATATGGAAACCCATTTGATAAAGTCGTTGCTTGGAAAGATGACCTAGAAAAATATGACCCTGATTCTTATGAGAAGTATTTAGAGAAATTCCCCCAAATCAGTCAGATCCAAACTTTAGGTTCTCTTTTGGGAGATGTGAACATTGAGACTCTGATTAAGCTAGAAACACAATTAGTCTTGATGAACTTGGGTAGCCACTTTCAAGCCAAAGAAAGTGGAATGATTGAAAAACTAGACAAAGCTGGCATTCCCACTGTCTTTGTGGACTTCAGACAACAACCAACTCGCAATGCCATTCCTAGCACATTATTACTTGGAAAAATTTTTAACAAACAAAAAAACACATTAAAGCTCATTGATTTTTATGTAGAACAAATGCAACTGGTCTATGGTCGTGTCATCAACAAAAGTGACAGCGAAAGACCATTGGTTTTAATGGAAAATGCACCGGGCTTTGAAGGTGACTCTTATGTTTGCTGCCGCACATTTGGTTCTAACAATATGGGACGTTTCGTTGAGCTAGCTGGTGGGAAAAACTTAGGCTCTGAGTTTTTTGGAGGTTTAAGGGGGAACTTGAATGTTGAAACTGTGTTTACAAGAGACCCAGATTTCATCATTATGACTGGTGCCAACTGGACAAAAGCAGACAAAAATACTACTGCGGTTTTACTAGGCTACAAGGCTAATCTTTCAGATGTTCAAGCAAGGCTATCAGGACTGGCAAATCGCAAAGGCTGGCAGTCTTTAAATGCTGTGAAGTCTAAAAAATTCTATTCTGTTTATCATCAGTTTTATAACTCACCTTATCATTTTGTTGCAGTACAAGCCTTTGCCAAAGCATTCTATCCTGATGACTTCAGAGATATTGACCCTGCTGCGACTTTTGTTAAATTCCATGATGAATTTTTGCCAGTTGATTACAGCGGGATTTTCTTTGCACGACTACAATAAACAATTTGAAACTTTCTTTACCAATATTGACTATTAACAAAGGTTTACTATGAAAAAAATACGAAAAATGATTGTGGCGTCTTTTGGTTCTGCCATCATTGGAGCAATCTCACTTTATGCACAAACGATGACTGTTGTGGACATTGCAGGTCGTCAGGTCAAGATTCCTAAAAAGGTAGAACGTGTGATTTTAGGAGAAAGCCGCATGACCTATTCCATCGCTGCCATTCATGGTAAGTATGGCAATCCATTCAGCAAGGTTGTTGCTTGGAAAGATGACTTGGAACAATACGACCCTGATGCTTATGAAAAGTATTCGGATCAATTTCCTGAAATTGCAGACATTAAAAATTTAGGAAGCCCCTACAAAGGCGATTTTAGCATTGAAACAGCAATCGCTTTGCAAACTCAATTAGTGATTATGAATCTTGGCAATTACTTCAAAGCCCAAGAAACAGGAGCGATTGAAAAGTTAGAAAAAGCAGGAATTGCCACAGTCTTTATTGACTTCAGACAGCAACCAACCCGCAATGCTGTTCCCAGTATCCTCTTGCTTGGCAAGGTTTTCAATGAACAAGAAAATGCTTTGAAACTGATTGATTTTTACGTAGAGCAAATGCAACTGGTCTATGGGCGTGTCTCTCAAAAAGCAGACTCAGAACGTCCTTTGGTCTTCATTGAAAGTGCGGCAGGTTACAGAGCCTCAAGCTGTTGTAGCACTTTTGGTTCTTCTAACATGGGACGTTTTGTAGAGCTTGCAGGAGGAAGAAACTGGGGTTCTGAAATGTTTGGAGGTTTAAGAGGCAAGGTCAACCCTGAAATGGTCTTTTCTACTGACCCCAAAATCATCATTGGAACAGGTGCAAATTGGTCAAAAGCAAACCAAGACACCACAGCCGTTTTACTAGGCTACAAAGCAAAGTTGTCCGATGTTCAAGCACGACTAGCAGGACTGGCAAATCGCAAGGGCTGGCAGTCTTTAAGTGCTGTTCAAGGGGGAAAATTCTATTCTGTCTATCATCAGTTTTATAATTCGCCTTATCACTTTGTTGCAGTACAAGCCTTTGCCAAAGTGTTCTATCCTGATGACTTCAGAGATGTTGACCCTGCTGCAACTTTTGTCAAATTCCATGATGAGTTTCTGCCGATTGATTACAGCGGAATCTTCTTTGCTCGCTTGCAAAAGTGATTTTAGTTTGAGCTGAACCATGTCCGCCTTACAAAAAATCATTTTTGCTTGCTTGTTGGCTTCTTTGCCACTTGCAACGTTGCAAGCAGATGACTGGCAATGGGACGAATTTCCTGTGACTTTTGAACATGTTTACGGAAAGACAACGGTCACAAAAAAGCCAAAAAGAATCGTTTCGTTAAGCTATGGCAGACATGACAATTTACTGGCATTGGGAGTCAAACCTGTTGCTGTGCGTTATTGGTATGGCGATTATGAATATGCCACTTGGCCTTGGGCAAAGGAAGCATTGGGAGACCATAAGCCAATGGTCATTGAAAGAAAGTTAAGTATAGAAGCAGTGGCTAAAGCTAATCCTGACTTAATTCTTGCACTGTGGTCTGGTCTCAAACCTGAAGAATATGAGTTGCTTTCTCAAATTGCACCAGTCATTGCCCATGAAAAACAGTACTCTGCTTATGGCACACCTTGGGACGTACAAGTTTTAACTGTGGGAAAGGCAGTTGGAAAATACCCAGAAGCTCAACAAGCAGTTGATGACATCAATCAACGTATGGCTCAAATTGCTAAAGCTCATCCAAATTGGCAAGGCAAGACAACTGCTGTTGCCTATTACTGGAAGGACAAACCTGGGGCATATCGCTCCAATGACATTCGTCCCCAATTTTTAGAAAAACTGGGCTTTGTAACTCCCAAAGCCATAGATAATCTTGGAACAGATGAAGATTTTGCCGTGAAGTTTTCCCAAGAAGATTTAGCTTCGTATTTGGAAACAGACGTCTTGTTTTGGATTGTCAGCGGTAATGCGTTACAACAGGTGAAGGGTTTACATTTACGTAAGGAACTCAAGGCTCACCAGCAAGGGCGTGAAGTGTTTGTTAATGAACTTGTAACAGGAGCGTTTTCGCATGCCAGTTTGCTTAGTATTCCTTACACACTGGACACCCTTGTTCCATTGATTGAAAAAGCGATTGATGGAAACCCTAACACTGTTGTCTCCTCTACTCTTGAAGCTGGTCTGCTGGATTAGCTTCTTAAAAAGTGTAGAGGTTTTTTTGTTCTTGACTTTTGAAGTTTAAGAAAATTATTAACCTTTTTCATTTTAGAGAAAAACTATGAAAAAAATCATAAAACTATCCGCCTTGCTTGGTGGATTATTCAGTACTTCTGTGACATTTGCAGCACAGGATAGAATTGTGGTCTTGGGTCCGGGAACTGCTGAGCTGGTGGTTGCGCTGGGAAAAGAAAGTCAGTTGGTTGGTGTAGGACGCACTAGCTATTATCCTAAAAATTTGCAAAAGGATTATCCTGTTGTGGGATATGTGCATCGCGCTCCTGCTGAGGGTCTGTTGTCTGTCAATCCAACTCATGTGATTGGTACAGGAAGCATGGGACCTCAGAAAACCATTGACGCCCTCAAAGAAAGCAGTGTGAAATTGTATCAAACCAAAGTCCCTGCCAATACTGCTGATGTCGTGGTAAATATTAGAACGATGGGAGACTTTCTGGGGGAATCTTCCAAAGCAGAACAGCTTGCAACCCAAGTAGAACAAGACTTTGAAACAGTGCAAGATGCTGCACAAGGCTTGCCTAAAGTCAGCTATGCGTTGGTTTGGTATTATCGTGGAAAAGTGGGAACACGCGGAACAGGTGATGCTGTGACCACCATCAACTGGGCAGGTGCAAACAACGTTTATAGTGATGTTGGAAGAACTGACGTGACTCGTGAATCGTTGCTTGCTAGAAATCCTGAAGTCATCTTTTTCTATGCCAGTAGTTTGAGAAGGCTCAAAGACGAAGAAAAGACGTTTCAAGACCTCCCCGGTATCAAAGAAACTGATGCCTTCAAAAATGACAAAATCTATGTCTTGCCGGGATTTGTTTCTTCCATGGGACCTCGCACTCCTCATGCTGTCAATTTTATGATTGGCAAGTTGCATGGCGAAATCTATCAAGCTAACCTGCCTGAACGTTGGTACGCTCCAGCTGAAAGTTTGACTGAAGAGTAAATGCCAACAGTCAACCACCAAACATTAAGTCAAGCCATTCGTAACCCTGTTTGGAAAGGCATCACTCCAATCATTTTAATTGGGTCAGGTATTATTTTACTTGGTGCTTCCATAGTGGTTGGGGTCTATGAAGTCTCTTTTTGGAGAGTGTGGGAGATCATCGCTCACTATCTTCTTAATTTTGGAACAGAAGCAACCAAAGTAGAAAAGATAGTCGTGTGGGAACTTCGTTTTCCACGTGGGATTGCCGCATTTCTGGTGGGTTCTACCTTAGCCGCAACAGGTGCTGTCATGCAAGGATTGTTCAGAAATCCACTGGCAGACCCTGGATTGATTGGTGTCTCTGCAGGTGCTTCACTTGCCGCCGCTGCAGGCATTGTTTTGGGTGGGACATGGTTTGTTGGATTGTATGACATTTTAGGCTTTTTGCTTGTCCCCATTTTTGCTTTCTTTGGAGGAATTGCTGTGACGTTCTTCATTTACACAGTGTCATTGACTCCCAAAGGCGTTTCTGTGGTGACGATGCTTTTGGCAGGGATTGCCATCAATGCACTAGCAGGGGCAGCATCTGGAACGTTGACCTATATTTCTACTGACCAACAGTTGAGAGATTTAGCTTTTTGGTCATTGGGAAGTTTGGGCGGTGTTGGTTGGGATCAAATGCTGGTCATTTCTTTTTTGATTGTGGTCAATCTCATTCTTTTAAGGTTAAGTAAGGGATTGAATGCTTTGCTATTGGGAGAATCAGAGGCAAGGCATCTTGGGATTGACACCAAAATCTTTAACCGCTTGTGCATTGTTTTCACAGCTCTTGGCGTAGGTGTTTGTGTTTCTGTGGCAGGTGCGATTGGTTTTGTGGGAATCGTAGTGCCTCATCTTCTGCGTCTGGTGTTAGGACCTGACCATCGCTATCTCTTGCCAAATTCTATGTTACTCGGTGGTGTGATGCTTTTGATTGCTGACATTCTGTCTAAAATCATCTCACCTCCTGAAGAAATTCCAATCGGCATCTTAACTGCGGCGATTGGCGCCCCGTTTTTCTTGTGGATTTTACTGAGGCATAAACGTAAGGTTGGGTTATAGGTTCTTCACTTCAAACTAAAAGCTGTCTTATTTTTGATGGTTTGATAACATGTGTTGTTTTTGAAAAATTTCAACAGATGGTGCAATCATTATGGAACATTTAGATTTAAATTTTATTCGCAGTCAATTTCCTGCATTTTCTCAAGAAGCACTGAAAGGTCGTGTTTTTGCTGAAAATGCAGGTGGTTCTTATGCTTGCGTTCAAACGATTGAGGCGTTAACAGATTATTATACAAAAACTAAATTACAGCCTTATGGCGTCAGCGAACCTTCTCAAATGGCTGGGGCAGCTATGGATCGGGCTAGGCAGAGATGGGCAACTTTCATTCAAGCAGATATAGATGAAGTGTCTTTTGGTGCTTCTACTAGTGCTAATGCCTACTCACTCGCACATGCTTTGACTGAATACATCAAAAAAGATGAGGAGGTCATCGTTTGTGAAGTTTGCCATGAAGCCAACAGTGGTGCAATGAGAAGGGTGGCAAAGCAAAAAAACATCACCTTGAAAGAATGGACGCTTAATCAAAATCACCATGATTTACAGATAGAAGATTTACTGCCCTTGCTTCATCAAAAAACTGCTGTCATTTGTTTCACTCATTGCAGCAACATTTTTGGAATGCAGTATCCAGTCAAAGATTGGATTCAAAAGATTCGCAGCATCTGTCCTGATGCGATTGTGGTCGTTGATGGTGTAAGCAATAGCCCTCATGCGATTCCTGATGTGAAAGCACTGGATTGTGATATTTATATGTTCAGTTTGTATAAATGTTTTTCTGTCCATCAAGGGTTACTTTATGTCAAAAAACCTTTGAACATGAAGTTACCCTGTCAAAATCACTTTTTCTTAGATCAAGTCAGCAAATCAAGATTGATTCCTGCAGGTCCTGACCATGCACAAGTTGCCTCTGCAAATGGTGTGATTGATTACTTCATCACTTTAGACCAGCATCATGGCGGTAGTGGTGAACTGTCCTCTTTAAGTCATCGTATCAATCAAAGGATTGAATCACATGAAAAACTGTTAAGCGAGATTTTACTTGAGACTTTGAATGCGATTCAAACGATTCAGATCATTGGACCAACACAAGTGACAGAAGGCAGGCATCCTAATGTGAGCTTTCATACTCAAAAAGACCCGAAACAAATTGCCGAATCGTTAAACAAAAAAGGAATGATGACCAATTCAGGACATTTTTATGCTTGGCGACTTTTAAAAGCAATGGATATTGACCCCCTGCGTGGCATAATCCGTTTAAGCCTAGTCCATTACAATACTCAAGATGAAGTCAAAACATTATGTCAAGCACTCAAAGAGATTTTGTAAAACTAATAGGCAAAAAATTGTTAAAAATCAGGCTAAAATTTCAGAATATTTGAATATTTGAGAGAAAATGCTTAAAGCCAAAGGTGTTTATTTTCGTCCACATGGTGTAGAGATTCTACCCCCAACTGATGTGGAGTTTACAGAAGGTCAGCTAACAGCTTTGTTGGGACCAAACGGAGCTGGGAAATCTACTTTGCTCAAATTGTTGAGCGGAGACATCACCTCACGCGGGGACGTGATTTATCATCAAGACCAGTTACGAAGTTTAACCATCAAAGCACTGGCTAGGAGAAGGGTTGTTTTACCACAAGAAAGCTTTTTATCTTTCTCGTTTACTGTGCGCGAGGTGGTGTCTTTGGGGGACATTGATGATGAAGCCAAACATCTGATTGATCGGTGTCTGGAAGAAGTAGATTTGCTGAAGTTATCAGACAGGAGTTATTTGACACTGTCTGGTGGTCAAAAACAACGATGTCAAATGGCAAGGGTGTTGTTACAAATTTATGACAGCATTGAACGTGGCTTTAAGCCTGTCGTGTTCTTAGATGAACCTACGTCAGCATTGGATATGCCTCATCAGCACCATATTCTTAAAGTAGGACACGATTTGTCTCGCCAGCAAAATCTTTGTGTCATCGTCGTTTTACATGACCTGAATCTGGCAACTCAATACGCTGACAGAGTTGTCATGATGAAAGAAGGAAGGATTGTCCAAGACGGTTCTGTGTCAGAAGTGATGCAAGAAGGAACTGTCAGCGATGTTTATGATTATGAAGTAGAAATTTTGCAGCATAAAGGTAAGCATCTGATTATTCCTAAAAATTTGGTCTCTTGATTTATTTGTTAACCCTCTACCTAAAAAGGTTTATATGATGAAAAAAGTCTTAATCATGCTGTCTGTGATGATAGCTTCTTCCGTTTTACATGCGGCAGACCACCCGTTTCTTTCAAGAAACTTTTGGAAAAATGCAACCATTCAAGAGGTCAAAGCACACCTTGAAGAGGGGCTGAATGTCAACCAACCAACATCAGATGGCTTAACACCGTTGAGTTTTGCTGCAATGGAAAATCAAAACCCTGCAATCATTGAGCTTTTGATTCAAACTGGGGCAGTCATTGAACCATTGGAAGCCCCTTTTGGTTGGACGCCTCTGTTCTTGGCTGCCATGTCCAATCCTAATCCTGAAGTCATTGAAATGCTGGTCAAGCATGGTGCAGATGTCAACCAACGTTGTCAAGGCATCAGCTCTACTCCTTTGATTGATGCTGTGGTGCATAATCCTAACCCAGATATTGCAATGACTCTTTTGAAAAATGGCGCCAATACAAAACTGCGAGATGAAGATGGACATTCTGCACTGGATTACGTCAAACTCAATCCCAAACTTCAAAACACAGAACTTCATCAAACTCTGCAAAATCTTGCAGAAAACATGGTTGCCAAACACAGCCATTGATTGTTTAAAAGCCGTTTTTTAGAAATTTTTAGAAAAACGGCTATTCTTTGACTAAATTGACCCTTCAGTCAAACTTTCTTTACTCTATCGCCTTTGGTTTGGAAAAATTTTTGAGCTTCACGATAAAAATGCCCCAGCTGTGTCTTTTAAAACTTGCAACAATCGCTTGCGTTGGTCTTTTCTTCTTGCCTCTTGCGTTTGCGGATAATGTCAGGATTTTAACCGTTAATTTTTGGAAGGCTGCCACGGTGTCTGACGTCCAGCAGGAGATTGAAAATGGAGCAGACCTTCACAATCTGGTCTGGCATAAAAAGTCTATCCTCTTTGTTGCATTGGAACACAATCCCAACCCTGATGTCATTTTGTTTTTGATGGAACAAGGGCTTGACCCCTTGAAAAAAGATGGTGATGGTTATGATGGACTATACTACCTCAAAAAAAATGACGCCTTAAAATCTTCTAACATTCGTCAAATCATTCTTGACCAACAAGAAAGCTGGACGTCTTGGCTGAAAGCCAGCATTCTACCTCTCCTCATCTTTCTTGCAGTAGGATATTACTTTTGGTCTCGCCACAGAAAAAACAAACTTGAACACCCTGACTTTCAAAAGTGATTGCAACCTTTCACTTTTTCTCTTCTCTAATTCGCTTTGTTAGAGAGACGTTTTTGGGGAATAAAGAGGGGCGTCAATGAAATAGGATTTTCAATGACCGAACATTCTAGCTCAAAAACACGAGCAAACATGTCTTCAGTCATTACCTGTTTAGGTGTTCCTTGTTCATAAATTTTTCCTGCTTTCATCACGACAAGATGATGCACGTACCGTGCGGCTAAATTGACATCATGTAAAACCATCAACACAGTCTTGCCCTGTTTGTTCAGATGAGAAAGCATTTCTAGGCATTCCAGTTGATAGGTCATGTCTAGGTGATTGATGGGTTCATCTAAAAAAAGAATATTGGCATCTTGTGCAACAGTCATGGCAAACCATGCTCTTTGTAATTGCCCACCTGACACTTCACAAATTCGCTGTTGTTTGATGTCCCACAACCCAACTAATTCCATCGCATACCTGACAGCATCTTCATCAGACTTTTGCCATTGCTGAAACATACTTTGATAGCTGTATCTCCCTAGCTTGACTAATTGAAACAATGTCATTTCATCAGGTGCAACGCTGGTTTGTTCTAAGAAAGAAATCTGTTGTGCCAGCTTTTTTTTGGACATCTTACTTAAGTCTGATGAATCCAACATCACTTGACCTTGTGCTTTGGGAATTAGGTTTAAGACTGCTTTAAGAAAAGTAGATTTTCCACTTCCATTTGGACCAATGATTGCCGTCATCTTGCCTTGCAAAATCTCTAAATCTACCTCTTGAATGACACAAGTTTTGCCATAAGAAACTGATAATTTTTCAACCTGTAATTGACCTGACACAGAACCTTTGTTTGTTTTAATTTTGATTAATTCAGCGAGCTTTGTGTTGATAAAAAATGATTAAAAAACCCACCCCTCCAACAACTGCAGTGGTAATGCCAACGGGAATTTGAATAGGCGCCAGCAATGTCCGACCAAGTGTGTCTGCAATCAAGACAAACGATGCTCCTAAACATGCAATTTGTAAACATGTCAACACCCCCAAAGCTCCACCAACGAACCGTTTGACCAAGTTAGGAATGATGACCCCAATGAATCCAATGGGACCTGCAAATGCAACAGCAAGAGATGCCATCAGACCTGAAATGACAATCAGAACAAAGCGGTATTTTGAATCATGCCCCCCGACAGAATTGACCGTATTTGATGCTAGACACATGACTTGAATCACCCTTCCACTGACGATGATTGTGATGAGTGCCAAAATCAATCCAGCGGCGACATACAAAACTTGTTGCATAGAGGCTCCTGAGACGTCTCCACTTAACCACATTGCCGCTTGACTAGCACGATAAATGGGACCAATCACCATCAATAATGACGTCCCTGCTTTGAAGAGTAAGGAGACCGCAACACCGACTAAAATCAATGTCATTGCTCCTCCTTTGATTCGTTGGCTCAAAGTCATCACAGCCGTCAAGGAAAGAAAAGCAAAGCTGATAGCAAACAAAGGTAAAAAAAACAAGGGAATGTCTAACTGGTCACCTGCATCACCTAAAATCACCAAAAACAAGACTGCCCCAAATGAAGCACTATCATTGACACTTGTGAGAGAAGGAGAGGCTAGAGGATTTTTGGTGGCAACCTGCATCAAATACCCTGAAAGTGCCAGCAACGCCCCTGCGATTCCTGCAAGCAAAGTACGAGGCATTCGTAATTTGTTGACCAATAACTGATTAAAAGCACGACCTTGCTCTAAAATTGCCTCAAACACCTCAAATGGAGATAAAAATTTCTTGCCATACGCTAAGCTAAAATAAAGTGACAGCAAAACAAGAACCACCAAACCCATCGTGATTGCCAAACTTCGTAAGTCAATCTGATAAGAAAAGAATTGCGTCCTTAAAATCATATCAATTTGGTGAGGAATCCATTGAAAAAAATCATTTCCACTTGTTTCGTGTATCAAATCATCAAAATTGACGTTTCATCAAAGCTGTCGTTGATACAAAATGTAAATGAGGAAGGGAACTCCGACAAAAGAGATTAAAATCCCAACAGGTAATTCTGCAGGATAAACCACAGCACGCGAGGCAATGTCAGCAAACAAAGCAAGTAATGCCCCCATCAAAGCAGTTGGTATGGCAATCTTCTGAAACTCTATGTTTTGATAAATTCTTCTAGCAAGATGCGGTGTGAGTAAGCCAATAAAACTCACTGCACCTGCCATTGAAATTGCCAAACCTGCCAAAATAGACGCCAGTAAAAATGCAACACCTCTCACTTGACTTGTATTGACTCCCACCCCTTTTGCCATGGCATCAGAAAGACTTAATCCCATCATGTGCCGAGACACTGACCAAATCGCTATCAACGTTGGGACAAGAATTAACATGTTGTAGCCGAAAAGTTCCAAAGAACGATTGTTGAATGACCCAAATAGCCAGACCAACGCCACTTGTAAATTCACTTCATCAGCAATCATAAACATTTGTACAAAACCATACAAAGATAGCGAAACGGTTGCCCCTACCAAAACCAAAATGCTTTCATTTTGACTTCGTTGTAAAATCAAAGTCATCAAAAAAACGCCCCCGCCAGTCAAAAACGCACCTACCATTGCAAAGACAGAAATCAAAGCGATTGCTTCAAAGTGAAACACACCAACGCCCAAAGCAACAAATAACGCACCACCTGCATTCATTCCCATCATGCTAGGAGAAGCTAAGCCATTCCTTGTCACGTTTTGCAACATCAAACCAGAGACTGCCAAAACCGCACCTGTTGCAATCGCAATCAACGTCCGTGTCAGGCGATATTTCTGAATGATTTCAACTGTCTCCAAGTCTCCAAGTCCCCACAACGCATTCCAAACTTCAAACGGATTATAAATTTTAGGACCAAAACACAGGTTCACTAAAATTAAACTTAAAAATAATATTGAAAAATAAATTTTATTCATGTAGATTAATACACCTTTTAAGCATGTATTCTGCCATTAATTTATTGTGTGTCAATTTTTTTAACTTCAAAGCACATCAAATTTAGGCGGATTTTTTTAATTTTATTTCTAACTAAAGGAAAACTATGATCAAGCAAATTTTAACTCAAGCCTTATTATCAACAACTACTGTGGGAATCTTGGCACTTCCTGCCCATGCTTTGGAAATTGAGCATGCGATGGGAAGCACTGATGTCAGCAAAACGAAGCGGGTTGTCATTTTAACAAATGAAGGAACAGAAGCATTGTTGGCTTTGGGAGTGAAGCCTGTTGGTGCTGCAAATTCATGGAATGGTGAACCTTGGTATCCTCATATTACCGAACAAATGGGTGATGCAGAACCTGTTGGCAAAGAAAGTGCGATTGACCTAGAAGCCATTGCCAGCTTAGAACCCGATTTGATTATCGGTAACAAATTGCGTCAGGAGAAACACTACGAACATTTGTCTGCCATTGCTCCCACCGTCTTTTCTGAAACACTCAAAGGTCAATGGAAAAACAATTTTATGTTTTATGCCAAAGTAGTCGGTCAAGAAGAGTTAGGCAAAGAACTTTTAGCAGAGTATTTTGAAAATGCCAGACGCATTAAAAAAGCAAACATCATGGAGCGAATCTCTGTTGTCCGTTTTTTACCGGGGCAGGCAAGGATTTACAAAGAAGACTCTTTCAGTGGTCAGATTTTACAAGATGCCAACTTCAAAAGAATGCCTGTTGCTTATGAAGCTGGCTTTGTGGTGAAGCTCACAAATAAAGAACGTATTCCAGAAATGGACGGAGACCGCATTTTTTACTTCACGTGGGACAAAGGAGACGGCAAAGGGGTTGCCTTTCAAAAAGAATGGCAAGCCACAATGCTTTGGAAAAATTTGGGTGCAGTCAAAGCAGGCAAGGTGCATCAAATTTCTGACACCATTTGGAACACATCGGGTGGCATCATCTCAGCCAAAAAAATGCAACAAGACTTGATTGAATTTTATAACATTCCATAACTTAGTCTTTTCAAAAAGCAAAGGAACAAGTCTTTTTTAAATTAAATTTTATAACATTCCATAATTTAATCTTTTCAAAAAGCGAAAGAACAAATCTTTTTCAAATTAAATTTTATAACATTTTATAACTTAATCTTTTTAAAAAGCGAAGGAACAAATCTTTTTTAATATGGTCTCACTTACTCGCCGTCAGTTCGTCATCAAGAGCAGTCTTTTAGTTGTTGGTTTGGAACTTTTGCACAAGCCAGTTGATGCAAGAGTCAGTGAAATCTTTATCACAGGCAATGACGATCTTCGTTACAATTTAAAAAAAATCACTGTTCCCAGAGGCATTGTCAAAATCACCTTGAAACACATCGGCACAAGTTCTCGGGACCATCATGGGCATAATGTCGTCCTGACCAAAAAACAAGATTTAGTGCCTGTTGCCATCGCCTCACAAAATGCAGGACTAGAGAATGAATACATTCCACCAAATGACAACCGAGTGTTAGCTCATACTTCACTCATTGGAGGCGGCGAAACGACAAGCATCACTTTTGACACTTCCAACTGGGAAGAAGCAGATTACGTGTTTTTCTGCTCTGTTCCCGGTCATTGGACCGTGATGCGTGGTGATTTCATCATTTCTTAAACTTTTTTTTCTCACTCGCCAGTCATTCCGTGCCTAACAGAGAATCTCAAACACCCTTTCGTCATTCCGCACTTGATGCGGAATCTATCGTCAAACCAAGCATGGATTCCTGCTTCCGCAGGAATGACCAAATGCAACACAGCCAAATCCTCCTGTCATTCCGCACTTGATGCGGAATCTATCGCCAAACCAAGCACAGATTCAGAGCTTTTGCACATTCTACAATGGATTCCTGCTTCCGCAGGAATGACAAAGAGACGTGTGCGGAATCTCAACCCTTCCGTCATTCCGTGCTTGATGCGGAGTCTCAAAAACAAAAGTCGTTTTGGAAAATGAAGAAGTTAGGAAAAAGAGTGAGATTGCGGGTCAAACCCGCAATGACATTTTTCAAGGTGAGCAATGACAGGGGAGTGAGGAAAAGAGCAAACCGTCATTCCGCACTTGAGCGGAATCTATCACCAAACCAAGCATGGATTACTACATGACTGGATTCCTGCTTTCGCAGGAATGACGGTTGTGTAGAGATTGCGGGTCAAGGTGAGCAATGACAGTTGTGTAGAGCTTGTAGGTCAAAGTGAGCAATGACGAAGTGTTTCAATTCCCCTCTGACAAGAGGCAGTGTTCACTTGGTGTTGGTATAATATTTTTCAAGTCTTTTATAGTCAAAGAAGAGTTTGAGAGTGTGATCCAGCATGTGAAAAGTTTTAGAATGTCGTTTAGATTTTCTCATAAAGCGAGCAAGGTTATCCCTAATAGAAGAGTTTGAAGATTCAATGAGGTGAGTCTTGTCCTTGCCTATTTCATGCTTCTCTGGAATTCGGAGTTGCGCAAATGCGACTTGATAGCAAGAGTTCGCATCTGTATAAATCGTTTCAATTCTAGCTCGTTGTGCTTTGACGAGTGCATAGAGCTTCTTGGCAGCTGCTAATCCTTTGCCTATCACAAAGGCAATCACACATTGTTCTCTACGAGAGTCTGCTGTCCAAACGACTACTCTTTGACTTTTTTTTGAACAAAAGTATAGATTTCATCCATCTCTATGCTATCTACTTGTTCATTGAAACTTGCTGCTCCCTTTGGGAGTTGAGCCACTCTGGCTTTTTTGATCCAGTTGAGAACAGAAGTTGGAGACACCTTGAGAAAACGAGCTATTTTTCTGATGCCTACGCTATTGACATACATCTCTAAGGCTTGACGCTTCGTCTCTAGTGGGATTCTCAACCCATTTGAACTGAATGACCTCCCACATGATTTGCAACCATACCTCTGCACTCCTTTGTAACAACCATTCTTGATATAATTCTGACTTCCACAATGATGACAACTTCTCATATTCATTCCTCAAATTCACTCTCACATGCAATAACACCAAGTGAACACTGCCTTCACACAAGGGGAATAAGTCCTTCCTCTTTTTCCTTTCGTCATTGCTCATCTTGAGTGAGCAATCTCTCTTTTTTTTCTTAAAACACAGGACAAACACTTGGGTTTGTCCCTACGTAGTGACCTGCTGGATTGCCTTTTCGTCATTGAGGGTTTAACCCGCAATCTCTATACAACCGTCATTGCGGACTTGATCCGCAATCTCTCTTTTTTTCATCCTTCTTTTTAGTCATAGCACGTCTTGAAAATTGTCATTGCGGACTTGACCTGCAATCTCTCTCTTGTTTTTTGAGATTCCGTGTCAAGCACGGAATGACAGAGGGCTTCTGAGGTTCTGTGTCAAGCATGGAATGACAAGAGGATTTTGCTCACCTTGCCCGCAATCTCTCAATTTTCTCTTTTTTGCAAAAAAGGGGGTGTTCTGCTCTCTTTTCTTCTTCTCTTTGCTTTTTCATCACAACCTGAATCTTTTAAAAAAGCATCATTTCACAAGGTACCTCCGTTGTTAGAAGCCGTTGTCTAGCCTTTTTGTGATTCCAAAAGGGTTTAAATTTATCACAGGATTCATGCTATAATGGCGGAATTTTGATTTTTCTATTTCAGTGGTTTCAATTTTTCATTAAATTGGAATTTGCTTGGTCTCAGTCTTATGATCTCCAAATTTAAGTCATTCCTAGACAAAAATAGCAGTAGCAAGGAAAGTCAGCCTTCCACACCGAAAAGCAAGAATACTCTCAAAGAGATTCAAGAGACTCAAAAAAGCAAAGCCAGCCAAGTCTCCCGCTGTCCTCGCTACCCTGAACAACTGCAAAGATTCACGGGCTTGTACCAAAAGTTTTCTGCCAATGCCTTTGATGAATCCACATCCAACCAACTAGAAACAATCCTTGACCACCTCCAAGAACACAAAATTCAGCAAAAGTTTTCCAAATGTTACAGCCCAGAGCAGTTGTCTGAATTTTTAACACAGGCGAAGGAAGACTACACGCGTTTAGGGACTCTTGCCAAAGAACGTGTGAAGAGTTTTTTTGAGCTTTCTGATGAAGAGATGCAAAAGGCAGTGTCTGAGGCGATTTTATTGTGCGACCAAAACCCTGAAAATGCTGAACCTTTGGAGTTGGTGGTAGAGAGAGTTTTTAACAAAGACAGCAGTCAATCGCTGGTGACCCAAAAATATGAGGTCTTTCCAAAAAATGCGTTATCAGGCTTGACAGGGCATCAACGTTTTATCCCACCTGAAAAATTCAATGACTCTGCTGAAGGTTTTTCAGTAGAAGGTTTTTTAAAAGAAGAACACCCGCAACTTGGGGCGAAGTTTGGGTCGGGTTCTCAAAACAAGATTGTTGCCATCACCACCATTGGCAGTCTTGGTGGAATTGGACACAAACCTGATTCTGATGCAGATTTGCAAGCAGTGTTCAATACCTCGCTTGTCTGGGATTATCAATGGAATGATGCGGATTACTTCCTTGCCTTCTTAGAATGTTTGATGCAAGACGTGGTTTCAGAATTTCTGCATCGCACTTTGTCTTTGGCGAAAAGCACAGATCTTTTAGAGCAGACCAAAACAGAGCTTCAGGACAAGTGCCGCGAAGCGTTGACTGCTGATGAGGTGCGCATTGTGGACTCTATTTTCCCTTGCATGTTTCAAGAGATGATTGAATCAAAATGTTGGAATTTAATCCGTGTTGCCAAACCTGCTTGGCAAAGTCAACTGTTGTGGACAGTTTTGAAGCAGAAAGTCGTTTCTTGCCCGTGGATCGTTCCCTACATCAAGCATCTCTTGAGTTGTTTCCCAATGCTTTCTAAGGTGACCAAAGAGCAACTGATGGCAGAATGCTTTCCTTTTATCCTCCAAAAGACGGGTAACATTCGCTGCTATCAAATTCTTGTGAAATTTTATCAAAAATGGCTGGGGAATGTGATGGTGAGTCAGATTCTCAATACGGAAGATGGTGCAGACCCCAAAAAGAGCATTCAAATCTTGATGGCACATTTAAGGAAAAACCCTTTGAGGCATCATGTCCTGAAAAACTTTGCTTTTGACCTTGCCTCAAAGTTGTCCCCTGAAATGCTCCCAAGTCTTTTGAGCCATGTGCAGTCTTTTGCAAAATCGCTTTCTTTAGAAGATTCATTTTTACGAAGTATCTCCAAAGCGTCGCTAGAGCCTGTGGCTCGTCAAGGAGAGCTACAAGCAATGGTTAAAGTGATAGAGGCGTACCAGACGTATCAAGCCATGCGAAAAGAGGCTGAAAGCGAATTGTCCTTGCATCAGAAAATCTTGAACATTGAAAACTACCTGACCCATAAATACCCTGACACAGAAACGCATGTCTTTACTAATATTTTAAGAAAGCAAAGAGCGGGGGAACACACACCTTTTTTAGTGTCTCCAGAAGGAAGCATGGCTTATGGGTTGATGCTGAATGACTCCCTTTTAAATTGTGCCATGTTTTTAGGGGGGCTTTCTCCTATGCCTTTCAGTTTGCCAAAAGAGCTGAAAGCCTTGTTAAAAACAGGAGTCCTCCTTGACCAATGGACTTTACAACAAGAACAAGAGTCTTTTCCTGTGCAATCTTTGCCAGATTGGGGTCAAACGGTTTTAGAACGTGAGCAAGTTTGGGAGCATGTCATTCCCATCTATTTAAGAGAAAGTGAAAAAGTCAGTCATCGTAACTTGCCAAAAGCCCTGCTAAATTGTTGGTGGCTTGAAATGATTGTTTGCCATGAAAAAGATGAAGACCCTGTAACCAGCCTGACCCAACTCTTGCTTTATCCTGAACAAAGGCAATTTATTAAACTCAATGACCTTAATCCTTACAGCGAAAAAATCCTAAAATTAGAAGATGAATTCCCTCAACTTGTCAAAGACCCTTGGTGGATTAAATACACAGAGATGTTGACACGTTTTCAAGATGCTGAGGTGAAAGAGCAAATTGTGTTCTGCTTCACTCAACATATTAGATTGACAGACGTCATCAACTTCCACGATGGGAGTGCCATTTGGATTGAGAAAGGAAAAGTCTCTTGGAGAACAGCATGTTTGGTACGTTTTTATGAACTCTTTGTCTCTTCAGATGAACAACGAGAGACGTTGATGAATTTTGCACAAGGCAGGGATTCTACGGCAAATCAAATTGAATCAATCCTGAAGAAACTTTTTTTAAAATCTCTGCGAGCAGTAGAGCAAAAGTTACAATCCATCAACAATGAAAGAGCTTTGCACGAGATTCAAAATTGCATTTGTACTGAAAACAACTTAAAGGCATTGCCCCCTGACATTTTTGAGTTTATTCGGCAATGCCTGACACAAATCAACACGTCTGTCATGCTAGCAGACCCCAAAATTTTGAAAAAAGCCAAACAAGGACAAACCCTTTCACCTTTTGAAAAAATCCAACTCAACGACATTCAACTTGCACGTAGCAACTTCAAAAAATCCTTTGCCCCAGTGATTGAAGACCTGAAAGAAAATCAACTTTCCACCTCCCTTGAAGTTCTGGAAGAATGCGTCATGCGTTCGCGAATCCGTGTAGCAGGAGACCCTTTGGAAAATGTCATCTTTCGCTATCACTTTGAAAGAAACTTTAAACGTAAAAAGTTTCAAATTCCCCTGCCCATCTCTAAAAGTTTAAGTATTCCTAGAAGTAAGGTAATGCTTGTGTTTAATGAGAAGAAGCGGAAATGGACTTTTAAATCGGTGATTGGGAGAGATAAGACAAGCACAAGGCGCACTGAAAGTGTCTTCCAAATGTTTGAAGCACCTTTGACAGAAGGCGTTGCCAAATGTGTGTTTAGTGGCTATCTTGGCTACACTTCACGCAATCTCACAGCATTTGAAAAACCTGCTGTCTTTGGAAACTGCCCAGAACTCAAGAACTCTATCAATCATCAAGATATTCAGAACTTAGCCTTCAGCTTAAAGGATTTCTTTGTCCCCCGTAAAACGAACTCCCAAGAATTGTTGGAAAATATTCACTACGTGAGTGATATTTTTATGGTCTGTGGTGTAGACCATGCCCATTCCGTTTCTTTGATTGTGAGGGACAACTTTGGAGACAACTTTGCACATTCTTTTGGTTTGGATATGTCCAGCCTGAAAAAGCCCAAAGATTCTTATGCGGCAGAGGCAAAGTTTTTCTTCCGCTTTTTCAGTGCGTTGAACATGATTCAAGCACGTCAAATGTTTGCAACAGTCATAGAAGAAATGAATTTAGAAATCAACCCAGCTTATCCTCCTAGATTTGGGGTTTGGGTCAATGACGGGAATTTTGAAATCAGTGTGTCTCAAAAGCTGAAGCACGTCTATCTGGCTGGGGTAGCTAGTGCCATGTGGAATGCTGCCATGCTGGCAAATGACCAGTACCTTGAACCCATCAAAATTGCAAATCATCACGCTTTAGATAAGTTTGGAAAACTAGCGATTGAGAAAGCAGTCCATACTAAAAAATAATGACCCAAAAGTCATGGATTCAAAAAAACGTTTTGACTCTTTTCAAACTGACTCTTTTCCAAATCTCAAAAATCAAGTCAAGCAACAGATAGTTTGACAGCATTTTTAAACAAATTTCATACAAAAATCGTTTTGATTCATTTGGCTAAAAATGGAGCAATCTACCAGTTTACTGCCGACCAACTTACTACAATTTGAATCCCTGCTACCTGCATATCGTCATTATTTGGTTGCAGAACAACAATTTTCATCTGACTCTGTCAAAGTTTATTTGTCAGTCATCAAGCAATTTTTAAGATTCTGCATCAGAAATCATCAAGACCTTCTTATTCCAAAAGATTGCTCTTTTGACCAAGTAGATACAAGGGTGTTCAAAGTGTTTTTGCATGATTGTTCAGAACGTGGGTGCTTGTCTCAAACCTTGTCAGCCTATACATCATGCGTGAAAGCCTTTTTTGTTTTTTTAGACAGACAGGGCATTTCGCCTCATCATTCTTTGATTTATCTTGTGCCTCAAGTGGAGATGACAGAGGCGTTGTTCCCTGATGTTGATGCCCAATGGGTTGCAAGATTGTTTGCCACGAAGTATCCCAAAACATTTCAAGGGTCTCGTGACCGTTTGATTTTAGAGTTGTTCTACGGAGCAAATCTTTCTATTAAAAAACTGGCAGACATCACCAAAAGCTCAATAGATTGGCAGAATCATCAGGCAACGTTGACATTTATGGGGCGACCTCATACGTTGCCTTTGTGTCAAGATGCTTTAGAAACGTTGGAAGGCTACAAAAAAATGCGTAAAAAATTCCTTGCCACTAAAAGCGAACGCCCTCCTCATTTATTGATTAATTTGTGGGGTTCTTCTATGTCCCGAACAAGCATTGCAAGGTCTCTTAAATCTTCTATGGAACGTATTGCACTTGACGAACACAGAACCGTCGTTTTAAGACATTTGTCATCAAAACACTTTGCTGAAGGAGGTGCAGATTCTAGGTCGCTTCAAACACACAGAATGAGTCAAACGATGAATCATCTTGACGTTTTTAAAAGAGAAGGATTTGATGAGGCACTTGAGCAATTTAGGCGGCTTCATTACCGAGAACAATGAAAGATGAATCATTGGCTTCTGGTTAAAAATTGGCTTCAAACGAAACAGTCTTTAACGTTTTTCTAGCTTGACTTTTTGTGATAGTTTCTAAGACTCATTTTTTTCATTTTTGTTCAATCAAATTTTTTTTGAATCCAAGTTTCATTTTCATTGAACATCATCAAATGTTTTTGATTTTTTGATGATGAAGTTTAAATTTTTTGCATCTAATCTTCAATGTTTTTGATGAATTGACGACTTTTTTTCGTAGGCTTTAATCTCTTGTTTTTGTATTGATTTTTAATCATCCTTTTTAGATTTTTTCTTAAAAAACTCATTGATTTATGTACAAAATCAAACTAATCTATTGGGTTTTCATCTTTGAGTTATGCTTCGCAATTTTTCATCATTTAAGGGATTTAGGAACTCGTTGGAAGTGGTTCATTACATAGAGGGACGCATGAGGCTGCATGCACCTTCAGTCAACAAGTGGGAGCTAGTAGTAGAAGTCAAAGAGTTTTTAGAATCCAAAGCAAACCTTCAAATCCAAAGCAATCCTGTCAGTAAAAGTTTGCTGGTCTTGTTTGATTCCAAAACCCAAGAACCTTATGAAGTCTTTTTTTTAATCCTTCGTGCATTAGAGAAAATAGGAGCGATTCCAACTTCCAAAACGTCTGCCTTCCAAAAGCAATTTGTTTTGGGGTCTCAACTCTTGAATCATGGGATTTATGAACAAACTCAAGGCAAGTTAGATTTATGGGGTTTGATGCCCCTACTTTATCTTGCTTTCTGTGTAAAAAGTCTTTTGAAAGGAGGGGGTATGAGACAACTGACGCTTTTGACAATTCTTTGGCAAGTCTGGTCTTTCTGGTTTTCCAATCAAAAGAATCCATGAAGCAGAAACGATGAAGTGGATCAATGCCCTCAATCAGAAGCTGTTAAAGCCCAAAGTGGTGCATCGCCTGCGTGGAAGAATCAGGCTTGAATTGCCGTTGTTGAAGCACTTGCCAGCACATTTTTTGCCTGATGCCGAACGTCTTGAAAAACTCACTCACCTATTTTCAGGACTCCAAAGCATCAGTCTTTCTTCCCAAACAATGCTGGTGACTTATGACCATGAGACTCTCAAAGAAGCAGATATTTTAGGAGCTTTAGAGTCCATCAGCGGTTTTATCATAGACCAAAAGTCTTTTTTTGAAAAAATGACTGACCAAGAATGCCTCAATTTTTTAGAAAAGCTAGAGAAGTATTGCATGCAACATGGTGTCCAGTCCTTGATTGTCAATCACAAAATCACAATCCCCTATGAAATTGACCCAACAAAATAAGCCCCTGTTTTTATGTGAAATGGTGCATGAACTGCCGGGCAGAATCCGTTTTTCATGTCCTGCACTCAAATATTTGAAACCAGAAAAGAACAAGGTTGAACAAGCATTGCTAAAAATTGAGGATGTGCAAAAAGCCAGTTTTTCTCACATCAGTTCCAATGCACTCATTCGCTACAATGATTCCAAACTAAACCCTGAAGTGTTGCTTGAAAAATGTGCAAAGGTGCTTTCAGAGTTTTCGCTAGTTGCTTTCAGGCGGGAGAGGCTTGAACAGGTGGAAGATATTGCCAAAGAAAGGAGGCTAGAGGGAGAAAGCGTTCAAAGCATGGTGCAACACACAGCACTGGCAGGTGGTGCAATGACTTTGTCACTTTTGCTAAAACTATTCTTTCCAAATTCTCCTTTTCTGATGGTCAGACAGGGATTGATTGGCAAATTTTTCAACTTCCCTGCACTAGCATCGCTAGCCTTGGCAATTCCTTTTTTTAGAAGTGGCTTTAAAGGATTGATGATAGAAAAACGTCCCAATGCTGACACACTGACTGCAACCTCTATCGTGGCAGGCTTGGCAGCAGGGCAAGCCTCATCAACTTTGACAATCATCTTGCTTTCTGACTTTGCAGAGCTTCTTGCCTTGTATGGTCTGGAAAGGACAAGGGGTGCTATCCGAGACCTTTTGAAAACTCACGAGCATTCTGCATGGAAAGTCATTGAAGATTCAGGTCAAAAGACAACCATAGAAGTTCCCATTGAAGAGGTGGCAGTTGGGGACAAAATTGTCGTTCACACAGGGGAAAGAATCGGAGTAGATGGCAAAATCATTGAGGGTGAGGCTTTCATTGACCAGTCTTCAATCACGGGGGAGTTTATGCCAGTCCGTTGTGCCAAAGGACGTTCAGTCTATGCAGGGATGTTGGTCAAAAGTGGACAGGCTGTGATTGAGGCAGAACAAGTTGGCGAATCTACGGCAGCAAGTCGTGTGATTCAGCTGGTAGAAGATGCCACCCATAACAAAGCCTGTTCACAAAATTATGCAGACCGCTTTTCTTCGGCATTGCTTCCAGTGAATTTTGTGCTGGCAGGATTGGCTTATTTACTGACACGCAACCCTGAAACCGCAGTCAATTTGCTAGTGATTGATTTTTCATGTGGCATGAGATTATCGGCGGCGACAGCATTTTCTTCTGCCATTGCAGCATCTGCAAGGCAGGGAGTTTTGATTAAGGGGGGAAATCATCTTGAAAACTTTGCCAAAGCCAACACGCTTGCTCTTGACAAGACAGGGACAATTACAGAAGGTCAACCCACGGTGCAAACTGTCATCACCTTTGACAAAACAGAAGCAGACGTTTTGAAACTTGCCGCAGCAGCAGAAGAAACCTCATCGCACCCTATTGCAACAGCAATTTTAGCAAAGGCAGAGACGATTCCCAGTCATGGGACAGTCAAAGTGATTGCAGGGCAGGGAGTCCAAACGACGGTGGCTCGTCAAAGTGTCAAAGTAGGTTCAAGATTTTTCATGTCTCAAAATGCGTTGGATTTGTCCCATGTTCGGGAGGCAGAAAAGCAGATTGCTGAAAACTATGAAACCCCCGTTTATGTGGCTTATGGACAAAAAGTTGTGGGTTTGTTGGGGATTCAAGACCAAATGAGGCAGGGCATTAGACGTTCGGTGAATTGTATGAGAAGACACGGAATTGATGAAGTGGTGCTTTTAACAGGGGATACCATCACACCAGCCAAAGCAGTTGCTTCCCAAATCAATGCAGACCGTATGATTGCAGAATGCTTGCCTGAAGAGAAGTTGGAGAACATTTTGCACCTCCAGCATCAAGGTTCAAGAGTCGTCATGGTTGGGGACGGAATCAATGATGCGCTGTCTTTGGCATATGCTGATGTTGGAATTGCTATGGGGCTTAAAAGCTCTGACATTGCATCGGAAACGGCAGACATTTCTATTTTGCGTGATGACCCACTTTTGTTGTCTGCCACTCAACAGCTTTCTGTGAAAACAATGAAGGTGGTCAATCAAAATTTTGCCGCCGTCATTGGAATCAACTTAGCCGTGATGCTACTTGGGGCATCTGGCACGATTCCTGTCTTTTGGGGGGCAACATTGCACAATCTGACAACGATTGCAACCTCTCTTAACTCTGCTCGTTTATTTTTCTCTGACCTACAAGACTATTTATAAGCCTATGCAAGAACTGACATTGTCTATTGTCCATCAACAGAAGGGGAGAATGCGGCTGCGACTCTCTCATCATCTTTTGTATTGGGAAAAATTCCGCACTCGCATTGTCTCCAATCAAGCAGTGGAACAACTGCAATACACACCTGTTGTCAAAAGCCTTTTAGTACATTTTGACGCTCAACAAATCAAGCCAGAAGAATTGATTTTGCGTCTGGCAGTGACTTATTCCCTTGAGCATCACTTCACGCCTGTTAAAGTCTCATTTGATGGACAACATCACCCTCCAATGGAACAACCTGCTGTTTTGTCTGGTGTGTTGCTAGCATTGGCTGTTGTGGCAAAGTTTCCACTGGCAGCTACAAGACCTTATCAAAAATTGTTTGAGGTTCTGGCTTCAGGAGGTGTGGCATTGGCTGTGTTCAATCATGGACTCAAAGAATTTCGGGAGAGGGGAGACATAGACCCTGAGGTTGTTTCTGTGTTATACCTCGTGTCTGCTCTGTTCAGCGGTCGTTCCGTTCTTTCTGCAGGGGTTCTTACATGGTTCACATCGTTTAGTCGGCATTTGTTGTTGGAATCTATCGGGTCTTTGAAAGTCCATGCCTCTCCTGTTCATCAGTTAGATGATGGGGTTTTTGAAGTCAAAGTGACTCGTGAAAAACAACATCTGCGGGAATTATTAAGAAGATTTTCAGCACTGGCTGCCATCTTCTATGCAGGTGGTCGTTCAGAAGCAGAAAAGACATTGCGTGAGCTTCAAAACTCTGTCAATAGTCAGCATAACATTCTCAAAGGCTTGGAGGGACACCACTCAAGCATCAATCTTGTTGTGAGATAAACTTTTTGATTCCACAACATTTTTATCAAACCATATCTTAAATCTTAATTAAAGGAGTTTTAACATGAAATTACACATTCAACATCTCACAGGATTCATTGCAGGCTTGGGCGTCTCTGCGTTTGGATACTATCTTTATCGTAAAAATCAAAGCAAAGTGGATAGATTTTTGGGAGATTTAGGCTTCCCTGTGTCTGAACCTACTTGCACCTACTCTGCGTCTCAAAGCCTAGAAGAACTTGTCCGCACCAAAGAAAGCATTGAAGATGCCATCGCAGAAAAGGAAGCACAAGCCGATTCAAATTGATTTCTTTCATTTGAAGGTCACTTCTTTCCATTGATTTCACAAAGGTACGGGGGTCTTTCGTGCCTTTGATGTCTTTCAAAAGATGAGTTTTAGGGGTTGCTCACTCTTAAAACTGAGCTTATAATCTTACCTTCACTTAATTATTCAATTATTGTAATTATTACTAAATTTGAACGGAGGAAATGATGAAGCAGAGGAAAATCTTTGTTTGCTTGAGTGTGGCTTTGTTTTGGCTTGTGGGGTGTAGTTCTAAAAAAGATGAACAGGAGTCAGTTGGTGCGATTTCTTGTGAGTTTTCTGAACAAGAGGTTTCGCTAAGTGAAGAAAAGTCTGTGACCAAAGGGCTTACTTGTTCCATTCCCTCAAATCAAGGGAAGGCTTTGACTATGACCTATGATAAAAATGTCATACAACTTGATGCAGAAGGAGACACAGGAACTGCTGGAAACCTACTGTTCCAAACGTCCCAAGAAGATGAATTTGAAGCTAAGCTAACAATCAAAGGTCTCAAAGCAGGGACAACGACCATCAAAGCCACTTATGCTGACGTTACTGCATCTTTACAAGTGCAAGTCAAGGGCAAATACTCGTGGAAACGTATTCCTTCTTCACAAAGTTTAAGCCATCGTGCCAGCTATGTTAGTTTTGTTCAAAACGGCAGAGTTTGGGTGATTGGTGGAACTGGAAATGGAAATAACACTTACGGAGATGTCTGGAGTACTGCTGACGGAAAAAGCTGGACAAGAGAAACCAGTAATGCCGCTTTTGGGAAAAGATATTACAGCGCTGGAGTTGCCTTTGACAATAAAATGTGGGTCATTGGGGGTTCTACCACCGGTAAAAAACACAGCAACAGCGTCTGGAACAGCTCTGATGGGAAAACTTGGGTCAGAGTCAAGGCAGACAATACCTCAGGATTTAGAGCAAGAAATGACCATACAAGCCTAGTTTTTAAGAACAAAATGTGGGTCATTGGGGGGTGTGTCAAACCCTCTAGCCTTCCTCAAAGCGTCTATTGCCACAGTGGGCAAACCTCAGACTCTCCTCGTCTAGGAGGTCCTGCAAATGACGTCTGGTCTAGCACAGATGGTGCAATTTGGAGAAGAGCCACTGGCAACGCTGGTTTTTCTGCACGTTATAGACACAGAAGTTTGGTGTTTGACAATAAAATGTGGGTCATTGGTGGCTGTATCTCCAAAGACGGATACGGAACTTGCTATGCTGACGGTGAAATCCAAAACGATGTTTGGAGTAGTTCTGATGGTGTTAACTGGACTGAAGAAACTGACAATATTGGATTTGATACAAATATCTTTTTTGACGCCACCGCATTTGATGGCAAAATTTGGTTGACTGGTGGTTGGTTTAAACATGGTTCAAAAGTTTGGAGCAGCGCTAACGGAAAAAACTGGACTTTAGCCTTTGATTCTGCGTTTACTAAACGTTCTTCACACCGTGCTGTTGTCGCTCCTAATGGCAACAAATTATGGATTCTTGGTGGGTCAAACCCAGATAAAGTCAACTACTTCCTTGATGTTTGGGAGTCTCTCTAAAAAACTGTTTTTTCACTCGTCAAAGTTTGAAGGAATACAAGAAGTTCAACTAACAGTTTAAAATTGAATGGAGAACGTTATGAAACAGAAAAAAATCTTTGTTTGCTTGAGCGTAGTTCTACTTTGGCTTGTGGGATGTAGTTCTAAAAAAGATGAAGAAAAAAAGGGGGCAGTTGGTGAGATTTCTTGTGAGTTTTCTGAACAAGAGGTTTCGCTGGGAGAGGAAAAGGCTGTAACCAAAGGCATCACTTGTTCCATTCCCTCAAATCAAGGGAAGGTTTTGACTATGACCTATGATAAAAATGTGATTCAACTTGACGCAGAAGGTAACACGGGAACTGCTGGGAATTTGACATTCCAAACGTCTCAAGAAGATGAATTTGAAGCCAAGTTAAAAATCAAAGGTCTCAAAGTAGGCAAGACAACTATCAAAGCCACTTATGCTGAGGTCACTGCATCTTTACAAGTGCAAGTCAAAGGAAAATATTCATGGAATCTTCGCACAGCCTTTCAACCTCCAGAACCTGAGTTTGAGCCTCTTTCTAGTTACGTCAGTCTTGTCTATCGCAACAGAGTTTGGATTATTGGTGGTGTAGGTCGTATTCACAGGAAGGACGTCTGGAGTAGTGCTGATGGAAAAAGCTGGACAAGAGAAACCACGAATGCGGCTTTTGGTCCAAGAGTTTATAGCTCTGGAGTGGTTTTTAACAATAAGATGTGGGTCATTGGAGGTACTACTAGCGGCAAGAAACACACCAACAGTGTTTGGAACAGCTCTGATGGAAAAACTTGGGTCAGGGTCAAAGCAGATGACAATTCAGGATTTAGAGCAAGAAATGACCATACCAGCTTAGTCTTTAAAAACAGAATGTGGGTCATTGGCGGTTGTGTCAAACCTTCTAGTTTTGGAAATACGCCCCGTTTTGATAGAAATGTCTTTAGTGAAAATCCATACTGCTTTAAAGGACGTGTTTCAGATTCTCCCCGTTTAGGAGGTCTTGCAAATGACGTCTGGTCTAGCACAAATGGTGCAACTTGGACAAGAGCCACTGGTAACGCTGGTTTTTCTGCACGTAACAGACATAGAAGTTTAGTTTTCAATAACAAAATGTGGGTGATTGGCGGTTGTAGTTCTAAATACGGGTGTTACATTGAGAATGAGGTCAAAAGTGATGTGTGGAGCAGTTCTGATGGTGTTAATTGGACTGAAGAGACTGGGAATGTTGGGGCTGGTTTTGATGGAAATGTCTATTTTGATGCCACTGCATTTGATAACAAAATCTGGTTGACAGGTGGTTGGTATCAATGGGGTACAAAAGTTTGGAGCAGTGCAGACGGAAAAAACTGGACTCTAGCTTTTGATTCTGCATTTTTTCCACATTCTTCGCACCGTGCCGTTGTCTCACCTAATGGCGACAAATTATGGGTTCTTCCTTCAGGTAACCTCATTTTCTTCAATGTTTGGGAGTCTCCCTAAAAAACTGTTACCCCTTAATCTATTCAAAGGCTCATTCTTTGCCATTCAAAAGCAAATCATCATAAATTGCTTGCCAAGACTGCTCAAATTTGGCTGTTGAAAAGTCTGTTTGAGCCTGCTGAAAAGCAGTCTCTCCACATTGGTTGCGAAGAGATGGATTTTGCAAGAACTGCAACAGGGCATCGGTCAACTCTGGAATGTGAATGGATTTGGTGCAAAGTCCGTTCACGCGATTTTTGATGACTTCAGGCAAGCACCCTGTTGGAAAAGCAACAACAGGTGTTCCCACCGAAAAAAATTCAACCGCCACACGGCAAATCATTTCAGAACCAAGCGATGAGACAACACCAACGTCACAAAACTTCATCACTTCCCTCACATCACTGCGGTTGCCAATCCATCTGACCTGTCCTTCAATTCCAAGAGTTTTACTGTACTGCTGCAATTCTTGAAGACGTTCTTGATCTTCTTGAAAGTTTTTATACAAAACTAACAAAACCACTTGGGGTAACTGCTTGATGAGGTTTTGAAAGGCTTGCAAAAGAAATTCATGTCCTTTGACTTGGGAGAGTCTGCCAACAATTCCAATGACCAAAGATTCCTTGGGAATTTGAAACTCTGTGCGATAGTCTGGGGTGTTTCCTAAACTCACCTGAGAGACAGGGTAGGGAATGACATGCTGTTTTGGTTCAGGGATTTTTAATTTTTGTGAGACAAGATGTTGTGCCGCACTGCTTGGGAACACGCAAGCATTGACCCAATGACCATAAAGTTTGGCATTGAAAAAATGACTTTGGACGCCCCTAGCAGTGCCTCTTGTGCGAATGATTGGAATCTTGAAGGCATGCGCAGCTCGGACATAAAACAAAAACCCTTCGGAACGATGAGGGTGTAGAAGCTGGATTTGATGTTGTTTTAAAAATTGACAAAAACGATGATAAGCAGTTGCAAGTGTGTAGGGATTGGGCGAATTGAAGTTGACATCAAGAAGCAAAGGAAAATCTTTTAAATGGGAGGCATTGAGTGTGTTAGGCTGTGTGTGAATCCAGACACGATGCCCCAAATTTTGCAACGCTTCTGCAGTAGCTTTGGCATACGCCGCTTCTGCATTCCACCAATGGACGTTGCTGCCAATGAGAACATTTGCCATGACGACAGCATCTTTTTAGTCTGTGATGCGGAAGTGTTGTTTAAATTCTTTGGACAACTCAAATTCTACCTTCGCTGCCAATGCACGAAAGAATGGCTTGACCGTGTCTTTCACAACATCAATATACATTCCCATACTGGGAAAGCTATCTTGTCTTAATTCTTTTTCTGTATTTTGGGGAGTTTTGATGATGGGCTTCACATGAGGGGTCAGCAAGATTTCATGGTTTTCATTCGGCTGGGCTTCGCTAAATGACTGCTCTGAAAACCCAATGAGGTACAAACAAGGTTCGTCCCTAAACTGAAAAATGAGATAGTGCTTGTCTAGCATGAAAGTAAAGCGATTAAGTGCTGCTTTGCTCAATTCAATAAATTCATTGACCAATGGTTCATTGAGCCAGAATGTTTTGTTTTCACTATGTAACAGGTCATGGTTGGTTTCGTTGAAGTGCTTCATCTTGTCCGATTCCGCACAAACAATCAGATTGCCTTCCTTCATTCGCTGATTCATCATCATCTTGATTCGTTTGGAAACCTGTTGCATGTCTTCCATAGACATAGATTCAATCGGTTTGTCTATGTCGCCTTGAAATTGTTGCAACCATGTTTTTAGGTAAGATTCTTTGAGTGTTTGATAAGACTGGAACAAAGGGTCTCTGACCAATGCTTGCACTTTGTCATTGAGTTGTTCAGCAGATTGTTCCATGTCAATCGTTTTCAGCATTTCTACTAATTTTGAGACACTTTCATCTTCTTTCCATTGCAATAAAAAAATGGCATTGTTCATGGTTTGCGTGATGCGCTTCTGTGTTTTTTGTTTAAAAACCTCTGCATCAGCAATCTTTTCTGCCTGATTCCCTTTGGTGAAATGAGAGATGTTGATTTTTTGACCATCAGGACCTTGAATGGTGGTCAACTGACGGATTTCTGCAAGGATTTCTTCTTCTGGCTTGGCAGAAATGAGAGTAGAGGTCGCCGAAGCACGTAGCTTGATGAGTCCTTTGTGAATCTCTTCTTGGTCTTTGTATTTTTCAATCATTGCATTCAACCCCCCCAAATACTGCTCAATTTCTGATGCCGCTTGAGGATTGAATTTGAATGTAACGCCTTGCTTTTCCCTAGATTCGTAAAGCGATTGAATGTAGCCGAATTGCTGAGCCATGAGTCTGAAAATAAAAAATTGATGACAAACTTGCCACAAATTTTAACACGTTTTGCCTGAAAGTTTAGTCTTTACCCTCTAAATATTGAACGATGTCAAGGTTGACTGACCATTCTGCCAAATGTAGCGGTGTGTCTCTATATCTGTTTTGAGCTTTAACATCTTTGTTACTGGCAAAAATTTGACCAAATCGGGGACTATGTGATAAAGGCGTGGGGATTTCATGCTTTGAAGTTTCAAGTCAAATGTTTCAATCAACAGCTCAATGTTTCAATTCACAAGGCAACGTCATGTCAATTTAGAACGCATTTGCTTGGCAAGATAGATTTCCAAACTTTCCATCATCTCTGAAAGTTCGTCGGTGGTGATAATCATACTTTTACGGTCTGGCATGACAGCATACAAGTATTTGACAAATTCAGGAATCGCTTGCAACGTGCCTTCATTCTTTTTCAAACGTGCTTGCCTCATTAAAAAGTTTGAACATTGTTCTGAAGACATTCGTTTGAAGGCTTCATTAAATTGGCTAACGTGTGCTTCTAATTCCTTGCTGACATCGTTAGGATAGAAGGTTTTGAAGTTTTTGCGTGAGCCTGCAAACTTGGCAAAAACCCACATGCAAACACAAACGGCCGCTCCGTCAATGTAGTGAATGTCTTTGACTCCTAAATAACCTGCCATGAAAAATAAAACTCCTGCCAATGCAGAAAAAATTTGCAATGCTACTCGGATTTTTTCAACAGCCAAAAATTTATAGTTATATCGTTTTTCACGCCAAAACAAGGTCAAGCCCCCTTGAAAAGGATCGCTTGCCAAAATAATCTCTTCTGCTGATGCTGTTCGTTCACTCAATTCTTTTTCAAGTCTTTTTTTCCTCTCCAATGCCCGACGGTTCATAATGTCTTGAATCATGTAACGTCTTGTTCCCCTCATCTGTTCGGCAAGACTTGCAATATGTTCGTAGGGATTTTCTTGATTCAATGAAGTAGATTTATACTCACCACGTGCGGCAACGTAGTCAATGATGTCATCGTAGAATTTTTTAGAGACGGTGTGTTTTTTGGCTGTTTTTTTTGAAAAGACGTTAGACTTGTCTTTGCGCTTTTGTCCTTTTTCTTGGTCTTCTATCTGAGTCTCCTTGCGCATCAGCAGCATGTAAATTTCTTGAATAGACTCATACAACGAGGCGCTGATTTCAATCATTCTGATAAAAACTGCCCCGATGATGACAGAAAACCCAGAATACCGCTTGTGATTCAATTCTACTTCAGGTTTTCCAATGCTGGCATATTCTGCAAGAATATGACTAGCAAGCCCGTCAAGGAATTCTTGCAACTCTGGGAAGGTTTCCAAGTGCATGATAAGTGCAGCCCATGCCACAGCAGAGTAACGAATAGTTCCCTCATCTTCATTGAGAATTTCTGTGGCATCAATAAAATAAGAATAGAGATGTTCAGCATGAGTCATCTCGTAAACAGTCCGTGCAATATTACGACTGCTGATGGAAGGGTCTATCTCTTTTTCATGGATGATGACAATTCTCCCTGCGACTTGTTCTGCATAGTCATCAGGAATTTGTGTGGGGTCTATACTGGGAAGTGAGATTGCCCCTGTATTTTCTTCTCCAGTTGTTGTGTCTTCTTCTGCCATTTAACGGTGATAAAGCATTGGATTAGGAAAGACTGGTCTCACATCTTTTAAGAGAGTGGCGACAACCAAGTTTTGAGCATTCATACAAATTCCTTCAACAAGAAATCATGGTCTAAGCAAAAACTCAATATTCCAACCAGAAAAGATGGGTCATGTTGGAACATTGACTTGAATGCTTAAATCCCCAAGTGAATTAGACAGAATCATTGGCTTGAATCATGGGATTTGTAGGCGTTTGGAACAGGTTAGGAGGTGTTGCCTCAAAGTCTGATGTTTCTTTTGTCAGTTCTGGAATGATAGGCTTTGGCACATATTCCAAAGCGATTTCAAAAACTTGGTTGACAAATTGAACTGGAGTGATTTTGAGAGACTCTGTGATTTCACTGGGAATATCTACCAAGTCTTTTTGGTTGTCGTTGGGAATGACAACGTGTGTGATTCCCCCCCTTTTGGCAGCAAGCAATTTTTCTTTCAAACCTCCGATTGCCATCACACGTCCACGCAATGTAATTTCTCCTGTCATAGCAACAGACGCATTGACCGGGATTTCAGCTAAGGAGCTTAACAATGAGGTCGCAATGGTGACGCCTGCAGAAGGTCCATCTTTGGGAATCGCACCTTCAGGGACGTGTAGATGGACATCTGTTTGTTTGAAAATTTTGGAGTCCAGCCCAAATTGATGAGCGTTTGCATGGATATAGCTCAATGCGGCTCGTGCAGATTCTCGCATGACTTCTCCAAGATTCCCTGTTAATTTGAGCTTCCCGTCTCCTTCCATCAAACAAACTTGAGTGGTCAGCATCTCTCCTCCTACTTGAGTCCATGCCAAGCCATAAGTGATGCCAACTTCATTTTGTTTGGTGCTAGCTTCATGTTGGTATTTTGGGGGACCAAGAAACTTTGCAATTTTTGTAGAGGTGATAGAGACCGACTGAGTTTGTTGGTCTTCAACGATTTGACGTGCGACTTTTCTACAAACTTTGCCAATCGTACGTTCCAAATTCCGCACACCTGCCTCTGCAGTGTAATGTTGAATGATTTCTTGGGTGCTGTTTTTCCTGAACGAGATTTGCTTGGTAGTCAATCCATTTTCAGACATTTGCTTGGGAATCAGATGTTTCTTGGCAATGTGGATTTTTTCTAGCTCTGTGTAACCACTTAATGTCACGACTTCCATACGGTCTTGAAGTGCAGGAGGAATGTCTGAAATGACATTGGCTGTGCAGAAAAATAAAACATCAGACAGGTCAAACTCAATTTCCAAGTAGTGATCCATGAACGATGAATTTTGTTCACGGTCAAGAACTTCTAGCAAGGCAGCAGCAGGGTCTCCCATGACTCCACTCATCATCTTGTCTATTTCATCTAAAAGAATGAGGGGGTTACAGCTGTTGACTTTTTTGAGGGTTTGAATAATTTTACCCGGCATCGCTCCAATGTAGGTTCTGCGGTGTCCTCTAATTTCTGCTTCATCATGCACACCCCCAAGACTTACCCTTGCAAATTGACGATCCAATGCCTTTGCAACAGACCTTGCCAATGACGTTTTTCCAACACCCGGAGGACCAACAAGGCAAATGATCGGTCCCCGCAACGTTCCAACTCTTTGAGCAACTGCCAAATATTCAATGATACGTTCTTTCACTTTTTCTAATCCGTAATGGTCTGTATCAAGAATTTGTTCAGCACGATTTAAGTTAAGCCTGTCTTTGGTACGTTTCTCCCATGGCATGTCAAGAATCCAGTCAATGTAATTTCTGACGACATTTGCTTCACTTGACATGGATTGCATCATACTCAATTTTTTGAGTTCTTTTTCCACAACTCCGATGGCTTCTTTAGAAAGTTTAGTTTTGGCAACTCGTTTGGTGTATTCTTCAATCTCTGCTTTGCCATCGTCTGATTCTCCTAATTCATTTTGAATCGCCTTGAGTTGCTCGTTTAAATAATACTCTTTTTGAACTTTTCCAATTTGCCCTTGCACTCTTTCTTTGAGCTTTTTCTCCACTTTTTTAAATTCACTTTCTTCTAACATACGTTCATAAATAAGTTCCAAACGTCTTTGGGGGTCAGAAGTTTCTAAGATTTCTTGCATTTTGGGAGTATCGCACTCCAAAAATGGAGCAAGGCGGTCTGCCAATGTATTGGGATTGTCTGTTTCTTGCAGAATTTTTCGGATCATGTCTGAAGGTTTTTGGGAATCATTCAAGCGTTTTTTCAATTCATTCTGAATGTTCTTTGCCAAGGCTGTCATAGTCAAAGCCTCTGATGGGTCATCTTCCATAATCTCTATCTCTGCAGTATATGCTTTAGATTTGAGACCAACAGACTTGATCCTTGCTCTTTGCCTCCCTTCAAACAACACTTTGAATGTGCCATTACTTAACTTCATGACACGTTTGACCTCGCCAATGACACCGATTGTGTAAAGGTCTTCTTGAGTCGGATTTTGGACTTCTGTGTCTCGTTGGGTGACCACAAAAATCATGTAATCAGACTGAATAGCAGTTTCAAGAGCTTTGATGGTCATAGACCTTCCTACAAAAAACGGCACAGTCATGTGTGGAAAAACCACCAAATTTCTCATCGGCATCATGGGGAACTTGCTTTTTTTCTTAGACATAGTTTTTATGAGCTACTTAGGCTGTAAAAAGTTTGAAGGATCAGCTGAATTTAAATCACTGGTGAAGGCATCGGATTGTCCTCAAATCTATCCAAAAGAAGACGTCCAAAACCAACCTCCCATTTTACACGATACCCATGAAAAAACTCAAATGGGATTTAGAAAAGACAGCCCCAAGGCTCTTGAGAAGGCAGAGAATGCCCCGATATTTGGGACTCTCTTTGGATTTCTGTCCAGAAGCGGCAGCCTCTGATTCTGCGTTGGCGGGCGATGTAGAACTCATTGATTCTGGGGGAGGTTTGCGATTGCAGTCTGGCAAATTCTTCAATCGCTGACAAGGCATGAGTGTTGGCTAACGTCAAATAGCGGGGTTGCCTCGCTTTCTTCCAGCTTTCAAAATAGGTCAACGCCCAGCCAATTTGGCGGTCACCTTGTGAAATTCTAAGATTGAAAGGCGTTGGACGACCATTTGTCATGTCCCCTTCTTGAAAGTAGCGATTCTGCGTGTGAGAAGAACAGCTTGCTAATAATCCCATCACGCATAAACTAAACCATAACTTCAACTGCTTCATCATATCTATTTTATGCTAAAAACACTTTATTCTTCTGTTCATCGGTTTATTTCCAAAAATCTTGACTGGAAAAAACTCTGTCTCATTTTGCTTCTCTCGTTCATCAATTCTTGTAGTGGAGGGTCAGGCTGGTTGTGGGATTGGTGCGAAAAAAAGGAATTTGAAAAACGGATTTGCAAAAAATATTTTGATTAAGTGAATTTTTTGCTTGCATTGCAGAATTAATTCATTTATTCTAGTTCGCTGTTGTTAGCACTTGTGTTTGAATAGTGCTAACAATTTTTTTGTTTAATCTATTTTAACCTTTTAAATTATAGGAGTTATCTATGATTCGTCCATTACAAGATCGCGTTTTGGTCAAGCGCATCGGCGCAGAAGAAACGACTAAAGGGGGTATTATCATTCCAGATACCGCTAAAGAAAAACCACAAGAGGGAGAAGTTGTTGCAGTTGGCAATGGAAAACTTCTTGACAATGGTCAACTTCGTCAGCCTGAAGTCAAAGTAGGCGACAAAGTTCTTTTCAGTAAATATGGAGGGACTGAAGTCAAATTTGATGGTCAGGAATATCTAATCATGCGTGAAGATGACCTTCATGGCATTGTTGAGTAATTGCTTTGTATTTGAAATTTTTAAACTTTAACTAAACACTTTATTATAAAAAAGGATTTATGGCTGCAAAAGAAATCGTATTTGGTAGCGAAAATCGCCAAGCACTTCTTGATGGTGTTAACAAACTTGCTAATGCTGTCAAGACGACTCTCGGTCCTAAAGGACGTAACGTTCTGATTGAAAAATCTTTTGGCGCACCTGTCATCACAAAAGATGGCGTCACTGTCGCAAAAGAAATTGAATTGAAAGATAAAATTGAAAACATGGGTGCGCAGATGGTGAGAGAAGTTGCCTCTAAAACTTCTGACCATGCAGGAGACGGCACAACAACCGCCACTGTTCTTGCACAGGCAATCGTGACAGAAGGACACCGCAACCTTGCTGCTGGGGCAAACCCAATGGATTTGAAAAGAGGCATTGACAAAGCTGTTGTAGAAGCAACTAAAAATTTAAGAGGAATCTCAAAATCTGTTTCTGATTCCAAAGAAATTGCACAAGTAGGAACTATCTCAGCAAACAATGATTCTACGATTGGAAGCATCATTGCAGAAGCTATGGATAAAGTAGGCAAAGATGGAGTCGTCACTGTGGAAGAAGCCAAAAGTGCTGAAACTAACCTTGAAGTCGTAGAAGGCATGCAGTTTGACAGAGGCTACCTTTCTCCTTATTTCGTTACAGACGCAGAACGTATGGAAGCAGTCCTTGAAGACCCATACATTATCCTTGTTGAGAAGAAAGTCAGTAACATGAAAGATTTGCTACCTGTCTTGGAACAAATTGCTAAAACAGGAAAGCCTTTTGTTTTGATTGCAGAAGATGTGGAAGGTGAGGCACTAGCAACATTGGTGGTCAATAGAATGCGTGGAACATTGAAATGTGTGGCAGTGAAAGCCCCTGGATTTGGTGACCGTCGTAAAGCCATGTTGGAAGATTTAGCAATTTTGACTGGTGGCGTCGTGGTCTCTGAAGATATGGGAATGAAGCTGGAAGATGTCTCCATTGACAAACTTGGTCAAGCTAAAACCATCACCATTGACAAAGACAACACAACTGTTGTTGACGGGTTGGGTAACAAAGAACAAATCAAAGCCCGCATTAATCAAATCAGAAGTCAAATTGAAGAAACGTCTTCTGATTATGACCGTGAGAAACTTCAAGAACGTCTTGCAAAGCTAGCAGGCGGTGTGGCTGTCATCAAAGTTGGTGCTGCAACTGAAGTAGAAATGAAAGAGAAAAAAGCACGCGTAGAAGATGCTCTTCATGCAACACGTGCCGCAGTTGAAGAAGGCATTGTTCCAGGTGGCGGAATTGCACTGCTTCACTCTATCAAAAATGTTCAAGGTGTTGTGGACTCAATCGGCAACCAAGACCAAAAAATTGGTGCTTCAATCATCTTGCGTGCGTTAGAAGCTCCTCTTCGCCAAATCGTCACGAATGCTGGTTTGGAAGGTGCATTGATTGTTGACAAAATCAAAAACAACAGCGACACCAATCATGGATTTGATGCCGCTGAAGAGAAGTTTGTTGACATGGTAGCATCAGGAATTATTGACCCTGCCAAAGTGACCCGCGTGGCTCTTGAAAATGCCGCATCGGTTGCAGGGCTTCTTTTGACCACTGAAGCCAGCGTCTTTGACCTCCCAGAAGACAAAGATGCAGGAGCAGGTGCTGCTGCCGCCGCTGCAGGTATGGGCGGAATGGGAGGCATGGGCGGAATGATGTAATCATTCGTCTCCTTCTTCATATAAAGGTTTACTTCGCTGGAGTAAACCTTTTCTTCCCCCCTCTCCTTCCTTTTTCTATACTTTCTCTTAAAATCATGTTCAAATAGTGTCTTTATCTTTCAAAAAGATTTGGACAAAAGGCACACAACTTGTTTTGTTTTGCAGAGAGTTCAAACACACCTAAACTGGTTACAGATGACACCACGCATATCTTTCAGGCTGTCTTTTGTCTTACTTGCCATTTTTCTTCTGCCTTCTCAAGTCTTGGGTCAAGCCGCTGAACCATTCTTTAGGTTTGGAGTTTTGGAAATGTCTGCCATGCGTTTTGAAAAACCACATATTTTTGAGCAAATGACAGGGCATGAAGCCTTCAAAGAACCTGATGAACCTGTTGTTACCTCATTTTCCTATTTAGACAGAATGGACGGAATTGATGAGAGTCTTTTTCAGAAAATTTGGCGATTCCTTCCTCCTGTCTCTGCAGAATACGTGATTCCAGAACTCTACCTTTTTGATGCCTCTTTCTTCTTTTATCATACTGCTGTCTTCATTGAAGATTTACAGGTTGGGGCTTTGTATGAAGGCAAGACAAGAGACATGCCCATTGTTAAATTAAAAAATTATATGGAATTCCTTGGCACAGCCGCACATCTGAACGCCTCAGGGTTTTTAGACCTTCATTTTGGGTTTGCCTTGATCAGCATGAGCGGTGCTTATGAATGGGGATTTCGTGCCAATGAAGACACAGGGTTTGAAAGAACCTCTAGTGTGAAAGGGTTTAATTCAGACGTATTCATCGTCAATCGCATGGGGATTGATTTTAACTCTGAAACAGCAGGGGCTAGATTTGCCATCTATTCCATCGGAGACAGAGTCATCATAGAAAACAATGAGTTTTTTGGAAATGAACTCACACCTGATGCTCAACAAGAGATTTCATTTGAAAGCATTTGGATTCGTGTCGCTCTTTTATTGAAGTTTTAATCTAACGTTTCCATTTTTGAAGTGTGATGATTCGTTCTTTAAGACAAGGCAAGATGGTTATCCCATTGATGGATTTGCAAAAACAACCGATTCATCATGGAACTTGTTTGATTGAAAGAATGATATTTCAAGACATCACCAAACCCTGACGAGACTAAAAATTGCCCTTGATGACTCATCTTTGCAATGCCACAGGCATCAAGAACGTCAATAGTATCCATGAATTGATGGTCTTTGAAGATGACAACAAGATTGCCTCTGGGGCAGGAAACTGCTGTGTAGTGTCCTGAAACATCGTATGTAACCGAGCCACAATAGCCTTTCATGGCTTTCAGAACTTTTGGAGTAATCTGCAAAGGCATCAGATTCTCTTGACTTGAATGATAAAAAACGAGTGGTGCAAGTGAAAGTGGATTGCTTTGATCTTGTGCAACAAGGGTGATTTGGTTTTGAAAATTGACATCCAGATGCCTCAATGAAAGTTTTTGATATTTAGACCCAAGATGATACTCTCCTAAAATTTGACCTGATGCGAAGTCTAAATAAAGTAAACAAGAGTTCATGGTTTCAAGATTGAGTTTCTTGCGACCTTTGGTTAAAATTCCCCCAACTGCAATCGCTGCAATAGTGCCTCCATACAATAATTTGACCTCATGCAAGCCAATTCCTATGTTTGAAAACTCTTGCACCACCTCATTCCTTGCTCCCAAATCCCGAATGGTCAAAACTCCTTGACCGTTGAGTGTGTTTTGCTCAGTTGTCAAAAGATACCTCCCATCGTGTGAAAAAACTCCATGCCCAGACATGACACGATTGGCTGATGGCTTGACCCATTGTTGCGTCATAGTTTGGCGGTCAATCAAAGCGATGTATTTGCCCGGTCTCCTTCCAAAAATAGCAATCGTTTTTTGAGAGGAGGCAATACCATGTCCACGATGAAGCAATGGCACTGAAAACACCTCATGCCCTTGTTCGTCAAAGCCAACCGCTAGATGTTCCTCACCCAGCTTAGCAGAAGAAACAAACACAGCAGAAGGAGTAGAGGCAGAAAAAGCGTTGTATGGAAGGAATGCCCAAGCTGAACCTGCCAGAAAATGACGGCGGTTCATCAATTTAGTCACCATCTAACGCATTGAATCCAATCGGGATTTCAAGACTTTCTGTAAGTGCTTTGGCTGTCATTTGATACAAAAGTCTTGCCTCAAGATAAAGCACTTTCACTTTGGCACGTGTGTCAGATTGAGAGACTGCCTGACGAAGCGACGTGTCAAAACGATTGATTTGTTCCAAAGTCTTATCAAACTGTTGCAATAATTTTTGAAGACGTGCTTGACCTAGTTTTTCCTCAATGATGGGTGCATAGATGGTTGCAACCACTTTTTTTTGTGTCTTCAAATTCTGTTCAAGCACTTCAAAAGAAATTTGAGACAATGGGAACTGCACATAAAACGGCTTGCCCTTCTTCTTTTTTGGTGCATACGCAAGCCCAATTTGCCGAGACGCTGCAAGGTCTAATGCAAATAAATTGGCTTTCATCATCTCTGCAATAGACACTTTGGAGGCTTCTTGGTTATTTTCTTCAACACTATTGAAGGCATCTTTGTAAAACGTCTGCCATGCTTCCTTTGTGTTCTTAGCATGAAACTGAAAAAAATATGCTTGAGACTGAAGAAGTTGACAGTGATATTGAGAATTTAAGATGTTTTGTGTCTCTTTGAAAAGAAGATATTCCATAGCACCCAAACCTTGCACGGGAGGCGTCTCTTGACCTTCTTTGACCTCTTGGAGAACGTCAGGATTTTTGTCATTCAAAATGGTTCGTAATTTGCGTTGAGTGAAGCCTTTTTTGTCAGGGAAGAACTGCATTTTGGCATATCCATCAAGGTATTGGATCGGACCAAAATTGATGTGCTGGATTCTGCCCCACGAAAGCACCATGTGTTTAAATGACTCTTGCACTTGGAGTAAGCGCCTGACAAGTCGCTTTTGACAAAACTGATTGACATCTTGTGCAAAATCTTGGGTTTTGCTTGCAAAGCCTTCATAAAGAGGAATGATGTGCCGTTCTGCAAGTTGATTGGACAACTTCATATAATCAGGAGTAGCCCATGCGATTTGAACAGGTAGAAAGCATAACAAAATGAGTCTTTTCATAAACGAGTTTTTAATGGTTTTTGACTGAGTGTTTTGGATTGGAATCTCCCCCAGTTGCAGAGAGAAACTGAATCAATGCTTGACGCTTTTTTGCAGAAAGATTGACAAATGTACTTTGAGACATTTCTGCCTCTCCTCCATGCCAAAGGATCGCCTCCTCAATGGTTTCAGCACGACCATCATGGAGAAAACGTGCTTTGGGAAACACTTTTTTGGCATCACCAATCCCCCAAAGTGGAGCAGTACGCCATTGGCTGCCGCTGGCTTGTCCATCAATCAAACCATCGTCCAGTTGGTCTCCCATGTCGTGCAACAGTAAATCAGTGTAAGGAAAAATAGTTTGATTGCCAATTTGATAGCTTGGCACATGGCATGAGGCACAGCCAATTTGATGAAAAAGGGCTTGACCTTGTTTGTTTGTAACCACGTGCTTTGGGGGAACAAGTGCTTTGAGATACGCCACCATTGGCTTAAAAAGAATGCTTGGAACTTCTAAATTTTCCATCTCTGGCGTGTTGCCATGTGGTGCATTGAGACACGCTTGTTGCTTGGCAGTGCAGTCTCCGTATCCTGAAGTGAAGACAGGATTACTCAAACCCATGTCATGGTGCAACGCAAGTGCAGATTGGAAGGCAACAGTTGGAGCAGAGGCTTTCCAGTTAAAACGACCAATTGCATTGCCCACATAATGAATGACGCCACGCACCCCATCGTTAATTTGAGCTTGTTGTTCTGCATTGGCAATGATTTGAGCATCTGTGATTTTTTCAAGCCAGCCTAGCCCAATCAAAGGGGGACTGAGCCTTGCAGAAAGCACATAACGCCGAGATGGCTGACCATATCCCCACTTTTTGATGTGAAAAATCGGTTTTTTTAACACGACAGATTGCCCATCAGGATACTGGAATGGAATCTTTTGCCAGCTGACTTTAATGCGAGCTTCCCCTGCAAGACCTTGCACCGCACGTGGTTGCAGTTGCTTGCCATATTTAGGCAAAGGATTGCCTTGATCATCAGCAATTTTGAGTAATGTAGAAACGTGCAATGTGCCTTGATTGGTTTCTACTGTACCTCTGCCATTGTGGCGGTGGCATTCTATGCAACTTCTGGCATGATACAAAGGACCAAGCCCATCAGCAGCAAAAGTACGAGTTGGAGAAGCCACCCAAATTCTCTCAAAAATTGCTTGACCAATCGCCGTTTGCATAGACCGCTTTGGTAAAACTTTAAAGAGTTTTCTGTGAGGTTTAGAATGAGCAATGCTTGCTTGAAAGAAAAGAAGCACTGCTACAAACAGAGGCATTTACTCAATGGCTGATGGATTATCAAGGCTATCAGACCCCTCTAGTTCTGGCATTTTTAGGTCTAAGGCAACAAAGGCTTTTTCAATGCTTTTGGTCTGTGCAACCAGTGCATCAACAAAGGCTTGTATTTTGGCATTGCCTGATTTGTTACCTTTGGCAATGAGTTGATCGTATGCTTCACCACGTTCGGTGCTTGTGACCAAAACCTTGCCTTTAGCAACAGATTTGGAGAGCTGCGATTTTAATCTGTCTGCCAGTGTTTTGTTTTCGCTTTTAAGCATCTTATAAACGGAGGCACCAGAAATCTCGCTCCCATCAACTCTTTGATATTTGCCCAAAAACACATTTTGGATTCCTCTGGCATCGTAGTAGTGGCTTCGTGCAGTATTGTCAGAAAAACAATCGTGTTCTTCCTCTGGGTCGTGAAGGATCAAACCAAGTTTTGTGCGCTCGCCTGCCAATTCTCCATAAGATAGAGACCCCATGCCCACCAAAATGGCAGCAAGTCCTTCTTTGGGATTTTGGAACAATGTGGCTCTTGCATCTCCTTCGGGCTTCCACGCTCGGACAATGTCACGTAAATCTTTAATGAGCAAATCTGTCACAGCTACTAAGTAATCCACACGGCGATCGCAGTTGCCTCCTGTGCAACCTTGACCAATGACAAAGTCAGTGAAAGGACGATTTCCCGCCCCTGCGTTAGTACCATTTAAATCCTGCCCCCAAAGCAAGAACTCAATCGCATGATAGCCTTTGGCGACGTTAGCTTCTACTTCATCTATTTCATGTAATTGCTCAAGTAAATTGGCATCAATGACAGAGGCATCAATGTTTTGCCCCGCAATAGAGAGCTTTTTGTTGGCAATGATGTTTGCAGTGTAGTAAGGGTTGGTCTGGCTGTCTTGTCCATAAGAATTGTCCACGTAGTCAATCAAACCTTCATCAAGAGGCCAAGCATTGACTTTGCCCTCCCAATCATCAACGATGGCATTGCCAAAGCGATAGACTTCTGATTGCTGATAGGGAACACGTGCGGCAATCCATGCTTGCTTGGCATCTTGAAAATTTTTAGCTGAGGGTTCAACCAAAAACTTGTCAATGGCAAGCCTCATCATTGATGCAGATTTGAGAGAGTCCTCATACTTAGCTTGTGCAATGTCTGCATAGTTAGTCAGAACATCTTCAACAGAAGATGCAAGGGCGGCTGATGATGCACCAAGAATTGTGAGTGCAGTCAAAGTTTTTTTCATTGGATACTCCTTTTAGTTATAAGTGTGAAAAAAGGAGTCATTCTAGCCTATGCAAATAAAAAACTCAAGTCTTATATAAAAATAATGTTGCTCACTGTGAAATGATATAATAGTTTTTTGATGCCCTTTCTCTGTCATTGCTTACTCAAACCTGCAATCTCCTCTTTTTCATTGTGTTGACATTCTTTTTTTGAGATTCCGCATCAAGTGCGGAATGACGACTACTGTCATTCCTGCGAAAGCAGGAATCCATGCCTTGTTTAGGGTAGATTCCGCATCAAGTGCGGAATGACGGTTTGCTTTTTTTCTCATTCCCCCGTCATGGCTCACCTTGATTTGCCAGCTCTCTTTTCAGACTTCTCACTCTTCTGAACTTTCTTTTTCCATTTTGCCTTTAAATTTGTTATGATTCTGGTTTTGGCATTCTCACTCGTGAACTGATGGAAACCGCATTACTTTTTGACACACTCAAGACCTCTAAACACTTGCAAGCCGCAGGCTTTGAACAAGAGCAAGCAGAGGCATTGACCGAAGAATTTAAATTTGTTGTAGAAAGCAACTTTGCAAAACTTTCTACCAAAGACCAAGTCTCTAGTTTAGAGACCAGCCTTAATGAACAACTGGAGCAAAAAGCTACCAAAGAGCAAGTTTCTTACTTGCAAGAACAGCTGGAACAAAAAGCCACCAAAGAACAGTTTGTTCACTTACAAGAACAACTGGATCAGAAAGCCACCAAAGAGCAAGTAGCTCATTTACAAGAGCAACTGGATCAGAAAGCGACTAAAGACCAAGTTTCTAATTTAGAAGCCAATCTTAATGAGAAAATGTCTCACTTGGAAACGAATCTTAATGAAAAAATGTCTCATTTGGAAACCAATCTTAATGAGAAGATTGACAATAAATTTAAATTGTTGTCATGGATGGTCGGTTTTGGCATTTCTTTAAACCTGATGACACTTGGGGTGGTGTTAGCCTTTTTGTTTGCTTTTCTTTCTCCTACCAACTAAAAAACACACCTCACCTTCTCTTAAGACGTTGGCAAATTCATTAGAATTTGATGCAGTCGTTTCTGTCAATCAAAAAAAGAAAGGTCGCAAGGAGGAAAGAAAAAAGAGATTAGACACTTTTTGCATCTTTTCCCCAGATGACTTTATGAAGTTGTGTTTGTAGCCTGACTTGTAAATGGTCGTCTAAAATCCATTTTGCTAAAAGTGCATGTTCTAAAACCTGATAAACAGGTGAGAACAGGATTTTTGTCCGTGTCTCTAGGGAGAATTGCTGGATAGTCCGCACAGCAAAGTCATAATCTTCACGATTGCCTATGACAAACTTGACTTCATCATCTTCTGTGAGATAGTTTAGGTTTTTTAGCAAGTTCCGCTTTGTCATTTTTGAGGAGGGACATTTGATGTCAACGATTTTATGGACTCGGGTGTCTATTTTTTCAATGGGACGATGCCCCCCTGTTTCTAGCAAAGTGGTCAGTCCTTGGTCACAAAGTAATTTTAGGAAGTCGTAAGAGGCAAGCTGGTCCAGTGGTTCGCCCCCTGTCAATTCTACAAGTTGACATTGATGTGAATGAATCACTTGAAGAATTGCCTCAAATGACATCAAATCTCCTTTCCCAAACGCATAGTCAGTATCACACCATGAACAACGAAGCGAACACCCCGAACACCTCACAAAAACGCATGGCAGTCCTGCAAATGAAGACTCCCCCTGAATGCTATAATAAATTTCTTGAATCCGAAGAGCATCAGTTTTTGATGATTCCGTTTTAAGTGCTTGAATCTTTGGTGATTGAGAACGCATGGTTTTTTATTTAATCTTTTACAATCTGCTGATTCTGCCAGTTGTTTATTTGCTTTTGCATGTTTTGGGGTTGAAAAATTCTAAAATCCGAAGAGCCATCAAAGAACGTGAAGGCATTGGCAAGAGGTTCATGGCGGTCAAAGACAAAAGGGACTCTGCCAAGCCTTTGATTTGGTTTCATGTGGCAAGTGCGGGAGAGATGATGCAAGCACAACCTGTGATAGAACGATTTTTGCAAAATCATTATGAATGCTTGCTAACTTTTTCATCACCGACTGGCAAGGATTGGATTAACCGCCTTCATTTGACCCAACATACAGGAGTTTTTTGTGACTACCTGCCTTGGGATTTTCTATGGTCTATGCACCGCCTTTTAAAACTCTTGTCTCCTTGTGCCATCGTGTCTGTGCATTCAGAACTGATGCCTAATTTGACATGGATTGCCAAGTGGTTTCAAATTCCACAATTCTTGATTTCTGCGGTGTTGCGTCCTGATTCCCCGCGTGTGAAGTCATTGCCGATTCGTCATTTTTACCAAAACTTGTATCAATGCCTTGCTGGAATCTTCACAGCATCACCAGCTGACCAACAACTGTTCTCTAAATTCTTACCTGAACATCAGCAGATTCAATATTTTGGAGAGACACGATTTGATGCAGTTCTTGACAGGAAAAGACGTCTTTCCAAACCTTTCATTCCCTTTTCCCTAGCAGACAAAGTTGTTTTTATTTTTGGCAGTTCGTGGCAACAAGATGAACAACACTACTTGCCTGCACTCAAAAAGATGTTAAGTCAACACGATGAGCTTTTTGCAATCATTGCCCCGCATGAAATAGATACAAATCACCTCGCACATCTTGAAGACACTTTGCAAGATTTTGGAGTGGTGCGTTTTTCTGATATGACCCCAGATGATGCCCCCCGTGTTTTATTGATTGACTGCATCGGCATTCTTTCAAGTTTATATCAAGTAGGGTCACTTGCATACGTTGGGGGTGGGTTTAGCACGGGTGTTCATAACATCATTGAACCTTGTGCTATGGGATTACCTGTAATCTTTGGTCGGTTGTTCCAAAATTCTGCAGAAGCACGGAGCTTTGTCATGGAAGATTTTGCATGGAGCGTTGAAAATGAGCAACAAATCCAAACTTTGTTTGAAAGGTTTTTGAGCCATCAACAAGAGCTTTCAAGGCTGGGAGCTAAGGCATTGGCAAGCGTTGAGGTTTTAAGCGGAGCGTCGCAGTCGTGTTTTGAAGAAATTCACAACTCTCTTACTCTGCATCTTTGAGACATCTGAATCCAACCAAAAAAGAGCGAGTCCATTCTGCTAATGCTTCATGCTCACCCAGTTTTAGAAGATTTTTATTCAATTTACCTCCCCATGCCCCACCTTTTACCATACGCAAGGGATAATCTTGTTTTTGAGAGACTTGTCCTGTTGTCCACTCTGCAACATTTCCAAACATGTCAAAAATCCCCCAAGCATTTGGTTCTTTAGTGCCAACAGGTTGAGCCTCCCAAACTTGGTCTTTTGGAGACCATGCCTGTTTTTGAAGCGATTCTTCTGTCAAATCTTTCAAAGTCCCTGCACTGGCGGCATAAATCCATTCTTGTTCTGTTGGCAGACGCTTGCTTGCCCATTGACAATACTGCTTGGCATCATCAAAACTGACATACACCACAGGGGCATCTGCATTGTTTGACTCAAATTGACCTGTTCCTTTTTGACATTCTGTACATTTTTGGAACGCCTTTACTGTCACTTCTGTTTGGTCAATCCAAAAGTGCTGTCCTGATTCACGCCTAATCAAGACCATGTTTTCAGTTTTCAAAGACTCTGGAGTTTCTGGGGTCAACTCTGGTGCAAGGTCTTCTTCAAGCAAAGGTGGGACAGCTGTCTTGGATTTGGGTACTGTTTCTTGAAATGGTGAGATGGCAACATCTAGCGTTTGCAAGTCATTGGAAGTAGCAATTTGGGGTTTTGGTAACTTTTCAGCAGTCTTTTGTTTTTCTGCAAAATCCCAATGGTATGTCTGATGCCAAGCTTGTTGAGAGATCAAAGCATTGTAAAGTTCTACCTTGACTTGTAGCTTGTCTGCCTCTTCTTGAGTGATAGACATAGCCACCACCAACTCTGCCCCAATGATACCTGAAATGTTAAGCCATAACTCTGGAGGTGAAGAATCTGGGAAGGCAAGCGTCCATTCTTCGTAAGCCATTGCGACATCATCAAAAGGAATCACTTGTTCAGGAAACGTCTTTTGCAGTGCCTCTGTCAATGTACTTTGCAACGTGAATTGTTTTTTGGGGATTGCATCTTTCAGGTCTTGGAAAGAGACCTCAACGATGGCTATCGTTCCTTGAGATTCCGGGGAGTCTTTGATGATGTTGGCAAGGTCTCCTATGACTGATGTCCATTGCTTTTGAGTGAGTTTTTCAAGAATGGCTTCAGCTTGGACTGGTATAGCCAGAAAGAAAAGAAGGATTAGACAGACAAAGATTTTTTGAGTCGGGATAGGCATTTTTCTTTTCCAAAAATTTCTGCAATCGCTTTCAGGTCTGGTCCGTGTTCTTCAAAAGTTAAGGCATAACGCAAGGGTAACCAAAACTCTTGACCTTTGATTTGAGTTGTTTTTTGGACTTGTTTTGCAAGTTTTGAAAACGCCTCTCCAGAATAGGGGGCAAGCTCTGTCAGTTGTTCAATCAAGAGAGAAAGCATTTGTTTGGTTGTGGGTCTCTGCAGTAATTCTAACATTTTTGGTGCGTGTTGTGGAAAGTCATCTTCAAAGAAAGAAGCTAGCCTGTGCTGAATGTCTGACCCCGTTTTGAGACGACTTTGAAACAACTGGCAAACCTTCATGACATCAGGTTCATTGGCGTATTGGGTTTGTTGAACAAAGGGCAAGATGTATGCTTCAAACTCTTCTTTGTCCAATCTTTGCAGATAGTGCTGATTCATCCAATCTAGTTTGTGCTTGTCAAAAACAGCCCCAGATTTACTGACCCGCTGCCAGCTAAATTCTTCAATCAATTCATCTATGCTAAAAAATTCTCTCTCATCTCCAGCAGACCAGCCTAACAAAGCTAAGAAGTTGATTAACGCTTGAGGCAAGTAACCTTGTGAGTAAAAGCCTTCAACTGATGCAGAACCTGTGCGTTTGCTTAATTTAGAGCGGTCTTCATTGAGAATCAAAGGCAGGTGTACAAACTCTGGCATCTGCCATTGGAAATAACGGAACAGCAAGGCATGCTTAGGGTATGAAGGAAGCCATTCTTCACCACGCACGACGTGGGTGATGCCCATCAAGTGGTCATCAACAACCATTGCCAAGTGATAAGTTGGGAAGCCATCAGCTTTGATGAGGATTTGGTCTTCTAAATCTGCTGTGTTAAAGGTCAAGTTGCCACGAATGACATCTTGAAGTTGCAAAGTTTCTGGGATTTGAGGCAATGCCAGACGAACAACAAAAGGCAAGTGTTGTTTTTTCGTAATTTCAGACCTTGACAGATGACGGCACGTGCCATCGTAGGCAGTGGGAAGCCCTTGTTCTTTTTGTCTCTGCCTTAAAGATTCAAGTCTCTTTGGTGAGCAAAAACAACGGTACGCATGACGCGACTCTAACAAAATTTGCACATGCTGCTGATAAATCGCTAATCGTTCTGATTGTCTGGTGACAGCATCATCAAAGCAAATCCCTGCACGATTTAACGCATTCAACAAATTTTGTTCAGCACCTTCTACAAAACGGGTTCTGTCTGTATCTTCCAGACGAAAGAAGATTTTCCCTTGATGCTTTTTGGCATAAAGGTAGGAAAACAAAGCAGTTCGGAGACCTCCTACATGAAGCTCACCTGTGGGGCTAGGTGCAAATCGTAGTTGAACAGACATCAGTGAACAACAGGAGATGAAGCATTCAGCTGCTTGGCAACCCATGCTGGTTGTTGGCTCAGGTCAAACTCTTTTAAAGCATCTTTGGCAAGATGTTCAGGAAGTTTTTGAAGCACCTGATATGCGGCAAGACGAGAGTGAGCATGTTCACTTTTCAGCAGAAGAGAAGCAAGGTTTGCAAGACGTTGGGGATATTGTTCTTGAAAAGTAGAGGCAAATGCTTGGAAGGCTCTGCGCTGGTGAGAAAGGCTCGGGACAGATTGAGTGTAATTTTGTAAAAATGTTGCCACCTCCTCACTTGGAAACAACGTCAATGCCTTCAATGCCCTAAAATGATAATAGTTTAGCAAAGACCGATCTTGGGCAATTTGCATCAAGACTTTTTCAGGATTTTGACCTAATTCAGAGACATCTGCCTCATCTAAAGACCATTCATACCCTGACAACCAGAAGTGAATTTGTTGATATTGCTCACTCTTTGCTTGTTCTTCTGCCAATGCAAAGTTGGCAATCATCAAACTTATCAAACTCATTAAACTTATTGTTAAAAAGAAACGTCTCAGCATCATCTTATTCTTTGGAATGAAAACTATCTTGCAATAGGGGAATATCTAAAAATGTGGATTTGCGAGGGAGAAAGCTGATTTTGGTCTGAAGTACTTTGCCAAAACATGATGTTCTTGACGCCTTGACTTTCATCACAAGTCCAGACTGATGCCTCATAAATAGGTTCATCACATTTTGGGGTATCATCTAGGGGGTCAAACTTCCTTCCAGTTTTTTCTGTGGTATGAAACAAGCCAACTAAATGACCAATCTCATGAATGGTTGTGAGGGCAATGTTTTCATTTTTCAAGTCGTTTGTTCCCATCATGCTATGTTGTTCTAAGCTGACCATGACCATATTCAGGGGGTGTATTCCAAAGGTGCCGGGGATTCTGGCTGCAATTCCAAGGTTGAGGTCATCAAGGATTTCCTCAATGAAAAAAACATTAATGACGTTAGCGTCTCCAAACTCTGCCAGCCTTCTCACAGTGGGTGATTCAAAATCTGGCTTCACTGCCCTAAATTGAGAGTCTGTTACATGAAGAGTTGGAGACAAGGCGATTTGCAAACCATGAGAGTTCAAAACAGTAGCCAGTTCGGTCATTGCTCCTTCTATGTCATCAGAATCAAATCTTGTTCCTGTGAAGATGGGACGTATGGGCAAGATAGAGCGGACAGCCCCAGTGCGTAAGACCATTTTGACCGCTGTTGTGTTTTCAAAGTTGTAACTCCATGTCCCCTTTTCCATTGGCATACTTGGAATTAAAGGGTTGAGTAAGACAGTCGTACCTTGGGAAGCATGGATAAAACCGCCTTTTAACAAATCAGCAAAAACATGCCTGCCACTTGGGTCTTGCATACGAAAAACGATAGAACCTTCACTACTTTTGGAATAGGCAATAACAGCAAAAGAGACCGTGTTTTCGGGTAAAACAAACTCACCACGAATTGGCAGAGGATGGACATTGAATCCCACTTGGTCTGCAAATGAGGTGACTTCAACATCTTTCTCAGCCGCTTTGAGCGAACGACCTTCGTCAGGAGACCTTTTTTGACAACCCAGCAAAATCATCAACACCGTCGCACAAATCAATGTGAATGCTTTGTGAGTTTTTAAAGCGGTCATCACGTGTTCCAAAAAGTTTCCAAAGGTTTGAGAATTTAGCATAAGTCCAAGGCTTTTTGCAAGGCAGTTATCACAGGGGTTAGATCTTCTTCACAACCTACGGCAATTCTGACCAGATAGCGGGGCAACCCGATTTCCTGCAAAAAGTCATCAGTTTGATGATAGTAAGTGAGCAAAGTGTAAGGGCAAACTAGGGTTTCATTTGAGCCTAGAGTCGGGGCTTTGACCAGTTCTAAGGAGTCATAAAATTTTTTTAAAGTTTCCAGATGATTGGGGTCTAAAGTAAAGCTAATCATAGAGCCTCTACCTTGACAAAAATCATCAACTTGGTCTTGATAATACAGCTTCCCAACTTTAGGAGATTGGGACAGAAACTTTGCGACTTCTGATACATTTTTTTCAAAACGAACCATACGTTCTTTGAAATCTACAAGTTGAGATGACAAAACGTTGACCTCTAGCGGAGACATACCAAGAGCATAGAGTTGTTGATAGTCTTTGAGACGTCTGGCTAGGACTAGGTCGTCTGCAAACAGGACACCCCCTGCGTGATCGTTACCTCCACTTAAATACTTGACAGTACTATGAATTGAAAAAGAAGCCCCCAGCTTGAGAGGTTGACAGTTGACAGGTGTGGCAAGTGTGTTGTCCACAATGAAAGGGACTTGGTGTGCTTGACAAATTTTTGCAATTTCAGGCAGGTTGATTTTTTGGTTCAGAGGATTGGTAATGGTTTCTGTAATCACTCCTGCAATCGTTTCGTCAAAAGAGTCTTCTAAAAGATGAAGCTCATCAGCTCCCAAAAAAAGATGCTGTGCTTTGTCCTCTAACAAATGAACATAAGTGTCTTTATACAGGACGCCAATGACAATGAACCGATTTTTTTGTCCTGTCTTCAGAACTTCTTGAGCAGCAACGATGGCTTGCATTCCTGTACAAAATAAGATGCCATGATTAGCCCCTTCTAACTGACACAAGTTTCGTTGCAAGGCATCTTCGTCAGCATGAGGCATGGGGGCAGGGTCTTTTTTTGATAAAAAATCTGCATTGCGGGGAGAAAGGACACAACCAACCTCTGCACGCCTTTTTGCTAAAACTTCCATTGGCAAATCTACTGAACTCAACACAGCACCACCTAAAACATTGGCTTGCTCATCTTTGAAGTCTGCGATGAAAAACTTGGCTTCTTGAGGAGGGAGTGATTCTAAATGGTCTGAAAGATAGGCAACCGATGCCCTTGCTTTTTGAGCTTGTTGCAAACAATCTTGTATTTTTAGATTGATTTGTTCAAAGGCAAAAACAACAGGTTGTTTTGCTTTAAAACTCATCTGAAATGACTGAAATACGGAAAACCTTCCCCCCAAAGCAGAGACAATTTGTGCTACCCATTCCCATTTTTTTAAATCATCAACCAATAAAAGAGGGGTCTGCTTAGAACACTTCACAAAGTAGTCAATCCATTCATAAAGTGCTGAATTGACTGAGGCATAAAGCAACGCATGTCTGACTTCATAATGAGACTTTAAAGACTCTGTTATTCTGCGGGAAATTGGGGACTCTGTAATGCGATAATATCCATAAAATGGCTTCTGGTTGTCTTCTTGCCATTTTTTAATAAACTCTAAAGTGTCAGCTGTTCCTGTGATGGCATACTTCCCACCAACAGGCTGATTATTTGGGTGACCCAGTGCTTCTAAATCAATCAAAGGGAGGTCAGAAAGTTTCATTTTGCAGACCATTTTGCAATGTCAAACTCTTTAAGTTGAGCGTTGTACCCAGCAATAATCGCACCATCAGGCTTGGCTTGAGTAATTCCACACACCAGATAATCTACATTGGGGTAGCGGGGTTCTTCGTTCCAAAGAGCATCGTTCTTGTCTTGTTCTGAAAAATAAGCACCGACGTCAGGGTGCGAGTGAAAAATCAACTTGATGCAACGTTTTTGAGAGGCAAGCTGTTTTTCTGCTTTCACAAATTCCAGAGGCTCAATGAGATAGCCATCTAAGTTGGTGCGGGGAAAACGTTCAGGGTCTCGCTCATGGTAAAGTGTCATCACATTTTTCATTGGCAGAAGCTCTAAATTTTGCGTTGAAGACTCTGCCTTCAAACCTGTAATCAATCCGCATGCTTCTTCAGGGTAGCACCTGATGCCTTCAGCAAAGCAGAGGTCTAAAATATTTTGGGGTAAATCAAAGTTCATGTTTTTTCATTGGTAATGTTCCTTTGGTTGCGATAGCGGACAGCTTGCAAATTACTTGGTTTGTTCAGTTGCAAACGGTCTAGTTCAAACAATTTTGCCTCCCTTAAAAAAGACGCATAGGCAGAAGTGATTGCCACAATCAAACCTGCTGTTCCATCTAAGAAGCCATGTTTCAGTAAATACATTTCTAAGAACTTGATTGGGGGCTTCACCAGCATTCTGAACAAAGAGTAATTTTTGCCACGATTAAACTTTTCTAATGCAGAGATACTAGAGAAGGCATTACATGTCTTAGCATGGTCTGCAAGGTCTTGAAAGCTGTGATGAATTAAATCAGATTTGAGGGAAACACCTTGTCCTTGCAAAAAGATTTGGTCATGCGGATTTTCCCCTCCCCAAGAAGCATGTCCTTTGCGAAACAACCTGTAACGTGCATTTGGGTACCACCCCCCATGACGAATGTCCTTGCCTAAATGTTTAGTCAATCTTGGGAATTTTGCACCATGAACCAATGGGGTCTTTTGCAACCATTCTATCATCTCACATTGTAGCTCAGGGCTGACTCGTTCATCTGCATCAATGCTTAAAATCCACTTTCCTTGAGCATAGTCAATCGCACGATTTTTTTGCTCAATATGACCATCAAACGCATGTTGAAAAAAACGAACCTTAGGAAATTGACAACAGATGTCAGGCGTGGCATCTGTGCTATAAGAATCAATGACAACAATCTCATCAGCAAAATCCAATGACTTCAAACAATCAAAAATCATGTCTTCTTCATTGTAGCAAATCACGGTGGCAGACAGATTGACCGCAGTCATTAGTTGACTTCTCTTTTTGCCTCAGAACTTTCAGAGTCTGTGAATTGTTGTTGCAAGAGTTGTAAAAGCTCCAGTGCTTTTTGGGGATTTAAGACAATTCTGCTTTGCAAAATCGCATTTTGATAGTTGCGATAAATGAAGTCCAACGTCATTTCATTCTCATTGGAACTGACGACAAACATGTTGCTGTAACGACCTTTGGCAATATCTTGGTCAACGCTTAATTCTATGGATTCTTCTGACATATTAGAGGATAGGGATAGGGTTATAAATTTTCAAAGTTTAGCATAATTGAATGGAAAGGCAAGAGCCACTTGAAAAAGAGCAGTCATTGCGCTGTTTCAAATGCTGATTTTAAAAAATCCTGAATTTTTTGGCAAAGTTGACCTTCCCTCAAAATAACAGGAGGGTCTTGCATCACACTCACAATCGTTGAGGGTTTCTCTCCAGCTGTTTGACCACTATCAATCAAAAAATCTGCTTGATGCTTTAAAGAAAGAGGAATGCTTTGGGGGCTGACATGAGGAGGCTCGTTGGCAAAGTTAGCACTTGTGCCAATCAAGGGCTGTCCTGCCAAATCTAACAAAGCAGACACCGTCTTGCAATCACTCTGTCTGACAGCAACAGAACCATCAGCAGCATGTAAAAAGGAAGGAATCCATGGCGGGGCTGGAATCACAAGAGTCATTGCACCCGCCCAAAATTCCCGCGTTAAAGACTGACCTGTGGCAGAAAGCTGTGCTTGAACCTCGTCAGCCATACCTTGATTGATTAACAAGGGCAACGTTTTTGAAACATCTCTTTTTTTAATTTGAAAAATACGATGCACCGCTTGCTCATCAAAAGCACAGCAGCCAAGTGCATAAAAAGTTTCAGTGGCAAAAATCAACACCTTCCCAGCCTTCAAGGCATCAGACAAACGAATCTTGTCAGATTGGGAAAAAGGAAACCGAATGCTTGCAGTTGTCATGGATTACAACGCTTGGATCCAAGGAGAAATAAAAACAAATGAACCATTCTTGAGCTGTGCAATTCTCATGGAACGTACCCAATGCAATGTCTTTGTTGCGTGAATCGGCGGGGCAATGGTGCTTGACTTGTGCTGGAAAGAATAAGCCTGTTTCAAAAAGGCTTGGCGATTCAAATCTCTGCCAACCTGATGCAACAACGCAACCATAGACTCTGCAGCAACATGACCGTAAATTGTCCATTGATTCGGTTCGGTTTTGGGAAAATATGCCTGCAACAAGCGATGATGCAACTGAATCCCTTTGTTTTCTAGGTGAGAGGCAAAGGGAAGATTGCCTAAAGTCAAAATCGTCTTAGCTGATGTGGTTTCAATAGGTTTGGGAAAGGTTGCATCATATCCAAGATAAATTTGAGAAGGTTTGTTTTTTTTGAGTTTGGAAATGATTTGATGAGAGACAGCAGGTGTTGAAAAAATGACTAAAATGTCTGCTTCAGCTTCCTCAATCTTGACAGATTCTGCATGAAATGTTTGCAAGAATTTTTCATGCGTCAACACTTGCACAGGAATTTGTCCCTTCTTAAGTTCTTTGACTAAAAGTCGGGTCAAAGTCTGGTGGTAATTGTCTTGACGAGACCAGATGAGAACGTTGCTTCTTGGAGATTGTGTAGCGAGGTATCGCCCCAGTATTGCACTTTCTGTTTTGAGAGTTGGCATGAACGCAGAGGTCAACGGATATTTTAAAAACTCTGCTGTTCTTGAGACCAAAAACAAATTAGGGACTTCCATCTGAGAAATCCACCCAGTCAATTCAGTGCCAACCCCTGACTCAACAGAGCCAAACATGGCAAACACTTGTTCATCTAAAACCAAACGAGAAACGACTTGCTTGGCAACTTCTGGCTGGAAACGGTCATCTTGGTACTGATAACGAATGAGACGCCCATGAACTCCCCCTTGTTCGTTGATATATTGAAAGTACGCATCTGCCCCTTTTGCCACATCTCCAACTGCTTGCAAGCCGCCACTCAAAGGAAGATGTCCACCTAGTAAAATCTCGCGCTGTCCAACCCCTTGTGCGAAAAGGGTTGTTACACTTAAAGGAACGATACAAATCCAAAGTAATCCTTTCAAAAACAACCTCAAAAATGCCTTGCCCAATTTCTGTAACACGCACAAATTGGCTTTGCAGAACAAACAAATCATCATCAACTTCAAAAAAATTTCAAAAATTCAAAGACGCACAACGTCAAATTTAACTGGTTTAGCTTTTGATAAAACCCCAAACGCTAGCTAAATTACAGCTTGGTTTTACGGTTCACATATTTTAAAAAATAGCGAATCTTCAGAGTGACGGCTGTAATGACTTCTCCATCTGCTGTTTGAGTGATGACAAAATGGTCTGGCTTGGTATAGTCAATCTCTACAAAAAAAGAATCGTCATCTTCAAGCGTCACTTGAACCTTAGCAAGGTTTGCAGGGACTCCAACTGTAGGCACAGACGTCCTGCAACCTGCTGTGTGTTCAAGCACTTCTTCTCGCAAGCCATTGTCTGATAAAACAACCTGACTCTCGCTTGGGTGAGCGCAAAACAAATGAAGTTCATAGTCTATTGCTCCAATTTGAGTACGAACTTTTGCATCGCCAAATGTCGTAAAACGGAAGGTCTTGTCCCCAAGCCATTTCACCATCATGCCATAATACCCTGGCGCTGCTTCTTGCGTATCAGGTGCTTGTTTTGCAATGGCATAGCTTGTTCCATTGTGAACAGCAGCACCTTCTACAAACTCCACACGATAACGTCCTTCCCTGACCTCAAAACCCGGCTTCTCTTCTTCAGACTTCTTGCTACAACCCAAAATGAGCATCATGCAAAAAAGACCCAAATGATAGATAATGAATTGACTGCTTTTCATAATTTCTTGTATCGGCTCGTCTGGTGAAAACTAAACCATGAAAAATAGAATCACCCACGATTTACACGTGCATTTGTACGGCTGTTTAAGTGCATCTGACCTCTGGAAGTTAGCCAAATCCAAACAACACGATTTGGAGCGAGTGCATTTTTTTGAAAAGGAGTATCTTCAGCAATTTCAGCAGAATCCAAACCTACTGCAAGTGATTCAGCAAGATCACTTTGACGCCTTTCAAAAGATGTATCATCTTACAGCACCATGCACTTTTTTACAATTTCAAGCAAAGTTTAATCTGATCATCGCCTTATGCCATTTGGATTCTCAACAAGAAGTTTCGCATTTAGTGCATCAAATCTGCCTTCAGCATCAGCATTTAAAGCATGTAGAATATCGCATGCCGATTCCTTATCATTTGCCAAAAGACACCAGAAAAAAACTTTTGCTCACCATCTGCCAAGTCTTTCAAAAATTTCATGGCATCTTCCAGCCTAAACTTTCTGTCAGCCTACCACGAGACCACACAGCCTTTGAACTCTATTTTGAAGTCAAGCAATTGATGAAACACTTCCCATCAGTCCAAAAGACTTTAGTCAGTGTAGATTTTTGCTTTGCAGAAGAAGGACACCCGCCAAAAGAAAGGCAAGCATTGTATGCAAAAATTTTAAAAGACAACCTCCTTGAACCTTATCAAGCTCTGGCAATTTTAGACCATGTTGGCGAGGTGTTTAGCGATAAAAGCCTTGAAAGTGCCATCCGTTGGATTCACCAAAGTGCCATGTTTGGAACTCATCGTTTGGGGCATGCTTTGGCTCTTGGAATGAACCCCCAACAGTTGCTTGGCAAGCAATCTTGTGAAAGTGTTGCTGAACGGCTAGACCAAATTTGCTATGAGTTACAACAACTCCCTGACTGGAAGGATTGGGGAATTTCATGCGACAAAGAGGCTCTGCAAAAAGAGTATGACACCCTGCAAAAGAAACAGCCAAATGAAACAATTCTTTGGTATTATGACGAACCAAGGCTTGAAAGACTCCGCTTGATTCAAGATTTTGTGATGAACGAAATCAAAAAACTAGGAAAATGTGTAGAGTCCTGCATCACTTCAAACCAAATGCTCAACCCTTATACTTTTGGTCAGCAACACCCTATTTTGCGATTTTTGAAGAATGAAGTCCCAGTCGTTTTGGGAAGTGACGACCCAGGACTTTTTCAAACTTCTCTGCAACAAGAAGAAAACAAACTTAAAAATCAATTCAAACTTTCAGAACAGGCACTGGATTTGATAGAACACACAGCCCATCGGTTTCGGTCAGAAATCATTTCAAGTCAGCAGACAGGGTAAAAACACTTTTTTGAGATTATTCTAAAAAGACCCTGTCAAATCCTTGTGAACTTGGCTCTTTTTATTTGGCAGGAGGAAAAAAAGAAAACAAAAAGGCTAACACCCCGTCCCTCTGTCATTGCTCACCTTGACCCGCAATCTCTCTTTTGAGATTTCTCAATCTTCTCTCTTTTTTCTTTTTCCATTTTGGCTTTAAATTTGTTATGATTCTGGTTTTGACATTCTCACGAATAGACTGATGGAAACCGCATTACTTTTTGACACACTTAAAACCTCTAAACACTTGCAAGCCGCAGGCTTTGAACAAGAGCAAGCAGAGGCATTGACAGAGGAATTTAAATTTGTCGTAGAAAGCAACTTTGCCAAACTTTCTACCAAAGACCAAGTCTCTGGTTTAGAGACAAACCTTAATGGGAAAATCTCTAGTTTAGAGGAAGAACTGGAGCAAAAAGCAACCAAGGAACAAGTAGCTCATTTACAAGAACAGCTGGAGCAAAAGGCAACCAAAGAGCAAGTCTCTGGTTTAGAGACAAGCCTTAATGAAAAACTGGAGCAAAAAGCAACCAAAGAGCAAGTAGCTCATTTACAAGAACAGCTGGAGCAAAAAGCAACCAAGGAACAAGTAGCTCATTTACAAGAACAGCTGGAGCAAAAAGCAACCAAGGAACAAGTTTCTAATTTAGAGAAAAATCTCAATGAGCAAGTAGCTCATTTACAAGAGCAGCTGGAGCAAAAAGCAACCAAAGAGCAGGTTTCTAATTTAGAGAAAAATCTCAATGAAAAAATGTCCCACTTAGAGACAAGCGTTGACAGCAAATTTAAATTGTTATCATGGATGGTGGGCTTTGGCATTTCTTTAAACCTGATTACGCTTGGAGTCGTGTTAGCCTTTTTGTTTTCTTTTCTTCCTCCTGCCAAATAAAACACCCCATCTTGAAATGTTTTTTAGAAAAGAAAAACCAATAAACTCCTAGATTGTGGTAGTATCACTTGAATTTGAAACAAATTAGAAGAACTTCTACTGGCGTAGATAAAGGGGGAGGGTTATGTCAAACATAGGTGTATTAAATCAAGCGGATATTGGAGAGCAAAGGGTGGCATTAGTGCCTGCCAATGTTGTCAAGTTAGTTCAACGAGGTTTGCAAGTGTCTATTGCATCGGGTGCTGGGGTTGCTTCTGGTTATACTGATGTCGCTTATCAAGAATCTGGGGCTATGGTTATTGCTGATAATAAAGCAGTGATGGCTGCGTCTGATGTGATTTTATTGGTCAATGCAAAATCTGATGTCCTTGAAACGTTGAAAAACCAAGTCAAGGATAAGATCATTATTGGCATGATGGACCCGCTAATGAATGTTGAGTATTTTACCTCTTTAACAGACAGCGGACTGACAACTTTAGCTTTGGAGTTGATCCCACGTATCACTCGTGCTCAAAGTATGGATGTTCTGTCTTCTATGGCAACGATTGCTGGCAACCAAGCAGTGCTGATTGGGGCATTGGAATCGCCCAAACTCTTTCCTTTGATGATGACGGCTGCTGGTACTGTCAAACCTAGTCGTGTGTTTGTCATGGGTGCTGGTGTTGCGGGTTTGCAGGCATGTGCAACAGCCAAACGTTTGGGGGCTGTGGTGGAGGCTTATGACATTCGTCCGGCAGCTCGTGAGCAAATTTTATCGGTAGGGGCAACGCCAGTTGATTTGAATATTGAAACGGAAGACACTGAAACCAGCGGAGGCTACGCAAAGGAGCAATCTGCTGATTTTATTGCAAGACAACAAACGGCAATGGCAGCTGTTTTAGCCGAGCAAGATGTGGTGATAACTACTGCAGCAATTCCGGGTAAAAAAGCACCTATATTGATTACCGAAGAGATGGTCAAACAAATGCAGGCAGGATCAGTGATTGTGGATTTGGCTGCCGAAACTGGTGGAAATTGTGAATTGACCGAAGCAGGTCAAACGATTGAAAGGTATGGTGTAACCATTGTCGGTTCAGTTGATTTGCCTGCAAAGGCAGCTTATCATGCCAGCCAGATGTACGGGACTAATTTGCAGAATTTGTTGTCTTTGATGGTAGATGAAAATGGTCACTTGCAACTGGATATGAGCGATGAAGTCATCAAGGATATTGTGCTAACTGAACAAGGGCAGTTAGTGAATGAACGTCTCAAAGGCTTACTTGCCACTTAGCTATTTGTTTATAAGGAAACATACTATGGAATTACTGTTATTAATCACGCTTTTTGTCGTGGCAATCTTTTTAGGTATTGAACTCATTACTAAAGTACCCCCTACTTTGCATACACCTTTGATGTCTGGCTCTAATGCTATCTCTGGAATCTCATTGGTTGGGGCGTTAATCGCCGCTGGTTCTGAACACTCTAATCAGTATGCTGAATTGGTGAACATCTTGGGTTTTGTGGCGGTGACATTGGCAACTATCAATGTCATAGGTGGCTATTTAGTGACAAACCGAATGCTGGCAATGTTTAAGAGGAAGTAAGTCATGTTGAGTGATGAAATCGTTTACATTGCTTATCTGGTTTCTGCCAGCTTGTTTATTTTGGGTCTTAAAGGTTTGACTAAGCCCCGTACTGCCGTACGTGGCAATCAATTATCTGCTTTGGGTATGCTGATGGCAGTTGTCATGACCTTACTGAATAAGCAGATTGTTGACTATCAATGGATTGCGGCAGGTGTTGTAGTAGGTGGTGCGATTGGCAGTGTGATGGCGTTAAAAATCAAGGTCACTGCCATGCCTCAGATGGTCGCTTTGCTGAATGGTTTTGGTGGAGGTGCTTCGTTGTTTATCGCTCTTGCTAGTTACCTTGGCGGGCTGGAAGATACTGATGCCTTAACCCTAGTGGCTTTGGTTTCTATCTGTGCCACTGTGGTCATTGGTGCGGTCACTTTATCAGGGTCTTTCGTAGCATTTGCCAAACTACAAGATCTGATTTCTGGACGCCCTATTCGTGTGCCGGGCAATACATTCCTTAATATTTTGCTACTGACTGCGATTGTGGTGTTATCGGTGATGGTGGTGCAGAATCCTGAAAACCTCCAAATACAAATCGCATTGGTGATAGCGTCTCTGGCACTGGGAGTGTTTTTAGTCACCCCCATTGGAGGTGCTGATATGCCAGTAGTGATTTCTTTGCTCAATTCGTATTCAGGGATTGCTGCTGCGACTACGGGTTTTATCACAGGTAACACGGTGTTGATTATTGCCGGTTCTTTGGTGGGTGCATCAGGCATTATTTTGACTAACATCATGTGTAAGTCAATGAATAGAAGCCTGTTTAATGTGCTGTTTGGCGTGATGGCAAAAGTGGCTGAAAAGGTTGACCAAGATGAAGTATATGCTGGCAAAATCAAAACGTCCTCACCTGAAGAAGTTGCGATGATTTTGGAAACAGCTCGCAAAGTCATTATTGTTCCAGGTTATGGCTTGGCACAAGCCCAAGCACAGCATGCAGTGCGTGATATGGCAAACACATTGATTGACAGAGGTTGTGAGGTGATCTACGGAATCCATCCAGTCGCTGGCAGAATGCCCGGTCATATGAACGTCCTGCTAGCAGAGGCAGAAGTCCCCTATGACCAGTTACAAGAGATGGAATTAGTCAATCCACAATTTGAAGAAACCGATGTTGCTATCGTGATTGGTGCTAACGATGTAACTAACCCGATGGCAAGAGAAGACAAAGGTAGTCCCATTTACGGCATGCCCATTTTGAATGTGGATAAAAGCAAAACAGTCGTTGTAGTGAAACGTTCCTTGAGTCCGGGTTTTGCGGGTCTGCCTAATCCGTTGTTTGCCAAAGACAATACTCTGATGCTCTTTGGTGACGGCAAACAAGCCATTGTAGAATTGAACAAAAGCCTTGCAGAAGATTAACTTAGGCTTTGCATCTAAAGGGTTCAATCAATCAAAGAAGTTGTCTTTTTAAAGACACCCTTAACCAGCATTTAAGATGTTGGCATGGTAGCTAATATGTTCCCCGATAAAACTGGCAACAAAAAAATAACTGTGGTCGTAGCCTGCATGCCTTCTCAAAGTGATTGGGTAAGAGGCATCATCACAGGCTTTTTGCAACAAATCAGGTTTGAGTTGCTCATGCAAAAAGTTATCAGCCTCTCCTTGATCCACCAAAATAGGCAGGTGTTCGGTGGCTTGTTTGATCAATTCACAACTGTCGTATAATTGCCAATCTTGACGATCATTGCCCAAGTAAAGCCTAAGGGCTTTCTCACCCCATGCACAGTTTAAGGGCGAGCATATTGGAGCAAAAGCAGAAACACTGCGATATTGGTGCGGGTTTCTTAAGGCAATGGTCAAAGCCCCATGCCCCCCCATAGAATGCCCAGAAATAGAACAGGTGGAGGCATCAATGAGTGGTAGTTGTTCAGCAATGATTGCTGGTAGTTCCTTCACAATATAATCATACATTTGGTAGTGCTGTCGCCAAGGGTCTTGGGTTGCATTGACATAAAAGCCTGCCCCCAAGCCAAAATCCCATGCTTGGTTTTCATCATCAGGCACGCCTTCTCCTCTTGGGCTGGTGTCTGCTGCTACCAATGCAACACCATACTCAGCTGCATAACGTTGCGCCCCAGCTTTCTGTACAAAGTTTTCATCATTACAAGTAAGTCCAGACAACCAATAAATGACTGGTACCTTTGCAGTGGTTACTTGTGGTGGTAGATACACAGAAAAGTTCATCGCACAATTTAGGCAGTCGGAGTGGTGTTGGAAACGTAATTGCTGACCACCAAAGCAATGACTCGTAGAAATTTGTTTACACGACATAATCCGTCCTCAATATAGCACCACAGAGCGAATACTCTTGCCTGCGTGCATTAAATCAAAAGCTTTGTTGATGTCTTCCAGTGGCATGGTATGAGTGATTAAATCATCTATGTTGATTTTATTGTCCATATACCAGTCAACAATTTTAGGTACATCTGTACGCCCCCTTGCACCGCCAAAGGCAGTGCCTTTCCAAGAACGTCCCGTCACTAACTGGAAGGGACGGGTGGCAATTTCCTGACCAGCACCCGCTACGCCAATGATGTAAGACTCACCCCAACCTTTGTGACAACACTCCAACGCCTGCCTCATGGTGTTCACATTGCCAATACACTCAAAGCTATAATCTGCACCCCCATCGGTGAGTTGAATCACTGCGTCTACTGTGTTTTCTACTTGTTTAGGGTTAATGAAATCGGTCATGCCAAACTGTTTAGCTAAAGGGACTTTGTCTTCATTTAGGTCAATACCAACGATTTTGTTGGCGCCTGCAAGCTTTGCTCCTTGCACCACATTCAGACCAATCCCACCCAAACCAAAGACTACCACGTTGGCACCCGGCTCCACTTTGGCTTCAAACACGACTGCCCCGACCCCCGTGGTCACTCCGCAACCGATGTAACAGGCTTTGTCAAAGGGGGCATCTTGCCGAATCTTTGCCACTGATATTTCAGGTAAGACTGTATGATTGGCAAAAGTTGAGCAACCCATGTAGTGCATGATGGGTTTGCCATCAAGGCTAAAACGGCTGGTGCCATCAGGCATCACGCCAGCACCTTGAGTGGCACGCACTGCTTGACATAAATTAGTTTTAGGGTGCAAACAAAAATCGCAGTTGCGACATTCAGCAGTGTATAAAGGAATGACATGGTCACCGGGTTTGACGGAGCTAACACCAGCTCCAACTTCTTGAACAATACCAGCGCCCTCATGCCCAAGTATGGCAGGAAAAACGCCTTCAGGGTCATCACCTGACAGAGTAAACGCATCAGTGTGACAGACACCAGTGGCTTTAATTTCTACTAGCACTTCGCCAGCTTGGGGTGCTTGTAAATCAACTTCCGCAATTTCAAGTGCAGTACCTGCCTTAAATGCGATTGCTGCCCGTGTTTTCATTGTTTAATTTCTTAGTGTGAGTGAAGAGTTAATAAGCGACAAGTATAAAAAAACATAGTAAATGATTCAATCATTATCATTGATGGATAACGATTGAATCTCTTTTTTCTGGATTTGCTGTCACGCACCATAGCAAATCTTATCGGTTGTGCAAAATGCGTCCGATGAAGTTCATAAGAAGCTGTGCCGCTAGAATAGATGTGGTGCCTGTCAGGTCATAATCAGGAGCGACTTCCACAAGATCTAATCCAATGACCGTTCCCTGCTTCGTCAAACCGTCCAATAATTCCAAAATTTCGTAATACTGGAATCCCCCGTGACTGGGTGTGCCTGTACCTGGGGCAATAGACGGATCAAAACCATCTATGTCAATAGTGACATAATAACGTTCATTTTTCGGAATGCGATTGAGCAGTCCATCAATCCCCATCGCTCGCACTTGCCGAACAGATTGAATGTCGGAACCCATTTTGCGTGCTTCGTCATACCCATCTTTAGCTGTGGAGGACACATTGCGGATACCGATTTGTGTCAAGCCCTTGACATAGGATTTTTCAGCCGCCCTCCGCATCGGGTTGCCATGTCCACACCTCACTCCGTGACGTTCATCTACAAAATCCAAGTGAGCATCTATTTGTACCAGGTGGAAGGGGTCATGGTCGCTAAATGCGTTAATGCAAGGAATGTTCACAGAATGATCGCCCCCCATGACCACAGGTAACGCACCTGCTTTCAAAATTTTGCGTACTCCGTACTCAATGTTGGCATGGCTTTTGTCTGTATCCGTATGAACAATATCTGCATCACCAATGTCAATAATTTTGACTTTGCTTGGGTCTAGGTATGTAATGTCATCTTCAGGGTCGTATGCCCCTGCGTGTCCAAAAGAAAACAATGTGGACGCTTCACGAATGCTGCGGGGTCCCATTCTAGCCCCCGAACGCCACTGACATCCAAAGTCAAAAGGCGCTCCCAATACCGCCACATCTGCATCAATGTTGTCCCAATCCTCAATATAGGGATATTTTCCAAAGGTGCATATCCCCACAAAGGGCAGATTTAATCGTCCGCTTTCGTATCCATGTTTTGCCATTTTTAAAAGTCTCCTTTATGTAAGTAGGTTTAACCGTCCGTTTTCGTATCCATGTCTGACCATGCTGATTCTCCTTATTTATATGTCACCTTGACTGCTTCTTCATATTGAGGCATCTTAACGACACGGGGTGAATATGCTCCATCATCGCTCATTTGTTTGACATGTCTGGCAATTTGCTCCATGGGAGCAAACCACACGTCCCCTCTGGAAAGCAGGCTTTCAATAAATTTTGCAACAACTTCCCACCGCGACAACCTACCAGTCACAAAGGGGTGGATCACTGGCACCCACAATCCATTGTGGCGATAAGCAGCTTCAAATTCTTCTACAAAAATCTGCCAACCATTTTTTGGAGAACGGATAGGCATCATGTAATCCAAATCCATGGATTGTACATACTGGGGCCAATCGTCAAGACCCCAATGCGAAGGTATTTCTACCAAAGACCCAGTTTTAGATTGAATAATGTAGGGGACGTCGTCGCCCATGAGGGAGGCATCGTACTCAAAACCCCGCTCTGCTAATAAGTCAGCAGTGTGATTGGAAAAATTATACAATGGAGCCCTGTATCCCCGCGGGGCGACTCCGCTCATTTTTTCAATCACCTTGAGTGATTTGTCTATCCAGCCTGCTTGTTCTTCCTGCGATGGCCCCACTGGATTTTCGTGTAAATACCCATGTTGTCCAATTTCGTGTCCGCCTTTTAATATTTGTTCTACGGCTCGGGGATACTGTTCCATGCACCATGCGGGAATAAAAAAGGTCTGCTGAATGCCCAGCCGCTTATAAGTTTCTAAAATTCTTGGAATGGCAACATGTGGTCCGTATTGCAACATGGAAATTGCCGATGTACGTTTGTATCCGTCTTTGGGGTGATCTACATGGATAAGGCTGTCTGAATCCATGTCAAAAGTAAGACAACATGCCACCTTTGCCCCATTAGGCCAAGGGACAGGATTTGCGATCATTTTTTGATTTTCAATGGACATTTATTTTCCTCCTCTTCTGTATTTAATACCGATGGCTTTCGGTGGTTGGATACGTTTTGCCAAAAATATTAACGCTAGCAACGATGCCAAATAGGGCAGCATGGAAAAGATTTGATAAGGCACCTCTGGACTGTTAAATTGCAGTCGTAATTGCAATGCGTCCATCGCTCCAAACAACAATGCTGCCAATACTGCACGGGCAGGATTCCACCCCCCCAAGATTAAAGCTGCTAGTGCGATAAACCCCTTACCTGCGCTCATGTGTTCAGTGAATACAAAGACTTGGCTTAGTACTAGATAGCAACCACCCAGTCCAGCCATAGCACAGCTGGTCAAAGTAGCACAGACCCTCACCTTAGTGACATTGATGCCCGCACTGTCTGCAGCAACGGGATAATCACCGATTGCCCGCAAACTCAAGCCCCATGGCGTTTTATAAAACACCCACCAAGTGAACGGAATCACCGCATACATTCCATAGGTAATAGCATCTTGTTTAAACAACAATTCGCCGATAATGGGAATACTAGACAACAGGGGAATCGCAACGGGATAAAATCCGGGTAACGTAGACGTTGCATCTGCCCCCAAGATTAAACGTGCCAAGTAAGAGGTTAAGCCCAGCATCAAAATATTGATGGCGATACCTGCCACAAGCTGATTAATAGCAAGTCCAACAGCCAACCCTGCCAGCACTACCCCCACCATCATGGCAACTGTAACCCCAAGTATTAACCCAAAAACTGGCGATGCTGTGACGTATGTGCCAACCGCAGCCCCAAACGCACCGCCTAAAATACAGCCTTCTAGGGAGATATTAAACACGCCCGATTTTTCAGCAATAATCCCCCCAACCGAAGCAAAGATAAGCGGAATAGATAGTCGTAAGCTGGTGTTCAAGAACTCTAGCAACGCCTGTTGTTCAAATAAAAAATCAAACATTATTCTTTCCCTGCCACTTTGAAAGTATCACCTACTTCGTTGTCTAATATCTTTCGTCGGGATATGATTCTACTCCATTTTTCTGCGTTAAATTTAAATCCGTAACTAGCCGCTACAAGGATAATGACAATGCCCTGTATAGCCTCTATGACTGTCGCTTCAATCCCTAGCGAACGTTGCATCGTCAATGCTCCTGCTTTTAATCCAGATAAGAAGAATGAAGAGATAGGGGCAATAATTGGGTTAATAGTTGCCATAAATGCGGCAACAATACCGTCAAATCCATACCCTGCAGAAAACAGATGATACAGGCGATACTTTAGACCCAAGACTTCAAAAGTTCCTGCAAGACCTCCAATAGCACCAGCAACAAACATAGTTATCACTATACGGTATTTGACATTGATCCCTGCATATTTTGCGGCTTCAGCATTTTTCCCTATGGTCTCTAATGAAAACCCAAGTGTCGTGTATCTCAGTATGACAAACATGACAACAGCTAGTATGACCCCCACCAACACGCCAATATGCACATCAGTCATGGGCAGCAAAATAGGCATCAACAATTCTTGTTTGATTTCTTCAGTATATGGGTAGGGTGCGCCTTCTTGCATCATGGGTCCACTTGTGACGTAGCTGACCAAATTAATCGCGATAAAGTTCATAAGAATCGTCACGATGACCTCGTTAATGCCGTAGTATGCTTTTAGATGTCCCGGTATGAGTCCCCATATACCTCCACCAATGGCGCCAGCCCCAACAGCGATAGACATGTGTAAAAAAATCGGCATATCTGGCAACAACAACGCAGCCATGGCAGAAAACAATCCCCCCATGTAGATTTGTCCCTCAGCACCGATGTTTAACAGCCCTAATCTGAGAGGCAATATCACTGCTAAGCTTGCCAGCAAGATAGGTGATGTTTTGACTAAGGTTTCCGATAATCCCCAGTAATCAAAGAACGCCCCTTTAAACAATTCATAGTATGCATGAATAGGGTTTGCTCCACCAATGACGATTAAAATAGACCCCAAAAGTAATGCCAGTATCAATGCCCACAATGGCAACATGACGTAGAAAAACCTAATCGCTTTCATTGTGCCACCACACTTTCTTTAATGCCTCCCATCAATGCACCAATCTTTTCATCGGTGACTTCACTGGGGGATAATTCGCCAGTGATTTGCCCGCTGGACATCACTGCAATTCGGTCGGCAACGGTCATAATGTCGTCTAATTCTGTGGAGATGTACAATATGGCTTTGCCATTGTCACGGGCATCTAAGATGGTTTGCTGTACTGCTTCTATCGCTCCCACATCCAACCCTTTGCAAGGTTGCATCACCACCAAAAGTTCTGGATTGCGTTCCACTTCTCGGGCAAAAATCAGTTTTTGCTGATTACCACCCGACAGAAACCGCACTTGTTGGTCAATACTCCGCATCCGCACATCGTATTTTTTAACCCATGCGGAAGCCCTCGTCCGAATGTTTTTAAAGTTTAATATTCCTTTGTTAGAAAATTTAGGAGTGTCAAAATCTCTGATAACGCTGTTTTGTGCGATGGTAAAGTCTAATACCAAGCCTGTGTGATGGCGGTCTTCGGGTACGTAGGAAATTTTATGTCTATGGCATCGGTTGTACACGGATTCGTTGGTCATATCTGTATTGTGTAACACAATCTGCCCAGAATCCAATTTTAGCAATCCTACAATAGCACTTGCCAATTCCGCTTGCCCGTTACCATCTACGCCTGCAATCGCCAAGATTTCACCCGCACGGATTTCAATGCTCACATCTTTTAACGCCTGCACTCCCTGTGAGTTGTGTGCATTTAATCCCTTTGCTGTGAACACGATGGGATTTTTTGCAACGTTGGAAGGGGGTGCCGATTTTTTTAATTGTGTGTGGGAGACGTCTCGCCCCACCATTAAAGTTGCCAGTTCCTTGACATTCGTCTCTGCTACATTCAAATTGCTTCGTACTTTACCATGTTGCATAATGGTGACCGTATCGGCAATCGCCATGACTTCGTCCAACTTATGGGTGATGAATATCACTGTTTTTCCCGTTTCTTTTAGACGTCTCATGCCGTCCAAAAAACTATTAATTTCGTTCGGAGTGAGTACACTGGTTGGCTCGTCCAGAATGATAATGCTTGCATTGCGAATCAAGACTTTCAGAATCTCAATGCGTTGGCGCATACCGATTGACAACTTCCATACATATTCGTATAGATTGACATCAAAATTGTATTCTTGGCACAGAGATTCTAACTCCTGTGCAATTTTTTCCAATTTCAATGTGATGCCTTGATGGGGCAAACCTAACGCTACGTTTTCCAAAGTAGTCAATGAATCTACCAACATAAAGTGTTGATGAATCATGCCGATACCCATTTGCATTGCTTTTTGAGGGGAGGCAATTTTGACTTTCTTGCCGTGTAATTGAATGCCTCCCTCTTCGGGTTGATACAGTCCAAACAACACATTCATCAGCGTCGTCTTTCCCGCACCATTTTCCCCCAAGATAGCATGAATGGTGCCCGATTGAATTTCTATATCTACAGAATCCAGTGCATAGAATCCATCAAAGACTTTTGACACCCCCTTTAATGTAATTGCGGATTCTGACGCCATTTGATCAGAATAGTTATTGGATTTTAAGTTTACCCGATTTGATATTGTCAAGGATGCGATTGACCTCAGATTCTACGCTACTAGGCACGCGGTCAGAATATGACCCGATACGTGTTGCCTCTGGTGTTTCAAACCCAAAGGTATAGACTTTGCCTTCCAGTGTACCTGCCTTCGCTTCAGCGATAATCACACCCAATGCACTACGCATGTCTAAGATAGCGGATTGAATCACTGTTTTGGGCCAGTCAACTTTTGCATCGTAATAGATTCCAATGCCCATGATGCCTTTTTCGCGCGCTGCTTGCAGGCTTCCTACGACGCCATTGTCCATAGATGGAAAGACCACATCAACGCCTTCGCTAATCATATTCAATGCAGCTTCTTTACCTTTTGCAACGTCGTCCCAATCGTTTGTCCATGCGGTGTAAACCGTCCCATCTGGATTCGCCTCTTTGAATCCTTTTTCAAAGCCTTCGCCAAGCTGTACATAAAACTTCAATTTTTGGGCGCCAATGTATCCCCCTTTGCCTGTTTTAGAGGACTTACCAGAGATGTATCCCATGACATACCCCATGCTTGGAAAGTCAAAGCTCATGGTGGCAACATTTGTGTCGGCTTCTACGCCGTTAACAATCAAGAATTGTGTCTTTGGAAATCTGTTTGCTACACGGCTGATAGATTCTTGAAACTCTCCTCCGTGTCCAATGACCAAATCATAGCCACGACGGGCATAATCTGCCAATGCTTGTGGTTGGTCGGGTTGTGCAGTTTTTTCGGAGTAAGCAAATTCAATACTCAATTTTTCAGATGCCCGTTTGACTCCCTCGTAACCTGCTTGGTTAAAGGATTTATCTGTAATCACGCCCGGTAATACAATCGCCACTTTAAAATCACCAGCAAAAGCGAAGCTGGAAGCAGATACGACACCTGCCATAATCAACGTTTTAATGAAGTTTTTCATATGTTTATAGCCATTCATAAAAGGTTAGGAAAACAACTTGTTAACTTTTTTCAAACCTTGCAAATTTTTCCAAAAAGTCAACAAAGTGGGTGCAGTCTAAAGCAGGAAAAAAGATAAGTCAAGTTATTTTTTTGCAAAAAAGGGGGCAATTCTGCTCCCTTTGTCTTGCCTTTGTCTTCAAGCACAACTTCCATCTTCGTTGCCTTTTCGTCACCTGCGGGCTTGTGTTTAAGTCATTGTGGGTTTGTTTTTTGTCATTGCTCATCTTGACCCGCAATCTCTCTTTTTTTCTCATTCCTCACTTTCTCACCTGTGGGCTTGTTTTTTGGTCGTGGCTCACCTTGTTCCGCAATCTCATTCTTGTTTTTGAGATTTGGTGTCAAGCCTGCAAACTTCTCCTGTCATTCCTGCGAAAGCAGGAATCCAATCATGTAGGAATCTGTGCTTTGTTTAAGATAGATTCCGTGTCAAGCACGGAATGACGTCAGGATTTTGCTCATCTTGAGAACTGTCATTGCTCACCTTGACCCGCAATCTCAAATTTCCATTTTTTCAAAAACTAACCCGCTTGTTTCTTTGACTTTTTGCTCAACTCATCAAAAATAATTAAAAAAGACGATTTTCCAGTTGCATTTGTTTTGAGCAGTCTGCTAGAATCATCAACTTATTTTTTGTTCGTTCTCATTTAACCAAATCATTTAGGAGTTTTTTTATATTAGAACAAATCAAATCCATTCAAATCCTTTTTGTCAGGTGCGGGTCTTTTTATGACAAGATAATTGTTTTCCTGACACTGCTGGTCTTGGCAGGTTGCACACCGCCTGCTGAAGAAAACGAGGGGGAAGCCACCCAAAATCAAGCCACTTGCGAGGTCACCTCTGGCAGTTCTTTGGCAACGGGTCAAGAATTGGTTGCAGACTTAACATGCGCTGTATCAAACATTTATCAAGGCAAACGGTTAAGCATCACTTACGATGAAAGTTTGACGTCTTTGAAGCTGGTTGTGTCAGGGGACAAAGCAGTCGGACAGATTGGAGGGGAGACAGTTGGACAGAGTGGAACGTTAAACTACAAATTACCTAGAAAAAAAGAGTTTCAAGCCAAGCTGAAGTTGGCAGGAGTCGCAGCAGGCAAGGGACAACTCAAGTTCAAAATCTTGAGAAAAAAATCAAATTGGGATTTTACAGTGGTCAATGGAGGTTCTAACTCATCGTCAGGTTCCAGTGGGGGAAGTAAGGCATTGACTCTGGGTGCTGCGGTCACGTCAACTGCTTTTACCAAAATGCAGGACACATCAGGCAAAGTCAATGAACGCGAAATTCCAGTCTTGTGTCGGCTTGATACGCCTGTGGAAATTCATTATTACAAAAATGGTGGAATCCTCCACACTGTCCTACGTAGCTTCATGCAAAGCTGACTTGATTTGAACTCAGACCAATCCTGTTTGAAAGTAACATTTTTGATGAATATCCTGCAGAAGAAAGCAAGTGGGAAAGTCTTTAAACTCCAAAAATCCCTTGTCCCTAGCTGACTTAAATCTCTCCACCAACACCTTTGAATTTGTCAACGAAGGCAGAGATTTTATCAAAAACGGTTTGTTTTTTCGTGTGATATTGCGGATTAAGGGGACTCATTTTGGGTAGTGCTTCGTTGAGTTCTGTGCCATTTTTGCTGGCAAATTTTCGTTCCAGTGATTTTTTGATGTAACGTTTTGCCGCTGCATCGTTTAGCTCTTCTTCTTTTATCAGTTCGGTTGCTTCTCTTTGCTGTTCTTGTCGTGCAAAAGTAAAAAATGCTTCAATCATGCTGGCTTTGTCCTCAAATGTTGCAAAATCAGCCTGATGAATGAAGTCAAGTAACAATCCTTCCTTTGATCTGTGGTCTAGGCTGGAGCTTATCATGCGTTTGACATCTTCAATCAAAGTGTCTTTGCTTTTGGTCTTTTGGTTTTTCTCAAAAATAAGCTCCAAAATATAATCAAGGTCAATTTCTTGGGATTTGAGCAAGTCCACTTCAAACACCACATCGTCCCAATCTATCTTAGACTCGTCTTGTTTCTCTGATGCTCTTTCTTTGATGAGCCAATCGCGAATGTCGTTATATGTAGAACGATAGTCTTGAATGGTGCGTTCTGACGGCATTTCTATTGTTTGTATGGTGGCAAAATCGTCATCGCTTAGATGGTGTTGTTTTTTAAATTCTTCTATCTCATCGGGGTTTTTTGTGTCAAGATTTTGCAAGGTTTTAAGGGTAGTAAACTCATCATAATTTTGCAGCACATTTTCTAGCCGTAAGTACTCACCAAATAACTTGACAAATTCTTTTTTATCATCTTCTTTGTCAATTTTAGCAGGGTTAGGAAATCGTTCTTGCAAGTCCTTCACAACGTCTTTAAAACCTCGTGTCACTTGACCTGTTGCAATGTCTTTAAAGCCTTCCATGTATTCCTGATAGCTTTTCTCCAAGATGACTTGCTCGGTATGACTCCCACTTTTGCCAAATAATTTGATGGCATCTTTCGTGGCTGGTTCTAGGTTGCGAAAGGTGACAATATTGCCAAAGGTTTTGGTGGCATCATAAATGCGGTTGGTGCGGGAAAAGGCTTGAATCAAGCCATGAAAACGCAAATTTTTATCTACAAATAAGGTGTTCAAAGTAGGAGCATCAAAGCCTGTTAAAAACATTCCTACCACGATTAACAAATCCACTTCTTGAGCCTTCACCCGCTTTGCCAAATCGCGATAATAGTTTTGAAATGCTTGGCTCTCTACACTGAAGCTAGTTTTAAAATATTCGTTATAATCAGCAATGACTTTGCCTAAAAATTCTTTTGCGGTTTGGTCCCTGGTGATTGTCTCAAAGTCCTCATCTGCAATCTCACCGATGGCATGTTGTTCTTCGTTGGCAGCAAAGGAAAAGATGGTCGCAATTTTTAGTTTCTTATCGCTGTGTTCTTGCAATGTTTGAAAGGTTTCATAATACGATTTGGCGGCATCTATACTGCTGACGGCAAACATGGCATTAAAACCTTTGTTATTGCTTTGCAAGCGGTGCGTCTTGTGATGAAAGTTGTTGAGGACATACTGCGCAATTTCCTTGATACGATTGGGGTGCAAGAATGCTTTTTTGTCCTCTTCTGCAAAAAATTTTTGCTCATCTTGTTCGGTTTCAATCGCTTTGAACTGGGGGCGGACATCATTGTAATCTACCTTGAATTTAAGCACTTTTTCATCACGAATAGCATCGGTGATGACATAAGAGTGTAGCTCGCAACCAAACACGCTTTGTGTTGTCTCTGCACCTGAGGCGTTGTCAAGAAAAATTGGCGTCCCTGTAAAACCGAATTGATAAAATTGCTTAAACTTCTTTCTTAAGTTTTTCTGTGCCTCACCAAATTGGCTGCGGTGGCATTCGTCAAAAATAAACACCACTTGCTGATTGTACACGGGCAAGCCTGTTTCACCTTTCATCAGGTTGTTGAGTTTTTGAATGGTGGTGACGATGATTTTATTGTCATCTTTGCTTAAATTGCGTTTGAGTGCAGCAGTGCTGCTTGAACCGTTGACGCTATCAGGTGAGAATTTTTGATACTCTTTCATAGTCTGATAATCAAGGTCTTTTCTATCCACCACAAAAAACACCTTGTCAATAAAATTTAATGCTGTTGCCAAACGTGCGGTCTTAAAGCTGGTTAAGGTTTTTCCTGAACCTGTGGTGTGCCAAATGTAGCCTCCACTTCCTGGCTTACAACTATTTTTTGCTTGATACGAGCTTTGAATCTTCCACAAAATGCGTTCAGTCGCAGCGATTTGATAGGGACGCATGACAAGCAAAGTTTCGTTTGCATCAAATACCGAATATTTTAATAACACATGAAGCAGGGTGTTTTTTTGCAAAAAAGTAGCAGTAAAGTCTTTGAGGTCTTTAATCAAAGTATTGTCAGCCCTTGCCCAATTCATGGTAAAGTCAAAGCTGTTTTTGTCCCGTTTGGTGGTGTTAGCAAAATAGCGGGTATCCGTGCCGTTGGAGATGACAAAAATTTGCAAATACTTATACAAAGAATTGTCGCTGTTGAAACTTTCTTTGCTGTAACGATGGACTTGATTAAAGGCTTCGCGAATGGCAACGCCACGTCTTTTTAGCTCCAAATGCACCAAAGGCAAGCCATTAATCAAAATCGTCACATCATAGCGGTTGGCATGGCTACCTGTTTGCTCAAATTGTCCAATCACTTGCAACTTATTCTTAGCGAGATTCTTTTTGTCTAGCAAATAAATATTTTTAATATGTCCGTCATCAAAGACAAAATCATAAATATAGTTATCGTGAATTTTACGTGATTTTTCCTCCAAAATATCGCTGGCTTTATCCAGATATTGCTCCACAAATCGTTGCCATTCATCATTAGAAAACTGAACGTCATTTAAGTTTTGTAATTGTGTGCGGACATTGGCAAGCATCGCATCAGGGCTTTTGATATTTTTGCAATACTCATAACCTTGATTTTGCAAATCCTGTATCAATTCACGTTCTAAATCTGCCTCAGTTTGATAACTTGTTGACTGTTCTAGTTCGTCATATTTATCCAGAACAATAAAATTATTAGATTCTATGATGGGTTTGTAATGATTCATAAGATGATCTCCAGTATTTTTAACCACAGATAAACACAGATAAACACAGATAAGCTTCACAAAAAACACTATTTAATCTGTGTTCATCGTGTTCATCTGTGGTTTATTCTTAATGTTTTATTACATCTTTTTGACCACAGATGCACTCAAATTAACACAGACAGGTTTTCACAGAACCATTCTTTTAATCTGTATTTTAGGTGTGCCAAAGTTAATGATTAATCCCAAAGGGAGTTTTGTTGCTTTAAGATAGTTGAGAAGCTGGGCTTGATGGATATTGTTCAGAGTTTGTACTGCCTTGATTTCAAGAATCACCTGTTGATTGACCAGAATATCAGCAAAGTATTCACCAACTACTTGACCTTTGTAGGCAATAGTCATCATCTTTTCTTTTTCTGCTTTTAACCCTGCATCTGCTAATTCAATCATCATGGCATTTTGATAGACTTTTTCCAAAAAACCTGCTCCAAGCGTGTTTGATACAGTAAAAGCACAACCAATTACCTCCCCCGAAATATCATTTAATCTGTGTTGTTCTGTATTCATCTTTGTTCTTTTTCAATACTTTTTAATCCGTGTTCATCTGTGGTTTATTCTTAATGTTTTATTACGTCTTTTTAACCACAGATGGACTCAGATCAACACAGATAATGTATCACAGAATCTTCTTTTAATCTGCGTTTATCAGTGTTTATCTGTGGTTTTTTCAATACTATTTCATCTGTACTCATTTGTGGTTCTTTTCAATTAAATAGTAATAAAATTAAGCCGATGATTTTCTTGAATCAAGGATTTCATTGAATGTAAGGCTTGGTCAAATGCTTTTTTGTTTTGCAAAAGGCGTTGCTGATTGATGGTGTAGCCAGCCACCAAATGCTGTTTAAGAATGCCTGTTGCCCATTGGCGAAACTGCACACCACGTTGAGATTTCACACGATAACCAACTGAAATAATCACATCAAGATTGTAATAATCTACTTGGTATATTTTGCCATCTTTGGCAGTTGTTGCATTTTTTGCAACAACTGCGGAACGTTCTAATTCTTGCTCATTAAGCAGATTTCGCAGATGACGGGATATGACTGATTTATCGTGTTCAAATAATTGCGACATCTGGTCTAGGCTAAGCCATACGGTCTCATTGTCTAGGGTAACTTTTAGCTCAAGTTGCCCGTCCTTAGATTGATAGATTTGGATTTGTTGTAGGTGGCTAGACATGGATTATTTCACTTGGTTGCTGATTTTGAAATCTAAAAAAGATATATTCTTGCTTTTGAGTTCTTTTAGATATTCTTGACCCTCAGGGATGTTTGATTTGTCACTAGCATGCTCGTATAAAAACAGCCAAAAGCGATCTTGTTCTCGCTTATCACTTGTTTTTATTTCTTCTACTTTACAGTCAAAAAGACGTGATTTTAATCTAAACTTTTTGGTGTACTTCCATGCCAATAGGATAGAGATACAATCATTATATTCTATAACCTTTTCTCTCCATTTCTTAGAAAGTTTACTAATTTTCACTCCATATTTAATTGCAAAATAAAAACAAAAAGACAAAGCATCAGTCTGTCCCCTTTCTATGGACTGACGAAACAATAAGGGTAGGAAAACTTTGATTGACTGTTGTTGATTGCTAGCAAAAATCAAAACAAACCCTTCTAGTAATGGAATCAAATACGGATACAATAAAGACAAAGAAAGGATTTTCTTAACATATAATTTTTTCGCTCTGTCGGACAGACTCTTTTTAGAGATAACTTTAATGGCGTAATTAACTGGGGCAAAGTCATCATAGTCTTTGGCTATTGAGATAGCTAAGTTTAAGTAAGCATTTATTGAATTAAAACCTATTTTCTCTTTATCTGGAAAATTAAATTGATTGAGTTTTTGAGTCCATACACTCTCGTGATATTCAATAAGAGTGCAAATTGAAGTTTTCTTTTGGTTAAGTAGTAACTCATACTCCTTTAAAGCTAACTCCAATGTTTTAAGAAAGTTGTTAGCATTGTTCTCATCTTCAGCAAAATAAGTATAGTCATCAATATAGCGAATAACTTTTTTAAACCCCTTTTCTTGTAAGATATAATCTACAGAAGTTAGGATTATTTCAGAAACAATATTTGACGTGTGAGGGCCGATTAAAAGCCCATTAGTCTGTGAGTCGTTACAGTTTCTCACATCTCTATCCAAATTATTTGACCAGTGTGATTTTTCATCTTTGTTTTTTCTATTAGTTGGAAATCGTTTTTCTTTAGCTTCGTCTTTTCCTTGTATTGCCCAAGGAATTGAGTGGGTATAAATACTTGGAAAGCAAGTTGAAATATCTGCCTTCACTACATATTCGCAACCTAAGCAATAATCTTGTTCACACTCTTCTTTTTTCCACTTTTCCCACCCTTCATAACTCATTTCAAAAATATGCTTCTTACCTTTAATTTTTCTAACATGGCAAAAATTGAATTTAGTTTTTGGCTTGCCTATGTGTTCATTAATAGATGTCCAATATTTTTCAATTGTTTTACACAAGTGCATGTGAGATTCTGGGTGAGGTATTGCTAATTGTCTGGAAATGCCTTTATTTCTGGTTGCCATATATGAAATGCTTGCATGCGCACAACGTTTAGAACCATTAGTCTTAAAATCAAAATCTAGTAAAAAATTTGATGAAAAACAGGGGGGTAGTTTATCGGCAAACATACCATATCCTAGCAATGCTGTATAGACATCTTCGGCATCTATAAGATCAATATATGCTAGAGAGAAAATACTTATACCTTTATAGTTCATTAATAAATTACGATAATATTCATATTGCTTTTGTCTTAGCTCAATCTCACGCGGTAGCCCTTCGCTGATGCTATTTTTGTTTATCTGTGGCTTTTTCCTAATGCTTTATTACGTCTTTTTGACCACAGATAAACACAAAAAACACAGATGATGCGTCACAGAATCTTTTTTAATCAGTGTTCATCTATGTTCATCGGTGGTTAAAAAATCATCTACTTTCATCTGTGGTTACTTCCTCTGGTTTTGGAAAGCTCATCAATAAATTACGATAATATTCATATTGCTTTTGACGCAATTCAATCTCACGCGGTAGTCCTTCGCTGATGCTATTGCTCAAAGTGTCAAATCGGTCAAGAATGTCAACAATCTTTTGCTGAATTTGCAACGATTTTTCTGGGTTGTCGGGGCAGGGGATTGGAAATTTAGTATCTTTAATCATCGGTTTAGTGAGCTGGGGAATGCCCGCCTCTGGCACCTTATAATTTTTCTCAATAGTTTTCATAAAATAATAAGCATACTTCAAATTTATGTTGATTTTTGGAGTTAGCACTAACAAACGAATTATTGGAAAAATAGGATAATCTCTGTAACTTGTCCAACCTATCGTACCTCTAGCTGATATAGTTAAACTTGGCTCATTCAACTTTGCTTCTTTTGTCCATCCATATAATGATTTCTCACCTATTCCGTTAGATAAAATAGGCACATTAAACTGCTCTGTTTCTATATCTGAAAATGCGTCTTTTGGTTTATCGCCACCAGCAAAGATACTAAAAACCTCCCCCAATGTTTTCCATTCTACCCTTGCACCGTCTAGTAGTTTTTGTAAAAAGGGTATCTGTGTTAATCCGTGTTTATTTGTGGTTGAAAAATCTAATAATCTATCGCGATAATAACTATACTGCTTTTTACGTGCTGTAAGCTCTGCTGTAAGCTCTGCTGTAAGCTCTGCTGTAAGCGTAGTGAACTTATCCAAAATGTCAACTATTTTTTGCTGAATTTGTAAAGATTTTTCTGGATTTTCTGGGCAGGGAATTGGGATTTTTATTTTTTCTACCTGATGGCTCATCAATTTTGGATTACCCATTCCAGAATAAACATGTTTTTGTGCTTCAATTGAAAGCCAGTAGAACAAAAATTTATAATTTAAAATAGAGATACTATCAATCTTTATTAAACCACAGACATTTGTAATAGAAAATTTTTCATTGCGGTAAAAAACAGTTCCTGCGTTTGCTCCATCCGTTGTCCATGTTACAAATTCACCTTCGAAATCAAATGTGTTAATTTTACCTATCATTCCATTATTTGCTGTTTGTGAACTATAAACAGGATAGTTACCAGCATTATCAGTTAAATAACTTTTTGACATTACACGCCCCCTTTTTAAATCACAAACCTCTCCCAATGTTTTCCATTCTACCTTTGCGCCGTTGAGTAGGTTTTGTAAAAAGATTTGTTTATTCATCGTGATTGATATTGTGTTTTTGCATGATGATAGATGCCATTAATTCTTCTTCAGTAGGTAAAATAGTTTGGTATTTTGAAGCGAATAGTTGTTTATTTTCTTTCAGTATAGAGTATTTAACGATGGTTTCGTCTTTACTGGCACATAGTATGATTCCAATACTTGGATTATCATCTTTGTTTCTTTTTAAGTCATCAAACATGCGTACATACATGTCCATTTGCCCAATATCTTGGTGAGTAAGTTTGGTTGTTTTAAGGTCTATCACAACAAAGCATTTTAACAAATAATTGTAAAACACAAGGTCAATATAAAAGTGAGATGTTTCGGTGCTAATTCTCATTTGTTGAGCAACAAAAGAAAATCCTTTGCCCATTTCAAGTAAAAACTCTTTTAGTTCATCAATAATGGCTTGTTCCAATGCGGATTCTTGCAGTTTTATCTGTTCAGGTAATTGCAAAAATTCCAAGACATAAGGGTCTTTGATAAAATCAAGTAGCTGTTCGTTTTTAGAAGATTTTTTTACTTTCTGTGTTGAAAGCAGTCGGGCGTAATAATTTGATTTGATATTGCGTTCTAGTTGGCGAACGCTCCAATTTTCTGTGCGGCTTTCTTTGCAATAATATTCAACGGTTTTCGCATCATCTATACGCATAATTAACCTGAGGTGGCTCCAACTTAATTCTCTACACAGTGTGTAGAGTTTTTCTTGGTGTGGAAATTTGAGGTAAAACTGTCTGCAATTATAAAGATTTGCATAAGAAAACCCCTTGCCAAAATCAAATTTCAAAGCACTTGAAAGCTCTTCCATAAGCCGTTTGCCATACTTTGCCTTGCTTTCACCATTTTGCTCTTCTACTACTATCCTTTTGCCTATTAACCAATACGCTTCAACCATAGCAGCATTGATAGCCGAACGCGTTTTGGATCTTGCATTTTGCAAAATACTTTTTATATCAGCGTAAAAATCTTTATTGATCATGTTTAAAGCTCCTGTGTTTTAAATTCGCTGTAGCCTTCATAGTAATAGCTGACGTCAATGCCTTTCATAAAGAGGTTTCGGTCATGGATTTGGTTGGTGAGTGCATCTTTGAGCAGTGTTTTGATTTCAAGGTCTTTGACGGGGCTTCGTTGCAGGCAGTGTTCACTTGATATTGTCATGATATTTTTCAAACCTTTTATAGTCAAAGAAGAGTTGTAGAGAGTGTTCCAGCATGTCAAAAGTTTTGGAATGTCGTTTAGATTTTCTCATCAAGCGAGCTAGGTTATCTCTGATGGAAGAATTAGAAGATTCAATGAGATGAGTGTTGTCTTTGCCTATCTGATGCTTTTGTGGAATTTGGAGTTGTGCAAATGCCACTTGATAGCATGAGTTGGCATCTGTATAAATCGTTTCAATTCTAGCTCGTTGTGCTTTGACTAGTGCATACAGCTGCTTTGCTGCTGCTAATCCTTTGCCTATCACAAAGGCAATCACACATTGTTCTTGACGAGAATAGGCTGTCCAAACAGCTACTCTTTGGCTTTTTTTTGAACAAAAGTGTAGATCTCATCCATCTCTATACTATCTACTTGTGCATGGAAACTTGGTGCGTCTTTTGGAAGTTGAGACACTCTAGCTTTTTTGATCCAGTTGACAATTGAAGCGGGAGACACCTGCAAAAAACGAGCGATCTTTCTGATGCCTACACTATTGACATACATCTCTGAGGCTTGACGCTTGGTCTCTAGTGGGATTCTCAAACCATTTGAGGTGAATGCTCTCTGACATGACTTGCAACGATACCTCTGAACCCCTTTGTAACTTCCATTCTTGATATAAGTCTGACTCCCACAATGATGACAACTTCTCATTTCCATTCCTCAAATTCACTCTCACATGCAATGACAATACCAACTAAACACTGCCCTGCTAAGGGGGGTCAAGTGAAGAAATTAGGAAAAAAGAGAGGTTGCGTGGCAAATCTGCAATGACGGGAAAAACGGGTAGGAATTGGAACACCTCGTCTTTCGGCTTGTTGCTGGCTTACCTCTGGTCATTGCGGGTATTGACCCGCAATCTCTCTTTTCTTTTTTAATTTTTGTCCCCTGCTTGCTCACAAAAACACCCTCAGCGTGAGAATTGAAACACTTCAAGTGCTGTCATTTGAGTTTTTGAGCAATTTTGAAATACAAGAAGTTGGGTAGGAGTTTGAGGAGTTTGAGGAAAAAGGTGAATCTTTTGGGAAAATGAATTTCAAAATGCTTTTGTTGTAGTTGTGTTGCAATGATGGTAGCTGCTTCTTGGGTTGAGAGTTGAGCAGGCATTTTGAAGTCATTTTTGGCAGTCAGGCGGGTTTCTACAAATCCGGGATTGATCAATTTGACATCTAAAAACTCTCCATATTCCGCGTTTAAACTTTCAGCAAGATTGATCAAAGCGGCTTTGGTGCAAGCATAAGGCTGTGCTTTTGCCAAACCCCGATACCCTGCCACGCTGCCACAAATCGCAATTTGTCCATGCCTTCCATTCACAAATGACGGAAGCACGGTTTGAATTGCATAAAACGCTCCCATCAAATTGACTTGAATTGTCTGCTCTATGTTCTGTTGAGTGACTTCTAGCAAAGGGCTTGGTTCATAAATTCCTGCCATGAAGACTAAACTGTCCAAAGTTTGCCAATGGGATTCAATAGTCTTCCATGCCTTCACAAGTTGCGAGGGCTGGGTGATGTCTAATTCTAATGCCAGATGTTTTTCAATTCCAATTTGCTGATGAATTTGAGCTAAAGCGGCTTGACTTCTGCCAGAAAGTGCCACTTGATGACCCTGCTGGGCAAGTTTTAAGGCAAGGGCATGTCCAATGCCATGACTTGCCCCGATGATCCAGAATTTTTTTGAAACCATGATTCAGATGATTCAATAGATAGCAATGATTGAATAGACAACTATACTTTAGAAAGGTTGCAAGATGAGGAATGTCTTTGACGTGCCTTCTTCAGAAAATCCAACATCAAAACGAATGACGACACTGGACATGATAGCACGGATGCCCACTCCATAATTAGTTTTTAAATTGTCCCACAGTTTTTCATAAAATTGCTCAACATTGCCTTCTTCGTAAAAGTAGACAAATTGTAAAGCCTCCAAAGCATCATTAGAAAGTGCAAAGCCGTCCCCTGAAAGCCCAAAATCACCAATCCAAGAATATCGGTATTCTGCGGCATAATAAAGTGTGTGGAGGTCAGTAAACCGACGGTTTGGGTAGCCTCTCATTTGAATTGCCCCGCCCAAAGAGTTCCCCTCTCTTCTGCTGACAGGGACGTCTTCATTTTTGTTGATGACGGTAGAAAGGTAGTAGTTCATCGCTAATGTATGATTGCTATCTTCACTCCAAAACACAGGCAGGAATAAGCTGACTTCACGGCTGAAGATGTCAAATGACTCATCAGTTTCGTTTTTGTGCATAAAATTTCCACTTGGACGACGTTGGCTTAAAATGGTGATGGTTCTCAAGCCAAAACGGGAGTCAAAGCGGTCATCAGTTAAGTCAAGCTCAAAACGATAACGATACCCTGCGGCTTCTGTGATTGTGTCAGCTTCCGGAGAAGCCGGACCAGAACTGTCTGCTTGATTGCGAAGTTCTTCTTGAACACTTGGAATGTCTGCGGCTTCTTCGGGGGCAACACGGATATGATCGTTTGTGTAATAAGTTTCATAAGAAAGTTTTGCGCGATCTACTCCAAAACGCATCTGTGTTTGGTACGCAATCAGTTTGAGTTCTCCATTGACGGGAAAGGGGTCATTGGGGGAGTCTGTGCCAACATCATAGACATCTAATTCTTTGAGGGCAATGTCTGTTCCTCCTCCAGATAACGTCATAGAAAACCAGCTTTCTTTGTCTCCTAATAGAAAAATATCGTTAACAGCAACACCTTTGATGTGAAAATTCCCATTTTGAAAGCTGATGCCTGCTATGTCTGTTCCTGAATCAAAAATATTGGCAACACCAAACACCCCCCCATATAACTCACCGATTCCTTCAACGAACACAAACCAAGGTAAAATATAATAAGCATTCGCTCTGCTTCCTTCTTGCTCTCTCCTTCTTTCAATGGTGTAAGGATTAGCAAAAACTGAATCCACAATCAAAAACGAAATGATGAAATAAAATATCTTTTTCATAAAATTTACCTGCCTTTGACGAATGATTAAAAAAGACTTTATATTTTAAAATAAAAAGAAAAAGGCTGTCAAATAAAAACAAATAAAAATATTTTTGATAGAAATTTTTAGGAGTGCTGTGATTTGGTGCTTTGTTTCTTTCCCCAATGAATGACGCCTGCACCGAACCAAAATTTTTGAACCTTCACTTGACAAAGTCCCATTTGGTTTAAGAGAGCAGATACTTTTTTGGGAGGGGGGAAATCTTTGGCGGAGTGTGGAAGATAGCGAAATGCCTCATTTTTTGAACCCAGCAATTTTCCAAGCAGGGGGGCAAAGGTAAAAAAGACAACATGTGCAACTTGCTTGAAAAGAGGCCAAGTGACCTGACCTGTTTCAAGTGAGACAAATGTGCCATGAGGTTTCAGCACTCTGAGAATCTCGTAGAGTCCTGTTTGAAGGTTGGCAAAGTTACGTAAGCCATAACTGACTGTCACAACGTCAAAGGTTTGGTCTGCAAAAGGGAGCTGAAGGGCATCACCTTGTAGCCAGCAGATTTGCTGATTTGTTGCCTTGCGTTGATTGGCGTGCCAAAGCATTTGAGCAGAAAAGTCAAGGGCGTACACTTTAGAAAAATGTTGGCTCAATGAAAAAGCCACGTCGCCTGTCCCACAACATAAATCAAGGCATGTTGCATCTTGAGCAGGCAGACACTTTTTGACCAGCATGTACTTCCAATAACGATGAATGCCCAACGTCAACCAATCGTTAAACCGATCATAAATGGGAGCAATCTGGTCAAATTGTTGATGGACGTAGCGAGCTTTTTGCTCTTGGGAGGGGAGCTGGTAGCGGCTCATTGACCCAACTTAAAACTGATTTTCAGGTCGTAATTTTCTCAACTGACGACCTGCTTGCCACATTTCTTGATTGTTGATTTCTTCAAGTTCTTTTTGCAGTCTTTCATGGTAGTCTGGTCTTGAATTTGACTGAATAGCAGCTTGGGCTTCTTTGCCTTCTACAACACTTTTGTAGCATTCTTGGACGACTGGCTTAATGGCTTGGTGAAATTTTGGCGCCCAGTCCAATGCCCCACGCCTCGCTGTTGTTGAGCAGTTCGCATACATCCAGTCCATACCTTGTTGGGAAATGAGAGGATAAAGACTTTCTAGCGCCTCCTCAATCGTTTCGTTATATGCTTCAGAGGGGGAATGTCCATTTTCTCGTAATACTTCATATTGAGCTAAAAATGCACCTTGAATCATTCCCATCAAAACGCATCGCTCACCTGTCAAATCGCTGTGGACTTCACGTTCAAAAGTGGTTTCAAACAAATGTCCTGACCCAATGGCAAACGCCATGGCAAGAGTGCGTTCTTTGGCACGACCCGTAAAGTCTTGATGCACCGCCCATGAAGAATTAATGCCACGACCTTCCTCAAAATGAGTGCGTACGGTTAAACCACTGCCTTTGGGAGCAACCAAAATGACGTCAACATTTTCAGGGGGAATGATGCCAGTGTGTTCGTGAAAGACCACGCCAAAACCATGTGAAAAATACAAAGCATCACCTTCGTTCAAACATTTTTTAATTTCAGACCATGCCTCAATTTGTCCTGCATCGGAAAGCAAGAATTGAACGATGGTTGCTCCGCGTGCCGCCTCCTCTATTTCAAACAAGGTCTCTCCTTCTACCCAGCCTTCTTCTTTGGCTTTTTCCCAGCTACGACCTTGACGTGTTCCAACAATCACTTTGACTCCTTGGTCCCGTAAATTCAAGGCTTGACCTCTGCCTTGAGAACCATACCCCAAAACAGCTGTTGTCTCGTCTTGCAGAATCGCTTTACAACGGTCTAGTGGATAGTCTGATCTTTCAATGATGATTTCTTCAGAGTGATTGATTGTGACCTTTTTCATAACTTGTTCCTTTGGTGAATAGATAATCAAACGCCTAAATTCATAAAATTCAGGCAAAGCCTGCCATTATATCCTATATTCCTGTTTTGAAACAAATTGAAAACAAAATCCTGTTCGTTTTAGGTCGTTTTTTTAGAATACCAAACTTATCACGCACCCATGAGGACTCTACTTACAAACCTAAAGGCAGAAATTTTTTAATTACTTTAAATTTGCGTTAGCAATAATCTCTTGTGCCTTTCGCCTTTCCAACTCATCGGCAATCAAGGTATGGATTCGGAGCTTTCGCAGGAATGACTAAGAAGGGGACAAGAATGACCAAACACAACCCAGCAAACTCTCCTGTCATTCCCCACTTGATGCGGAATCCATCAGCAGTTAGAGGATAGATTCCTGCTTCCGCAGGAATGACCAAATGCAACACAGCCAAACCCTCCTGTCATTCCGTGCTTGACACGGAATCTCAAAAAACACTACTTCCCAAACCTGATTAGAAACATGTCATTTTCTCCTGAATTGGCGTGTCCATCAAAGTTGCCATAAGAGCTTCCTGTGACATAAACACTTCCCGCGGAATCCACACTCACTGCGTATCCGTCATCCTTATTGATGCTACCAAACAATTTAGACCACTTCTTGTTGCCAGAACCATCATACTTGACTAAAAACATGTCTCTTTCTCCTGAATTGATGTGTCCATCAAAATCTGCCCAAGAGCCTCCTGTGACATAGATATTTCCTGCAGAATCCACACTCACATCATTTCCCCAATCGTTGTTGCTAGTGCCGAGCCGTTTAAACCACTGCTTGATGCCTGAGCTGTCATACTTCAGCAAAAACATGTCTCCTCCTCCTGATTTGCTGTATCCAAAGAGTCCTGTGACATAGATATTTCCTGCAGAATCCACACTTATTCCTTCCCCTCCATCGTAACCTCCACTGCCAAGCAGTTGAGACCACTGCTTCACTCCTGAAGAAGAATACTTGACTAAAAACATGTCTCTTTCTCCTGAGTTGGTGTGTCCATCAAAATTTCCATAAGAGCTTCCTGTGACGTAAACATTCCCTGTAGAATCCACACTTACATCTTTTCCCCAATCATCACTGCTAGTGCCAAGCAGTTGAGACCATTGCTGGTTGCCAGAGCTATCATACTTGACTAAAAACATGTTGCCACCATACTGTCCTGTGACGTGAACATTTCCAGCTGAACCTACACTCACTCCGTATCCTACATCAGAACTGTCAGTGCCAAGCAGTTGAGACCACTGCTTATTGCCTGAACTGTCATACTTGACTAAAAACACGTCATGTTCTCCCGAATTGGTGTACCCATCAAAGTCTCCACCAAAGTATCCTGCGACGTAAACATTCCCTGCAGAATCCACACTTATTCCTTCCCCTTCATCGTAACCTCCACTGCCAAGCAGTTGAGACCACTGCTTCACTCCTGAGGAAGAGTACTTAATCAAAAACATGTCGCCATATCCTGAATTGACGTGTTTATCAAAATCTCCTTCAGAAGTTCCCGTGACGTAAACATTCCCTGCAGAATCCACACCTACATCGTCTCCCCAATCGTTGTTGCTAGTGCCAAGCAACTTAGACCATTTTTTGGTGAGCGGAACATCATCTTTGTTTTCTTCTTCGTTGTCAGAAGAACTCCCACCACCAGACGAGCTACCATCATTTGCACAAGCAGAAATCACAAAAAATGTCAGCGGAATCAGAAAAATTTTGAGGGGGTGAGATTTGATTATGCGAAGAAAATTTTTGACAAAAAAGCAAAAAATTTGTGATTTTTGCGTTGATTTTTGAAAAAGCTGATTTAGCCTATATGGGTTGCGGATTGCGGATAAATTTTCCATGTTGTTACCTTTTTTAGAGTTCATAAAAAGATGCTATTTAGACCATCATCTCAAATAGCTAGAAAAGAAGTGAGGGATTTTAGCTGAGTCAAAAATGAAATGCAAGCACTTTTTTACAAAATTCATAAAAAATGGAGTGATTGAAAAAATTGCAATGGCATTGGTCTGAATGCTGTTTTCTGACAAAGGTTGCAGAGGTTTCTACTTGAAAACCAAGAAGCACGAGTTTTTCCAATGCTTGAATTTGTCTGGATTTTTGTTGCATTTATGATAGCCTAATGGGTTTTGTCCAGTTTTAGACGAGTTGGACAAAGCAGAACTTTTGATAATTTATGAAAGAAATTAGAAACATTGCAATCATCGCACACGTAGATCACGGAAAAACGACATTAGTTGACCAAATGTTCCGTCAAAGTGGTGTGTTTAGACAAAACCAAACTATTGATGAACGTGTCATGGATTCTATGGATTTGGAACGAGAACGTGGAATCACCATTGCGGCAAAAAACTGTTCCGTCAGTTGGCAAAGCGTCAAGATTAACATTCTTGACACTCCCGGACATGCAGATTTTGGGGGAGAAGTAGAACGTGCATTGATGATGGTAGATGGTGCTATCTTGCTAGTAGATGCCTCTGAAGGTCCTTTGCCCCAAACACGCTTTGTCTTGAAAAAAGCACTTGAGCAAAAATTAAGCATCATTGTTGTCATCAATAAAATAGACAGGTCTGATGCACAAATCCAGCATGTCTTAAATCAAGTTTATGACTTGTTCATTGACCTTGATGCAACAGAAGAACAACTGGAGTTCCCAGTCCTCTACGCCATTGGACGACATGGCGTTGCGAAACATGAGATTGACAGTGAGTCTGAAAACTTGATTCCTCTGTTTGAAACGATTTTGCAAGCCATTCCTGCACCACAACATGACCCCAGTGAACCCTTTCAAATGCTGGTGACCGATTTGGATTATTCTGATTATCTTGGACAGCTTGCCATTGGTCGGGTCTCTCATGGTTCTGTTCAAAAAAATGAAAACCTGATTCGTGTTGACGAACATCAGCAAAGCCACACCTTGCGGGCAACTAAACTGCAGGTTTATCAAGGTTTGGATATGGCAGAAGTAGAAAGAGTCAGCCCGGGAGATATTTTGATTCTTGCAGGACTTCAGAGTGTCAAAATTGGGGACACCATTTGCACCAAAGAAAACCCAAAAATTTTAGAACGAGTTGTCGTTGATGAGCCAACAATTTCCATGTGCATTTATACAAATACTTCCCCCCTAGCAGGACGAGAAGGCTCAATCGTGCAAGGTAATAAGATCAAAGACAGGCTGTTTAAAGAGACGTTAAGCAACGTGGCATTACAGGTGGAAGAGACAGACAACTCCGAACGTTTCATTGTCAAAGGTCGTGGTGAGCTTCAAATGGCTGTCTTGGTAGAAACGATGAGGCGTGAGGGATTTGAGCTTGCAGTAGGACGCCCTGAAGTGATTTTTAAAAATGAAAATGGCATCACACTAGAACCAATAGAATCCGTTTATATTGATTGTGAAGAGGGGTTTTTGGGTGTGATTTCAGAAAAACTGGCACAGCGGAAAGGGAAAATGGTCAACTTAGTCAATCATGGTACAGGACGCATCAATGCAGAATTTAACGTCCCCTCTCGTGGACTGATAGGCTATCGCAACGAATTTTTAACAGACACAAGAGGCACAGGGATTCTCAACGCTTCTCTTTTAGGATATGAGCCGTATCGTGGTGATTTCCCTTCACGTTTCACAGGGTCTATTGTTGCAGACCGTCAAGGGTCAGCTGTGGCTTATGCGTTGTTTAACTTGTTGCCAAGAGGGGCATTGTTTATTTCACCGGGCGAGCAAGTCTATCAAGGCATGGTCGTTGGAGAACATAACCGAGACTCTGATTTGTCAGTCAACCCTTGCAAGGAAAAAAAGCTCTCCAACGTCCGTGCTTCTGGTAAAGATGAGGCAGTGACGCTCACCCCTGTTGTACCGATGACTCTGGAACGTGCGATTGAATTTATACGTGAGGGAGAGATTGTTGAGGTAACCCCTAAAAACATCAGGATTAGAAAAATGGTGTTAAAAGCCAGTTAGAACTTTAGCACTTCATCAAACATGGCATTGTCCAACGATGTTGGTGCAAAGACAACCAATGTCTTGAATGGACTAGGAAAGCATTTTTGAAGAAAATTGATGGCGGGGCAAGCTAAATGCGGGGCAAGTGTGGAGTCAAGCAAAACCAAATCCACCTTTGCCAACGCCAATGCCAAGACCAAAAAATCGTGAAGATTTTCCCTTGAAAGCATTTTAAGTTTTTGTTTTTGAATTACAGGGGTCAGTTGGAGATGTTCCATCAGAAGACGTTGAGAACAGAGACGACCCCCGAACCAGACTTTGCTTTGAAATAAAAGTGATTGCAAATGGTCTTTCATCGTGTTTTCAAAATCTAAACGTTGGTAGATTTGAGTGTTTGAAATGGTTGACACAAATTGCAGTTCTTCAATCCAACCGCTGGTGGGCTTCAACTCCCTTAAAAATATCTTTTGTAAAACTCTTATCTGTTCAGGATTTGCAGAAAGTAAGAGGCACTGCCCCCGTTTAACAGACAGGTCAAAGGCAGGAAATTCGTCTTGTTCCAAACCATACGTCACATGATGAAATGTCAACAAATTTTTCACTAAAGTTTGAAGTTCGGTCATTAGAGCAAACTGCACAAATTGGATATGCAATAGGTCAAGCATTGTTTGGTGGGTCTGCCATTGCTTTATCTGGTGAGATGGGGTCTGGCAAGACAACACTTTGTAAAAGCATTTGTCATGGTTTAGGAGTCAATCCTGATGATGTGATTTCTCCAACTTACACTTTGGTCAATGCTTACTCTGGTCAACTGCCGATTTTGCATGTTGACCTTTACAGAATAGAATTGCAAGAAGATTTGTCTGCTTACGATTTAGAAGATTTGATTTGCTTTGATGGGGTGACATTGGTGGAGTGGGCAGATTTTCTACTTGATGAACTAGAAGAATTGGCATTGCTACATCTCCAAATTGCCGCTTCCTCCGAAATGCAACGAACTTTGATTTGTTCTACAACAAATCAAGACATGCAAAAGGTTTTACAAGCTCTGCAAAAGATTCATTTTTAAACGATGCTGTCTGCTTTTCTGCTGAACTCTGCCTTGGGATTCATTCACATTGTGCTAGTCAAGCATGACCAAGTGGTTTGGAGTGAACAGCAACCGAGTACCAAAGAAACCGACCGATTGATTTTTCATCAAATTGATGAGGCTTTAAGGCAAAGCCAGTTGACTTTGCAAGACTTTGATTATTATGCGGTGGTACAAGGGCCGGGTTCGTATGCAGGGATTCGGATTGGGTTTTCAGTCATCAAAACCTTTGCCATGATGTTCCAAAAACCTTTGATAGGCTTGCAATCCCTTGACTTGTTGGCATCACATTATCAAGAATCCTCGTTTGATGTGCTATTAAATTGTGCAAGGTCGGAAGTGTTTCATGCCAAGTATCAACAACATGACGGGCAGGCAGTTGCTATGTCTCAAACACAAATGACCACTCTTGAAAAACTTCCTTGCGAACTATTAGAAAATCCTGTTGCACTGTACCGCATGCCTTCTGCCTCTCGGCGATTTGACTCCCTTTTTAACTCCGTTGTCTCGCTGACGCCTCATCAAACCATCACTAACGATCAACTTTTTTTCAAACTGGCACAAGCAACTTATGACCAAGCCAAGCAAGTAGGCTTTCCTGACATTCAACCGATTTATTTGAAAAAAGAAGTAGATTGGAAAAAATGATGATGAGGCGTGGGCAGTCGTTTAACGAAGAACAAGCGTGCCAATGCCTTGGTCAGTAAACAATTCGCTGATGATAGAATGCTGGTCAGAACCATTGATGATATGGGCTGATTTCACACCAGATTGAATAGCAAGCAAAGCAGATTCTGTTTTGGGCAACATACCCCCAGAGATGACCCCATCTGCAATGAACGACTGGATTTGTGACAAATTGAGTTCTTGTTGCAACTTGCCATCAATCAAGATGCCATTGACATCGGTCATAAAAATCAACTTGTTGGCTTGCATAGCAATAGCAATGTGCGAGGCGGCGAGGTCTGCATTGACATTATATGTCTTACCTTCCTTTGAATTAAAACCGATTGGGGACACCACAGGCAAGAACCCTGAATCTAATAGCACTTTTAACACTTCAGGATTGATTTGTCTGACTTCCCCAACATAGCCAAGGTCAATGTGCTGTTTGTGTAATTTTTTCTGCACCTCAATCAGCTGTCCATCTTTACCACTCAAACCAACAGCTTTGCCTCCAAATGAATGAAGATGAGCAATGATTTCTTTGTTGACCTTGCCTGAAAGAGCCATCTCTACAATCGGCATATCCTCTTGGGAGGTCATTCGCATGCCATCAATAAATTGGGTTTCTTGTCCCATCTGTTGCAAAGCCTTGCTGATCTCAGGTCCCCCTCCATGAACAATGACCAGTCTCAACCCCAAAGACTGAAGCAGGACAATATCTTGGGCAAAACTTTGTTTAAGCTGTTCCTCCACCATTGCAGCACCTCCATATTTGATGACAATGGTTTGACCTTGAAATTTTTTGATGTAAGAGAGTGCCTCAATCAGAAGGTCTCTTTTAGATTGCATGTTGTGAGGAGATGGCATGTCTGCTTCTTGCTTGTAATGCAACGCTCATTTTGTAAACTCTGAATTTAAGAAAGTATCCGTTCAAAGAGATTTCATCACCTTCTCGCAAATAACGATAATCTACTCTTCTACGATTGACATAAATATTTTCATTAGAGTTGACATTTTGCAATTTGTATTGAGTGCCAACCTTTTGGATTTTTGCATGATAGAGAGACAGGTTTGGTGCAAAAATCGTCAGGTCGTTTTCTTCAGACTGTCCAATGAAGGTGATGTTTTTAGTGAGAGGATATTCTTGTTTGGTTCTTTGATTAATCAGCAATCCTGTTCCAAAAGGAAGGGGGTGTTTTGTGGGTCTAAACTTCATCAAAGGAACAGCTTGAGCCGTTCTGGGCTTGGGCTGTTCTTTCTGTTCTTGGTCAGAAAGAAAAATGAAGAACACATCACCAATATCAAACACATCTCCTGACCTGATTGAGCGTCTGCGAATCCTCCTGCGGTTGATAAGCAAGGCATTTTTGACGTTGGTGTCTTCCAGAAAGACTTCACCTTTGTCATGGTTGATGTGAACTTTATTCAAATTGGCAGAAAGACGTATTCCTTTTTTTAAAGGCATTTGGTTCAAGAAGTCCAAAGACTGATGCTCGCTTGTCATAGGAACAAAAGAAATCTTCATGTGAGGGCTGACAGCCATAAACCCTTTTTGATTGGCTGGAGTTTTAGGCTTCGGCTTCAATGTCAGCAAAATCAGGGCTACACCCACGATGAAAGCCGCACCCCACTCAAGATGAGATAAAGATTTGAGTCCAGAGATAGAGGGAGGTTGAAGCATGACCTCAATGGGCTGGCTTCCTAAATCTTGCCAGTGTATGAAAAAATTGAGCGAATGCCCGCCATACATGAACGGAGGAATGCGATAGAGCAATGCGACTTCTTTTTTGGCACGTTCTTGAAGTGCCAGTATTTTGTCAGCAAGGTTCTGATTTCCTTTGGCAAATTGAATTGGGAAAAAAGGATGCTGTTGGAGTTCTTGGTTTAAATTGGCTTCAAGTGCAATCATCTGCCATGATTGACTTTCTTCAGATGACGCCTCTAGTAAATCTGCATGGATTTGGTTTGTCACAAATGCCACCCACAGTCTTTGGTAGACTGCTTCTTTTGACCTCTGACTTTGAAAACGTTTTTGCTTTTTGACTCGTTGCACAAAATCTCTCAACCCTTCTCCATCATGTTCTGTTCCGATTGCCTGTTGCCAGTCTGAATCTTTTGGCAGCACCAAAACTTCAGGAACACCACGTACAATTAATCGCAGTGAGGTTTGCTCTGCTAATTCTTGGAGTGTTGGAAGAAGCTGTTGTAATGTTTGACTTTCAGGGACGTGGTTGACAGCTAAAACGATGGCGTTGTCTGTTGAGGGTAAGCGAATAGCTTCGGGAAGGATAGGCTTCCCATTGACTGATAACGCAGAAATCTGGCTCAGCTTCAGGTCAGTCTTTTTTGCATTCTGCAGTGGCGTGAAAAACAAGTAACTTGGACCAAACAATGACACTCTGGCAGAAAATCCGTTGACTTGAACGGTTTGTGAAAAGGCAAGAGTGGCAATGTGAAATACAAGAAAAGTAAGAATACTTTTCATTTTTCTTCCCAATACTGCAAGACAGCTGAACCAATTTTGATAATATCCCCAGAATTTAAAATGACTTCTTGAGTAGGGCGAAAGTTAATAAAAAGCTGAGCATCTTGGCGTGCGTTTAAAACCTGGTATTTTTGTTTTTGAGTTTTCACAATGTAAGCATGTGTTGGAAAGATTTCTGAATAAGACCTCAACGGAATATCATTGCTTTGGAGATACCCCAGAGAAGTTGATGTTTTTTCTAATGGAAAGGACTGCCAGATGTCAGAACCATTTAAGACTCTCAAATAGGAGTAATTAGACAAAAGAGACGGAATGTGGAGCGAAATAAATAATAAAAACAGAGGAAAAATGGAACAAAAAATGGAGTATTCAAAATCTACCCTGAAAAATGAAAAGAACAAAGGACTCACAGAAGCACCCAAGGCTCCTTGTATGGCAGATTTCCAATTTGTTTTAAAGGAAAAAGGCTTGTTTAAAAAAAGACCAAGACCCGCACCAATCAAAAACCAACTCAAAGTTAATAAATCATTGCTAGACAAAGCAAATGTGACAAAAGATAACCCTTGAGTGATTGAACCTGCAACAAATCCAACTCCCCCTCCAATCAATACGCCCCGAGACAATCTGGGCATCAAAGAAAACCATTTTTTCTCAAAAAGGTTATACCTGATTTGGGAAAATCCTCCAATTAATACCCCAATCAAAATACGTTCATAAATGAAGGTGTCTAACAATGGGAACAAAGAGGATTTGACAAACAACGTCAGCCCTGTCAAACCCCAGTACAGAGAAGTTATTGCAAGAGCCAGCACAATGAGCCTACAAGTCAACTTCCATTTCATCAAGTTTATCAAACTCCTGAAGGGTCTTCTTCTCTTCTAAGTGCGGCAGGCACTCTTTCTGTGAAAGAAGAGTTTTTTTCATAATCAATATTATTTGAGAAGTATCGCTTTTTGACTGGGGGTTGTGCATCTTGGACTTGCTCCTCTTGACAATTTGCAAGATTGGTCTCAGTTGACTCTGATGGCAAACTTGCTTGGGGAGAAAAAACGTTGACTTTAGGAGGAGGTGGGTTTTTTTTAGGCGTCCCAGAGTATTTACGTTGAGAGTATTTTTTTTCTTTTTTTTGAGAATTTTGCCCTCTTTCAAGCCTACTCGGATTGTCTTCAAAGCCTGATGCAATGACAATCATTTGAATATCATCGTCTTTTGGATCAGTTTTATAACCTAACCCAAATTTGATCTCTGCCCCAGGAGCCTGACTTGCCAAAGACCCGCCAGCTGCTTGGACTGCTTTCATGGAAGTCTCCTTTGGAACCGTTGCATGGTAAATAACATGCTTTGCTCCTTTGATGTTATCCCTGCCTAGCAAGGGGCTGTTCAAAGCCTCTTGGATTGCTTCAAGTGCAGCATTTTCTCCAGAGGCAGAGCCAATACCCATGATGGCTAAACCTCCCTCTTTCAAGGCAACGACAAGGTCAGCATAATCCACATTAATCTTATGTGGATTATAAATCAAATCCATCAATGCTTTGACAATATCACGCAAGACTCGGTCAGCATGATACAAGACCTCCTCAATAGGAGCGTTATGAGCTTGTTGTCTGTAAATAGAGAGCAAATCTTGATTGTGGACAACGACTAAGGTATCCACAAGTTTTTCCAATTCTTTCAAGCCAGCTACTGCATTGTCCCAACGTCTTTTCCCTTCAAAATGAAAAGGCAAGGTCACGACAGCAACAATGAGTATTCCTTTAGCTCGTGCAACTTCTGCAACAATAGGGGCTGAGCCTGAGCCAGTTCCTCCTCCCAAGGTCGCTGTCAGCACTAAGATGCTAGTACCTTCCAGATACTCTTCAATTTGGTCCCTAGACTCTAAAGTGGCGGCACGACCAACCTCAGGATTGGAACCTGCTCCCAAACCTTCAGTGATTCGGGGGCCCAGCTGAATTTTGCAAGCGTTAGGACAAGCCTGCAGATGTTGGGCATCAGTGTTAGCAGCAATGCAAGCCACTTTGTCCAATATATCTGCATCCATGGATTCATAAATCCGAATGATCGCATTGCAGCCTCCCCCACCGAGTCCGAGTAACTTCACAACCACCCCGTGCGGTGTCTTTTTTTTAAGATCTGAAAACATATCCCCTCCTTTAATCATCAAATTGAAATTGAAACTTTGCGATTTCCCAAACTAAGCTAACCAAAAGGAAAGCCTCCTAAACTTTTGAAGTATGAAACTCTCAACTGATTCAAAATAGTCAAATACTTCTCTAACCGAAATATAGTTCCTCTCATATCATTGCTTGCCCTAAACTTTTGAAGTCAAACTCATTCAATTTTGGACACATTAAAAAAGTTCATTTGCGATACCTTTGCATGTGACAAGAAGACGATGATACAACTTTAGTCCTCCTTCGCGGTAAGACCCCCCGTAGGTAGGCAAATGATTCAGTCCATATTTGGCAAGTCCTACTGCCGTCGCAAATTCTTTGCCATAAACCTTCTCTATAATATCTTCGGATGCTACAACGAAGTCTGGTCCTCCGCATCTTACAGGACATTGAAAGAATTCGCTTGCCTGTGTGTCTATTCCAATTAGGTTAGATCCACCCCCTGTCAGTACTAAACCTGAACTCAGCTGAGCAAAGTCTTGATTAAAAAAATTTTTCAACCTATCCTCCACATTCTGAAAAATGTCAAACATGGTGGATTCTATGTTATAAACTAGTTCCCGTCTGGAGATTTGACGATTATTCGTGCCTGTTAAACGAATCATTTGTTCTGGCTGTTGCAAAAGGCTTGTTAATGCAAGCCCGTGTTTGTGTTTCAGATCCTCCGCAAGCTTAAATCCAACATTAAGCATTCTTGCAATGTCCTGTGTCACAATTTTCCCACCGATTGGAATCACATCAGCCCTTTTGAGCTGACCATCTCTGTAAACAACAATGTCTGTTGTGCCTCCTCCAATGTCAATCAATGCAACCCCAGACTGTTTTTCATCTTCACTCAGCGTGGCAAGGCTTGAGGCAATAGGTTGTAGGACAATTTGTCCTACTTCTAAACCTGCAAGTAGGCAACATCCAACCATGTTTGAGATAGAGGCAATATCACCTGTGATGATGTTAAACTTGCCTGTCAGCTGTTTGCCCATCATTCCAACAGGATTGGTTATACCCGTGCGATCGTCCAAGGTGTATCCCTGTTCCATGTCGTGCAAAAAGTCTCTACTGCCTCCAACAATGTTAGTTTTTGCAAATTCTTTGACCCTCTGCTTGTCTCGTTCTGTGACAACACCACTGCTGATATTCATCACACCCTCACTAGGAGTCAACCTAATATGTTCTCCTGAAACCCCAACATAGACTTTTTTGACAGTCGTTCCACTCATAGAGGAACATTCAAACATCACTTTCTCAATGGCTTCTGTGACTTCTTTCATGTTTATGACATTTCCACTCTTCATGCCCCGTGATTCGGCAAGCCCAAAGCCAGAGACATGCATCTCTCCCTGCTGGGTTTGACTTGCGGCAACCATACATATTTTGGTTGTGCCAATATCCAATCCAAACACTGTGTTAGAATGTTGTCCAGAAGAATAAGAGTCCATGAGTTTTCTTCAAAGATTTTTGGCTACCTTGTCAGTTTTGAGTGTCTGTGACGTGTTTCAGAATCTGAATGATTCTTTTTCCAGTATTGTTCGTAGTCAGAACAAGAGCCTTCCATGAAATAGGTGACTCCATCAGGCTCAAATGCTAAGATATGAGTGGCAACTCGGTCTAAAAACCAGCGATCGTGGCTAATGATGATAGCACTCCCTGCAAAATTGTCCAATGCGTCTTCTAAGGCACGAATCGTGTTGACATCTAAATCATTTGTAGGTTCATCAAGCAGTAACACATTGGCTCCTGCCTTAATCACTCTGGCAAGATGCACACGATTTCTTTCTCCACCTGAAAGCACCCCAACCTTCTTTTGTTGGTCTGTCCCTGCAAAATTAAAACGAGAGACATAGGCTCTTGAGTTCATTTCACGCTTGCCAAGTTGCAACACTTCTTGACCATCAGAAATGACCTCCCAAACCGTTTTGTCATTAGGTAACGCATCACGACTTTGATCTACATAGCCGAGTTGAACAGTATCACCCAACTTGATACTTCCTTCAGATGTTGGTTCTGCACCTGTCATCATTCTAAAAAGTGTTGTTTTACCTGCTCCATTTGGACCAATGACACCCACAATTCCCCCTGCGGGTAATGCAAAGGTCATGTCTTTGACCAGTGTTCGGACACCATACTTTTTGCTGACATTTGTCAATTCAACTACTAAGTTTCCCAGTCTGGGTCCCGGTGGGATATAAATTTCAGCATCTTTGATGGGTCTGTCACTTTGCTGGTTTAGCAAAGTTTCATAAGTTTTCAAACGTGCTTTAGATTTGCTTTGTCTGCCTTTAGGATTCATACGAATCCAGTCTAATTCATTGCTCAAAGTCTGTTGAAGCTGAAGCTCCTTTTTTTCTTCATCTTGCAATCGCTTTTGTTTCTGTTCCAGCCATGATGAATAATTCCCCTTCCAAGGAATCCCCTTGCCACGGTCTAACTCCAGAATCCACCCTGCTACATTGTCTAAGAAGTAGCGGTCGTGAGTAACGGCAATGATAGTCCCTTTGTACTGACTCAGATGATGTTCCAGCCAAGACACTGTCAGGGCGTCAAGGTGGTTGGTCGGTTCGTCAAGTAGCAAAATATCAGGTTCTTGCAAAAGTAATCTACACAGGGCAACTCTACGTTTTTCACCTCCTGACAGAATGTTGACTTTCGCATCAGGCGGGGGGCAATGAAGAGCCTGCATCGCCATTTCTAGCCTTGAATCCAAATCCCACGCATCGCGTGAGTCAATGATGTCTTGCAATTCTCCTTGTTTTGCAATGAGTTCTGACATTTCGTCATCAGACAGCGGTTCAGAAAATTTTTCGCTAATTTGGTTAAATTCATCAATCAAACTGGCTGTCTCTGCAACACCTTCTCTCACAACCTCCATGACCGTTTTGTCAGAATCAATCAAGGGTTCTTGCTCCAAATAGCCAATGGTGTATCCTGAAGCACTGCTGATGTCTCCTTGAAATTCTGTATCTACCCCCGCCAAAATCTTCAAAAGCGTACTCTTACCAGAACCGTTCAGTCCCAATACCCCAATCTTTGCACCATAAAAGTACGAAAGCGTGATGTTTTTGAGAATGGTCTTTCCCTGATGAACTTTACTCACATGGCTCATGGAATAGATGACTTTGTTAGCAGAGTCTTGAGTCATACTCGGGAGTTACGAAAAATTGTTGAACGTCAAGAAAGGCGTACTAGCAGAAGAAAACTTTCGGACAGAAAGACACTAAATTCCTCACAAATGACAAGAGGAGTATTCTAACAAAATTTTGAGAAAAAATGCAACCGCTTTTTTGTTATATGTTTAAAAAATTTTTTGTAAAAAAATCAAAGAGTTAGTCTAAAATATTCTTAATTTTAGACAGCAATTTTGATTTTTGATTCCTCCTTTTGAAGATTTGAAATAAGAGGCGAAAATTGAGAATGATGAGGACAATCACACTTGAAGTTAAGATGAAAAAACTCCATTGAGGATAGTTTTGAAGATTTTTTAAAAGTAGAGTGAGGAATTGGCTGTACTGCTCTAAAAGAACAGAGATGATGGAGTCCACTGAAGGCATAGTCTAGTCATGGTCTTCTGGAGATGAGATGTTGGTATAGCAGTATTTAAGCCAATGTCCAAAGAAGACATTGCGTTGAGAACGCCATTGATTGATGGGTTTTTTAAGGTCAAAGTGGGCGGGAGGTTGGACATGAGATTTGGCAGAGTCTCTAGTCCATTCATCAACAATTCTGCTTGCATTGTATTCGGGGTGTCCCAAGTGCATGATGTAACGATGGTCTACAGTTTCAAAGATGGTGTAACCGCAGTCATGCCCATAAGCCAACAGATTTAAAATACCTTTTTTTTCTGCTTGCTTGAGTTGTTCATCATTAATTCCTGCATGACGGCTTTGAGGACACCAAAACTCATCATCAAGCTCCCCTGTAATCAGGTGAGAAGGCACTAAATTAGAGGCAGGAAAGACTCCAAATAATTTTTGATGATATGTAAATTTATCAATTCCTTCCAAATAAGCAAGGGCAAACCCTCCCCAGCAAATTCCAAGAGTACTGGGACACGTTTGTTTGGCATCAGTCAAGATGTCCTGAATCTCGTCCCAATACAAGACGTCTTCAAAGCGGATTTTTTCAACAGGCGCCCCTGTCACGATCAAGCCATCAAGGGGGCTTTGTATAATCGCCTCTTCATAAGAAATGTAGAGTTGATTGATGTGGTCTTGATTAGAACTTCTGTATTGATGACATTTGAGCTTCAGCCAGACAGGGTCCACTTGCAAAATAGACAAACCCAGAGGGTGCAGTAGATTGAACTCATAAGTTTGGCAAGATGGCATGATGTTCAAAATGCCTATCCGCATGGGGCGAATGTCTTGACGCAAAGCCTGTTCTCTTGCAATACACTCTACACGATTGGCTTGCAGCAAGGACTTGGCATGATAGTTGTCAGGTAAAATAATTGTCATTTTGAGAAAAATCGGAAAAATGACAACAACTCTAATTGAGTGCTGTCAAACAAATCCTTGAAAATTGAGAAAAAATTGAAAAGTTTGTCATTTTTTGAAAATCAACATTGGTTTTCTTATGCTTACTTATGCTTACCAAACAAACCCTTGAAAATGGAGAAAAATTGAAAAGTTTGCCATTTTTTGAAAATCAGCATTCATGGTGCATTTTGTCGGACTTTTTCATAAAATGCCTCCCAGTTTCTTCCTGCTTGGTCATACCATTCTTGCATCTGTTCCACGTTTCCATGGTAACGTCTGATGTTGATTAAATGAGCATTGTTGAGGTTCTGTGCAAAAAAGCCATCGTAGTTCAAGACATGAAACTCGTCTTTTCTCTGACGGTAAGTGTCTTTAAGTTCCTGAAAAATCTTGGCTTTTTGTGCCAGCTTCTCCTCATCGCTGGCATCTGATTTGTAAAGTGTTTTCAGCTTTTCCACAAAGCCCAAGACTAAATTGACAAAGAGTTGCCTGTCTTGCTGTCGGTCTAGGTAGTTTTGATAACGGCTTTGAGAGTCGTCTCCTTGCTGTTGTAAAAATTGACGCAGCCCCTCTTGCTCTACAAAAGTTGCAAAGGATTCATTAAATGCAGTTTCTCCAGCAATGAAAATCTTTTGATGAGCCATTTCGTGAATGAGCGTGCCTATCAAGCTGGCTTCACTTCTATTCAAAAAGGTGTTGAGTAGTGGGTCTTTGAAGTAATCAGGAAGCCATGGATTGTTAAGCCAGCCCAAAGTAGAGTAAGCAGACACTCTCCCCACCTTCACGTCCCAGCCTTCTCGCTGGAGTTGTTCAGCAAGGTCATCAGCTTTTGCTTTGTCAAAATAACCTCTGTAAGACAAGTCTCCAACAAAGGGATACCACCACGTTTTTGGCTCAAAATCCAGCTTTTTTGAGGCTGTGATGACTGCTGTGACGTAGGGTCTTTTGAGGTCAACATAAGAGACGTAGCTCCCCGATTGGGGCAATTTGAGATGAGAATTTGCAAAAGTGCGGATGGTTTGAATGAGTTTGAATTTGCTTTTGAGTTCATTAGGGGTCTGGTCTGACTCCAACAATTCAGTGATTTTTTGCTTTTTGTTGAGAATGTCAAGATGCCCTTGCACGACATGACTGTAATAATCTAAATCACTACATGCTGAGCCAACAAATACCAAAAATATTAAAAAGCAACCTCTCAATCTTAAAACAGATTGACAGACTGATTGACAGGCAGACAGACAAACAGACAAGCAACTTACCTTGCCCAAAACATTCGTCTTCTTCTTTGGGGTCTTCAAAAGGAATCTCAAAGCAATCAACGGCTTGAACTTATTCAGCGATGTAAACGATGCGGAAGCAAAAGGGGCAACTGCGGTAAGAATCAGGGTGTGTTCTCATCTCATTCAAAAGTTGGGGCAAAAGCTCAGTATTACAACCTGTGCAACTAGTGCCAGTGACTCTGGCAAAGACAGGGTAAAGCCCCCTTTCTAAACAACGGTTGTAAAATTGGAGCAATTTAGGTTCTAGTTGCGAAAGAATCTTGTCATAGTCTTTGGTATTCTTGGCAATCTGTTTCTTTAAGTGTTCAGATTGATTTTGCAGGTCGCCAACGGACTGTTCAAAAAAGTTGGTCTGTTCAGACACTTGAGTTTTGGCAGTGTCTAGGGTGGACTCTAAACCTTCTATTTTTTCTTCATATTCCAAATATTCATCTTCTAATTGTGAACACAACTTGCGAACGTCCTTGACCTGCATTTTACTGGCAATGAACTCTTTTTGATTCCGAATTTGCATGACCTGCTTTTCCATCGTCTTCAGTCTTGAGGTGTTTTCTTCCAGCCTTTGCTTGACAGACTCAAAGGCTGTTTTGGCAGTCTGATATTCTTCTTCTTTTTGTTGCATCTCTTGTTCTGCTTGGGTCAACGCATGACGCACTACGGCAATTTCTGCTTCTACATCGTTTAACTTACGTTTGTTGTGATTGAGTTCACGTTCTGTATCATCTAGCAAAGCGAGTGTCTGAATTGAATCAAGACTCATAAAAAAACTCCTAAAGAAATGAGGTTTGCAAACAAAACAGACCATTCTATCCTAACCTGCTGGAAAGTTTCAAATCTTCTACAAAGACGCCTACTTCCTCCTAAACAAACCAGACAGACCATGCTATCATTTTGACATGAAGTTGCTGAAAGAGGATTTAAAGACATTTCAACAAAGGTTGCTGGAGTGGTTTGCACAAGAACAGAGACCTTTGCCTTGGAGAAGAAAATATCTGCCTTATGAAGTTTGGATTTCTGAGGTCATGCTTCAACAAACTCAAGTGGCGGTGGTCATTCCCTATTTTAACCGATGGATGCAAACGTTCCCGACTATTCAACCTCTGGCAAAGGCATCAGAACAAGAGGTTTTAAAACTTTGGGAGGGTCTTGGATACTATCGCAGGGCAAGGTTTATTCATCAATCTGCCAAGTTGATTGACGAGCAATTTGCAGGAGTGTTCCCAGAAAGGTTTGAAGACATTCTTTCGTTGCCCGGTGTTGGACGCTACAACGCAGGTGCGATTGCAAGCATTGCCTTTGGTCAAGATGCTCCGATTGTTGACGGAAACGTGGCAAGGGTTGCCGCTAGATTGATGTTGTGGAAAGAACCAGTCAATTCTCCAACGCTGAACAAAAAACTTTGGAGTCTTGCAAAAGATTGGATTCCCAGCGGGCAAGCAAGGTTTTTTAACCAAGCCATCATGGAACTTGGGGCAACCATCTGCCTACCTAAAAAGCCATTGTGTTTAACATGCCCCGTGAGGCAGTTTTGCTTGGCATATCATCAGGGCATGACGCATCTGCTGCCAACCCCAAAGACCCCTAAAAAAAGCAAAGAACAACAACAAATCATTGGCATCATTCAGTCTGCTCATCAAATCTATCTTTGTTATGCCAAGTGGGGTCAGGCGTTAGGCGGACTTTGGCAGCTGCCAACATGGGCTTTGGATTCAAGTCAAAGTGCTGAAGAACAATTTGTGAACATCATCAAAAAAGAATGGGGTCAAATGCCCAAAAATTTGAAGTCTTTGGGACAAGCCACGCATTGCTACACTTCCAATCGTATTCAACTCTCTATTTTTGCATGTCATCTGGCACAAACGACCATTCCCCAAGAACATTCTCAAAAATATCATCAAACTCAATGGGTGGCTTGGCAGGACTTCAAGGGTCTGACTCTGCCCAGCGTTCACAATGATTGCATTCTTAAAAGTCTTTGACATTCACTCATCAAGATTTATCAAAGGAATCAATGAAAAAATATGGCATTGTTAAGTAATAAGTGATAGCTGATTATTCCGTTTTGCCATGAACAAAAGAACAGAATATTGTAATGCTTTAAGAGACTTGCTGTAACATTTGGTTTTCCTTCTCATTCTTGCCAAGAAATGTCTCAAGAGAGAATTATACCCTTCTATCGTGTATGTTTCTGCCTTGGAACATGTATGAATTTCTTTGGGAATGACTTGTTTGTAAGCCTTGCAGTGATCAGTCATCACCTGAAGAGGTTTTGTTTCCTTGACCTTGTCCCATAAATGCCTACAGGCTTTTGAGTCTCTGTTTCCAAGCACACAATTGATAAATTGCTTCCCACATCTATCAACAGCAATCCAGAGCCAGCAGTAGTTTTTTTTGACTGGATGTAGGTGTGCATTTCATCAATTTCCATAATTTCAATGTCTGTGTCCTTTCTTAATGCCTTGAGCTGTTCGCCAAAACTACAGACCCAATTATAAACTGAAACATGAGAACAATTCAGCAAACGACCGATTGACCTGAAACCAAGACCCTCCAAATACAACTCTAATGCTCTTCTTTTGATCTGTGGTGAGATTTGACCACGATAGGACTTGGTATATTGATAGTTGCAGGCATTGCAACGCCTCCTCGGTTTACCATATAAAAAACCATTCTTAACCATCTTCTCACTTTCACATCTAGGACACGACTTCATTGCTACACCATGACTATCAATTCAATTAAATGAACTTAATATCGCATATCACTTATAGTTTAACAATACCAAAAATATTATTTTAAAAGTTGCATTTGTTTTTCAAGGTCTGCTAGAATCCTTAACTCTCTTTTATTTCTTTTTTTTCATTCTGATTTAACCATGATTTAGGAGTTTTTTATGTTAGAACAAATCAAATCCATTCAAACCCTTTTTATCAGGGGGGGGCTTTTTATGACAAGATAATCGTTTTCTTGACACTTCTGGTCTTAGCAGGTTGCACACCTCCTGCTGAAGAAAATAAGGAGGGAGAGACGAAGAAGGGTGAAGCTACGTGCGAGGTCAACTCAAACAGTTCTGTCTCAACAGGTCAAGAATTGGTTGCCAATTTCACTTGCACTACCACATCAATTTATCAAGGCAAAAAATTAAACATCACTTACGATGAAAGTTTGACTTCCTTGAAGCTGGTCGTCTCAGGTGAAGAAACAACGGGGCAAAGTGGAAAACTCACCTACACCTTACCTAAACAAGAAGAATTTCAAGCCAAACTGAAGTTAACAGGAGTCACAACAGGCAAGGGACAACTCAAGTTTAAGATTTTGAGCAAAAAATCAAACTGGGATTTTACAGTGGTACAAGGGGGACCAAAAGCATTGACGTTGGGTGCAGCGGTTGCGTCAACTGCTTTTACCAAGATGCAAGACACATCAGGCAAAGCTTATGGACGTTCGGTGATGAGGCTAGACACTTCTCAAACCCTCCTTTCCAATGACGAGACAGTTTGCAAAGATGCCCCTTTGAATGCACTGCTTGTCTCATCAGATGACTTTGTCACTTGTGAGAAAGTGTTTGTTCAAAAAGGTGATAACACCAATTATGTCATCATTCCCAAACAAACTTGGGGCTTAAACGAAACTTACAAAGTTGCAGTGAGAACAGCAAGTGGTGCTTCTGCCTTCAATCGTTCTGGCAATGCCGTTTCCTTCACTACCAACAATGCCAACCACAACACGGTAGCTCACATTACCAGATTTGATGTTGGGTCAAGACCTAAAGTGCTAAACAATCACTTCCACTTAGAAAAAGATGGAGAACTCTGGTACTTCATCAACAAAGGCACTACGATGCCGAACTATGATGCGAGTGAATGTCAGGCAATCAACTACAAGGCAACAGATGACAAACAATTTAAAAATCTTGCTGACAACAATCAGGATGACAGAGTCTTTGCCAGAACTATTTTAAACGGCAATACTAGTGCGTTTATCGCTAATATTTCTGGACCCAATGTCGTAGGATATTTACTCAGAGCATCAAGTGATGGTAGAGCAGGATTGAATTTTACAGCGGGAAGAAGGTACGGCCAACCTTTCTATTATCTTTGTTCTGTGAAGATTCCAGAACGTGCTTAAAGGTTTTCTTTTTTCCTCCCCCCTTCTTCATTGCGGGCTTGTTTTTTTGTCATTCCTGCGAAAGCAGGAATCTATCCTCTAACTGCTGATGGATTCCGTGTCAAGCACGGAATGACGTCAGGACTTTGCTCACCTTGACCCGCAATCTCTTCTTTTCTGAATCGCTCCGTTTTTTGAAATTCCGTGTCAAGCACTCAAATGACGTGAGGATTTTGCTCACCTTGAAAACTGTCATTGCTGACCTTGACCCTCAGGTTTTAAATTTCTCATTTTTCAAAAGCTGCCCCGCCTGTTTCTTTTTGTGATTGCCCAAGTCATGCTTATTTCTTTTTTTGAGAATCGTGTTAAAATGGCGTCTTTAGACTTGACAAACTGACAGCCTTATGATTGCCATAGACACCCTTGCATATACCAAAGCCTTGATTGCAGGAGGCTTCACAGCAGAACAAGCAGAAGTCCAAGCCAACACTTTGAATCAAACACTCAATGAGTCTTTGAAAGAAGAAATTGCAACCAAAGCAGACATAGCAAAAGTGGAATCAAGAATAGACTCGGTAGAGTCCAAAATAGACTTGGTAGAATCTAAGATAGACTCAACTCGCTGGGTGTTAGGCATGATTTTAGCTGTGAATGTCGTCATGTTAGGTGTGATTTTAAGCAAATTTTATTAAGAAAAGTCTTTTTCCTTTCGTCATTGCAGACTTGCCCTTTCATCACCTGCAGGGCTTGTCTTTCCGTCATTGCTGACCTTGACCCGCAATCTGACTCTTGTTTAGAGATTGCTTTTAGAAAGATTATCGTGTCATAATCTTCTCTTTTCGTTCAGGGTTTTCAGATTTCGGGCAATGCAAGCACCACACGGATTTTACAAAAAGCTAGTTTCCAACGGCTTTACAAGAGAACAAGCAGAAGGACTCACAGAAGCGCATACCGAATTTTTTGAAGAAGTCTTGGAACGAGAGACCAAACTCATCAAAGTAGATTTTAAAAGTGAGCTTGCCACCAAGGAAGATGTCCAGAATGTCAAAGATGAGCTGAAACATGTCAGAGATGAACTGAAAGAAGACATTCAAAATGTCAGAGATGAGCTGAAAGAAGACATCTATTTTTTAAAAGGGGACCAGAAACTCCTTAAATAGATGGTTGCTTTTGGCATTTCTTTAAATCTAATCACACTTGGGGTGTTATTAGCCTTTTTGTTCTCTTTTCTTCCTCCTGCCAAATAAAACCCTGTCTTTTTTAGTCACGCTTGTTTTTGAGATTACGTGTCAAGCACTCAAGTGACTGATGACGTTTGCAGGCTTGTTTTTCTTCATTGCTGACCTTGGCCTTCAGGTTTTAAATTTCTCATTTTTCTTTTAGGGATTAGTATGTTGGCGGTGTTCTTGTTCTTGAGCTAGGCGTCAATACCTGTGGACTGCCGTCATTGTCTCTCAAATCGCTTTGAGTTCAATGAATGTCAGAGGAAGGGATTGGTTTTTCTTGAATTTGATCCAATATTTTTGGTAGGTCGTCTGGTAAATCTGCAAGTCTGTATCTAATGCTTGTAAATGTTTGCTTTGTTTTAAAGACTGAAACTTGAGATGCAAATAACAAAAGACATCACATAACAAATCCTTTTCTTCATCAGCAAAGAATGAAAAAAATCTAATGCTCCTGTGTGTGGGTAAAATTTACAAACTTTTGCCTCATTTTTACAAAGATAATGGTCTTGCGCTGTCTTATATTCCAAAATAAGATTCTATCTTTTTCATGCGTTCAGAGTCGGGTTTGTAGTTTGGCAAAACAACAGACACAGGCTTTTCTTTGAGTTCAATATAAACCTCAACAAACTCATCTTTCATTGCAAACTCACTTTGAAAAAAGTTTAGCAAAGACTCATGGGTTATTGGGACGTTTTGACCCTCTTGGTAAGAATTTAGCCAAGGCGATTCTTCGTGAGTCATTTGAAATAACTTGATTGCGTCAATCTGCATGTAAGTCTCTTTGATGGCGTCAAGGATCGGGCAAGTTTTTTGTGATTCATAATCAATCAAGATGGCAGATTGTCCATATTTCTTAAAATGATGATAGACATCTGGCACGACAGGTCCCAATTCCCACGCTTCTAAACCCTCTAAAAAGAGCGGTTTTTTCTCTATCGCCAATGAAAATCCTTGGGCATAATAAAGGAACTTTTGTAACTTCAAATTGGAGATGACCTGACCCAAATCAGGTTGACTCCTTGCTATGATTTCTTTGGCAATCTCTATAGCACTTAGCATCGCAGACTCCTTAAATAAATTTTAAAATGACGATTAAAAGAATAGCATGACTCTTAAACCCAATGCCATACAAGCCACTCTTAAATCTCTCACAAACCAAAAATTATAATTTCAAGTTGCATTTGTTTTTCAAGGTTTGCTAAAATTGTCATCTTGCTTTTGTTCATTTTCATTTAACCACTACCATAAGGAGATTTTTATGTTAGAACAAATCAAATCCATTCAATCCCTTCTGTCAGGGGGGGGGCTTTTTATGACAAGATAATCGTTTTCTTGACGCTTCTGGTCTTGACAGCTTGAACACCACCTAATAAAGAAAGTGAGGACGAAGACACTCAGAATCAAGCTACTTGCGAGGTTAACTCAAACAGTTCTTTGACAACAGGTCAAGAATTGGTCACCAACCTTACATGTACCGTATCAGAGACCCATCAAGGCGAAAAATTAAACATCACTTACGACCAAAGTTTGACGTCTTTGAAGCTGATTGTTGGAGAAAAAGAAACAGTCGCACAAAGCGGAAAACTCACCTACACCTTGCCTAAACAAGAAAAATTTCAAGCCAAGTTGAAGTTGACAGGGGGCACAGCAGGCAAAGGGCAACTCAACTTCAAGATATTGAGTCAAGAATCGGACTGGTCATTCACCGTGGTACAAGGTAGACCAAAGTCATGGACTCTGGGTGCTGCAGTTACAGCATCGGCTTTTACTAAGATGCAGGATACATCAGGCAAAGCATACGGACGTTCGGTGATGAGGCTAGACACTTCCCAAGCCCTCCTTTCTAATGACGAGGAACATTGCGAAGATGCTCCTTTGAACGCCTTGCTTGTCTCATCGGACAACTTTGTAACTTGTGAGAAAGTGCATGTGCAGAAAGGCGACAACACCAATCATGTCATCATTCCTAAACAAACTTGGGACTTGAACAAAACCTACAAAGTGTCGGTCAGAACGGCTGGCGGTGCTTCTGCTTTCAATCGCTCTGGCAATCCCGTTTCCTTCACCACCAACAATGCCAATCACAACACTGCCGCACACGTCACCAGATTTGATGTTGGGTCAAGACCTAAAGTGCTAAACAATCACTTCCACTTAGAAAAAGATGGAGAACTCTGGTATTACATCAACAAAGGCAAGATAATACCGAGCTATGATAGCAGTGAGTGTCAAGCAATCAACTACAAGGCAATAAATAACAAACAATTTAAAAATCTTAATAGCAACAATCAGGCTGATAGAGAGTTTGCCAGAACTCTTTTAGATGCCAACAGCTACTATCTTTCTGGTGGCAACACTGACACTAATGTCCGTCAACTCGACGTAGGAGACGACGGTCGTGGTCGTGTACCGTATGCTGTTGCACCGGGATATGTAGCAAGATATTCTGCTTATTATCTTTGTTTTGTGAAGATTCCAGAACGTACTTAAACGTTTTCTTTTCGTCATTGCGGGCTTGTGTTTAGGTCATTCCTGCGAAAGCAGGAATCCATGCTTGGTTTGGTGATAGATTCCGTGTCAAGCACTCAAGTGACTGATGACGTTTGCAGACTTGTTTTTTGTCATTGCGGGCTTGACCCGCAATCTCTCTCTTTTTCTCATTCATTCTTTCTCGTCATTCGGAGTGAAAGCAGGAATCCATGCCCTGATTGACGATAGATTCCGTGTCAAGCACGGAATGACGGGAGGATTTTGCCACCTTGAAAACTGTCATTGCGGGCTTGACCCGCAATCTCTCTACAACCGTCATTGCAAGGCTTGCCTTTCCGTCATTGCGTGCTTGACCCGCAATCTCATCTTGTTTTTTTGAGATTCCGCATCAAGCACGGAATGACGTGAGGAGTTTGCCACCTTGAGAACTGTCATTGCGTGCTTGACCCGCAATCTCTCTCTTTTTCATTCTGTTTTCACTCTTTTTTGAGATTCCGTATCAAGCACGGAATGACGTGAGGAGTTTACCACCTTGAGAACTGTCATTGCTCACCTTGACCCGCAATCTCATCTTGTTTTTTTGAGATTCCGCATCAAGCACGGAATGACAAAAGTTATCATTCTTGCAAAAGCAGAAATCCATGCTTGGTTTGGTGAGAGATTCCGTGTCAAGCACGGAATGACAGAGGAGTTTGCTCACTTTGAAAACTGTCATTGCTCACCTTGACCCGCAAGCTCTCTCTTTTTCATTCTGTTTTCACTCTTTTTTGAGATTCTGTGTCAAGCACAGAATGACAGAGGAGTTTGCTCACTTTGAGAACTGTCATTGCTCATCTTGACCTGCAATCTCAAGAAAGTTCTTAATCGCTTCCGTTGTTTTTTGAGATTCTGTGTCAAGCACAGAATGACAAAAGTTGTCATTCTTGCAAAAGCAGGAATCCATGCTTGGTTTGGTGAGAGATTCTGAATCAAGTTCAAAATGACTAAGAGGGTCACAGAATGACGGGAGGATTTTGCTCACTTTGAAAACTGTCATTGCTCACCTTGACCCGCAATCTCTCTTTTGTTTTTTGAGATTCTGTGTCAAGCACTCAAGTGACTGATGACGTTTACAGACTTGCTTTTTTGCTCAAACCACTAAAAATAATCAAAATTCATCATTTTAAAAGTTGCATTTGTTTTTGAAAATTTGCTAAAATCGCCATCTTGCTTTTGTTCTTTTTCTTTTCAACCATTTATCAAAGGAGTTTCTTATGTTAGAACAAATCAAATCCATTCAAAACCTCTTGTCAGGGGGGGTCTTTTTATGACAAGATAATCATTTTCCTGACAATGCTTGTTTTAGCAGGTTGTGTGCCACCTGCTGAAGAAAATGAGGAGGACGCCGCACAGAACCAAGCCACCTGCGAGGTGGACTCTAGCAGTTCTTTGACAACAGGTCAAGAACTGGTTGCCAACCTCACCTGCACCGTGTCAACTATTTATCAAGGCAAGCGGTTGAGCATCGCTTACGATGAAAGCCTGACGTCTTTGAAGCTGGTCGTGTTAGGGGACAAAGCGGTTGGGCAGATTGAAGGAGAAACAGTTGGGCAAAGTGGAAAGTTGTCTTACATTTTGCCGAGGAAGGCTGAATTTCAAGCCAAGCTGAAGTTGACAGGCGTCACAGCAGGCAAAGGGCAACTGCAATTCAAAATCTTGAGAAAAAAATCAAACTGGGCTTTTACAGTGGTCAATGGGGGTTCTAACCCGTCGCCAAATTCCGGTGGAGGGTCAACGCCATCTACTCCAAAGGCATTAACGTTGGGTGTTGCTGTTACAGCAACCGCTTTTACTAAGATGCAAGACACATCAGACAAAGCTTATGGACGTTCAGTGATGAGACTGGATACTTCTCAAACTCTAGTCTCCAATGACAAAACGGTTTGTGAAGATACCCCTTTGAATGCCTTGCTTGTCTCATCAGACGATTTCCTAAACTGTGAAAAAGTTTATGTGCAGAAAGGAAACAAAACGAATCACGTCATCATTCCCAAGCAAACTTGGGGCTTGAACAAAACCTACAAAGTGGCAATTAAAACGGCTGGCGGGGCTTCTGCTTTTAATCGCTCTGGCAATCCTGTCTCTTTTGCCACTAACAATGCCAATCATAACACAGTGGCTCACATCACAGGCTTTGATGTAGATTCGTTCTCTCAAGTCCTAACTGATGACTTCCATTTGGAAAAAGATGGAGAACTCTGGTATTACATTGACAAAGGCGACAGGATACCAAGATATGACAGTAGTGAATGTCAAGCCGTCGACTATCAAAATACAAAGAGCGTCAAATTTAAAAATCTTAACAATGATAACTCTGGTAATAGAGCGTTAGCCCAAGCTGTTTTCGGAGATACTCAACGTCATTACGTTGGTAGAGCTTTCACTGCCACAGTTACTGTTATATGGACACTCAATGGTATCAGACCTTCCGGCTACAGTATAAATAATAAGATCGCCGGTATAAACAATATTTATTATTTTTGTTCTGTGACAATTCCAGAACGTACTTGAACGTTTTCGTTTCTTCTTCCTTTCTTCCTTTTTGTCACTGCGGGCTTGTGTTTAAGTCATTGCTCGCCTTGAGTGAGCAATCTCTCTTTTGTTTTTGAGATTCCGTGTCAGGCACTCAAGTGACGGGAGGATTTTGCTCACTTTGAAAACTGTCATTGTGGGCTTGACCCGCAATGACAGTTTTCAAGGTGAGCGATGACGAAAAAGGTGAGAAAAAAGAAACCTCAGAAATTGAGGAGAAAAACAGAATGAGGAAAAGAAAATTGAGAAACTTGCAAAGTCATTCCCCTCCAGTAGAAGGGAATGAAAAGACCCTGCTTTGTGAAGGGTTAGGGGAGTCTGATATTTTCCACCATCTCTTGCACTTTTTCAGGTGGGGCAGGGGTGAAGAGAGACACGACCATTGAGACAACCAAGTTAGTGACCATGGCAATCGTTCCAAATCCTTCTGGAGAGATACCAAACCACCAATCACTTGGGGAGGTGGGTCCGAATAGATTAAACTTGAACTTGAGCATGTAGAAGATCATGAGTAAAAGCCCAACGACCATGCCTGTAATTGCCCCCTCTTTATTCATTCGTTTGTAAAAGATGCCAAGAATGATGGCAGGGAAGAAAGAGGCTGCAGCTAGTCCAAATGCTAATGCGACCACAGCGGCAACAAATCCCGGTGGATTGATTCCAAAGTATCCTGCCACAATGACAGCAACCCCTGCGGCAATTCTAGCGACCAATAACTCCTGCTTGTCTGTCAAATCTGGTTTGATTTGAGATTTGATTAAATCGTGGGAGACAGAAGAAGAGATCACAAGCAACAATCCTGCAGCAGTGGAAAGTGCGGCAGCTAGTCCACCTGCGGCAACCAAAGCAATGACCCAATTTGGAAGTTGAGCAATTTCAGGATTAGCAAGCACCATAATATCACGATCAATGTAGAGTTCGTTGGAACCGCTTGTCGCTTGATTGGTGATTAAAATTTGTCCATGTTTGCCTCGTTCTGGGTCTCCTGATTCATTGAGTTTTTGTTGTGGCTTCCCAATAAATGCGTTGCCTGCAGTGTACTTAACTTGACCATCATCGTCTTTGTCCACCCATGCAATGAGGTTGGTTGCCTCCCACTTTTTAAACCATTCAGGCAAGATGCGATATTCTTTTTGAGATACAGTTTCAATCAAATTGACTCTGGCAAAGGAGGCAATAGCAGGGGCTGTTGTGTAAAGAATGGCGATAAAAACCAATGCCCAGCCTGCTGACTTTCTGGCATCACGGACTCTGGGAACTGTGAAGAAACGAATGATGACATGAGGCAATCCTGCAGTACCAACCATCAAAGCAAATGTGATGGCAAAGACATCAATGACGCTTTTAGAACCTGATGTGTATTCTGCAAATCCCAATTCTCGGTGCAATCCGTCCAGCTTGTCCAGCAAATAAGAACCATCTTGCAAAGTTGAACCAAAGCCAGAGTGAGGCAAAATGTGTCCCGTTAATTGAAACGAGATGAAAAAGGCAGGTAGCATGTATGCAAAAATCAGGACACAATATTGAGCAACTTGCGTGTAAGTAATCCCTTTCATACCACCCAGCACGGCATAGAAGAAAACGATAATCATACCAATCACGACGCCTGTATTGATAGGGACTTCAAGAAATCTGGAAAAGACGACTCCAACACCCCTCATCTGACCTGCAATGTAGGTGAACGACACGACCAATGCACAAACCACTCCTACTGTTCTAGCAATTTCAGAATAATACCGATCCCCAATGAAGTCAGGCACTGTAAACTTCCCAAACTTCCGTAGATAAGGGGCAAGTAGCAATGCTAACAAGACGTAGCCACCTGTCCAGCCCATTAGAAACACGCTGCCATCATATCCTGCAAAGGAGATGATTCCTGCCATAGAAATAAACGATGCCGCAGACATCCAATCTGCGGCAGTTGCCATGCCATTTGCCACTGCTGGCACAGATTTACTTGCCACATAAAAATCACCAGTAGATTCTGCACGTGACCTCAAAGCAATCCAGATATAAAGCATAAAAGTAATGCTTACGATGAGATAAGTCCAAATTTGTACTGACATAAAAGCCTCCTATAAATTGAGTTGAAACGTTAGTCTTCTGAAACTTGATGCTTATCTTCCAATTTTTCCATCAAATTGGAATAGACAAAAATCAAGATGACAAACACATAGATTGACCCTTGTTGTGCAATCCAAAATCCCAGCTTGAACCCTGCAAGCCGTATAGAGTTGAGTGCATCGGCAAAGAAGATGCCCAGTACACAAGAAACAACAAACCAAATGCCTAGCAACCATGCAAGGTATTTGAGATTAGAGTTCCAATACTCCAAATGTTCTTTTTTCATAATTTTCTCCTTATATGATGATTATGATTAATGAAAAAACAGAAATTAGCATGAGTTTTTATCAGTTGCAAGTGTTATTTTAAATTTTTTATTGTGATTTTTAGGCGTCATTTTGAATGATTCACGCGGCAGAGTCGGTAGATGGTCATTTTTGAAAAGAATCAAAAAGGATTTTTTGAAGAATTTGAAGGAAGATTTGGAATGGTGTTGACAATCGGGGGTTGTCTTTATATTCTGTTGTGTTTTTTTTCAAGGTTGCATGTCCCAAGAAATCATACAAAAGGCAGTAGAGCTTTATGGAATGGATAAATGGGGAGAAGGCTTTTTTGACGTCAACGAACAAGGGAATCTTACTGTCACTCCCCTTGAGGGACAGCATCACATTGACTTAAAAGTTCTGGCAGATGAGATTCAAAACAGGGGGCTAGAGCTTCCTGTTTTGGTGAGGTTCTCAAACATTTTGCAACAGAGGATTTTGACGATTTGCAAGGCATTCCAGAGTGCATCAGAAAGTTATGGCTATCATGGAAAGTATTACGGGGTCTATCCTGTCAAAGTCAATCCACACCGCCAAGTTGTTAAAGATGTCATCAAATTTGGCAATCCCTATCATTTTGGGGTAGAAGCGGGGTCAAAGCCAGAGCTTTACGCCACGCTTGCCATGATGGAATCCCCAAACGCTCCAATCATTTGTAATGGATACAAAGATGAGACTTACATCCGTATGGCACTCATCGGTCAAAAGCTCAACAGAACTATTTTCATAGTCGTTGAAAAACTCCACGAGCTGAACCTCATCATCAAACAAGCTAAGACTCTTAACATTAAGCCGCGTATTGGGTTGCGTGTGAGGTTGTCTTCATCAGCGATTGGCAGGTGGGGGAAATCAGGTGGGGATTTTTCAAAGTTTGGTTTGACTGTAGCTGAGGTGATGAATGCTGTCAATACTGCCAAAGCTGAAGGATTTTTGGACTGCCTTCAGCTCATTCATTTTCATCTAGGTAGTCAAGTGGGCAGGATTGGTTGCATCAAAAATGCTCTGCGGGAAGTCAGGCGGTTTTATGTGGAATTGCGGAAGCTGGATTGTCCAATAGACTTCATAGATGTTGGCGGAGGTCTTGGGGTCAATTATGGGGAACAAGCCAATGCTAGTGTGAATTATACCATTCAAGAATACGCCAACGATGTCGTGTATTACATTTACGAGGCATGTGAAGAAGAAAATCTGCCTCACCCTCATTTGATTTCAGAGTCAGGACGTGCTTTGACGGCTCATCATTCTGTGATGATTTTTAACATTCTTGATGCCACACATTCAGTCTCTTGGAACGAAGAAGAAAGCCTTGAAGGCGAAAAAGACCCTACCATTCTTGACCTCCATGAAATCTTGCATGATGTTAACCAAGATAATCTGATGGAGTCATGGCATGATGCTTTGGAACTGCGAGAACAGTCTTTGATGAAGTTTAATTTGGGACTGATGGATTTGAAGGGCAAGGCACAGGTGGAACGTATGTTCTGGCAAATTGCCAAAAGTTGCTGCGACCATGCACAACAATTAGACCCTTGTCCTGCTGAACTCAATGAAATCCGAAAAAAGCTAGCAGATAAATATTTTTGCAACTTTTCCATCTTCCAATCCCTTCCTGATTCGTGGGCAATAGACCACCTCTTCCCCATCACTCCCATTCATCGTTTGAATGAAGAACCTACCAAAGAAGTTGTGCTACAAGACATCACTTGCGATTCAGACGGTAAGCTAGACCAGTTTGTTTTGGGGCAAAGTGTCTCTTCGGTACTGCCAGCGCATGAGTTTCGTTTGGGAGAACCTTATCTTTTTGGGGCGTATCTTGTGGGGGCGTATCAGGAGATTCTTGGAGATTTGCATAATTTGTTTGGGGACACTCACACAGTCCATGTGGTGCTGAATCAAAATGGTGAATGGTCTTATGAACAAGTAGTGGAAGGAGAAGATGTGAGCGATGTTTTGAAGTATGTCCAATATGATGCTGATAATTTACTGCAAAAAGTGTCAAGGCACATCGGCGTTAGTCAAGGGCAAAACGGCATCTCTCCTGAAGAAGCAGAAGAATTTATGAGGCTTTATCGGCAAGGCTTGCGTGGCTATACTTATCTCATTGAAAAATCACAGCAATCTTGAAGCATCGCAGTCATTTGATTTTTTCATCTAACTTTTCTAATCTATTTGTTTTTAAGGCTAAAAAACATGATAGACACACTTGCTTACACCAAAGAACTGACGGCTGTCGGCTTCACTCCTGAACAAGCAGAAGTCCAAGCCACTGCACTTAAAAATGCAGTGGAAGAAGACACTGCCAATGTCAAGTCTGAAATTGCTGAATTAAAAGGAGAAATGAAACTCAACCGTTGAATGCTTGGCTTTGTTCTGGTGATGGTTTCTGGCATCTTTGTTAAGTTATTCACGGGTTAAAATTTTAACGTTTAGAACTTCTCTTACAATCCTTTCAGCCATTTGATTTTTTCATCTAACTTTTCTAATCTATTTGTTTTTAAGGCTAAAAGACATGATAGATACACTTGCTTATACCAAAGAACTGACGGCTGTTGGCTTCACTCCTGAACAAGCAGAAGTCCAAGCCACTGCACTTAAAAATGCAGTGGAAAAAGGCACTGCCACCAAAGAGGACATTGCCAATGTCAAGTCTGAAATTGCTGAATTAAAAGGAGAAGTCAAATTGAATCGCTGGATGATAGGATTCTCTATTGCCTTGAACGTTGCTGTTTTCCTCAAATTATTTATGGGTTAAAGTCTTTTGTATGGCAAGATGAATCATTTAACCTCAAAGCATCAAAAACTCATCAACTTGTTTGAAAGGCTGGAGAGTGTGATTATTGCATTTTCTGGTGGGATTGATAGTTCGTTGGTGGGATACGTGGCGCATCAGGTTTTGGGAGGCAAAGCGTTGGCTGTGACCTCTGCCTCAAAAAGTCTGAAAACTGCAGATTTGGAATTGACGAAAAAGCTGGCTTGGTCATGGGGAATGCAACATCAAGTGATTGAAACTGATGAATTGCAAAATCCTAATTACGTCAAAAATCCAGCCAATCGCTGTTATTTTTGCAAGCAGACTCTTTACGAACATCTTAAAAAAATTGCGTTGCTACAAGGATATGCTTACATTGTCAATGGCACAAATGGTGATGATTTGCAAGATTACCGACCGGGCTTAGAAGCCGCATCAGAGTTTCAGGTGCAATCACCTCTTGCAGAATGTGGGTTTTCTAAGGCAGACGTCCGCCAGCTGGCAAAAGTTCTTGAGTTAGAAAATGCAGACAAACCCCAATCTGCATGCTTGTCTAGCCGTATTCCCTATGGTTCAGAAGTCTCTGCACAGAAACTTGGTCAAATTGAGCAAGCTGAGAACATTCTAATCCGCCTTGGATTTAAGCAATGCCGAGTCCGACACCATGAAAACCTTGCTAGAATAGAAGTGCCAAAAGAAGATTTTACAAAACTGATGGCACTGACAGACCTGATTCAGAAACGTCTCAAAGGCTGTGGATACACCTACGTGGCACTAGACCTGTCAGGGTTTCGTTCTGGTTCGCTCAATCAAACTTTGTCTAATTCAGTATGACGGGTTCTGTCATCAATTCAGCAAGGTTGTCTAGCATCTTGGCAAAGACATGAGTTGCATAAGAGACTTTGGTTTCATGGTCAGTGGGATTTTGTTGCATCGCATTTGCCAGCTGTGAGACGGCATCAAAGACTTCTGCCTCAAATTTCTCACTACTTTCATAACCGATTAAGGATTGCATTTTTTCAATTTTTTCGTCTATTTGGTTCATGGTGATACTCCTAAATTGTGCTGAAATGAAGAGACTAAACTTTGACAAGCAAGGTTTAGTTTCCTCCAAAGTTGAATCTCCTTTCATTATCGGCAGTGGTGTCAAAACCTTGAGTTGCTTCTAAACATTTTTTGTAATAAATGAACTATGAACATGGATTCTGATGAGTTAGAGGACTCTTTTTTAGACTCTAAACTCTTGGGTGAGATGATGGCTGATACTTTTGCACAACGTCAGGAACGCAAAACGGAGGCAATCCCAGCTGATGAGTTAATTGAGCAGTTCTCACCAAAACTACAACCGCTCCTTTCTGACATTGAGTGGTTTTTTCAAAGACATGTTAATCCAGATGCCACCATTGACTCAAATGTTTTAGAAGTTCTCATGTTTCATCAATTTAAAAAACGTAGTGTCTCCCATGAATCCATTGCAGAATTGGGAGACCATGCTTTGAGCTTCCTACAGTGTTCGCAACGCACTCAAGCCCCACAATTCAGAAACTTTGCAGAATCTGTTTTTCAATTATTTGCTAGATTGGCTCAAGTCCCGCTCAAGTCTATCGCTCACAGCTTTCCTTATGAACATGTTGCTGATGAAGTCTCTTTTATTCAATGGAAGTTCCAAACATCTTGCCATGAAAACATCATGCTTTTGTTGCCTGCTAGCTTGGCAGAATCGTTGGACAAAACAAGCCAGATTTGCATCACCATTGGAGAATGCCCTATGACATTGGAAGAGTGGCAGAAGGTGGAAGCTGGGACAGTGATTAGGCTTAATCAAAAACTCAATGCGACACTTTCTGCTGTGTGCGAAGGGGAACAAATCAGCGGAAAGTTAGGGAAAGTGGGGCGTCATTATGCCTTTCGTGTAGAGACTTCCGAATAAATTACAATCCATTGTTTCTCATGTTTTTAAACCATCACTTGTTTTTTAGTAGCATTTTTAGGCTAAAAACTCATTTTGAAAGAATAAGTTAAAAGACAAGTTTAAAAATCATGTTTCTTTAAAAAATTAACGATGTCCGACCTTTTATCTGTTGCTGTGCCTTTCAAGGCTGTTGCCATCACTCTAGTCCTTTTGCTTTTATTTTGTAGCTTGCTGGTTTGGTTTGTGATGAAAAAGTTATATCAAGCTCAACATGCTCACCTTTTGCAACAAATTGACTCCCAAAACAACGAAAATCAACAACTCTCCCAAGAGCGAGAAACCTATCAAAAGCAGAGTCAAGAATTATTAATCCAACTCAAAGAATTGGAGGTTTTGCAAGCGACAAATCAAACAGAACAGGAGTACTACGTTAAAGCAATAGAGGAGAAGCAAAAATCCTTACAAAAGATTGAGTCAGAGAATCGCGAGCAAGCGAATTTTTTGGAAGTGAAAAAAGAAGAGTTAGCTAAGGCAAATGAAACGATTGAGACGATGAAGGTTCAGCAAGCAGAACAACTCAAACGTTTTGAAGAAAAAGAACAGTTTTTGAAAGACCAAGAACAACAAATGCGTGAGACTTTTGAAAACTTAGCCAATCAGATTTTGGAAAAGAAGGGCAAGCAGTTTTCAGAACAACAAAATAAAGAACTGAATGAACTGTTAAAACCTTTTCAACATGACTTAGCCACTTTTAAACAAGAAGCAGAAACGGCAAGGAAGCATGAAATAGAAAAGCAAGGTCAGCTTGGGCAAGAGTTAAAGCAGTTGATGGAACTCAACCAAAAACTGAGTCAAGATGCCAATAACCTCACCAAGGCTTTGAAAAATGAAAGTCAGACACAAGGTGCATGGGGAGAGATGATTTTGGAGAAAGTGTTGGAAAGTGTGGGACTCACCAAAGGAAGAGAGTACAAAGTGCAAGAATCCTTTCAAGATGAACAAGACCGAAGAAAACGTCCTGATGCACTCGTCTATTTGCCTGAAAATAAAGTCATCATCATAGACGCTAAAACATCACTAGAAGCATATACTGATTTTTGCAATGCAACCAATGAAGACACACGGCAAGAATCGCTCAAAGCACATGTCAAATCAGTTGAAAATCATATCAAAGACTTGGCAAAGAAAGAGTATGCCAGCTTGCCTGATTTGCAAGATAAGACTCTTGACATGGTGTTAATGTTCGTTCCGATAGAAGGTGCTTTTTCTGTGGCTTTGCAACATCAAACGTCATTGTGCAATGACGCTTTTCAAAAACGAATCTTCCTTGTCTCACCAACGACTTTATTTGTCAGCTTGTATGCCGTCAAAGCCTTATGGAATATGGAAGACCAAGCTAAAAATGTCAGAGAGATTGCAGAACGTGCTTCAAAAATGCTGGACAAATTCAGTAGCTTTGCCCAAGACCTAGAAAAAGTTGGCAAACAAATAGGACTGACTCAACAAACTTATGATGAGGCGTGCAAAAAACTCAAGACAGGCAAAGGGAATTTAATCAGCCAAGCCACACAAATTCAAGCACTAGGAGTGCCTCATAAAAAGCAACTTCCAAACTCTTTTCTTGAAGAAGCAAAAATTGACGAATGAGAACAGATGAGAACACAATGCAGGTTTTGAATGAAACAATTTTTTCAATCAACGGGGCTATGACTTCTAGGTCAGTCATGGCATAATCTTTTGACTTGAATCTAGGAGACTATTTTTACAATTTTGAGGAGTAACAGATTATGCAAAAAAGGCAAGTTCATACAATTAATGTGATTTCTAATTTATTTGGTCAAGCAGCAGTAGATTTGATGGAAAGGGCGGCAGGGGTCAAAGTCCGCTTATCTACAACTTTGCAAAAGACGTCAGGTTTAAAGATGCGTCCAGACATTGCAACCTTTGTCCATTTTAGGGGAGACTACTTTGGCTTGATGGTTTTGAATTTAAGCAAAGAAGCCGCCATGACCTATTATCGGCATTCCTTGCTTAAGATGGGTATGCCAGAAGAAGAGCTTGCAACTAATCACACCTCAAAAGATGTGATTGATTGTATTGGTGAATTGATGAATCAAGTCATTGGTTCTGTCCGTTCTACGATTGAGGAAAGGTATGAACTTTCTGCCTCAAACAACCCACCTCAAGCGATTTGTCTGCTTGATGCCATCTCTCTTTCGCTGGAAGGCACGGCGATGACCACAAGGCAATGTAGAAGGATTTCTTTGCGAATTGACGGACATGAGTTTCACATTGAAGTCTTTTTGGAAAACACAGAGTTTGTGTCACTGAAGTCAGAAAGTACTGAAAGAGTAGAAGACGTAGATGCCTTTGAAGCGGCGTTGGCACAGCATCAAGCACAAGAAGGTCAGCAAACCCTTCAGCCAGAAGAAGAGCTTGACGTTGATGCACTCATTGCACTCAGAGACCAGTCATAATTTTTAGGGTTTGAGAGGCTTGGACTGAAGAAATTCAAGAAATTCTTCAGCATCAGAAGTCAAGCCTGTTTTGGTTGCTACAACTTGATTTTGTGGTGTGAGAATGACGTAAAACGGTAGTGCCACAGTCTGAAAACGTTGAATCTGAAGTTCCTGCCATCGTTGATAATCTTTGCCACCATCTGTGTACAAACGAACCAGCACAAAATCCTTTTCTAAGACCTCTCGGATTTTGGGTTGTGGAAAGATGTTTTTTTCCATCCAACGGCAGTTGACGCAAGTGTAACCTGTGAAGTCTATGAACACCAATTTTCCCAACCGTTCAGCTTCTTTCATACCTGCTTCTGGGGTTTCTAACCACTCAAAAAGTTCTTCTTCGTTTTGATTTTGTGAGACATTGACAGGCAAATAAGCCTCTATCCAGCCGTGAATAGGTTGACTGAAACCAACGAACAAATACGTCCCAAGTACAGCGAAAAAAACCACCCAAACGCCACGAATCCAAGGGACTCTTTGAGTCAAAGATAATCTTGTCAAGCGGTATTTGAAAATAGGGACTAATCCAAAAAGAAATGCTGCTGCATACAAGGACACAGCACCCCAGATGGCAAGCATCACATGGCGATTCACAAATCCCAATCCTAAAATCACATCAGCATTGCTGATAAACTTCACTGCTACCGCTAACTCTAGCAACCCCAAGACTTTTTTAAGGGCTTCCACCCAACTTTTTGTTTGCCAAACTTTCTTCAGTTGAGGGAAGCATGCCAAGACTAAAAAAGGCGTTGCAAACGCAATAGAAAACATCAGCATTCCAAGAGTTGGCAGAAGCCAATGTCCAAACATTGCAGTCACCAGCAAAGTCCCAACAAACTGCATGGTACAGGTAAAGGCAATCAAGGTGAAAGCAATCCCCATCAACACAGCACCCCAAGACGTTGAAGACTTGTCATCAACCCATTTCTTTCTGCCAATGATGTCCAAATGGTGTCCAAACGAAAAATTGATTTGGGTTTGAAAACCCATCAAACCCAGAGCAAACCAGATAAACAAAATGCCAATGCCCAAATTCACAAAAGGATTAGAGGCAATGTCTGAAATTGCACCTGCCCCTACCAAAGATGACACTCCCACACCTAGCAAGACGTAAGTCCCAATCATTCCCACTGCAAACAAAACAACTGCTTGCCACAGTGAAGACTTGTTTTGTTTTTGGAAGTATCCCACCGTGATTGGAAACATTGGGAATACGCACGGAGTCAGCAGTGCCAAAAGTCCTGATGAAAAGGCTAAAATCAAAAACTGGACTGTCTGCCAAGACCATTCAAAGTCTGGGGTGACCCTTTCTACATCGTAGCGAGGTTGAGAAAAGTCAGACCGCACGTCTCCATCTTCTACCAAAAAAGAATCCTGAAGGTTGATTTGTGTTGGGGGCAGGCATACTTTTTCAGAACAGATTTGGTATTCCACAGAAACAGACGCTTCGCTTTGACGTGAAGTGGGACGTTTTGGCATTCTGAAATTATGATAAAAGACTGCCTTTTGACGATGGTAACTTAGAGGGATTTCAAAAAGAGGAGAATGTTTGACGATGGCTTGCGTCTCGTAAAAGACGCCTTCTGCAATACCGTCACCTTGCAAGGTCAATTCTAGTTTGGTTGGTAGTGGTGCAGCATCTTCCTCAATGGGGGCAATGGAATACAGAGACCAGCCTTTTTCAAGCGTTGCTTCTACTTTAATCCTGCCGTATTCTTCAGGTCTGATGATTTCAGGGGTAGAAGAGATGGAAAAGGTGATTTGATTGCTTGCAGGAGGGGATTCAGGAAAAAAGTTTTGAGCATAGAAGTTATGAAGTGGGAGAAAAGAGATGAAGATGAAGATGAAAATGTGTTTGAGTGGTAATTTCAAAAGATGATACAATTTCAAAAAATTGATACAATGTTGAACTTTATCAAAAAGTTTAATTCAACTCCGTTAAAAGACCAATTTTAAAATATGGCAAAAAAGCAAAAGAAAGCAGGAATGCTGAAACGTAAGACCCAAAAAAACATCAAAAAGACCAAGCAACGCAAAGCCTATTCTAGCCGCGCTCAAAGCAATTTCAATTCCCAAAAAAACATCACACAGCTTCTTGTCAAAGTCCCCTATCTTATCTATGAACCAGAATTAGAAGACTTTGAGCTAGACCGAGACAAAATCCAGCAATATCAAGCACAAGGCATGAGTTCTCCCCAAATCATCTTGGAATTGATGGACGAAGAAAGACAAGATGCCTTGTTTGCAGAATTGGAAAAAATTCAAAGTCGCTATCAAGGGAATCGTTCAAAGTCTCTTATGATTCAAGGGCTTTATCATTTTTTTGGGCAAAACATTCCTCCTTTTGTCAATCCAATCGTTGTTGCCATCTATTTACAAACCTGTGCAAGAATGGCAGGGGAAAGCATTCCTTCTTCAGAACTCACCAAAAAGATTTCAGAATATGAGGAAGTCAATCAGCCTATCATTGAACAACTTGCCAGTGAAATCAAAGCCAATGCTGATGAAGCAACAGAGGAGACTTTGGAAGGTGAAGATGAGGAGATTGAAGACATCAAACCGCTGATGGTGCCAAGCGAAGTGATGCAAGCCTTCCACAAAACAACTTCTGATGAGGTGTATGACGACGTAGAGGTATTTACAGAAGACTATGCAGAAAAAGCACTTGCAGAATGGGATTTGGAGATGGTTGAGAATTTTCAAAGTTGGTTCAAGCAAAATATGGCGCCTCTGGAAGAAGATGTTGCCAACATGCAAGCGTCTCTTAAACAATTCTTTTTCTATCTCAACGATAATCAACACCTTTCTGAAAATCAAAAACAAACAATCCTTCCTTTTTTTGAATAAAACAAATTTTTAAGTAAAACAAATTATGAGACTTGATTTCGTCAGACGTTTTTTGTGTCATCTGGTTTTATTGGGTTTGATGGTCGGTTGTTCTGCAACCACTGAAACCCGCAAGCCTTCTGCTGCATTGGATACCCCTGAACATCATTTGTTGCGTGCAAATGATTTCATTGCACAAAATAACTGGGTCAATGCACGTCGTTCTGTTCGGTTGGCTCAAGAAATTGCATCGCAAGACCCTGTTGTCCTTTCTATGCAAGCCTTAATCACTGCACAACAATCCACACTTGCAGGGAAAACTCCCACCGAAAAACAGACACTTTATTTGCAAAGTGAAGAATTTTTAGACAATGCGTCAGACCGTGCTTCTACTCCAAAAGAACAAGTTCAGGTCTTGGCAAACTCCATTCGCACACAGGCTTTTTTAAAAGACAAGCCCAACTGGTATGAACAAGCCCAAAACGCCTTTGAAGAGGCTCAAGGGGTCATTGGAGAAAACTCAACGCTTTATCCGTTCACGGTTTCTTTGGAGTATTACATGGGTCAAGCACATGAGGCATCTTTTAAGTTTGAACAGGCATTGACGTCATACAGAGCTGTTGTCAGACAAAGGGGGGCGTTTCTGCAACAAGCGACAAGAGCGTTGGAACGAGTTGAACAGGTTTTGCGTGCTGCACCTATCACAGACAGAGGCAACCGCATTGCCACACTACGTGCCTTGACCCGTGCAGATATGGCAGCGTTGCTGGTTGAAGAATTTGAATTAGCCAAGTTGAGGCAATCTTCTACAACTCAAGCAAACTCCAATCAATTCCAAGTCCCTGAATCACAACAAAAGTTCCAACCTACTCAAGGCAACCAAACCAGTCTAGCCCTTGATATTGCAGAACACCCTTTGCAAGCAGACATTGAAGAAGTCATCAAGCATGGCATCAGAGGCATGCAACCAGACCCACGTCAATTATTCTATCCTAACGAAGTTGTCACACGTGCAGAATATGCGATGATTTTGGAAGACATCTTAATCAGTCTGACCAACGATGAATCCCTTGCCACGCGTTTTATTGGAGAGTCTTCTCCTTGGCAAGATGTGCGACCTGATGCCTTTTATTACAATGCCTCGCGTGTTCTTGTCTCACGGGGGATTATGTCTTTGAATGACAAACTTGGGGCAAGGTTTGAGCCACAAAAACCCATCAGTGGTTCGCAAGCCTTGCTTGGTTTGCGTCTTCTGGCTAACGAAGTTCGCACGGTACGTTAAATGTCTGCTTCTTCATCTTCTTACTCAAATCATTCAAAGGAATCTGAACAGTTGACCGTTCCTTGTCCTCAATGTCAAAAACTCATCATCTTGCAACAATCACAACACCGCCCTTTTTGCTCAAAACGTTGTCAAATGATTGACAGAGGTGCTTGGGTCTCTGGTGAGTATTTCATTGTAGGAGACCAAGAATCGTCTCATCAAAACTTGAGTGATGAATGACACGAATGATGAATGACATTCAAATTCTGCCTGAAGAAATCATTAATCAAATCTCTGCTGGTGAGGTGGTAGACCGTCCCGCTTCTGTGGTGAAAGAGTTTGCAGAAAACTCTCTTGATGCAGGAGCGACGCAGATTTACGTCACCATTCAAAACGGAGGCAAAGAGTTAATCTCGGTGGCAGACAATGGGCATGGCATGACTGAAGACAATGCCAAGCTGGCAATAGAAAGGCATGCCACTAGCAAAATTTCTGTGACTTCTGACCTTGACCATATTCAGACGATGGGTTTTCGTGGGGAGGCATTGGCGGCGATTGCCTCTGTTTCTCGGCTGGAATTGCTGACCTGTGCCAAAGAGGGTCAAGCAGGTACAAGGCTTGAGGTAGAGGGAGGGAGGTTGAAGCAGTGCCACCAAGTGGGGTTTCCTCAAGGCACAAAGGTTGTGGTCAAGCAACTTTTTTTCAATACGCCTGCACGGTTGAAGTTTATGAAGACGGTGGCGACAGAGTTCCGTGCCATTCAAGAGCAGTTTTTATCGCTGGCACTTCTTTATCATCATGTCCACTTCCGATTGACTCACAACAACAAACTTTCATTTGACCTGCCTGCCAAAGACAACCTGTCAGCAAGGGCTTATCAGCTGTTCCAAGAAGACTTTGGAGCATCGGTATTTCCACTTTGGCATGAAGAATCTTATTTGAAATTGGAGGGGTTGTTTTCCTTACCTTCCCGCACCAAACGTTCTAGGTCTAAGCAATATCTTTTTGTCAATGGACGCTACATTCGTTCACCTGAGATGGTCAGTAGTGTGTATCAGTCTTATGGTGCATTGATTGAAAGGGGAAGCCACCCGCTTTTTATTTTAAAAATCTCTCTTGACCCTTCTGAAATTGATGTCAACGTCCACCCTGCCAAAACTCAAATCCGCTTTAGGAACCTCAAAGTCGTGACAACGATTATTGAAGAACAGCTGACCCAACAAATTAGAAAGCAATCTGACCAAAGATATTTTTCAGACCAAACCAAGCCCCGTGTTTCTGGGTCTCAATATCCGTCTGTTCAAAGTGCAGTTCAAAATCCCGATGTGGTTTCTGACTCAGCCTTGTCTTCTGCCAAGCCAAGTCATTTGACTATCTTGCAACACCCCTCGTCAAACGAAGCAGGACAGCTCAAGTTTCAACTACCAAAGGTAGTCTTGCCTAAACCGAAGGTCAAAAAAGAGCCAAAAGAGCAGTGGACTGCCATCGTTCAACTGCAAGACCGCTACATTTTGGCTCAAACTCCCAAAGGGTTGTTGTGCATAGACCAAGAAGTGGCAAGCCAGACAATTTTAGAACAGCGATTGCACCTTGAAATCAAGAATGACACCTTGCTCATTCATACCTTTCATTCTCCGATTCTGCTGGAACTTGCACCGCATCTTGATTTGGCACTGGCTAAAAATTTACCCCTTTTCCAAAAACAAGGCTTCACGTTAGAAGAGTTTGGCAGAAACACCTATCGCTTGTTAACAGCACCAGATTTTTTGAAGTATCTGGACTGTGCCACGATGATTCAAAACGTCCTGACTCAAGTCATAGAACAGCATCAACTCAATGACCCTGAACAAATGGCGGGGCATCTCACAAGTCAAGCTGCGAAGTTAGGGGCTTATTCTGTGGGCAGGGTGTTGTCTCTTTCCCAAATGAATCAGTTGCTTCAAGCTATGCAACAACTTCAAATGTCAGCAACAGATTCCCATCGTCAACTTCTTTTTATAGAATGGAGATATGAAGATTTGGACAAGCAATTTGCTAAAAAATTATAGTGTTTTACTGATTTTGGGGCTGACCACAGCCTCGCTCATTGCCAAGACGCCAACACTGGTGCAGGTGCAGTCCATAGAAAATCAGGCACTTTACCGCCAAGCCTCTCATCAACAATGGCAAAATTTAACAGAAGGCACAACGCTCAAAGCAGGTGATGAAATCAAAACTTTGCAAGACACTCGTTTAGTCATCAGCTTTGGCAAGTATGGAGTAGTGAGAATTGCCCCAAAAAGTCAGTTGAAAATCAACCCACCTCCTTTTATAGACGAAGAGGCTTTTGAGCTTTCTCTTGTGTTTGGCAAGGTCTGGGCAAAGATTAAAAACCAACTGCAAACCTCCCGTTCAAGATTGATTTTGAAGACACGCAACGCTGCCATTCGCATTAAAGGCACTACTTATGAGGCATCATTTGAAGACGAACAAACACAAGTAAGAGTCTTTACAGGCAAGGTTGATGTGAGTGCTGAACAGGAGCAAAGTGCCTCCCTTGAACCCACTGAGATTCAAGGACCGCATGAGGTGTCTCGGCAAGAATGGTCTGTCATTGTCAGTGCCTTTGAAACAGTCATCGTGTCTGGGAACAACCCACCTGCACAACCCCGCACCTTTCAACTAGATTCTTCTGACAGCTGGGCAAGCTGGAATCTCCAACAAGATGAGTCTTTTTAAAAAACATCAACAAAGAATCAAAGAAGAACTTATAAAAGAGACCTCCAAACAAATGAAATCTTGTTGTTGTTTATTTTAAAACCAACATTAAACCTATTTGCTATTAATGTCTTTAAAAGTTGGTTTACCATTGCTCAAGGTGGCTGTTTCGCTGTTGAGTAAATAGCACTCTTTATAGTCCCAAGTGACTGCTATAAATTTACGATGGTATCCATAATTTAGACTATCAGGTTCATTAATGATCTTTTGCTGCCAGTTTTTCATACTAGAATATTGACTTGTTTTTTGAAAGTCTTTCAATAGTGTTTTTATATCTTTGTTTATTAGTTTAAAAATTAATTCTTTTAAATAATTTTTATCTTTATCTTTACTAAAGTTTCTTAAAGCTTGAATATCTTCAACAATGCAGAATCTGCGACCGCCAATGTGTTTGTAACTGTTACCTACATGGAAGAATTTACAAAAAAACCAACCATCCTTAATCGTAAAAAGAGCGGCTCTTAACTCATTTGAAACTAAATGATCTTTTTCTTCAAGGTATTGGAGAACTTCTTGAATTTCTAAGAGCTTACTACTATTAAAAGAATCTAAATTTTCTTTATCAAAATCAATACAATAAAGAGCGAACTCTATATCTCCCTGACAAAAATTGGTGTCTTCTGTTTTAAAAATAGAATCTCTGTTTTGAGCATTATGAACAATCAATTTTGCCTTTAATACTTCTTGTTGTACTTGTTTTGATGCAAAGCCTGACTTGATTTGACTTGTTGCTAAATGGTTGTAAATATCAAAACAACCTGCCACAAGTTCGTTTATCAAATTGATTGCTAATCTAAATGTTCGTGGGCTGTCTATTGTAGAATGATGGACGATATTCTGAACAACCCGCATCCAATCTTGAAATTTTTCTCCATTAAAATTTTCATTTTCTTTTTGTAATTTTAATAGATATTGAGTTTGAGCAAAAAACAAAACTTGTTCATGGTAGCTTGTGTATTCAATACTACTTTTAAATAGTTGTTTTTTATGTCCTAACCAAGATTTGATATTGCTTTCAAGTTCATCAGCGAGCTTGTTATCATATCTTTTATTTTTATCAGAATAAAGATCAAAGCATTGTTTTAAATAATCAAAAGATTCTTGATTCGTAAAATGTTCTGGTTGAGTATCATTTGGATTATTGTAAAGGTTTTGAATTGTTGTATTTTCATCACCTTGATATTCATAAAGACAAATGGCTTGCATGGCAATTCTTGAGATAAACTTCATAAATTGGTTATCCACTAGGTTATCTTTATCTCTATATTTCCAAAACAAATCTAACCAAACTGTATCAATTTTATGAGAAAATTTATCTGTCTCTGGAATATCATCATCTTCTAAATGATTTTCTCCTATATGCTTTTGAAAGCTGGCTTTAAAGTTTTCAAAGTCAGTCAATGCTTTTCCTCGTGCATTCATTTTGATATAGAGGTCATCGGTGAGACCAAAATGTTCCATTTGTAGAAATTCAAAACTAATGTTTTGTAGTCTTTCAAAGCCATTTTTAATGTCTTTAAATTCGTCATGAATCGCTTTGTTATGAATAGCGTCTATCATGGTCAACATAGACTGCACGGTCGGGTCTTTTTCCCAATAAGTTAAAAACCAAGAAAAGTCTTTGATTTGTCCACTGAGTAGTTCGCCATGTGAAAAGCAACTTTCAGAATCTACTAGAGCTTGACAAAACTCTCTGGAACTGGCTCTCGTTGCATAATTGAATTTTTTTAAATCTTGAATATGTTTACCTTCTTTTTTTCCAAAATACCAATGAAGTAGAAACAAAGTGGTCAATCGTTGTTGTCCATCAAGAGGGATAAATTGATTGCACTCAATACTTCCATAGACAAAATCTAAATGAAGTTCTTGATTAGTTTCTAATGCCTTAAAAATAGCATTTAAAAACTTGTTTCTTATTTGTTCAATTTTTCCATCTTTTCTCCCTTGAGCATAGTCTCTTTGGATGATAGGAATTTCAATTTCATTTGCTTTGATAATCTCTTGAAAAGTTTTTTTAGTTGAATCACTCATTTAGTTTTCTCCTTTTGAATTTAAAAATTTGTTTAATGTGTCTGACATAGATTCAAGATAATCTTGTCTATTTTTTTCACTCCAAAAATAGAGGTTTCTATCATCTGGACTGTAATATTTTAAAAAGACATTTTTGGTGTAGATAGGAATAAAAGCACCATTTTGATCTTTCTCTATGATTCTTTTTCTCTTGGTAGGAAATAAAGCATTACTTAAAGAAGAATTGTTTTTTCCCGTCAATAAAGTTAAATTCTCAATCCCATCTGAAGATTCAGCCCCAAAAAGATTGAATATCTTATCTTTTAATTCGTTAAATTCTGTTTCATTTTTGTCATCAATTTGTTCTGATTTTAACAAACTTTCAATTTCTTTCAATATACTTTCTTTGGTTGGTTTTTCTTCATCTTTCAGCTTTTCAAATCTCTTTTTGAACTCTTCAGCAGGTATTAATCCAATTTGTTCTTTGGCTTCTTTTAACCAACCTATTTTATCTTTTATTTTAGAATCAGCTTGAGGATGGATATGTTCTAAACTCCAGTTTTCTTGACGAAACCTATCAAAAGCAAATCTAAGGTGACTGCTTTTTTCATTTAAGAGTGTCGCAATGTTGAACAGTAAAAGAATTTTTTCAATTTTTTCTCTGTTGTTGGGGTAATCTGATTCTCTAATCTCTTCAATTTCTATTTGGTTATACAACCAGCTTTTAAACTCTGTTTTTGTTCTTTGTCTAGCTTCTTCATAAATTGTCTTTACATCTGAACCAATAGTAATTAAAAACCCAATGAGATGATACAATTTTCTATCTTCAAACCAATGTTTCAAGGTCAAAAAAACTTTCTTGATATTATTTGTGTCTTCTGACCATAATTTGACAATGCCTTCATCTTTTTTCCCTTGAAACCATCTATAAACAGCTAGTTCATCATTTTCTGTTTTCTTTTGACCAGAAAAGATTTCAAAAATCAATTCTATTCTGGATTGGTAAGGCTTTTCTGCTGTTAAAAAGTACCAAAACTCATCATTTTGTAAGGTTTGTTCTATGTCGTCCCATTCTTTAGCTATTTCTATTTGTTTGATGTTTTTTTCGTTGTCCCTAAAATTTTTACTATTTAAAAAGAGAGATTTGATTAACTCTGCACTGGTTAAAGGAATCTTCCCCATATTCAATCGGGTAAAAACATCTATCTCATCGTTTTGAATTTCATACCAGATTACTTTAGTATGATGTTTAAATTTAGATTGAAAATCGTTATTGTCTAAATCCTTACCTTTCTTTTCAACCCATTTATGAATAGCTTGATAAGCTTTAGACATATGATGATAATCTATATTACTGTCATCTATTTTTATAGAATTTTCATCTATCTTTAAATCTTTAAGAAACTCAAAACTTCCCTTTCTTGTTCCATATTCTATTTGAAACTCTTGAACTTTTTGTTTACCGACCCACATTTCATTTGCGTAGTGAATGATCATAAAAATAGTCGTCAATCTCTGCTGTCCATCAATCACTTCATATTGACCATCTTGCCCTTCCTTAACAACGATAGGTTGAAGACAATAAAATTCATCACGACCTTTTTCGGGCTTTTGTATAAATTCCCAAATGTCATCTAACAAATCTGTGACATTTTGTTCTTTCCAGCGGTAGCCCCTTTGATAAGAGGGTATGAAAAATTTTTTATCCAACAAGTCTTGGATAGGTGTCAGTTTTAAATTGTCTGTTGTCATGGTGACTCCTTAATTATTTTGATTTTGTAAGTGGATTTGAAACAGCTTTGCACAGGCTTTCGCATCGCTCAAAGCATCGTGATGATTGAGAGGGATATGATAATGATGACACAGCGAAGACAAGTCTTTTTTGAATATTCTGTAAGTGCAAAACTTTTGATATGGTGGTTCTTTCATTCCGTAGTATTCAAGGGTTTTGCTCAAAACGTCAAAATCAAAACTAAAACCATTGTGTGCAACAACATTTTGGTTTGTGATGTAGGGTTCTATCTTGTGCCAAATTTGATTGAAAGTTGGGGATTGAGCGGTCTTTTTTGAGTCTATGCCGTGAATATCAGTAAAGTCGCCCCAATAATAATTATCAGGTGGCTTGACCAATAAACTCATTTCTTGAGTGACACACCCCTGTTCTACCCGAACCAGTCCGACTTGGCAAATACTGAAACGATACCCTTGGGCTGTTTCAAAATCTATTGCTGTAAAATTTTCCATCAATCTAACTCCTGAAATTAAAAAAGCTCCTATTCTATCTCTTTTGAAAAAAAACGCAAGTTGTGGGTTTAGGTTAGCAATGGATGCAGGTTGTCATTGCAGGCTTTTCCTCAAAGTTTTCTACCATTTCAACCTCCTGAAATTCAAAAAGCTCCTATTCTGTCTCTTTTGAAAAAAAGTCAAGAGTTTAAGCAAAGGTTTGTTTCATAGGTGTTTTTTGGGTAGGAATTTAAAGGTTTTGGATTTGTTGTTTGGAAAGTCCAGTAGCAAGGCAAATGGTTTCAATGTCAATGCCTTGAGCAAGCATGTTTCGGGCAATGTCAAGTTTCTCTGCTTGCCTTCCTTTTTCCATTCCTTTTTCCATTCCTTTTTCCATTCCTTTTTCCATTCCTTTTTCCATTCCTTTTTCCATTCCTTTTTCCATTCCTTTTTCCATTCCTTTTTCCATTCCTTTTTCCATTCCTTTTTCCATTCCTTTTTCCATTCCTTTTTCCATTCCTTTTTCCATTCCTTTTTCCATTCCTTTTTCCATTCCTTTTTCCATTCCTTTTTCCATTCCTTTTTCCATTCCTTTTTCCATTCCTTTTTCCATTCCTTTTTCCATTCCTTTTTCCATTCCTTTTTCCATTCCTTTTTCCATTCCTTGCTGAAGACCTTCTTCTTTGCCTTCTTGCCTTCCCTTTTCCATTCCTTTTTCCATTCCTTGTTGGAGACCTCTTGCCATTCCTTTTTGAAACCCTTGTTTAAGTTGAAGTTGTTCAGCACCTTTGATGATGGCAACAAACTCTTGTCTTTTATAGACGACCTCTAATTCTTCAGGAGATAGCCCTGCTTGATTGACCAGATGCAAGGCTTCTTGAATGGTTGGGTCAAAAGTTTGGGGAATCTCTTGTAACCCTTCTGCATGCTTGATGCAATAAATCCACTCTTCTTGCAACTCTTTGAGTTCATCTAAAGGCTTTTGAAACTTTGGGAGTTCCACAAAAATCAATTCAATGTCATCAGAATACTGACTTAAATTCTTCTTCTCTAACAACTTGAAAACATTGATGATTTGGTCGTTGTCTTCAAACATGATGAAATCAAGGATATTGAGTGCAATGACAGGATTGAGCAGATGATACTCGTTGCCTTTCACCAGTTGCATAGAGTAGTTTTTACAAGCATTGTAGAGGATTCTCTTCTCAAAGCCTTCATGGTTGACGACCTGCATCTCAATCAGAACTTGCTGACCTGTGTCAAGTTTCGCTTTGACATCAACAAAGGTGATTTTCATACCCTCTAACAAAGGTGGATTATAAGGGTCTTGAATCGTCAGGTCTTGAATGGTCTGCTGATGAGGGAACTCAATCAGCGAATTGAGAAAGCTGATGAGTAGGTCTTTGTTCTTCTCATCTCCAAACAGCATCTTAAAGGCGTAATCTGTTTTAAGGTCTAAAAATTTCATCATGTTTCTATCTCATCTCATCTACAAAAGTAGATATTTGAAAAGGTTATCAAAATTTCCATTATTGAGTAGGGAGTAGAATCTGTCAAGATTTTGGGAGCGAGAGGAAACCTCTCAAAAGAAGAAAGGAAATCAAGCAGAACCCTTTCGTCATTGAGGTCTACCGCAATCTCACTTGACTGATGGCTTGTCATTGGCGTGTACTTAGTTTCATTCTACCAAAAACTATTTTTGTCTCAGAAAGATTCAATAGTGTTCTACTGACTGAACCTTTGGCTTTTCAAACAATGATATTGAAAGAATGTGATGAAAGTCTTAACATCATTGGTCAAACTGAATCCTCAAAAAAAATCATCTATGAATCCATTTGACGCTATTGCTTTTGACTTTGACGGGGTCATTTTAGACACAGAGGTCATTAAAACAGAAGGTTTCCAAGTCATCTACCCTGAATTGGGGGCTGAAGAAAAGGCTTTTATTGCCGACTATCACAGAGAACATCTGGGAGTTTCTAGGTTCACCAAATTTGCTTTTTTTGAACAGCATTTTTTTCAGAGAGAACTCACACTCCAAAGACGTGAGGAATTGAGCCAACGTTTTACAGATTACACCTTCCAAAAGGTGGTAGAAGCAGACTTTATCCCAGGAGTGATGGAATTTTTAGAGAGGCAGACGTCTCATATCAAATTCACAGCTTCTGGGTCATGGCAAAAGGAGTTGGTAGAAATTTTAGACCAGCGCCAAATCAGTCAGTATTTTCAAGAAATTGGAGGTTCACCCAGAACGAAAGTGGAGATCATCAATGAGACCATTGCCAAATATCAACTGAAGCCAGAACGCGTGGTCATGCTTGGTGATGCGATGGCAGACTACGATGCGGCTCACCAAACAGGAATCGCTTTTATTGGCATTTGCTACCAAAAAGACTCTCCTTTTGTTGAAGGCACAAAGGTTCTTGAAGATTTGCGTGAGTTGCATCAATTTGTCTAGTGAATCATCAACAATCTCATCAAACGCATCTCTATTTTTAAAAGTAGAATCTATCATCTATGGAATTAATGGAATCATTTGAATTACTTGCCAAAGTCTATCGTGGGGGGCATGTTGAAAGCTGTCATTTGGGAGTGATTTATGCTGTGGATTCCAAAGGGCATGTGCTTTACCAAAAAGGCAGTGCTGAAAAGTGTTTCTTTCCCCGTTCTTCTTGCAAAATGTTTCAAGCGACTGCACTGGTTGCTTCTGGTGCAATGGAACATTATCAACTCCCTGAACATTACCTTGCCTTAGCCTGTGCCTCGCACCTTGGGGAAGACTTGCACCAGCAAACGGTTGATGAATGGCTACAACATTTGAAACTCAAACAAGAACAGTTGCTTTGTGGGGCAGACTATCCTCAACGCAAAAGCGACCTCATTCGTGTTGTTCAAACAGGCATTTCCAAACGAAGTGTTTATCATAATTGTTCAGGCAAACATGTTGGAATGCTGACCGCCTGCTTGATGAATCAGTGGGATTTGGAAAGTTATGCAGACCTTGAACATCCTGTCCAAAAAGAATGGCAAACATGGTTTTCAGAGTTTTTGGGATATGATGCCAGCCAAATAGATTATGCGATTGATGGCTGCACCTTGCCAACGCCTTATTTGAAGATTCAAGATTTTGCTTTAGCACTGGCACGTTTTGCAAAGCCTGAGGCTTTAAGTCCCAAAGCACAACGCATCGCCAAGCAAATCTCTCAGGCGATTGGTAACTTTCCAACCTACGTTGCAGGAACAAAAACTTTGGTAGAAGCCCTCCCGCAGGCAACTGATGGACGCATTCTTTGTAAAAATGGAGCAGAAGCCGTTTATGCCGCATGGGAGCAAGAGTTAGGAATCGGGCTTGTCATTAAAATTGCGGACGGGTCAACAAGGGCGTTAGATTGCATTCTTGTCAATGCTTTGGACACGCTTGGTTTGCTGAAAGATGAAGAACTTCAAAAATTAGAAGATTTTTTGCACTATTCCATCACGAATAGTCAAAACAAAAAAGTTGGACATCTGGAAGTGGTGTGATACTCTGAAGTGGACTAAAAATTTTATTCTTTTCGCAAAACTTTTTCAAAAAACAATATTTTTTAACAAACAATCAAAATGAGGAAAACAATGAATAGACTTTTGAAACTTAAAAAACATTTTTTTGCTGTAAGCCTGTTGATTTTTATTGTCAGTTGTAATGGTAAATCAGGGGACAGTTCAGACAGCGAAAAGGACGATTCAGCAGAGCCAAATTCTCCCCAAACCCCAAAAAAAGTTTTAGATGTGAGTCAACCTGCAGACCGTGCGTTGTTGGGAAAATCCTTTCAAATCAATTTTAAAATCTCTTCAGCCAAAACACTCGCAGGAATGTCTGCTGCTGACATTGTCACTTTTGCTCACCCCCTTCAAAAAAATAATCCAACCTTTGCACAACAGCATGGAATCCCTACCCAAAACTTTAAAACGAGGAACACATTAGACGTTCAATTTTCTGTCACGTCTCGGGCAGAATCAGGTCAGTTTTATACCTTGAAAAATTATGATATTTTTTATGAAGATTTTAAAAATACTTCTACTCCACTGAATTTAGCTAGTGCCAAGATAGAAAATAAAATTGAGAATGTCAAACTTTGGAAAAGGCAGTCTGGTGTGACGTTCAGTTCAGCATTTTTCAGTCAAAATACAGGCAAAATGATGGACAGAGCCAATGGCAGACCTTTGATTTTTTACGTGAAAATTGACAATCAATTAAGCAATGGCATGCAAATTCTCAATTTGCCTAGAACCAACCCGTACCTTACTGTGAACACAGGTGATTGCTCAAGAATTGAAAACTCTGACCAAGTGGAGTTAGAAGGTTTTTTACAACGAACCTGTGTGGAAGCACACGGCTATAAAATCCCCATTTTAATTGAAGACAAAGACAAGGAACGTTCGGCTGACAAAATTCCTCACATCAGAAAGATTTTTAAATTCTATCTTGATTTTTTCCCAAAAGAAATCACAGAAACAATCGCAGAAAATCAAGCAACACTTGCTCTTTTCTATGATGACGACTGGACAGATAGGCAAGAAGAAGACCATAATAATTCTGCAGAGAAACATCTGGTTTTCCAAGATTTGTCTGCAGCAGAATCCATGCCTCATCTACCGAAAGGGGAAAGAGATGCCAGCTTTGAAGAAATTCTGCACCTTGTTCACGATTATGGCATCATGGCAAATGCTGTTAAAAACCCCTCTTCAAAATGGGCAGGATTCCAAAAAGAGCTTGAAGCATTGATGACTCAAGCAATTCAAAATGGTGCGTTTTATCCAAATCAAAAAGACCCAGCTGGAGACGCTGAACTTGATGCAGAATCTTATGACCAAGAATACCTTGCTTATTCTTTACAAGCCTATTATGACTTTAATTACAAAGGCTATGTTGCACCTGAATTAAATTCAGGAAACTATGATGAGCTAAAAAACAATGATCCTGATATGGTAAAGTTTATGGAAAAATATTTTCCAAAACGTCAAGATGCCAAACGACTTTTCCCCGGCTATCCTTTGGATGGCAAAGATGACTAACTCCTTTTGTTCCTCTTGTCTCTCTCTCTTCAATGTATCTCATCACAGGTTCTGCAGGTTTTATCGGATTTCATACCAGCTTGAAATTGCTTGAGCAAGGTCAAGCTGTTGTTGGAGTTGACAATTTAAATGATTATTATGATGTCAACTTAAAAAAGGCACGTCTCCAAATTCTTCAAGATTTTGACAACTTTGTGTTTTATCAGACAAGTCTTGAAGATTTGGAAGGTTTGCAAACTGTGTTTCAAAAACACACCATTCAATCTGTCTGCAACCTTGCCGCACAAGCAGGGGTTCGGTATTCTCTCAAAAATCCCTTTGCCTACCAAAAAAGCAATCTGGAAGGTTTTTTGAACATCATTGAGCTTTCTAAAAGAAGCCAAGTTCAAAACTTTGTCTATGCCTCCTCTTCTTCTGTTTATGGGAACAATCCAAAACTGCCTTTTGCTGTTAGCGACCGTGTGGATAATCCTATCTCTCTTTATGCCGCAACCAAAAAAGCCAATGAATTGATTGCCCATAGTTACAGTCATTTGTTTGGTTTGCCAACGACTGGCTTGCGTTTTTTCACAGTCTATGGAACTTGGGGAAGACCAGATATGGCATTGTTTCTTTTCACTGAAGCTATTTTGGCAGGGCGTCCAATCCAAGTGTTTAACTATGGCAAGATGAAGCGGGATTTTACATACATTGATGACATTGTGCAGGGCGTGTTGATGTGCCTAGACAATCCCCAAAGCTATGAACTTTTGAACATTGGCAATCACCGTGCTGAAAATTTGATGGATTTTATTGCGGTGATTGAATCTTGTTTGGGCAAGAAGGCAGAAATAGAGTTACTTCCCCTTCAAGCAGGAGACGTCCCAGAGACTTTTGCAGACATTAGCCGCATTCAAGAACTTTATCATTTTGACCCCAAAACCAGCATTCAAGAAGGCATTCCAAAATTCATCAAGTGGTACCTTGAGTTTTATCAGCCTTGAGCAAAACAACTCTTTGAGTAAAAAAATTTTAGCAAAAAATTGGAAAGACTTGAGGCGACCCAGAAGACTTACTTTAGGAAAGAACGAACTGGGCAGACTTTTTTTGAAGAAACTACCGAAGGCGGGATTTGAACCCGCACGAGCTTTCGCTCACTGCCCCCTCAAGACAGCGTGTCTACCAACTCCACCACTTCGGCAAAAACGGAAGATTCTAACATTTGAAGTTTTAACTTGCAAGGACGTTTTGGTCTAGTAAACTAGTCTGTTTTTTCTCTTCCACGATGCCCCTTTGATCCAATGACATCTTTATCTATTGACAATCTTCAGCAATCTGTTCAATCAGGACAACTTCAAGTCTGCCAGCTTGTAGAATCCCTTTTTTCTCACATTGAGGCACTAGATGACCAACTGCAAGCCTATCGCTTTTTAATCTCCAAAGAAAATGCCATCAAACAGGCATCAAGAATTGACCAAAAAGTCAAACAAGGACAACCTGTTGGCAAGTTTGCAGGTTCATTGATTGCTGTCAAAAACAACATTTGCATCAACGATTCAGACCTCCCCACAGAATGCTGCTCTAAAATGCTACAAGGGTTTGTGTCCCCATACACTGCCACTGCTATTAAGTTGCTTCAAGCAGAAGATGCAATCGTCATAGGAACAACCAACATGGACGAGTTTGCAATGGGTGGTTCAACAGAGTATTCAGCCTTCCAAAAAACACGCAATCCTTGGGATTTGGAACGTGTCCCCGGAGGCAGTAGCGGCGGGTCTGCTGTGGCTGTTGCGGCACAAATGGCAACGTTCGCCTTAGGGTCAGACACAGGGGGGTCTATCAGACAACCTGCCTCTTTTTGTGGAGTCACAGGATTCAAACCGAGTTATGGCGCCATCTCTCGCTATGGACTTGTGGCACACGGTTCCTCTCTTGACCAAATTGGTGTCTTTGCCAAGACAGCTCAAGATGTCACTTCAGTCTTTTCTACACTTCGTCAGCATGATGCCCACGACAACACTTCTGCCGTTAAAGAGTATCCCAAATCGTTCTCTACTGAACTAGAGACTTTGAAGTGTTGCATCATCAAAGAATTTGTAGAACATGAGGCATTTGAGCCTGCTACAAGAAAGAGTTTTGAGCAGTTTACAGATTTTTTAAGCAAGCAAGGAGTGCAAATAGAAATGGCAAGTTTAGCAACCACGCCATATCTGTTGCCTGTTTATTACATTTTGTCTTTTGCAGAAAGTAGCTCTAATTTAAGTCGTTTTGACGGCATTCGTTATGGATTGCGTGCAGCAGACCAAGGCAATCTTGAATCTCTCTACCGTGCCTCAAGAAGTCAAGGTTTTGGTGATGAAGTGAAAAGACGCATCATGCTGGGGTCTTTTGTGTTAAGTGCAGGATACTACGACCAGTACTACGGCAAAGCCTCTTATGCTAGAAATCAGATTGTCAAAGAAGTTGGTGCTTTATTGAACCACTATGATTTGATTCTTGCCCCAGTCTCTCCTTTCCAAGCCTTCCGTTTTGGTGAAAAGACAAGCGACCCGTTGTCTATGTATCTGGCAGACGTTTATTCTACTTTGCCCAACCTTGTCTATGCACCTGCCATCTCTATTCCTTCTGAACTGGCTGACGGCTTACCTGTGGGTGTTCAGTTGATGGCTAAGCCAATGCAAGACTTCCGATTGCTTGCCATTGCAGAAAAACTCCAACAGCAGTCTGACTTTCATCTCAAACAACCTTCTCTGCTTCACAAATAGTCTATGACTCTTCCTACTCTCAAAGTTAAAAAATTACACCCAAAGGCAGTGATTCCCTCCCGCGGGCATTCATCAGATGCAGGTTGCGACCTGACTGTCATTGACTTTAAAATCCGTGAAAATGGAGTCTTCTTGTTCCAAACAGGGCTTGCTGTCTCTATTTCAGAAGGTTTTTACACAGAGATTGTGCCCCGTTCCAGCATCATTAAAACAGACTTTGCCCTTGCCAATAGCATTGGCATCATTGACCCTGACTATCGGGGAGAACTGATGATTCCTTTTCGTTTTCTTGGCAAGACAGAAGACGCAGAAGCCAGAGCCAAAGAATTAGTGGGAACTCGCGTAGCTCAACTGCTTGTCAGACGCCTAGAACTTTGCAAGATTGAGGAATGCGAAGAATTAGATGAGACCGCCCGTGGCACAGGAGGCTTTGGAAGCACAGGGTCTTGATTCACTTCACTTCTTTTCTTTTGATTTCGCTTAATTTTTTTGACTTCTCTTTAAGTGTTTGCAAAAATTTTGACGATGAGAAGTTGCCAACCATTGGCAAAGTCTGAAACTCTCCCCCCCATGATTCTAAGAGTTGTTGCTCTTCCAAAACTCTTTCCTTTTCATAAGAACCCCCTTTGATATGTAAATGAGGCTTGAGCAGAGAAAGCATGTTCAAAGGCGTGTCTCCAAAAAAAGGCAACACATAGTCCACTGCTTTTAAGCAAGCAAGCGTTTTTAGACGTGATTGCAGTGAAAAAATAGGACGAGTTGTCCCTTTTCTTTCACGGACAGATTCATCGCTATTGACCAACACCATCAACACATCTCCTTGCTCTTTCGCTTGTTGAAGGTAGCGAACATGCCCAAGATGCAACCAATCAAAACTGCCATTGGTCGTGACAAGTGTTTTTGAATCAAATTGCTGGCAAAGCCTCAAGGCTTCTTGTTCATTCAAAATGTTCTCAAGGGGTGCTTGGGTCTTCAACATTTGCAACGGACTTTGATTGGAAACCTTTTTTAAAAGCAGATGATGACTCATTGCCTCTGAAATGGGGAAGGGGTGCAATGGATTTTGCAACAAATGCTCTAATTTTAGGAGTTTCAAGATGGCAGGTGTTTCTGGGGTTTGAATGACCTCCCAATGCTTTGAAGGCTCAAGATGCCTTGCCTCTGACACAGCACCAACACATTGCAAAGACTGCAATAGCTCGCACCTTTCTTGGAGAGGCAAAATGGGTTCAATGCCTAATGCCTGCTTGGCTTCTTCTTCACTTAGAACAACAGCCATCACGGGTTGTTGCGGTGTCAGTTGAGTCTTCAGACGCAAAAACATTTCAACGGTGTTGGCATGAATCCCATCAAACACACCAAAAAAGACAGAAAAAGTTTGGTTCATTTTTTGCTTTTGTCTTGATTTCTTGTTTTGATGCTGGCTTTAAACCAGCATTTGAGTTTTGAAACAATGAGCTTATTATCTTATCAAAAAACTATCACCTTTTTTGTTTCGTTTGTCTTAGTCCTCACGTCTTTTGAAGTCTTTGGCAAAGATTCTGGCAAAAATGCCTTGTTCCCAACTTCCACAGTGATTAAATTGCAGGTGTATTTTTGGAAGCGGATTTATACAGATTTTTCAGTCAATGAAGGGGTGTTGCATGACAGACAATTAATCTTGCCTATTTATGAACGTGTCCCACTTCATGGCTTGAGTCGTCGGCAGGTCAGTGATTTTATTGCACAGCGAAAACGTTCGGTTGCCCAGAAACTTCATCAACTAGCCGATGCCCTAGAAAAGAAGCAAACACTTTCACAAGACCAGCAAAATTTGTTGAGAAAGTTTTACAAAGGCGTCACTCCTAAAGTCTTGCGTGGTGCTTCGGGACGAATCCGTTTTCAAAGGGGATTGATGGAACGTTTTCGGCAGGGAATCGCACGTTCTGGTGCTTATCTCAAGCATTTTCGCCAAGTGTTCCAAAAGAGAAATCTGCCTGAAGAATTAGTTTTTTTGCCTCATGTAGAGTCTTCTTTTAACCCGATGGCAGTTTCACGGTCTGGTGCATTGGGTGTGTGGCAATTTATGCGCAGAACAGGGGCAGAATTTATGACAGTCAACAACACGATTGACGAACGACGAGACCCCTGGATCGCCACAGAATCTGCCGCAAAACTCTTGCAAAGAAATTACGATGCACTGGGGTCATGGCCTCTTGCCATCACTGCTTACAATTACGGTCATAACGGGCTTAAACGGATTGTCAAGAGAATGCAGTCTTCTGATTTGGGATACTTAATTCGCTACTACCAATACCCCGCATTTGGATTTGCCGCAAAGAACTTTTATGCAGAATTTCTTGCCGCCAAAGAGGTTGCAGAGAATTATCAACTTTATTTTGGTCACATTGAATTGGAAAAGCCCCCGACTTTTCGCATTGTCCGCTTGCCTAAAACTGCCTCTATTTACAAGATTGCCAAGCAGTTTGCTGTCCCCCCAAGAAAAATTTCTGAATACAATCTGGCGTTTCAAGCCTCCATCGTCAAGGGGAAGTCTTTCATTCCCAAAAACTATGCGGTCAAACTTCCTTTGAACCCTGAAAAATATCTTGTCCATGACACCATTCTCATCAAAAAAGGACACACGTTGTATGCTGTGGCAAGGCAGTGTGGTATGTCAGTCGCACAATTTCAAAAACTCAACAACCTCAAAACTCAAACCATTCACCCGGGACAACGTTTCCAGTGTAGCCCCTCGAAACCCTCCAAAACTGCTCCTTCAATCGCTCAAAACTCACTCGTTCAAAAGCTAAGGCAGCCCCAAACAAAGAAGCCTTCAAACGTCATTAAAAAATCTTCAACTCCTAAAAAATCTGCAAATTTGACGCAAGCTAACTTGACCAAAACCATCATTGTTCAAAAAGGAGATACCCTGTATTCTCTGGCACGCAAGCATCGGATTCCTGTCAAAGACTTGATTGCACTCAACCAGCTGGAACAATCTACCATCTACCCCGGTCAAGAAATTCTTGTCAAACTTTAAAAAATGGCAAGTTCGCTGTAGGCACCGAGTAGATGATATTCAAATTTTTTAATCCGCATGACTTCAAGGCAGTCTTGAATCCTTTCTGAATTAAACAAATCTATGAAAAAGACGTAATTCCAAGCAGTTTGTTTGGAAGGGCGTGATTCTAACCTGCACAAATTAATTTCAAACAGATGAAAGATGCTTAACAAGTCATAAAGCAAGCCCGGTCTGTCGTTTGGGAATCTGACTTGAATAGATGTTTTTTTGTGTGAAAAATCGGGTTGTTCTTCCTGAAGACGAGGTTTGATGAGAATGAAGCGGGTCGTGTTGTGTTGATAATCTTGGATTTGAGAATGCGAAATATAGTGGGGGACTCCTTTGGCAAAAGAGGGCGGGACAATGGCGGCAACCTCTTTGTTTTGATTGATGCACTCCAGAAAAAGTTGCCCTGATGCCACATTGCTTGCTGTCAGTTCAATGCTGGCATGGGGAAGATGCTTTGCCAAAAATTCTCTGGTCTGCCCTCCCGCTTGTTCATGGGTGAACACTTTTTGAACAAGTGCTAACGGAACAAGAGACAAAAGCTCATAACTGACGGGTCTGTTGAGTTCTCCACAGATGACAAAATCTTCACTCACCAACAAATCTTGCACAGCTGTTACAACTCCCTCTACTGAATTTTCAATGGGAACCATGGCATGGCATCGCTTGGATTTGGCAAGCAACAATGTTTCAATCAGGGTGGAGGCATACTGAATTTGTGAGGCTTGCGGAACAATCAATCTTGTTGCCTCATCGCTAAAAGTCCCCGGCGGTCCTAGCGTGATGACGTGTTCTAACATTTTTCTAAAAAATTATTGTCTAAAAAATTAATTTCTAAAATTTCTAAAAAATCGTTGAGTTGAGGGGGTTGATGGTAGATGTTCAATAAAGAACGTTTGGAAGTTAAGAAAAATTTCATTTGCCCGTCATTGTAGCACTTGATGCCGAACCTTTCTAGGAAGGTAGAATCAAGAAACCTTCAGTCGTTGAATGCCTTGAGTTATGAGGCAAGCAGTGGTATAGTGCTTGTCTTTTAAGTTTTTTAATCAAAAAGAGAAGGAACAAACATGACAGGAAGTGAACAGCGAGAAAAATTACAAAGGTAAATTTGGCAAATTGCTAACGAGGTCAGAGGGGCAGTTGATGGCTGGGATTTTAAGCAATATGTGCTTGGCACGTTGTTTTATCGCTTTATCAGCGAACACTTTGCCAGCTATATTGAAGCAGGCGATAAAAGCATCAATTATGCTGAAACTTCTGACAGCGTCATCACAACAGCCATCAAAAACGATGCCATTCAAACCAAAGGTTATTTTATCTATCCAAGCCGGCTTTTTGCTAATGTTGTCAACAATGCTGACACTAACGGCAGCCTCAATACCGACTTAGCCAACATCTTCAGCCAGATTGAAAACTCTGCTACTGGTTACCCTTCTGAACAACACATCAAAGGGTTATTTGCTGATTTTGACACCACCAGCAACCGCTTAGGGGGTACAGTGCAAGCCAAGAATGAACGTTTGGCGAAGGTCTTGAAAGGGGTAGCAGGTTTAAGATTAGATGATTTTCAAGGCAATCAAATTGACCTCTTCGGTGATGCTTATGAGTTTTTAATCCACAACTACGCCGCCAATGCAGGTAAGTCAGGAGGTGAGTTTTTTACTCCGCAAAATGTCTCTAAATTGATTGCACAGCTTGCCATGCACGGGAAAGATGAGACAAACAAAGTCAACAAAATCTATGACCCCGCTTGCGGTTCTGGCTCATTACTGCTACAAGCCAAAAAGCAGTTTGATGAGCATCTTGTAGAAGATGGCTTTTTTGGTCAAGAGATTAATCACACGACTTACAACCTTGCCCGTATGAACATGTTCTTGCATAACATCAATTACGACAAGTTTCACATTCAGCAAGGCAACACTTTAACAAGCCCATATTTTGGCAACGACAAACCTTTTGACGCCATTGTTTCAAATCCTCCCTATTCTATCAAATGGGTTGGTTCTGATGACCCGACCTTGATTAATGACGACCGCTTTGCTCCTGCAGGCGTTCTTGCTCCCAAGTCCAAAGCAGATTTTGCTTTTATCATGCACGCTTTAAGTTACTTGTCAGCCAAGGGAAGGGCTGCCATTGTCTGCTTTCCCGGTATCTTTTACCGCGGCGGTGCAGAGCAGAAAATCCGTCAGTATTTAGTGGACATGAACCACGTTGAAACCGTCATCGCCCTTGCTCCTAATTTATTTTACGGCACTTCTATTGCCGTGACTATTTTAGTGCTTGCCAAAAATAAAATTGACACAAACATTCAATTCATTGATGCCAGCGGCGAACAATTTTTCAAAAAAGGAACCAACAATAATGTCCTGACCGATGAGTATATAAAGCAGCTTATTGAGCTATTTGCCAACAAAAAAGACGTGCCGCATATTGCCCAATCCGTTACTTTAGAGGCTATCAAAGCCAACGACTACAACCTATCAGTCGCAAGCTATGTAGAAGCCAAAGACACCCGCGAAGTCATTGACATTACAATGCTCAATGCTGACTTAAAAAATACCGTTGCTAAGATTGACAATTTACGCACTGATATTGACGCCATCGTTGCAGAGATTGAGGGGGAAGCATAACCGAGAGCTAAACATCAAAGACTAAACCATGACCAAAGAACTACAATTTTTCATCTACCAAACCTCAGACGAAAGCATCACCGTTGATGTAATGATGCAAGACGAGACCATTTGGCTAAGCCAAAGACAAATGGGGGAGTTGTTTGGGATTGACCGTACAGGCATTAGCAGACATTTAAAAAATATTTTTGAATCGGGAGAATTGGACGAAAAAGTGGTCTGTGCAAATTTTACACATACCACTCAACATGGTGCAATTCAGGGGAAAACCCAAGACAGAAATGTCACTTATTACAACCTAGATGCAATCATTTCCCTTGGCTATCGGGTCAACTCTGCTAAAGCCACCCAATTTAGAATCTGGGCAACGGGCGTTTTAAAGGAATACATCAAAAAGGGTTTTGTCTTAGATGACGAACGTCTCAAGCAAGGTGAATCTGTTTTTGGCAAAGATTATTTTCGTGAACTCTTAGACCGCATTCGTTCCATTCGCAGCAGCGAACGCAGAATCTGGCAACAAATCACTGACATCTTTGCTGAATGCAGTCTGGACTATGACAAAAATTCTCAAATTACCCACGATTTTTATGCGATGGTTCAAAATAAATTTCATTTTGCCATCACTGGGCAAACAGCGGCAGAAATTGTCTATTCCAACGCAGACCAAAATCAAGAAAATATGGGATTAAAAACATGGAAAAACGCCCCTGACGGACGCATTCTAAAATCTGATGTAACCATTGCCAAAAATTATCTATCAGAAAAAGAAATCAAACAATTAGAACGTACCGTAACAGGATATTTTGATTATGTAGAGGATTTGGTAGAGCGGGAAAATACCTTCACTATGCAACAATTTGCTGACAGCATCAACGCCTTTCTAGCATTTAGACAATATAAGATTTTATCAGGCAAAGGAACAATATCTAAAAAGCAAGCAGATTTAAAAGCAGGTGAAGCATACAATGCTTTTAATAAAACCCAAAAAATCAACTCTGACTTTGACAAAACCATCAAAGCCATTAAAAACAAAACTGCCAAAAATAACACCACAAATACAGATGAACAATCATAAAATCTCAGAGAACTTTGCACAAATAGACACACAAGAACTAGAAATCAATTTATTATCACAAAAATTGAGGGAGGTAATATGTACTTTCTTGTAGAACATAACCGAGACACCAAGCACACTGAAGTTGGGGAATTTACAGATTTTGATGAGGCAAAGAAGCAATTCTTTAAACGAGAACAACATTATTTGCAACAGGGGCAAGATGAAATGGAAGTTGTCCTTTTTGAATCAGAGTCACTAGATACTTTAACGGCAACACATAGTCGCTATTTTGTCAATGACTATGAAAAAAATAATGAAAAAAAAGGAGGCAAAATAGGCGATGCTCTGATAGCAACAGGCGTTGCTTTCATAGCAGTTGGTTTAGTCTCATTAGCCGTTGGAATCCTTACTAAACATTTAGACGAGTAAAATATCTCAAATTTTTTCAAACCGCTCATTGCCGATGGTCTTACCTAACAAACTCAACCTTGCCAATCAAGTTGACCTTGCCAAAGCAGAAGAAAAAATCGGCAAACAACAGGCAAAAAAGCTCTTTGATTCTGGTGAAATAGACAAGGTAGAAGTTGGCACTTTCAAAGGGTTGGCGTGCATTCACGCTTATTTGTTTGGTCAAATCTATGACTTTGCAGGCATCATGCGCACCGTCAACCTCAGCAAAGGCGACTTCCGCTTTGCACCTGTCATATATCTCCAACAAGCCTTACAACATATTGACCAAATGCCTCAACACACCTTTGACCAAATCATTCAAAAATATGTTGAGATGAACATCGCCCACCCTTTCCGTGAAGGCAACGGACGCACAACACGCATCTGTCTTGACCTCATGCTTAAAAAACACCTCAAACAAGTCATTGATTGGAACGCCATAGACAAAGACGACTACCTTTCTGCCATGCAACGAAGGCAGTGTTCACTTGATATTGGCATGATATTTTTCAAACCTTTTATAGTCAAAGAAGAGTTGTAGAGAGTGTTCCAGCATGTCAAAAGTTTTGGAATGTCGTTTAGATTTTCTCATCAAGCGAGCTAGGTTATCTCTGATGGAAGAATTAGAAGATTCAATGAGATGAGTGTTGTCCTTGCCTATCTGATGCTTTTGTGGAATTTGGAGTTGTGCAAATGCCACTTGATAGCATGAGTTGGCATCTGTATAAATCGTTTCAATTCTAGCTCGTTGTGCTTTGACTAGTGCATACAGCTGCTTTGCTGCTGCTAATCCTTTGCCTATCACAAAGGCAATCACACATTGTTCTTGACGAGAATAGGCTGTCCAAACAGCTACTCTTTGGCTTTTTTTTGAACAAAAGTGTAGATCTCATCCATCTCTATACTATCTACTTGTGCATGGAAACTTGGTGCGTCTTTTGGAAGTTGAGACACTCTAGCTTTTTTGATCCAGTTGACAATTGAAGCGGGAGACACCTGCAAAAAACGAGCGATCTTTCTGATGCCTACACTATTGACATACATCTCTAAGGCTTGACGCTTGGTCTCTAGTGGGATTCTCAAACCATTTGAGGTGAATGCTCTCTGACATGACTTGCAACGATACCTCTGAACCCCTTTGTAACTTCCATTCTTGATATAAGTCTGACTCCCACAATGATGACAACTTCTCATTTCCATTCCTCAAATTCACTCTCACATGCAATGACAATACCAACTAAACACTGCTCCTTAGCAGTGGCTTACTCACGTCAAGCAAGGTAATTTTATTTTGGCAGATTCCCAAATTGGGAGAAACAATAAAAGATTTTGCAAGAAAGAGAATTAGGCAAGAGGTAGTTTTTGAGATTAGTGTTGCATTTGTCTCACATTTTATTCACCTTAAAAATGAGAAGGGATAAGGATTTATCAAAGCTTTGATAAATCTTCTCTTGTTTTTTCTGTTGAAGTATTGTGTATTTAAACCCTTTTTCCTGAAAACTTCCGCCAGTGACAATGTTTTTGTACTGGTAACGGAAGTTTTTTATCTCTTCAAACTCCTTTTGAAAGATATTTTTGTGAGAATACTCAGATAGTGTAATTATTGTATCAAGTTGGTGTGCGATAGTAGTAAATAAGTGAATCAAATGGGATTCCCTGTCTTTTGAAACTGCTGACTTTCGCACACATTCTGTGACAACACGATTGACACTTGTAACAGTTTCTTGCAGTGTTTCAATTTTTCGGATGATAACATTTTTTTCACTTCGCTTATTGTGCATACTTTTTTCTAGAAAGTTTGGAATATAAACAGCTAGAAAAATTGTGACGAGTAATGTCGCAAACTCTACAATGTCAATTTGTTCTTCAAAGGGGAAAGCTGGGTAGTAATGTTGCGTCCCTACTCCAATAACAATACCTAATAGCAGACTTACGATAATAAGTTTTGTCATTAGGCATTAGCTTCTTTGATATATTCAGTTATATCTCCTTCTAAAAAAGGATCATCTTTTGATTTAAATTCTAAATTAGCGAGAACGATTTTCCAATCCTTATATTCTCTTACTAATCCGCCAAAAGCCGCCTCCAAAAATGAAGTGGCATACCCAGCTGTATCATCAAGATCAATAAACACCTTTTTCTTTTCGGAAAGAGCTTGCTTAAACTTTGGAAGGAGGATTCTTGATAGAAACTCTTCACCTGAGTAATCACCTTCTTCTGATTCCCGTACACCCGGAGTCGTCGTGTAATCATACGCTATTTTGATAGTTATTTTATCCATTTGTTTGTTTTGTTTAATTCCCAATAAATAAATGTCCCACTAAATTCTTTTGATAGCTTTTCATACTTTCCCATGCTTAAATCAGCCTTGACATCATTTGAGACAATTTTTAGGTTACTGTAGGCATTTCTTTTTGATGCTCCCAGATAAATACTCGGTAATCCCTTTCCTCTATAACGAAGCTGCGTACTCGACATTTTACGACCCTCAATGATTTTCTTCAATACCTCCCGATTATCGGTAAAACCGAAACGATCAGTCAATTTCTCTTTAAGAGATATCACTTTTTTAGTCTTAAAAATACCTACTCCCATATCAACGAAAGCGAAAGACGCCTTCTTGGCAGATTCATTATAATAAACAGTTAACCACCATGTTTCATGTCCAACCTGATCTGGCTTTGCATGGTAACACGTATTTGCCATACACTCCATCAATGCTCTATAAACACCTTGACACCTAGCTTCATGATCAAAAACAAATTTAGTTGTTTGTTTTATAATTTCATTAGCTATAGCTCCGTCTGCTTTCTTATTTTGCTGAGTAAGAATGTAGTTTTTGTGTTTGTTCTTTGTATTCGCACCAAAAATCCCACTTTCTATAAAAATTCTCCTCAGTTTTTTCTTTCTTGGAGAATTACCTTGTATTGACACGCCTTGCTTAATTGAGAGGCTCTGGACAGTTGCAAGCAATAAGACAATAGCATCATTAGTTAGTTTATCAATACTTTTAAGGTCTATGAGTACCGATACGTCTTTATCAATATGGGAACGAATTTTTTTCAGGTAGGAAATCACCCCTGCGGTATTTTCAATAAATGAAAAGTTGCGTGGTGCAGGCAGTTTTTTAAAATGGTCGGTAGATTGACGTGTTTTGTTACGTCTTTTTTTACTTAATCGTTGTTTTAAACAATCTTTAGCGTGTTTGGTATTGCGTTTTTTGTACTCATCCGTTGAGTAAAGTTTTTTCACAACTAAATTTCTTCGCTACCCTTCAACCTCATAACGCCTGCTATTCCACACACCAGCTAACACACTCTATCATTTAAGAAATGATAGATTCAACCGAAAAAATCTTTTTTGAACACCAAAGCCCCAATACACAGGCGCAGCTGATACAGTAGCAAGAGTATTTGAGTTTCTTGATGCAACCGTCCCAAATCTTTATTAATCCTGATGCTGTCAGAGGAATAGGTAATGACTTCAAAATTTGGTTTTGAGCTTTAAAGAGATGCGGGCTTTGTCTACGTAAGGAGTAAGAGAATACTTTGAGGTGTGGTCTGTCAAAAAGTATAAGGCAGAAGAGCCAATCAAAGCACCTGCAACAACATCATCGTTCAGTGATTGTTGAGCTTGGACTGGACGGGATTTGATACGATTTTTGTCAGTGTGAGGAATAGATGAATAGTCTGAATGGTTGTCGGTCAAAAAATAGGCAGAAGCCGAACCAATCAAAGCACCTGCAACAACATCAATGAGAAAGTGTTTTTTGGCATAGACACGGCTGAATGCTGTGAAAGTAGCCGCAAGGTAAGGGATTTCAGCCGCTTGAAATCCGTAGCGAACATGTAAATAAGTGGCACTGTGAAAAGTCATGGACGTATGTGCAGAAGGGAACGATTCTTCATCTGATTGGTCTGGACGTTCTTTGTCAATGGCTTTTTTCAAACCAAACGTGACTAGTGCATTAACTCCCAGAGATTTGAACCACATCATGCCTCCTTCTTCATCTCCTTTGTCCAAACTACTGCCTATCGCCCATGCTGGCAAGGTCACAAGAATCACATCACCTGCTCGCTGTATGCTACCTTTCTCGGATTCTTGTGCGAAAGTTAACGACACAAATAATGACGTTATCAGGGTAAGAATACTAAATTTTTGATACATGATTGACCCAACAAAGAAAAATAAATCTCCCGATTATAAAACATCTGAAAAGATTGTCAATGTCTATCTATTAGACAAATTTTTGAACGAACGGTTACCTTGCTTGTGACATTTGTAAAAATTGTCCTATGGAATACACCGCCAAGCCACACCATATCAAAACAAAGGAAACCAGTAAGTCTGTGTTTAAAGGTTGCTTGAACCAGAAAAGACCTTCTAAGAATTGTAGTGATGGGGTCAGGTAGCTGATTAATCCTAAATGAGCTAAAGGTATAAGCCTTGAAATTGATGCAAAAATGATCAATGGCAAAATGGTGATTCCCCCGCCAATCAACAACAGTAAGATGTCATAACGATTTGTGCCAAAAACTGGCTCACCATTGAAAAACATGAAGACTAGAGTTATCAAAAAAAATGGTGCAATCGTCATCATCTCTACGGTGAAACAAACACGCACGTCACCTTTTGAGGTTTTTCGCAAGACGCTATAAGCACAAAGCGACCCTGCCAACCCGATTGCAATCCATGAGAAACTCCCTATTTTTAAAACTTGATAGCCCAGAGAAAGTGATGCACAAAGAATCGCAAAGGTCAGGTTCCACCTCAGCTTTTCCTGAAAAAACACAATTCCAATCAGCATGTTTAAAAGCGGTAAAATGAAGTATCCCATGCTGACTTCCAACACATAGCCTTGCTCCAAAGCGGCTAAAAAAATCAGCCAATTTGTTGCAATCAAAACCCCGCAACCCATATTGGTTAAGACACTTTTTTTGTCTTTTAAGTGCAGTTCTTTCAGCCGACCAATGCTTTTTAAAATCATAAGCATTAAACATGTGGCAACCAACCCCCTGTACATTAGAATCACCAGAGGCGGAAGATGTTTCATCAACGTAAAATAAAGAGGAAAGAATCCCCACATCAAGAATCCAGAGAAGGCTAAAAGGTAAACTCGCATGCAATTCAAGTGTAATACGGATTTTCACCTGTTGTATGGTCAGTCGCATCAATGATTTCTTTCACATCAGGAATGTTTTCTTTCAACGTTTTTTCTACTCCCAACTTCAAAGTTTGTGCAGACATACTACACCCATGGCAGCCACCACCAAAAATCAAGTAAATGTTCCCTTCTTCTGCTTTCAAAAATTCCACATACCCCCCATGCCCTGCAACCATCGGGTTAATCTCTTCTGCTAGTAAACGATTGGTCACCGACTCTATCGTTTCACCTTCTTTGAGTGGAGGCACTTCCCAAGTTTGATTTGAAGCAATAAGTTCATTGTTGCAAACATCAATCTTGGTTTGTTTGAGGTAAAGCAATGTTTCATGGGTTGTGCATAAAGACATGCCCTCATGTTCAAGAATCAATTCATGGCTTGCCAAATCTTGCTTGTCTTTCAGAAAGCACTCATAGCTTGCCCGTTTGGGAGAGATTGGCTGTGCTGCCAAATAAACCCATTGAGACGCATCTGCCTTTTGCACAAACTCCTTAGCTTCAGCTGTGATTTCAAAGGTAGCTTGCATCAAAAAATCAATCAGGTCATCATAAGACTCAATGAATGCAAAGACATCAAAACCGTTCTCGTAAAGCATTTCTCCTGCCTTTTCTACCTCGCCACGACCATTGCCATACAGCAGTAAATCGCCTTGATAGGGCATCTGATAGATAGAGCTTTCAAAATATTCAAAAGGCAGGTTATACGAACCTGACAAATGTGATTCTTCGTATTCTTCTGGTGAACGGAGGTCAAACACAAAGGGACGTTCTGAGGTTCTTCTTCTTTCAAGAAAATCTTCAAAACTGACGCGATAGTCTCCAGGGTTGTAAACCTCTTCTTCCGCCTGTGATGATTCTGATAAATTAGTGAAATTAAACATAAAGCCTCTATAAGTGGAAGGGTTAAAAGTCAAATTGTATTCTATGGGAGTTGCTGTAAGTTGACAAGGTGTGAAGGTTTTGACATCAAATTTTGTGATGCTGGACTCTAGCTTTTCTGCTTAAATTGAGCAAAAAAGTTGCTTGTTCCAAAACCTGTTCAGGGGCAATGCCTGACAAACATTCAAGGTGGCATTTTGGATACATACAAGCATTTTTACAACCCGGGTCATACTCAGCCGCCTGATGAATTTGTGAGTTTGGAGGATTCCAATTTTTGGCATGAGGTTTTCCAAAGATAGCTAGTGATGGTGTGTTGGCACAAATCGCCAAATGTCTGATGCCATTGTCATTGCCAAGATGCAGGTGCGTTTTTTCTAAAATCGCAACAGTTTGCGGAAGCGTTGGAATGTCAAATGCAGGCAAAGGCTGGTAAGTCATTGCATTTTTGACTGCATTGATCTGGTCTTCTTCTCCGTATCCGTATAAAAATAAGATTTTTGCATCATAGTTTTTGATGAAATAGTCTGCAAGAGTGGCAAAGTGTTGAGGATTCCATCTTTTGTAAGGTTGCCTAGAAACAGGAGACATGGAAATCACAAGGTCATCGTGTTGGATTCCCAATGACTCAAATAAAACTCCTGCATCATGCCTTGCTTGTTCATCAATGAAAAAATCCAAATCTGCTGACCGAGACGTCACGCCTAAAGGTTGCAATAACTCCAGTTTATGCAGCGCAGAATAATCACCAAATTTGCCATGTTGAATACTTTCACTATACAAAAAACGACGGCTCACTCGGAAGCCAATCCGACGTTTTGCCCCAGAAAACCACGCAATCAATGCACTGCTAGAACTTCCTGAAAAATCAATCACTACATCAAATCTTGCTTGCCGAATATTACTGAAAAATAAAATTTTTTTGAGAACATGCTGTTTGCGAGGATACAACCAAACTTTTTGAACATAAGGACTATGCTGGAAGATTTGGTCGCATGGTTTGTCAGTCAAAAAATGAATTTCTGCATCTGGCAAATGGCAAGCCAGTTCTCTCAAAGCAGGTGTCGTCATCAGTGTATCACCAATCCGTTTGAGCTGAATGAGCAAGAATTTAGGATTTGTTTTTGGCGTCAAGAGTCGGTGCAGAAATCAGTTTTTGTAAACGTTCACGAGATGAAGTAATTTTAGAAATACGGGCACCAACTTTTTCTTGACTGCTGACAAGAGTGGCTTCTGCAAGTAAGCGGTCATTGATGCGCAGTTTAAAGGGTTGGTCTGTTTTGGTATCAAGCTCAAGGATTGAGCCTTGTGTCATGTCTAACAGATTGCTGATTGGCAAAGACACTTCGCCCAGCACAAAACGCACTGTGAGCTTCATCTCTAATAACTGTTTGACAATGTGCTGGTTAGGAGTTTCTTTTTTCAAAATGTTCTAAAACTGTGTAAATCATAGATTGCTGATAAAATGCGACACATTTTTCGTTACATGCAAAGCATAAGCAATAGAGTTTAAGTTGATGTTGTTCATAAATGAGTTTAACCTGTGGGTCTCGGCTTAATGCTCGGAAGGACGAAAGTGTTGCCTCCTGATAGACTGATTCCACCAGATTTTTCAAAGATTCTTCAGACTGAAAGTCAATAGGAAATTCTAACACAAAAGAAAAGGGTTCTTCTTTCTTTTGAATATGAGTGGTTTTTTGAAAAATAGTGCTGTTTGGTATCCAAAGCAGAGTACCAGATTGAAGTCTGACCCCCAAATGAGTCAATTTTTGCATCTTGATTTCACCTGCTCCTTCTGGCAACTTGAGCCAATCTCCAAGATGGATTTTCAACACATAGCGAAGGCAAAATGCCGCCATCATTTCTTTGAACAAAGGCATCAGCAAAAAGACTGCAACTAACAACACGACAAGGAAAAAAACTTCTGTTCCGTCTATCGTCAGTGTGAAAATGTCAGCAAGTTTAGAAGTCATTGGAGCAATGCAGATTGTTTCAACGATTGATACACAACCTGATAGGATTTGGGGTTGATGGTCAACATAGAATCTTTTGTGCAAATCAAAGATTGGTCTGTAAGGTAGTGTATGCAGATTTGCAGATTTTGAATCAACCGACTTTCTTTGAGAGACTTTAAAGACACAGCACCTTGTGTCAAGATCATACGAAGAATTAAAAGTTCATCTTGTTCTAATTGGCAGAATTGTTGTTGTTCAAACGGCATGAGTACAATTTGCTTATGACTTGCCCGACTTTGATGTGTCCAAAGTTGCATGGCTATTGACGGGTTGCCCTGACTCCTTTGCATTAATTCTTTGAAAAAAAGATTTTCTGCCCAACATTGACAAAAATGAGGAGCGATTTTGTGCAACAAATAATAAATTCGCTTTTTAGGTGATATAAAGTGAAGTGAGTATCCCACGACATGATGCCTTTGATAAATCAACTGCTTCAACGTAGATTGATCCATAGGGGCAATCGCTTTGATCTCTGTAAACATTTTTTTAATTTGTGGAATGAGTGAAAAAGACTTCCAAACAAATTCATGAAAGTGAAAGAGATAAAGATGAATTGTAGGGGTGCAATGCAACTGCTGCAAAAAATCACAAAGTGCGTGGATTTGAACATTGCCCATAAAAGAATGTTCTGCAAGTTGAAGTGAGACAACCTGCATCTGGTCAGTGTCTAGCCGTTGAAAAAAGTCATCAGCCTGTAACTCACTTTCCCCGGTGAATAATTTGAGACGTTCCTCTTGAAAAGTTAACTTCACCTTCAGTAAATGATGATGATGTTTTTGTGTAAAATGTTCTATCAAACTTCTAATTCCAACACCCGGGACACCAAACAACACAATCATTTGACGTTGCTTAGATTTTGCACAATTTTTCAAATATTCCAACTCTTCAGTTCTACCAACAAATAGTGAGCTAACCTCCAAAGTATCAGGGACAAAAACATGTGCATAATAATTGGGAGTAGCATGTGTTTTCGGCATGTCATAAGTCCGCCATGAGATTTTGAACCGACGCCATTTCAGCCAAAAGGATTTATTAATTCTCCAAAGCCAACGCAAAGACCGATATTGTTTAAAAGGCTTGCTATACTGAAATTGCAATAAAAACCTTCTTAAAAACCCTTGAATGCTTTGACCCTGCAAGGTGACATTCAAAAAACCAGACCGCATCTCAGGGTCAAAAATCAAATTTCTAAAGTCCACAATCAGCTCATTGATAATGGCTTGCACTTGACCTTGAAACTCACGAAACTCTGCATCTAACTCTGCAAGAATCTGCTGCACTTGACTTTCAAACGGAATCAAAATGTGGTGCAAAGTTTGATAAAGCTCTTCTGAATGAAAACTGTCTGTCTTAGATTTGCTATTTTCCCACTCTTGCAAAGTCGTGTGTACACTCAATTTAAAAAACTGCTCTTGTTGTTCCAGCTCTCTTAACCATCTGGCAATGGAATCCAACCATCTCTGATGAATGGGAATCATTTTTTCAACTCGCTGTAAAAAAAGCTGTTCTGCAGGGAATCGGAGCGGAGTTGCAACATCTACCTCTATTTTGCTCTTACTCCATGACCATAGTTTTTGGAAGTGAATGATGTCTGCATGTTCAGGCAAAGATTGAGCAATAAAGTCATACTTGCCTGAGATAAGTTTGGGGAAATGATTAGTCCGTGGATTCTCTTTGACCAATCTAAACACCCTTGTCATGCTTGCAACTTCTCTGTAAAAGAACTGTTCTATTTTGGCAATTTTTTGGGAAGATTCTTGATAAGTCCATTGCTGTTGTTCATCATCTTTGGTTTTTTGGAGCAAATGAGAGGTTGCAGCAAGGGCTTTTTGTAACACATTTTGAATCCTTTGTTTTTGAGTATCAAAAGTATTGATTTCAAAAAATGCTGTGTTTTTCAAATTCAACTGCATCTGAATACAACGAAGATACAAATGAAAGCCTTCCAGCATTTTTTCAATGGCATCTTCATAACGATTGAGCTTGAATTGCTCGTTTGCTTGGAGTTGGGGAAGTTTTTTTAATTTCCAACGAATATGTTGGTACCTTGCCAGATACGAAAAAGAGTGGGCGCAACGATACAACTCATTTTGCAAACCATGATACAAATAAGACAGGTGTGAGCGATGAGATTTGATTAAGTTCTCACAAAGTTGGTTCACATCATCAAGAAGTTCTTGACAAATCTCAGTCGTGTTGTCTTTAGGACGGAAGTCAAAAAAACGTTGCAAGGTTCGCAAAAACACAAAATACATGTCCCCTGCTTCCCGTAGTGTGCCAAGCATTTGATAATGATGCTCAAAGTTAAACCAATACAATGCAATTTCCCGCAATGGAATCTTGCGACAGCTAGAGTTATTGGTTTCTATGACAATATGAGAGGCAAAAGTGTTGGGAATGTCTTTAAGCGGTGCGAAAAGCTCCATGTACATACTCACAGAGTACTGTTGAGAGATGGCAAAAAACTTTCCAAAAATCTCTCCCATGATGCGGTCATTGCCTTGTGTTGTCCATTCTTCAGGTAACTCTGAGACAATTTTTTTAAGCGATTGACTGGTCTGTCTCGCCCATTGGTCTGCAGCAGCTGAAGCATCTTCAATGACACGATACGACCTTAAAAAAGGGCGTGTCAATTTCCCCATGTTCCAATCAGGACGTTCTAACAGCAGTTGATCATGAGACGGAGCATCGTCATCAATCAACTCTGCTAGTAAATTAATCTCTCCTGTGTAGTTGGCTTGCATTTGTATTAATTCTTCATCTTGACACAAGTAGTCATCATTTTATTTTGTCAGACTCTACCATTCCTGCAAGGTTTATCAAAGGTTTATCAGCTGAATTGTAGCTAAACCAATATCATTTGATTTGTTATTTTTTTATTATTGCCCTTGCATGATATAGGATTTCTCCGTCAAGTCCTTTGTCATTGCTTACCTTGACCCGCAATCTCCCTTTTTTCCAAACGACCCCGTCATTGCGGGCTTGACCCGCAATCTGTGCTTTGTTTGGTGATAGATTCCACATCAAGTGGGGAATGACAAAGAGAGTTTGCAGACTTGTTTTGTCGTCATTGCTGACCTTGCCCCGCAATCTCATTCTTCTTAAAACACAGGACAAACTTGGGTTTGTCCCTACGTTGTCATTGCGGGCTTGACCCGCAATCTCACCTTTTTCATTGTGTTGACATTCTTTTTTGAGATTCCGCATCAAGTGCGGAATGACTACGACCGTCATTCCTGCGAAAGCAGGAATCCATGCGATGTTGACGATGGATTCCGTGTCAGGTACGGAATGACAGAAAAAAGAGGGGAATTGAAACACCCCGTTCCTGCGTCATTGCTCACCTTGAACTTAGTCATTGCTCATCTTGTCCGCAATCTCATTTTTTCCCGATTTTACCAGAGCGACTCTTTTTTTGAGATTCCGTGTTCCCCCGTCATTGCGTGCTTGTGTTTCCGTCATTGCTCACCTTGACCCGCAATCTCTCTTGTTTTCTATCCGCGTCATTGCTTAATTTGAAAACCGTCATTGCGGGCTTGACCCGCAATCTCACCTTTTTCATTGTGTTGACATTCTTTTTTGAGATTCCGCATCAAGTGCGGAATGACTACGACCGTCATTCCTGCGAAAGCAGGAATCCATGCGATGTTGACGATGGATTCCGTGTCAGGTACGGAATGACAGAAAAAAGAGGGGAATTGAAACACCCCGTTCCTGCGTCATTGCTCATTTTGAAAACCGTCATTGCTCACCTTGACCCGCAATCTCTCTTGTTTTCTTCGTTCACTTTTTTTAGAAACGACTCGCTTTTTGAAATTCCGCATCAAGCACTCAAGTGACAGAAAAAAAGAGAGGGAAATTGAAACACCCCGTTCCCCCGTCATTGCTCACCTTGACCCGCAATCTCTCTTGTTTTCTATCCGCGTCATTGCGGGACTTGACCCGCAATCTCCCTCGTCTTCTTCCAAACAACTCCTTTTTTTGAGATTCCGCATCAAGTGCGGAATGACTGAGAGGTTTTGTAGGCGTGTCTTTTTGTCATTGCGGGACCTGACCCGCAATCTCTCTTGTTTTCTATCCGCGTCATTGCTTAATTTGAAAACCGTCATTGCGGGACCTGACCCGCAATCTCATTTTTTTTCAAACTACCTTCAAACCCGCATCTTTCCTGACTTCCTGATCTTCCTCTTTTTTACAAAAAATCTTCAAAATTCCTTAAAAAACCAAAAAAATTTCCTCAAATCCTGAGTCTTGACTTGTTTTTTTTTTTTGTACGTGCATAATGCCCGTTTTGGTTTTTCTCAAAAACTCTTATCTTGAAGAGAAATCAATTTTTCATTTCAAGAGGGGAGTTTTTCGTGTCACAGCACCCGCAGGGGTGCTGTTGTTTTGTTGATTTTGTAATTTTTCTTCATCTTGTTCAATTTTGTTTAATAGGTAGGTTTTTATGCAAAAGCTCATCAATCGTTGTCTTGTTCATTTGGCATCTGTTGTCAAACCTTCTGTTGTCCAGACAGGTGTTTGCCTGCTGTGCATCACGACTCTCTTTGCTTGCAGTAGTGACGATGGTGGTGCGTCTTCAGGAGCGAACACCCCAGCTGCCATCTCATCAAAGGAAGCAGAAAAAGAAACAGAAGCACAGGGGGGGCAATGTTTGCAGATTCCCAAAACACAGACGCAAGGCACAGGCAACCTTGCCATCTTCAACTCACTAGATGAAGATGTGCTGCTGTCGTATTCCAGCAGTCTGAATGCTGATGATGTGATGGCTGTCATTGGTGGCAAGCAAAATGGGGTGAAAGTGGACATTTCAAAACGCATCTCTTCCACGGTCATGGTGTTTGGATTCAAGATGCCAGCAGTCAAGGACTATCTGAAAGCAGATTGCGATGAGACCAAGATGCCAACAGCTTTTGTGCAAAGTGAGTTCATTCCAACAGCCGAATCCAGCTTTGTGCTGGAAGCCAGCGAGCTGAAACAAGATTACGGAACATTGCTGGTCAAAAACAATCGTTCTGGATTGGTGTCTATTTTTCAAGGCAGTTCAAGGAACAAGCAAATCGGAGTGATTCAAGGCAACCAAGCAAACTATCGCATTCAAATCCCCATCGGCTACAAGCAGTTGTTGTTTTACCTACACAACCCATCAGGAGGCATTGACTTTACAAAACCTGTCTTTTCCAAAAATCTAGTTTTTAACAAAGGAGATGAGAAGTTTGTGTTCATTCCCAAAACGACCATCCTCACTGGTGCGAAGATCAAGTTTCTCAATGCCTCTGCTCAAGATGTGATGCTGATGGTGAGAAAGAGCGACCAACCTTTGTCTAATCTGGAGTGCGGTTGCAAATTCTTTGGCAAGGAATCGGCTAAAGCTGTGATGATTCTGGTGCAAGACAAATATTATGCAGATGATTTCTTCTTTTCTGTCATCAGTTCAGACACAGGTCAGCCCTTGAAACAAAGTGAAACTTTTCAGTTGAACAAGAACACGAATGTGCAATTTGAATTGAGAGCAGATTTGACTCTGAAGAAGACAGATTTGGGCAAGGGTCAAGTTGTTGTGCCAAATGAAAAACCCAGCACGCCAAGTGAAGTGAAAACAAGCGAGGTCAAAGCCAGCAGTGTCAAAGTCAGCTGGTTGCCTTCAGCAGATTCAGATGGTCAAGTGGAAGGTTATGAAGTCTCTTACAAGACAAGTAGCGGGTCATGGACTGGCACACAAACCACCACTCAAACCAATTTGATTGTATCAGGACTTCAACCTGAAACCAGCTACACTTTCCGCATTCGTGCCAAAGATGATGAAGATGCTTGGAGTGATTATGCAGAAAGTGCGAGTGTTAAAACACCAGCCCCTAAAAATCTAGCCCCCAGCAAGCCCAGCACGATTCAAACCAGCAACATCACTGCCTCCAGCATCAAGGTTTCATGGTCTGCTGCCACCTCTGACGGCAGCATTGCAGGTTATGAAATCTCTTATCAGACAGGTAATGGATTTTGGAAAGGGGCAAGGACGATTACTGGCACCACTTACACTTTTTACTCACTGCAGTCTGAAACTAGCTACACTTTCCGTGTTCGTGCCAAAGATGATGAAGATGCTTGGAGTGCTTACAAAGAGAGTTACACTGTCAAGACTGCACCTGCCAAACCGTCTTCTCTTGCTGTCTCTGGCAGAACACTCACTTTTGCCACTGCTTCAGGCAAGAGTTATCAATGTAGCAAAGATGGCGGTACAAATGTCAGTGATTGCAACAGCCCCTTTGCTTTTGGCAACAATGCCATTGCGTCAGGCAAGCTGTGTGTTCGTGTCAAAGCTACTGGTAACACTCCTGCATCAGATTGGAGTTGCTACACGCAAGCGATTAATGCTGTCAACCAAGCACCAAGCAAGCCAACTAACTTTACAGCAACAGAAATTAAGACTAAAGTTATCAAATTGTCGTGGACAGCTGGCCAAGATTCAGATGGCTCAATCATAGGCTATGAACTCAAATACACCAAGCAAGGACAAGCAAACTACATTAACCTAAAGCTAGGCAGTGAGACGAATAAAACGCTCACTAATCTTGTTCCCGATACTACTTATGACTTGAAGCTAAGAGCAAAAGATAATAAAAATACCTTTTCGGATTATACTAGCTTGCAAGTCAAAACGAAGTCAGTAAGAAGCACCAAACCCAAACAAACGGGACAGACTAAAAGCTATGATGCTAGAGGTGCTGAGGTCAGTGATGGCAGTATTAAAGATGATGGCTACTATAAAAAAGGGGTTGCTCATAACTATTCAAGGGATAATGATATTGTTATCGATAATATTACGGGGCTGCAATGGCAGGATAATTTGCGTGACGCTGGTCGTAAAAATCAGAATGATGCCTCGATCTATTGCAATAACCTTAGTCTGGGAGGATATAGCGACTGGCGTCTGCCTCGTAGAAAAGATTTACTCAGTATTATAAGTTACGGTAGGCATCCCGCAGCGGATCCAGTCTTTAAAAATATTAAAAATCGCGGGAATTGGTCTAGCACTACTGCTTATACAGGTCCATTAAATGAAGAGAATGATTCATGGGTTATTGATTTTGGTGATGGAAGTATCTCTCATAGAAATAAGAGCAGCAATAGTTACGATTTTCTCTGCGTGCGTCTTGATATGTCAAGTGTAAGTTATAGTTTTACCAGAAACAACGACATTGTAACAAACACTAAGACTAATCTACAATGGCAAGATGATGCAGTTGTTAACAGCAACAAAAAAACTTGGATTGAAGCGATCAACTATTGTGAAAATCTTAATCTAGGTGGATTTAGTGATTGGCGGTTACCCAACATTAAAGAGCTAGACACTATCATAGACGGTACTATACGTTATTACTGGAATAACCCCTATTACTACAGTGTTTTTCAATATGGTAGATTAGGATTTTTTTATTCCAGTACTACCACTTACAATTCTAGTGGCAACAGGACTAATACTGCATGGGTTGCTTCAACCAGAGGCAGATACATAAATGGCAAAAAGAACATTGGCTATTCTGTGCGTTGTGTCAGGTAGGTTGATGTGGAGTTAAAAGGAGTGTTTGGAGTATAATTTTGTCCCCAGCAAGTGTTTTCATACTTGCTGTCAAAAGTCATCAGTCATTGCTGACCTTGAGTGAGCAATCTCACTTGTCTTTTTCCCAACAACTCTTGTTTTTGAGATTCTGAATCAAGTTCAGAATGACGAAAGGAGTTTGATCTTTTCCTCATTCCCCTGTCATGGCTCACTTTGACCCGCAATCTCATTCTTCTTTGTTGAGATTCCGTATCAAGTGCGGAATGACAAAGAGAGGTACGGAATGACGAGAGAACGTTTGAGATTGCGGGTCAAGCCCGCAATGACGGAAAGACTGCTGGAGATTCCGCATCAAGTGCGGAATGACTGGGGGAGACACGGAATGACGAGAGGACGTTTGAGATTCTGCATCAAGTGCGGAATGACGAAAGGACTGTCATTTAATTTTATAGACTTGGCAGGAACAGGCAAGAGGAAGATTAAAGGAAAATTGAACGTAGGTTGATGATGTACAAAGAGAGCCTTTAGTCAATTTGCTTGTTTTTCTTTTTTTGTGTTATCCTACAAAATTCTGTTCGTTCGTTTTTGATTCATTTTTTAGTATAAGGAAATTATGGCAAGTTCTTTGTTTACTTCTGAAAGTGTGACGGAGGGTCACCCTGATAAAATCTGTGACAAGATTTCAGACTCTGTTCTTGATGCGATGTTTAAGCAAGACCCTCATAGTCGTGTGGCTTGTGAAACCTTTGTGACAACAGGTCTGGTCTTAGTCGGTGGAGAAGTCAGTACAAAAGCATACGTTGATGTGCAAGGGATTGCACGTCAGACTGTGCAAGAGATTGGTTATACAGACTCTTCAATGGGTTTTGACTCTAAAACTTGTGGCGTCATTGTAACTTTAGATGAGCAGTCTCCAGACATTGCACAAGGTGTGGACTCCCAAGAACAACAAGGTAAAGAGCAAGGGGCTGGAGACCAAGGTTTGATGTTTGGCTTTGCCTGTGAAGAGACCGAAACCTTGATGCCTTTGCCTATTTTGTTGTCTCATCAGTTGACACAAAATTTAACAAACCTCCGCAAAAGTGGTGAGCTTCCCTACCTCAGACCTGATGGCAAAGCACAAGTGACAGTGCGATATGTTGATGGAAAACCTGTTGAAGTGACAGCAATCGTTGTCAGTACGCAACATGCCGAAGATGTGTCTCAGGAGCAGATTCGTCAAGATTTGATAGAAAAACTTGCCAAAGCTACCATTCCCAGCAATTTGCTTTCTTCCAATGTTGTCTATCATATCAATCCGACTGGAAAGTTTGTGATTGGTGGACCTCATGGAGATGCAGGATTGACAGGTCGCAAAATCATTGTGGACACTTACGGGGGCATGGGCAGGCACGGAGGCGGTGCATTTTCAGGCAAAGACCCTTCTAAAGTAGACCGTTCTGCCGCATACAATGCACGTTATATTGCCAAAAACGTTGTTGCCGCAAAATTGGCGTCTCGTTGTGAAGTCCAGCTTGCTTATGCCATTGGCGTTGCTGAACCTGTTTCTGTCTCAGTGGATACATTTGGCACAGGTCAGGTTGATGAAACCAAGATTGCACAGCTCATCAGAGACCACTTTGCTCTCAAACCCAAAGAAATCATTGAGTCCCTAGATTTGTTGCGTCCCATTTATGCACAAACTGCGGCGTACGGGCATTTTGGCAGAGAACTTCCAGAATTTAGCTGGGAGAAAACGGACAAAGCAGACATTTTAAGAAGCCAAGCAGGTCTATAATTGCTCAACAGTCAAACGGAGATTTACGGAGTACTAGGCTATCCTGTCAAGCATTCCTTGTCTCCTTCCTTCCATAATTCCGCATTGAGGCATCTAGGAATCAATGCTGTCTATCTTGCTTTTGAAGTTGCTCCTTCAAATCTTTCAGATGCGATTAACGGAATCCAAAGTTTAGGGATTCAAGGTTGCAATCTGACTGTTCCCCACAAAACAAAAGTCATTCCCCTGCTTGACCAAATCAGCCCAGAAGCCCAAATCATTGGAGCAGTCAATACTGTGAGTCTTGACAAAAACAGGCATCTGACAGGATATAACACCGATGGCATTGGCTTTCTTCGTTCTCTAAACGCTTTGAATTGCAAGGTTCTCAAGCAAAAGGTGTTGATTTTGGGTGCAGGAGGTTCAACACGTGCGATTGCTTATACTTTGGCAAAGTCTATGGTCTCACAAATCACGATTGTGAATCGCACTGTTCAAAAAGCGGAGAACCTTGCAGAAGAATTTGCACCTTTGTTCCCAGAGGTTTTTTTTGAAGGAAAAAAAATTGAGGACTTGCAAGGTCAATCTTTTGATTTAGTGGTCAATACCACAACAGTTGGAATGGACGGACAATCGTCCATCTTGGATTTAAAACAGCTTTCTCAAGTTGGATCAGTGGTTGACATCATTTACACTCCTGCAAAAACTCCATTGATGAAACAAGCGGAACGTTTGAAAATTCCTACCATCAACGGAATTGGCATGTTGCTCCATCAAGGGGCGAAATCCTTTGAGATTTGGACAAAGCAATCTGCACCGATTGACATCATGCAAAATGCTTTGCTTCAACAACTTTCTCAAAGAAAAATATGATGGAAAACTTGAAGAGAATCAAGATGGAAGAATGCCTCAAAAATTGTCTATGGTTCATTAAAGCAAACGTTGAGAGCAAACTTTGAATGAACCTAGACAAAAAAATTAATTTGAGAAAAGAGGTTTCACCTCAGAATGCAGATTGGCTCGTGCAGGTCTGACTTGAATGGAGTCAATTACGCCACAATCTGTCCGCATGTCTGAAATGAGAACGACTTCATCATCTGGAGTGATATGACTGATTTTGTGCAAGATACGGAATGCACGCATCAGTGTTTCTTCATGGTCTGAACTAAATTCAATGAAGATGGGTCTGATATTCCGCATGATAGTCATCAGTTGATGAGTCTTTCTGTTGTTTGTAAAAGCGAAAGTGTCTTGTTTAGAGCGGCAATTTGAGACAAACCTTGCAGTTGTGCCAAATTGAGTCAAGATAATTAGCCCCTTGCAACCGTAATCTTCAGCAAATCTCACTGCAGTTTGAGCCAGACGTTGCTTTCTGCTTGTCACTTCAAGACCTTTCCCAAGCTCTAAACTTTCATGAACTTCTGTGGTTTTGGCAATTCTTGAAAGATACTTGACACATTGTTCAGGGTATTTGCCAACGGCAGTTTCACCTGAAAGCATAATCGCATCTACTTCCTCATAAATGGCATTTGCCACGTCGCTGACTTCTGCACGTGTGGGCATTGGGTTCTCAATCATAGACTCAAGCAAATGTGTTGCAACGATGCTGCGCTTGCCTTTTTTAGCACACTTGGTGGCAATTTGTCTCTGGATATATGGAAGTTGTTCAGGGGGAATTTCAATTCCCAAATCACCCCTCGCAATCATCACTCCATCAGCAATATCAATGATTTCATCAACGTTGCCCAGACCCTCCACATTCTCAATCTTGGCATACACTTGGCATCTTCTGACATGCGGACCAAGAATTGCCCTTGCACGATCAATGACTTGAGCAGAACGGACGAATGACAACGCAAAAAAATCAAAATCGTGTTCTCTCCCAAATTTCAGGTCTAAAACATCTTGTTCTGTGATAGAGTCAAGGTTGACTTTGATACCGGGTAAGTTGACGTGTCTGTATCCCTTAACGAAGCCACCATGTTCTACCTGACAAGTGATGGTCTGGTCTTGTTGGCTCATGCTTAAAATTTTCAGATGAATCAGTCCATTGTCCACCAGAATTGTATTGTCAACAGCAACATCGTGGATTAAATCGGAGTAGTCAATAAACAGGGTATTCGGGGCAGGTTCTTTGAGAGTGATGACGATTTCTTGACCCTCTTTCAGGTCCATAGAATTTGAACCTGTTCGGATTTCAGGTCCTTTGGTATCAAGCAATAGTCCAAGAGGAGTGGAAAGCTCTTCATTGACTGCTTTGATGGTATCAATCACTTTGCGATGGTCATCATGGGTGCCGTGAGACATATTGATTCTAGCAATGCTCATACCTGCATCATGCAATTTGGTCAGCATTTCTGGAGAAGAGCTTGCAGGACCAATGGTGCAAATAATTTTTGTATCTTGCATAAATTCACCTTTTAAAATAGAAGATTTGGAAAGCAGTTATTATGATAGTAAATCAAAAATTAAAAAAGAGTCTCTTTTTCAAGATGTTTTCATGTGGGTTGATTTTCTATTCGTTTTCAGGGTATGCAGAGACGCTTTCGTTGAAGGATCTTAGGCAGATTGCTAACCAAACCAACTGGGTTTATCAACAGTATTTGCAAAAGCAGATGCAACTTTATATCAGAAATCAGCTAGACTTGCCACAACGTTTGTGCCAGCGAGATGACCAGACCTTTGGTTGCACAACGTATCAAAAACAAAAAAATACATGGTCTATTCAACTCACACTAAAAGAAGCCTTGAGAGTGAAAGCATTAGATTTTGGTCAACTTTGGTTGTTGCGTCAGGGCAATGGACAGAGAAAATTGGTAGCCAAAAACCAAAGTAATCAATCTCTTGAGTTTTCTTTTGATGGTCCAAGTCTTTCAGGTTGGCAAGTCAAAAATAAGCAAAGAACTTTGACCAACAGACAACTTGAAGCCTTGAAGCAAGATGCTGCATTCATTTACAGAGACCAACTCAAACGGGCGATGATTCAGTACCAAAATCAACAAATTGCATACCCGACAGACCCTTGTGACGCACGTATGCTGCGTCTGGGGTGTGTGTCATTTTCACGCTTTCAACATCATACTCAAATGACCATCGTGCTTTCAAAAGAGAAAAAGCAAACATTTCTTGGATTCCACAGTCTTTTATACAAACGTCAAAATGACGGAAGTGGTATGATTCAATTCCGTGACTCACAGCAATTCAATGAGTCTCAACAATCTCAAATTTTTATTCCTATTGTGAACGACCAAATGCAATCTTTGCATACTTTGGTGAATCAAACATTTGACTCATGGGACGACTAACAGATTTACTTGTTGCCAGAGGCATCATTAAAGATGCTGAAAGCGACCAAACCCCAGCCATTGCAGAAGAAGATATTTTAAGACTGACTGATGTCTTTGAAGAAGAGAATATCTCCCAACAAATCAAAGAAACTTTTCAAGAACAACAACAAACTCCTTTAGGTAGGAATAAACGTCTACTTTTTGGAAAACTTCCCTCCATTGGAGAATTTTTTATCCCCAAATCCATGAACGGACGACTGCTGGACTGCCCTGATGTTTTGTTTGTAGAAATGCAAAATGCCACGCCAACACTCAAAGCCAAAGCCTATGCCTTTGATGGTGATGAGCTTAGTTTTATCTACTATGACTCTCAAAGCAAGATGTTACAAACAGGGACGTTTACAGAATATCCAACTGACGCTTATGGTGCCAAAATGGGACGCATTGGCGTTTATCACAAGACACTCATCTGGATTTCTAAAGTTTCTGATTTGATTTGAAAGTGTTTGATTGAATTTGAAAAATCCTAGTTTCTAAAAAACACAAAACTTTTTTGGGTTGAGAGATGAAAATAGGACAAAACAAAACTACTTGAGCAGAGAAAGAACCCCCAAGACTGCTCTTATGCACAAGGCATCATTCATTTTTTGAAGAAAGTGAAAAAGTTCTGTGTAGGAAAATAGTTGTCAAAAGTGAAGGAAAGCCAGCAAACCTCCCGTCATTCCGTGCCTCTCTTAGTCATTCCGCACTTGATGCGGAATCTCAAAGACAAGAGAGAGATTGCGGGTCAAGGTGAGCAATGATGGAGTAGGGACAGACACGTTGGTCTGTCGCTACAAAACTACCTCCCAAACTTGATTAAAAATATGTCATCGCTTCCTTGATTGGTCTCTCCACCAAAATTTCCTGCAGAGAATCCTGCCACGTAAACATTGCCTGCTGAATCCACACTTACTCCTCGTCCTCTATCATTTGTGCTAGTGCCAAGTAGTCTTGACCTCTGTTTGACACCTGAACTGTCATACTTGATTAAAAACATGTCGTCACTTCCTGAATGGGTGTGTCCATCAAAAGCTCCTGCAAAGAATCCTGTCACGTAAACATTGCCTGATGAATCTACACTCACTCCTTGTCCTCTATCAAAATTGCTAGTTCCAACCAACTTTGACCACTGCTTGACGCCTGAAGTATCATACTTCACTAAAAACATGTCTTCTTTTCCTGAATTGGTCTTTCCATCAAAAGCTCCTTCAGAATATCCTATCACGTAGGCATTGCCTGAAGCATCCACACTCACTCCTTGTCCTCTATCATCACTGCTAGTGCCAAGCAATTTAGACCACTGCTTCGCTCCTGAAGTGTCATACTTGATTAAAAACATGTCCTCATTTCCTGAATTGGTCTCTCCACCAAAATTTCCTTCAGAGTATCCTGTCACGTAAGCATTGCCTGCTGAATCCACACTCACTCCCTCTCCTGTATCATTACCGCTAGTGCCGAGCAACTTAGACCACTGCCTGTTGCCTGAAGCATCATACTTGATTAAAAACATGTCCCTACCTCCTGAATTGGTCTTTCCATCAAAATTTCCCGCAGAATCTCCAGTCACATAGACATTGCCTGCTGAATCCACACTCACTCCAAATCCTTGATCAGTACTGCTAGTGCCAAGCAGCTGAGACCACTGCTTGTTGCCTGAAGTATCATACTTGATTAAAAACATGTCCCTACCTCCTTGATTGGTCTGTCCATCAAAATTTCCTGCAAGCGATCCTGTCACATAGACATTGTCTGATGAATCCACACTCACTCCACTTCCAAAATCAAAATTGCTAGTGCCAAGCAATTTAGACCACTGCTTGGCACCTGAAACATCATACTTGATTAAAAACAAGTCAGCATTTCCTTGATTGGTCTTTCCATCAAAATTTCCTTGAGAGAATCCTGTCACGTAAACATTGCCTTTAGAATCCACACTCACTCTACTTCCAAAATCAAGCCTGCTAGTGCCAAACAGACGAGACCATTGTTTAGCCAAGTGTTCAGCAATGGCTTGGTTGTAGCAACTCCAATCAGAAGCAGGCGTATTACCTGATGCTTTGACACGAACGCAGAGCTTGCCTGATGCAACGGCATCGTCTCCAAAAGCAAAAGGGCTGTTGCAATTAGTTGCAGTTGTTCCGCCATCTTTGGAACATTCGTAACTTTTGCCTGACTCTTCAGTAAAAGTGAATGTTCTGGCTGACACTGACAATCTAGTTGATGGTTTTGGTGGCTTTGGTGAGACAGAGGCAGTGTTTTCATCTGATGGACTACGTTTGTCAGTGCAGGCAACAAGGACACTGAAACCAAGCAGGATTGAACATTTCTTCAAAGAAGAAGATTTAAGAAACGATGCAAAAGCATCAGTGCAGGAAACAAGTGCTTTGATAAATACTTTGATTGTACGACATGCAAACATTTGATTGACTCCATTTAGAGGTTGGACAAAAAGACAACACCCAACGGGTGCTTTCGTGGGAACAACTCTTGGCTTGAAAAAAATCATCTGATTTTCAGGGGAAAGAGTTGAATAAAAAAACAAAGCCTATACTATGCAAGTACAAAAAAAAAATACAAGCCACGACTTAGAATTTTAAGGGAATTTTTTGGTTTTTAAGGAATTTTGAAGATTTTTCAAAAATCTCTCTTGGTCATTCCGCACTTGATGCGGAATCTCAAAAACAAGAGTGAGATTGCGGGTCAAGCCCGCAATGACAGTTTTCAAAGTGAGCCATGACGAAAAGGCAAGCCATGAGGTCACAACGTAGGGACAAACCAAAGTTTGTCCTGTGTTTGAAGAAAAACAAAAGAGATTGCGGGTCAAGCCCGCAATGACATTTTTCAAGGTGAACAATGACGAAAGAACGAAGTGTTTCAATTTCTCTCCTTTGAAAGGGTGCTTGTTCAGGTCAAACAGTGTGGTTTTTCCAGAATAATCAAGGTTCAAATGCCCAGACATCGTTTTGACCATCTCCAACATATCCCCCTAGCACCCAGACTTGATTATTGAGCATCACACTTGCATGACCTGAACGTCCAGACCAACGAACCTGACCTACTGGGATTTTGTGTTCTGTCCAATTTACACCATCAGAAGAACTCCAAACATCGTTTCTGCGGTTCCCGTCATATCCTCCTAGCACCCAGATTCTGTTGTTAAACACTAAACTTGCATGATCCTCACGTCCAGACCAACGAGTTTGACCTGCTGGAATCTTGTGTTCTTTCCAAGTGACCCCATCAGAAGAACTCCAAACATCGTTTTTGTGGTATCCACCATCTGTGCTATATCCTCCTAGCACCCAGATTCTGTTGTTAAACACCAAACTTGCATGATCCTTCCTTGCAGACCAGCTTGCATCTGTGGCTTTTGTCCAATGTGTTCCATCTTGGGAACTCCAAACATCGTTTTTGTGTTCGTCATTTTTATCATATCCCCCCAGTACCCAGATTTTGCCATTGAACGTCACGCTTGCATGCTCCTCCCTTGCAGACCAACGAGTGCTGCCTAATGGGATTTTGTGTTCTTGCCAATTTTTCCCATCTGCCGAACTCCAGACATCATTTTGATAATAAGGAAAGCCATTACCTCCGCCCATGACCCAGATTTTGTTATTGAACACGACACTTGTGTGATTATAACGTCTTGCCCAACGTGTTTGACCTGCTGGAATCTTGTGTTCTTGCCAATTTTTTCCATCTGCCGAACTCCAGACGTCGTTTGTGCGGCTTCCAGCAATTCCTCCGAGCACCCAGATTTTTTGACTGAACGCTAAACTTGTATGATTCCAACGTGCCGCCCAGAGATTCTTGCCTGCTGGAACTTTGTGTTCTTGCCAATTTTCTCCATCTGCGGAACTCCAGACATCATTTTTTAAGCGGATGGAACTTTCATTTCCGCCTATGACCCAGATTTTGTTATCAAACACAACGGTTGTATGATCATTACGCCCAGACCAACGAGTATTGTCTGACGGGATTCGGTGTTCTGTCCAGTTCACGCCATCTGGAGAACTCCAGACACCGTTTGTGTAGGCTCCACTATATCCCCCTATGACCCAGATTTTTTTGTCAAACACAACGGTTGTATGACGATAACGAAGAGACCAACGAGTCCTGCCCGGAATCCGATGTTCTGTCCAATTCACACCATCTTGGGAACTCCAGACATCGTTTTTGAGGCTTCCGTCAACTCCGCCCAATACCCAGATTTTGTTATCAAACACAACGCTTGTATGATCCTCACGCCCAGACCAATCTGCTGAATCAGTCTCTTTTGTCCAACTGACTCCATCTGAAGAACTCCAGACATCATTTTTGTATTCGTCGTTTTCATCAACTCCTCCCAATACCCAGATTTTTTTGTCTTTGACAACACTTGTATGGCTATGACGAACAGACCAGCCTGCTGAATTTGTGACTTGCGTCCAACTGACTCCATCTGAAGAACTCCAGACATCATTTTTGTATTCGTCGTTTTCATCAACTCCTCCCAATACCCAGATTTTGCTATCAAATACAACGCTTGTATGATTGTCTCTTGCAGACCAACGAGTGCTGCCTGATGGAATTTTGTGTTCTGTCCAAGTGACGCCATCTGCGGAACTCCAGACGTCGTTTGTGCGTTTTCCATCAGTCCCCCCCAATACCCAGATTTTGCCATTGAACGTTACACTTGTATGTTCCTCCCTTGCCGCCCAACGATGCCTGTCTTTTGCCTTCCAAGTAAATCTGGAAGTGTCAATAGATGGGGTGGGAGAAGATGGCTTGTCAGAAGGTTTTGGTTTTGGTTCAGAATTGTCAGGAGATGGCTTGTCAGAAGGTTTTGGTTTTGGTTCAGAATTGGAATTGGAAGATTGAGAGATGAGGACTTCGTCAAAGTGATTAACAATAGTAGAGTGATTGAAGCTGTCAAAGAGAAGCCCCGCAGTCTGCCCCCAAGAATTACCTTGAGCATTGAAATTCACTTGGTCAGTGCTTTCTTCACAAAGTAATTGGCTATTGACAGATTTCTTGACTTTTTTGGCAGAAAAATCAAATTCCATTTGAAACCTCACCCACTTCCCAGCAGACACTTGACTTGTTTCTCCTCCCTTGCAAACGACAACAAGTTGACCACTACCTTGACGAGCAATGCCAAGATGTCCTGCCTCCCCTGCTTGGTTCTTTAACCCGATGCCTCCAAGATAGTCATTGCCATTTGCTTTCATAAACTTCATATTTGCCGAAATGGTGGTTTTTTGTGGAAAATCATTGGCAAAGTCTTTGCGGATTGAAGCAACCCGACCAGACTTTCCAGCCACTCTTAAATAACGATTCCCTTCAGATTCTTCTACCCGCTGCTGTGCTGTTCCCAAACCATTATAGATGACCTTGTAGCCTTCAGGCAGTGTGTTGACACTCACAGATTCAAAATCTTGGCTATAAATGGTCTCATTATTGGAAGAAGGCGTTGGGTCAGGATTGTCAGGAGATTGATTGTTAGAAGTCTCGTCGTCTCCCGCACAAGCAACGAGAACCGTGAGACACAGCAAGAGTGAACCTTTTTTAAAAAAAGAAGGTTTCAAGAAAAATCTAAAATTCCTGACAAAAACCACAAGTTCTCGGGAAAGAGAATTGTTTGTATTCAATGTAAACATTTGATTGACTCATTGAAAGATTACAAAAAACAACACCTCCAATGGATGCTGCAGTGGCAAAAACTCTTATCTTAAAATAAATTTATATTTTAAAGACAATGACCCATGCTAACCACTTACAAAAAGAAAGGCAAGCGAATGCTTGTAAATTTTTATAAAAATTCTGCAAAACAGTTTGACGGCGGATTGAAGCCAAAAAAAGATACTTGAAAGGGGGGCGAACAATCAAAAGACAAGCCCGCGACCTCTCTTAGTCATTCCCTGCTTGATGCAGAATGACAGAGAGTGTTTGAGATTCCGCATCAGGCACTCAAATGACAAGAGGACAGTGTCTTGCTATTGAGACCTGTTTGACGATAGGAAGCGAACCGATTGCCAAATGGTCAATTCGCATGGTAAACTGACAACGTTTGTTTAAATTCCTTCATCTTATGAGGCATTGATGCCAAAGCCTTCTGTTGTCTATCGTGTGACATTTGTGAATGACGGCAAAGTGTACGAAATCTATGCACGTTCTCTTTACCAAGCAGATTTGTTTGGATTCATTGAGGTCAAAGATTTTCTGTTTGGTGAAAAATCAGAGTTATTGATTGACCCAAATGAGGAGAAGCTCAAAACAGAATTTAGCGGAGTTGAAAAATCTTATATCCCTTTGCACTCTGTGATTAGAATTGATGTTGTCAAGAAGCAAGGAAAGGCAAAATTAATCCCGCTGCCTACCAAGAAAGAAGAAGGAATCAAAGCACCGATTTATGTCAAAACTCCCTCACAAGACTAACCAACCTTTTCAGTTATGATAGACCTCAAATATCTCCGAAACCATTTAGATGAAGCGAAAATCAACTGCCAACGGCGCCATAGCCAAGCAGACCCAGAACAGTTACTTGTCATTGATGAAGCTGTCCGCAAGATTAAAAGCGAGCTTGATGAGCTGAGGTGTCAGAGAAATGAAATCAATACCAAAATGAAAACTCCACTTTCTGAGGAGGAACGTGGGCTTTTGGTGACAAAGTCCAGAAAGATGAAGGACCAAGAACAGGCTCTTGAACAAAACTATGCAAAAACCTTTCATCAAAGGCAAGAGTTGTGGCAAGCTGTTCCGAATTGGACACACCCTGAAAGCCCTGATGGTAAAGATGACACTGCTAACTGTGTTTTGAAAGAAGTTGGCAAAAAGCCTCAATTTGATTTTGCCCCGCAAGACCATATGACTTTGATGAAAAAACTAGACTGGCTTGATTTTGAAAGTGGTGCGAAAGTAGCAGGAAATAAATTTTATTACCTCAAAAATGATGCCGTGTTCTTGGAGATTGCATTAGTCCAATTTGCGATGCAATTACTGACGCAAAAGGGCTTCGTGCCTTTTATAACTCCAGACCTTGCAAGGTCTGAAATTGTGGAAGGATTAGGCTTTCAACCGAGAGGAAACGAAACACAAATCTATTCCATTGAAGATTCTGATTTGTGTTTGGTCGCTACTTCTGAAATTACACTGGCAGGACGCCTTAAAGATGAATTGCTACACGAAAGCGATTTGCCACTTAAACATGCAGGGTTTTCTCATTGTTTTCGCACAGAATCAGGGTCAGCAGGCAGAGAATCTAGGGGGCTGTTCCGTGTTCACCAATTTTCTAAAGTAGAGATGTTTATCTTCGCAAAGCCTGAAGATTCAGACATGATGCACCAAGAATTATTGGAGATAGAGGAAGAGATTTACCAGAAGTTAGAGCTTCCCTACCGTGTGGTTGATGTGTGCTGTGGTGATTTAGGCGCCCCTGCTTATCGCAAATATGATTTAGAGGCGTGGATGCCCGGACGCAATGAGTGGGGAGAAATTACATCTGCTTCCAACTGTACCGACTATCAGTCAAGACGTTTGAACATTCGCTACAAAGACGCTCAAGGGCATAACCATTTTGTTCATCTACTCAATGGAACTGCGATTGCTGTTTCAAGGGTTTTAGTGGCACTGATTGAAAACAACCAGAAAGCAGATGGCTCAATTTCCATTCCCCCTTCTTTGATTCCATTCATGCCTCAACTTGAAAAAACGATATAAACCGATGATATGAGTTATTGTCAAGAACTTCTCAATTTGTTGGTTGACAAATACACAGTTGACCATGCCAAAATCAATCCTCAACGGCAAGAATTAGAAAGCCAACGAGACTTGACAGAACTCAAAGAGCTTTTGGTCAACTCCAAAGCCTTAACTGATGACACGTTTCAAAGAGCTGTTTCAGAATTCTTTCAGCTAGACTACCTCCCTTCTCTTTCTGCAACTGAATTTACCAACGATTTCAGCAACAAGATTCCTTTGCGTTATGCCAAACGGTATATGTTCTTTCCCCTAAAAATTGATGAGTCTCATATTGAGCTTGCTGTTGAAAATCCCTGTTTTTTTGAGGCAATAGACGACATCAGTAGGCAGTTTCAAAAAAAACCGCTTCTCTACATTTCCAACCGTCAGTCTATCTTAGACCTCATCAATCAGGCATATGAACGAAAAGACACGCACAAAGAATCTATTGCCAATTTAGATGCCACAGAGACAACCACTGTGAACTTTGAAGAAGTGGAAGATTTGCTTGAATCCACTGACGAAGAGCCAGTCAAAAGGTTGGTCAATAACATTTTATGGAAGGCGGCAAGAGAAGAAGCCAGCGACATTCACCTCACACCAAATGCCAAAGAAACCACTGTTCGTTACAGAATTGATGGAATCTTGTATCAAGAACTCACTGTGCCTAAATCTGCACACATGATGGTTGTCAACAGAATTAAGGTCATGTCCAAGCTGGATATTGCCCAAAAAAGCATGCCACAAGATGGTCGGACAATGGTCATTATTGCGGGAAAAAAGATTGACATTCGTGTCTCCACTGTCCCCACAGTGAATGGAGAAACGATTGTCTTGCGTCTGTTGTATCAAAATGAAGAAGCGCGTTCGCTGTCCGACATTGGTTTGCAACCCCTCATCTTTGAGCGATTTACCAAAATGGTTGAGTCCACAGGCGGAATGATTTTAGTTACTGGTCCCACAGGAAGTGGAAAGACCACAACACTTTATGCAGGTTTAGCCAGCTTAGACTCTGATACCAATAACATCATTACAGTAGAAGACCCTGTTGAATATCGCTTGCCGGGTTATTCACAAATTGAAGTACACACCAAAGCAGGTTTAACCTTTGCTGCTGCTTTGCGTTCTGTTTTAAGGCAAGACCCTGACATCATCATGGTTGGTGAAATGCGGGACCGCGAAACTGCCGAAATCGCTGTCCAGTCTGCATTGACAGGGCATTTGGTGTTTAGTACAGTCCACACTAACAATGCAGCTGCAACCATTACAAGACTGATTGACATGGGAATTGAACCCTTCTTAGCCGCATCAACCATCATCGGAATCCTTGCCCAAAGACTAGTCAGGCAAATTTGTGCAGACTGCAAGACGACCTATGAACCCACTGAAGAAGAACTCATGGAAGTTGGATTGACACATGAAGATTTGAAACAAAATCAAGGGATGCTGTTTCATGGAAAAGGCTGTGAAACTTGTCGTAATACAGGGTTCAAAGGCAGGCTGGGAATCCATGAGCTACTGACGATGAGCAACGGCTTGAGAAGGCAGATTGTCCATTCCAACGATGAGAATTTTTTAAGAAACATTGCACTTGATGAAGGTATGATCTCTTTGCGAATGGACGGAGCATATAAAATTGTGCAAGGTTTAACTACTATTGAAGAAATTGTATCTATCACACGAGAAAAATGAGTACAGTCAGAAACTTTTTTGCCCGTCATTCCAACGGATATTATGGGCAATATGGCGGAGCATTTGTTCCTGAAATTCTTAAAAGCACCTTAGATGAATTGACTGCCGCTTTTGAGGAAGCCTATCAAGACCCATCATTTTGGCAAGAATACTGCGACATTTTACAAAGCTATTCTTGCAGACCAACTCCCATCACTCCTTTGACGAACCTTTCTCAAAAGCTGGGAGGTGCAGACATTTATTGTAAACGTGAAGACTTGAATCAAACGGGTGCGCACAAGATCAATAACGTCATAGGACAAGGTCTATTGACTAAGAGAATGGGCAAGACCAGAGTCATTGCAGAAACAGGAGCAGGACAGCATGGTGTGGCAATGGCAACGATGGCAGCAAGGCTTGGTTTGGAATGCACCATTTACATGGGGGCTAAAGATGTTATTCGGCAGAGACCCAATGTTTTTTGGATGGAGCAACTCGGAGCTTCTGTTGTGAGCGTTTCTGATGGAAGTGCCACGCTCAAAGATGCCATCAATGAATCCATGAGAGACTGGACTCAATCCATGAACACAACCCATTATGTGTTAGGCACAGCCTGCGGACCTCACCCTTTTCCCCAAATGGTTTCGTGGTTTCAGTCTATCGTTGGACAAGAAAGTTTTGCACAAATGAAAGAACTGACGAATCAAGCACCTGATGCTATTTATGCTTGTGTTGGAGGGGGTTCAAATGCGTTGGGTATGTTTCTGCCATTTTTAGATGAACCATCAGAATTGGTGGGAGTAGAAGCAGGAGGGCATGGAATTGCTTCAGGTCAGCATGCGGCAAGAATGTCTGGCGGAAGTGTTGGCATTGCACAAGGTTACAAAACCTATTTCCTTCAGAATCAAGAGGGACAAATGAACTCCACCCATTCCATTTCCGCAGGTTTGGACTATGTGGGAATCAGCCCTATCCTAAGCTGTTTACACGATACAAGACGAGTACGTTTCATTCATGCCAAAGATGAGGACACTATAGCCGCAACAAAATTGCTTATTGAAACTGAAGGCATCATTCCAGCCCTTGAAAGCGCACATGCCTTTGTCCCTGCCATTCAAGAAGCCCCTCACGCTAAAGGTCAAACCTTCCTAATCAACTTGTCAGGAAGGGGAGACAAAGACATCTTCAATGTTGCCAATGCCATGCAAGATGAAAAGTGGAAGGAGTTTATCTGCCAACAAGCCAAAGAATTTGCATCAGTCTCACTTTGACAGAGTCTTTAATCTTTTGGAAAGCACAAAATGCTTGACAACCTCACGTTTATCATTCACACTACCCAACCAATTCAGAGTGAATTTTTGAGTTGCTTGCTAGTATTCTTTTTTCTTTTGAATTGAGAATGCTGATTCTGCAAGGATTGGATTGCTAAAGAATCTTAGTCGCCCAAGCCTTGTTCTTTTTATCAACCTTATTATTTTGGAGATATTTTATGATGAAAAAAATAGTGAAAAGAAGTCTTGGAACAGCTTTGGCTGTTGGAATGAGCTTGTCAGCAAATTTGGCGTTTGGTGGTAAGTTGGTGATTAATTCAGATACGTCAGACCCTGCCCCTAAAAAGGCGATGCAATACCTTGTGAGTGAGTTTGAAAAAGCTCACCCTGACATTGAAGTCAAATGGAATGTGTTTGACCATGAAGGGTTTAAAACTTCTATCAGAAACTTTTTAAGTGCTGATGCACCAGACATTGTGACTTGGTATGCAGGAAACCGAATGTTACCTTTTGTCAAAGCAGAATTGTTTGCACCGATTGACGATGTTTGGGACAAAAACAATTTTCACGAATTGCTAGCTTCTTCTGCAGATTCTTCTACTGTCAATGGTAAAAAGTATGCTGTGCCTTATTCTTACTATCAATGGGGAGTTTATTATCGCAAGGATATTTTCAATAAGCACAACATTCCAGTACCTAAAACTTGGGCAGATTTTATCCAAGCAGGTGAAGTCTTAAAAAGTAAGGGTATTACACCAATTACGATTGGAACAAAATTTTTGTGGACAGCCGCAGGTGTCTTTGACTACATCAATTTGAGAACTAATGGTTATGAATTTCACATGGACTTAACCAATGGGAAAGTAGCTTGGACTGACAAACGTGTGAAAGACACGATGAACAACTGGAAAGAATTGATTGATAGAGAGTTTTTTATCAAAAACCACACAACTTACAGTTGGCAAGAAGCTCTTTCTCCAATGGTCAAAGGAGAAGCAGCAATGTATGTGATGGGTAATTTTGCTGTTGCCCCTTTAAGAGAAGCTGGCTTGAATGACGACCAAATCGGGTTTTTTCAATTCCCCATCATCAACGGAAAAGTTTCATTGGCAGAGGAAGCACCTACCGAAACGATGCACATGCCTATGCGTGCTAAAAACAAAGAAGAAGCTAGAAAGTTCCTTGCTTTTCTGGGACGTGCTGAAGTTCAAGCTGGAATGAATCAAATTTTAGGGCAACTGCCTATCAATAAAAATTCAGAAGTCGCTGATGACCCATTCATCAAAGCTGGCTTTCAAATGCTTTCCAACACCAAAGGAGGGATTGCACAGTTTTTTGACCGTGATGCCCCTGCTAATATGGCAAAACCTGCAATGGAAGGGTTTCAACAATTTATGGTCAAACCTGAAAGAGTGGACGGCATTTTGAAAAAATTAGACAAAGCCCGCAAACGAGTTTATTGATTGTTGGATTTCGTTTCAATAAGGCAACCTTCAAAGCCTTTGACCTTTGGAGGTTGCCTTCTAATCATAGTTATCAACTCCTATGCTCTCCTCCTCCTTTTTCAGGAAAAACCGCCTAAAAATATCTCCATGGCTCTTTCTAGCCCCTGCCTGTTTGATGTTTTTGGCTTACGTGATTTTTCCCATTTTTGAATCTATCACAATCTCTTTTTACAAATGGGACGGTTTAGGTGAAAAAACGTATATTGGGCTGTCAAATTACGTAGAATTGTTTGAAGATGAAGATTTTTATACTTCACTCAAAAACAATGTCATCTGGCTTGTTCTCTTCCTACTCGCTCCCCCTCTTGGCTTGTTCATCGCCTTATTTTTAAACCAAAATGTTTATGGGATTCGGTTTTACAAATCTTTGTTTTTCTTCCCTTTTGTGATTTCTCAAGTTGTAGTGGGATTGGTGTTTTCGTGGTTTTATGACCCATCTAACGGCATCTTGAATTTGATTTTAAATGCTTTAGGATTTGAGACTATTTCTATTTTGGGTAATGAAGACTTGGTAACTTATGGAATTGTTGCGGCTGGTCTTTGGCCCCAAATTGCTTATTGCATGATTCTTTATCTCACAGGGTTAAATGCTGTCAATCCTGAACAAATAGAGGCGGGTAGATTAGATAATGCAAAGGGTTGGAGAATGCTTTGGTACATTATCCTGCCCCAGCTCAAACCTGCAACTTTCATCGCAGTTGTTGTCACAGTGATTGGTGCTTTAAGGTCTTTTGATTTAATTTCTATTATGACCGATGGTGGACCTTGGGGGTCTAGTCGGGTCTTGGCTTTTTTCATGTATGAACAAGCCTTGTCAGAATATGGATTCCGTATGGGATATGGCGCTGCAATCGCCGTCATTCTCTTCTTAATCATGTTGGTTTATATAGTTGGCTTCTTAGCTAAAATGTACCAAGATGAAAAATCTTAAAAATATGCAGAATTAATCAATGCCTTTTTAAATATGTTCCCTACTCCCATTCAAAGAACCTCACTTTTCACACAAAAGACTTACAAAATTATTCTACCAATGACCTTGTTGATTTGGTTGCTTCCCTTGATTGCCGTCATGCTGACGTCTATTCGTTCATCGGGAGACATCATTTCAGGCAATTATTGGGGGATTCCAACGACTTTCAACTTGGTTGAAAATTACACAGCAATTTTTGAAAGTACTCCGATTGGAAGGTACATACTCAATAGTTTTTATGTCACTATCCCAACAGTTTTGGGGGCAGTGGCTCTTTCGTCTTTAAGTGGTTTTGCGTTGGGGGTGTATCGTTTTAAGGGCAATTTATTCATTTTCTTCATGTTTATTGCAGGCAATTTTATTCCTTTCCAAATTTTGATGGTACCTGTCCGCGACATGAGTGTCAGTTTGGGATTGTATGACACCTTTGCTGGTTTGATTTTATTTCATATTGCGTTTCAAACAGGATTTTGCACTTTATTCATGCGTAATTTTATCAAGGCGTTACCTTTTGAATTGATAGAAGCGGCACGTGTTGAAGGTGTGAGTGAACTCAGGATTTTTGGGTTTATCGTATTGCCTTTGATGCGACCAGCCATCGCCGCTCTTTCTGTCTTGATTTTTACTTTTATTTGGAATGATTACTTCTGGGCAGTGACTTTGACTCAAGGTTCAGATACTCAACCGATTACTGCAGGTCTTCATTCTTTGAATGGGCAGTGGCTTGCAAATTGGCATTTAGTCTCTGCGGGTTCTATCGTTGCCGCATTGCCTCCTGTTTTAATGTTCTTCTTAATGCAAAAACATTTTATTGCAGGGCTGACTCTTGGAGCAGTGAAATCTTAAACTTTAAAAAATATGAAAAAATTTGGTCTTGTCCAACCACAACATCATCAAAAACACGTTCAGCAGTTCATGCGCCAAGGTGATCTTGATTTCCAAGACTTTCGCCATAGCTTTTATAAAAGTGTTGAAAATGGACATTCACACATTTACAGTGTAAACCTTTTATATAATTATAATTTTCATAAAGATACAGAAAGGAAAATCCTATGTTTACATACCATGAAATAGATACGGCACCAGAAGAATCAAAGGCATTGATGGAAAAGTCTGCTGCTGCTTTTGGCAGAGTCCCCGACATGCACAAAATCTTAGCCGAAGCCCCTGCAGCATATGAAGCCTATTTAACCACGATGGAGTTATTTGGCAACAAAAGTACTTTTACCCCCACGGAACAGCAAGTAGTGTTTATGACCATGAACTTTGAAAATAAGTGTCATTACTGCATACCCGGGCATACGGTATTGATGAAAATGCAAAATATATCTGACGATATTATTGAAGCATTGCGAGAAGGTACCCCCCTAGCCGATGCGAAACTGGAAGCCTTGCGGACATACACTAGGGAAATGTTTAACACCCGTGGTCGTATTGGTGAAGACGGATTAAAAGCGTTTCTGGATGCAGGTTACACCCAACGGCAATCCTTGGAAGTGTTGGTGGGTATCGCTGCAAAAACAATTTCTAACTTCACCAATGCCCTTGCTGATACCCGCCTAAATGAGGTGGTATCAAAATACGCTTGGACACACCCAGACGACAGATAACATTTTAGTTATTTTTTATAAAAAGCCTTATTTATGCACATGACAAATAAGGCTTTTTATTTTTCAATAAGTTGAAATGACAACGCTATACCATTTTTACTGTTGTCAGTATGTGAATGAGTTGATATGACGGAAAAGATTGGTATGACAAAACAATAAAAAAGCCTTGACATGACTGAACGAATAAAAAAATATGTTCCTATCCAACCACAGCTAGGGGTTTGTTACTACCCTGAACACTGCTCTTCTCAGTTGTGGCAATCTGATGCCCAACGCATGAAAGAACTCGGTTTGCAATGGGTGAGAATTGGAGAGTTTGCATGGAGTAGGCTTGAACCCCAAAAGCAGAAGTTTCAGTTGGAATGGCTTGACGAAGTCATTGAGATTTTAGGGAATGCCAATTTAAAGGTGATTCTAGGGACTCCTACTGCCACTCCCCCAAAATGGATTCTTGAAGAATATCCAGAAATGTTAGCAAAAGACAGTCATGGTCAAGTCAGAAAATTTGGTTCAAGAAGACATTACTGTTTTTCGCATGAAGGTTATCAAAAAGAGTGCAAACGCATTGTAGAAATACTTGCCAAACGTTATGGCAAGAATCCTCATATTTCAGCATGGCAAATTGACAATGAGTTTGGTTGCCATGACACAACCCTGTCTTACAGTGATTCTGCATTGCATGCTTTTAGACTTTGGTTACAAGAACGTTATGAGGCCATTGAGAAACTGAATGAATCTTGGGGGAATGTGTTTTGGTCTATGGAATATCAAAATTTTCAGCAAGTTGAGCTGCCTCATCAAACAACCACAGAGGCAAACCCTGCCCATTGGCTAGATTTTAGAAGATTCTCATCAGACCAAGTCATTCGTTTTAATCGTCTGCAAGTTGAAATTTTGAAGCAACACACGCAAGCCCCAATTTTGCATAACTTCATGGGGAAAGAGCTGGGATTTGATCATTTTAAAATAGGCAAAGACTTAGACATTGCCAGTTGGGATAGCTATCCGCTCGGCTTTCTATCAACATTTTTTGGACGACAAACACGCTATCAAAAACATGCTCAACAATTCATGCGACAAGGAGAACCTGATTTTCAAGACTTTCACCATAGTCTTTACAAAAGTGTTGGAAGCGGAAGATGTTGGGTCATGGAACAACAGCCCGGTCCTGTGAATTGGGCATCGCACAATCCAATTCCCTTGCCGGGCATGGTGCGTTTGTGGACAATAGAAGCCTTTGTCAGTGGTGTAGAAGTGGTGAGTTACTTCCGTTGGAGACAAGCAAGATTCGCTCAAGAACAAATGCACACAGGGCTTTTGTATTTTGACAATACCTCCTCTCCCGTTTTGGAAGAAATCAAACAGGTCACCCAAGACCTTCAAACCTTAAAAACGATTGAGCCTCGTCAAAATCCTGTGGCAATCATCTTTGACTATGAATCAGCGTGGGCGTGGCAAACTCAACCACAAGGAGCAAATTTTGACTACTTTAGCTTAGCCTTTGAGTTTTACAAAGCACTCAGGTCTTTGGGAGTCAATGCCGATTTGGTTTCTACCGAATGCACAAATTTAAAAGATTACAAAATGCTCATTGTCCCTGCCTTGATGCAGCTTAAAAAAAACTTTAAACAATCTTTGTTAGCGTACGATGGTATTCTGCTCATGGGACCACGGACAGGTTCTAAAGATGAGTGTTTTCACACAGCACAAATGCCTTTAAATGATTTTGGAATTGATGCTGAAATTGGCTGGGTAGAAAGTTGGGGTGATGAGGCTAACCTTCCTTTGCAAAATGGTGGTCAAGTGGTGAAATGGTTGGAACATATCAGAGTCGGTCACCAGTTGAAGCCAGAACAAATCATAGAGACTACACAGTGCCAAAAGCCTGTTTTATTGGGAAGTCAAAATCGGTTTTACCTCACAGGTTGGTTAGATGAAAAAGCCCTCAAACGCATTTTAAAAGAGTTGTCTCAAAACATTGGAATCCCCTTGTATGATTTGCCAGAAGGGTTAAGAATGACAGAAACAGCCACGCATCGCTTCCTTTTCAATTACAACGCAACTCCTATAACATACCAACAGCACACCATTCCATCTGCTGACTTTCTCATACAACCTCTTGACTGAACACCTCTTCTGATGAAACCAAAAATGTCTGGAATACAGTTAAATCATCTTTTTAAGAATTTTGGAAAAACAGCAGTGATTCAGGGGGTTGAGATTGAGATTGAGGAGGGAGAATTTTGTGTTTTTGTCGGTCCTTCTGGCTGTGGAAAATCTACCTTATTGCGAATGATTGCAGGTTTGGAAGAGATAGACGATGGGGATATTTTGATTGACGGCTTAAAAGTCAATGATGTTGAACCAGCACAGCGGGGAGTTGCAATGGTTTTTCAATCCTATGCTCTTTACCCACATATGAACGTTGAGCAAAACATGGGATTTGGTTTAAAAATGAACAAAGTCCCTGCAAAAGAAATCTCTCAAAAAGTGCAACGTGCCGCTGAAATCTTGAGGCTGACACCGTATCTGAAACGGAAACCCAAAGCACTCTCTGGTGGACAGAAGCAACGTGTGGCGATTGGTCGTGCCATTGTCAGAGGTTCTAAAGTCTTTTTGTTTGACGAACCCTTGTCTAATCTTGATGCAGAGTTGCGCGTGGAGATGCGGACAGAATTAGCCAGATTGCACAATGAACTCCAAATCACCATGATTTATGTGACCCATGACCAAGTGGAAGCCATGACGTTAGCAGATAAAATCGTGGTCTTGAGAGGCGGGAAGGTAGAACAAACTGGCTCTCCAATGGAGTTGTACAAAAATCCAGACAATCAGTTTGTTGCAGGCTTCATTGGCTCACCTTCAATGAACTTCATTAAAGCCTTTCAATATCTTCAAGGGGTTACAATTCCTGCCTTCTCCAATCAAGAAATCACAATGAACCTCTCCCAGTGCGAAGAAAAACGGGAAGTGACCTTTGGAATGAGACCAGAACATTTAAGCCTGACCGAAGGCAATGACTGGACTGTAGAATTGATAGAAAGATTAGGCGGTGTGGGTTATGTTTATTTGGTTTCCAAAACTCAGGAACGAATTACTGTGGAAATCAAAGGAGAAAGTGATGTGCAAAAAGGGCAAAAAGTGGGAATACTCCTGAATCAAGAGCATGCTTTTCTCTTTGACCCAAAGACTGAAGCACGAATCCGATAAAATAAAATTATTTCCTTCAAATATCCTTCACTTAGTTTGATTGAAACTTCAATAAACTCTGTTCCTAAGAGTGAGCTTTGACAATGGTTAAGTCCAATATTGTTCATACACTTGATGTTTTAAAATTCCTTGAACGTCTCAAAGGGGAGAGTCTATTTGATTTAATCATCATAGACCCGCCATATAACATTGGTCAAGATTTTGGAAACAATCAGGATCATCTATCCATCAATGACTATGTGGATTGGAGTCTCAAATATCTTAAAGAATGCTTTAGGCTGATTAAGCCATCTGTTCCTATTTATGTTTATGGTTATCCTGAAATTTTGGCTCATATTGCAATCCATTATCCAATCAGTCACCAGCGATGGCTTGTTTGGCATTATACTAATAAAACAGTGCCTTCCAGTCGGTTTTGGCAACGAAGCCATGAAAGTCTTTTGTGTTTGTGGAAAGATGATAAACCTAAACTCATGGTAGATCGCATCAGAGAAGACTATACAGAAAATTTTTTAAAGAATGCTGCTGGTAAAGTTAGAAAGAGCAAAGACTGTAGATACAGTAAGGGACGTTCGCAAACGATCTATCAAGCACATCAAAACGGAGCATTGCCGAGAGATGTCATCAAAATTCCTGCTCTGGCAGGTGGTTCAGGTGTAGAAAGAGTGTCCTATTGTAAAAGCTGTAACAAGATTGTTTTAGGGCAAGAGAGGCATCAGCATACCGATTGCGAAACAATCAGACATCCAACTCAAAAACCAACTAAATTAACAGAAAAGCTGATCAAAGGTAGCAATCCTCATAATCTATTGATCCCCTTTGCAGGAACGGGATCGGAGTGTGTTGTTGCTAAAAAACATGGAGTCACCTTCTATGCAACTGAGATTAACCCTGAATATGTCAACATGGCAAATCAATGGATACAAACAATATGGATATGAACAAGCTAGAAGAATTTAATCAATTTTTATCAAAAATTGACTTGAAAAAGTATAGGGATAAATATTCAAAAATAAAACTGGTTGAGTTAGATTTACCAAGAGACATTCAAGCCATTCCATTTTTATACAAACATTATTGGGAGGAGTTTAAGTTACTTGATTATGATGATTTTTATCAAAATTATATGACTTCACTAGAAAGAAAGTTAGAAGAATTTAGACGAAGGCAAATGTTTAGTGAAGAAACTTTTTATAGAGGGCTACCAGCTAGAATATACAGAACTTGGGCTTCTTTGCTCACACAAATTCAAGGTGGTTATGTTGCTCAATCTATCTATCCACGAGTAGAAATGTCAGCGGAATTAGATTATAACGGCATTGATATGAGAATATATCCTGAAGGGAATCCTGAAAGTTATATCAACATACAGATAAAGAAAGAAACTGTCAGTAGGGAGGTCAGGACTGCATGGGTTGGACTCAAAAGAGGTGAACAAATCACTAATATTACTTACGAAGTCACACCTTATTCGAGTTTGACTCCAACAGGCAAAGAGTGTATGCCTTATAAAAGGTGGCAAGAACGTTGGAAAAACAAATTAATCAAACTAGATAATGGATTTATTATTTTTTTACCAGAAATGTTTTATATAGATTACATCAAAACTGCTTAGCCTCTCTCATTCTTTTTTGAATTTTTATAAAAATAGTTGTTCCTCACCACCCTCAATCATAAATCATACGAAGGTCAGTCATGGCAACACTTCAATTAAAAAACATTCACAAATCGTTTCAAGGCACTGATGTCATTCGTGGCGTAGATTTAGACGTCAAAGACAAGGAATTTGTTGTCTTTGTAGGACCTTCAGGTTGTGGGAAATCCACGCTGTTGCGTATGATTGCAGGTTTGGAAGATGCCACCAGCGGAGAAATTTGGATTGATGGCGAGTGTGTCAATGAACTTGCCCCCATCAAACGTAAGATTGCTATGGTGTTTCAATCATACGCACTTTATCCGCACATGACCGTCTTTGACAACATTGCTTTTCCACTAAACATTGAAAAACGACCAAAGTCAGAGATTAAGGGAAAAGTAGAAGAAGTGGCAGAATCTTTAAAACTGACAGACCGCCTTGCACACAAGCCCGGTCAACTTTCAGGGGGACAACGTCAAAGAGTGGCGATTGGAAGAGCGATTGTCCGCAAACCTAAAATTTTCTTGTTTGATGAACCTCTTTCTAACTTAGATGCCGCTTTGCGAATTGACATGCGTCTTGAGTTGCAGGAACTCCATGAACGTCTGCAATCTACCATGATTTACGTGACCCATGACCAAGTAGAAGCCATGACGATGGCAGACCAAATTGTTGTCCTGAAAGATGGCATTGTGGAGCAATCTGGCTCTTCTATGGAACTTTATCATCAACCTGCAAACCAGTTTGTTGCCACCTTCATTGGAGCGCCAGCTATGAATTTGATAGAAGGCACTTGTACAGAAGTCAAGTCAAACTCTGTCAAAATCCGTTTAGATGACATAGGAGAATGGGATTTGCCTGTGGATTCGCAAAAGGTACAAGTTGGAGAAAAGCTGACTTTAGGGATTCGCCCTGAAAATGCAGGACATTCATCAGGAGAATGTCAGCTTCAGTTCAATGTTGGAATTTTAGAACGTCTGGGGTCGCACACGGTTTGTCATGGGACACTTGGAAAGACGACCCATAAATTTTGTGCAGTGTTAGAAACCAGCGATCGTGTCAAAACAGGAGAGGACATGAACATTTCCTTTAAACCAAGTGATGCTCATCTTTTCAACAAATCGGGACAATCTTTGACACGATTGGAAGTTCCAATTTCTTTGTGAAAAACTTCACATGACCTCAAAATAAGTCTTCAATCACTTGCATCGTGTCAAGAGCATGTTGCAGTGCGTTGGGATGAGTCAGCAATTTTTTCCAAGTTTTTTTTTCTACTTCGTTGATTTGATACTTGCCTGAAAGGCTTACAGACAATTCACCATACTGACCTTTTAACCCATCATCAAGATTGTATTGAATCTCTAATATTTTCATTTTGCTGTCAAAATATTTTTTTGCCACTTCTTCAAAAAAGGGCTTCACGGCTGCATAATGTGTGCAAGCAAGCAAGCCATAGATCACCTGACCATGCGTTGACTGATTGAAGCCTGTCATTTTCTGCTTGGTCAACTGCATTGCCTCATCAATCTTTGCTTTGATTTTTGTTGAATCTCCTGCCGATATACAGCTTGCTAAACCTTGACATGCAATAGAAATGACCCTTTCTTCTGTGATTCCAAATGACTCTAACATGCTTGGGTAAATCCCTTCATTTGCGGTGGTTTCTGTGGAAAAAAACACAGCAAGAGCATCAGAGTTTTCTTGTAATCTAGGAAAAATGTGTTTCGTCCCTTCTTCAACAACACTCCAAATGATTTTTTGATTAAATTGCAGTTGGACATGCGGGAGTAAAGCGGCAAGAGAGTTACATGCTAGCAAGATGCGTGTTGGCTGATAACGTGCAGCGACAGCATTGAGGGCATTTTCAAAGGTTTGAACTTGAACGTGGCGTGGCATCTGGTTGTATCCTTGTTCGTGTGAGGGAGCAAGATTGACATACTGGACGCATGCCCCTGCGTTTAGGTTTTGTAATTGTGTCATCACACTTGCTGTAATGAGCAACCCTCCCCAACCTGAATCTATGATGAGAACTTGTGGCATGATTTTTTTTGAGACTTTGCAAGCTGTTCTTCTACACGAGCCAAGTCTTCAGGAGTATCTACTCCGATCGTGTCTTGTGTTGCTACCGTGCAAAAAATATCCAAATCATTTTCCAAAAACCTGAGCTGTTCCAGTTGTTCAGTTTGTTCAAGATGAGAAGGAGACCATCTAGCATATTGCTTCAAAACGTCTTGATGATAACAATAAACCCCAAAATGTTTGTAAAGGAACGGGGCAGGATTTCTTTGAAATGGAATTGCAGAACGTGAAAAATACAATGCCCGATTTTTCAAGGACAACACAACTTTGACAACATGGGGGCTTTGAAGCTCTTCTTTTGATTGAATAGGGTAAATCAAAGTTCCCATCATGGGCTGACCAGAAGACTGGAATTGATGTAAAGTTTGTTCTACAAGTGATTGTAAATCTTGGGGAGAAATGAGAGGTTCATCGCCTTGTACATTGAGTATCCAATCGGCTTGGTAACGTTCCATGACTTCAATCATACGTTCTGTGCCAGAGACACAATGGGGGCTGGTCATCTCTGCAATGCCTCCAAAATCCTTGACAGCCTCAGCAATTTCTTCTGTATCAGTTGCCACAATGACTTGATTTTGATGTTGCGAAAACAAAGGCACTTGCCTGACACGTTCGTAAACGTGTTGAATCATCGGCTTGCCCAAAATAGTCTTCAAAGGTTTGCCCAAAAAACGCGTGGACTGGTAACGTGCAGGAATGACAGCAATGATTTTCATATTTGGTATGGTTTGGGAAACACTTTTACAAAATACTCTAGCACCAGTTCTGAATTTTCATCAAATGCAATCCCCATGTTCTTTGCTTCATTTTTGAAAAAATTGATGTGTGATGTTCTCCACCACTCATAAGTCCCATCACCTTCTCCTTCCAACGTAGCAAATTCAGGAGGCACTTCATTAAATTGACAAATTTTGACATCAGTTAATTTCACAACACAAACAGGACTTTGCTCCCAGTTCAAAACAACAATCAGGTCATTCACTTTTGGAATAGGCTGATTTTCAATGTCATACACAGCTTTCAGACCACAAGAGGCTTGTTTAACTTCATGGTCAATGAGTTTTGCACACTCGTTTGCATTGTCTTCATCATCGCAAAAATGTTCTGCGACCACTTTTGAAGATGAGAAAGTGCCTTGTTCTTTGAAATTCAATGTCTTAAGGTAACAATGCAAAAATTCTTGTTGTTCTGGAGTCATCTTGTTGACTGGTTTAGAAAGGCAATTTGCAAAATTGACATATTATTTTGAATTGAAACTTTCAGGCATCAGCCAATTCTTTTGTTCAAAAATAGTTTTGGGGAGGTAAAAAGTTTGTTGAGTTTTGAGCTTGGGCTGACTAATGACTTCCTCCCATGAAATGGAGTCAATGAGAAAATAAGGTAAGGTTCTATTCGGCTGAAGGTTCTTTTGTTCCGACTCAAAGGGTGTCCCCTTGCAATCTAACTTTCCTTGACACAGAAGACCTAATAAATCAGCATTACTTAAAAAAGAGTTGTCTTGTCTGAGACTTCCTTGACCTCCTGCACGTTTCACCATCATTAACGCATTCATTCTGGAAAAGTCAGGGTATTCTGAATCTTTCCAACGGTCTGATTTCATATCTTTCCCTGTCCCTTCTAGTCCATGGTCTGAAAGGATGATGATTTCTGTATTGTCATAAATGTTGTTTTTTTGAAGCCACTGAATCCACTGAAGAATTGCTAAAAAGCTACATTGAGCCGCATAGTAGGTGTTCTTGCCACTACTAAAATTGGTAAATTGGGGGTCAGGATATTGAGAAAGCAAAGGAATACAATCTTGACTCATAATATTGGGAACATGAGTTAAATTATTCTGAAAAAACTTAAAAGTTTTGCCAATTTCTTTGATTTTAGGTGTTTGAGAAAGTGACTGCAAAAATGCCCAACTTGCAGAACGTGACCTGTAATGACCTGAAAACTTTCTAATCCCAAGCCACTTCCCGTGATTGTAAATTTGTTCTTTCCAGACAAAAGGGGCTACCCGAAACAGAGCTAAAGCCACCAAAATTTGTGCTTCATTGTATTCAGGTATTTCTTGCCTGTCTTTTTGTTGATTCCAAAAACTTGAGTAATCTTCTTCAAGTTGGCAAGCAACGCCTTTTTGCCTCATCTGATAGCAATTTCCATCAGAGGCGTAGTAATACTGAGGTCCTACAAAAGAAATTTCGTAGCCTTTTTGCTTCAAAGAATCAATCAACGTGTCATAAGCATCATTTAATGTGTGAATCAATGTTTGTTCAGTTTGAAGTTGGTTGACCTGTTCTGGTGTATATTGCCAGCCTCCAACTAAAGAACCAATGCTTCCAAGAGTGGTGTCTGAAATAGAAAGAGTTTGAGGGTACCACACAAAGCCTTGTAATTCTTCTTTCCAACTCGGATGATCATTTAAAACCTCAAGGAACAAACCACTTGAAAGCATGTCAAGCATCAAGACAACGACATTCGTTTCATCTTTAGAAAAACTGATGATTTGCTCATGGTCTTGAGGTAAAAAACTTGGGGAATCTTCAACCTGTTGAATTGGAATGGGAGAGTAATTGACCAAAGCCCAAGCCGTTTGCCAAATGGTAGAGACGTGAAACACAATCAAAATGATGAGAGCAATATGAGCTTTGAATCTTAGCAAAACGCAACTAGCATAAAACAAAATGACGACAACACACGCCTCCAAAATATAAAACAAAGAGCTTTTATGAAGTGCCTGTAAATTCAGTATAAACAACTGGTCTAAACCACCAAAGTTTTCCTTGAAAAGAAAAGCATAGAAAAAAACAACAAACGCACAAAAAACACTGACTTTGGATAAAAAAGCACGATAGGTCAAAAAACAACACAGGACAAGGGTCAAAATAATTCCAAAGCCAAACAAGTTGGAAACGATGACTTCACCTAAACTTTTCTGAAACTCATAAGGAGAGGAAAGATAAAACCAAATAGGCAAGTGGATAAAAATTAAGCTCACAACATAAGTCACTGACAAGACAATCAGGGCTATTTGATGATGAAAGATGACTTGCTTGTTTCTAATTGATTTCACCAAGAGAGGCATCAACAAAAATGCTCCAAGTAATTGAAGGATAAATAATTTTTCTCTTAAAATGAATATCGCAGAAAGCATGTTCAATATTCTACTGCCAACTAAAACGATGGACAGAACGTAAAGACCAATGAAACTCAATCCAATCAATCGGATGTACTTCTTTGAAATTCCCTGTTTCCAAAGATAGAACAGTGTCACAAGATTCAGAATTGTCAATACAAGTAAAGCAAAGTTTAAAACTTCCCAAATCGTCGGCTTAGCAATATTTGTATATGCCGCAAAAAGAAAAAGAAGCACGCCATACACTCCAAGCAGAAGATGAGGAATAATTTTGTTGAATGGGAGAGTCATCTTCATTGAATGCCAAAGTGTTCAGAATATACAGCACCTGCGGCATACAAGCCGTAAGCGGGGGCAGTCCTTCCACTTTGAGAACGGTCTTGACTTGCAATCATTTGAGGAATAGATGCAACTGGAATCTTGCCTAAACCTACCTCAACCATGTGCCAACCATGATTCGCACCATGTGTTGTAAAAAAGAATTGGCTTGGATTTCAATCGCATGTGTTGCAAAAGGGTGATGTGCTAATGGCTCAAGCCTGACATAGTCAATCTGTTTTAATGTTGAGGGAGAAGAACAGGCAGCAGCACGAAATGCAGAACAATCATAACTTCCCTCAAGAAGTGTTGTTGCTTTTTGCATCAAATCAAAATCAAGGCGTTGTGAAAGATGCCAAGCATATTTCAGGCTGAAAGGGTTGGCGATTGGGGAGTTTTGAATCAGATAGCAATAACGTTTCTTGAGCGAGCTATGGCGTGCATGGAAATCATCGCTCACTTGCTTTGTTTTTTGAATGCGTATTGCTTGAGGTAGCAACCCATTGAGGGCATGAGACCACTTTTCTGGGGAAAGTGATTTTGTAGAGTGAAAGTTGGCATAAAAGAGTCTGGCATGAACTTGGGCGTCAGTACGCCCCGACCCATTGACTCTAATACGTCTCTGATGAATGGCAAAGAGAGCTTGTTCTAACTCTCTTTGAATGGTAGGAACGTTGGGTTGAATTTGCCAACCGTGGTAATCAAAACCATCAAACGTCAAAGAAATCAGCCAGTTCACTCACCTACTGAGTTTTGAACAAGCTCCTTGATTTTTTGGGGATTATTACCTGTCAACGTTTCTATCACCTCCCCATTTTGAAACAAAATCACGGTTGGGATTCCTCTGATGCCAAATTGCGCTGCAGTCTCTTGGTTTTGATCTACATCAATTTTACAAACTTTGACACGCCCATCATAGCTTTCTGCAAGTTCGTCAATGACAGGAGATAACGCCCGACAAGGACCGCACCACTCTGCCCAAAAATCTAACAATACCCAACCTTCTTTAGTCTCTTCAGAAAAACTATCATCGGTCACATGTACAACTTTGCTCATTGTTTCGCCTTAAATCTAAAATTTGAAAAAACCAACCATTCTATCCCAATTTAAAACAAACTGCAACAAACTTGAATTTTGTAAACAATGGAATTGTTATTGTCTCAATTTGTAAGCTATAATGTCATGCTTGTCTTGAGTCATAATTTTTAACTCTCTTTATCAAAGGTATTTATGGTTGTATCTCACAGCGTAGGCTTCCCAAGAATTGGAGCTAATCGTGAAATGAAAAAAGCAGTAGAGTCATATTGGAAAGGTCAGACTTCCAAAGAAGAGCTGGTCGGAGCTGGTAAAAAAATCCGTTCAGTCAATTGGCAAACACAAGCTGATGCAGGTTTAGATTTTGTATCAGTTGGCGATTTTGCATGGTATGACCATATTTTAAACTGGTCAGCGACTCTCGGAGTGGTACCACCACGTTTTAAAGCTCAAGGGACAGAAGTAGATTTGGATACCATTTTCAGAATGGGACGAGGACGCGCCCCAGTTGGTGAAAGCACTTCAGCATGTGAAATGACAAAATGGTTTGACACGAACTATCACTACATCACCCCAGAATTGCAAGACAAGCAGGAATTTGCATTCTCTTATCACGCCATCATAGATGAGATTAAAGAGGCGTTGAACGCAGGTTACAAAGTGAAACCCATCATTCCTGGACCCATGACTTACTTGTGGCTTGCTAAGTCCAAAGCTGGAAATTTCAACAAACTTTCCTTGCTTGGTGATTTACTTTGCGTGTATCTGGAAATTTTGCAAAAAATTCAGTCGCTAGGGGTGGAATGGGTACAGCTAGATGAACCCATTTTGTGCCTAGATTTACCAAGTGTCTGGAAAGCAGAATGTGTTCTTGCATACGAAAAACTCAGAGTAGAAGGACTCAAAGTGATGATTGCCACCTATTTTGGAAAATTGGAAGACAATTTAGAAACAGCACTGGATTTGTCTGTTGATGGATTACATGTGGACGCCATCAGAGGTCAAGATGAGTTGAAAGTGATTGCAGAAAAAATTGACCCCAATCAAGTTTTGTCTGTGGGAATTGTCAATGGTCGTAACATTTGGAAGAACGATTTGAATGCAAGCCTAGCCACCTTAAAGGAAGTCCAAAATCTCTACAAAGGTCAACTTTGGGTGTCCTCCAGCTGTTCTTTACTGCACTCTCCTGTTGATTTAGATTCTGAGAAAAAGCTGGATAGTGAACTCAAGTCATGGCTCGCATTTGCAAAACAAAAATGTGTAGAAATTGCGGTACTTTCCAAAAAATTGAAAGGAGAATCTAGCCAGCAGATTGACCAGATTTTTCAAGAAAATGAACAAGCCATTCAAAGCAGAAAACTCTCCTCCCGTGTCCACAAAGACGGAGTCAAACAACGAACCAATCAAATAGATGACTCCATGTTCACACGTCAGTCAGAATACACAGCACGTGCTGAAATTCAAAAAAAAGCATTAAACTTGCCAGACTTTCCCACTACAACCATAGGTTCTTTTCCTCAAACTGCAGAGATTAGAAAACAAAGACGGTCTTTCAAAGACAACAAAATGAGTGAAGATGACTACACTCACTTTATGAAAAAAGAAATCCAGCAGGTCGTCCAAAAGCAAGAAGGTTACGATTTAGATGTTTTAGTTCACGGAGAACCTGAACGAAATGACATGGTGGAGTATTTTGGAGAATTACTTGACGGTTTTGCATTCACTCAATACGGCTGGGTTCAAAGCTATGGGTCTCGTTGTGTCAAGCCTCCTATCATTTATGGAGATGTGCAACGTCCTGAACCTATGACAGTAGAGTGGTCAAAATATGCACAATCACTCACTCAACGTCCAATGAAAGGCATGTTGACAGGGGCATTGACCATTCTTTGTTGGTCTTTCCCAAGAGATGACATGGAACGTTCTGAAATTTGTATGCAGATTGCTCTTGCTCTGCGTGATGAAGTCCAAGACCTTGAAAAAGCAGGAATCACAGTCATTCAAATTGATGAACCTGCCTTTAGAGAAGGCTTACCTCTACGGCAAAAAGATTGGCAAAATTATTTAGATTGGGCAGTCAAAAGTTTTAAGCTCTCTGCGTCAGTCGTCCAAGATTCAACGCAAATTCATACGCACATGTGTTACAGCGAATTTAATGATGTCATTGAATCTATTGCGGCAATGGATGCTGATGTCATTACCATTGAAACATCACGTTCTGATATGGAATTGCTAGATGCCTTTGAAAATTTTTCATATCCCAATGAAATCGGACCTGGCGTTTACGACATTCATTCTCCCAATGTTCCTACTGTGCAATGGATGGTTGACCTCATGCGTAAAGCGGCAGACAGGATTCCCTCCCAGCGACTTTGGGTCAACCCAGACTGCGGACTCAAAACTAGAGCTTGGGAAGAAACTGATGCGGCATTGGTCAATATGGTAGATGCTGCAAAACAACTTCGCCAAGAAGGTCAGGTTTGATGGGAGTTGACTTCAGTTTTGAGGTGTTTCCTCCAAAGAATATTATGAATCAATTTTCACTTTGGAGGACAATCAATTCTTTTTTGGGGTTAAATCCCAAATTTATCTCTGTCACTTATGGTGCAGGGGGCAATCTGCCTTCTTTTACTTTGGAAACAGCAGAGGCGATTAGCTCCAACAAAAATACTTCTGTTGCCGCTCACATGTGTTGCATCAACTGTCCCAAAGAGCAAATTGAGGAAATGGCTCATCAGTACTGGGAAAAGGGGATTCGTCATATTGTTGCATTGAGAGGAGACATTCCCAAAAACTTGCAACATTTAGAACACCATGATTTCAAGTATGCTTCAGATTTAGTTGCCTTCCTGAAAACTTTACATGATTTTGAGATTTCTGTTGGAGGCTATCCTGAAGTCCACCCTGAAGCCCAGTCATTAGATGAGGATTTAGCAAATCTAAAGCAAAAAGTTGAAGCAGGAGCAGATCGCGTGATTACCCAATTTTTCTTTGACCCTGAAGTATTTCTTAGATTCAGAGACCGTGCAACTGCGATTGGGGTCAACGTCCCAATCATTCCCGGTATTTTGCCAATTCTCAATTTTAAAAAAATGGTATCCTTTGCAGGCAAATGTCAAACTCAGGTCCCAGACTTTTTGCATGAAATGTTTGGTAACCTAGACTCCAGAAGTCTGGAACATCAGCTTTTAGCCATGAATATTCTCACACATCAAGTGACAAGACTGATTGATGAGGGCGTTGATTTTTTCCACTTCTACACATTAAATGAAACCATTGAGACCTATCACATCTGCCGTTGGCTTCGTGCCGCATTTCCAGTTTGACATCAGTGCAAGCTCCTAAATTAGCCACGATTCACTATTCATCTTCCTATAAAAAACGTTCTGCCACCGCTAAAAAATTCAAAAGAGACTTCAACTACTGGCTTCTCAAAAATGGTTTTTTACTAGGTTCTACTCTACCTTTAAGCTGGTTACAGTGTTTGGGTAGAAGTCTCGGGAAGCTGGCATTTTTGCTTTTAAAACGTGAACGAAAGATTGTCAAAGATCAGCTCAAAATGGCATTTCCTGACATTCATTCAGCACAAAGAGACATTTGGACGTATGAATGTTTTCAGCACTTTGGAAGTTTGTTATTTGAAGTTTTGGCAACTCGTCAAATTTGTCAAAATCTGAATCAATATTTGACGGTTTACGGTGAGGAATATCTTGAAGAAGGATTTCAAAGAGGGCGTGGAACTATCATTTTAGGCATTCATCTTGGAAATTGGGAGGCATTCATCTCCTATTTTTCTCAAACTCCTTATCGCTTAAAAGTTGTTGCAACACAAATGTATGACGACCGCTTGAATCAAATCTTAGAAAACTTACGAAAATCTTCAAATACAGTCTCGCTCCCCCGAAACCAAGAAGGAGGTTGGAGAATGATCCTAGACTCTTTCAAAAAAAATGAGTGTTTTGCTGTCTTGATTGACCAAGATACCAATGTTCCCAGTTGCTTTGTTCCCTTTTTTGACCACCTTGCAAAAACGCCAACGATTGCCGCACGGCTTGCCCTCAAAACAGGAGCATTAGTTGTCAGCTCAAACATTGTGAGGCAATCTGATGGACACTTCGTCCTTGAACTAGAAAGGGTGGGGGCTTTTGATAAACAACATGATGATGTTGAAAGTGTAACAACAAAATTCAACCAACATATTGAGACGATGATTAGGAGAACTCCAGCACAATGGTCATGGTTTCACAGACGTTGGAAGTCAAAGCCTGAACAAATTGAAGCATGAACCAGACTTATTGCGATTTAGGTTTTGCAAAAATAGACTCCAGCCGTCAGACACGCAAAGGGTTTCCAGAAGTGATTTATGGTCAAGGAAAGACACTAGAGCAGTTGACAAAAATTTTAGAGTTGTATCAAAAAAACCAAACAAACCTTTTCATCACACGCTTGCCTGAACACTTTGAACCAGTCATCAAAAGTGAATGGAATTTTGGACATTATAACTCTGTTGCCAAAACCTTCACTTACACTCCAATACCTGTTCAAGCCTTTGGTGATGCTGTGATTATCAGTGCGGGAACGTCGGACATTCCTGTCGCTGAAGAAGCAAAAGAGACCTTGGCAGTGATGGGCAATCATGTTGAGGTCATTTATGACTGCGGGGTCGCAGGTTTGCATCGTTTGTTAGACTGTGTGGAACGATTGAGGCAGGCTCGTGTTGTGATTGTCATCGCTGGAATGGACGGGGCATTGCCTTCTGTTGTGGGTGGTTTAATTTCAACTCCGATTATTGCTGTTCCAACATCAGCGGGCTATGGTGCATCTTTTCATGGTGTTTCTGCATTGCTTGCCATGTTGAACACCTGTGCGCCGGGGGTGGTCGTTGTCAACATTGACAATGGATTTGGTGCAGGGTATTTTGCCAGCTCTATCAATCGTTATGATGCACCCGTTCAACAAAGTTCTTGACTATGCCTGTTGCATTATTTCAAAAACAAAAAGTTCACTTTCAGGTAGAAGGAGACCATGGGGCTTGGATTATGTTGTACCCTCCACTTGGTGAAAGCATACAGAACTGGTACCGCCAATCTTTTGTCAAATCCCTTGCCAAATCCTATCGCTTAATTTTGATTGACCCTCTAGGACAAGGTTTAAGTGACTGCCCTGATGAGCCTTATTTTTATACGCTTGCACATCGTTCAAAACAAATTGTAGAAGTACTACGAGAATTGAGAGTGACTCATGCTTATTTTGTTGGCTTAGGTTTAGGTTCACAAACAGGCTTTGCACTGGCAGACCGCCTTCCTAAAATTTTGCGTTCTCTAATCATTATGAAGTCGCACCCCTACCCTATCACGATTGGTGCGCCAGAAATTCAAAACTTGGCTGAACGCATTCAAAAGAAAGGCTCGCAAGCCTATTGTCAATATCTGTCAAAAGGCACTTCTCTTGATAAAGCAAGGGAACAAGACATTTTGCAAATTCCGCCTCATGCTTTAATTCATGCTTTACAGGCACTTTGTCAATGGCAAGGTTTAAGCGTCCCTTTAGAAGAGTTTCAAAGTTCAGGCATGTTTATTATTGGTAGAAATGAAGAGCAGTTTGCAACGATTCGTGATGCCTCCAACAGAATGCCCAAGTTCCGCTATCAGATTTTGTCTCATTTAGAATTTGTGCAGGGGTGGCCTGACCATCACGTTTTAGTCCCTGAATTGACCAACTTTTTTGAACGTAGAAGAACATCACGCATTGAACCAGTTGATGAACCTTGAGACATGAAATGGTTGCTTTTTTTCACCATTGCCTATTGCAGTCATGTATACGCACAAAGTTTGATTAAAAATCAAAATGCACCGGGTGTTTTGACACAGTTGTCGGGCAAAGTAGAAGTCATCAAACAAGATGTTCCTGACCCTATCAGGGCAGAAGAAGGGACGTTGCTTTACATAGGAGACCAGCTTCAAACTTCTGAAACGGCACAAGCTACATTGCTTCTGCGTGGCGGTTCAGTCATTCGGCTTTATGCAGGAACTCAGCTAAGCCTTGATGAATCCATTGAAAACCAAGAGTCTCAAGCCCGTTTTTTTCATCATCAACTTCGTTTGGTCTCCGGTGAGTTATGGGCAAATTTTTTGCCTTTTAGACAATCATTGAAAATCCATCTTTCGCAAGTTGCTGTTGATGTTTGGTCTGGAATTTTACGTTTTCAGGAGGCTCAACAAGCAAGCTCTGTTTTAGTTGCAGAAGGCTTAGCCTCTGTCTCAAACTCAAATTCTCAAACTAAACTTTCTGCTGGACTCTGGCTTCCTCAAGTCAAAAAAGAAGATGATTTAAAGCAAAAAACAAAACCCATTCCATATCATCTAAAATTGTTTACTGAAGATCACAGCTTTCGCCTCCAGTCATCTGATGAGGTGTTTTTTAGACTTGGTTTACAACTGGTCAAAACAGAAACAGGAGAAAACCTGCATCGCTCTATGAAAGTTTATTTGGATTCTGATTACTACCACCTCACTTTTCCTAAAGAAGTGGAGTTAGACCAATATGGTTTTGCAGTGGTGTTGCTTTCTATCAAAGCGCCTAGATTTGATGACAAATCATTCAATGGTCAGGTGATTATCAGGGCAGGAGTCCATCAACTCGGGGGATATGATCAAGGTGATGGAAACCTTTTGTTAAACATCAATGCACTACCACAATTCAAAAGATTTCGTAGTCATGCCCAAACGGGCAAATTGACCCAAGAAGATAGATTGCGTAGCCTATTTTAATTCATCATTAATGGCAAAAGACTTTGGAGTACAAATTGTCTATAATGATTAACTTAGATTTCATTTTTCGTTTTAATTGATTAATTTTAAATACATGAAAGCATCGTTAGTTTTAAAAAGTGGTTTAGTGTTTGAGGGCGTTTTGAGGGGGGCGATTCGCAAGGTTTCAGGCGAGGTTGTTTTTAATACAGGAATGACAGGTTATCAGGAAGTTTTAACTGACCCATCGTATGCAGGGCAAATTGTGGTGATGACTTATCCTCATATTGGCAACTATGGAATCAATGATGCAGATTTTCAGTCTAGGCAGGCTTTTCTTTCTGCATTGGTTGTGAGTGAATTAAACGACATTCCAAGTAACTGGCAGTCCTCGCAATCACTGGAGACATGGCTTGTTTCCCAAAACGTCCCATTGTTAGAAGGCATTGACACCCGTGCTTTAGTCCGTGCCATTCGCAATTCTGGAGCAGAGCCTGCTGTGCTGATTCCCCACGATTCAGAAGATGCAATGCAGTCTTTGCATCAGGAGTCTCAGAATTTGTTGAACATGGAAGGCATGAACCTTGTCAGCCAAGTTTCTACTTCCAAAGTCATTCAACACAAACTCAACGCCCATGCCAAGTACAAAATCATTGCCTACGATTTTGGAATCAAACGCAACATTATTTCACTTTTAGAGCAACAAGGTATGCAACTCACCATTGTCCCTTGGGACTACTCTGCTGAAAAAGTGTTGCAAGCCAAACCTGATGGAGTCTTTCTGTCTAACGGACCCGGAGACCCTAGTGCTGTAACTTGTGCCATTGGAAATGTGAAAGCGTTGCTTGGGAAAGTGCCAATTTTTGGAATTTGCTTGGGACACCAAATTTTATCATTGGCATTAGGTGCAACGACCTATAAATTGAAGTTTGGGCATCATGGTTCAAACCACCCTGTGATGGATTACACCACAGGCAAGGTTGAAATCACCAGCCAAAATCATGGTTTTGCAGTCACAGAAGAATCTTTGACAACCATCGCAAAAGTCACGCATAGGAACTTAAACGACCAAACCATTGCAGGCATAGAGTCTTTAAAGTATCCTGCGTATTCAGTGCAGTATCACCCCGAAGGTGGTCCTGGTCCAAATGATTCTCACTATCTATTTGAACGTTTTGCACAACTGATCAATCAATCTTCCTAAAAAGAAATTTGATGATTAGTGAGCAAACCTTGACCCTAAAATTCCCAATTTGAGCATTGAGCAAGAATGCCCTGAAATTGGAAAAATCTAGTTTTCACGCATTTTAATCTTTAATCCTAACCTCTCTTCAGGCAGGCGTAGAATCTCGCCTTCACTCCAAATGACAAAAACTCAAGAGCCTTTGAAAACATTTAAAAAACATGTATTTCCCTCAATCTTTTATAAAAAGTGAAAACATTCCTCTTTGGATTCCAAAGAAAGTTCAAAAACATTTTGAATATTCTGATGAAACAGAGGATGAACAATATTTGTTGGAATGTATCAGAACAACTGATGATCTGAGCAATCAGTCAAGTGAATTGGTCAGTCAAGTGAGGGCTTGGTCTTCTGAATACCATTTTTCACTCCGAAGGAGCAACCTGCTACGTCCCCTGAAGCTCAACAAAAATCATTCTATACTAGAACTCGGTGCTGGTTGTGGAGCAATCACACGTTACTTAGGGGAAACTTGCAAAAGTGTCGTTGCTATTGAAGGTAAGCTATCAAGAGCAACGATTGCCGCAAATCGTTGTAGAGATTTGGACAATGTCAACGTTCTTTGCAATGATTTTTTTGATGTTCAAATGGAACAAAAGTTTGATATTGTGACCTTGATTGGAGTTTTAGAACATAGTCAAACTTTTGCCAAACATCATTCCAATCCTTATGAAGCAACGATTAAAATTGCCCAAAGTTTTCTCTCTCCAAATGGAATACTAATCATTGCTATTGAAAATAAGTTGGGTTTGAAATACTTCAGTGGTTGTGTAGAAGACCACACAGGTCTTTTATACAAGGGATTGGAAGGATACGATCCTCATAGTCAAGTCAAAACTTTTGGTAAATATGAATTGCAACAACTTTTAAAAAAGGCAGGCTTCGCCTCACAAGAATTTCTTTACCCCTTTCCAGATTACAAGATTCCTTCTTGTGTTTTAAGACTAGATCACTATGATTCCTCGCAAAAGCCATTTTTTTACCAGTGGTTAGATTTTGGTAATTGCATTGAACACACTTACAAAAGAACGCATTTTTTCCAAGAATATCTTGTCGCAAAAGAGTTAGAAAAAAATTTTTTATTGGCAGATTTTGCTAATTCTTTTCTAATCGTTTCATCTGCGAATCAAACGAACATTGAAAAGCTTTTTGAAAAAGAATGGCTCGCTAAAAAGTACAGTGTCTTGAGAAAAAAGAAATACACGACCGAAGTTTGTTTATCATTAGAAAATGATCATTTTTTTATCAAAAGAAGTCTCCTATATCCACAACAAAGTTGTGTTGAAGAATCTAAAAAGCTGATTCAACATCAGTTGGTAGAAAATCAAGAATTTATAGAAGGTACTTTATTGATTGAAGATTTGATAAGAGAACTCAAAACAAAAGGGAAAAATCTTACACTAATCTTGGGAGACTGGTACCATTTTTTAAATCAAAATCTTAATGAAAATGGAAAGTTAGACGGAAAATATTTTGATTGTTCTCCTTGGAATCTTATGAGGGACAGTCAGGGGAACATCCATTTTTTTGATCAAGAATGGTGTTGTGTCAAGGACATTGACCCAAATTTTGTCATAGTGCGTTGTCTAATCGGGCTTTATTCTTCTTTAGAAGATTTAATTCAAAAATATCTTGAATTTCAAGGTTGTCAGCAGACATGTTCTCATTTTATCAAGCATTGTTTTCAATCTTTAAAAATCCCTCCTTTGAGTAATAGACAGATTCTTGATTTATTAGACCAAGAATTTAATATCCAAAAAGAAATCCATCACGGAGAAGTCCTTGATAAAAAAGACTTTATGGGCTTGTTCTTTCCAGAGTACGATTCTTTACAAAAACAACATTCTAAAATAGACAATATTTTTTCTAAAATGAAAAATAAGATCTTTAAAAAAATCAAATCATGGAGGGAGATTCCAAATAAAAATAAAATTGATTTTATTTTTAAAGACATTTGTAGTATTGCTTACCATAAAACAAGAAACTTGACGCTCCCAATCGTAACTAAAGGGGTCATCGTTTTAGATCAAATCATTTTCAAAAATCAATGGGGCATTCCTATTTCAAGAGAGTGGGGATATCAACAATGGTTGCTGCAGTATTATCCCAAAATGGGAGACTTAAATACGATGAAGGTGAGACAAAATGAGTTTCAATACAGACCTAAAATCAGCATCATTGTCCCTGTCTATAACACGCCTAAAGATTTTCTGACTAAAATGTTAGATTCTGTATTAAATCAAGTTTACACAAACTGGGAGCTTTGCATTGCAGATGATTGTTCAAACCAACCCCATGTGAAGAAAATTTTGGAAGAATACATCAAAAGAGACCAGCGAATTAAAGTAGTGTACCGAGCAGAAAACGGACACATTTCTGCTGCTTCAAATTCTGCCATAGAGATTGCCACAGGTGAGTTTATTTCTTTGTTGGATCATGATGACGCAATCACACTGCATGCACTGTATAAAGTTGTGGAACTCTTAAATCAGTTTCCTGAGGCAGACATGATCTATTCTGACGAAGACAAGATTGATGAAAATGATATTATCAGTCATCCTTTTTTCAAACCAGATTGGTCTCCTGATTATTTTCTCAGCACCATGTACACCTGCCATTTGGGGACTTACCGCAAGTCACTGGTTGACAAAATTGGTGGTTTTCGTATTGGCTATGAAGGGTCACAGGATTATGACTTAGTACTAAGATTGACAGAAGAGACAGACAAAATCTTTCATATTCCAGACATTTTATACCACTGGAGAATGCACGAAAACTCAACAGCATTAAATTCAAATTCAAAACTATACGCTTATGAAATCGCTTTAAAAGTCGTTGATGATGCACTTAAGAGAAGAAACGAATTGGCAACAGTCCATCACGTGCAAAATTATCTAGGAGACTATCGTGTCCGTTACATAATCAGAGAATACAAACTTGTCAGCATCATTATTCCTACAAGGGATCGTAGCGAGATGTTGTCAAATTGCTTAAAATCCATTTTTAACAAAAGCTTCTATCCAAACTTTGAAGTCATCATCTTAGACAATGGTAGCAAAGAAAAAGCAACACATGATTTATTTGAAAAGTGGAAACGACAAGAAAAAAATAGATTTAAGGTGGTGTCATTAGATGAGCCTTTCAATTATTCTGCAGTGAATAATCATGCTGTCAGATATGCAGATGGAAAATACTTGTTATTTCTGAATAATGATATAGAAGTCATTTCCTCTGACTGGATTGATGCAATGGTAGAACAAGCTCAAAGACCAAGTATTGGTGCGGTGGGAGGATTGTTACTTTATGCTGACGATACAATACAACATGCAGGGGTTGTGGTAGGTTTAGGCGGAACTGCGGCACATAGTCATCGTGGTTTAAACAAAAATGATGCTGGATATTTTGGACGGGTGGTTTGCATCTCTAATTGTAGTGCTGTGACGGGTGCATGCCTAATGTGCCGCAAAGAAGTCTTTGAGGAAGTTGGAGGGTTTGAGGAAAAGCTAGCCGTCAATTACAACGATGTGGACTTGTGCCTGAAAATGCTGGAGAAGGGTTATAGAAATGTTTACTTACCTCACGTTCAGTTATACCATTACGAGTCACAAACAAGAAAAACTGTGGGAGACAGCCATCAGCAAGAAAAAGATTTTTTAATCAAAAAATGGGGTCAATATGTTGAAAACGACCCCTATTACAACCCTAATCTCAGAAAGGACAACGAACATTTTCTTTATCATAAAGCCCCACATATTTCATTAGCTAAAAAAATTTATAACTGGTTTTATTTACGGAAAGGGTCAACTCTGTTAGAATATTTGAATGATTTTTGTTTTGCCATCAAAAAACGAATTTAAAAAATATGCAAAAAAATAATTCAACCATCTTTTACCGTCTTTTGTTTTTTCTGACCATAGCTAAAAAAATTTATAACTGGTTTTATTTACGGAAAGGGTCAACTCTGTTAGAATATTTGAATGATTTTTGTTTTGCCATCAAAAAACGAATTTAAAAAATATGCAAAAAAATAATTCAACCATCTTTTACCGTCTTTTGTTTTTTCTGACCATGTTTCTCCTTCCTTTTATGGCTTCAGGTTGCCAAAGCTGTCAAGAAAAATCAGGTTCATCTTCAGATTTAGCTAGATGTACGGGGAACATTTTTAGACCAGAAGAAACAGACAATGACATTAAAGATTTAGTTGATGATATTGACAACATTGAAAGCCCCGCAGAAGTCAGCATTTCAGAAGAAGGTACGGAGTTTGACGTCTTCAAAACAGAAGTCACCAATAAGCAGTTTGCATCTTTTCTTCGTGAAAAAAATACAAAAGAAAGCGAAAAAGATGATGGTGAAACCAATGACTGCAATTTAGATGATGACGAATCCGCTTTGTGCTACCAATTCAATGGAGGAGGAAGTGACGGCGAGGCTGAATCCAGAATCAATTCAGACTATTCTGTTGATTCAGGTCACGATGACCACCCTGTTAATTACGTCTCTTGGTATGCCGCTGATGCTTATTGTAAAGTCCTTGATAAAAGATTGCCAACAGCGGCAGAATGGAAATTGATTGCCAAAGGTAATAACTCTGATGTTTATCCTTGGGGAAGTAGTGCAGATTGTGCTTCTGTGAATGCCAAAGTGAACGATGGTGATTTTTGTTCCGACAAAGGAATCACTTCTGCCAATGGTGCAAAAGGAGTTGCAAATCACGATGATGGTGATGTGCTGCACATCTCAGGCAATGTTGCAGAATGGGTTTCTGACAAAGTTGGTGATGATGACGACGATGACGAAACAGAAGACAAAGACAAGAAAAGGCTTGCCAAAGGAGGTTCTTGGGATAGCAATGCTGATTCTCTGAAAATAGAGGCATCTGGACGAGAGCTGACCCCAAGTGCAACTGACCATAACATAGGCTTCCGATGTGTCTCTGATTAGGCATTTACAAAATTGGGTAGTAACGGAGAGATGCTAGAATACTTTGAACGACCTTTTTTGGAAAAACGTCTTCATTCCAATGACAAAAGAATCCAAATGTGGTCAGCTTATCATCTGGCATTATTTTGGGAAAAAGAAGCCCCCCAGTTTGTTCAAATCCTACTTCATTCCAAAGTCCCTGAAGTCTCTGAAATTGGTATTTTTTTAGTTGAAAAACATCAAATTCATCAACTCGCATTTGCCGTCTTCCGCTTGTTTACCTCCACTTCTGACAGAACTTTAAAGTTTGTCTGTGCTAACACATTGGTTCATCTTCAGTATCAAGAGTCCGTCTCACACATCCAAAAATGGCTCACGTACGAGATTGAACCGCTGGAAGTCCAAACATCTGAAATTCAATGTATTGTTGAAAATTTACTACTGCTCAATCCCCGTAAATATTGGTCTTTTTTAATACAAAAACTGATTCACTCCGAATCGTTTCCCATCAAAACGTTGAACATCTTCCGTGAATTAGTCAAAGCCTCTTCTTCCAACGAACAACTTCAAGATTTGCTACATCATTATTGCCGTTATCGTCATTTATTTCACGATGTGCATTTCTTGTATGCTTTTTTCCCGTTGTTTGACAATCAAAAAACTCTCAAGCACCTTGAAAATTTAAAAGCGAGCCAAATCCCTATTTCACAAACTTATACGCAACTTTTGGCAATGCTTCAAATTTCACAAACGACACAGCAATCCAAAGCATTGCAGAAGCTGGCACAAAATCAGTTTGACCGTGAGGCATTGGGACAATTCACCTTGTCTTTAGAAGAAGATTCACAAGAGTTTCTTTTTTTCCAAACACTGACAGAAGTAGAAAAGCAAAGCCAAAAACCTATCTTGAGAGTCCAAGAACAAGAACACCTGTTTTTACTTTCATTGCCAGTTGTGATGATGCTGAATTTGAGGAAATCAGAAATTTTGGGAATGTCTGAAGAGTGGGGAGAATTGATTGCGAAGGTGTATCATTCCCCATTTTTAAGTGATTCATTCATGTTAAAAATTGCCAATCAACTTCACCAAAAATTAAAAGGGAATCAAAAGGAGATGCCAGCGCTTTCTGACCCCAAATATGACACACCCCACGATGCCATCTGGAAGGTGATTGTTGGATATGAAAACTTTGAACACTATCCTTTTTCTTCGGTCTTGCCCAATCCTGAAAAATATTCTGAACTTGCGTTTTTACTTCCTAGTCTAGTCCAAATTCACAAAGCCAAATTTGAAACCTTAATCTCACAAAATCAAAAAGAAGAAGTCAGCTATGCTTTAAAACTTTTTTGTCGTCAACCTGATGAGGAGGTGATTCAAATGCTTCTGAGTCACTTTCATACACTCATCCATCATCATTTTTATACTTTTTTTGAGTTTATTGAGCATGTTCCAGACCCTCAATTTGTTCCTAAACTAGAAGATTATTGTTGTTATGGTGAGCATGAGGTGTATCAGCTCATTCTTTCTATTTGTGAAATTCACCAAATCCAGCCTCCTCCATCTCTCAATGAACATCAAAATGAACATCAGTTTGACTCGGCAAGTTATAACGTTCGTTTGTCTTGTCAAGAATGCGAACGCACCTATCATTACTCTCTCCAAACAGTCTATTTCAACCCTGAAGTTTTGGAGCAAAGACGCCTGTTTGCACCCCATGAATTGTGGCATCGTGAGCCGTTGTCATGCAAGAATTGTGGGGCAGAAGTCCCTTTTGACACCCCCGAAAGTTTTCGTGCCAACATCTATGCTGATTTGCTTACCTCAAAAATCACTTCGCTAGAAGGGCTTCAACATTTAAAGATTTTTAAACCTCTTGAAGTCCCCCGCCTTCATGGTGAGAAAATTCCCTTTGCAGAATTTCAAGAATACGCAGAAAATAGACTTGCACAAGACGGATTATTGCCCCAAGAACGATTAGAGACTTTGTTAGAAATTGGCAAATTTTGCTTCTCCCTCTCTGATTTTGCAAATGCCAGAAAATACTTTTTACAAAGCCTGACGTTAGAGCGGCATCTTGCTGTTGCTTTGTTTCACCTTGGTATGATTGCCTTTCAAGAAAAGAACTTGCGTGACACCAGAATTTACTTTTCCCCTCTGCTTGAAATGGAGACGACAACCGACCAAGAAAAGGAGTGGAAAACATTGGCAAAACACTACATGAATATTTTGGACACTCCAGATTTTAGAAGGGCGTCATTCAAAGTGATCCCATCTTCTCGTCAGTTTTAAACAACTTTATGAAAGGCTTAGAAAAATGGAAAAAATTGCTTTTATTGGTCTTGGTGTGATGGGCTTCCCCATGGCAGGTTTTTTAAAAAATGCAGGATATGAAACGACTGTTTACAACAGGACAACTGTGAAGGCTCAACGGTGGCAAGAGAAGTATCAAGGTCAAGTGGCTTTGACTCCTTGTGACGCAGCAAAAGACTGCGATTTGGTGATGGCATGCGTGGGATCAGACGACGATTTGCGTGAAGTCACACTTGGTGAAACAGGTGCTTTTGCAGGTATGAAACAAGGTGCAATCTTTGTAGACCATACCACTACCTCAGCAACCGTTGCCAGAGAACTCCACACAGAGGCTCAAAAACAGGGTCTTGCATTTGTTGACGCTCCTGTCTCAGGCGGACAATCAGGAGCAGAAAATGGAACTTTGACCATCATGTGTGGTGCAGAGCAAAACATCTTTCAGAAGGTCAAACCTATTTTGTCAAGTTATGCCAAAAGCATTGTGCGAATCGGTGAGGTTGGAAGTGGGCAACTTTGCAAAATGATGAATCAAATTTGCATTGCAGGCTTAGTACAGGGTTTGAGTGAAGCTGTCAATTTTGGTCAACGTGCAGGTCTTGACCTTGAGGCAGTTTTTGATGCCATTTCTCAAGGAGCGGCAGGCTCATGGCAGATGCAAAATCGCTTTCACACCATGTCTCAAGACAAGTTTGACTTTGGCTTTGCCGTAGATTTGATGCGCAAAGACTTAGGGCTTTGTTTACAAGAAGCCAAACAGATTCAAGCAAGACTTCCTGTGACTGCATTGGTGGATCAATTTTATGCAGAAGTGCAAGACCGAAGCGGTGGTCGTTGGGACACTAGCAGTCTGGTGAGACTACTCCAGTCTTCTAAAACTTAACCCCACCTCAAAATTCGCCCTTGTTTTTTGATGAGGTAGGCATTAGACTATTGCGTTTGCTTGACGGGGTATAGCGCAGTTTGGTAGCGCACCTGCTTTGGGAGCAGGGGGTCGCAGGTTCAAATCCTGCTACCCCGACCATTTCTAATCATCGTTCTTGTCTCACTTCCCTAAATCAAATATGAAAATTGAACAGCTGAATTATCATGGCTGGGAGAATAGCTATTGTTTGAGCAATGACTATGTAGAGCTTGTCATCTTGACTGATGTTGGTCCAAGAATCATGCACTTTGCCAAAAAATTAGACAACCAAAATGGTCGCAACTTCTTCAAAGAATTTGCTGAAGTACTTGGCACAACAAATCATCGTCATTGGGTGAATTATGGAGGACACCGCCTTTGGCATGCTCCTGAAGACAAAGAACGTACCTACATGCCAGACAACGACCCTGTTCACTTTGAAACAACAGCAAACTCTGTGACTGTCACCCAGATTCCAGAGCTTGTGACGGGGGTTCAAAAGCAAATCAAAGTCATCTTGCAACCAAAAAGTGTCAAGGTGGTTCATCATGTTTTCAATAAAAATTTATGGGAAGTTGAGCTTGCTCCGTGGGCGATTTCTATGATGGCTCAAGGTGGTTCTATTCTGATGCCAACCACTCAAAAGCAAGAAGGTCGCCTTCAAGCAACTCATTCACTGAACCTTTGGGAGTATTCAGATTTAAGTGATTCAAGATGGGAATTTGGAAAACATTGCATCTTACTGCATCAAGACTCATCAAAAGAGACTGCCGAAAAAGGGGGGGTGAGTTCAGCATCTTGGGGAGCGTACTTTAGAGGCACTGAAGTTTTTTTAAAGGTTTATGCTTTGATTGACAATCAAAACTATCCCGATTTTGGCTCTGCTTTAGAAGCCTATTCTCACAAAGATTTTATGGAACTTGAAACTCTTGCACCTTTGCAAAAAATTGCTCCTCAAGGTGTGGCAACCCATGTAGAAGAATGGCATGTTTTTGATTTGGAACAAAAACCCACTTCACCAAACGAAGCGTGGGAAATGATTTCCCCACTTGCCGAGGAAGCTGTCAACCAATTTGACACAACTTTTTAACTTCAACCTTTAGCTTTTTAAAAAATTATGTTCACTCGCCTCTTTTCATTCCTCTTCTCTATTTTTATGCCTATGATGATTTATGCTGATTTGAAGGAAGGACTTTATGCTAAGTTAGAGACTTCCAAAGGAGACATTACTTTTCAACTCTTCTATGACAAAACCCCAAACACTGTTGCCAATTTTGTTGGTTTAAGTGAGGGAACTAAAACATGGTATGACCCCATCACTCAAGAAGAGAAAAAAAGTAAATTTTACGATGGGCTTTTGTTTCATCGTGTCATTGCAGATTTTATGATTCAAGGTGGTGACCCGCTGGGCAATGGCACAGGTGGACCGGGTTATCAATTTGCCGATGAATTTCACCCAGATTTAAAGCACGACCAAGCAGGTATTGTGTCTATGGCAAACTCTGGACCTGGTACGAATGGAAGCCAGTTTTTCATCACACACAAAGAAACCCCGTGGCTTGATAACAAACACTCTGTTTTTGGTAAAGTCGTAGAAGGTCAAGAGGTGGTTGATGCTATTGTGCAAGGCGACGTCATCAAACATGTCACCATCATCAGAATTGGCAAAAATGCTGAAGATTTTGACCCTGCCAAGATTTCACAAAAACTGGAAAAAGAACAAGCCCAAAGGAGAGAAAAGAACAAAAAGGTGATTCCCAAAGCATCAGGGAAAATTGACAAATCTCGTATCCCTCAAGACAATCAAGCCATTGCAAATGAGGCATCTGCTAAGGTCTTAGTGATTGCTTATCAAGGGTCAAATTCTTCTAAGTCTGACATTTATTACGACAAAACAGGTGCTTTGGAAGTGGCAAAACAATTAAGCAACCTTGCAAGGCATGAAAAGACAAATTTTGACGACTTGATTGAACAATTTAGTGATATGCCAGAACAAGCCCTTCTGCCTTTGATTAAAAAAGATGATGCAAGACTGCCCCAGTTTCTTAAAGAAGGGGCGTTGTCTTTAAAAGAAGGACAAATTAGCGACCCTGTGGATTCTCCTTTTGGATACTTGGTTTTTCAACGGATTACTTTGGAGACTGCAAAGGCAAGGCATATTCTAATTGCTTATCAAGGGGCTGCGAGGTCAACACAATCCCGCAGTCAAGACGAAGCAAAGAAGCGAGCAGAGGAAGTCCTTAAAAAAGCTAAAGCAGGGGAAGATTTTGCAACACTAGCCGAACAATTTTCTGATGGTCCTACCAAAGAACGTGGGGGGGATTTGGGTGAATTTCCACAAGGAGTGATGACTCCAGAATTTGACGAGGCTGTTTTTTCTATGAAAGCAGGAGAGATTAGCAACATTGTTGAAACTCCCTTCGGGTTTCACATCATTCAAAGATATTAAACCAAATAAAGACCCTCAATCAAAGTCAACCAAAATTAAAGTTCAAAGATTTCATCAACTTGAGGCGGTCTGTATAAAAGTTCGTCAATTTGCACTGCCTTGTGTCCTTTGTAACTTCCTTGAAAGCCTGTAAATTTTTGCTCTCCATTGACCAAAATTTTAAGGGGTTTGTTCTTTTCATGGTTAAGCATAATCACTTCTCCTTGAGAAAGCCTTAAAAATTCCTTCACCGTTGCTGAACACCTGCCTAATTCTACGACCATTTCTACTGGCGTTTGGTCTAAATTCTTTTTAAAACGATTGCTCCATGTGTTGTCTTTTTCATCTTGCTCACTTTGAAAACCTGCATTCAGTTTGCCACGAATAGGTTCAATCATAGAATAAGGAATGCACAAAGTGATAGACATGGGAGCGCGTCCCAGCTCAATGTCAAAAGTCACAACAATCACAATCTCACTATGAGGCACAATGGCAACAAACTGAGGGTTGACTTCATTCCTTGTGTAGTTGACTTGCAAAGGAAACACAGGTCTCCATGAGCTTTGCAGGTCTTCCAGTCCACTGATGACCACACGTTTGATCATACGTTGTTCAATCTCTGTAAAATCCCGACCCTCTGCCTTCACTTCTAATTCTCCTGTCCCTCCAAAAAATAAATCAATCAATGTAAACACAAGCCGTGTTTCCAGCACCATGATTCCATTACCACGCAGGGGGTTCATACGGAACAAATTGAGAGAAGACGGCACAGGCAGGGTTTTCAAAAACTCTCCAAATTTGATCAATTCCATAGAACGAACACTAATGTCAGCAACTTTACGTAACGCACTTGACACTGTGAGGCGGAACAGACGAACAAAACGGTCATGGATGATCTCCAATGTTGGCATTCTTCCCCGAATGATACGGTCTTGAGCAGTCAAGTCAAATGGAACGACCTCATCGGGGTCATATTCTGTCTCATCTTCTCCGACGCCAAAATCATCTTCGCTAATTCCACGCAAGAGCGCATCTACTTCATTTTGCGAAAGTACTTGTCCCATAATTGATTCCCTTTCTTAAAAATGATTGATTAAATTTAATTTCAAATTCATACAACGTGGCGTTTGGTCTATTTTATGCTTTTCTTTGACATTTTGTTCATCTCTTTCATTTCTTGTGTTTATGGAATCACTTCTACTCAATTTCACACTGTTTTCTTTTTCATTTGCCAGTGTTGCTGTCATCGCAGAGCTAATTAAGGACTACTTAAAAAGAAAGCGTCTGAAACAACCAAATCAAATTGGGTCAGCACTGCAAGCCATCAAGCCGATTGTTCAACCATCAGGCACTGTCAAAACCCCTCACAAAAGCAAGCTGTTTCTTTTAGATGAGAAGCTGGCTCAGATGGGTTACGTCTCAACAGAGCAACAACTCGGATTCATCAACTGGGTTTTGAACAGTCGTTTAAGGAGTGTGAACGAAGTAGATGCCAAAGAGATTCAATATCTTTTCCGAACCATCAAACGTTACGCTCCTGCTTCAATAGATAAACCTGTGAGTGATGCCAATGTTGCTGCGATTGTCAAAGCATTTGCAGTCTAAAATTTAGTAGGGGCAAAACTCAAATTGTTCATGATGAAACGACACTTGAGAGTTGCAAGTCAGTTGGATTGACATGTGCTTCTGCTTTTCTTCTATGAGATTGGTTTGATTGGCTAAGTAATCATGGACGTCAGGGTGAACAAGGATAGAAAGTGAGCCGTTTTGATGTTCAGGTTTATAACGTTCTAACTCACGCATAATCTCATGGCTGACAGTGGCTGGCGATTTAATCACACCATTGCCGTCACAATGAGGGCATGGGTTAGATAAATATCTAGTGATATTTTCACGGTCTCTCTTGCGCGTCATTTCCACTAATCCCATCTCGCTAATCTGCAAAATACGGCTCCGAGTCTTGTCAGATTTTAATTCTTCCTTCAATGCACGATACACACGATCTCGGTGTTCTGGTGTATTCATATCAATAAAATCAATGATAATGATGCCCCCAATGTTCCTTAATTGAATTTGGATGACGATTTGTTCCACTGCCTCAAGATTCGTTTTAAGAATCGTTTGTTCATGGTTTTCTTGCCCAACAAAACGACCTGTGTTGACATCAATGGCAGTCAAGGCTTCTGTTTGGTCAAAGACTAAAAACCCACCTGATGGCAGGCTGATTTTACGACTGAGAATGGAGTCAATCCCATATTCCACACCATAATAATCAAAAATAGGTAGAGGTCGTTTGTAAAGAGACAAGATAGGCAAATAGCGGGGCATGTATTTGCTAAAAAACAATTTGAGCTTTTCAAACTGCATGGAATCATCAATGACAAGCTGATCAATGTCTGGTGAAAGTGTGTCTCTGACGATACGAAATAGAATATTTAAATCTTCATGGAGCAATGCAGGAGCTTGCATGTTTTTAGAGTTGTATTCTACCTCATGCCATGCAGAAACCAAGTAATTGAGGTCAGTTTGGATGTCTTCTTCAGACCGAGACTCTGCAACGGTGCGAATGATGACTCCAGAAGGGTCAGGTTTCTTTTTTTGAACGAATGTTTTAAGTCGGTTGCGTTCTTCTGCAGAAGAAATATAGCGTGAGACACCTATCATATCTTCTTGGGGCAAAAAGACTAAATTGCGCCCAGCAAATGAGATGCTCGTCGTGACTCTTGCCCCCTTGGTACCAATAGCGCCCTTAGCAATTTGAACAAGAATTTCTTGTCCTTCTTTGATTAATTTTTGAATAGAGGGTCTTTCAGAATCTCTCGTGAGGGCGTGTTCTCCCAACTCAATCATCGCATCATATCCAGAACGTTGAGGCTGATACAGGTCATCAATGTACAAAAATGCAGAACGTTCACTACCAATGTCAATAAACGCTGATTCCATACCCGGTAAGATTTTTTGAACGACTCCTTTATAAATATTTCCAACATGACCTTTGTCTTGTGGACGTTCATAAAATAATTCCGTGACACGTTTGTCTTCAATCACAGCAACACGTGTTTCATAAAAAGCACAATTGATAACAATAGATTTCATATAAAAAAGTGTAGAGAAGTTTTGAGAAGAATGTTAGACGTCTGAAATCAATGTGAGCATCTCTTGGACAGCATGAGAAACCCCTTTGATGAGTGAATAGCTGACAATACTGTGTCCGATATTGAGTTCTTTCAAATGGGGTAGTTCGCAAACTGCTTGTACATTTTGATAATCCAAGCCATGTCCTGCATTGACCTGTAACCCGTGCTGGTGTGCCTCTAATGCTGATTCTTCCAGTGCCTCCAGTGCCTGCAAACGTGTGAGTGTGTCATGTGCTTGTGCATAAGTCCCTGTGTGGAGTTCAATCTGGTCGGCATGCACCTCATGGGAGGCTCGGATTTGCTTGACATTGGGGTCAACAAACAAACTCACTAAAATTTGATTTTGTCTTAAAGTTTCAATGGTCTGTTTCAGTTGGTCAGATTGTTGAATGAGCGTCACAACATCTAATCCTCCTTCAGTTGTCAATTCTTCTCTTCTTTCAGGAACAAGTGTCACCATGTCAGGTTGGACTTCCAAAGCAAATGCCAACATTTCTTCAGTTGCTGCTATTTCCAAATTCAAGCGAGTTTGCACTTGATGACGCAAATTGATGACATCTTGGTCTTGAATATGGCGTCTGTCCTCCCGAAGATGCACAGTGATTCCATGAACCCCTGACTGTTCTGCAAGCTCTGCATATTTTAAAGGACAAGGCTCAACACCTTTCCTTGCCTCCCGCAATGTGGCAACATGGTCTATGTTGACATGCAAACAAATTGTCATAATCTCTCTTCTTTCATCTTAAATTTTGATTTCAATTTCCTTGGGCCAGCACTGAACAATGACCTTTTGATTTTTTGGTTTAAGCCAGTTGACCAAGTTTTTTATAAAAGGGAAGTATTTTATCAGAAACTCCGTCAATCTCAAGCTGAAGACCAGACCTGTTCTTTCCAAACCAGTTTGTTGATTCTTCCATCTGGTGCAATAGCCAACACAGATTTAGAAGCAAGCCAGTCTGGGACAACTCTCATTTTGGCAATGCCTTGAGAATTAGACACGACACGGTCTTGGTGAAAATGTCCTACAAAATAAGTTGTGAATTGGTCAGGCAGTTGGTCTGCAAAAGACTGGCATTGTTGTTCAGGAAAGCAGATTTTAAAGGCTTGGTCTGTTTTGGCTAATGTGGACTCTCCTTTCATTGCAAGTTTTTGGGCATAAAATGTAGGAATCTGCCGAATCAGCCATTCTGTAAGAGGGTGTCGGATCAATTTCTTCCAACGCAAATATTGCTTGTCTTGCTGATTGATTTCATCGCCATGTGTGAAGCCAAAAAAAGAGGTTGCCCACCTGATTTGCAGTTCGTGATGTGTGATGTGTGTGAAATACTTGGCTTGTGCAAAGATGGCAAACTTTGAGGTCAATAAATCACGATTGCCCACTGTGAAACAAGTCACGATGCCCCGTTGAGTCAGTTCTTTCCAAGTTTCCAAAAGCAGACGTTGCGAGGCATTCCAAAATTTTTCTTCTCCAAGCCAGATGTGAAATAAATCACCTAAACAAACAATACAATGAGCATCAGGTAATTTTTGGAGTGCCAAAGCAAGCTCTTCAGCAGGGGCGTTGGGAGACCCAATATGAGAGTCTGCAATCAGATACAAAAAGCCACGGGTTTCAGACAAGTCAATCAAAGACATGACTACATTTGAAGCGAAAGCATCGTCAGACTTTGACCTTGTGAAAAAATCCAACGCAGAGGCTGCCAACCGGGAATCATAAACTCAGCCAAAATCATTGCAGCAAGTGCAAAAGTCCCCCATTTTTGATTCCAGTAAATGTAAGGGATTCTGGCAAATTTGGGCAGAATGAAAGGCAAGACAGAAGCACCATCAAGGGGACCGAGTGGAATCATGTTAAACAAGAATAAGACAACATTGACTAAAATCAGAACAAACACAAGCGTCAAAAGAGTGTCATTGTAAAAACCTGTCATGTAAAAAACGTTGACCATGAAGAGACTCACAATGACAACTAACACGTTCATCATAGGTCCTGCCAGGGCAACGTAGAGGTATGCAAAACGACTTTGCAAATTTCTTGGCTCAACAGGCACAGGTTTTCCATAGCCGATGCCAATCAAAATAATCATCGCCGCACCCACTATGTCCAAATGAGACAGGGGGTTGATGTTCATTCTGCCTTGGTCTTTAGCAGTAGAATCCCCGCAAAGGTAGGCTACATAAGCGTGACCAAATTCATGCACACATAGTCCAAAAATCAAAGCAAGCACTTGCAAAATGGCAACTTTGGGATTGTCTAACAAAAATAACATAAGCGACTACCAAATCCTTTCTATATTAATGGTTTCTTCCCTTTTAGACCCCAAAGACAGAATCGCAATCGGCACGCCAATCAATTCTTCTATCCTCCTCATGTATTGCAATGCTTCTTCGGGCAGTGTTTCTATGGAGGTACATTTTGTAATGGAACAATTCCAGCCTGCCATCTCTTCATAGACAGGTTCTAGGTCTTCAAATTGGGAAAAAGGAGCTTCTTCGTGAATGACACCTTGTGGGTCTCGGTAATGTGTGGCAATTTTAAGAGTATCTAAAAAACCTAACACGTCAATTTTTGTCAAAACAATCTGGTCAATGCCATTCAACCTGACAGCCTGTTTGACCAACGCCGCATCAAACCAACCGCAACGTCTTGGACGCCCTGTTGTTGCACCAAATTCTTGACCCTGTTCACGCAATGTTTCTCCTATTTCGCCATGCAGTTCAGAAGGGAAGGGACCATCACCAACTCTTGTCGTATAGGCTTTGACAATCCCAACCGTTTTAGACAAGACTTTCGCACCAACTCCTGAACCCACAGACGCATAGCCTGCTAAAGCATTTGATGAAGTGACGAAAGGATATGTTCCATAATCTATGTCAAGGAACGTCCCTTGCGCACCTTCAAATAAAATGTTCCCTCCTGCTTCTGCAATGCTTTGAACTAACAAAGAGCTATCAGCTATCAAAGGCTCAACCTCTTCAAAATAAAGACGATATTCCTCAAAAATCTCTTGAGGAGAAAACTCTTGGTCTGCCCCTAGATATTTGAGAATGGCATTTTTGTAAGGGACAATGATTTCTAAGGTCTTTTTAAATTTTTGTGGATTTTTGAGGTCAATCAAACGGATCCCATGCCTTGCAAATTTGTCTGAATAGACGGGCCCAATACCGTTTTTGGTTGTTCCTATCTTTTGACTGCCAGCTTCAAATGCCTGATCCATCGCATGATGATATGGCATGATGATATGGCACAGACCACTGACTTTCAGCAACTTTCGCACATCAAGACCATGACCTTCAAACTCACGAACTTCTTTTAATAACGCCTTGAGATTCAGAACAACTCCATTGCCAATCAAACAAATTTTCTCATGTAAGATTCCAGAGGGAATCAAGTGTAAAATGCGGGTTTCCTTGCCAAATTTGACAGTATGCCCTGCATTATTCCCACCCTGATAACGCACCACCAGTTCTGCATCTTTGGTGAGAAAATCTACAATCTTCCCTTTCCCTTCGTCGCCCCATTGAGCGCCAACCACTACAACACCTGCCATAAAATTAATAGTATAAAGTTCATCACTTGCAGTGCTAAAATGACCTTGAAACCTAAACAGGTGACGATGTGAAAACCTATTTTGTGATTTAGCAGTAGCATTTGTAGCACAAAACTCCAATTCTAACATATTCACCTCAAAGAAACAGACCCAAATTACTTTTAAATTTTTATGACAACAAGGTTGTTGTTTGTCTGTCTTGGCAACATCTGTCGCTCTCCTGCTGCAGAAGGAATCATGCAGACGCTTGTCAAAAAGAATGGATTGGAATCAGAAATCAAATGCGATTCGGCAGGCACTTATGGTCATGTAGGAAGTCCCCCAGATGCGAGAATGCAACAGCATGCACAAAAGAGAGGCTACGTTTTAAACTCACAAGGCAGAAGATTTGACCCCAAACGAGATTTTGAAGCATTTGACCTCATTTTAACAATGGACGAAGGAAACTTGAGAGACATCAGACAAATGGACTATCTGGGAGTCTATCAAGATAAAATTCAACGTATGTGTCATTTCTGCTTGGTGCATTCTTGTTTGGAAGTACCAGACCCCTACTATGGAGGAGCGAAAGGGTTTGAGAACGTCTTAGACCTATTGGAAGATGCGGCACAAGGGTTGTTAGAGCAACTCAGAAAAAACGGAGTGGCTTCTCAATGAAACCTCAAAATGAGGTCAAAAACTATAACGATTTGAAAATTAAAAACTTTTCTTTTTAGCAATCTATTGTGATAATTAACGCTATTTGAAATTTTGACTTAAAAAACTATGGCAGAATTAAAAGTTAAAACGGTAGACCGAACTGATGGTTTCAAGGAGTCTTTGTATTTACCTGCAATTTGGAGCGGGTTGAAATTGACTGTCTCCCATCTGTTTTCTAATTTTTTTGGCAGTCGTCAAACGGTTACCTATCAATACCCTGAACAACAAAGACCTGTCTCTAAAAGGTGGCGTGGCAGACATCGGCTGACTCGCAAAGATGATGGCTTTTTAAATTGCACTGCTTGTTATATGTGCGAGACCGTTTGCCCTGCACAATGTATCCACATAGAAGCAGGAGACCACCCCGATTTGTCCATTGAAAAGTATCCTGTCGTTTTTGACATTGATGAACTCCGTTGCGTTTTTTGTGGACTGTGCGTGGAAGTTTGCCCCAAAGAAGCAATTCGCATGGACACAGGCATTGTTGCCATGTCTTATTCTTCACGAAACCGCTTTGAATTTACAAGAGATTTGCTTAAAGACTCATATAGACCTAATAAAGATACTAAATACTTGGATATTCCTAGCCCTAAAAACGTTGATGAAGCCTTGCCTAATTCTCGTGGCATTCCTGCAACTCACCAACCTCATGCTTGAATGTCAGACAAACTAACCCCAGAAGAGTTGCAGAAACTCCAACCTTTTGTCTCTAACCTTGATGGCAACATCTTTGTTTTAAGAAACCTTCCTGAGGTCGTCAAGGGTGCTTTGTTTTCAAGATATTCTAGGAGTTCATTGGGCGTTAGAAAACTCTTGGTTCAAGAATTTTTACCACAAGTGAATCAGGTTTTAGATGGAGAGTCTGAAGAATTAGCCAAGCAAGCTGTAGAATTTTATGACCGAGTGCTAGATGGATATGGTGATGATTCTATTGGCGAGCTAGGGGGTGCGCATTTGGCTTTGGAAAATATTTCTATCTTGGCAACAAAAGTCATTCAAGATGCACGAATTGGCGGTTCTCCGCTGGAAAAATCAACGCGTTATGTGAACTTTGCCAAACAAATCAACGGAGACTTTCCATTCTATAAACCTTGCAAAATCCTACAATCAGATTTGCAAGCTCAATATCTCAAAGTGTGTCGTTTGCTTTTTGAGACCTATCAAGAACTTTTTCAGCAACTTTTTGCAAAACTCTGTCAGTATCCCTCCAAGCAAGACTTTGGTCAAAACTCTGTCAAAGCACTAGAGCGAGCGGCAAGAGCAAAGACGTATGACCTTGTCCGTGGACTGCTACCTGCGGCAACTTTAACCAACATGGGTGTTTTTGGAAACGGACGTTTTTTTGAAACGCTTTTGATGAAGATGCAATGTTCCAAACTGCAAGAAGTTCAAGGCATTGCTCAAACCTCTTTTTTGGAGTTAAACAAAACCATTCCCTCTTTTGTCAGACGTGCGGACGGCTCGCATCGCCATTTTGTTAGCTTTCAAAACTTCCACGAAGCATCTCAAAGCCTCCTACAAAAGTTTGCAGAACGTCAAGGTGTTGTGAAAGCTATTGTTTCCGAACCTCAAAATGATGTGAAATTGATTGATTACGATGCCAATGCAGAGGAAAAGATCATCGCTACTCTACTTTTTCCAAAATCTCACAGAAGTTTTCATCAGGTTTTGGAGGTTGCAAAGTCTTTGTCTGAACAAGAGCGGATTAAGCTGATTGAGGAACTGAAGGAGGCTAGGCAGGATCGCCGTCATAAGCTCCCCAGAGCTTTGGAGATGGCAACGTACACTTTTGAGATTGTGGCAGATTATGGTGCATACCGTGACCTCCATCGGCATAGAACGCTGACACAAGAGAGGCAACTCTTGTCAACACATCTTGGCTTTGAGACTCCCAGTGAGTTGACCGAGCCAGATGTCGTCAATCAGTATTCTGATGCCATGCAGTTTGCAGGAGAAGTGGCTACTCAAATTGCAAAAGAACTTCCCGAAGAATCGCAATATGTGGTCCCTTTGGGGTATCGGATTCGTTGGGTGATGCAGGTCAATTTGCGTGCATTGTGTTGGTTGATTGAGTTACGTTCTCAACCTCAGGGGCATACAAGCTACCGCTTCATTGCTGCTGAAATGTACAGGCAAGTTGCAAAGGCGCAACCCAACCTTGCAACATTCATCAAGTTTGTTGACTTAAACGAATACGAACTTGGTAGAATGTCTGCAGAAGCTAAACAACATCCTCTTTGACAAAAGTTATGAAGTCATTCAATTTTTTGGTAGAGAGGACATAACAATTTTTATTTTCTGATGTTTTATATTTTATTGAAGGAGAACCATGCAAGAATCTAACAACAAGGACAATCAACCTAAATGGTTGAAAGAAATCTTTTCAGTCAAAGGTCTTTTAGTGGGAGTCATTCTGTTGATGGGCTATTGGATTTTTTTTGACAATTCTAAGGAGACGACAGATTTTTCAAATCTGGTAGGAGTTGGGCAAGCCATCAATTCTGAAACTGCCAAACAGCTGAATGTGGACTTGTCCCAATATTTAGACCCCCAAATTGTGCCTGCCATTGTGGAGGAATCTTTGAAAAACGTCGCTCAATCAGGGGCAACAGAAGACGCCTTTGTGCAAGGTTTTGTCAATGAAGTCTCTGCACGCCTGCAAAGTGTCAGCACCATAGATTTAAATGCTGACGGCATAGCAGACCCATTGCTTGTGATTCCAAAACAGGTGGCAGAAGGAGGAGAACACATGACGTTGTCTATTCGTGTGCCAGATTTTTCAGAAGTCAAGACGCTACCTGAAGGCACAGACCAACAGGCATGGCAAGACATTGCTGACAACAAATCGCTGGAAATTATGACAGCCTCTGCAGTGAAGTCTCAAGCAGACCAAATGACTGTGCAAGCTGCTGCCAATCCACAAACCTATCCTTCGCACCCACCTTATTATTCCAGTAGCTTTGGGTCAGTTTTTATGACAGCCATGATGGTCAACTGGATGATGACCCCACGTGTCTATCCTATGTATGGGGGCTACGGCGCACCTCCGCGTCAAGTCTCTGACGTTCAAAGAAACCGAGCCTCAAACTCCTCCCAATACAACCGTTCTACTGGGACAAGCAATGCGGCAAGAACAGCATCAGGACAATCTATTGCCTCTAATAAATTCTCCAAAATCAAACCAACTGCGATGAATCAAGTGAGGTCATCAGAATTTAGAAAACGTTCTCAATCTTCTGTCCGTTCAGGGGGTTTTGGTCGCTCTGTGCAAAAACCTCAAGTTCGTCAAAGCAGACGTTCTACCGCACCAAGAAGAAGTTTTGGACGCAGAAGACGTTGAGCTTTCAAAAAGACTCACAAGACTTCCAAGACCTGTCCCTTTCTCAAGACTGGTCTTGGAAGCCCTACTTCCCTCTTGTCTCAATGATGTCAACTTCTTTTCCTAAGGCAGTCAAGTTTCTGATGAGATTAACAAATGACAGGAGGGACTGCAGTCTCTTTTGATGAGAACAATTCTAGCCAAAGCTCCAAGGGTTTAATACCAAACCATGAAACTAAATTATTATTTTTTCTCAATCCTTTTTCTGACAGATTTAGTTTTGAATGGACTCAGCTCAGCTTTGGGTGAAAGGCTATTGTTGCGTGAAGAAAAAAAATACACGGTTCAAACACAGCATTTGAAATTTTTGAAAGACCCCAGCCACGAACTCAGCATCATTGATATTTTGCAGAGGTCAGAAGAGTTCCAAGATGCTCTTTCTGTACCTTTAAACTTTGGCATGAGCCAGTCCACTTATTGGCTGAAAATAGACCTTAGTAATCTGGTGGGAGGCATGGAAGAAGTCAAATGGGCTTTGGTGCTTCAAAACCCTTTTTTGAAGGAGGCATCAGTTTTCTTAGAGAACGGAGAACAACTGTGGGGTTCAGGTGATTTGATCAAATTCCGCGGGGTGGACCGTAAGCTCGTTGACTACCGTTTCCCCTCAGTCGTTTTAGACCTTAAATTAGCTGAAGAAACGACAGCTTATGTCCAGATCCAAACAGACCTTGAGGCTTATTACCCTGTCTATTTAATCCCTCATCATCAGCTGACGACTCTTTCACGCAACGAAAGCAGCATCTTTGGTATCACCATAGGTGCCGCTGTTTTAGTGGTGGTCTCCTCACTTTTTTTGTTCTTCTCCACTAAAAAACCTGCGTTTTTGTGCATGATTTTATATTCAGCAATGATCCCCGCAACGAGTTACACGCAAGTGGGATATGTGCAATTCTTTTTACCAAATTCTTGGTATGGGGAGGGTGATGTGTTGTTTACTTTGATGGTCGCTTTGGTTGTGCCAGTTTTTTGCCTGTTTATCATTGTTTTTCTAGAGCTACCAGAGAATTACCCTAAACTGAATCGTTTGTTCAAAGGTTGCAGCATCTTTTCTTTGATGTGTGGTTTCATTCCGTTTGTTGATGTGCAGATTTCAATGATCATAGGGATTATGCTTTCAATTGTGATGGTGATAGGCGTGGTCATTACTTGTGTTCATGTTTACAGGTCTCACGCTCCAAATCGTAAGGAGGCAATCCGTTATCTGATTACTTGGTGTCCTATCGTTGCAGCAATTCTTACTAAAATTACAGTGACTTTAGGGATTCCTGTACCGGGGGTCATTTTAGAAAACAGCATGTCTTTTGGAATCTTGGGACATGTGTATTTGGTGATGTTCCTGCTTTTGATCTGTGTCAAAGCGATTGAGCAAGATAGAATCAGGGCAAACGAAGAAGTGGCTACACTCTTAGATGCCTTCAAAGTCTTTGTCCCTGCAAAAGTTTTAGATAAGACAGGACACGGTGCGACTTCTGCCAACATCAACCAATCTTACGAGGAGTTCATCACTTTGTTTTTTGCTGACATGCGGGGATTTACCAAAATTTCAGAATCCATGACACCGGGAAGTTTAATGAGGTTTCTTAACCTTTACTTTGAAAGGTTTCACAGAGTCACTGCCAAACATGGAGGAGTGATTGACAAATACATTGGGGACGCCGCGATGGTGATTTACAGCCTACACAATGCACTACCTTCTGAGTCTGCCAGTGCTGCCTTAGCATCTGCTGTGGGATTGCAAGACAAGCTACAATGTTACTCAAAAAAATGGGGGGCAAAGCATATTCCCCAAATGGGTGTTGGCATTCACAGCGGTCAAGTCATCATGGGAACAGTTGGCTCAAAAAATAGAAAAGACTTCACAGTCATTGGGGACGCTGTCAATGTTGCCGCAAGGCTAGAATCCCTAACCAAATACTATGGTGTCAAAATGTTACTCACTGACACAACTTACGAACTTTTGAACGACAAAAATTATATTCGTTTTGTAGATCACATTGCTGTTTACGGAAAAACAGAACCGACAAAGATTTATCAAAGACTCATTTATGAAGAAATTGGAGAGTTTGAAAAGATTCAAATACTCTACCAAGAAGCCATAAATGACTACTACCAACGAAATTTCAAGGAGGCTCTGGAGTCCTTCCAAAACATGCAACAGCTCTCGCCAAATGACCAAGTCTTGAACGTCTTCATTCAAAGATGCCAACACTTCCTCCAATCACCACCCAAAGCAGATTGGGATGGGGTGTTCTACCTAAACTCTAAGTAATTTCTTCATCAGTTGCCCAACGTTGCAAAAGAGAGTCTTCTGATTCTTGATTGAAAGGTTTGGTCACAGAAGACATTGAGCTTTCAAAAAGACTCACAAGAGTTCAAAGGCTCATCTTTAAATCCACTTCTCTTTTGATCTGAGTCATGGTAAGCTCCCTATCCAAGACCATGAGATTTCTGATGAGGTCAACAAATTGCAGGGACACCAGAAATCTGTTTTGGTAGGAAAAGCTGTACTCAAAATTCAAAAGATTGAACACGAAACAATGAAACTCAATTCTTATCTTTTCTCAATTCTTTTTCTGGCAATTTTACTTTTGAATGGATTCGGCTTGGCTTTTGGCGAGACGTTGTTGCTGCTAGAAGAAGCAAAATATCCAATCCAACAACAGTATTTAAAATTTTTGGAAGACCCCACCAACCAGCTCAGTATCATAGATGTTTTGCAGAGGTCAGAGGATTTTCAAGATGCTCCTTCTGTACCTTTAAACTTTGGCACGAGTCAGTCCACTTATTGGTTAAAAATAGACCTCAGTTTGGTAGGAGTCTCTGAAGAAATCCAATGGGCTTTAGTAGTTCAAAACCCTTTTTTGAAAAAGGCATCAGTTCACTTGGAACAAGGAGTACAACTATGGAGTTCAGAGGATTTGGTCAAGTTTCGTGGCTTGAGCCATCGTCTCCCCAACTACCGCTTCCCTGCCACCATTTTAAACCTCAAATTCTTTGCAACAACGACAGTTTATATCCAGCTTCAATCACAACTTGAGGCTTATTATCCTGTCCATTTAATCCCTCATCATCAGCTGATGAACCTTTCACGCACCGAAAACACCATCTTTGGTATCACCATAGGTGCTATTTTTCTGGTGATGTTTTGCTCACTTTTTTTGTTCTTTTCCACTAAGAAACCTGCGTTTTTGTGCATGGTTTTATATTCAGCTCTGCTCCCCACAGCAAGCTACATGCAAGTGGGATATGTGCAATTCTTCTTACCAAATTCTTGGTATGGGAGGGGTGATGAATTGTTTGCTTTTACAGTCTTTCTGGCTATATCAGGCGTTTGCCTGTTTACAATCTTCTTTCTGGAGTTACCAAAGTGGTCTCCCAAGCTGACATCTGTGTTTAAAAGTAGTGTCATCTTTTCTTTAGCATTTAGTACTGTTCCATTTTTTAATGTGCAGTTTTCTGTATTTTTGGGAATTTTTGGAGTAGTGATGATGTTGATACAGGTTGTGACTGCTTGTCTTCATACTTACACAAAAGTCCCAAATCGTCAGGAAGTCATCGGTTATTTACTCACTTGGTGTCCTATCGTGATAGCAATTCTTGTTAAAATTGCAGTGGCTGCAGGAGCCTTTGTGCCAGAGATTTTTGTAGAAAACAGTATGTCTCTTGGAGTCGTAGTTCATGTGTATTTGGTGATGTCCCTGCTTTTGATGCGTGTCAGAGCTATGGAGAAGGACAGAATCCGAGCAAATGAAGAAGTCGCTACACTGCTAGATGCCTTCAAGGTCTTTGTCCCTGCAAAAGTTTTGAACACTGCACAACACAGCTCTACCACTACCAACCTTCATCAATCTTACGAGGAGTTCATCACCTTATTCTTTGCTGACATGCGGGGATTTTCCAGAATTTCAGAGTCCATGGCTCCGGGCGTTTTGATGAAGTTTCTCAATCTTTACTTTGAAAGATTTCACAGAGTCACTGCCAAACATGGAGGAGTGATTGACAAATACATTGGGGACGCCGCGATGGTGATTTTCTCACACAATGCACGACCTGCAGAGTCTGCCAGTGCTGCCTTAGCATCTGCTGTGGGATTGCAAGACAAGCTCCAACGTTACCAAGCAAAATGGGGAACGAACTACCTGATTCCTCAAATGGGCGTTGGCATTCACAGCGGTCAAGTCATCATGGGAACAATCGGCTCAAAAAATAGAAAAGATTTCACAGTCATTGGGGATTCTGTCAATGTTGCCGCAAGGCTAGAATCCCTAACCAAATACTATGGTGTCAAAGTGTTACTCACTGAAACCACTTACCGACTTTTGAATGACAAAAACTACCTTCGTTTTGTAGATCACATTGCTGTTTATGGAAAAACTGAGCCAACAAAGATTTATCAACGACTCATTTATCAAGAAATAGATGAGTTTGAAAAAATCCAAATGCTCTACCAAGAAGCAATAGATACCTACTATCAACAAAACTTCAAAGCTGCTTTGGAGTCCTTCCAAAATATGCAACAGCTCTCACCAAATGACCAAGTCTTGAATGTCTTCATTCAAAGATGCCAACACTTCCTCCAATCGCCACCCAAAGCAGATTGGGACGGGGTGTTCTATCTAAACTCTAAATAGTTCTTTGTCCTGTCCTTCTGTCGGTTGGTGCTTGAGTTTGCTCTGTGCAAAACTCAACTCACTTTTACTTTTTATCTGAGGCATGGTAAGCTCCCTATCCGAGACAGTCAAATTTTGGGTCAGGTCAACAAGTTGTCTTGACGTTAGCAGTCTATTTTGGTAGAGGGAGCTTCAGCCAAAGCTCAACAGATTGAACACGAACTCATGAAACTCAATTATTATCTCTTCTCAATCCTTTTTCTAATCAGCTTCGTTTTAGATGGATTCAGTCTAGCTTTTGGTGAGAAGTTGTTGTTGAAAGAAGAAACAAGGTATCCGATTGAAAAACAGCATTTAGAATTTTTGGAAGACCCCAGCAATCAGCTCAGTATCATTGATGTTTTGCAGAGGTCAACAGACTTCCAAGATGCCCCTGCAACTCCCCTTAACTTTGGCTTAAGCAAATCTACTTATTGGCTGAGGATAGACCTCCAAAATTTTATAGGAACTGCTCAAAGAACAGACTGGGTTTTGGTGATTAGAAACCCTTTTTTGAAAAAAGCATCGGTGTATTTGGTAGGGAGGTCTTTATGGGGTTCAGGTGATTTGATCAGTTTTCGTGGCTTAACCAAGCATCTCCTTAACTACCGTTTCCCCTCTGTCATTTTGGATCTCAAAATCGCTGAAGAGAATACACTTTACATTCAAGTCCAATCACACGGTGAGGTTTATTATCCTATCTATTTAACATCCCATCATCAGCTGATGGACCTCTCACGCACCGAAAACACCATCTTTGGTATCACAGTAGGTGCTGTTCTTTTGGTGATTGTCTCCTCATTTTTTCTATTTCTTTCCACTAAAAAATCTGTCTTTTTGTGCATGATTTTATATTCAGCTCTCATCCCTGCAACAAGTTATATGCAAGTAGGATACATGCAGTTCTTCTTGCCAGATACTTGGTATGGACAGAGTGGTGTTTTGTTTACTTCCCTAGTTTTTCTGGCGATGGCAAGTATTTACCTGTTTGCCATCGTCTTTTTAGAGTTGCCCAAGCAGTATCCCAAACTCACACTCATCTTCAAAGGCTTCCTCATCCTGTCTTTGGCATTTAGTGTCATTCCATTTTTCAATCTACACTTTTCGGTGGTTCTAGCGGTTGTGACTTCGTCCTTGATGATTGTGAATGTGACGGTGACTTGTCTTCACATCTTCAGGTCTAAAGCCCCAAATCGTAGGGAGGCTATCCGTTATCTGGTCACTTGGAGTCCCATTGCTTCAGTCATTGTAGCCAAAATTGTAGTGCTTGTAGGGATTCCTGTGCCGGAGGTGATTATAGAAAACAATACGTCTTTTGGCATCTTAGTTCATGTGTATTTAGTGATGTTCCTGCTTTTGATGCGAGTCAAAGCAATGGAAAGAGATAGAATCAGGGCAAACGAAGAAGTGAATAAGCTGCTAGATGCCTTCCGGGTCTTTGTCCCTGCAAAAATCTTAGACACTGCAGAACATCACTCTGCCTCTATCAACATCAATCAATCTTACGAGGAGTTCATCACCTTGTTTTTTGCTGACATGCGGGGATTTACCGAAATTTCAGAGTCCATGCTTCCGGGTACTTTGATGAGATTCCTCAACCTTTACTTTCAAAGGTTTCACAGAGTCACTGCCAAACATGGAGGAGTGATTGACAAATACATTGGCGATGCTGCCATGGTGATTTATGGCTCACACGATGCACGACCTTCAGAGTCTGCAGGAGCCTCTTTAGCATCTGCTGTGGGCTTGCAAGACAAGCTCCAACGTTACTCAAGAAAATGGGGTTCAAAGCATCTGATTCCCCAAATGGGCATCGGGATTCACAGTGGGCAAGTGATTATGGGAACAGTTGGTTCAACAAATAGAAAAGATTTTACAGTCATTGGGGACGCTGTCAATGTTGCTGCAAGACTAGAATCCCTCACCAAATACTATGGTGTCAAAGTGTTACTCACTGAAACAACTTACCGACTTTTGGATGACAAAAACAACATTCGTTTTGTAGATCACATTGCTGTTTATGGAAAAACCGAACCCACAAAGATTTATCAACGACTCATTTATGAAGAAATTGGTGAGTTTGCAAAAATTCAAATGTTCTACCAAGAAGCCATAGGTAGCTACTATCAACAAAATTTTAAGTATGCTCTGGATTCCTTCCAAAACATGCAGCAACTCTCACCCAATGACCAAGTCTTGAATGTCTTCATTCAAAGATGCCAACACTTCTTGCAATACCCCCCAGAGTCAAATTGGGACGGTGTGTTTTACTTAAAGTCTAAATAGCTTCTTAATCAGTCCAAAGCTCAAAGGGTTTAATACCAAACCATGAAACTCAATTCTTATTTTTTCTCAATCTTTTTTCTAACAAGTTTCGTTTTGAATGGCTTCAGCTTAGCCTTTGGTCAAAGACTGTTGTTGAACGAAGACAAAAAATATCCGATTGAAAAACAGTATTTAAAGTTTTTGAAAGACCCCAACAATCAGCTCAGTATCATAGATGTTTTAAAGAAGTCAGCAGATTTTCAAGATGCCACTTCTGCACCCTTAAACTTTGGCTTGAGCAAATCCACTTATTGGCTTCAAATAAACCTTCAAAACTTCGTAGGAATCTCTGATAACATGAAATGGGCTTTGGTGATTCAAAACCCTTTTTTGAAACAGGCATCAGTTCACTTAAAGCAGGGAGAGCGACTATGGAGTTCAGTTGATTTGATCAAATTCTATGGGCTAGAACATCACCTCCCCAGCTACCGCTTCCCTACTGTCATCTTGGATATTGAATTAGCTGAAGAAACGACAATTTATATCCAACTCCAATCACACCTTGAGGCTTATTACCCTATCTATCTAATCCCTCATCATCAGCTGATGGACGTCTCACGCACCGAAAACACCTCCTTTGGTATCACCATAGGTGCCATTTTTATAGTGGTTGTCTCCTCGCTTTTTTTGTTCTTTTCTACTAAAAAATCTATATTTTTGTATATGATTTTATACTCATTGCTGAGCCCTACAGTAACTCATATACAAGTAGGATATGTTCAATTCTTCTTACCAGATTCTTGGTATGGGAAAAGTGATGTGTTGTTTACTTTTATAGTCTCTGTTGCCATGTCAAGCGTTTACCTCTTTGCCATGGTCTTTATAGGGTTACCAGAGAGGTACCCTAAACTGACGTTTTTGTTCAAAGGTTGCCTCATCTTCTCTTTGGTGTGTAGTTTCATTGCGTTTGTTGATGTGCAGGTTTCAATGATAGTCACAACTGTGTCTGCAATCATCATGGTCACAAATTTGACGATTGCTTGTGTTCATGTTTACAGGTCAAAAGCCCCAAATCGTAAGGAAGCCATCTGTTATCTGATTGCTTGGTGTCCTGTCGTGATTGCAATTCTTGCCAAAACTATAGTGCTTGCAGGAGTTCCTGTACCAAAGATGATTGTAGATCACAGCATGTCTGTTGGAATCTTGGTGCATGTGTATTTGGTGATGTTACTGCTTTTGATGTGTGTCAGAGCGATTGAGCAAGATAGACTCAGAGCAAATGCAGAATTGGCTACACTCTTAGATGCCTTCAAAGTCTTTGTCCCTGCCAAAATTCTGGACACTGCAGAACATAGCTCTACCTCTATCAACATTAATCAATCTTACGAGGAGTTCATCACTTTGTTTTTTGCTGACATGCGGGGCTTTACCAAAATCTCAGAGTCTATGTCTCCGGGAAGTCTGATGAAATTTCTTAACCTTTACTTTGAAAGGTTTCACAGAGTGACTGCCAAACATGGAGGAGTGATTGACAAATACATTGGGGACGCTGCCATGGTGATTTATAGCTTACACAATGCACGACCTGCAGAGTCTGCCAGTGCTGCTTTAGCATCTGCTGTGGGATTGCAAGACAAGCTCCAACGTTACTCAGCAAAATGGGGGTCAAAGCATCTGATTCCCCAAATGGGCATCGGGATTCACAGCGGTCAAGTCACCATGGGAACAGTTGGCTCAACAAATAGAAAAGATTTCACAGTCATTGGGGACGCTGTCAATGTTGCCGCAAGACTAGAATCCCTCACTAAGTACTATGGGATTAAGTTGTTACTCACTGAAACAACTTATCAACTTTTGAATGACAAAAATTATATTCGTTTTGTAGATCACATTGCTGTTTACGGAAAAACCGAACCCACCAAGATTTATCAACGACTCATTCACCAAGAAATAGATGAGTTTGAAAAAATTCAAATGTTCTACCAAGAAGCGATAGATGCCTACTATCAACAAAACTTCAAGGAGGCTTTAGATTCATTCCAAAACATGCAACAGCTCTCGCCAAATGACCAAGTCTTGAATGTCTTCATTCAAAGATGCCAGCACTTCCTCCAATCACCCCCAGAAGCAGATTGGGACGGAGTGTTTTATTTAGACACTAAATAATTTCTGAATCCGCTTATCAATTTGGTGACAAAAAGCAACCAGCAATTTTTTAGGGAAGCTCCAAAAGACTCACAAGGTCTCAAAGACTCATTCCTTCTCAGGCTCATCTTTAAATCCACTTGCTCTTTTTATCTGAGTCGTGGTAAGCTCCCTAGCCTAAGACCATGAGATTTCTGATGAGGTCAACAAATTGCGGGACACCTACGTTCTATTTTGATGGGAACGGTTCTACTAAAGCTCAAAAGGTTTAACACTGACTTATGAAACTAAATCATCATCTGTTTTTTATGTTTTTTTTGACAAGTGTCATTTTAGATGGCTTCAGCTTAGCCTTTGGTCAAAGACTGTTGTTGAACGAAGACAAAAAATATCCGATTGAAAAACAGTATTTAAAGTTTTTGAAAGACTCTAGCAATCAGCTGAGTATCATAGATGTTTTACAGAGGTCGGAAGATTTCCAACAAGTCTCTGTTACACCTGTCAACTTTGGTCTGAATCGTTCTACTTATTGGTTTAAAATAGACCTGCTCAATTTGTCATACTTTGAAAGACAAGAATGGGTTCTAATTGTTCGCAATCCTTTTTTAAAAACGGTGTCTGTTTACATAGAGAATGGAGAACAACTATGGAGTTCAGGTCATGTGCTAGAGTCTCATGGTCTGCAAGCTCAGCCTTTTGACTACCGCTTCCCCAATGTGTCTTTAGCCCTTCACATGGCTGAAGAATTGACAGTGTACGTCAAAGTGCAGTCCAATGTTGAGGCTTATTATCCCATCGTTTTGCTACCTGCGCACGAGATGGCTAACTCAATCCAAATGGAAAACATTGTGCTTGGTACTACGGTGGGGGCATTGTTTTTATTGACGATTGCCACCATCGCTCTCTTTCTTTCTACCAGAAGTCCTGTCTTTTTATACATGGTTTTATATACCATTTTGGCATCCATGGCTGCTCAGATGCAACTTGGTCATGTTCAGTTTTTCTTGCCCAGTCATTGGTACCCCTACAATCACGTTTTGTTTTCATTCATCATCTGTATTGCAGTGGCATCAAGTTATTTGTTCTCTATGACATTTCTGCAACTCTCAAGTTCTTACCCTAAGCTCACACTTCTTTTTAGGGGCAATCTGTTAGTTGCTTTATTAGGGAGTCTGTCCCCATTTTATGATGGACATTGGGGAATGATCACAGCCAATGTGGTCTCGTTCATAATGATTGTCAATCTGTTGACAGCTTGTTACACCATTTGTCGCTCAGAGAGCAAAGTCCGTTGGGAGGCAGTTTACTATCTCTTGACTTGGGTTCCTCCAATCATTGCCATTTTGACCAAATTTTTCTTGTCTGCAGGGGTACGTTTTTCAGAATTTTTTGTAGAAAGCAGTATGTCTTTTGCATTTTTATTACATACTTATTTGATCATGTTCCTTCTGTTCATGCGGGTCAAAAAGATAGAACAAGACAGAATCAAAGCCGACAAAAAATCGCTAGAGATTGCCGAAAAACAACTGAAGTTATTGGACACCTTCCAAATTTTTGTCCCTGCCAAAATTCTGGACACTGCAGAACATAGCTCTACCTCTATCAACATCAATCAATCTTACGAGGAGTTCATCACTTTGTTTTTTGCTGACATGCGGGGCTTTACCAAAATCTCAGAGTCCATGACACCGGGAAGTTTGATGAAATTTCTCAATCTTTACTTTGAAAGGTTTCACAGAGTGACTGCCAAATATGGAGGAGTGATTGATAAGTACATTGGCGATGCTGCCATGGTGATTTACAGCTTACACAATGCACGACCTGCAGAGTCTGCCAGTGCTGCTTTAGCATCTGCTGTGGGATTGCAAGACAAGCTCCAACGTTACCAAGCAAAATGGGGTGCCAACTATCCTATTCCCCAAATGGGCATTGGGATTCACAGCGGTCAGGTCATCATGGGAACAGTTGGCTCAAAAAATAGAAAAGATTTCACAGTCATTGGGGACGCTGTCAATGTTGCCGCAAGGCTAGAATCCCTCACTAAATACTATGGAATTAAGTTGTTACTCACTGAAACAACTTACCAACTTTTGAATGACAAAAATTATATTCGTTTTATAGATCACATTGCCGTTTATGGAAAAACCGAACCCACCAAGATTTATCAAAGGCTTATTTATCAAGAAATAGATGAGTTTGAAAAAATTCAAATGTTCTACCAAGATGCGATAGATGACTACTATCAACAAAACTTCAAGGAGGCTTTGACCTTACTCCAAAGCATGCAGCAACTCTCACCCAATGACCAAGTCTTGAACGTCTTCATTCAAAGATGCCAGCACTTCCTCCAATCACCTCCGAAAAAGAATTGGGACGGCGTGTTCTATTTAAACTCTAAGTAGTTTCTTAATCCATCACCAATTTGATGACAAGAAGCAACCAGCAATTTTTAGGGAAGGTTCAAAAATCCACAGTCTGCCTCAACACGATGAAAGTTGAGTAAGGCTTGGGGTTTGGAAGAAATGAGAAAAGACTTGCTGAGTGGCATGTAAATCATGGACTCCGCAAATTTCGCGAACAGAGTGCATAGAAAGCATGGCAGCCCCAACATCAATGGTCGTGATTCCAAGATGAGATGCCAAATAAGGTGCAATGGTACTGCCACAACCCATGTCATTTCTGCTGGCAAAATTTTGCACAGGTTGGTTGATGGATTGGCAAAGATTTTCAAAAATTGCCACAGATTCACCTGAAGTCATGTACCTGCCATTGACATTGGATTTGACCACCAAACCCGCATTCATTTTGGGGTGCAAGTGTTCGTCATGGCGATCTACATAATTGGGGTGAAGGGCATGAGCCATGTCAGCAGAGATCAAAAACGACTTGGCAAAGGCACGAGCGACGTCTTCAGTCTGAAGTTTTGGACAGTAGGACTCACAAATCCGATTCAAGACACAAGCCGCAAATGACGATTTAGCCCCCGCTCCTGTTTCGCTCCCAATTTCTTCATGGTCAAAGCCCAGACTGACGCACGTCCCATCAAATCCTTCTCCTGCTTTGATCAAGGCTTGGGTTGCACAAAATCCTGAAAACAAATTGTCTAGTCTTGGTGCGGCAATCCATTCATCATGTAACCCCAGCAATGTGGAGGGCTGTGTGTCGCACAAAGCCAAATCATAACTTAAAATTCGTTCTGCTTCTGCTTCCTTTGCCAAAAACTGCAAAAGAGAGTCTTCTGATTCTTCAAGCGAATAGATGGGCTTCAGATGCCTTTGGGGATTCAGCTTTAAACCTTCGCGGTTGACATCACGATTTAAATGAATGGCAAGCAAAGGAATCCGCAATAATGGCTTTTTGACATGAATGAGCTTATCAGAAATTTTGCCTTCTTCTTCCACCAGCAAACGTCCTGCAAGGGACAAATCACGGTCTAACCAACTTGACAGCAACACGCCTCCGTACACCTCCACGTTCAGCTGACGGTAGCCTTGTTGACAAAATGTTGCTTCAGGCTTCAGCCGTAAATTTGGGGAATCCGTATGCCACCCGATTAAACGAAACCCTGTTGCCGTTGGGGACTGCCTTCCCATCGTCCAAGCAATGATGGCACCACCTGCACGTGTGGTGTAATACTTTTGACCTTGCTCCAAATTCCATGCTTCTGACTCATCAAGTGCCTGAAAGCCGTGAGCGTCTAGCTGCTGCCTGACGTTTTGTGTGGCATGAAAAGGAGTGGGTGAATTGTCAATGAATGTCAGCAGTTGTTGGGTCAGTGGTTTCATCAAAAAAATTTCTGTTGAATTGATTGAGTTGATTGAGTTGATTAAATGAATTGAATTGATTGAAAGAAGAGTTTACTGAAGTTTAAATTTGGTGACTTTAATCAGCTCAATCAAAGCATTGCGGGTTTGCCTTTGACTTTGGAATCGTTCAATGTTGGCAAAGGCGATGCGCTGCACGGCAACGACAAGCTGGGGAGATTGCGATGCTGTAACCAGTTGAGCAAGAAAGTCAATTAATTTCTGGCTTTCTTGTGGAACAGTAGAACTTTGCAAAAAGGTTTGAAGAGTGCCAAGTAGCTCCATAGAATACTTGTTGTCTGGCAGTTGAAGCAGAATGGGCATCATTTGGCTGATGATGTCAAGCCTTGCCTGCATGAGTGGGGTTTGCATGAGTTGGTCTTTTAAGACACGAAATTGGATTTGCAATTTAAGCAAGTCTGCTTGTTTTTTGTTGTGAAAATAGTCTGCCACTTCTCCAAGCTCAATCATCGCCTGCTGATAATTCCCTGAAGCCAAAGCATCTTTGGCACGTTCCACAGGGATTCGCTCAATCATTTTCAAAGAGTTTTGATATTCTTCAGAAGTGGGGGGAACTTTACGAAAAAAAACAACCGAATTGGCATAATTCTTTTTTTCAAACGAGGCAACCCCTGCTTGATAAAAACAATTTGCCACACCTTCAAAACCGACAGGGCATTCAGGTTCAAAAGTCAACAATGAACAACCTGCCACCACCAAAACAAGTCCCAGCTTAAAACGTCTTACCATGTTCTTAATCCAAATCAAAGCATGTAGCAAACTTTGCACCAAATGACTCACTTTTTTCACTTTTATTCTTCCTTCTTGATGTGCTAGAATGTTTGGTTTTTATTTTTGCTGATTATTTTTATTGAAAGGGGAATCATGTCTAAAACACAAAAAACGCGTCTTCGTCGCCTTCGTCATCACCGAGCCAATCGTTGCAACCTGCAAAAATCCCAAAAACGCATGGCAAGCAATGTCAATGTCATCCGCCAGCTGGAGGCGATTCTGACTTCTAAGTGAGTCAGTCTTTTGAGTCTCTTTTGACTCAACCCATTTGCCTTGATGACCTTCGTCATGCGGTTGATTCTGACTTTCAGCAAGTGGTTGAAAGTCTTTACCAGTGGTTAAGAGAAGATCGTCTTGTGGTCACAAGGCATTCAAAGGCTCTTTCCTATTCTTCTTTTTTCTTTTTCCTGCCCACTGACATTGTTCAGCTGAAAACCTCTCAAACTCTACGAATTGCCACATGGAATGTCAACTCCATTCGCAAACGTTTAGAGTTGTTATGCGACTTTTTAAAAGCGCAACGACCAACCCTTGTAGTGTTGCAAGAGACCAAAACGCCAGATGCGTCCTTCCCTCATGGTGAGTTGCTACTTCATGGCTACAGCTGTGTTTTTCATGGTCAGCGAACGTACAATGGGGTTGCTGTGCTGGCAAACTGTGCGATTGATGACGTCCGCTATGGTTTTACAAATGGCTGGGATAGTTCAAACAAACGATTGATTGCCGCACTGGTTCAAGGTGTGTGGGTCATCAACGTCTATGCGCCGCAGGGTGAAAGTGTGGAGTCTGACAAATTTGAGTACAAACTTTCATTTTATGAACAGCTACACCAAGAGTTGCAAGCTCATTACTCTGCCTCGCAACCTGTCGTTTTGCTTGGAGATTTGAACATTGCACCAGAGGCAAGAGATTTGTCGTGTCCTGAAGCAATGGCAGGACACGTGAGTTTTCACCCCAAAGAACTTGAGGCATTGCAAAAGCTAAAAGACTGGGGCTTGCATGACGTCTTCCGTAACTTTCAGGAATCAAACGGACATTACAGCTGGTGGGATTACAGAGGCAATGCCTTTGCAAAAGATGAAGGCATGAGGATTGACCATATTTGGGTCACCAAGCCTTTGTTAGAACAAGCAGACTCTTGTTGGATAGACAAAGCTATGCGCACCTTGCCTTCTCCTTCTGACCACGTGCCTGTCATTGCTGATTTCAATCACTTGAGTCTTTAAAGACACGCCTTGCCAAAGTCAAAGAACACACCGTTTTTGCCCCTTGCATCTTCAAAACTTTGGCAGCCTCATTGAGTGTCTCGCCTGAAGTCATCACATCATCTATTAGCAGGATTGAGCAATCTTTGACATGTTTTTCGCAATGTTTTTGGACAGCAAAGGCGTTTTGTATGTTTTCAATCCGTCCTTTGCGTGAAAGTTTCGCTTGTTCTTGAGTGTAACGTGTTCTGATAAGTAAATTTTCAATACGTTGCTGATTCCAAATGGGAGTCCGTACTAACTCTAAGGATTGATTGAAGCCTCTTTGCCTGAATCGTTTTTTGTGCAATGGAATGGGTGTGATATAATCAAATGTTTTCAGACTGGGCAATGTTTGGTACATCAAACGGCTCAGCATGGGAATCAAACGTTCTTGCTGATGAAATTTTAAACCAAGCACCCACTGCCTAACTTGTGCATGATAAAAGAACGTAGAATAGCAGTGGTCTAAATAAGTTGGGGTTTGCAAAGCCTGTTTGGGATTGTACCACGGCAGGCTTTGACTGCATTTGAAGCAAAGGAAAGGAGAGGCTGAAAGCTCCTTGCTTTTTAAATGAGCTTGGCAAACCAAGCATTGTGGCAATAACAAATAGGTTGTGATGACATCTATACTTTTTTTAAAAAACATGAAGATTTTCAAGTTTGGCGTCTCTTGTCAGATGATGCTTTTGTTCTTGTTTGGCTGTTCTACCAATTTTTATCCTCCTAACATGGATTATGAAGTTGGTTTTTTTACTGACAGAATTGCAGGGTTGGTGACTGATGAAGAAGGGCGGTTTATAGAGGGGTCGTTTGTCATTGTCAGAAAGTATTACTCACACGTGGTGTCTTTGGAAGAAAAAATTTACACCCCTGAAGCCTCATTGGTTTTTCCCAATGAATATGGTGATTTTTCAGTGACGATGGAGTCCAGTGTTGCCAAATTAGATTTAATTTTTATTGCATCAGGTTATGTGATGCAAAGTTTTTCATTTCAAAGGCAGATTGGGATTGGCAACCTGTCTTACTATGCTCAGTTGAAACCAACAGAAGCATGGCGGGAACATTTCTTGGTGAATATCCAACCACTCTTGCAACATCTCATTTTAGAGGAACGTTATCTTTTGCCAGCCATTCACCTTGCCTTTTTAGATGAATGGCAAGACAAGGAAAAGGCAGGATTTACAGACCTTCAAAATTGACCAGACATGAAGATTCAATCTGCAGAGTTTGTTTTAAGCGCTGCCAAAACATCGCAATTTCCCCAAACAAACTTCCCTGAAATTGCTTTTTGTGGCAAATCTAATGTTGGCAAGTCCACTTTGATTAATTCATTATTGAGGCGGAAAAGCCTTGTCAAAACCAGCTCTGTCCCCGGCAAAACACAACTCATCAACTTCTTTTGTATCAATCAATCTTTTCATTTGGTAGATTTACCGGGATATGGCTTTGCCCGTGTGCCTGTTCATGTTAGGCAAAGTTGGAAGGTATTGATTGAATCTTACTTGAAAGAAAGGCAGGCTTTAAAAGCCGCCGTTTTGATTGTTGACAGCAGGCATGGCGCCACACCGCAAGACCTTGCCTTGTACGAATGGTTTCAACACGAAGCTAAACCTGTCATTGTCATTGCCAACAAAATTGACAAGCTCAAATCTAGTCAAATCAAAAAGCAATTACAAAGCATTCAAACAGCCTTTGCACTGACTTCAGAACCTTTGCCTCATTCTTCTTCAAAAAAAATAGGACAGCCCCAGATTTGGCAAGCACTGCAAGAACATCTTCAATCCTCCCCCCTCAAAGACACCACGCCTTAAAAACCTTAATCCTTCCTTAAATTCTTTCAAAGCCTGCACTTTTTGACTGACGTTATTTTGGTTTGTCTGTTGCATACATTTTGAGATGCAAAATAAACTTCTTTTCTTCACTTCCTTGCTGATGGTGCTATGGCTTTCAGCATGTCGCTCGTCTGAAACTCAGAACGTCTTCCGTACGCAGTATCTGGAATCTACAAGTTTGGGATACAAGCCTCCTAAGCAAATTAAAATGATGGCTGTCGGCTGTGGACTCACTTTGCTTGATGCCCAAAAAACTGCCAAACAAAATGCACAATTCAACCTCCGTTCTGTCATGGGCAACCAACGTTATTTGGAGTCGTTCCGTGAAAAACGTAGGTTTATGAAAGGCAATCAAATTTGTGTGCAAATCAATGCAATCGCTAGATAGTCCAGTCAAAGCGACGTTGGTGTGTTAATCCCTTTTGACGTCATTGAGTCGTTGTTTGGCAAGCTGATTGGCAACGTCGTGTGTAGATTGCTGTTGTCCTGCTTGCTGGAAGATGGTGTCTAGTTGCGAACCTATCTGTTCTATACGTTCTTTGCAGACTGCCTCACCTTCACCGCTGATGTGGGAGGAAATACTGATGACACCACCAGCATTGATGACATAATCGGGTGCATAGAGAATACTACGTTGTGCAAGTAATTGGGCAATATCGGGACTTTGAAGCTGGTTATTTGCAGCACCTGCGACGATGCTCACCTGTAATTGTTCCACAGACTGTAAGTTGAGCGTCCCGCCAAAGGCACAAGGTGCATAAACATCAGCTTCTACATGCACATCTTCAATCACACGAGCATCAAAATCTTCTTGAACACGTTTTAATGCTGACTCTGAAACATCTTTGACGAGTAATTCAGCACCTTCTTGATGCAGATGCTTTGCCAGTCCGTAGCCCACGCTACCAATGCCTTCAATAATGACTCTGACACCTTTCAAGTCATCAGACTGTAGCCGATGACGTGCGGCACTTTTGATGCCAAGAAACACACCATAAGCGGTGTAAGGGGACGGAGAACCCCCGCCATCTTTGCCAGCATACACGACATGCTTGCTGAACTGACTCATACATTTGAGGTCATCAACGGTGATACCAGAGTCTTGAGTTGTGACGTAGAGACCATTCAAACGATTGACAAAGCCACTCAACGCCTTGAGTAACTCCGTTTTATCCGTACGATGAGGGTCTGCAATGACAACACATTTACCCCCACCAAAAGGCAGATTAGCCATCGCTGATTTGTAACTCATGCCCTCTGACAATCGCAAGACATCGGTCAACGCATCGTCATCGCTGGCATAGGGGAACATACGGCAGCCACCCAAAGCAGGACCTAAATTGGTGTTATGAATGCCGATGATGGCTTTGAGACCACTCTTGCGGTCTTGACAAAAAACAACTTGTTCATGGTCATTGAACTCTAAATGAGAAAAGGTACTCATGTATTGACTCCTGTTAGTAAAGTTAGTTAAAAGCTAGTGAAACGTGTCTTTGGCTCATCATCTGTTTGTTCTCTCTTGAGACGTATTATTCTGCTGAACAGCAAAAAAACTTGATGACAAAACCACATATTGAGAATCATCACAAAACTAACCAAGAATTGTAGCATCATCATCATTTTTTACAACTCTACACTGTCATCTACTATGATGCCTCATCATCACAAGCATTCATTCACACTAGCAAACAATGCCAACAAGCTAGGTTTGACAATGACCTCTTGACTCCCTCCCTCTTCAATTTCAAATTATTTTAAGCAAGGGCTTGCGTTTTTTTTTGTACATGTATATTATATCGCTAATTATTCTTTAACTCTCATTTAAAAAAGTTTCAGGCAAAGAAAAGTCTTTGAAACCTGCAAGCATGCAGACTTCAAAGACCTTTTGCAAATCATTTTTCTAACTCCAACATCAAAGGAATCATCATGCAACATCTCATCTTCAACACAAAAAAACTCATCAAACTCACAACAGCAGGTGTTATAGGTTTAAGTAGTATTACAGGTTGTGGAAGTGGAGATTCAGGTTCTCCCGGAAGTAATAATAATAATAAAGATGGTGAAAAAGTAGAAGAAGAAAAAGTAGAAATGTGTAATAATATTTATTCTAAAAGTGATAAAGAAGCTTTTAAAAAAGAATTCAATAAAATAAATAATTCCAGAGTCAATTATATGACTCATTTAGATAGAAATGGAAATATTTGTGTAGTAGGAGGAGGAGATGTAGAAGTTTTTACTTTTTTGAAAGAATTTAGAGATGCCCCTGAAGAGATTCGTTATGTAGATAATATGGGATGTGGCCATCTTCCATTTTCTCCTATCAAGTATTCCAAAAATATTAGGTATTTACTTGATACTAATAGTAGTTCTATAAAAGAAGGAATTAAACGATTAAGAGAGGGAATGCATTATTTAAAATTGGAAGATAAGATACAAGAAGATCCAGGATTTGATATTAATTCAACTCAAAAATATATTAAGGTTAGAATTTCAAAAGAGTGTTAAATGATTCAAAAACGAATCTGTAGTTTTTTGATGTGTTGAATGAATCTTTGGTTAATGGTGGATTCTTGGGCATGTTGGTTGTCTTTGATAACCCAACGTCCTTTGACAAGCGTCCCGTAAAAATGGGGGTGCGTGTAAAGCATGGTCGCAGTTAAGTTTTGGGTGCTAGTGCAAGCCAGCAGTGGAGTCTTGGCATCAATGATGAGCGCATTCAAAGGGAATCCTTCTTTGAAAAAACGAGGTTCTGCATGCCCCATCGCCTTTCTGCCTGTAATGGTGCATCGCTGCAATGCCATCAATGCTGCGTCTCCTTGAAAAGTATCCCGTTGGTGAGAAACAAGACGTTGTCCGTAATCTAGCCATCGCAATTCCTCCAATGGATTCAATCCGATGTGGCTATCTGTGCCAATGCTGAAAGACCCACCAGAGTTGATGAAAGTTTGCACATCAAACAACCCATCGCCTAAATTCCCCTCCGTGCTAGGACACAACACAACATTTGCTTGACTTTTCACAATCATTTGCAACTCATCTTGGCTTAAATGTGTGGCATGGACAAGGTGGTAATTTTCATTGACAGGCAGATGCTGACAAAGCCACTGGACAGGTCGTTGTCCCAGATGAGCAAGACAATCGTCCACTTCTTGCAACTGTTCGCTGATGTGTATGTGTAACGGCACGTCATCGGGTTTGTCTAGGGCAACCTGTTTCATCTCTTCTGTGCCAACTCCACGCATGGAGTGTAGCCCATAAGCAACGTTGGCATCTTCATACAAGCTGGCACTTTTGATGCTGGCTTCTAACAGCTTGTAGTATTCATCAACATTTTTAGAGATAAAGCGAATTTGACGGGGATTAGGAGGCTGACCAAATCCCCCTTTTTGATAGAAAATTGGGATTAAAGTCAGCCCGATTCCTACTTCTTTTGCGGCACAAATCAAACGTTCTCCCATTTCAGCAAGATGACGATAAGCATTGCCAGATGACTCGTGATGCAAATAATGAAATTCGGCAACATGCGTGTAGCCATGCTTCAACATCTCTTTATACAACATGGAGGCAATGGCTTCTAAATCCTCTGGTTCTAAGGTCAAAGCGATTTGATACATCGCCTCTCTCCAGCTCCAAAAACTGTCTTGCAAACCATTGGTTGCGTGGTTTTCTGCCAAGCCTGCCATCGCATATTGAAAAGCGTGAGAATGAGCATTTTGAAACCCGGGTAACGCATACCCATCAACAGACTCTACTAAGGCTTGGTCGTCATCTTGGATTGTTGATGCAATAGAAACGATGTTGCCTGCATCATTGACTTTGACAAAGGCGTCTTGCAACCAACCTTCATTTTGTAAAATCCCTTTGAAATAATAGACTTTTTCCATTTTTTAATTCTCTTAAATCTTTTTTCAAGTCTTTTTAAATCTTTTCTAACGTTTGAATGAGATTGACAAACATGTCTTTTAAAATGCCTCTGATGTGTTGTGCTTTGCTTTCATTGTAATGACGTTCGGTCTCGTCCATGTAATTTGTCTTTGCCATCTCCAGTTGGAGTGCATGAATCTTTTGTTTAGGATTGCCGAAGTTTCTGGTGATATAGCCCCCTTTGAATGGGTGATTGTGTGAAAACTCATATTGAGAGTCATTGAGGCTTTGCAAAGCCGTTTCTATGAGTTCTTGGCTGGCACTTTGTAAATCATTATCCCCCAAAATCAAATCAGGGAAAGGAGTGTTTTGAATGGTGGGGACAGATTTTTTGATAGAGTGTGCATCAAACAACAACACGTGTCCAAATGTTCTTTGGTGTTGTTCCAGCAATTCTTTGACCTTGTTGTGATAGGGCATGTAATAAGCGTCAAGTCGTCTTTGAATCTCTTTTTGTGTTGGAATGTTGCTTGGCTGTCTGTAAATCTGATGCCCAAGAAAATCACAATGAGGCACTAAAGAAGTCGTGACTCTCCCATCATTATAAAGTGGTTGGTCGTGTAAAGAACGATTGAGGTCAATCACATATCTACTATACTTTGCACGAATCATGGTGATTCCCAAATCCCCTACAAAATCATAAAGCCTGTCAACAAACCAATCTGTGTCATCAGGATTTTGCAAGACTTGGGGCATGTAATCAGCAGCAATATCTTGCGGAAAGAGTTCGCCACAATGGGGGACGCTCACAACGATTGGCACAGAAGGCGTTGTCGGTTCAATCACATCATAAGGTAACATATCAATTTTTGACTAAAGGACGGGTTCTGACACAGAGTAAAGTTTATATCTGGAAGAGGGGTAATAAAGTTTGGAATAACTGGCAACTTTGTGATTGCAAAAGACCACTCTTGAGACAGCCAGACAAGGTTCAGATTCTCCTATTTCCAAAGCATGACAGGTTTCAGGCTGGCTTTTAACTGCTTCTATCGTATTTTCTACTTTTTGTGCAGGACAACGTTTTTGTAAGTATTCATTGGGGGTCATTTTTTTAAAATCTTGCTGCAGATAGTCAGGGCATAACGCTGGGTTGATATAGCGAACGTCAAAGCGGACTGGAACGTCATTTTCTTGATGTATGATTTGGGAAGTAAAGATTTTCTGGTCTGTGACAACTCCCATGACTGCAGCAACTTCTACACTGGCTTTGATTTCTTCTAATTTGTTAATTTTGTTGCTGTAACAATTCCCTCGTTGCTGAATCTCATCAACAATGTTTCTCAGCTCCAAAATGGAGGTCTGCGGCTTTTGAAAGCAAACAAAACTTCCACTCCTTGGAAACCTCCGAATCCAACCTTCTATGGCTAATTGACTCAATGCTTTATTGACAGTCTGCCTTGTTGTCTTGAATTGAATAGATAACTCACTCTCTGTGGGAATCTTGTCGTTGAACACAAATGTCTTGTCCAATATCTGTTGCTTAATAAAGTTCTTAATCTGCTTAAAAATCGCTTCACTCATAAATTTTTTAAATCATAGACAGAATGCAAAGGTTTGTTGTTCGGTTTTAAAAGTCTTAAATAGAATTAAATAGAATTGACAAATCCACCATCTATGTAGAGAATCTGCCCCGTGATGTAAGATGCTGAGTCAGAACATAAAAAGACACTTGCCCCCATGAGGTCTTCTAAATTCCCAAAACGTTGCATTGGAATCTTGCTAAGCATTTGGTCTTGCCATGCTTGGTTTTCGTAAAATCCTGCTGTCATGTCCGTATAAAAATAACCTGGGGCAATGCCATTGACCCGAATCCCAACGCTTGCCCACTCGCTAGACAAGGCTTTGGTCATGCCTGCTAATCCTGATTTGGAGGAGGTATAAGGAACGGCAGTAGGTATGCCAACGGCACTGGTCAAGGAACAGACGTTTAAAATGCTTCTCTTGTTGTGTTGGCAAGGCAAATTGGCAAAGGCACGTGAACAAAAAAATGCCCCTTTTAAATTGGTGTCAAGAATCATATCCCAAAGGCTTTCATCAACGTCTTGACTGGCTTGAACTTGTTCTATTCCTGCATTGTTGACCAAGATGTCTATTGCACCAAACTTTTGATGAATCTCTTCAAAAAACTGATCAATCGCTTGTTTGTTTTTGACGTCTAACTCATAAGCAGATGCTTTGATGCCCAGTGCCTCAAGCTCTTGCTTCTTCTGTGATAGTTGTTCTAGCTTTCTTCCTGTGATGATGATGTTTGCCCCTGCTTGGGCAAATGCCGTAGCGATTGCCCCCCCAATGCCTTTTCTGCTACCTGTCATCACAGCGGTTTTTTCTGTTAAATCAATCGTAAAACTCATTTGTTATAGTTGGATTAAATGTTGGTTCAAGTCTTCAAGCCTTTGGCATCGGATCTGTTCCAAGACTTGCTTCAGTTGAACTTTTAAAATGTTGATGGTGTGTGTTCCCCCTTTTTTCCCAAGGGTTGCAACGCCATACATCAAAGGACGTCCCACTAACACAGCTTTTGCTCCCACTGCCAGTGCTTTGGCAATGTCCACACCAGAGCGAATGCCACTGTCAAAAAGAATCGTCATTTGATGTCCATAAGTCTGGCTAATCTCTCCAAGCACTTCCAAAGGGGACAATCCTGCATCAAACTGCCTTGCTCCATGGTTGGAAACCACAATGCCATCTGCCCCAATTTCATAAGCACGTTGAGCATCTTGCAGACTCATCACTCCTTTTAAAATCAAAACACCCTTCCATTCATCACGGAAACGTTTGAGCAATTCAAAGGTCACCTGTTGTTTGTCTAAAAGGGTTTGAGTGATTTGTAAGTGAGTTGGGTTTTTGGGCAAGTAAGGGGTAAAGTTTTCAAAGGTAGGCAAGCCATGTTTGAGTGTTTCCAGACACCAATAAGGTTTTTTGATGGCTTGGGCAAACATTTTTGGTCCGACTCTGGGGGGAATGCCTAAACCATTTTTGATGTCATCAGGGCGAAAAGTGACGCTTGGAATGTCAATGGTATAAACCAACACTTGGTAACCAGCCCTGTGAATCCGTTGCATCAAGTCTTTTTGAACATCAGGATTTTTGGGTTGGTAAAGTTGAAACCATGCCTTGCCTTCACTCAAACTCGCCGCTTTTTCTAAACTGATGGTCGTCACCGTGCTAGTAACCACAGGGACATTTGCTTGGACTGCCGCTTGAATGAGGATTTTGGGAGATTGAGGCCACATCATGTCCTGAAATCCGATGGGGGCAACACCCATAGGTGCATCATAAACCCTGCCAAAAAGGTCAACTTTGGTCTCTACTGACTCACAAGTTTTAATATAGTGAGGTTCTAACTTGATTTTTTTAAACGCCTGTTGATTATGCGCTAAACCTTCATCTTCATTGGCGCCTCCTTCCAAATAATCCCAAGCAAATTGAGGCAGTCGCCGATGGGCAACCTTTCTTAAATCTCTGACGCTAGGGTAGCGGTAATCATACCAAAGTTGGTCATTCATCAATGTTGCTTGGCTTGGAATTGTTGCGCATATTGACTTGCTAAGTGGATATTGTCAATGATGAGCTGGTTCGTCACGTCTGGCAAAGAAGCGTGAATGCCTGTGGAATCTTGATTGATTACAGAAGCAACCTCTTCCCATCTTTCTGATGAAAGGTGTGCAAGACCCAGCTCTTCCAAAGTGGTAGGCAACCCTAGCTGGGTCAGTAATTCCAACAATTCATCAATTTCTTCATCAGGATAGTTTTCTATCATCATCAAAACAATCACCCCAAAAGCCACGAGTTCCCCATGATAGAATTGATGAGCCTCTTCAAGTGTAGAAATTCCAATGTAAACTGCATGAGCAGCAGACACACCGCAGTTTTCAAAACCCAAGCCACTAAGTAAAGTATTGGCTTCAATGACCTTCTCCAAAGATTCAGTACAAAGATGATGTTCTGCACTCATTTTTGCCTTGACTCCATGTTGTTTGATGGTGTCATAGCAACTTTGGGCAATCGCCATGGAGGCAAGAGTCGGCTGGTATCCTGTCTGATATGCAGTAGAAACAAAATTGAATCCTTGCGTTTGATGGTTAGAAAGTGCCTCAAAAGAAGTCGCAATGCAATCGCCCATGCCTGCCACTAAAAACCTAACAGGTGCTTGGGCAATCAATGCACTATCTACCAACACTAAAGACGGACTTTGACGGCATTGATGGATAGAGTCAAATTGTCCGCAAGCTGAATTGACCACTGCAATCGCACTGGTTGGTGCATCGTTAGCAACGATCGTAGGAACAGAGACCATGATGGCTTGGGACTGGTCTGCAACTACTTTGGCACAATCAATGGCTTTTCCACCGCCTATGCCAACGATGACACGACTCTTGAAATCATGTGCTTTCTGTCTCAAACGTTCTATCTCCTCCGGACAACACTCCCCACCAAAAACACATCGCTCTGCCTCCATTTTTTCAGAATGGAATAATTTCTGAATCATGCCTCCCATTTTTTGTTCTATCAACGCATCAATGATGATGAAGATAGGCATGTTCTCACCCAAAAAATCCTTAAGATGCTTGGCTAAGGTTTGAATTGCATCTTGACCTTGTATGTATCTGCTAGGACTACCAAATCCTCTATAACTCATCATTAAATGCCTTTTTTCTGAGGTGAGAGACAGCGTTGGCATGTCCGTCAAATCCTTCATATTTGGCAAAATCATGCACATAAGAAGACACAGAGTCGTATCCTTTTTGAGTCACGTAACCAATGGAGATGGTTTTGAAGTAATCATACACCCCTAATGCTGATTTGGTACGTGCGGCAAAATGAGTTGGCAACACGGCATTAGGTCCCAAAGTAAAGTTTCCAATACAACAAGGAAGATGCTCACCAAGCAAGATTTCCCCAGCATTTTGAATGGCATCTAAATAGTCATAGGGAGTTTTGCTGTGAATTTGCAAATGTTCAGGTGCGAAGTCATTGACAAAGTTGATGGCATCTTGCATCGTTTTTGTCAGAATGACTCCGCCACTTTGGGAAAGCACTGTCTGGGAATACCCCGCACGTTCTTCTCCCATCTTCTGCCAAAACTTTGGAATCGCACCTAAGGCTTCTTTGGCAACCCTTTCACAATCGGTCACCAAATAAGCAGAACTATCAGGACCATGTTCTGACTCTACTAACATATCCAACGCTGCCACTTGTCCATTGGCAGTGTCATCAGCCAAAACAATCGCTTCACTCGGACCTGCCTCAATTCCTGGGTCCAAAAACTCACTTAACAAGACTTTAGCAGCCAAGACAAAAGGGCTTCCCGGTCCAATGATTTTTTGGCATTTGGGAACGGTTTTTGTGCCATAAGCCACCGCTGCAACACCAACAGCCCCACCGCATTTATAAACTTTTTCTATGCCTGCTAATTTTGCAGCAACCAACGTAGCAGTGTCTATTTGCCCATCAGGTCCCGGGGGGGTGATGATGATTGGATTCTTCACACCTGCCACAACTGCTGGGACAGCAGTCATCATCACAACGCTAGGAAACGAACCTTTTCCACGGGGGACGTAACATGCCACAGACTCTAGGGAGACAATTTTTTCTCCTGCAAAGACGCCTGGGTGCATCTCTTTAAGCCACATAGATTGGGGCATTTGTGCTTGGTGAAACCGCTTGACATTGTCAATGGAAAATTTCAAAACCTCCAGCATTCTTGGACTGATTTTTTGGAAAGCTTCGTCAAAGTCTGATTCACTTGCGGCGATGGTTTGTGTCGTGATTTCAGCGTGGTCTAAATCTTTTGCAAAGCGAACGATGGCATCATCACCTTCTGCTTGAACTGCCTGAATAATCGGTTTCACCTTGTCTTGAAAACTTGCTAAATCAAGACTAGAACGTTGTAAAAGTTTGTGTCTATCTGATTCATTTAAATCGGATAATTGATAGTAGTTGATTGTATGAGTCATATTGATTTTTGATGAAATAGAATGAGATATTTAGCAAATTTTTAGCAATAATTAGTCATGTTTGGAAGTGTTTAGTCATTTAACCGTATTGTCAACAATGCCTGCTTTGTTACCTCCTTTGTAAAAACATAACGTTTAAGTTTATCCACCGAGGAACGACGTCGGCTGGGGCGATTTGTTATACACTATAGACTACTCCTTGTTCAAACAATGCCAACTGAACTGGATTTTCTTGCTCTACACTTTTAGGTGTTGGAATATCGTAGTTAGTAATAAGAGCTTCAATCATTGGGTTTCTATTTTTTTCACTTCCACCAATATGATAAAAATGTTCTCTTGTTAAAACATTAAACTGCCTCCATATTAAATCAATATGCTTATTTTCACGGAAATCATTGTGGTGCCATGTTGATAGAATGAATTTACTTTTACTTTTGGATAAAGCATCAAAAAGCAATCTTTCCATGTCTACATTCCACCCATTGAAATAGTCTGTGTGTCTATCTATGTAGGGTGGGTCGCAATAAATAATGTCAGAATTTTGTGCTTCTGCAATCGTTTTTTCAAATGATTGACATATCAATTCAATTTTTTTTGAGGACATTATATGGCTAATATGGTCAATCTGATTGGTAATTTTGGTAATGTAAGCTTGCGCAAATCGTTGTGGCTTTCTGCAAAAAGGCGTATTAAAATCACCTTTTCGGTTAAACCGAATCATTCCATTAAAACTTGCTCTATTCAAAAACAAAAAATCCAGTGGACAATGTTTATTATTAAATCTATCTCTCACTTTATAATAATGAGAATTACCTTCTTCAAGCAGTAAAGACCCCTCTTTAATAAGATATGATTTAACTCTGCTAGGAGTAATTTCACCATTTGCTATTGCTTGATAAAATTCTATTAAGTGTGGGTTAGTGTCACTTAATAAAGCATCATTTGGAATAAGATTAAATCCAACAACGCCTGTTCCCATGAACGGTTCTATCCATCTTCCTCTGAAATTTGAAGGAATAATTGAATTTATCCAGGGGACTAATTTGGTTTTTATCCCTTGGGATTTTATGGGAGGAACATGAACTTTCATTCTATGTTATGACGCTTTTTAATGATTTTAGTGACATCTCCTTTTCGGTACAATACGAAATCCTCAAGAGAGGTGATTTTCTTGGTCTTGCCATTGCTCTCAAATACAGTGATTTTATTGTAATTCATCCAATAATCATCAAACCATTTCTCTCCCAGTTTAGCAAACATTCCATTGCCATTAATAATATCATCAATGTTGTTAACACTCCCAATGTTAGCTGTATTTCCACTGCCACTCTTATCACTGGCAATACGCCATTTTTCTGCAACAAAAAATTGGAAGTCTTTTATCACTGAAGCTATGGACTGTAAATCACTTACCCTATGCGCTTTTGTTTCATCAATAGTTGAGTTATCAACTCTGCTGTAAATAATTCCTAAACAAAAGTGTCCTGAGTATTGACCATAAGGAAATTGAATATTCTTAGTACTTGCACGATCTTCAAAATACTTACCATGCGAACCCAAAGTAAAGCCATTGCACAGAAAAGGTTTATTAGGATTTTTATAGGTCGTTTTAAAGTCCACAGCAAATTTGATTTTTTCATTACCCATTTTCACAAATGAAATATCAGGATAATAGTTTTGGTGATCTGCCAAGACAATCTTGTATTTATGCTTCTTGGCAAATTCTATGATTTTGGGAAATAAATGAATTTCCAAAATTTTTGATATGATTTTTGTGTCTGAAGAGATGGTATAAATATTTTGGAATACATCAATAAAGCCCTTGATTGTCCATTGACCATTTGGTGTGCTTATATATTCTTGTAAACCATCAACGAACTCTTTTAATTGCATTTCAAATTCTGTTTTAATCTTTTGATTCATGGTAATGATTTCACCGCATAACGACAAAATCTAGCAAGCGGGCTAAAGCCCATCTGCTGGAGTCATGTTCTGGGCTTGAGTTGAGATTGACAAAAATTAGATAAATATCGTTATTATTTTATATTTACTTTCAATCCTTCTTACCTTGTAAAAAGATTTCCAACCCAACCAGTTTGTCTAAAATATAGATGGTGATGAGTGCCATCACAACATACACGACAGACACAGCCGCTAAATCTGGAGTAATGATAGAACGTATAGAATTATAAATTTGGACAGGAAGCGTCACAATTCTAGCGTCTGTCAAAAAGAGGCTGACCAAAAATTCATTAAAAGCCAGAATAAACATCAACAATGCCCCCGTGATGATGCCCGGTGCCAATGCTGGTATGGTGATGGTGAAAAAAACTTGCACGGGATTGGCTCCGCAATTTGCCCCAGCTTCTTCTAACTGCGTGTCTAATTTGTTGACTGTTGCACTGACTGTCCAGATCATAAAAGGTAGATTGATGATGCAAAGCCCTAATCCCACAGGAAAGAGGCTGCCCAATATTCTGATTTCACCAAAAAACAACATCATTCCAATCCCAGAGACCACCAAAGGAATTGTGAAGGGTAGCAATAAATAGACTTGTAAGGCTTTTTCAAACCTCACTTTGTAACGCATCAATGCTAAGGCACACAAAGTGCCTGAAGGAATGCTGATGATTGTGCAGATGACAGAGACGTATAAAGTCCGCCAAAAAGCGTCAATAAATTCCTCCAGCTCAAACAGCTTGGCATACCATTGAAGGGACAAGCCACGGGGAGGAAACTCCAAAATCTCTCCTGCAGTCAAAGACGCCCCAATGATAATGACAGTAGGCAGGCTTAACATGATGACAATGCCAATCACAATGGGATAAAGCACTTTGTTTTGATGACTCATGTTCGTTCTCCAAGTAAGGTGCTATGAGTGCCAAAGATTCTGAATAAAATCACGACTAAAAGACTCCCAATGGTGACTAATATCATGGAAATTGCTGACCCCAAACCTGCATTAGAAAGTTGGAAAAAGCTGTCATAGACACTGCTTGCTATAAAATCATTCTGACCACCTCCTAAAATTTCTGGCATGGCAAAATCTGTTAAGGTGAGTGTAAACACGACAACACAAGCCCCGACGATTCCCGGTTTGGCAAGAGGAATGATGACTTGGAATAAGGTTTCACCCCAACTAGCCCCTAAACTTTCTGACGCCCATTCTAAGTCTTCACTGATGGCTGTCATTGCTGGAATCAGTAGCAACACCGCAAAAGGTAGCATGTATTGAATTAAACCAAAAATGACTGCAGGGTAGTTATAAATCAAAGTCAAAGATTCCACCCCAAGAACATTCAAGATTTGGTTCAAAATGCCTTCTTGACCAAGAATGATAAGCCACCCATAAGCCCTGACGACTTGACCAATAAAAAAAGGCAAAAAAAGTGTGATGAGTAAAAACTTTCTCATCATTGCAGAACGGCATCTGACCAAGACGTAAGCATAAGGGAATGCAAGAATGAGTGTAAAAAAGGTCACCAACACTGCACCCAAAAAGGTACGCCAAAGGACTTTTAGATTGGTTGGCTCAAAGAATTCTAAGTAATTGGACAAAGTGTAGGCTTCCTTCAGCCGATAAGTCGCAAGGTCTAGTTCATGTAAACTTGCCTCCAAAATATAACCAAGCCCTATGACTAAAACGCCCACTAAAGCAATAGCAGGCAATAAAAAGCCAAAGGGAATCCAAAATTTTTGGTAAGGTGATTTAGCAAACATGAACTTTGACCTAACTCCCAATCAGTTGACTTTATCCTTTGAAGATTTTGTTAAATTCTCTAAACCAAATCGGCTGATTTTCAACAAGGACAGGGGAAGGCACGCTGACCAACTTTGCAAAATCTTCAGGCTTGGTTGGATAAGAGGGGTCTCCCACTAAGTCAGCAGGGGGTTCAATTCCCGGATAAACAGGAGGTAAGCCCAGCAAAGAACACCATTTTTGTTGAGCATTTTTGCTGATTGCAAAGTTGACTAACTCCTTTGCCCAATATTCTTCATTTTCAGGCAGTCCTTTTGGAATCCAAAGCCCATCAGTATCTACTTTGCAACCCTCCTGTGGAATTGTCCACTGGACGTCAATCCCTTTTTGTTTGGCGGCTCTAGCATTGACTGAAATGGTGCAAGCCACGTCAATCTCACCTTTCTGAAACCACGTGGTAAAGTCAGGGTCTTCACCAAGCAAGGGTTCATTTTGCTTGAGCAAGCGATAAAAGTTGTAGCCTGCCTCCATATTTTTAGGAATGTCTTCAAAAGTTCCACCGCCTGCAATCACAGCAATCGGGTTAAAGCCGATACCGTCATCGTAGAGAGCAGAACGTCTTTTGAATTTGGGATTTAATAAAACATTCCAAAATTTAGGAGGACCATAAGGAAAGGCTTCTGTTCGGTAAGCACAAACATAGACATAGGCATAAGTATTGACCAATGGGTAGCCTGTTAAGCCCTTAGGCTTTGCCAATGGGAGTAAATTTTTAAGATTGGATAAACCGCTTAAATCCACAGTCGCACCCCTTAATGCTGAAATAGTGGCATTCGTGGTGGTATCCCAGTTGACATGAATAGGGGGAACTCGTCCCTGGTCCACAGCCGCCCAAATCTTAGGCTTAATTTCATTGTCTTCTGTAAAATCTAAGCGGACTTTAACTCCTGTTTGCTCAGTGAACGGGTCAGTCACTCCTGCCTTCAGAGCTTCTCCCCACGAGCCACCCCATGCACGAATGATCAACTCCTTAGGTTTTCTAGGTGCTGCGCTTAAAATAGAGGGCATGACCATTGCCCCAGCGGCAGTCACGGCGACACCTTTGACAAAATCCCTTCGGTCTATTTCATTAGTTGTAGCTTCTTTTTGATTTGACAAATTAGATGTTTTCATAATCTTTTCTCTTGTTAGGATAAATAAAAATACAATTAAAAATGGGTTAAAAAAATCAATATTGTTATGTCACAGCACCCTCCTTTGACAATAGTGGAAAGAGATGAATGTCTTTTGCATGACAACCTAACTGCACACTCGCCCCAATTTCTAAAAGTGTATGCTGGTGATGTAGCAAAACCGACAAAGATTGACCGCAAGCAGAGATTTTATAGACGATTCTGTCCCCTTCAAAAATCATCTGTTCTACAAGACCTTGCCAGACATTGTCAAATGGCTGATTCTGTGTGGAATCCTCCCCTGTGACGATGTGCAAATTTTCTGCTTTGATGTTGCAAAACAAGGGGTCTCCTGCCTGAACGTTTTTAAGCAGATTTGTAGATTTCATTTCAGTCTGGAAAGCATTGAATCTGATACATGTTTGGTCAATAGACTGAATGTGAGCTTGAAAGGTATTGCTTAACCCTATAAAATTTGCCACAAAAAGCGTTTGAGGTTTTTGATAGACCGCAGTAGGTTTGTCATGCTGTTCTACTTGAGCCTCATTCATTACCACGATATGGTCTGACATGACCAGAGCTTCTTTTTGATTGTGTGTCACATTGATTGTCGTGATTCCTAATTCCTGTTGAATGCGTCTAAATTCCAGTTGCATCTCTTCTTGGAGTTTTTTGTCTAGTGCTGACAAAGGTTCGTCTAACAACAACACATCTGGACTAAAGGACAAGGCTCTTGCAATGGCAATACGTTGTTGTTGACCCCCAGAGAGTTCATGGATTCTTCGGTCTCCTAAGCCTTCCAGACGGACTAACTTCAAATAATGTTGAACAATTTCAGGAATGTCCTGTTTGGGAAATTTCCGCATTTTCAAAGGATACGCAATATTTTGTGAAGCGTTCATGTGTGGAAACAAAGCCAATTTTTGAAACACCATGCCGATAGAACGACGATGCGGAGGAAGGTTTTCACTAGACTGTCCATCAATCAGAATATGCCCCTCATCAGGAGAATCAAACCCTGCAATAATTTTGAGCAGTGTCGTTTTACCACAGCCACTAGGTCCAACAATCGTCAAGAACGTACCTTGGTCAACTACAATACTGACGTTTTTTAAGGCTTGCAACGTCCCAAAAGATTTAGAGATGTTTTGAATTTCAATCATTTTACATTTCAACCATGATGAGCGTTTTCAGATTTAATATATTCAAAAAACTTGACAAAGTCATCACTTCCTTTGAGGGGTTTTTGTGCCGCTTTTATAGCTTGGCAGAATCCGATGAGGGAGCTTGTTGGATTGTGTGATGAATCAGGAGTAACCAATAAATTCATCACTAAGATAGGACAGGTAAAAAGTGCCAAACGGACGGTTCTTTCAAATGTCTCAAACGGAATGTCTTCTTTCAAAGCCTTGTACAATGGCTTCCAAAAATTCACTGCTTTAGAAGTCAAAAATCCTTCTCTAATGTCGCTTAGAATATAGTTTGTTTCCACACAAATTTTATCTTGTTCTACACAAGCCTTGACGTCATAGTGCTGACTAAAAAAGTCGGGTTCGTAAAGCCAAAAAGGGTGTGCAAAGATGTTATGAAAAGTCGCTTTCACTTCTGCTAATAAGGCAGGAATTTGGGCATTGGCAAAAGCTGGGTCAAATAGACTAAAGGTCTGGTCTTCATGCAGCCAGACGTTCGCATGGTGGGCATCGCCATGTGAGTTAAAAGCAAAACCGGGCAACAGTGCCTGAGGGGTCAAATCAACAAGGCAGGCTTCTAAACAACTTTTTAAAGTTTCAGGATAATCTATTTGGTTAATAGACCACTTCAAATCAATCAACTCCTCAAAAGGAAGACGAAGGACTTCTCCATTGAAACCTTGAAAGACAGCCGTTTGATTTTTGTAAAATGACTGAATCCGCCCTCCGATTTCTTCATAACAAGTAGGAGGTTTTGACAAATCATTGACTAAACGGTGATAAAAAAGTTGGAAAATAGGTTGATGGATTCCTTCAATCCCTTGAGTTTGATGTAATGTCTTCAAAGCAATTTTGGAAAAGTATTGGTCTATTTTTTCTTCAATCGCAATCAATTCATTTGCATTGAAAGAGCGATTTTCTTTTGAGGACTTACCTTTTTCATAGTCTGAACAAACATCAGCAAATCTGGAGTCTTGAATACGTTTGTAAATGACAATTTGTTGGTTTGGTGTCGTGTTTGAAAATAAAGGTTCTTGGACTGGATAGCCTGCCTCTTTGAGAACCTTGGCTTGATAATACTCGCTGACTTGTTCCTTTTCATTTTCTTCTGTATGGAACTTAAAAAAATACTCGTTAGCATGGTGGTCGCTCATCAAACCATTGACAGAATTGAGGCTATACTGATCCTGATTGATACAGAGATTTTGCACTACAAGAGGTGTGGTGTCCTGAATCAAATGTTTCAAAGCTGAAGTTGCACCTGAAAGGTCTTGGTTTTTAATCAACTGATGAATGCTTTGCGTATCCATGTTTATTTGGTTTTTTTAGAAACTCTAAAGAATCCCATAATCGTTTAATTTTCCAGACATCAGCAATTCATAGATGGCAGAAATATCATCAGCAAAGTAGCGGTCTTTCTGATATGAAGGTACTTTTGCACGAATGATTGCTTTTTTTTCTTCCAACACCGCACTAGTTTTGAGGGGTGTTAGAAAATCTAATCCTTGGGTTGAGGCTAATGCTTCAATCGCTAAAATATGAGCCACATTTTCATTGATGCTTTGCAGACGCCTTGCGGCATAAGTCGCCATACTGACATGGTCTTCTTGATTGGCTGAGGTCGGAATGCTGTCCACGGTGCTTGGATGCGCCAGTGATTTGTTCTCACTTGCCAATGCGGCGGCGCTGACTTGAGCAATCATAAACCCAGAGTTTAACCCAGAGTTTTGCACTAAGAAGGGAGGATGTCCGCTTAAATGTTGGTCAATCAACATCGCAACTCTCCTTTCTGACATACTGCCAATTTCAGAAAGTGCAATCGCCATCAAATCAGCTACCATGCCAACAGGTTCTGCATGAAAGTTGCCCCCAGAGATAATTTCTTGAGTCTCATCAAAAACAAGAGGATTGTCAGACACTCCGTTTGCTTCTCTCATCAAGATTTGACCCGCATGCCTTAAATTATCCAACACTGCACCCATGACTTGAGGTTGACACCTCAGACAGTAGGGGTCTTGTACCCGCTGGCATACTTCTCCTTGATGGCTTGACCAAATAGGGCTGTCTTTCAACAAATGACGCAAATAAGCAGCAACTTCTTTTTGCCCCTCTTGATTTCTGACATGGTTGATGTTCTCACTAAAAGGAGCATGCGAGCCTTTGATAGATTCCAAAGTCAACGCCCCTACGACCAATGCAGAACCAAAAAGTCGCTCTGCAGTCAAAAAAGCTGAGAGGGCTAGGGCATTAGAAACTTGAGTTCCGTTGATCATGCCCAGACCTTCTTTGGCACTGAGAGTCAAAGGAGAAAGCCCAACTTGTGCTAATACTTCTTGAGAGTCTCTTGTTTGACCTTGATAGCAAACTTTGCCAATTCCTATCAAGGCACAAGTCAAATGTGCAAGAGGGGCTAAGTCGCCAGATGCTCCAACAGACCCTTTTTCAGGAATGATTGGATAAATTTTTTGATTGTAAAACTCAATCAATAAATCTATCAACTCCTTTCTGACCCCAGAATAACCAGCAGCTAAGCTGCAGGCTTTGAGTACCAAAATCAATCCAACAACTCTGTCATCTAGCGGCTGACCCACACCTGCAGAATGAGAAAGAATTAAATTTTTTGTAAAATACTTAAATCTTGCTTGGCAATTTTGGTGTTAGCCAATAATCCAAAACCCGTATTGATTCCATACACTGCCTTGTCAGATTCTGCTTTTTGTTGCACCAGCTCATAAGCTGCTTGGATTTTGCCGTCATTTTCATCAGACAGCTTCACTGGTGTTTGATGAAAGTAAATGGCTTTCAGTTGTTCTATGGTAACGTCTTGAGGTTTGAGGGTGAGTTTAGCTGTGTTCATTTGAAATTAGAAAAAGAATTGAGGTAGAAAAGTAGTGATGTTTGGCATGAACTAAAAGCGATATTTGGTCTAATTCAAGACCCAAAATATAGGATTAAACCGATAGACATAAACCTTTGAGAAAATGACTAGTTTTTGAAATATCATCAGACATGAATCTATCACTATCAAAAAAGGGAACAATCTTTCTAAACATTTTCAGCAAAGATTTGGTTTTCTTACCAATCTTTAGATTAGCCGATTTCTGCTGACGAAGATCAATTGCCTGAGCTGCATGGAATAGTTCTATGGCAAGAACAATGAAACTATTGTCAATTTGGTTCTGAACATTGGTCGCTACCATAACGGAATTAGTTCCTATGTCTTCAAGACCTCTTGCAAGTGGCAAATAATCAAATGACGAAGGCATTGCCAAAGAACGAATTTCAGCAGAAACTGCCAACATTGGAATTTCCAGAGCAACCAACGAATGCTGAGTTTCATCATGGCTCAAATAACGTGGCAGTCCTGTGAAATAAGGGTCAACCAATTTAGTAACCCTTTGTGCTGAGGCACTCGCCATGTGAGCAATAAGGATGGATAATTCTTCAAGAGCTACGACCCAAAAGACTGGGCAAAAATTCCCCGTAGGTAGAACTGCACCACCATCTGTATAGAACTTCTTGGCAATTTGCAATTCAGAGGTTGGTTGTGACCCAACAATAACAGTTGGATTATCATCAGAAGAATTAATTTGTAGGCTAAGTAAACCCTCCAATCTATCCAAATTAGACCGCATAGCTGCCAATAAATGAGGTCCATTGCGAAAACTCAGTGCATCTTGAAAGGGACGACTGGTGTCTTCGTCCCACAAATAGCTACCTTTCAATATGTCTAATAGCTCACGAGACGTTTCCTTCAAGCCTGGGAATGCTCTTTGTCCAACCACATCAGGTAAAATTGGTGTTATATTGCCATTTACGGCTTCTAAGCTAGTGGCAAAAACTAAATGACCAATGCTACAAAGTTGCTTTGCTTCAAACAATAGAAGGACTGCTTTGGCTGCCGCATATGAATTATTACTGAGAATAGCTAATCCGTCTTTAGCAAAGGGTTTGAGTGGTTCTTTTTTTGTGAGTTTAAGTGCCTCATAGGCAGTCATTTTGACTCCCTTGTAATACACTTTGCCATCGCCAATCATAGCAAGTCCCACATGACTCATCAAGACGACATCACCAACACCAACAGACCCCTTACTAGGAATAACAGGGCAAATATCATGATTAATAAAGTGGATAAACATATCCGCAACAGCAGGACTAACGCCGGGACCACCAGTTAAAATGGTATTCAGCCGAATTGCCATAGCTGCCCGCACTAGCTTCGTGTCGCTATCTGGTCCAACTGCCACTGCATGAGAACGCAAAAGTCCAATATTGTATCTAACAGAGGCTTGAAATACTTCTGGGGATATTTCACCTTTGGCATTGACCATTTTACGATCTTTATTAAGACCTACCCCAACAGTCAAACCATAAATGTCATGCCCAGCCATGGTGGCATTCAGTAAAACCTGATGCGCCTTTTCAACACATTCCAAGGCATCAGCTGATACCAACACTTGTTTCCCATTAGCGATTTTCACAATATCTTCAATACTTGCTATCGCTTTTGTCAGTTTGACACACTTATCCATAGTATTTATATGTTAGTTTGAGGTCACCATAGCCTCAACAGTGTCGTGTAGATTGATGTATCCCACAGATTCGCCAGAATCATTGACAACTTGGGCTTGGCTTTTTTTTGAACGCACCATGGTACTCACTGCTTTTTCAATGAAGGTATCTTCCGTTACTGTGACCGCATCTGAAAGATTAATATTTTTTTTGAACATGATAGATTTCACAGTGACCACTTGACCTCGGTTCACATCCTTTACAAAATTACGAATATAGTCATCAGCTGGGTTAAGAATAATATTCTCTGCTGTCCCCTTTTGAATCACAGAGCCATCTCTGAGAATAGCGATATTATCACCTAATTTGATGGCTTCATCTAAGTCGTGGGTAATAAAGATGATTGTTTTTTTCAACTCCGCCTGAAGGTTTAGTAATGCCTTCTGCATATCAATACGAATCAACGGATCAAGTGCAGAAAATGCCTCGTCCATCAATAGAATCTCAGCATCATTAGTCAATGCACGAGCTAATCCGACCCGTTGTTGCATACCTCCTGATAGTTGCTTGGGATAATGGTCTTCAAAACCTTCTAAGCCTACCCTTACAATCCATTTTTCAGCTTGTTTAAGGGCTTCTTTTTTAGGAAGACCTTGAATCGTCAAGCCGTACGCTGCATTTTCAATGACTTTGCGATGGGGAAGTAGTGCAAATTTTTGGAACACCATTGCTGTTTTGTAACGTCGGAAGTGACGTAATTCAGAAACTGACATGTTACAGATGTCAACGTCCTGATACAGAATTTGACCAACAGTGGGTTCCACCAAACGGTTAATATGACGAACGAGGGTAGATTTTCCAGAACCAGACAATCCCATGACCACCTGAATTTTTCCAGATTTGATGGTCAAATTAATATCTTTCAACCCTAAAACGTGACCGTGTTTTTCGTTCAACTCTACTTTAGATAGTCCGTTTTTGACATCATCAATATAACGTGTGCCGTATGGTCCAAAAATTTTGTATAAATTTTCAATCCTAATATCATTCATCTTTGATTCCTAGGTGCTTTTGCAATCTTTTCCCGTATGCTTGAGTTGAGCGATCCAACAAGATGGCAATGGCAACAATAGCCAAACCATTCACTAAACCCATGGTAAAGTATTGGTTGCTAATAGCTTGTAATACAGGTTGCCCAAGTCCTTTGACACCAATCATAGAAGCGATAACAACCATTGCCAAAGACATCATAATACATTGATTGATGCCTGCCATAATTGTTGGAAGAGCGAGTGGCAACTGCACATCTCTGAGTTTCTGCCAATCAGACGAACCGAAGGCATCAGCAGCTTCAATCATATCTTTATCCACCAAACGAATACCAAGGTTAGTCAAACGTATCATTGGGGGCAAGGCATAAACGACAACTGCGATCATTCCTGGAATTTTGCCCAGACCAAAAATCATGACTACTGGGATTAAATAGACAAATGGAGGCATGGTCTGCATCATATCAAGCAATGGATTTACAAATGATTGAACACGATCTGACTTAGCACAAGCAATTCCGAAAGGAATACCGATGCTGATCGCCAGCAAAGCACAGACTGTAATCATTGCAATCGTACGCATTGTGTCGTCCCACATACCCAAATAACCAATCAAGCACATAGAAATAAGGGTGCCGATTGCGATACGAACACTTCGGCTCATACCATAAACGATGGCTACTATAACAGCTAATACAACAAACCACGGCAACGAAATGAGTAATTTCTCAAACCAAATCAAAAACATTTTAAGAGGTATGAAAACCTCCTCAATAGATGCACCATATTCACGTGCAAAATCCTTAAAATAGGAATCTAAAGTCACTCTCAATCTTCGTAAATCAGAGCGACCAAGAGAAGGGAAATCAATCCAATCCATGTTATTTTCTATCCTGCAACGTGGTACAGGCTAAGCCTGTACCACGATTGATGTTATAAAGCCGCTTTTATTTTCTTTGCTACATCCACTGGAACCCACTTTTCCCAAACTTCTGAATAGTTCTCTAGGAAGTAATACGCTCCATCTTCGTTATTAGCCTGATTGTCAGTCATCCAAGCCATCAAAGAACTGGCAGTCGCACTAGTCCAGCTACGTTTTTTGAAGTATTCCAATGCAGTTTTTTCTTTTTTGGCAAAACGAGCAGAAACCAGTGTGTCAATTTCTGAAGGACCCCAGCCATTTATTTTAGGATTTGGACAATTCACAACAGAAGAACAATTTTTATATTCTTCTTCAGAAAATGGTACATTGCCATCTAACAGAGTCATTTTGTATTTGCCTAGCATTGCTGTTGGTGACCAATAATATCCAAGCCAACCTTCTTTTCTCTCAAAGGCTCGTGCGATTGAGCCGTCTAAACCAGCCCCAGAGCCTGAATCTACTAATTCAAACCCCTTAGAACCTGCATCATAGGCACGGAAGTAATTTTCTGTGATGATCTGACAATTCCAACCTGCTGGGCAGTTAAACAATGCACCTTTGCTAGAATCTTCAGCGCCCGGGAATAGGTCTGGACGTGCTAAAGCATCTTCTACGGACTGGATATTATGTTGTTCTGCAATATAATGAGGAACCCACCACCCTTCTTGGGCACCATCTTTTAGAGGATGCCCTGCGATCATAATCCTTCCTGCTGCAACAGCTTCATCTAGCTTTCTTTTAACGCTGTGTACCCAAATTTCCGGTGCAATGTCTGGTTGCCCTTTTTCTGACATGGAGGCAAATGTCGGTCCTGTGTCTCCTGGTACTAGTTCTACACTACAACCATATCCACTTTCTAGGATCACACGGTCAATTTGTGCCAACACGCCGGCAGATGTCCAGTTCATTTCAGCAACGGTCACATCACCACAGCCCTCAGATGCCAGTGCTGGTATATGACTGAACACAGACGCACAACCCAGCACAAGTGTTGTGGTCACAGTTTTTTTTAATAATTTCATTTTGTAACCTATTTTAAATTTTAAACATTTGATATTTGATTTATCTATACATTTAGCAATGCGTCATGAGTTTAGTACGCTTGCCAAATGTCATTTTATTTAGCAAAAAGAACAACAATCTCTGAAAGAGGTGGTGAATTACAAGCTGGCAACGTAAGCAAGCTAAAATAATAAGCTCTCAATATGATTGGTAATTGTATGTTGCACATAATTCATACTATTTAAGTGAGTTTAAAACTAACTCAAGTTTAAAGGGAGTTTATTATTCTGGCTACTTCACCATTGGCAAGTCAAGATGTTGCTCCTTAGCTTTTTGAATGGCAATGTCATAGCCTGCATCGGCATGCCGCATGACTCCTGTTGCAGGGTCATTAGTGAGGACGTTTTGGAGTCTTTGTTTGGCGTCATCAGTGCCATCTGCCACAATCACCACTCCTGAATGTTGTGAAAACCCCATTCCCACACCTCCGCCATGGTGCAAACTGACCCAAGTTGCACCTCCTGCTGTATTTAATAATGCGTTGAGCAATGCCCAGTCAGACACAACATCGCTGCCATCTTTCATGGCTTCTGTCTCTCGGTTTGGGCTACACACTGACCCTGAGTCTAAATGGTCTCTACCAATCACGATGGGTGCTTTGAGTTCACCAGTTTTGACCATTTCATTAAAGGCAACTCCTGCTTTGGCACGTTCTCCTGCACCAATCCAGCAAATTCTTGCAGGCAGTCCTTGAAAGTGGATTTTGGACTTGGCTTGGTCTAGCCAACGGTGTAGTGCTTCATTTTCAGGAAAAAGCGATTTGACTTTCTCATCAGTTTTGTAAATATCTTCTGCGTCCCCTGACAATGCAACCCATCTGAAAGGACCGATGCCCTGACAAAATAAATCTCTGATATACAAGGGGACAAATCCCTTGAAGTCAAAAGCATTTGTGATGCCTTCTTCGTATGCCATCTGCCTAATGTTGTTGCCATAGTCAAAAGTAGGAATGCCTTTTTGTTGAAAGCCCAACATGGCTTGCACTTGAATTGCCATAGAGGCTTTGGCTTCTTTGATGAATGCTTCTGATGCGTTTTGTCTTTGTCTCTTGGCTTTTTCTAAATTGTAACCCAAAGGTAGGTAACCATTGAGGGGGTCATGGGCGCTTGTTTGGTCTGTGACTGCATCAGGTAAGAAGTCACTTTGTAGAATTTGGGGATAAATTTCTGCGGCATTACCAAGTAATCCGACAGACAGAACTTGGTTGTTCTCTTTGGCATTTTGAATTTTTGCGATGGCTTCTTCCAAAGAATAGGCTTTTTCATCGCAGTAGCCTGTCTCAATTCTTTTGTCTATGCGGCTTTCATCGCATTCAATGGCAATCATAGAAAACCCTGCAATGGTTGCGGCTAGAGGTTGAGCGCCTCCCATGCCTCCAAGCCCTGCTGTTAGGATCCATTTTCCTTGAACGTCTCCCCCAAAATGCTTTTTCCCCATCGCAACAAAGGTTTCATAAGTCCCTTGAACAATGCCTTGTGAGCCGATGTAAATCCAAGACCCTGCAGTCATTTGTCCATACATCATCAAGCCTTTTTTGTCTAATTCATGGAACGTCTCCCAGTTGGCTTTGTAGGGGACAATGTTAGAATTGGCTATCAGAACTCTTGGAGCGTGAGTGTGTGTTTTAAAGACGCCAACAGGTTTGCCTGACTGCACAAGCAGTGTTTCATTTTCTTCTAAACGTTGCAGGACTTCTACGATTTTGTGGTAGCATTCCCAGTTTCTTGCCGCCTTGCCAATTCCTCCATAAACGATTAAGTTTTCTGGAGCTTCTGCCACTTCTGGGTCTAAATTGTTCATCAGCATTCTCATTGCCGCTTCGCAAACCCATGATTTGGCTGTTTTTGTTGTCCCTCTTGGAGCTTTAATTACTGTATTCATCATTTTTTTAAAGAAAGAATCATTTATCATTGACAATCAATGATAAACATCATTAAAATAATTGTCAATACCAATTTACAAAGTTTTAGGATTTTTTATGACTAATCAAGTATTTATCAATGCAAACATTGCTTTTTTAGATGATGCAAACCGTCTCCAGATTCTCAAAAACCATTTTTTAATTGTTCAAAATGGACAGATTGCTCAAATAGACACGATGGCTCACTTCAATCATCAAAGTCAGGAAAATGTCTATGACGTCAACCACCAACTGTTGACGGCTGGTTTGATTGATTGTCATACACATTTAGTCTATGGAGGGGATCGGACTTTGGAGTTTGAGGAAAGATTAAATGGAGTCTCTTATGCAGACATTGCCAAACGAGGCGGGGGCATCAATGCCACAATTCAAAGTACTAGAGGAGAGAGTTTTGAAAAGATTTATCAGGACTCATGCCGTCGTTTACAAGGGTTGATGAACGAAGGAGTGACGACTATTGAAATCAAAAGCGGTTATGGTTTGAACACACAAAGTGAAATCAAAATGCTACAAATTGCAGACTTGCTTGCAAAAAATCATGCCGTACACATTGAAAAAACTTTTTTAGGTGCGCATACCACTCCGCCAGAATATCAAAATCGCTCGCAACAATACATGGACTACGTTTGCAATGACATGCTGGAAGAGGTTCACCGCTTAGGGTTGTGTAGCAGTGTTGATGCTTATTGCGAGCATTTAGCATTTAATGTGAAAGAAGTCAGGCAGTTGTTTGAAAAAGCAAAAGCACTGGGTTTACCTGTCAAGTTACACGCAGACCAGTTTTCTCAAATAGGCGCTGTGGAGCTGGCTTGTGAATTTGAAGCATTGTCAGTAGATCATCTGGAATATACCGATGTCAGAGGCGTCCAGTCCATAGCAGCCAGCAAGACAGTTGCAGTTTTGTTGCCCGGGGCGTATTACATGTTAAAAGAAACGCAAAAGCCTCCTGTCCAAATTTTAAGAGATTTTGACATTCCTATTGCCGTAGCGACTGATTTGAACCCTGGCACCTCTCCTTTGTGTTCTTTACATTTAGCAATGAACATGGCTAGTGTGATTTTTGGATTAACAGTAGATGAGGTTTTTTGTGGAGTGACTCAAAATGCCGCTTTGGCATTGGGATTGTCAAACAAGAAAGGAAACATCAAAGTAGGGTATGATGCTGACTTTGCCATCTGGAATGTCAAGCACCCTAGAGAATTGATAGCCTCTTACATACCCAATCGGCTGTCTGCTCGCGTGGTCAATGGAGAAGTCTTACAAACCAAAAGTAGTGTCGCTTAATTTCAAAAATCCAATCAATTCCTAATGGCTTCTTTGAAAAGGGAAGTGGAGTTTGAAAACCAAGAGGGAAGAAAAGGGAGCAGAACGCCCCCTTTGCATGAAAAAAAAGAGAAGATTCAGATTGCGGGGTCAAGATGAGCAAAATCCTCCCGTCATTCTATGCCTCTCTTTGTCATTCCGTGCTTGACACGGAATTTCAAAAAACGGAGCGATTCAGAAAAGAAGAGATTGCGGGTCAAGGTCGGCAAAATCCTCACGTCATTTGAGTGCTTGACACGGAATCTCAAACTCCTTTCGTCATTCCGTGCTTGACACGGAATCCATCAGCAGTCAGAGGATAGATTCCTGCCCCTGTTTTCACAGGGGTGACGTTCTTTCGCTCCGAATGACAATAGTTGTCATTCCGTGCTTCTTTCCGTCATTCCGCATTTGATGCGAAATCCATAGTCAATCATATCGTCTATCATTCCGCACTTGATGCAGAATTTCAAACGCCCTCCCGTCATTGCGGGACCTGACCCGCAATCTCAAACGCCCTCCGTCATTCCGCACTTGATGCGGAATCTCAAAAAACAAGAGTGAGATTGTGGGGCAAGTCCACAGATGACAGCGTAGGGACAAACCCAAGTGTTTGTCCTGTGTTTTAAGAAGAATGAGATAACTCACTCAAGATGAACCATGACGATTCTGTCATTGAGTGCCTGACACGGAATCCATCAGCAGTGAGAGCATAGATTCCCGCCTTCGCAGGAATGACAATAGTTGTCATTCCGCACTTGATGCGGAATCTCAAAAATAAAATGAGATTACGGGTCAAACCCGCAATGACGAAAGACAAGCCAGCAGGTCAACGTAAGGACAAACCCGTGTGTTTGTCCTGTGTTTTAAGAAGAGTGAGATTGCGGGTCAAGGTGAGCAATGACAGAGTAGGGACAAACCCGTGTGTTTGTCCTGTGTTTTAAGAAGAATGAGATTGCGGGTCAAGGTCAGCCATGACTAAGGACAAGGTGAGCCATGACCAAGACACGTCCACAATGACAGTGTTCAAGGTCAACAATGGCAAGGGAATAAGAAGTGGTCAACAAGCGGGGGTGTTTTGACAAGCGTCAAGGACCAAATGCCCAAACATCGTTTTTGCAAATTCCATCCCATTCGTCCTCTCCTCCCAGCACCCAGAGTTTGCCATTGAACACGACACTGCTGTGAGAACCCCTTTCTGACCAGTCTGCATTGCCAGTGACTTTTGTCCAATTCGCTCCATCAGAAGAACTCCAAACATCGTTTTTTCCAACTAAATTTCTGTCAAATCCTCCCAGCACCCAGAGTTTGCCATTGAACACGACACTGCTGTGATCATCCCTTGCTGACCAGCCTGCATTGCTAGTGACTTTTGTCCAATTCGCTCCATCAGAAGAACTCCAAACATCGTTTTTGTAACTTCCGCCCTCTCCTCCCAGCACCCAGAGTTTGCTATTGAACACGACACTGGTGTGAACCCACCTTTCTGACCAGCCTGCATCGCTAGTGACTTTTGTCCAATTCGCTCCATCAGAAGAACTCCAAACATCGTTTTTGTAACTTCCATCCCCTCCTCCCAGCACCCAGAGTTTGCCATTGAACACGACACTGCTGTGACCAGACCTTGCTGACCAGCCTGCATTGCTAGTGACTTTTGTCCAATTCGCTCCATCAGAAGAACTCCAAACATCGTTTTTGCGACTTCCGTCATATCCTCCCAGCACCCAGAGTTTGCCATTGAACACGACACTGGTGTGATCATTCCTTGCTGACCAGCCTGCATTGCTAGTGACTTTTGTCCAATTCGCTCCATCAGAAGAACTCCAAACATCGTTTTTGCGACTTCCGTCATATCCTCCCAGCACCCAGAGTTTGCCATTGAACACGACACTGCTGTGATCATTCCTTGCTGACCAGCCTGCATTGCCAGTGACTTTTGTCCAATTCGCTCCATCAGAAGAACTCCAAACATCGTTTTTGTTACTTCCGTCATCTCCTCCCAGCACCCAGAGTTTGCCATTGAACACGACACTGCTGTGATTCCACCTTGCTGACCAGTCTGCATTGCCAGTGACTTTTGTCCAATTCGCTCCATCAGAAGAACTCCAAACATCGTTTTTGCGACCTCCGCCATATCCTCCCAGCACCCAGAGTTTGCCATTGAACACGACACTGCTGTGATCATCCCTTGCTGACCAGCCTGCATTGCTAGTGACTTTTGTCCAATTCGCTCCATCAGAAGAACTCCAAACATCGTTTTTGTTACTTCCATCCCATCCTCCCAGCACCCAGAGTTTGCCATTGAACACGACACTGCTGTGATCATTCCTTGCTGACCAGCCTGCATTGCTAGTGACTTTTGTCCAATTCGCTCCATCAGAAGAACTCCAAACATCGTTTTTGTAACTTCCATCCCATCCTCCCAGCACCCAGAGTTTGCCATTGAACACGACACTGGTGTGATCATTCCTTGCTGACCAGCCTGCATTGTTAGTGACTTTTGTCCAATTCGCTCCATCAGAAGAACTCCAAACATCGTTTTTGTCATCTCCGTCATCTCCTCCCAGCACCCAGAGTTTGCCATTGAACACGACACTGGTGTGCTCATTCCTTGCTGACCAGCCTGCATTGCTAGTGACTTTTGTCCAATTCGCTCCATCAGAAGAACTCCAAACATCGTTTTTGTTACTTCCGTCATATCCTCCCAGCACCCAGAGTTTGCCATTGAACACGACACTGCTGTGATCATTCCTTGCTGACCAGCTTTCTTCGATTGGCTTCCAAGAGTATTTGGAGATGTCAATGCTTGGAGGTTTTAGTTTGGCAGCAATGGCTTGGTCATAGCAAGCCCAGCCTGATGCAGGCGTGTTGCCTGATGCTTTGACACGGACGCACAACTTGCCTGACGCAATGGCATCGTCTCCAAAACTAAAAGGGCTGGTGCAGTCTGTGATTTGTCCAGAGGTGGCACTTGTGCCATGAGTGGTGCATTCGTAACTCTTGCCTGAATCAGTAGCAAACGTTAAGGTTCTGCCTGAAATAGACAAGCTGGAAGGTTTGGCTAGTTTTTGAGGTGTTGGGGTCGTAGCAGCAATCGCTTGGTCATAGCAACTCCAATCAGAAGCAGGCGTGTTGCCTGATGCTTTGACACGGACGCACAACTTGCCTGACGCAATGGCGTTGTCTCCAAAACTAAAAGGGCTGGTGCAGTCTGTGATTTGTTCAGAAGTGGCACTTGTGCCATGAGTGGTGCATTCGTAACTCTTGTCTGAATCAGTGGCAAAGGTGAGCGTTCTGCCTGAAATAGACAAGCTGGAAGGTTTGGCTAGTTTTTGAGGTGTTTCTTTTTTGTTTTCTTTGTTGTTGCCAGAAGAACTCCCACCACTACTAGACGAACTTCCATCATCTTCTGCACAAGCAGAAATCACAAAAATCGTGAGCGGAATGAGAAAAAGTTTGAAGAAGTGGGATTTGAGTAGGTGAGAGAATTTTTTGACGAAAACGCAGAGAATTTGGCATTTTTGTCTTGACTTTTGAAAAAGCTGATTTAGCCTATATAGATTGCGGATTGCGGATTGCGGATTGCGGATTGCGGATTGCGGATTGCGGATTGCGGATTGCGGATTGCGGATTGCGGATTGCGGATTGCGGATTGCGGATTGCGGATTGCGGATTGCGGATTGCGGATTGCGGATTGCGGATTGCGGATTGCGGATTGCGGATTGCGGATAAATTTTGCATATCGTGATTTTTTTGAGTTCATAAAAATATGATTTAAATCATCATCTTAAAAAGCAAGGAAAAAAGAGGCTTATTGTAAATGAGTGAAAAACGAAATGCAAGCACTTTTTTACAAAATTCATAAAAAATGGAGTGATTGGGAAGAAAAAAAGAGATTGCGGGGCAAGGTGAGCCATGACTAAGTTCAAGTTGAGCGATGACGAAAAAACACGCTTGCAAAGTTTCTCAGTCATTCCGTGCTTTTCTTAGTCATTCCGCACTTGATGCGGAATCTCAAAAACAAAAGAAGATTGCGGGTCAAGCCCGCAATGACAAAAAGATAAGACTGCAACACTCACGTCATTCTGTGCTTGATGCGGAATCTATCAGCAAACCAAGCACAGATTCCTACATGACTAGATTCCTGCCCCTGTTTTCACAGGGGTGACGTTCTTTCGCTCCGAATGACAATAGTTGCCATTCTGTGCTTGACACGGAATCTCAAAACGAGGAGCCGTTTAGGAAAAAAGTGAGATTGCGGGTCAAGCCCGCAATGACAGGTTAGTTGCCATTCCGCACTTGATGCGGAATCTCAAAAAAAGTGAACGAAGAAAAAAAGAGATTGAGGGTCAAGGTGAGCAAACATTTTTCAAAACGAGTGTTCAAGATTCTACTGCCTCCAGTTGGAGCTGCAACGAAGCAGGCGTGATGACCTGTAGTTCTCCTGCCTGTTCTTGAAAAAGATAAATGTCTTGCTCTTCTGCCTCACTAATGAGTTCGTCATAAAAGACTTCTCCCGCCAAACCGCAATGGATCTCATAATCTTGATACCTTGGAAACAATTTAGGAAAGGTCTCTTTCTGCCGAAGCACTTGTTGGAAATCTTTGACATGAGGTTTGCGTTTGACTTCTATCAAAAGCAAATGTTTTGTTTTGCTGAACAACACAAGATCGTATTGAGCCGTGATGCCATTTTTCCCTTTGAGGTTTTGTTCCACTTCGTCGTAGCGAATGCCTCCAATTTCAATGAAACCATTTTTTTCTATAACCTGTTCAGCAGAACGAAACAGACGATTTTCTAAAATTTCTGACGTATTGCTGATGAAGTTTTCCATCTGCTTCACACCTCGCATCATGCTGGCAACTGCTGGTCCGAGTTCCTGAAATTGCAAAGTGGTTTCTTCTTGGCGTTTTTTCAACTCCTGCATACCTTTGGCATTTTCTTCTTGCTGCTTTGCAACTCTATCTAAAGTTGCCCAAATTTCATCAAATTGTTCACTCATCTTGCTCTTCTAAAAATTCAAAGTTATAAAATCAAAACGTCTAGTCTAGCAGACTTTTGAAAAAAGAAGGGAAGGCAAAGCATAGAAAAAAACAAAAGAAGGACAAGATGAAAAAAGACAGATTGCGGAACAAGGTGAGCAATGACCAAATGCAACCCAGCAAAATCCTCTCGTCATTCTGCACTTGATGCGGAATCTTAAATTCCCTCCGTCATTCCGTGCTTGACACGGAATCTATCACCAAACCAAGCACAGATTCCTACATGACTGGATTCCTGCCCCTGTTTTCACAGGGGGGACGTTCTTTCGCTCCGAATGACAGCTATTGTCATTCCGCATTTGATGCGGAATCTCTTTTTTTTCTAAACTACCCCGTCAAATCTTAACGGATTTGCCACCCCTTCACTGAAGGGGAATTGAAATTGAGAAAAGTGAAGAAAGAAAGTTGAGATTGCGGGTCAAGCCCGCAATGACGAAAAGATAAGACTGCAACACTCCCGTCATTCCGCACTTGATGCGGAATCTCAAAAACAAAAGGAGATTCCTGCTTCCGCTCCGAATGACAAAGAAGGAGGCAAGACCGCAACACTCACGTCATTTCGTGCCTCTCTTTGCCATTCCGCACTTGATGCGGAATCTCAAAAACAAAAGGAGATTGCGGGTCAAGCCCGCAATGACGGCTTTCAAGGTGAGCAATGACAGGGAAGTGAGAAAAAGACAAGAGAGATTGCGGGTCAAGGTGAGCAATGACTAAGTTCAAGGTCAGCAATGACGAAAAGACAAGTCTGCCAACTCTCTTCGTCATTCCGTGCTTGATGCGGAATCTCAAAAAAAGTGGTTGTTGGCAAAAAGACAAGGGGGGTTGCTGGCAAGCGAAGCCTGACGGGGTCGTTTGGAAAAAAAGAGATGGCGGGTCAAGCCAGCGGTAGGTCTTTCAATGACACTAAAAGGGCATTGAAAGAGGCTACCGAGCTACGGCTCTACCATGTCTTCTTGATGTTGAGAAGACAGGCGGTATCCTGCATTTTTTCCCATCTGATAGGCGATATTTGCAGTGACAGCAATCAAAACGGCGATTGCCACAATATGAAGGGCAAGAAGCATCATAAAATACTTTTTGATGGAAAGATGAAAAGTTTAAGTAACACTTTGTTGGAGACGTTGAAGCATTTCATTGACCTTGCTTTTAATAAATGACGCATCAACAACTTGGTCTTTAAAATAGGGGTGTGTGTCAGGGTCAATAGACAAATGTTTCATGATTTTTTTGATAAATTGTTGTTCTACCTCACAAAGTTCCCCATCTGCACAGGCAGTGAACACGAGGACATCAACCAAAAGTTGTTTACTTTCTTTGGACTTTAAGCCTTCCAAAGCATGAGACAAAGAAATTTTTTGCTGGATTTGCTGTAATTCATCTTGACTCACTTGAAGTGCTTTTAGCATAGCTTTCAATGCGTCAACTTCTGGTTGATCCAACTTCCCATCTGTCTTTGCAACATGACGGGCAATGAAAATGATACTTAAAAATTGTTCTCTAGTGATACTCATTTCAAGATATAATTGATTTTTTACTTAACACCTGATGTAAACTTCGTTATCATCTTCTGGCACAGAGTTTTTTTGCCTTCACAATCCATGAGTCACCCAGTTTACCCTATTTTACTAATCGGTCAAGATGCCCAGACACAAAATTGGGTAGAGCGTCTTGCTAAGGAGCAATTTAGTATCTCTAAAAGTAAAACGGCAATTGGGGGCTTGCAAAAAGCCATCAACACACCAATCAGCCTGATTCTCTTTGACAGCGACCGCCAAGAATTGAGTGCAAATGAATTTTTGCAACAAATGCAAGACATCAATCTTTCTATCCCTGTCATTACTCTCACCTCCAGTTCAGACGTCGCAAAGTCCAATAGCACCAACGGTGTGTTACACAAACCTTTTTCCCAGACAGATCTTTACAACCATCTCAGCAATTTTTTTAAGAAACAAGAGGAGACGATTCGCAAAGAAGTTCAGAAAGGGAAACCCTTACCTGATATCAAAGAATCTGAAATCATGGTCGGTTTTCGCAAGCCTGCAAACATTTACAAGATTAGCAAGCAAGGAATGGTCTTGTCTTTACCTACTGAAATTCGTCCAGACTCCAGACTTCTTTTCAAAGGCGCCCCTCTTTATGAGCAGATGGGGATTGACAACATTAAGTCTAACCGTATTGAAATGCTTGTCACAGAATGCGCACCCACCATTCAAAATCGCTTCAAAGTCGTCTCAAAATTCACCGATACAGGCTTCACCGATTCAGAAAAGAAAATACTTGATGAATACATTGAACGATACGCCAGTAAGGTTGCTCTCGCCTCAAAAAATCATGGCAGTATTTTAATTTTTGGCACAGGAGAAGGCTATTACGATTCTTACCGCTTTTATTTTGAAGGAAGTCCGTATAAATTTCAATTTGCAGGCACTCCTGAAAAGGTTTTAAGTGAGATTCAATCCTCCACCATTGATGTTTTGATCATTGACTCTGACAATTTAGATGCCCGCATTACATCACTTCTTGATTCGTTTCAAAAACAAAAAAGGAGGCTTCCTATCATTTTGGTCACAGGGGATCAAAATCAAAATGCCATCGCTCAGGTGGCAACTTTAGTCCAAGACCTCATTATCAAGCCAATCAACGGAAAAATGTTGCTCCAACGTCTGGCAAAAGTTCGGAAACGTTGGGAGTTTGAAGAGCAGGTGCAAAAAAAAATTGGAGCAAGTGTTGGGGTGAGTATTGAGACCAAAATCTTGGTGGTTTTTAAGGATCAAGCAGTCATTCAAAGAATCAGAAATAATGGATTATTGCTTTACAAAGAACAAGCCATTATTCCAACAACAACTATCTACTTTCGTGCGAATGAGTTTTTTCAGCTGCTCAGCGTTCAGTCCAAAAATATGACGCATATTGAGTTAGAAGTTGTCAGCTGCCAATATGATTTAGAAAAAAAACTTTATCGCGTCATTGCAAATTTTAAAGAAATTAGCGACCACTTGGTGCAAGCAGTCCAAGACTTTTTAAGTGGAAAACTGATGCCCGGTGCAACGCTTGCTGAACCTGAAACGACTACGCAAGAAGACATGCTTGATGCCATTCCTGATGCACCAGATACACCAGACGAAAAAGCAAAAGAGGAAGACTCTGGAGGGTGGCTGTTCTTGAAAGAACCAGAAGAAGAAGAGGAAGACTCTGGAGGTTGGCTGTTCTTGAAAGAACCAGAAGAAGAGGAGGAAGAAGATGACCCTATACTTCCACCACCGCCCCAAGAACAGGAAGCATCAAATTTAGAGACGATACAACATGAACAGCCAGAAGGCGTGAAATGGGACGTCAGCCAAAAAGAAGAGTCAGAACCTGAAGAAGCCCCCTTTATCATTCCCCCAAAACCCAAAATACAACAATACTCTCTTTCAGACCTTGTCAGGGAGCTTCCTCAATGCCAAGTGCAAAGTCTTAAAAGTCTTCATTTTAGCGATGAGTTTTTCTCAGAAGATGAAGACTCTTACACTTCACAGCTCAAGATGCAGCGTGGACAAATTCATGCTCACAAAGCTAAACTGCAACAAGTTGCCCAAAAATACCTTGGCTCCAATCCAGATTTTTACAAACAGCGGTTCAATACCAAATTAGTAACACAAGAACGTGCGGCAGTGCTTCATGTGTTTAGTGAGCAACTGGAATGTTTCATGTTGATTGGTGCAACACTCAAAACTGTCCCAAAAGGCATGGGAATTTCTGCAAGTTTGGCTGAAGACTCTTATGAATACACTCCTTATTACTTGATTGGAGTCCCCAAACCGCAACATGTGGACTTTGGAGTTGCTTTTGAAACGAGGTCGTTCATGGACCGTGAAGTCGCCATCTGCTCACCAACCAACAAAGACGTTGGTCAAATTTTACCAGACCTCTTGAAATTGCTATGACAGAGGAAGAACCACTTCCACTGCAAAGAAAGCTCCAAAGCCTGCCTGACCTGCCGGGCGTTTACCTTTACAAAAACAAAGAAGGTGAAGACCTTTACATTGGCAAAGCCAAGTCTCTCAAAAAACGGGTCAAGTCTTATTTTTATTCTGCCCAAAGTTTGCGGATTCGTATCATGCTAGCTTTAGCTTATGATTTAGAAGTCATTGTGACCCACTCTGAAGCTGAAGCATTGGCATTGGAAGCCAAATTGATTCAAACCCACCAACCACGTTACAACATTGCACTCAAAGATGACAAAAGTTATCCCTACTTCAAATTGACAACCAACGAACTCTTTCCACGACTGCTCATCGTCCGCGAAAAGTTTGAGAAAGGTGCAGAGTATTACGGTCCTTTCACTTCTGTTGATGATGCTCGCTTCCTTTGGCAAATCATTCAAAAAAACTTCATGCTCCGTCATAAAAAGCTGAAACTAGATGGCACAAAAACCTACCGTCCTTGCATCAATTTTCAACTAGAACGATGCCTTGCCCCTTGCCGTGGACAGGTTTCTACTGAAACCTACTTGCAAGAAGTGCGAAAAGTCAAAATGTTTCTTCAGGGCAAACATCAGCCATTGATCCAGCTCTTAGAGTCTCAAATGTATGCGGCATCAAAAAAGCTAAAATTTGAACATGCTGCCAAACTACGCAATCAAATCAGAATCATTCAAAAGACTTTAAAGTCAGACATCATCAAAGCATCAGACCATCAATGTAGTGATGTGTTGGGGTTTCATCGTCAACTAGGCAGTGCCTGCGTGACTGTGTTGTTTCTGCGTTATGGCAAGCTGTTGTCTCTTGATGCCATCTACTTTGATGCTGTGGAACAGGTCAGCGATGCGAATTTACTGGGTCAAGCACTCAACCGTTTATATACGGCAGACCATTCCTTCGTTCCCCAAAAAATCTTATTACCTATGACATACACCGATGCCATACCTCTAGCCCAAGAACTGAGCCAACACAAAGTCAAAATTCTCACTCCCAAACGGGGCGTCAACATGGACTTTGTGAAAATGGCAAATGCCAATGCTGTGCAAAAGCTCAATGAACATCACAATCAACAGCATCAAATTGAATCGCTTTTGCAAAAAACGCAAACGGAGTTGCGTCTTAAACGACTGCCCCGCATTGTGGAGGCATTTGACATTTCTAACACATCAGGCATGGATTCTGTTGGGTGTATGGTGCGTTGGGAAGATAACAAGGCATGTAAAAAACAATATCGCACCTTTCAAATCCGCACAGTGACAGGACCAGATGACTTTGCCTCTATGTATGAGGTCATCAAAAGACGTTATGCAAGATTGTTGAGTGAACAAACCCCAACATTTCCTGATTTGATTTTGATAGATGGCGGACGTGGACAACTCCATTCATCGGTGAAAGCCCTGAAAGATTTGGGTCTCAAGATAGAAACATTGGACGTTCTTGGTCTGGCAAAAGGACGCACAGAACGCAAGAGAAAAAGGCATCAACCAACAGAATATGACTTTGAATACTTGCTGAAACCTTCACAAAAAGATCAAATCAAATTAACCAAATCTTCTGTTGCCATGTCTTACTTCAAAGCCATTCGCGATGAAGTGCATCGTTTTTCAGTTAAAAACCATCGTCAATTAAGGCAAAAAAAAGGCTTTTCCTCGCCATTAGAACATGTGCCTCATATTGGGAAGAAACGACGTCAACTCCTTCTTAAACACTTTGGCAGTATCAAAGCCGTTCAAAAAGCGTCGCTGGAACAACTACAAACCATCTTACCTAAACATGCGGCAGAAAATCTGATTCATTATTTTAAAATGTGTGATAAGGTGTCTGGTGCATCACACTTTTGAAAAAATTTGAAAAATCAAAATGATTTTCATCTCCTTGCTTTTTTAACCTCATTTTTAATGGAATTTTATGAATGCACAAATTTTAACAACACATGTTGGGAGCTTGCCACGTTCTGAAGAAGTCACAAAACTCATCTTTGCCAAAGAAAAGTCAGAACACGTTGATGAAAATCAGTTTCATCAAATCATTGAACAGGCTGTTGATGAGGTCATTGCCAAGCAAGTCCAAGCAGGGATTGACATTGTCAGCGATGGTGAGATGAGCAAAATCAGTTATGCCACTTACATCAAAGACCGCATCACAGGATTTGCAGGAGACAGCCCCAGAGTCCCCCCAAAAGATTTAGAAGACTTCCCTAAATTTCTTGAAAAACAAGCCAAGTCTGGAGGCACGCCAACTTATTCCAAACCTTGTTGTGTGGACAAGATTCAAATCAAAGATGCTGAACCTGTGAAGCAAGACTTGAGTCGTTTTCAAAAAGCGATTGATAAACACCAGCCTCAAGGTGCATTTATGAACGCCGCCTCCCCAGGTGTCATTGCTCTCTTTTTGCCAAATCAATATTATTCCTCACAAGATGACTATTTGGAGGCATTGGCAGAATCCATGCGTTTTGAATATGAAGCTATTGTCAATGCAGGGATTCTTTTGCAACTAGACTGCCCAGACATTGGTCTTGGACGGCACATGATGTTCAAAGATGAATCAGAGGCAAGCTATATTAAATTGGTTGAAAAACACATTGAAGTTTTAAATCATGCCTTAAGAAACATTCCTGCTGACCAAGTCAGATTTCACATCTGTTTTGGAAATTATGAAGGACCTCATCATCACGATATTGCGATGGAGACGATGCTACCACTGGCTATGAAAATTGATGCAAGATATTTTTTGTTTGAATCTGCAAATCCACGACATGGACATGAATGGCAGGTGTTCCAAAAGGCAAGCCTCCCTGATGACAAAGTGCTAGTTCCCGGGGTCATTGATTCTACAACCAACTTTATTGAACACCCTCAACTTGTTGCACAAAGACTGCAAAACTTCATTCAGGCGGTGGGAAAAGAGCGAGTGATGGCAGGAACAGATTGCGGATTTTCTACTTTTGCAGGATTTGGCAAGGTTGACCCAGACATCGTTTATGCCAAACTCCAAGCCTTGCGACAAGGTGCAGAACTCGCCAGCCAGCTTTAAAGGCAACATTCTGCGACACCCTGATTGTTTAACTTGTCTCTTCAGTTGACTGACTTGGTCAAGGTCAAGTAGATTTGACAGGTTCAATGATGAAAAGGAGGTCTCCACTTGTGACAGTCTGTGCATTTTCAGGGAAGATGCGGACAACCTTGTACTCTCCTTCAGGGTAAAGAATCTCAGTTTCAGTGTTGAACGAGGCAAGGGAGATTTCGCTGAACACCTTCATTGATTCCAGCAAACAAAGAGGGTCTTTGATTCCAACAACTTGGTCAGCTTCTACCAATGAGGGGTCTTCTGGATTGACAGAACGGTAAAAGGTTGCTGTCTGAGCAGCCAAGACCTTCAGCTCATTAGACTCATTAATCGTGATAGCAGAACGATTGATTTGTGAGCCACTTTCTCCTGCATCACGTTTGGTTTTTTTAATCAGCTTGGCAAAGTCAACACGTTTGAAAAAGCCATGAATGAAGTTGGTGTCATACGTTCCTGAATGAAAGACTTCATCAGCAAGCAAAGTTTTCATAAAAGCAAGGTTGGTAGAAATTCCAGTGATTTTGACATTTTTCAGGTATTTAGACAGCTTATCAATCGCCTCGGCTCTGGTCTGACCATGAGCAATGATTTGTGCAACCAAGCTGTCATAATAAGGAGGCACAAACGAATCGTCACCGATAGCGGCAAAGACTCTCACATCTTCTGACTTGGGAAATACTGCTTTTAAAACTTTGCCGGGGTCAGGGAGGAAGGCGACCGTTCCGTCAGACTTCAGGTCAATCCTTTCTGCAGTCATACGAAGTTCTATGGCGTGACCTTCATTTTTCGTTTTTAACGACGCAAGGCTTTTGCCTTCTGAAACTTCAATCTGTTTCTGGACCAAATCAATTCCTGCCGTCGCTTCTGTGACAGGGTGTTCTACTTGCAAACGTGTGTTCATCTCCATGAAATACACTTGCTCGTCAGTGAGGTCATAGATAAACTCCACCGTACCAACCCCAATGTAATTGATATGATTGGCAATTTTTGTGGAATAGCTTGCCAGTTCTTCTTGCAATGCTTTGTGGAGATTTGCAGATTCTTCAACAAGTTTCTGGTAATTGCGTTGAATGGAACAATCACGTATGCCGACAATATGACAACTTTTTGAAGTATTTTTGCTATCACGAAGGATTTGCACCTCAATATGCCTCATGGAGGCAATGTATTTTTCAAGATACAAATCACCATTGCCAAAAGCATTATAGGCTTCTTGGCTCATCTGCCTGAAGATAGAGACAAAAGATTCTTCTTTTTCAACAACTTGAATCCCTTTGCCTCCCCCTCCATGAGCGGCTTTGATTAACACAGGGAAGCCGATGTTTTTTGCCACTTCTAATGCTTGTTGTGGGTCAGTCAACGCCCCATCGCTTCCCGGGACAACAGGAATCCCCAGCTCTTTTGCAGTAGAAATCGCATTGGTTTTGTTCCCCATACGTTCCATGTTCAATGCAGTTGGTCCAATGAAGCTGAGTTCATACTTACGGCAGATGGCGGCAAAACGTGCAGACTCTGAAAGGAAGCCAATTCCTGGGTGCAAGGCATCTACTCCGTGTTTTTCTGCGATACGTATGACACTCATGGCATTAAGGTAGCTTTCTTGCGGCGTGTTGCCCCCAAGGCAAACCAGCTGGTCGTTCTCTTTCAAAAGCCGTGTGGGGTAGCTGTCCATGTCTGCATCAGACTGTACCAGCACAATCTCCTTGCCTGCATCATGGGCGGCATGAATCAAACGCGTTGCCGTGCAACCTCTGGCATGAATCAAAATGCGTTGAATGGGTCTAAAAAAGATGTTCTCTTCAAACACTTGGTCTTTGGGTTCGTTCACTTCAAGACGTTGATATTGCCCTTGCAAAATTCTGCTGATGACCTCGTGAATGGTAAGTTTCGCAAGAGGAATTTCAGGGTCAATGGCAGACAGCTTGTCTCCAATGTTCTCATCAAAGGGATTTTGAACAAGACCCTCCATGCTTTCATGGTTGTCAGAAAGATAATCTGCAAGAATGGAGTTCATCGGCAGGTGACTTTCTACCACCAACTGCCCTGCAAATGAAATCAACGCACCTGAAAGATAATACGTTTTTGCCAGACGATGCGTGACAAAACTGGCTTGCGCACCTCCCATGCAATCACGGAAGCCAAAGCAGATGACAGGCAAGTCATTGGTTTTGATGAAACGTGTCAGCCTGTCATTCATAATTGCCATGGAAAAGAGTGACCCCGGACCCTCTTTGGTTTGCATACCTCCTGAAGAAATAAAAAAGATGACAGGCAGTCTCTTTTGCGTACATTCTGCCAGCAACATGCAAACTTTTTCACAGCTTGCCATGTCAAAAGCACCTACTTGAAACAAGGTGTTACTCACAACCACACCGACCTCTTTTTCAAAGCCGTCGTCATGGTATGTTGCAATGCCTGTCAAGACACCAGAGGGGGGAATGTTGTTTTTAATACTTTTGTCAATGGAATCCCTAAACCCCGGGAACTGCACAGGGTCAGCAGTCATTAAATTTTCATTCAATTCTTTAAAATCTTTGAAAGCATAGTCAATGATTTGCTGGGGGCTAATGGTTTGTTTTTTGTAGCTATTTAAGAGTTCTTGGATTTGCAAATCTTTGTAAGCACGGTCTAGTTGCTGCCAAAAATTGTTGATGCCAATGTTGCGTGGGGCAATCGTTCCGTCAAATGTCCCCCCTCCTTCTGCAACAGACCAAGAAGGCAGCAGAGAAGAAAAATAATACCTTGCTAATCCAAACAAAGCAGGGTTCACACGTGGCAATGCCAGTTGCTTCCAACCGCTAATCGTTTGCATGATGGCATCACAATTCTTGCGTGACACAAAGTTGGCAAGCCAGATGAAGAAATCTTCTCGCGACGTCTTTAAATCTACGGGGATAGAATGTTGCTCATACTTCTGCATCGCTTTTTGCAACGCAAGGTCAAACAGCTTGCCTACTGACTCTTGTGAGATAGAATTAGACTTGCAAAGTTCTGCGGCAATCATGTGAAAGTTTTCAATCAAGGCATCATGCAGCAGGTCAAATAAAATCATGTTCGGAAAGACATGCAAAAATTCTTGCAAAATGTTGGGGTCTTTCACGGTTTCTAACAAGGTGGGGTTTGAGATTCGTTTGACCTCAATCTTGTCAGAATGCTTTAAATGTGAATAAAGCAAGATCAAATTTTCAACAGCATACTGCTTCCAATAATTGTAAAGGTATAAAACAATTTCAGAGGTCAGTGTATTGAGTGCAAGGCTGTAATTCTTTTTGGGATTGCCTATAAAAAACTCTGCAAATTTACTACGTTGCGAGTCCCGTTGTTCTTCTGTTTCCAGATACTTTTTCAGCTTCTTTTGCAAACTTTCTTCATATTTCATCTCCAAAGGGGCTTGCAACCATTTTTCAAACGCATCAATTCGGCTTTGATTTAGACGTTCCTTTAAGTTGCCAGAAGGCACAGAGATATTGCTTAACTGAGAATAGCTGTGACTAGACCCACTTGTGATGCGAAGACGCATATTCACGTAACGTAAAAAACGATAGCCTTCCCCAAAAATATTGAGTAATCCTGTGGGTGTTTTGTCTGTCACGACATTGTCTTCTTCCCAGATTTTTGACGGATTCAAATAATGGTTGATGCTGTCTCGGTAGTGGTCAAAAAAGAAGTCATGCGTTCTCAAAAGTTTTTTCGCCCCTTCTTCTATGGATTCTATGGCACTTAAAATAGCAAGCCTTAAGTTTTGAGAGTTGCCAGACTGCCCCGGTGAATAGTCAATCACTCCATCACAATAACCATTGGCATATAGTTCATAAGCAGAAGATCCAATGTACTTCGCACATTCTTCCCATGATAAATTGTATTTTTTAGAAATGTTACTTAACCCCTTAGGGTGAATGGTAGCAAAGACGCCATCACGCACTGAAAGCAAAAGATTACTTGCCGCAAAGGGAATCGCACCCCCACTGTATCCTTGACCCCAAATCACCCCAACTGTCGGCACTTGTAAATTTGCCATCTCTGCGATTAAAAAGGAGATGCTATGCGACTGATTTTGCTGATTTGCCAGCTCATCAGCCATGGCACCGGGGGTATCTATGAACGACACGACAGGCATACCATGCGAGGCAAAAAAACGTGCCTTCTCTGCCGCCTTCCAGTGTTGCCTTGGTGTCCATGCTCCATTTTGAAACGCACGATTTTGTGCAATGAAGCCAATCCGTCTGACTTGCGTACCAATCACAAACTCTGTTTCTGCAAAATAAAGCTGTCCATCGCTTTCTTCTTGAATCATCTTGCCTCCAAGCGAACAAATCGCCTCTTTGGCATTCAGACGATTCGCATGTTCTGACGGGGCAATCGTCGCTTGAATGTAGGCATCTATGTCCAACTTTCTGATTTGGTCTATTTTCTCTTGCACTTCTTCGTCAGAAATGACGCCTTTGAGCAAGTTTTGTGTCAGGTAGTCAGGTCTCTTTGCCGCATTGACTGCAAGGTTATGACAGATGAGTTCGGTTTGGACAAATAAAGGTCGTGGGGTGTGCTGCGCCATAGTGTGTTTTTCTTTAGAATCTTTTGAATGTTGTTGACTCGCCTTTTGGTCATTGCGGGCTTGACCCGCAATCTTCCTTTTCGTCATTTTGGACTTGTTCTTCTTTTGTCATTGCGGGACCTGACCCGCAATCTCTCTTTTTTAAATGAACAAATCAATGTCAAGAGCATGAACAAAAAGATAGCGTCAGATTATAACGAATCTCTTAGCACTTCACAACACTTGACTCCATTCAATCAAACCTTCCTACGAAGGCAGAAACCCAGTCATGTAGGAATCTGTGCTTGGTTTAAGATAGATTCCGCATCAAGTGCGGAATGACTACGACCGTCATTCCTGCGAAAGCAGGAATCCATGCGATGTTGACGATGGATTCCGCATCAAGTGCGGAATGACTGAGAGGTTTTGTAGGCGTGTCTTTTCGTCATTGCTCACCTTGCCCCGCAATCTCCCTTGTCTTTTTCTCAACAACTCCTTTTTTTGAGATTCCGCATCAAGTGCGGAATGACGGAGAGGTTTTGTAGGCGTGTCTTTTCGTCATTGCTTACCTTGACCCGCAATCTCCATTTTTTTGAGATTCTGCATCAAGTGCGGAATGACTACGACCGTCATTCCTGCGAAGGCAGGAATCTATCCTCCAACTGCTGATAGATTCCGCATCAAGCACTACAATGACGGAAGGAGTTTGCTCACTTTGAAAACCGTCATTGCGGGACCTGACCCGCAATCTCATTCTTCTTAAAACACAGGACAAACTTGGGTTTGTCCCTACGTTGTCATTGCGTGCTTGACCCGCAATCTCTCTTGTTTTCTATCCGCGTCATCGCTCACTTTGAAAACTGTCATTGCTGACCTTGACCCGCAATCTCATTCTTCTTAAAATACATGACAAACACTTGGGTTTGTCCCTACTCTGCCACCTGCTTGCTTTTCATCATTTTTCTGTTTTTTGACTTCCCAATCTGCTTACTTTTCAGATTTTTTTGAAAAATCTTAAAAAATCTTCAAAATTCCTTAATTTTTTTCAAACTACCTTCACACCTTCATCTTTCCTGACTTCCCAAACGCATTCTTTCTTCAAAACAGCCAAAAAAATTCCTTAAAAACCAAAAAAATTCCCTCAAGTCCTGAGTCTTGACTTGGTTTTTTTTTGTACGTGCATAATGCACGTTTTGGTTTTTCGCAAAACTCCCATCTTGAAAATAAATGAAGGTTTCATTTCAAGAGGAGAGTTTTTCGTGTGACAGCACCCTAAAGGGTGCTGTTGTGTTGTTGGTTTTTAATTTTTTCTCAATCTTGTTCAATTTTGTTTAATAGGTAGGTTTTTATGCAAAAGTTCATCAATCGTTGTTTTGTTCATTTGGCATCTGTTGTCAAACCTTCTGTTGTCCAGACAGGTGTTTGCCTGCTGTGCATCACGACTCTCTTTGCCTGCAGTAGTGACGATGGTGGTGTGTCCACGGTGACCGTCACAGAAAAAGTAGTGCCACCAAGCACTCCGAGTGAAGTGAAAACGAGCGAGGTCAAAGCCAGCAGTGTCAAGGTCAGCTGGTTGCCTTCAGCAGATTCAGATGGTCAAGTGGAAGGTTATGAAGTCTCTTACAAGACAAGTAGCGGGTCATGGACTGGCACACAAACCACCACGCAAACCAGTCTGATTGTGTCAGGATTACAGCCTGAAACCAGCTACACTTTTCGTGTTCGTGCCAAAGATGATGAGGGAGACTGGAGTCCTTACCAACAAAGCTCTGCTGTCAAGACTGCACCCAACGCACCAACTTCTCTTGCTATTTCAGGCAGAACGCTCACCTTTGCCACCACTTCAGGCAAGAGTTACGAATGCACCACGCATGGCACAAGTGCCACTGCCGCACAAATCACAAACTGCACCAGCCCTTTTCGCTTTGGAGATGATGCCATTGCTAAAGACAACCTTTGCGTTCGTGTCAAAGCATCTGGCACTCCTGCTTCTGATTGGGCTTGTTACGCACAAGCGATTTTTAAGAAAGTCTTGACTAAACAATGGTCCAAACTGCTTGGCAGTAGCAATTCAGATTATGGAAGAGGAGTGAGTGTGGATTCAGCAGGCAATGTGTATGTGACAGGAAACTCTCATGGAAATTTTGATGGACATACCAATTCAGGAGGTTATGACATGTTTTTAGTGAAGTATGACAGTTCAGGTAATAAGAAGTGGTCTAAACTGCTTGGCAGTAGCGATTCTGATTATGGATATGGAGTGAGTGTGGATTCAGCAGGCAATGTTTATGTGACAGGATACTCTTGGGGAAATTTTGATGGACACAGCAGTTCAGGAGGTTATGACATGTTTTTAGTCAAGTATGACAGTTCAGGTAATAAGAAGTGGTCTAAACTGCTTGGCGGTAGCAATTCAGATTATGGAGAAGGAGTGAGTGTGGATTCTTCAGGCAATGTTTACGTGACAGGAGAATCTTTGGGAAATTTTGATGGACACAGCAATTCGGGAAGTTTTGACATGTTTTTAGTGAAGTATGACAGTTCAGGTAATAAGAAGTGGTCTAAATTGCTTGGTACTAGCAGTTGGGATTTAGGAGAAGGAGTGGTTGTGGATTCTGCAGGCAATGTGTATGTGACAGGATACTCTGGGGGAAATTTTGATGGACACAGCAATTCAGGAGGTTGGGACATGTTTTTAGTGAAATATGACCCTTCAGGTAATAAGAAGTGGTCTAAATTGCTTGGCAGTAGCAGAAATGATGAAGGAAGAGGAGTGAGTGTGGATTCTGCAGGAAATGTTTATGTCACAGGAAGATCTGAAGGAAACTTTGATGGACACAGCAATTCAGGAAGTGATATGTTTTTAGTGAAGTATGACAGTTCAGGAGTGAAGAAGTGGTCTAAACTGTTTGGCAGTAGCAGTTGGGATTCAGGAAGAGGAGTGAGTGTGGATTCAGCAGGCAATGTGTATGTGACAGGAATATCTGAAGGAAATTTTGATGGACACAGCTATTCAGGAAGTGATGATATGTTTTTAGTGAAGTATGACAGTTCAGGTAATAAGAAGTGGTCTAAACTGCTTGGCACTACAGATTATGATAGAGGATATGGAGTGAGTGTGGATTCAGCAGGCAATGTTTACGTCACAGGAAGCTCTTGGGGAAATTTTGATGGACATGTCAATTCAGGAGATAGGGACATGTTTTTAATCAAGTTTGGGAGGTAGGTTGCCAAGAGAAAGGTTGTAGTGGAGTTGGAAGGAGTGTTTGGAGTAGTATTTTGTCTTCCAGCAAGTGTTGTCATACTTGCTGTGAAAAGTCATCAGTCATTGCGGGACCTGACCCGCAATCTCATTCTTCTTAAAACGCAGGACAAACACACGGGTTTGTCCCTACATTGACCTGCGGGACCTAACCCGCAATCTCCTTTTTTTTGAGATTCCGCATCAAGTGCGGAATGACGGTTTGCTCTTTTTCCTATTCCCTCTTCATTGCTCACTTTAAAAAACCGCCATTGCGGGCGTGTCTTGGTCATTGCTCACCTTGACCCGCAATCTCCTTTTTTTCATTGTGTTTGCATTCTTTTTTTTGAGATTCAGCGTCAAGCACTCAAGTGAAGTGAGGGTTTGGCTGGGTTGCCTTTGATCATTCTTGCCTCTTTCTTTGTCATTCCTGCGAAAGCAGGAATCTATCCTCTAAATGCTGATGGATTCCGCATCAAGTGCGGAATGACGGGAGCATTATTGCTCACCTTGAAAAATGTCATTGCTAATAGGATTAGCCAGTGAGTCTTTTAGCAAAGATTTAATTTCAGAAGCAAAAGCCAACCAAATTTATTTGGTACAAGAAAGAGCAGGAGTGATTCAAATCATCGCTTCTTGAATTTCACTATTAGACTCTCCTTTTACTCACACTATCTTTCTGTGTAAAAACCGCCTCTCCTGTTTTTATTTTTTGACAAGATTAAAGATGCTGTTCGGCAAGGCTGTACCTGTCTTCAGTTTTGACAACAACGTCATCAAGCTCTAGCATCATTAGCTCACTATTTAGTGTTGCAATACAAAGTCCTGTCTCTTCGCAAATCTCATCAACTTGGGTACTTCCATTTTTTGCAAGGTATTCACAAATGATTTTTTGGTCTTCACTTAAATTTTTATTTTGGAAAGAGTTTTGGAAGGAACGTTGAGTTCCAGCCGAATGATGAGACTGTTCTTGTGCTTCTAACTCTGCCTTTGCTTCTCTGATTTCTTAAATTGCTTGACGTTTTCTTTCTGTTTCAAAATTTGTTCTTTGGTGGTTTTCAGTGGTGCGAATCACGCCTTGTTGCAGTTGAATTTTTCTGACTGTTTCAATTTGCTGACGAGTTTGGGGGTTGCCCTTCATATGATGATGATTTGGCTCGTTACTGTGGCATCTGACACAAAGCACATTCAGGTTTTCAGGTCTATTGTCTCCTTTCACTCCGTTTTTATGATTGACATGCAATAAATTTTGATGATCCTGTAAATTCACTTTGCACTTTTCACATGTCCAGTTTTTACGTTCCCTCAAATTTTTTGAAATCTCGTTCCAATCTTCTGTGTATCCATCCTTAGGCATTTCACGCACTGACTGATAACGTGGCTTGGGTTCGGTAGAAAGTGGTGAACGATCTCCATAATATTCAAAAAACTTGGGTAAATTCAAATAGTCAATATAGTTATTTTTACGGATTCCTAGCTTTTCTTTTTGATCGTATGGCAACATGTTGATACAGTGCTGACAACACATTAATTCCTCAAAATCTCCATCTTTCATCTCAAATCGTCCATCTGTTCTATCTGTGATGGTGTAGCGGTCATAGCGTCCCCCATTTTTCATTACTTTAATCGTTTGACACCGATACACATGATATTTAGCATTGGAATTGTAGGGGATATAAAGAATGCAAGGCTTGCCATCTTTGGTCAATAATCGTGTTTCTGGATCAACTTGAATGTCGTCAAGTGATTGGATTTCAATCGTTCCACCTTGCCATTCAATGCTATCTCTTGGTTTGATTTGTGTTTCAATCTTCCAATGAACCTCGGGGGCATTGATGGCACGCACTTGTGCTTCAAGAGCAGAAAAATCAACGTTTAGTTTCATGGCTTTGCTTCATCTGATGGTTTGGAGAATATTGACGATTTGTTTTTTAGTGTGGGTCATCACACGGAACTCCACACGTCTGGATTTTTCTCGGTCTTCTTGTCCTTGAGTGTTTTGAATGATTCGTGAAGAAGACAGCCCACTGGCAGTGATTTTCTGTTTAATCGGGTGTTTGTAAAGATTGACCTGTTGTTGAGACATGACATATTCCCAGACTGCTTGTGTGCGGTCTTGGGAAAGGTTCATGTTTTTAAAGTAGGCTTCTTCTGTCTGGCTTCCTTTCCATTCGCTAGAAGTATGCCCTTCTATTCTGACTTCCTCAATGTTTTCAATAAAAGGAGCCAGTGTTTTGAGGTATCTGGGAAAGAAGTCATTGAGAATCATTTGAAATTGGGGTTTGAGTTCAGCAGACATGGGAGCAAATAAAATCTCTGGAGATTTAAACCGAAAAATTAAATTGGTCTGGTCAATTTCTGCTTTCCACACAGGCAGGTCTTTTTCAAACTCTTCTTGCAATGCGTGGTAAATTTGATTTTCTGTTTCTTTCCATGCCACTACAATTTGCTTGATCTGTGATTTTTCTTTGGCAATATTTTGCATGTAAATCACAGCAATAAACAAAAACACCAACATTAAACCAGACATCAGGTCTGATATGGAAATCCAAGAGTTCTCTTCTTTTTTCTCGAACATACTGAATGAATAGATTGAATTGATTTGGTAGATTGATTTAGCCCAAGTTGCTGGTCATTATTTTAAGGTAAAACGCATGTGTCAATTCAATACTCGGCTTCTTGTCACTCGGAGCGTAGGCAGGAATCCATACCCTGACTGACGTTGGATTCCGCATCAAGTGCGGAATGACTAGGGGGGTATAAAGAATGACAGGAGAGTTTGAGATAGTCGAATGTGTCCTTTTGATGACTAGCAACTTAGGTTTATTTAGTGACTGGAATAGACTCACTGCCTCAAGCGATAGAGGACATCATTGAGCCTTTGAGAGAAATTTTCTGCATTGCGTATAAACTCTTGATGGTCACTGATAATTTTTGCATTGAGCCTTGCTAGATTATTTCCCATTGTTTGAATGACGTTTTGAACTTCTTTTTGCATTTCTTGGTCTAGTGTCTGGATCGTAACTTCTATTTTTTGATTGGTCTGTCTGACAATTTCTGTCATAGTTCGTTCCATCTGATTTAAATTTTGCTCATTGTGCCTTGAAATAGCTTGCATTGCTTGGTCAATCGTCTCTTTGACGCCTGCATTGATGGTTTCGCCAAGATTTGCAATTTGTTCAACATTCTTTGCAACAGAGTCTTTCAGTTCTCGGTTCATCGTTTGTTGACTGGTCAAAGTGTCTTTCATCTCACTTGTGGTCATTTCAACAATGTTTGTCATCTCTTGTTTGAGCAGTTCTATATTTTGTTCATTGCGTTTTGAAATGTCTTGCATGGCTTCGCTAATCGTGTCTTTGACGCCTGCATTGATGGTTTTGCCAAGCGTTGCAATTTGTTCAACATTCTTTGCAACAGAGTCTTTCAGTTGTTGGTTCATAGTTTGTTGTTGTGCAATCGTCTCTCCTAGTTTTGTGTTTTGCTCCTTTTGTAGTGTCATACTTTCTGAGGTTATTTTTGAAAAGTCATCAAAAGCGGTTTCAACTTTGCTTTGCCAGCCTTCAATCGTTTGCTGTAATTCATCACGAATGACAGGGATTGCCTCCACTGCATTTTGTTTGAGTTCTTCAAAAGCCTTGAGGTGTTGATTCAGCTCATCAGTTTGTGATTTAGCAATGTTTAACACGTCATTGAGTTTTTCCATAGATTCAGGGATTGCCTCACTACTTTTTTGAATGTCTTGGATTGCATTTTTAGTCGTTTCAATGCCTGTTTGTGCGTGTTCAAATTGTTGTGTCAAGACTTCCACATGTTCACGATACTTGTCTTGCCAAGCGACCAGTTCTTTGACTGCGGCATTGAGTTGTTTAAAATTCTCTCCAAACTGTTCATTGATTTTTTCATTGAAGTCTCTGATGACTTTTTCCAGTGCTTCTACAATCGCATCAACACTGTTTTTGCTGACTTCTTCTGCAAAGTTTTGAAATTCTCTGATGAGTGCTTTGTGATTGTCGTTAAAATCTGTTCTCAACTTGGTCATTTCGGTTGTGAGAGATTTTTCACCATCTCCAATCAAGGCGGTTTGAAGTTCTTGAATTTGTTGGGTCAAGGTTTTGTCAGAGTTTCCTTGAATGGCATGTAAAATTTTGTTGAGAGTTTGGTTTAAAAGTTCTGCAGGGGCTGCATCGTCAGTTTTTCTGGTGAAGACAAAAATCATTTTCAGCAACAACTTCAGAATCAGGCTGGCTGCCATTCCAGTGACGCTGGTTAAAAACGCTGTTTTCATTCCTGCCAGTAATTGAGGAACGCTGGTGTCAATGTCTTCTACATTAAAATTCCATAACCCATAAGCAATCCCTACAAACGTTCCCAAAATCCCAAGACTAATGAGAACAGCAGAGTTGTCTTTTCTTGAAACCAATGAAGTCAACCAGACTCCCAAAATCAGAATGCCAAAACCACCAGCAATCAACCATTCAGTACCACTTTCTAACATAGTATTGACCTAAATCTAAAAGTTTAAAAATAAAAATAAGAAAAATTAACAAAGTTGATCATGAAGTTCTTCAATAGACAAAATGAGAGTGAAGGTCTAGCTCTTTGGCTAGACTTCAAGTTCCAAAACAAAAGTAAAAGTAAAGTCCAAGCATCACCACAGCAACTGACTGATGCCAAGAGTTGTGGCAATGAGCAGTCCGTAAATGACCCACTGGAAGTAGCGTTGAAAGGATTGACTAGGAGGCAAGAGCAGTTTGGCAGGGATTGCAAAGGATTTTGTCCAGTGTTCTACTTCATCAGCGAGTAAGCTGATGAATTGAGGGTGTGTTTCAATCGGGGCAGTTCTGAACGGGTTGATGCCTTGTTCACGTGCCATTTCAAAATAAGTTTCGTCAAGTTCTACTAGGGTTTCTAAATGGTCATTAACAAAGCTGATGGGAATGACCAAGACATTTGGAATGCCTTCTTTGGCAAGGTCAGAGATGGCGTCGTCAGTAGCAGGAGTCAGCCATTGGGCAGGTCCAACTTTGCTTTGAAAGGACAGCTCAAAACGCCATGCAGGAAGCCGAAGCTGCAACTGTTTGATGGTTGCCAAAAGCTCCACTTGATAAGGGTCTCCATCGTCAACATAACTTTGGGGCAGACCATGGGCAGAACACAAAATCACCGTGTCTGAAGGGTCTAGTTTGTTCTGCTGAATGGATTGTTCCACCAAGTCTTGCAGAGTTTGCACATATTTGGGGCTTTCAGGGTAAGAACGGACACATGACACCTCCCCTTGATAATTGAATTTTTTGAGTTCTTGTAGCATCTGCTCTACTGATGATCCTGTGGTGGCATAGCAAAAATGGGGATACATGGGTAGCAACAGCAGTTTTTCAATTCCGTCCTCCAAAATTTGCTGGGCTGTTTGTGCCGCATGACCTCTGACGTAGCGATAGGCATCGTAAACCTTGATAGAGAAATTGCGTTGTTGGAGTTCCTGTTGCAATGCTGCATTTTGTTTGGCAGAGGATTCAAGAATGGGAGACTTCCCGCCCATGTTTTGATATTCAGGGGCAACTTTTTTGGCACGAAGGCGTCCAATCGTTCCCATTAAAAGATTTTGTGCAACATGAGGGACAGGCAGTTGAATGGCATTAGGGTCTGTCAAGATTTCTTGTAAGAAAGGAGACACTTCTTGCAAAGAAGCAGGACCTCCAAAATTGAGCATGACCACTCCAAGAGTTTGTGAAGACATTTTGAGTAATTTTGCTAAAAAATTATGAAAGAAAGTTTATTTTCTAAGAGACTTTTTGAATCTGTATTTGACATGTCAAGTCATTAATTTGAATTTCATGGACTTGGATTTCATGGCTTTGAGATTTTTGATTGGTATCAAGAAAACTTTCAACAGACAAGGCAAGCGTTTCTTGTTGAATGAAGTCTTGATGATTTTGGATTGCCTCGGTCAAGGTGTGAGCTGTTTGGTAGAAGAGATGAATGCGGTCTGCAATCTCTAAGTTCTGCTCTTTCCTGACATTTTGGACAGCATGGACAAACTCACGGGCAAGACCTTCTTGGACTAAACTTTGGTCAAGATGTGTTTCAAGAGCGACAGTCAGGTTGTTTTCTGTCAAGACGACGACCCCCTCTTTTTCGTTCCGTTGAATGATGGCATCATCAGCCGTGATTTGATAAGGTTCGCCTTCCAAATCAAGTGTGATGGCATGCCCTTCATAGAGTTGCAACACCATGTCATCAGGCAATGACTTCATTTGATTGCTAATCAATCCCATCTTTTTTCCCACCTTAGGTCCGAGTTTTTTAAAATCGGGTTTGGCTGTTAAGTTCACCAGTCCAAACTCATCACGTGAAAGCTCAACTTGTTTGACATTGAGTTCTTGGGCAATGGTGTCTTTCATCTTTTCAAGCGATTCTTTCGCCTGACTTTGACGTGTGATGAGTGTGATTTTGGCAAGGGGTTGTCTGACTTTCAACTGATGTTTAGCTCTTAACGACCGCCCTAAACGGACAGCCAAAAGCGTCCATTCCATACGTTCTTCTAACTCCAGATTGACATATTTTGCTTGAGCTACAGGAAATGCGTCTAAATGCACACTTTCAGGAGACGCCTCAAGCCTCAAAGATTGATAGATGCCTTCTGCCATAAATGGAGCAAATGGAGCAATCAACTTGGAAAACTCAAACAAGACGTGATGCAACGTTTGATAGGCTTGTTGCTTGTCTTGACCTTGGTCGCTTTTCCAAAAACGTCTTCTGGAACGTCTGATATACCAGTTTGTTAACAGGTCAATAAATGCCACAAGAGGCGTGATAGATTCAGATAACTTGTATTGTTCCATGTGCAAATGGACATGTTGAATCAAGCCTTGTAATTTGGAAAGAATCCAGCAATCTAAAAGATTGTCTGACAATGGATTGGATTCAATCGCTTCAGGTTGCCAGTTGTCAATTTCAGCATAAGTTGTCAAGAAAGACACAGCATTCCACAAGGGAATCAAAATTCCCCGCATGGTGTCTATCAACCCTCGTTCTGAAAATCGCAGTTCTTCAGCTTGCACTGCTGCAGAATTGAGAAGATATAAACGCACAGCATCAGCACCATATTTTTCAATCATTAAATCTGGATTGGGGTAATTTTTCAGCTGCTTACTCATCTTCTTACCATCTTCGGCAAGCAGCATTCCGCTGACAATGACATTTTTAAAAGCATGTTTGTCAAATAAACCTGTGGCAATGACGATGAGAGTATAAAACCAACCGCGGGTCTGGTCTAATCCTTCTGAAATAAAATCGGCAGGGAAGTTTGAGTCAAATTTGTCTTTGTTTTCAAAAGGATAATGTTCTTGTGCATAAGGCATGGCTCCTGATTCAAACCAACAGTCCAAGACTTCAGGGATTCTTTTGTATGTTTTGCCGTCTCTTTCAAAAGTCAATTTGTCCACAAAATGCTTGTGTAAATCATTGACTTTTTGCCCTGTTGCTTGTTCCAGTTCTTCAATAGAGCCAAAGCAAATGTAGTCCCCTTCTTCAGAAGTCCAAATCGGCAAAGGCGTCCCCCAAAAGCGGTTGCGACTGATTGCCCAGTCTCTGGCATTTTCTAGCCATTTGCCAAAACGTCCTGTCTTGATACGTTCAGGTTGCCAGTTGATGGTCTGATTGTTTTGAATCAATTTTTCTTTGAGTGTTTCCACATTGACAAACCACGTGTCAATCGCCTTATACATCAAGGGAGTGTCGGTTCTCCAACAAAACGGGTAGCTATGATGCAAGGATTGATGAACAAAAACATTCCCTTGTGTTTTGAGTGTTTTGATGATGAGAGAGTCTGCCTCTTTAAAATGCTTGCCTGCAAAGTCTCCTGCCACTTTTAAAAAATAACCTTCTGAATTGATGGGGTCAAAAATCTTGATTCCTGCTTGCTGACAAATCCGCAAGTCGTCTTCACCAAAGGCGGGGGCTTGATGCACAATTCCAGAGCCACTTTCATCGCTGACGTAGTCATCGCTTAAAAGACTCCATGCGTTGTCTCCACAATCAGCACCTGCAAAATCAAACAAACGCCGATAACGTTTTCCAACCAACTCTGACCCCTGATGAGTGCTGAGAATTTCAAAGGTGTCAGGTTGAAAATAGTCTGCAATACGGTTTTTGCTTAAATAATAAGTCGCTCCATCTTTGAGGCTTTTGACTTTGGCATATTGTAAACTTGCCCCCACACAAAGAGCCAAATTAGAAGGCAGCGTCCAAGGGGTCGTTGTCCATGCAAGGAAAAAAGTGTCAGGTTCTCCATCAACTGCAAATCTGACAGTGAGTGAATGGTCTTGAGTGTCTTTGTAGTTCAGATTTGCCTCAAAGTTAGAAAGAGGACTTGAAAGCCTTGCAGAAAACGGCACAACCTTCAAACCTTTGTAGATTAAGCCTTGATTCCAAAGTTGTGCAAAAACCCACCAGACAGATTCCATGAAGGAAAGGTCTATCGTCTTGTAATCGTTGTCAAAATCCACCCAACGACCAATCCTTTCAATCGTTTCACGCCATTGAGAAGTATAACGAAGCACGATTTTTCGGCATTCTTCATTAAATTTTTCAATACCAAATGCCTCAATGTCTGGTCTGCCATTGAGCTTGAGCATTTTTTCAATTTCAGCTTCCACAGGCAAACCGTGACAATCCCAGCCAAAGCGTCTTTCAACACGTTTGCCTTGCATGGTTTGGTAACGTGGAATGGCATCTTTGATGATACTTGCCAGCAAATGCCCATAGTGAGGCAAACCTGTCGCAAATGGAGGTCCGTCATAAAAAACAAAGGCATTGGATTGGGGCTTTTGCTCAATGGATTTTTCAAAGATTTGTCGGTCTTTCCAAAACTTCAAAACATTGAGTTCTTGTTCAGACAAAGACAGTTTGTTAGAGATTTTTTTCATAATTCAATGATGGAATGGAGTTTTAAGATATTAGATGACTCTCACCAACTTTTTGGGGTCAAAAGATTTGAGAAGAGAATGATTTAAATCATGGTTTGATAGATTGGAGTTACTGGTGTTTGAATGCGGATTTCGCCGTAAGCTATGGAATGCTTTGCATCATAGCATCTTTGGCTTGCTAAATTCAATGGGACTCTGTTGTGATGGTGTTTGAGAAGATTCCAAAAATGCCTCCTGTTTTTTGAGGGGACTGGTTGCCATATTCAATCATAATGCTTAAATTTTGACCCCCGTGATATTCATTGCCTGAACTTTTAGGTGCTGGGTCAAAAGGCAGGCTGTACGTGTCTTCTCCCTGAAAGTCTTCAAACCATGCAAATCCATTTTGCGATGCCGCACCTTGAGACAGTTGCCCTTTTGAAAGGTAACGATCATTGCCTCCATAATCTAAAAGCATGGCAGCGCTTAAATCCCACGACATCGCTTGACCTGCAGAAATTTTGACACGATATTGGTCATCTCCTCCTTCTTCAATGAGAACTCCTAATGCAGAATGAGCAGAAAATCCTTGGGCGTAACGTTCGCCCAGATAAAAATCTTGCTCTTCTCCTGCATTGTGCAAAAGTCCCATTGCAAAAAAATAACCGCCTCCTTGCGAGAAATTCCCTGCCTCAAAAGTATCCTTGCCCGCACCATCAAACAACACACCAAACCCACCTGAAGCATAGCCACGCAATCCCAGACCAAAGCCTTGAGATGCACCACGAAATGCACCCTCTCTGCCATAACTACTTGCCCATTTGCCTGATGCAAAATACTCATCATCTCCTGCACAATCAACCAAAGCCCCAACGGCTTGGACTGTCCCAACTCCCTGCGCTAGATAATGTGAACGAAATCGGTCATCTCCCGCTTGATCCCAAAGAATTGCAATGGCGCCAAAACCTGAGGCTTGAGCAAATTCTTCTGATGTAAAATCATCATCTCCTGCCAAATCAATCAAAAGCCCCCCGCCTAAAATGGCACTGCCTTGTGCAAGATGGGTCGCACGATAGCGGTCATTCCCTGACAAATCAATCAGAAGTCCAAGCCCAAGCAAGGCAGACCCTTGTGCAATTCCTGAAGTGGCTGAATACTCATCATCTCCTGCCAAGTCAATCAGCAAAGCGATGCTGTCACTTCTTGCAGACCCTGCATTGTTCATGTAAAGGTCGTTGCCTCCTAAATCAATCAAAATGGCAATATCCTGTTCATAATGTGAATCTTGCGAGCTTCCAATCACAAGGCGTCCAAAGGCAGTTTGGCGGTCAAGCAATACAGCATTTTCTTGATTTTGTTGTGCCTCCCATTGCTTTAAAACACTTTGAAGTTGCCCAAGCCATTGTTGATGAGTCAACTGACTCAACGTTTGTTGGGCAGAAAAAAGCCGTGCAAAGTCTATCTTTTTCATCAAATTGAGAACATGATGAAATTCTTCTGAAGACTTGGGATTCAGGAAAAAACTGTCATTCAACGACTGAACAAGCAAGGGGGCATACTGTTTTAAAAACAGGCGTTCTTTGAGAGAAAGCTGAGAGAATGCTAAATCTTTGAGTTTGGTAGCATCTTCTACAATTTTCAGGAGGTAGGTCAAATGCTCTTCCATCTGGTCAGACTGAGGGGGAAGACTTGCTTTGAATTTGGGGAGGGGTGCGTCAAGCAATCTGGCAAAGTTCCCTATCAGTTCTGGAAGAGATGCGTTGTGATTGCAGTTTGGGATATTGAATTGATTGGCAAGTGATTTGAGCTTGGTTGGGTCACGATGTGCAAGAGAAATCGCACTTAGGCGAAAGTCATCAGGCGAGGCTTCGTCATCTTTGAAACGTTGCAGTAAATCATCATAAGCGTTTTGAGCTTCTTTGATGTTCAGAAACTGGTTTAATTTTTTTTGAATGGTGGCATCAGATTTTAGCCAAAAAAGTTTTTTAGTTTTTTTAGTTTTTTTCAGAAAACGTCCTTTTAAAACTGGGGTGATTTGGAAAGTCTGGGCTTGTGTGCGGATAGTCCATTCTTGATTTTTTTGAAGGTGAAAGCCTTCAAGCTGTTGAACCAATTCATCAGTGTTGACAGGCGTCCAATCTTCTTGATTTTTACGAACTAAGGTGGTTTGTCTGACGACCTCCAATTTTAAGCGATGCCCGATGGGCTTTGACTTCACGTATTGACTGAAAGCAGAAGACATTTCATCAAATTGCAATTTGTCAAAATGGATTCCATCATAAGACACAATGAAATCATTGACTTGCAACCCTGCTTGTTCTGCTGACGTTCCCGGTAAGACTGTATTGATTTTGAGGGCATGTTGTTTGGGTTGAACCTGTAAAGACTCCGTTTTCACTGCCTCAAAAGACACCCCTAAAAAAGCATGTTGTGAAGGCATGTTGTCATCATCAGGGGCAAGGGAAGGCAAAGGGTTTTGATGAGGTTTGCAGGAGATGAGAAACGCAAAGATGATGAAAGACAAGCATCTCATGGAACAGGTTTTTCTACTTTGACAATTCCACGAAGTAAGCGTCCAAGAATGTCTGCTCCTGTGATGATTCGTTTTTGGTCTGTCCCCCAATATAAAATCAAATCACGGTCAATCACGTCATCTTCAGGGTGTTCAGAAACGACAGAAAGCTCACGCAATAAATCCCCAAAGCGAATGTTAGAGTTGCGAACAATCAACGGACGGTGGCAATGGAAATAGGGATTAAACATGCCTTGATGATAAATCTGGTCTCTCAAAAAAGAATCTGCATCAAGTGCCATACAGGGTTGCCCTTGTTCCTCTACCAAAATAATCCATTTTCTGCCAGACCTTTGAATGCTTTGCAAAAATTCATCTTGTGGAGAGTCAAAGGACTCTGGAATGACTGGAATCCCAAACTTGGTCTTGACTTGAACAATGCTGGAGGGGTCTATTTCTTCACCTTCTTGATGAATCTTTAAATCATCAAACTTTAAAAAATTTAATGCTCCAACTCCCTCCACTTCTCCAATGTCAGAAGTTTTTGAGGTCATGTGTTTTTTAATCATCAAGCTAAAACTTTTTTCTTCTAGGTAAGCAGGTCTTTCACGACCCAACCAAAAATCCAAAAATAATGCTGATGGTTTAGCGATGGGATAAAGCAAAATTTGATAGACTCGCACCAAAGGAGAGAACAATGACCCGATGTACAAAGAACGTCTTGAAAAATAGGCTTGGGGAATGATTTCTCCAAAAATGGTGATGCCTAATGTGGAAAGTAAAAACGCACTGACGCCTGAAAAAAGAGAGTCTAGCAGGATTGTAAGTAAGCAGTTGACAGAAACATTGCCCCAAAGCAGTGTAGTCAAAAGTAAGTGAGAGTCTTTGCGGAGTTCCAAAACCTTTTTGGCTCGGGTGTCTCCTGACTCTGCTTTGACTTCCAGATTAAGCCGTCCAAGACCAAACAACCCCAACGTTAATCCTGAAAAAACAGCAGATTGGACAAAACTTAAAACGATTCCTATCAATTTTAAAACGAAGAACGTGTCTCCATTTAGTTGTAGCATCATGTGCGGTCAAAGATGGCAAAAGTCAGAGATTGTAACATGAATTTACAGGATATTCAGGTTAAAAAATTGAACATGGTTAGCTAAATCTAGTCTTTTGCCTGAAAGACTTTGATTGACTTGTTGACAGGGAACAAGGTTTGAAAAAAAACAAAAAGAAAGCTGAAAAATCGGAATGCTTCCAAAATCAGGTTAAAAATTGTCAAAAAAGGACTTGACAAATTTTTGACGTTTCAATTAGAATGTTCACTTTTTGAATTTTTCGCTAATCGCTAAAATATCTAACACAGAGTTCCCCAATGAGTGACTTGATTTTACTGTCCTTTGGTATGTCATCATCTCAACCCCTTCCTTCTGACTTCTGTTGTTGCTGTTGTTGCAGCTAACATCTTCTTCTTTCAAAAAGAGTTTCTTCTGTTAGGAACTCCAAATAATCAATCTCGTACATCTTGATTTATTTCAAAAACGATTGAGAGAACCGTTTGTTCTTGAATGGCTTGTCTCAATTTTTAGGCTTTTTTCACAAAGCCAACCGACTGGGAAATGTGGTTGTTTCCCAGTTGATTTGATTCACTATCATTAATAAAAGGAGAAAAAATGATAAAAAAATTCATACAACCAGCTTTGAAAATATACATGGCATGTGTATTTTCATTTTCTAGTGCCTTTGCAGTGACAACTTTTCAATCACCATTGATTGATGCACAGAGTCTGTCAAAACGTCTGGGGCAAGTCACGGTCTTGGACATACGAAGCCAGAAAGACTACAACAGCTCGCACATTACAGGTGCGGTCAATTCCCCGTATCAAAAATGGAGGGTGAGTAGAAACGGGGTAGTAGGGCTTTTGCCTGAAGCTGACTATGTGGAAAACCTTATCCAAAAGGCAGGAATTGATGAAACACAATCGGTTGTCGTGGTCTTTGGAAATGTGAAGGGTTCAGACTTTGGAAGTGCTGCAAGGGTTTACTGGACTCTTAAAGTAGCTGGGCTGACTGACATCGCAATTCTTGACGGAGGCTTCAAAAACTGGCAAGATTCAGGCTATGAAACTGATGCACAAGCTGTAACTCCTCAAATCTCCTCCTTTACTCTTGAGAAGTTTGACGATGCTTACTTGACTGATGCGCAAGGAGTTCAAAGCTCACAAGGAGACCCTAATGTTGTGCTATTAGATGCAAGACCAGATGACCAATATCAAGGTTACCAGAAGCATTCTAAAGCAAAATACGGAGGCACGATTCCTGATTCTCAACAATTTTCGCAATTCAAGGTCTTTGCAGAAGATGGGACGATTGTCAATCAAGCGACTTTGAAAAAACTTGCTCAAGGTTTAAATTTTGATGGGCAAAAAAGCATCGTGTCTTTTTGTAACACTGGACATTGGGCGGCAACGAACTGGTTTGTGTTTTCTGAACTTTTAAACTATGACGTCAAACTTTATGATGGTTCTATGGTAGATTGGACTCATAAAAACTTGGAAGTTGCTAACCAAAAAAATAGACTTCAACTTTGGTGGCATGAGGTCAGCAATTAGCCCATGTCTGTTTTAGCCTCTCTTCAATCAGTCAAGCGACTGAACTTGTACCCGGCTTTTTTGATTCCTGCTTCACTACTGCTTTATGTGGTAGTGGTTGCAGGGGTGCGAAGCACTTTGCTTATCATCTTGGGTATGATGCTGGGGTTATTTTTTGTCCAAGGCTCTATTGGTTTTACAGTGGCTTGGAGACGTTTCATTGTCTTAAAAGACCCCAGCGGTATGTTTTTGCAGTGCGTCCTTTTGGCTGTGGGTATGTTTTTGTTCATACCGACACTTTCTTCTTATGAAAGCCTTCAGCCAGCAGTAGGACCGATTAGTGTCAGTTTACTGATTGGAGCATTTTGCTTTGGCTTTTTTATGCAAATTGCCAACGGCTGTGGTTCTGGTCTTGTGGCAAACGCAAGTAGCGGGAATCAAACAGTGTTAGCCTTTTTCTTTTTTGCAATAGGAGCGTTTTTAGGGACTTTCCACTTGTCTTGGTGGCTTTCTTTAGGCAGTCTAGGTCAGGTCATTTTGTACAAAGAAGTAGGGAGTGCTTTGACCCTGATGATACAAAGTTTTGTCCTGCTGTTACTTGCTTTCATAGTGTATTTGAGATGCAAAAACACACCTTATGACCTTTGGAAGTATCAAGGTAGAGTCCCCTTGATTTGTGTCGCTTTGGTTGCATTGACATCTTATGCTGTTTTACTGATTAGTGCAGTGCCTTGGGGAATTGTCTATGGTTTAGGACTTTGGGTTGCTAAAATCGTACAAGCATTGGGATTCTCTGTCACTAGTCTCACGTTTTGGTCTCAAGAAGCAACTCAAGCCACATTGCAAAATAGTCTTTTGTTAGACAATACTTCACTGACAAATGTTGGTTTTATGGTGGGAATTTGGGCAGTCTCTTATCTGAACAAAGTCAAAAAGCCGTTGCAATCCACTCAAAACGAGCCAAATGATCTGGAAAGAAGAAAAAAATTATTTAATGTGATTGGTGCATTGGGAGCAGGTTATTTTTCACGGGTTGCATTTGGTTGTAATATTGGTGCATTATATGGCGGAATCATCAGCAGCAGTTTACATGGTTGGATTTGGTTTGCTGCTGCTTTTTTGGGGAGTGTCTTAGCTGTCAAAGTGAGACCTTTTTGTGGTATGAAACAGACATAAGCATTATGAAAGTAACGCTTTATTTGATTCCAGCAATGATCCTTGCACTGTTGCTTTGGGATTTGTTTGATACGGGTGTGAATCCTTACTTGATTCCTCCCCCTTTGGGGTGGATTCAGGATTCAAATATCAATCAAGGTGCGCATTGTAGTCTTAGTACGCCTGTCAAAAAGTCAGCTGAAGATTTTTTCTTCCGTTAAGAAATAATTCTCTTTCTTTCATGGGGTACCGCTTTGAAAGTTTGTTTTTCAAGTGGCACTTTTCAAGCATTGTTAAGTGCATAATTGAGGGTTTGTGAACAATGAGTTTGTTCCATGGTGTAGCCACTAGTGAATTTAAAGCATTTCGGGATTCAACATACGGGCAATGGTCAGAATCTTTTTTACAGAATCTGTATATGGTTACCCTAGATGCTCTACCATTCCTAGCACTGGGATTTTTTATCGCTGGGCTGTTAAAATCTTTTGTGCCAGATAAATGGGTGTTACGAGTTCTTGGCAATCCGTCCTCTTGGTTTTTGTCCCCCTTAAAAGGAGCCGTTTTTGGAACGCCCCTGCCCCTGTGTTCATGCAGTGTGGTTCCTGTAGTTGTGGAATTAAAAAAACAAGGGGCAAACAAAGGATCATTAGTATCGTTTCTAGTATCTGGGCCTGAAACAGGGGCGGACAGTTTAAGCCTGTCCTATGCTTTGTTAGGACCGATTATGATGGTTGCAAGATTGTTAAGTGCCTTGGCAACCGCCATTGTAACCGCGTGGACAGTTATTGTATTGACAGGTAAGCACATGCCCACACACGATACAGAGGACGGGGCATGTTGTACCCGTTCATCCCATGCCCACACACAAGATTCTTGCCGTCATACTTCCAATGATTCGCCAAAGACTTTATGGTATCGTTTTTTAATGGGGCAACGCTGTGCGTTTACCAATTTATTAGACGATGTGTTTAAATATATGGTGCTAGCACTGATATTTACAGCAGTGATGCGGACATTTGTGCCGGCGACATTCTTGGGACAACATAGTTATGGGTTGTTTCCCATGGCATTGGCGGTTTTGGTGGCGTTACCTATGTATGTTTGTGCGTCTGCGGCCACGCCTATTGCCGCATGGTTAATTTTATCGGGCATATCTCCCGGGGTAGCATTGGTATTTATGCTAGCCGGTCCTGCGTCCAATATTGCAACGCTAATGGTTGTTTCCAATATGTTAGGTCGATCAGCAATGATTGTTTATGTTGTGTCCATTAGTGTACTGTCCATACTGGCAGGGCAGGCATTAAACACACTAGAAGCCATATACAACTGGAACATTTTATCCCAAACAGGGCAAGGCTATATCTTAAACAAACAAATCGCCCTTGCCCTGAGTATATTTATTATCCTATGTGCTATTAAACCCTTACGAAAATATATAGGCAAAACGATTTATGTGTAGTGTTATATAATTTATGGAAAAATAAATAATTCAAAATACTCTAGAGCCTTGATTCTTTTTTGAAAAAGATGAAATGATAATTTTTGACAAAAAACTCACATGATACCAACACAAAAAACTAAAGAAGTCAGGTCTTTGAATCATTTGATAGATGCTTCAGTCCTCAAGCAATTTTATACTCGTTCTGATGTTCCTGCATTGACCTATACTTTTTGCCACTTTGGATTGCTAGCCATTGGAGCAGTTTTGATTGATTGGCTGATAGAGACAGGGCAAAGCAGTCCTTTGTTGTGGTTAGTGCTTTTTCTGCATGGAATCGTTCTTGTGCATTTATTTGCTCCAATGCACGAGACTTCTCATGCCAGCGCCTTTAAAACTCCTCTTTTGAATAAAATCGTCCTGCATCTGACAGGGTTTTTACTCTTTATTCCCGGACGTTATTTTACTTTGGAACATCATCGGCATCATGCCTTCACAAATCAACCTGAACACGACCCCGAGTATATTCCCAATGTAGAAAGCCTGAAAGGATACCTGCTTTACGCAACAGCATTACCCTATTTTCTTGGGATTTTGAAGACTTTTTTGCATACACTCACGGGTCAACTGACAGAAAATGAACAAAAATTTATCAAGAGCAAAAATAAAAAACGGGTGATTTTGGAATCATGGGTCATGCTGACAGGCTATGCCATCTTGCTAGGAGGTTCTTTTTATTTAGAAAACTCCTTGTTGTTGTGGGTGTGGATTATTCCAAGAATAATGAGCGAACCTGTCATGCGGTTGATTCGTATGAGTGAGCATGTAGATTGTCATTTCACCAAGGACATTCGTGCCAACACACGCACAACCTACACTTTGAATTGGGTGTCTTCATTGAATTGGAAAATGAACTATCATGCAGAGCATCATGCCGCTCCCAATATTCCTTTTTTTCGTTTAAAAGATTTACATGGATTGATTGAAGGTGAGTTACAACATCTTGCAAAAGATGGTTATTATATGACTCATCAAGGGATCATTCAGAAACGTTTGTAACCCAAACAGATTGTTCATTTTTATTTTTAACATTCAAAAAAGTTTGACATGATGATTCATAGTTTAGTAGATGCTTTTCAAATACTCAGAAATTCTTCCTTCAATGGAGTGCAAGGCTGTTATGCGTTTGAGGGAAGTAGCACTGGCAAGACTGTTGGGATTGGTGTGATGACTCACGGTAACGAGCCTAGCGGTCTTGCTGGCTTTCAGTACTTTCTTGAAAAGAATGTCAAACCGGAAAGCGGGAGGGTGATTTTTACATTGAACAATCTAAAAGCCGCAGAGCTTTATTTTGATGACCTTGACAAGCCATCTGCACAAAAAGAAATTTATCGCTTTCTCAATCTCAACATGAACCGATTACCTTGCAACCTAGAACCAACAAATGATGAGTATGAAATTGCAAGGATTAAAGAGTTGTTGCCTATCTATGAAACTTTTGATTATGGCTTAGATGTTCACAGCACTCTAAACGATTCAGAACCTACAATTATCAATATCAGTGACCGCTTAGATCATGGATTGTTTAGGGGATTCCCTCCGCAAATGAAAAAAATCATCTCTAACATTGCCAACATTCAAATTGGAGTGCCTGTTTCTAAATTGTTTGGAGGTCAAAAACGAAGCATTCCCATTCTTTCAATAGAAACAGGTAGCCATGAAGAACCAACAGCTTTTGAGACAGCCGTCAGCTGTATTTTGCAATTTTGCAAAAATTGTGGTGTCCTTCCGCAAGAAGAGATGCCAGAGAAGCGAAGTTTTTATGATTATCAAACAATCGCCTCTATTTTCTATCCCAAAGAAGATTACTTGACACCAAAAGGGTTTTTGGCATTTGAAGAATTGACTAGGAATCAGGTGCTAGGCATCAACAACCTTGACCCTCCTGTCCTTTGTCCTGTGGATTGTTTGAATCTTTTTGGAAGAAAGAGGTTGGACAAAAGCCCATCTATTGCTGAAGAGGCGTTTTTCCTGCTTGATTTTCCTAAACTAGTTAAGTTGTAATGACTGATTCTTGAATGACTTCTATAATTTGAGGCTTTTTCAAAAAAAGCCAGCTGACTGGGCAATGTGGTTGTTTCCCAGTCAATTTCATTAACTATCATTTGAAAAGGAGAAAAAAATGATAAAACAATTCATACAAGCAGTACTTAAATCTTTAATGGTGTTCCTAGTTCTTGGTCTCATCTCAACTTATGCAACTGCTGAAAAATTAAACCAAAAATTGGCAGCGACTCAGGTGATTGATTTGACTCAACCCATGTATGATGGCATGCCATATTGGCCAGGAGGAGTCCCTTTTAAAAAGGAACGTCTTGTGGATTATGACCAAGGCTACCAGCTACATCAGTTTACTATGGGAGAAAATACAGGGACACATGTTGATGCCCCTTCTCACTTTGTCAAAGGTCAACACACGATTGACCAAATTCCACTCAATCAGTTAGTTCTACCCATTGCTGTCATTGACGTTCAAAGACAAGCCAGAGCCAATGCTGATTATCAACTCACTGTAGAAGAGGTCAAGAAATGGGAGAAGAAGAATGGACAGATTCCCTCTGGCAGCTTGGTTGTTTTAAATACAGGCTGGCATAAGAAGTTTAAAGACCCTAAAAGTTATGTCAATTTAGATGAAAACAATGTCATGCACTTTCCCGGGTTTTCTGCTGATTCTGCCAAACTCCTAATCAAACGAAACGTCACAGGCATTGGAATAGACACATTGAGTCTTGATTATGGAATGTCCCAAGACTTTGCAACCCATTTGCTCATGCTTCAAGCTAACAAATATCAAATAGAAAATATGGCCAATTTAGATGCGTTACCAGAGACAGGTGCCACAGCAGTGATTGGGGTCTTACCAATCAAGGAAGGCTCTCAAGCACAAGCTAGAATCCTAGCCTTTTTGCCATAATTTTAACTTTCTCTTCTTATTTGTAAGAAAAGAAAACGTAGCTGGGAGATGTGGTTGTTTCCCAGTCCATTTCATTAACTATCATTTGAAAAGGAGAAAAAAATGATAAAAAAATTCATACAACCATTGCTGAAAACACTCATCTTGTCAAAGTTGATGCTGGCAGTTTCAATGCCTGCCTTTGCTCAAAGCAAGTCTGTCATAGATGAGATTATTGAACGTGGCTCAATCCGTGTCGGCATGAGTGCCTTTGTTCCTTGGGCTTTTTTGAACAAGGAAGGGGAATATGTTGGCTTTGAAGTTGACGTTGCCAAACAGCTGGCAGAGGATTTAGGGGTAGAATTACAGCTTGTGCCAACTGCGTGGGACGGGATTATTCCTGCCCTACAAACAGGCAAGATGGATGTGATTATTGGAGGTATGAGCGTGACAACTAAACGTAATCTGAAAGTCAACTTTTCCATTCCATACGGGGGTGGAGAATACGTCGTGGTTGCCAACATGAAAGACAAAGAGAAGTTCACATCATTGAAGCAATTCAATAGCCGCAAGATTACTCTTGCTGTCAGACGTGGAGCGATTCCTGCCATACTCGCCAAAAGATTTTTTCCCAAAGCCAAACTTCGTCAATTTGATGATGATGGAATTGCAGCACAAGAAGTCGCTAATGGCAATGCAGATGCGAGTATTGATAATTCTATGGGAGCATTAGACAGCTTGGAAAACCACAAAGGACAGGTTTATCTGGTAGAAGATGGTGCGAATTTGGCGAAGTTGCCTGCCGCTTTTGCTTTGCGAAAAGGAGACATTGAATCCCTCAATGTCTTCAATAATTGGATTCGTATCAACCAAGCCAACGGCTTCTTGCAAGCAAGGGACGCCTACTGGTTCAAAAGCAGAGATTGGAAAGAGGAATAAACAGCATGGCTAAACTTTCTTGTCAATCCGCTTGACAAGCTGCCATGCAATCAATCAAGTGGCTTGGTCTCACCAATTTTAAAAATTTTTAAATTTTCTGGTGGAATATTCAATGCTTGTGCCGCTTTTTTAAAATCTTCAATAGGCTCATTGAAGGGGTGTAAACCAAGTTGAATTGTCCCCCAATGAGCAGGCATGAAGTTTTGAGCCTTGAGTTCCAAGCCAATTTTGAGGCAGTTGATGGGTTCGCAGTGACTGCCTTTCATCACAAAAGAGGGTTTATAAGGAGAGATGGACAAAATAGCCAAATCAAAGGGTCCGTATTTTGCCAGCGATTTGTAATGCGTGCCATATTCTAAATCGCCACTAAAGAAAATCTTTTTTTGAGTTGAAGCAATAGAAAACCCTGCCCAAAGCGTGTCGTTTTTTTTAAACGGACTTCGCTTAGACCAATGAATGACAGGCAAGGCAATGATTTGTATGCCTTTTACCTTCGTTTCCTCATACCAGTCTAGCTCAATCACTTGAGCAAAGCCTTTATCCTTAGCATAAACTCCTAGCTTCAAAGGGACAACGACTGTAATGTTGTCTTTGTTTGGAATTTTTTCCAAAGACGGTAAATCTAAGTGGTCATAATGGCTATGAGAAATGAGAATGATGTCAATCGGTGGTAAGTCTTCTATTTTAACTCCTGGATCCACGCTTCGTTTAGGACCAAAAGGAGGAACTGGTGTTGCATAATCACTAAAAAATGGGTCTGTTAAAACAACTTTTCCATCTAAACGAATCAAAGTTGTCATGTGTCCAATCCAAGTGACAATTTCTTGCTCTGTGCCAAAACTTTTGAGCAATTCTACTGCTGCAGGATAAGGTATGACATGACCCTCTGGAATTTCTATATCATAATCTTCTGTGACCTTATTGATAAAAAATTTACGAAAGCGATAGAAAGCAGATACCTCTTCAGCAGGTATGCCACCGGGTAAGTTTCTAAATCCATTGTCAGTATGATGATAAGGTCTTTCTTCTGGAGTCTCTGCAAAAGAACAAGAGTTGATGATAAAACCCAATAAAAATACAATTTTAATTTTTGTCAATCTAAATGTCTTTTGACCTGTATTTATTAAAAGTTTAATGAAATCCATTTTGAATGACCTGCCACAAATGATTTTTTGCGTTTTTTAAGAATTTTTTTAAATGAAGAGGAATTTTGGGGAAGGAAGTATGAGGAGCAACTTATCACAAAAAATTCATACAAATTTAAACACTAATAGTAAATAGATTGTAGAAAGTACTGTTGCAATCCAAAGAGAAAAATCACTGATTCCGAGCCAAGCCAGGTGAATAAAAGCACTTCCTAGTAAAGAAATAAACAAACGATCCCCTCTGGTCGTTTCTATGCCTAATATTCCTTGACGAGGCGAACCACCGGGCACCAAATATTCCCAAACTCCCATTGCAAACAGCATGAAAGCAATACAAATAAAAAAAGTAGCAGTCTGCCACGTCCAAGACATCCAAGATAAAAACATTCAAACCCTCCCTAATGCAAAACCTTTGGCAATGTAGTTTCGGACAAAATAAACCACCAACGCCCCGGGTATAATAGTCAACACCCCTGCCGCAGACAACAATCCAATTTCATACCCTGAAGAACTGGCAGTACGAGTCATGGTTGCAGAAATGGGCTTCGCCTCCACAGCAGTCAATGTTTTGGCAAGTAATAATTCTACCCATGAAAACATGAAGCAAAAGAAGGCTGCCACTGCAATTCCAGAAATGATGGCAGGAATAAAAATTTTGATAAAAAATCGCCAGAACGAATAGCCGTCAATGTATGCCGTTTCGTCTAGCTCTTTTGGAATCCCAGACATAAAACCCTCCAAAATCCAGACTGCTAGTGGAATGTTAAAAAGAGTGTGAGCCAATGCAACAGCAAGGTGCGTGTCAAATAATTGCAAAGCTGAATAGAATTGAAAGAAAGGCAATGCAAAGACAGCTGGCGGAGCCATGCGATTGGTGAGCAACCAAAAGAAGAGATGTTTGTCTCCAATGAAGCGATAACGAGAAAAGGCATAGGCGGCAGGTAATGCAAACGTAACAGAAATGATGGTATTGATGGAGACATAAATCAGAGAATTGACATAACCCATATACCATGTTGAATCTGTGAAAATTTTGATGTAGTTATCAAGCGTCCATTCACGGGGAAACAGAGTAAACGTATTCAAAATCTCTCCACTACTTTTAAAAGACATACTGACCAGCCAATAAATTGGAAGCATCAAAAATAAGATGTACAAAGTCGGAGGAATCCAAACGAATTTTTTCATAATCTGAAACAAGAGAACATTAAGTTTTGACTTCTTGATGAGTCATAAACGTGTAAAACAGCCAACTCAGCAACAACACAACTAGAAAGTAAATCAACGACATAGCAGAGGCAGGTCCTAAATCAAATTGACCAAGTGCCACTTTGACCAAATCAATAGACAGAAAAGTGGTGCTATTACCGGGACCTCCACCTGTCAAAACAAAAGGTTCTGTGTAAACCATGAAGCTATCCATAAGCCTTAACAAAATACCAATGGTCAAGACTTTTTTCATTTTAGGCAGTTGAATCAGCCAAAAAATCTGCCACGTAGACGCTCCATCAATTTTTGCCGCTTGGTAAAAAGCGTCTGGAATAGACCTTAAACCTGCATAAGCCAAAAGCACGATCAGCGAAGTCCAATGCCATACATCCATCGCAATCACAGTCACCCATGCTGAAATTGGTTGCTGTGTGAAATTGTAATCTATTCCTAAAGCATTGACTGTTCGCCCCAATAAACCCAGGTCAGGCAATGCAAAGATATTCCATATTGCCCCCACCACATTCCAAGGAATCAACAATGGCAATGCCATCAACACCAGACAAAGAGAAGCCCACGTTCCTTCTTTAGGCATCGTAACGGCAATGGTAATGCCCAGCGGAATCTCAATCAACAAAATCAAAAAAGTAAAAAGAAGTTGCCGACCCATCGCATCATGGAATCGTTCTGAACGCAAAATGTCTTGAAACCACTTGACACCCTCCCAAAAAAACACGTTGTTCCCAAAAGTTTCTTGCACCGAATAATTCACAACCGTCATCAAAGGAATCACAGCATTAAATGCAACTAAGATGAGTACAGGCAAGACCATCAACCACGCTTTTTGATTTTGTGTTTTTTCAATCATGGGGCAACCTTTTGGCACAACCAGCCATTATGATAGACGTGTGTATAATCGGGGTGAAAACGGACTTTCAGATTGCCACTGTCCACCGCAAGCTCTTCAGAAAGATAGATTTTAAACTCGTGATGCTCATGGCTGACTGTGAGAATTTGATAACGACCAATGTCTTTGATACTAACTAGATTGACAGGAAAGCCTTCAGGAGTGATTTCAATAAACTCTGGTCTGATTCCAAGCTGTAAATCTTTGGGGTTGTCAATTTTTTGGTAAGGTTCTGAAATTGGAATGAGGTTTTGGCAAAAAATAGGCATGCCTTCTGATGAAAGTTCACAAGGTAAAAAATTCATACCGGGAGAACCAATAAAATGTCCTACAAATGTATGTTGAGGGTGTTTAAACAATTCTTCAGGAGAGCCAATTTGCACCACTTGCCCACTGTGCATCACAACCACTTGGTCAGCAAAAGTCAAGGCTTCTGTCTGGTCGTGTGTGACATAAATCATGGTGAAATTAAACTCCCTATGCAACTCTTTTAGTTTAGAACGCAATTCCCATTTGAGATGTGGGTCAATCACAGTCAAGGGTTCATCAAACATGATGACGTTGACATCAGAACGCACTAAGCCACGTCCTAGTGAAATTTTTTGTTTGCTATCAGCCCCCAATCTAGCCGCTCGCTTATCCAAAACAGAGTCCAGACCTAATATCTCTGCAACACGCCTCACCTGTTCTTCTACATCTTGGGGAGACATGTTTCTATTTTTCAATGGAAATTCTAAATTTTGGCGAACGGTCATGGTGTCATAAACCACAGGAAATTGAAAAACCTGCGCAATGTTGCGTTCGTCAGGAGAAAGCGTCGTGACATCTTGTTCTCCAAAAAAGATTCTGCCTTGAGTTGGAGTGATTAAACCTGATGTGATGTTGAGCAACGTTGTTTTTCCACAGCCAGAAGGTCCTAAAAGTGCGTAAGCACTGCCATCTTGAAATGTCAGATTAAGCTCTTTTAACACAAAATCCTCATCAGACAAGTGAGGTGCTTGTCTGTAACTGTGTCTAAGTTGTTCAAATTTGATTTGAGCCATTGAATTTATTGAGGAAACACGCGTTGACCCTGTTGATCAAAGACCAAAAAAGATTCAGGTTTGAGATAGACATGAATGCTTGAGCCTGCCTCTAAATTGTGGACTCCATGGGCTTGAATCACCCATATTTTTGATGATGGAAAGCCAGACATGTCAAGGTGAATGTAACTTTCTGAACCACTGATTTCTGAAACAATCACTTTTCCTAATAATTCAATCGTATGATTTTCAGATTGTTGTAAAGCAAGGTGATAGGGGTGAAATGCAAAAATATACTCTCCATCTGCAATCTGACTATATTGAGCCAAATTCCATTGGCTTTGATCCTCAAATAGAAAGCATTGTCCTTGCTTTTTCGCTTGTAAAAGATTGAGAGGAGGGTCAGCAAATCCTTGTGCTGTCTTTAAATCACAAGGGTTGCGATACACTTGATGAGTCTCCCCGTATTGAGTCACAGCACCTTCTTTTAAAACAGCCGTGTATCCTCCAAATAACAAAGCCTCAGTGGGTTCAGTCGTTGCGTAAACCACAGTGGTTTTGGCATCTTTAAAAATTTGTGGCAATTCTTCACGGAGTTCTTCACGCAATTTGTAATCTAAATTGACCAACGGTTCGTCCAGTAAAATTAATCTTGCTTTCTTCACCAATGCCCTAGCTAATGCAGTCCGTTGTTGCTGTCCTCCAGATAATTCACTGGGCAGACGGTCTAAGTAAGGCGTTAATTTGAGCAATTCAGACGTGTCTTTGACTCGTTGAGTGATTTGTTCTTGACTCATCTTTTGAAGCCTTAAAGGGGAGGCAATGTTTTCAAAGATCGTCATGTTAGGGAAGTTGATGAATTGTTGATAAACCATGGCAACATTTCTTTTTTGGACAGGTTGACCTGAGACATCAACATCGTCAAACAAAAGATGCCCTGTTGTCGGTTGATCTAGCCCTGCCATCAGTCTCATCAACGTTGTTTTTCCTGACCCTGTTGGTCCGAGCAAGATATTAAAAACCCCCGATTGCAACTTTAACGAGGTTTCATAAATATAATGTTCGTTTGAAGCAACTTTGCTGACCTTCTGGAGTTCTAACATACCATCAAAACAAAACAAGAAAGAATGAAAAAGGGTAGCAATAGCACCATCTAAAAAAATAAAAAGTGCTATTGCCAGATTTGATTGGAATTAGCTACTTTGCCATCGTTTCACTAAAATATCGTAATTGACGGTTTCACCCTGTGGCTTTTCATTTTTCAACTTAGGCTTGGGAGAACCAGCTTTGTTCAGCCAATAAGAGGGGTCTCTTTCTTTGTTGAGCCTTGGACCGCATCCTCCGTAAACGTTAGCTCGTTCATCAGCAACCTGCATTCTTGCCATGACTTGATCCATTTCACTAGCAAGACGATCCATCGCTTCTTGTGGGGTGAACGCTCCAGAGTTAACATCTCCAATCTGTTGCCACCAAATTTGGGCAAGTTTTGGATAATCAGGGACATTGACACCAGTTGGAGACCAACGAACACGGTCAGGCGAACGATAAAATTCCACTAAACCTCCCAACTTAGGAGCACGTTCTGTAAAAGACTGATGGCGAATGTCGCTGTCCCGAATGGGAGTTAAGCCCACATGCGTTTTCTTCAAAGACACTGTTTTAGACACAGTGAATTGTGCATAAAGCCATGCCGCCTTTCTTCTGTCAACAGGTGTTGATTTGAACAAAGTCCATGAACCTGCATCTTGGTAGCCTAATTTCATACCTTTTTCCCAATACGGACCATGAGGAGAGGGAGCCATACGCCAAAGAGGCATTCCTTCTTTGTCTACGGTGTTGTTTCCTTCCTCAATAGGTTTGACCATATCAGGAAGAAAGGAAGTGTACCAGAAGATTTGTTGAGCCACGTTTCCAATAGAAAGGGCTGGTAAGGATTGATAAAAGTCATAACTCGCTGCAGCAGGCGGGGCATAGTTTCTAAGCCACTCGTCCCACTTTCTAATTGCATAAACTGCAGCAGGAGCATTGGCAGCACCACCCCTTGAAACAGAAGCACCTACTGGATTGCAAGTGTTTTTTTCCATACGGATTCCCCATTCATCAACGGGGACGCCATTGGGTAATCCCTTGCTTCCAGCTCCTGCCATAGAAAGCCAAGCATCTGTCATTCGCCAACCTAAATCAGGCGCCCGCTTTCCATAATCCATGTGTCCATAAACCCTGACACCATCAATGTTTTTGACATCATTAGTAAAAAAGTCTGCAATATCTTCATAAGCAGACCAGTTAACAGGAACTCCTAATTCATAGCCATATTTGGCTTTGAAACGTTTTTTGAGGTCAGGGCGGTCAAACCAATCTTTTCTGAACCAATAAAGGTTAGCAAATTGTTGGTCAGGCAGTTGGTATAACTTCCCATCTGGACCTGTGGTGAAGGACTTCCCCATAAAATCATCAATGTCCAATGTAGGCAATGTGACACCTTTACCCTCGCCATTCATCCAATCAGTCAAATTGACAGCCAGTTGCAATCGCGAATGCGTTCCAATCAAATCAGAATCATTGACGTAGGCATCGTAAAGGTTGCGTCCAGTTTGCATTTGAGTTTGCACTGCCTGCACAACCTCGCCTTCTCCTAAAATTTGATGATTGACTTTGATCCCTGTGATGTCTTCAAAAGCCTTTGCCAGTACCTTTGCCTCATAGTCATGAGTTGCAATAGATTCTGAAAGGACATTGATTTGCATGCCCTTAAAGGGACGAGATGCTTTGATGAACCAATCCATCTCAGACATTTGTTGCTTCTTGGAAAGTGTGGAGGGCTGAAATTCTTGGTTGATCCATTTCTCAGCCTCCTCTTTTCCTGCCATTGCCGTCGTACACATGCCCACTGCAAGTGCTACATTGATACACGAATTTAAAAGTTTCATACTTTTACTCCTTGCAAATAATTAGGTTAACAAACAACCGTAAGGTTCAAACCTTACCGTGATTCGCAACTCTATACATAAAAAAACGGCATGTCAAGAAAAATCTTTTGCAATCTTTTTTTTGATTGAATTTTTTGATTGGAAACACTTCGTTTTTGCTTCGTGACTGTTGACGGTCAAATGAAATTCAAAAAAGTCATTGCACCCCATTCACACATTTTGTAAACTGCAAACTTTTGTTCACTTTCAATCAATCAAAAATGGATTACCTCGCTCAAGCAGACCCGCAAACTATAGAACATCTTTATTCTCAATATTGCCAAGACCCTCAAAGTGTTGATGTCAGTTGGCAACGTTTCTTTGAAGGCTTTGAGTTTTCAGGGGGGGGGATTTCCTCCCAAAAGACAACTGAACACTCAGCAGACCATTCATCAAATTTTCAGAAAGAGAGTGCCGTTGCCAATTTAATTGGGGCATATCGGCAACGGGGGCATCTTTACTCCAAAACCAATCCAGTCCGTCCCAGAAGAGTCCATGAAGCACCCATAAAAATTGAAAACTTTGGCTTGTCTCAAGAAGACTTGAATGCCACTTTTCAAGCTGGGGCAAGTATCGGATTAGCCAACGGTACTTTGCGAGAGGTCATTGATGCAATGGAAAAGACCTATTGCGGTGCGATTGGTGTTGAAATTGCTCATGTCAGACCAAGTGAAGCCAGTTTTTGGTTGAGAAGTGAGATAGAAAAAACTCAAAACCAACCCCATTTTTCTAAAGAACAAAAGAAAAAGCTGCTGCAGAAACTCTTGCAAACTTCTCTTTTTGAAAAGTTTTTACATACCAAATTTACAGGTCAAAAACGTTTTTCATTGGAGGGTTCTGAAAGTTTCATTCCTGCCCTTGATGACATTATTAAAATCGGTGCAAAATCTGGGGTTAAAGAATTTGTAATCGGCATGGCACATCGTGGCAGGTTGAATGTTTTGGCAAACATCATGTCTAAAAGCTATGTTGATATTTTTGCAGAATTTTTAGGAAAATCTCTGGACCATACAGAATTTGAAGGAGACGTGAAGTATCATTTGGGTTATTCAGCAGATCGGACAGAAGAAGGAGGACAAAAAGTACACTTGCACCTTGCCGCTAACCCTTCTCATTTAGAGGCAATCAATGCAGTCGTCTTAGGTATGACTCGGGCAAAGCTAGACATGCGTTATGCGGGGGACTTTGGCAAGATTGCTCCTATCTTGGTTCATGGCGATGCGGCGATTGCAGGGCAGGGCATCAATTACGAGTTAATTCAGATGTCAGGATTAGCTGGCTATAAGATTGGCGGTGCAGTGCATGTGGTTCTCAATAATCAAGTTGGATTCACTACCAATTACCAAGAGGCTCGTTCTAGCGTTTACTGTACAGACCTTGCTAAAGCAACCAGCTCTCCTGTGTTCCATGTCAATGGAGATGACCCAGAAGCTGTGGCTTATTCCATTCAATTAGCCCTAGAATACAAACAAAGATTCAATCGTGATGTGTTTGTGGACATTCTGGGATACCGCCGTTATGGACACAATGAAGGCGATGAACCACGTTTTACTCAACCTATCCTTTACAATCTGATAGGTCAACACCCAGACCCTCTTGAGATTTATTCTAAACGTCTGATTCAAAACGGAAGCCTCTCCCAAGCAGAATTTGACAAGATGTATCAAGACCATTGGCAACATTTGGAACAATGCCTTGAGGAAAGCAAAGAGCGGGATTTTGTCAAAACCTCCAGCTTTTTACAAGGACAATGGAAGCAAATCAGGCAAACTCAAGTCAGCGATTTTGACTCATCGCCCCAAACGGGAGTTGCGCAGGAGACATTGTTTGATGTCGTCAAGACCATTACTGATGTGCCAGAAGATTTCACATTCTTTCCTAAACTTGAAAAACTGTTTAAGACACGTCAAAAGATGGTGCTGGAACAAAACAAAATGGACTGGGCGATGGCAGAACTTTGTGCTTATGGAACATTACTGAATGAAGGGAAGTCTGTGCGATTGAGTGGGCAAGATGTCTGCCGTGGCACCTTTGCGCATCGTCATGCTGTCATTAAAGACCCCAACGATGAAACCACCTATATTCCCCTTGAAAAATTAGTCCAGCCTCATGGACTCTTCCAAATTTATAACTCTAACCTTTCCGAGTACGGTGTCTTAGGTTTTGACTATGGTTACTCATGGTCTTCTCCAGATTGCCTCACCATCTGGGAAGCGCAATTTGGAGACTTTGCCAATGGCGCTCAAATCATCATTGACCAATTCATCTCCTCGGCTGAAACGAAATGGCAACGTATGTCTGGCATTGTGCTTTCTCTTCCTCATGGTTACGAGGGGCAAGGTCCAGAACATTCCTCTGCCAGAATTGAACGTTTTCTCATTCTTTGTGCCAGTAATAACATTCAGGTCACAAACTGCACCACTCCTGCCAATCTCTTTCACGCCTTTAGGAGGCAACTCATCAGAGAATTTCGCAAGCCTTTAATTCAATTCAGTCCCAAAAGCCTCCTGCGCCACCCTCAATGTGTGAGTCCCATAGAAGACTTTTTAAATGACACAAACTTCCAAGAAGTGATTGACAATCAACGCGTCCAAGCACCGCAACAAATCAAGCGAATCCTGTTTTGCAGTGGCAAAATTTACTATGATTTAGAAGAGTTTCGGCAAAGCCAACAAATAGAAAATATAGTCATTGTGAGGCTTGAACAACTTTATCCCCTCCCAAAAAAGCAAATCCAGAACGTGTTAGAAAAATATCACAAGGCTGAGGTCGCTTGGGTGCAAGAAGAACCTGAAAATATGGGGGCATGGTCTTTTATCCTCAGGCACACAAAAGACTGGTTGCCTCTCAAATGCTATGCACGCCCTGCTTCTGCTTCTCCCGCAGTCGGGACGTTGAAACAGCACAAACAGCAACATGAAGACTTGATTCAAAAAGCGTTGACAAAGTAAATTGATTTGGAAAGATAAATTTGATTTTGTAGAATTTTTGATGATGATTGATTTGTGTAATTACTATTATTTTATTTTTAGGAGTGGGTTATGAGCATTACATTAAATTTGCCAATAAATATTGAGAATGCTTTGCTTGAAAAAGCAGAAGCAAAAAAACAAGATTTGGAGAGTGTTATTATTGAGTATTTAAATGATAAAATAAGTCATGATGTAAATGAGAGTTTAGATTTAAGAGGTATGCTTGTAGATGTGAGAAAAAGACTTGAAGAAGCTAAAAAAAGACCTAAAACAGATTTAGTATCAATGGTCGGTTCTGGAGTTCATTGTAGTAGTTTTAAGTCTATGGAAGAAGCAAATGATTTTATCAACGAATTAAGGAACGAATGGAGATAGTTAAAAATCAAAGATATTATTTTGATTCAAACGTTTTTATATATTCTATTGAAAAAATAGATAAGAATAAATCATCTATTGTGCAAGAGTTATTTGATTCTATTGTTAAAAATGATAGTCAGGTTATCACAAGTGAACTAACTTTAGGAGAATGTCTTGTAAAACCTAGAAAAGATAATAATATGTTACTTGAAACGTTATATGTAGATAGTATATTTAATAATAAAAATATTTTTCTTGAAAGCATAGATATAGAAGTGTTGTTTTTAATGGCAGATATAAGAGCTAAAAATAATTTTAGAACTCCTGATGCAATTCATATAGCAACAGCAGTAAAAAATAATTGTTCTGCTATTTTGACGAATGATAAGCAGTTTAAAGCATTAGAAAATGAAGATATGAAAGTTTGGTATTTAGATGAATTATTAAAATAAATGAACACTCAAAGGCAAAAAAATATCTATAAAAAATGGAAAAAATTATTTTGCGTTGTGTTGGAGAAATGATAGTAAATGATAGTAGAGGAATTGATTCAAAAAGCATTGACACAGTGAAAGGTGTCTGATTTTGTCATCTCTCAAACCTTAGTTGGCTTCGCAATATTGTTAGACACTGCTTCCTTCCAATTCAAAAAGAGGGAGCATGTCTTGTTCATTTTATTTGTATCGGGCGGATTCATTGGGTTCCACTTCTATCTATTAGAGCAATATACGCCATCTGCCTTGATATTGATTTCAATGACAAGGTATTTATTAAGTATCTTTTGGACAACCAATGTGTTGAAGTACCTCTTCCTAAGTGCTTCATTGACTGCTACTTTGTTCACTTATTCTGGGGTCATCAGCATCTTGGCATTTTGTGGAACAACCTGTCATACATTTGGTGCGTTTAGCCCTGATAACAAAGTGATGAGACTTTGGATGGTCTTGGGAACATTGTTGTGGATTGTTCATAACTTCATAGTGTGGACACCAATGGGAGTTCTCATGGAAGTCTTGTTTTTAGGGAGCAATCTTTTGGGATATTACCGCCTCTATTTGAAAAATCAGCACTATTCACTTAAAAGCAGCCATCGTTGATGAAACGTTCAACACATGAGTTTGAAACCATTTGAAACCAAATAAATTTGAAATGAACGAGACCAAATGGTGATGTCATCGCCCGTCAGTTGCACTATAAAAAAATATTTGACCCACCAAACCCCAATCTATTGAACCACTGAAACAAGGAGTTATTATGATAGAAGTCACCATTCCCAGCCCAGGAGAATCCATTACAGAAGTATCTATCGCCTCTTGGTACAAAGCCACCGGCGATGTTGTTAAAAAAGATGAAGTCATCTGTGAAATAGAGTCAGACAAAGCCACTTTGCCCATCTCTGCAGCAGATTCAGGAACTTTAGAGATTTTGATTGCAGAGGGAGAAGATGCCAAAGTAGGCGACGTCCTTTGCAAAATTGACACAAGCCAGTCTGACACAAAAGAGGTTGCTGACACTTCTGCTGAAACCACTGAAAGTCAACCAAGTCAAGCAGAACCACAACAACAGCAACAACCCATAGCCTCACCTGCGGCACAAAAAATCATGGCAGAAACAGGGGCTTCAGTAGAACAAGGCACAGGAAAAGATGGACGCATCACCAAACAAGATGTTCTCCAAGCCCCCAAACCTGCTGTCAGCGAGCCAACTCAAATGCCAGCGGCTCAAGCCAGCCAGCCAATGGCTGAAGCCCCCAAGCGGCAAAAGATGTCCCGCATGCGTCAAGCTATTTCGGCAAGACTTGTCAAAGTTAAAAATGAAACGGCGATGCTGACCACTTTTAATGAACTGGACATGAGTCAAATCATGGCATTGCGTCAACGTTACAAAGACACCTTCCAAAAAACCCACGATGTCAAGTTGGGCTTCATGTCCTTTTTTACCAAAGCCTGTGCGATGGCATTACAAAAGTTTCCTATGGTGAATGCCATGATTGACGGCAATGAATTTGTCTTGTCTGATGCGGCTCATATTGGAATTGCTGTGAGTACTCCTAAAGGTTTAGTCGTGCCTGTCCTCAAGAATGCTGACCAAATGAGTCTTGCTGAAATTGAACGAGAGATTTTGAATCTTGCCCTCAAAGCACGGGACAACAAAATTTCTATTGACGAGATGCAAGGGGGGACTTTTTCCATTACAAATGGAGGCGTGTTTGGCTCTATGCTTTCTACACCCATTCTCAATTCCCCTCAAAGTGCCATTTTGGGAATGCACAACATTGTAGAACGTCCCGTTGCAGTAGAGGGACAAGTCGTCATCCGTCCTGTCATGTACCTTGCTCTTTCCTATGACCACCGAGTCATTGATGGTCGCGAATCGGTCAGTTTTCTTAAAACTGTGAAGGAATCCATTGAAGACCCTGCAAGAATGTTATTGGAAGTCTAAATTCAACGCTTCTGCCAGACTGATGAATCAAAGTTTACAGACCTGCCTGTCAATCTTGTCCATAGCAGATTTGTCTGCTTTTTGAGTCATGGCAGAACTTGATTCAGAATCTCAAAAACAGAAGATGAGATTACGGGTCAATGCCGCAATGACGAAAAACAAGTCTTCATTTGATTCATCAGAGTTTTAAAACGATTTGGAGACTGAAGATTTACCCATGACAACGTTTGATATTCTGTACTTTGACAAACTTGACTCTACAAATACTCATCTGTTAGCAAATCCTGAACTGCTGAAACAAGATAGATTGGTGGTAGTGGCAGACCATCAAACTCAAGGCAGGGGACGCATGAATCGTCAATTTTTGGCACTGGAGGAACAAAATTTGACCTTCTCCTTAGTCATTCACAGACAAATTCCTCCTGACAAAATTGGAATCTACTCTTTGCTTGCAGGGGTTGCAGTCTCTCAAACCTTGCAAACGCTTTACGGATTGCAAACTCATTTGAAGTGGCCCAACGACGTCCTCATTCAAAATGCAAAAGTCTGTGGAATCTTGACCGAGTCTTCCAATCTTGCAAATGTGCTGGTCATGGGCATTGGAATCAATTGCTGTGGCTCTGGACAAGTTTACACCCAGCAATTCAACAGACCCATCACCACCATTGAAGAACACACCTCAAATCCTGTTGAGCGGGAAGTCCTCTTGACTGCCTTACTTCAAGAAATCCAACAACTTTTACAACAATGCCACCGAAAAAGCTCTGTCATTCTCAAGCGATGGCTCAAGCAAACTCAACAACTCCATCAAATGACCTCTGTCAAACAAGGTTCTGAAACCATTCAAGGAATGATGACAGGACTGACCGATGAAGGATTTTTAAAAATACGCTTGCTAAATGGCAAAGAACAAATCTGCTTTTCAGGAGAAACCTCTTTGTAAAAAACATCTGAAAACCTCCCTCCTGTCATGGCTCACCTTGACACGCAATCTCTAAACAACCGTCATGGCACACTCTGAACTTAGTCATTACTCACCTTGACCCGCAATCTCTCTTGTTTTCTATCCGCGTCATTGCTGACCTTGAAAAAAGTCATTGCGGGACCTGACCCGCAATCTCATCTTATTTTTTGAGATTCCGTGTCAAGCACGGAATGACAGAGGAATTTGCTCACCTTGACCCGCAATCTCATTCTTCTTAAAACACAGGACAAACACTTGGGTTTGTCCCTACTCTGCCACCTGCTTGCTTTTCATCATTTTTCTGTTTTTTGACTTCCCAATCTGCTTACTTTTCAGATTTTTTTGAAAAATCTTCAAAACTTTTTAAATTTTTTAAATTTTTTTCAAACTACCTTCACACCTTCATCTTTCCTGACTTCCCAAAGACATTCTTTTGACAAAAAATCTTCAAAATTCCTTAAAAACCAAAAAAATCTCCTCAAATCCTGAGTCTTGACTTGGTTTTTTTTGTACGTGCATAATGCTCGTTTTGGTTTTTCGCAAAACTCCCATCTTGAAAATAAATGAAGGTTTCATTTCAAGAGGAGAGTTTTTCGTGTGACAGCACCCTAAAGGGTGCTGTTGTGTTGTTGGTTTTTAATTTTTTCTCAATCTTGTTCAATTTTGTTTAATAGGTAGGTTTTTATGCAAAAGTTCATCAATCGTTGTTTTGTTCATTTGGCATCTGTTGTCAAACCTTCTGTTGTCCAGACAGGTGTTTGCCTGCTGTGCATCACGACTCTCTTTGCCTGCAGTAGTGACGATGGTGGTGTGTCCACGGTGACCGTCACAGAAAAAGTAGTGCCACCAAGCACTCCGAGTGAAGTGAAAACGAGCGAGGTCAAAGCCAGCAGTGTCAAGGTCAGCTGGTTGCCTTCAGCAGATTCAGATGGTCAAGTGGAAGGTTATGAAGTCTCTTACAAGACAAGTAGCGGGTCATGGACTGGCACACAAACCACCACGCAAACCAGTCTGATTGTGTCAGGATTACAGCCTGAAACCAGCTACACTTTTCGTGTTCGTGCCAAAGATGATGAGGGAGACTGGAGTCCTTACCAACAAAGCTCTGCTGTCAAGACTGCACCCAACGCACCAACTTCTCTTGCTATTTCAGGCAGAACGCTCACCTTTGCCACCACTTCAGGCAAGAGTTACGAATGCACCACGCATGGCACAAGTGCCACTGCCGCACAAATCACAAACTGCACCAGCCCTTTTCGCTTTGGAGATGATGCCATTGCTAAAGACAACCTTTGCGTTCGTGTCAAAGCATCTGGCACTCCTGCTTCTGATTGGGCTTGTTACGCACAAGCGATTTTTAAGAAAGTCTTGACTAAACAATGGTCCAAACTGCTTGGCAGTAGCAGTTATGATGAAGGAAAAGGAGTGAGTGTGGATTCTTCAGGAAATGTGTATGTGACAGGATACTCTGGGGGAAATTTTGATGGACACAGCCGTTCAGGAGGTTGGGACATGTTTTTAGTGAAGTATGACAGTTCAGGTAATAAGAAGTGGTCTAAATTGCTTGGCAGTAGCAGTGATGATAGAGGAAGAGGAGTGAGTGTAGATTCTTCAGGAAATGTCTATGTGACAGGATACTCTAAGGGAAATTTTGATGGACACACCAATTCAGGAAGAGGGGACATATTTTTAGTGAAGTATGACCCTTCAGGCAACAAAAAGTGGTCTAAACTGCTTGGCAGTAGCAGTTTTGATTATGGAAAAGGAGTGAGTGTGGATTCAGCAGGGAATGTTTACGTGACAGGATACTCTGGGGGAAATTTTGATGGACATGTCAATTCAGGAAGTTGGGACATGTTTTTAGTGAAGTATGACAGTTCAGGTAATAAGAAGTGGTCTAAATTGCTTGGTACTAGCAGTTGGGATTTAGGAGAAGGAGTGGTTGTGGATTCTGCAGGCAATGTGTATGTGACAGGATACTCTGGGGGAAATTTTGATGGACACAGCAATTCAGGAGGTTGGGACATGTTTTTAGTGAAATATGACCCTTCAGGTAATAAGAAGTGGTCTAAACTGCTTGGCAGTAGCAGAAATGATGAAGGAAGAGGAGTGAGTGTGGATTCTGCAGGCAATGTGTATGTGACAGGAGAATCTGGGGGAAATTTTGATGGACACAGCAATTCAGGAAGTGATGATATGTTTTTAGTGAAGTATGACAGTTCAGGAGTGAAGAAGTGGTCTAAACTGTTTGACAGTAGCAGTTGGGATTCAGGAAGAGGAGTGAGTGTGGATTCAGCAGGCAATGTGTATGTGACAGGAATATCTGTAGGAATATCTGAAGGAAATTTTGATGGACACAGCAATTCAGGAAGTGATGATATGTTTTTAGTGAAGTATGACAGTTCAGGTAATAAGAAGTGGTCTAAACTGCTTGGCACTACAGATTATGATAGAGGATATGGAGTGAGTGTGGATTCAGCAGGCAATGTTTACGTCACAGGAAGCTCTTGGGGAAATTTTGATGGACATGTCAATTCAGGAGATAGGGACATGTTTTTAATCAAGTTTGGGAGGTAGGTTGCCAAGAGAAAGGTTGTAGTGGAGTTGGAAGGAGTGTTTGGAGTAGTATTTTGTCTTCCAGCAAGTGTTGTCATACTTGCTGTGAAAAGTCAAGTTTTTTTCTTAAAACGCTCCGTCACCTGCGGGCGTGTCTTGGTCATTGGGGACCTGACCCGCAATCTCATTCTTCTTTCATTCTGCCTTTATTTTTTTTCTGCTTTGTTCTCCCTTTTTCTCAAAAATCTGCTAGGCTAGGAGTTTAAGCTCGATAATCTTCAATTTAAGGAGTCAAGATGTCAGAACGTTTAGATAGGGTTGAGGCAATTTTAGAGGGCATTGCTGCACGACAAGAAAAAACAGACAAACAGTTAACAGAGCTAACAAAGAAGCAAGAAGAAAATGCCAAACAGCAAGCAGAAACGACTTTGCAACTTCAGGAACTGAAACCAGCAGTTGCCAGCATGGTGCGGGGCATTCAGAAGATGGAAAACTTCATCAGCAATACTTCGGAGATTTTAGAAAGTCGTCTGTGCCGTTCTGTGGAACAGGTTATAGAAAAATATGGCTTCATTGAAATTGGAGGCATTCGCTACGACGAAGTGGAACAAAACCTCAAAGGGAAAAATGGCATCACGGCTCAATATGACCTCGTACTGTTCAGTAAAACAAAGCATCTGCTTTTGATAGAAGTCAAACGTAAGCCTCATGTTAAGGATTTCCAACAAGTGTTTCGGCAGAAAGAGACCTTCCCTAAATTGTTTCCAAGTTATCAAGACTATACAATTCACTGTGGTTTAGCGGGAGAAGTCTTTTATGACGAACTCATCAGTGAGGCAGAAGAAGAAGGCATTTATCTTTTTCAAGAACAAGCGGGAGAATTACAGGTCATCACGTCTGCTTCGTTGCAACCACAGCTGGAAGCGTAGAATCCTGAACACTCGTTTTCTGTTAGGCTGTAGTACCTTCCTTCACTCTTGTGAAAGCTCTGAATCCATACTTGGTTTGCTGATAGATTCCGCATCAAGTGCGGAATGAAGGAGAGAGTTTGCAGGTGTGGCTTTTTGTCATTGCGGGCTTGACCCGCAATCTCTCTTTTTCTCCTAATTTTTTCATTTTCCCAAACGACTTTTATTTTTTGAAATTCCGCATCAAGCACAGAATGACAGAGAACGTTTGAGATTCTGTGTCAAGCCCGCAATGACAGAGGGTCGCACAGAATGACGAAAAGCCAAGCCAACTCTTACCTTTCTCACTCCCCTCTTTTTGGGGCAGTGTTCACTTGGTGTTGGTGTGATATTTTTGGTATTGTTAAACTATAAGTGATATGCGATATTAAGTTCATTTAATTGAATTGATAGTCATGGTGTAGCAATGAAGTTGTGTCCTAGATGTGAAAGTGAGAAGACGGTTAAGAATGGTTTTTTATATGGTAAACCGAGGAGGCGTTGCAATGCCTGCAACTATCAATATACCAAGTCCTATCGTGGTCAAATCTCACCACAGATCAAAAGAAGAGCATTAGAGTTGTATTTGGAGGGTCTTGGTTTCAGGTCAATCGGTCGTTTGCTGAATTGTTCTCATGTTTCAGTTTATAATTGGGTCTGTAGTTTTGGCGAACAGCTCAAGGCATTAAGAAAGGACACAGACATTGAAATTATGGAAATTGATGAAATGCACACCTACATCCAGTCAAAAAAAACTACTGCTGGCTCTGGATTGCTGTTGATAGACGTGGGAAGCAATTTATCAATTATGTGCTTGGAAACAGAGACTCAAAAGCCTGTAGGCATTTATGGGACAAGGTCAAGGAAACAAAACCTCTTCAGGTGATGACTGATCACTGCAAGGCTTACAAACAAGTCATTCCCAAAGAAATTCATACATGTTCCAAGGCAGAAACATACACGGTAGAAGGGTATAATTCTCTCTTGAGACATTTCTTGGCAAGAATGAGAAGGAAAACCAAATGTTACAGCAAGTCTCTTAAAGCATTACAATATTCTGTTCTTTTGTTCATGGCAAAACGGAATAATCAACTATCACTTATTATTTAACAATGCCATATTTTTCAAGTCTTTTATAGTCAAAGAAGAGTTTGAGAGAGTGTTCTAGCATGTCCAAAGTTTTAGAATGTCGTTTAGATTTTCTCATAAAACGAGCTAGGTTATCTCTGATGGAAGAATTAGAAGATTCAATGAGATGAGTATTTCTCTTGCCTATTTCGTGGTTCTCTGGAATTTGTAATTGAGCAAATGCCACTTGATAGCATGAGTTGGCATCGGTATAGATTGTCTTCATTCTAGGTCGCTGTTCTTTGACCAGTGCATACAACTTTTGGGCAGCTGCCAATCCTTTGCCTATCACAAAGGCAATCACACATTGCTCTCTACGAGAGTCTGCTGTCCAAACGGCTACTCTTTGGCTTTTTTTTGAACAAAAGTATAGATTTCATCCATCTCTATACTATCTACTTGTTCATGGAAACTTGGTGCGTCTTTTGGGAGTTGAGACACTCTGGCTTTTTTGATCCAGTTGAGAACTGAAGTTGGAGACACCTGCACAAAACGAGCGATCTTTCTGATGCCTACACTATTGACATACATTTCTAAAGCTTGACGCTTCGTCTCTAGTGGGATTCTCAACCCATTTGAACTGAACGACCTCCCACATGATTTGCAAACATATCTCTGCACTCCTTTGCAACTTCCATTCTTTATATAATTCTGACTTCCACAATGATGACAACTTCTCATATTCATTCCTCAAATTCACTCTCACATGCAATAACAATACCAAGTGAACACTGCCGTGAAAACAGGGGCAGGAATCCATGCCTTGTTTAGGGTAGATTCCGTGTCAAGCACGGAATGACTAGAAGAGGCACGGAATGACAGGAGAGGGGGAATTGCTTCACTTGATTTGCAATCTCTCTTTTTCCTTTTTGTCTTTGAATTTGTTATGCTTTGACTCACACTTCATCAAGGATTTTGAAAAATGTTAGTGTCAGTACGCATGGGTTTTACAATGGACTTGATTGAAGGTTTTGATAAACTCTTGTAATTTTATGGGAAAGCTCGTAAGATAGTCCCTTGCTTTCAAAACAATTCTTTTTTAAGTCAACTAAACATGGTTGCTCAAGAGTATTTTCCTATCCTAACTATTGTGGTGATTGCTGTTGGATTTGGTGCAGTGTTGACAATAGCCAACATTCTGCTTGGACCCAAAAATCGTACAGAGATCAAAGCTAAACCCTTTGAGTGTGGCTTAATCAGCGACACTGTTGCCAAGGATCAGAGGTATAACGTCAAATTTTACATGACGGCATTGGCTTTTTTAATCTTTGATGTAGAAGTGGTCTTTTTGTATCCTTTGGCGACTTCATTCAGAGGAGTTGGTTTTTATGGCGTTATAGTGGGGGGGATTTTTTTGTTTATGCTTGTATTAGGTTTGGTTTATGAATGGAAAAAAGGCGGTTTAGAATGGGAGTAACATGATGGGAAGTTCAAGGTTTGAGGAAGGTTTTTTGACAACGAAGATAGATTCTGCGGTCAACTGGGCTAGGAAATTTTCTTTGTTTACTTATCCTTTTGTCACGGCATGCTGTGGCATGGAGTATATGTCTGTGGCATGTGCGCATTATGACATTGCTCGTTTTGGTGCAGAAGTGCCAAGATTTTCACCAAGGCAAGCAGACTTGTTGCTTGTCGTGGGAACAGTCAATCATAAAATGGCGCCCATTCTCAAAACAGTGTATGAGCAGATGTCAGACCCTAAGTGGGTGGTAGCGTTTGGGGCATGTGCTTCTTCTGGTGGTTTCTATCAAAATTATGCAGTAGTACAAGGGATTGATCGGGTCGTGCCTGTTGACATTTACATTGCAGGCTGTCCGCCACGTCCTGAAGCAGTCCTTGATGCCATCATTGAACTTCAAAACCGAATCCAAGACAACGATTCGCAAGAGAAGAGACGAGACCGCCTTGCCTCTATCCTGCCAAATGCCCCGCAAAAACCATCACAAAAAATCACCCTTAGTCGTTCTCCTGCTTAAATGAATCCCAACGCAGTCGCTCAACTCCAAGAGTCTTATTCTACTGACATTCTTTCATGTGAGACTTATCGCGGGGAGGTGACTGTGAGAGTCAACCCTGATGTCATCTTGCCGTTTTGCCAATTCTTGCGTGATGATGAGACGTTGCAAATGCAAATGCTCATTGACTTGACTGCCGTGGATTATCTGGATTCCAAAAGAACCCCACGTTTTGACATGGTCTATCACTTCCATTCGCTAAAGTTTCAGCATCGCTTGCGTGTGAAGGCAGGTGTTTCAAAGGAGGACTGTCAGATTGATTCTCTTTCTTCACTTTGGGCGTGTGCTGACTGGTACGAAAGAGAGTGCTACGACATGTATGGAATTATCTTCAAAAATCACCCCAATTTGGAAAGACTTTTGATGTATGATGGCTTTGAAGGATACCCCTTGCGCAAAGACTATCCCGTTGGTAAACAACAACCTCTGGTAGAACTCAAACCCGTTGAAGAACGTTACGCCTATCAACAAGACCGATATTAAAAGATGATGCAGGAAAACAATGATGCCTTGATGACTGTGGAAATGGGACCTTCTCACCCTGCAATGCACGGGATTGTGCGATTCACTGTGCAACTTGACGGAGAACGTATTGTGGACATGATTCCTGAAATCGGCTACTTGCATCGTGGGTTTGAAAAGGAATCGGAAAACTCAACGTGGGTGCAAATCATGCCCTACACAGACCGATTGAATTATGTCTCTCCTTTGCTTTGCAACATCGGCTACTCTATGGGAGTTGAAAAACTTTTTGGAGTGGAGATTCCCAGACGTGCGGAGTTCTGCCGTGTGATCATGGGTGAAATTTCACGCATCACAGACCATTTGACCTGCCTTGCCGCCTCAGCAATGGAGGTGGGAGGGTTTACTTTTTTCTTGTGGGCAATCAAAGCACGAGAGTATCTTTGGGAATTGATTGAGAATGTCACAGGGGCAAGGCTGACAACCAACTGGCCACGTTTTGGTGGCAATGCCACTGACTTTCCTGATGACTTCTTGCCTGAACTAGATGTCAGACTCAAACAAGTTTCAGAAGTGGTGGAAGAGTGTGACCAACTCATCACACGCAACAAAATTTTTATTGACCGCATGAGAGACATTGCACCCGTCACCCCTGAAGAAGCAATGACTTGGGGTTTCACGGGACCCTTGTTGCGTGCATGTGGTGTGGCTCAAGATTTAAGGCGGACAGAACATTACTCTGTCTATGATGAACTAGATTTTGAGATTGCAGTTGGCACAACAGGAGATTGCTACGATCGCTTTCTTGTCAGAATGGAAGAAATCAGGCAGAGTATTTCAATCATCAAACAAGCAGCAGACAAGTTGCCTTATGGTCCTGTTTGCACGTATGACCGCAAATTGAGCTTCCCTGAAAAAAAACATGTTTACGGAAATATAGAGGGAATGATTGACCACTTTAAACTGGTCATGGAAGGGCATCAACCCCCTGCTGGTGAAGTTTATGCTGCCATTGAAGGTGGTAACGGAGAGCTTGGATTTTATTTGGTATCAGATGGCACAGGGCGTCCGCTCAAGTGTCGTGTGAGACCTCCTTGCTTTAATTTTGTAGCCGCAATGCCTGCCATGTGCATTGGCAATTATGTAGCAGACATCATTGCGATTTTTGGATCAATTAACATGATCGGTGGAGAATTAGAACGTTAACTATGTTGGAAATTTTAGCAAATCCAGTCGTTGTCACATTGTTGAAAATTGCTGTCATTCTCTTTGCTTTTGCATTACCTCTTGCAACCTTGCTGACTCTGTTTGAAAGAAAATGGAGTGCCATGATTCAAGACCGAGTCGGCCCAAACCGTGCCAATCTTCCTTTTTTCAAAAACTTCAGGGGGCGTGGCACTGCACACATTGCCGCTGATGCTCTCAAATCTTTGTTCAAAGAAGACACAGTCCCAGATGGTGCAGACCGCTTTCTGTTTACTATTGCGCCTTGGTTTGGGTTCATTCCTGCTTTTGCCATCTTTGCTGTCATTCCCATTGCTGCACCTATTGGAGACTTCAAGTTCCAAATTGTAGATATTGAACCGGGGCTTTTGTATATTTTTGCCGTGTCGTCTTTGGGGGCATACGGGGCAGTTTTGGCAGGCATGAGTTCCAATAATAAGTACTCTGTGCTTGGTGGAACTCGTGCCTCTGCTCAGGTGATTTCTTATGAAGTGTTTATCGGGATTGCCTTACTTGGCTTGCTAATGATTTACGGAGACACAAGAATTTCTGCATTAGTAGAAGGTCAAGGAGAATACTGGCTCAACGGATTGATTCCAAAGTGGGGTATTTTCACGCAGCCTGTCGGGGCAGTTTTGTTTTTTGTTGCCATGATGGCAGAGACCAAACGTCCGCCATTTGATGCACCAGAGGGGGAATCAGAGCTTGTTGCAGGTTATTTTGTAGAATATTCAGGCATGCGGTTTGCCTCGTTTCTGCTGGCAGAATATGTGGCGATTGTCGGAGTTGGTGCATTGACAGTGACTTTGTTTTTTGGGGGCTATCACGTCCCTTGGATAGATTTGTGGAAGGAAGCCCCTGTGTGGCTTGTCAGAGTCTTACAAGCCTTGAAGTTTGGTGCGTTCACCTTCTTTTTTTGCTGGCTTCAGCTTCAACTTCGCTGGACACTCCCTAAATTCCGCTTTGACCAAATTATGACATTAGGCTGGAAGAAACTTTTGCCAATTTCACTAGGTAATGTCCTTGTCACTGCGGCTGTTCTAGTGTTCATTGATTATTACAACTAAATCCATTCAAACCCTTTTTTTTCTTGGGACAACCTACTCATTTGAGTAGATTTTAGTTTAGATAGATTCTTAAAAGCTCACTTTTTAGAACAATTAGAATAATTACAAAAAACTGATGCTCAATATTCCTGATTTCTTTCATCAACAATTTGATGAACACCTTCAAGTAACCCAAGCTACACAGCATGCTTTGGGCGACACCTTTAGCCAATTTGCCCATGCTGCATTGGAGACTATCAAAAACAGTGGCAAGATTGTCTGGTTTGGCAATGGGGGGAGTGCATCTGATGCGCAGCATCTGGCAACAGAGTTGGTGGCTCGCTATCGTGTCAACCGCCGTGCGATTCCTTCTCTTGCTTTGACAACAGACACGTCTGCACTCACAGCCATTGGCAACGATTTTGGTTTTGACTTCGTATTTTCAAGGCAGGTAGAGGCACTTTGCAATCATCAAGATTTGGTGATAGGCATTTCCACTTCTGGCACAAGCAAGAATGTCATAGAAGCTATCAAGAAAGCCCGCGAGATCGGTTGCAAAACGGCACTGCTAGGTGGTTGTGATGGAGGAACGCTTGGAAAGCTGGTTGATTTTCCGTTGATTGTGCCAAGCCAAACGACTGCAAGGATTCAAGAAATGCACATCACACTTGGGCAACTTCTTTGTGACATTCTGGAACAATCGGTCATCTAATCTCTAATCTTCTTAAAAAACATGGTCTCATTTTTGTTAGTCCTTCACATTCTTTCTGTAACATTTGTGATTGGCTCACTTTTCACTCAATCTTTAGTCTTGGTTTTGAGACACAAACTTGAATCTGAAGAACACATGGGCGCTGTTCAAAAGATTCAAAGAAAAGTCCACCTGCTTCTCTTCCCCCCAAGTCTAGTGGTTGCCATCATCTCAGGACTCACTCTTGCCGTAAAAACAGGGGCTTTCACGACTGGCAAGTGGTTGCATTGGAAGCTCATCTTTGTTTTCATCTTCATCGTCTTCAGCATCATAGCAGGGGGGCAAATGAAAAAAAATCAAGTGGCTCCATTCTTCAAAATACTCATTCCTGTTGGTGTGTTGGTTCTTGCCACAGTGATTATTTACCTAGCACGAATCAAACCTTTTTAACTTTTCTGCTGACAAGTCAAATGGAAACATGGACTTTGGCACGTTAATCGGATTCATTTTAGCCTGTGCTTTGATTATCTTCGGCATGGGTTCTTACATCTCAGCCTTTGTAGATATTCCCTCTTTATTGATTGTTGCAGGTGGGACGATTGGGACTGTGCTGATGTCTTTTCCTCTTTCTACACTCAAAGGGCTTGGTGGGATTCTTAAAAAAGCTCTTTTTGCCTCTCCTCCTCAATTCCAAGGTGTTTTTGCAACCATCATGGAATTTGCAGCACGTGCCAGAAGAGAGGGTTTGCTCAGCTTAGAAGGTGTGGAAAATGACACAGATGATGCGTTCTTCATTAAAGGAATTAACATGGCTGTTGACGGATTGGAGGTAGCAATCATTGAAGAGACACTAAAGAATCAACTTGCCTCAACAGAAGACCGACACAAAACAGGCTACACCGTGTTTATGACCATTGCAGCACTTGCCCCCGCAATGGGTATGATTGGAACACTGGTAGGGCTTGTGATTATGCTCCAAAATTTATCAGACCCTGATGCCATCGGTCCCTCAATGGCGATTGCCTTGATTACAACATTTTATGGAGCTTTCATTGCCAATGTCATTGCCTTGCCTATTGCCAACAAACTTCAACGACGAAGCGAGGAAGAACTCCTTGTCATGCGTTTAGTCATGGAAGGAATCCTTTCTATTGCTGTTGGAGATAACCCACGTATCGTAGAAAACAAACTCAACAGCTTTCTTGCTCCAAAAGATCATACTTCTTCAGCAGAATAGCTGCTTAGAATCTTTTTCTTCAAACATTGTCCCAAACAAAAAATAAGAACCTGTTCCCCTTATTTTTTAATGGCTTGCTATCTATTTAATTTCAAGATAAGAGTTGAAGATAAAAACATGATGCTCGTACAAAAAACAAAGCCCTACCTAAAACACTTTTAAAATTTTAAAAAAGGCTTTAAAAGAAAGTAACGGACTGAATTTGTGATTTGGAATACGAGGTCTGCCCAAGACGATGCCTCAGCTTACTTTCTGTTCAATATATCAGCAATGCGACCTCCCACTGTGGAGTTTTGTTTGCCAACCAAAGGAGATAATTGTTCAAGACGTTGTCTCAGCAAATTTCCTAGAATTTGACGTTTGACCTTGACTTCGGGGTAAACGAGCTTGGTTGCAGAAACGATATTAGAGTCATCAATGTCCACAGGACGCAAGACCCCTTGAATGGTGGTGATATAACGGACGCCATTTTGCTGACGATGATCCACTTTTTGTCCTCTGATGACCATATTGCCATTGGGTAGCACACGCACCACTTCTACCGACATGACAGAGGTAGAAGCTAAAATGTCGTTTTGGTCTTTTTCTAATTGATCCCGAAGCGTCAGGGCTTCCAGTGCAATATTTGCCCGACCTGCATCGGTTGTGGTGTCTTGTTCTGTTTGAGAAGTTTCAGGTAAAGTGATGATTTGACCAATCTCATTGATAGTTAAAAGGTCATTTTTGTAACGCGCTCTGTGGTCTCTCCAAAGGTTTCCAAATGAAGACTCATTACTCCATAGTGAGCCTTCGTATTGATTTCCCACAGAGGGCAATCTGGGACGCCTCAGTTGATTGGGCAATGTTTTTCTTGCAATTTCTGGAGTCTCAGGTTCTTGTGGCGTTTTCTGATTTCTCAAGACAGTGCAACTCATCGTGAAAATGCCTAGTAAGCCAAATAAAATCGCTTGTTTTATTTTGAAACACATCTTTGAACGCATGATTTTAATTCACTTGAACGGTGTTAGAGCTTAAAATTTTTGCCTGCACAATTTTTTTGCTGGAGAGATTCCTCACAGGGATTGTCTCACCACGTCTGCCGTGCTTCATCGCCACGCCAACTGTGCTGACACGAAACAACTCAGTTTCATACAAAATACTCATTTTGTCACCAGTTTTGACGATGGGTTGAACTTCTACAGTCCGAGTTTGTAGGGTCTCACCTGCGGCGATTGGACGTTTACTTTGCTTGCCAAGCAAATCAGATTTATCTGTGACATAATGAGAAGGGATTCTGTCCACATTCAGACGCACTTTCTCAATGTCGTTTTCTTTGATCACTTGGTTATAGCCTATGTCATTTTTGGCAACATACACCTCTTTATAAATTTTGAGATAGATGCGGCTCATCACCGTTTTTGCTAACTTGTTGTTGATAAAAAACTCTACCTTATAAGTGCGGTACCCACCCTCTTTTTTATACTTGCCATGTAGTTTAACTTCATATTTTAGCTCTCCTTTAGGCAAGAAAATATCACGATTTTTAGAGAGCAAACGTGGCTTGATGTTTTCTGATGGATATTGGTCTTGAATGTGAAACAACACCGCTTGGTCAATGTCTGAACCTGAGATTTGCAAGGCAGAGCGTCTGACTACTGTCCTTTGCTTCAAAGGAAACTCAATTTGAGAGACATCAACAAAACGTCTCATTTTAGAAAGAATGAGAGAGTTTGTGACAGTCAGAGAGCCACCGGGTAAAGGAGACCTGCCAATTTGAATGCCTCCAATTTTTGCAACAAAAGATGCCTCTCCTTCCAGTTTTGCAATGTCTGCAAGGGTATAATTGAGGTTATTCACTGTGGTTTGTTCTTGCAAAATCACTGATGCCGCACCTTTGATTTTTTTTGCCAAAGACTGTCCTGTGAGTCCAAATACAGTGAATCCTAACAATGCAATGCTAAACCTCAAAATTTGAGTGAGATGTGTTTGTGTTTTCATGGTTTTTAAAAATTATTTTGCCAGTCCGTTGGCAGTTTGAAGCATTTGGTCGGCTGTTTGAATGGCTTTGGAATTGACCTCATACGCACGTTGTGCCGTAATCATGTCCACCATTTCCTCCACAATAGACACGTTAGAGCCTTCTAAAAATCCCTGATTCAATGTTCCAATTCCATTCATACCGGGCGTTTCTACAATGGGATTGCCTGATGCAGGGGAGGACAAGTAAAGATTTTTCCCCATAGGCGTCAGTCCTGCGGTGTTGGTAAATCTTGCAATTTGAATCGTGCCAATGGCTTGGGGCTGTGTTTCGTCACGTAAAAAGACAGACACTGTGCCGTCAAAACCAATGTTAATTTTTCGTGTTTCTTGAGGAATATTGATTTCAGGGTCAAGCAACATACCATCAGGCGTCACCACACGTCCGAGTCCATCAATATTAAAATTGCCTGCACGGGTGTAGGCAATCGCTCCGTTTGGTTGCAAAATTTGAAAGAAACCAGGTCCGTCAATGCTGACATCTAATTGATTCCCTGTGCTTTCCATGTCTCCTTGTGTGTGAATTTTTTCAGTAGAGATATGCTTCACACCATGCCCGACATGAATCCCGACGGGGGATTGTGTCACAGAAGAAGATGCGGCACCTGCAATTCTTTCGTTGTGGTACAGCAGGTCTTGAAAGTTGTTGCGACTCTTTTTAAAACCATTGGTGTTCACATTAGCCAGATTGTTGGCAACGGTGTCTATTTGTTTTTGCTGTGCCGTCATTCCAGTTGCGGCAGTAAATAATGAACGCATCATAAGTCAGCCTCCTATTTTTTATGAGATACGCGAAAGTGAGATTGCTTTTTCATCAAGGCGGTCCATACTTTTCATAGCAGACTGCACTTGCTCGTAAGCACGATTGCCTTGAATCATCGTCACCATCTCCTTCACAGAATTGACATTTGAAGACTCAAGCATGCCTTGCTGAACCTTCACAGAGCCATCTACAATCGGCACATTATCACTCCCCAGTGGAGCATACATGGACGAGCCAAGTTTTTGTAAATTATGAGGATTCCGAAACTTTGCTAACTTCAGCTGGTCTATCAGTTGTCCATCAACGCTGATGCCTCCTTCATCATTAATGGCAATGTCATCACCTTCTAATTTGATAGCTCCATTTTGCCCGATGACAGGGAAGCCATCTTTGGTTGTTAAAATCTTTTCTGAATTGATGGCAAATTGTCCTGAACGTGTGTAACGTTCCCCTTGCGGTGTAGAGACTGCAAAAAATCCTTGCGACTCAATGGCAAGGTCAAGCGGATTCCCTGTGGACTCCATTCTGCCCGGCTCAAAATTGTTTGAAACGGCATCTACTTTGACAGCTGATTTGTCCATGCCAACAAACAAGTCAAGATACTCATGGGACAAAAACTGCTCCTCATCAGATTCAGGAACAACCCGAGTTGCCTGTGACAAAACCTCTTTAAAAACAGGTTGATCTTCTTTAAAGCCTGCTGTGTTGACGTTTGCCAAATTATTAGAGGTCACCTCAAGTTTTTTTTCGTAAGCGTTCGTTGCTGAAATTAAGCTATAAATTCCACTCATTTTTTTAAGTTTGCCAAAAGGTCTGAATGTTAGGAAGGAAAGCAAGCGTTATGCCAGAAGCCTGACAGTTCAGCAAAGTCAGAAAAAGTAGAGGGATTTTTTGACAAAATTGAAACAGAAGACCCTTGGTACAAGGGCAAAAGAGATTCTTGAATGAAGTGAAGGATTGGTTAATGAGGGAAGTAATCTTTCCATCGCTGGTCAACAAGCTGGCGTGTTGTGTCATCTACTTCTACTTCTTTGGGATACCAAGGCTTCATTCTGCAGTCAAAAACAAGTGGAGCAGAAAGGCGAACCTGATTTCTCATAATCGCTTGTTTTGCTGGATAAATATCAGCGGCAGGCTCAAAACGTGTGAAGGTTGACCAAATAAATGTTCTGTCATCTTTGGCAACAGAGATGTCATCAGTCAAAACAATGATTGACCAGTCTTTGACGATGGGATCCTTGGCGAGTTCACTTGCATAGTTTTTGGTATTTTCTGAGTAAGCAGATGCTTGCACCACCAAAACGCCGCCACAATACATCGCTACTGCTTTTGCTCCGATGGGCAAGCGTTCAGGAAGAACTGTTTGTAAATCTCTGATTGGTTCACCAATTCCCAATAACACCGCTTTGCTCCCATGATTGACTTTGGGCCCCGTATAGTCTAAAGAATCCATTGCCAGATGAGACAAAATAAAGAGGTCGCTTTCAAAGCGGGTGCGTTTTAAAACATGCTCTAACATCAACTTAAAATTTTGTAAGTCTATGGCTTCATTGAGAACAATCAAAAACTTGGTTAATCCAAGCTGTCCCCCAGACTCTCCCAAAATTCTAAAAGCGGACATCATAGATTCACGTGCATAACGTTCTTTGACAATAATGGAACTTAATGAATGATAGCCCGCCTCACCATAGCTCCAAATTTCACGTACTGAAGGCATCACCAGCTTACTCAAAGGTGAAAGCAGTGTTTGCAAATAATTTCCTAGAAAAAAATCTTCTTGCACAGGCTTTCCAACCACTGTTGCAGGATAGATGGCATTTTGACGATGAAAGATAGTTTTGACGTGAAACACAGGATAAGGATGTTGGAGAGAGTAATATCCATAATGGTCACCAAAAGGTCCTTCTGGTCTGGTTTCGTGAGGGGGAACATGTCCGTAAATGCAAAACTCTGCATCTGCCAGCAAGGGGAGTGTGATGCCTTGTGGCTTGGTCGTTCTTAATTTTTTCTCTTGAATGAAAGATGCCAGCATCAGTTCAGGAATGTTTTCAGGTAGAGGAGCAATCGCGGCAAGCATCAATGCAGGTGATCCTCCGAGTGACACGCACATTGGCAAAGGTTGGTCTTGTGATTCATGGTAATGGAATCCACCGCCTTTTTGGATTTGCCAATGAATGCCTGTTGTGCAGTCATCGTAAATTTGTATGCGATACATGCCAAGGTTATGCTCGCCTGTTTTGGGTGATTCTGTATAAACCAAGGGCAGGGTTAAAAAATGCCCTCCATCTTCTGACCAAAGTTTCAAAGCGGGGAGTTCTGTCAGCTTGGGCGTGTGCTGAACACATTCTAAAATTGGAGCAGATTTGACTTTTTTTAATCCCGTAGAAAGCCCTGCACGCAGTAAATGCTTTTGCTTCCAAAGTGTTGGAAGTTTAGGGGGCAGACCTCCTTCAACTATTTCAATGACGCTTTTAAGGAGTTGTTCTGGACGACTTCCAAATGCCATTTCTACACGCCTTGCTGTTCCAAAAAGATTCGTGACACATGAAAATTTCGCACCTTCAACGTTGGTAAAAAGTAAGGCAGGACCGTCTTCTGAAATGACCCGCCTGTGAATCTCTGCAATTTCTAAGTTAGCAGAGACTGGGGCATCAATGACTTGTAATTCTCCTGATTGTTTCAGTAAATCAAGATAGTCTCGTAAATTTTGAATCATGTTTCCTTGCTTCTGAAATGGTTTTTCAAATAAAAGTTTTTTGCTTTCTTCTTGGCTTTCTAATCAATGATTTCAGTATAGCATACTGATTGCTGACTTTCTTAAAATGAAGAGACGATGGGACATTCAGGACGTTTTAAATCTGGAATTTTTCCAAAGTTTGCACTAGCTTTTTCCCCTTATGCAAAGTCTCTTCGTATTCTTTGAGTGGTTGGCTGTCAATCACAATACCACCTCCTAAACCGATAGAAATTTGCCCTTGATGCACAACGGGAGTCCTGATTGCCACATTAAACTCTGCATTTCCATCAAAACTAATCCAGCCGATAGACCCTGTGTAAATTCCACGTCGTCGGTTTTCCAGCTTGGCAATTTGTTGCATGGCAGACAATTTGGGCGTTCCTGTAATAGATCCGCAAGGGAACAGAGCTTGAATCAGATCAAAGACGTCATGTTTTTGGTCAAGGACACCTTCAATCGTTGAGACTAAATGATGCACACTGGCAAAAGTTTCAAGTTTGCAAATTTTTGGCACATAGACACTGCCAACTTCGCAAACTTTTCCCAGATCATTACGTTCAAGGTCAACAATCATCATCAGTTCTGCAAGGTCTTTTGAGCTTTTTTGTAAGAGTTGCTGGCTAGTAGAATCTTTGGCAAGGTCTTCAAAACGTGGGGCTGTTCCTTTGATAGGTCTGACCATCACTTGACGATTTTGAAGTTTAAAAAACAATTCAGGTGATGCACTCAAGACGGCATCATTTTGCCCAAAAGGAAGGAATGCACAGTATGACGCAGGGTGTGCATTCACAAGCTCTTGGTAAAGTGCCAAAGGATTCCCTTCAAATGATGCACAAAGCTCACGAGACAAATTGACTTGATAAACAACGCCTTGACGAATGCACTCTTGGATTTCTTCTACTAACTGACAATATTGCTCACAAGACAAATTAGAATGGAGTTGACCAACTTTTACATGGTTTTGAGGTAAGGGGAGATTTTTTGTTTTTTGGTCTAAGTCCAAAATTTCTTGTAAGCGCACTTGATTTCCATAAAATGACCACTTTTCTTGCAAGTGATTATAGACAAGAGACCAATCATAAAACAAAAAGTAGGCTTCAGGCAGAGAACTTGGCAGGTATGGAATTTTTTCTCTCCAAAAGGACACTCCCAAGTCATAGCTTAAAAATCCAATACAACCGCCATTAAATGTTGGTGCAGGGCTAACAGCATCAGGGACAAATTCTGCCAAAGTAGAACGGAGGGCTGACCATAATGAATCAAACGATCTAGTGTTGCTTGGAGTCTCTACCAGAATTTGAGGCAGTTGACAAGTCAGAGAAGCAACAGGGTCTGCCGCAAGAATAGAATAGCAGGAAGGAGACACTTGAGGCATGGTATTTTCCAAAAAAGTCGCATTTGGAAATTCATGATGTAGCCTTGCAAAAAAATGTTTTGGGGATTGAGCAAGCGTTATGTCTGATCGGCAAACCATTCTTGCAAAATTAAGGAGATTTGAATCGCTTGTTTGGCACTAGAAATGTTAAATTTGCTTTTCTGTTTAAAAACTCCTTGTTGTTTTTGATAACGTCTGATGGTTGCCTTAGGTTCACCAAATTCCCCGGTCCTAACGTTTAGCTCACGATAGTGAAATAAAACCGTTGTCCATGCTCCCTTAGAAAGCACTTCTTTATCCAACTCTTCTACAACAACCTGACCGTCTTCTTCAAAAGTCACCGTTAAATCATCAATGGTCTCGCTCATCTTTCAAACATTTTAAAATTGCACACAAAAATTAATCCCTGAATTATATCTATAATCATCAAAATTTGATAACCTTTTCTGCTCGTCTAACCTCTAGCTATGTGTTTTAAAACCAGATGTTGTCTACGTTCAATGCGCTGTTTCCTATCTTTTCGCTGATTGCATTGGGTTTTGTATTTCAATTCAGACAATTTCCATCAGCTCATTTTTGGGAGAATGCAGACAAGTTGGTTTATTACGTCCTCATTCCGTCTTTTTTAGTAAAAAGGCTAGGGTTTTCACAGCAGTTAGGACTTGATGCAACAGGCGTCACCACCATTGCAGTTGTTTCAATCCTCACTGTGTCTATCAGTCTTATGATGTTTCAAATGGTGTTCAAACGCAATGGTGCATCGTTTTCTTCTATTTATCAAGGGGCGGTAAGATTCAATGCGTACGTTGGGCTTTCTATCATTGGGGCAATGTATGGGGAGGCAGGATTGACCAGTTTTTCTGCAGTCATGGGAGGCACGATTCCTGTCATCAATCTCTTGTGTATTGGAGTTTTGAATGCCTATGCACAGGGGCAGATGTCTTTGAAAGCATTTTTGCTACCTACGTGTAAGAACCCTTTAATCTGTGCAACGGTGATAGGGCTTTCCATACGTTACTTTCAAATTCCTGTGCCTCAACCTGTTCAAGATGTTGTGGGACTTTTAGGACAAGCGGCACTACCTTTGGGTCTAGTTTCGGTGGGTTTTGCACTTCGTTGGAAAATTAACATGTCCAAACTCACCGATGTCATTTACTCCTGTACTTTCAAATTTGTTGTTTTGCCAATGTTTGGAGTTTTGGTAGGCATTTGGTGGCAGATGACACCCAGAGAGATAGAGTTGTTAACACTTTACCTATGCTTGCCAACCGCTGTCAGCGGTTACATTTTTGCAAAACAGCTGGGGGGAGATACAGAATTGATGTCAACCATCATCACAATTCAAACTGTTTTAGGCTTTGTCATCATTCCTCTCATGTTTCAAATTCTGCCAGTGATTGATGCGGTCAAGTTTTAATGTTGCTGTTTTACAAGTAATTGGTTGTTGACAGATTTTTGATTGATGCGGTCAAGTTTTAATGTTGCTGTTTTACTTCTCCAAAGCTCCAATTCTGACTTTTCTCCTTTCATAATCAGGTTTGAGACGTTGAAACATTGCCTTATAGCGGGCGCAAATAGTGCTGTTTTCTATTCCCAAATTATATGCAATCTTGTCGTATCCTTCTTCTGAATCAACAGCTTTACGATAAGTTGTATTTTTTTCTTCTATTTGTGAAAGGAGGATTCTCACCTGTTTAAAGAAGGAGATGGTTGCAGATTCTCCTTGAATCAAAGGTCTAATTTCTTGCTTAATCTCATTGGCATTTTGAGAGTCTGCATTACTGGCACCGACTTCTTGAATAAGCCTTGCGATGTGACTTTCTAGTTGAGGATACTGTCTGACTAAAAAACGTTGCATCGTGTCAATGTTTCCATTTAAAACTTCCAATAACAAATCACACCTAACAGAGTTGATGAGATAGCGGTTAAATTCTTTTTCAAGTTCTGCGCGCGAACGCACGTGGACAGGAGAAAAAGAGGTGACGCCTTTTCTTTTCAAGGGTGCATCAAGAGCAAGAATTTTCCATTCTTTGTCTTGACGTTCCTTCACCTTTTTTAAAAGGTCTTCACGCTTCTTTTTTTCACGTAGCCGTTGTTGTTTTGCAATATTTTTAAGAGAGCTACTTTCATTGCGCTTCCACACCAGATCAATGAACTGGTTTTTGTCAATACTTTTGATTTTTTCCAGCCCAAGAGACCTGAGTACTGAGACAAAAGTAGAGGGGTGGATTCCCTTGGATTCTTGACAAGCCAGCATTCCTGCAAGCCATCTTGCTTCTTCTTCGGAAATTTGGAAACGTTCCATGCAACGTTTCAACACAGCTTGATTTGTTGAAACTTGCTCTTGATTGGAATGAGTGGTGTCTGTCATAAATCATCAATGTTCCAAAGAGTAACATTGAGCAAGCTCGGCATAATGTGATGCGGATTCTCTGATGGTTTCAATGATGCTGGGGTCATAAGTTTTTTTGACTTTTGCAGGACTTCCCACAACCAGTGAATAGGGAGGAATGAAGGTCTTTTCCAAAACCAAAGCACCTGCACCAATGATTGTCCCTTTGCTGACGTGGACTTCATTCATCAGAATTGCTCCCATGCCAATTAAGCAATCGTCTTCTACGAAACAGCTATGTAGCAAGCACTTATGCCCAACTGTCACTCTATTGCCAAGAATCAGAGGCTGTTTGAAATCCACATGACAAACAGAGAGGTCTTGGATGTTGGTTTCATCTCCTACGGAAATACTGCAAATATCTGCCCTTAAAACAGAATTAAACCAAACCGATGCACGTTCTCCAACAGACACATTGCCAATCAGCTGAACACCCGATGCAAGCCAAGCTGTTGGTGCAACCTTTGGGGAAACCTCTTGAAAAGAATGAATTTTGCCCATTGTTCCTTTTTTAAAAACGCATTAAGTCAAAAATGAACGTTCTACAACATTTAATAGATATTTGAGTGCATAAAGGCGACTTCCTTTGTCCCGACCAACTAGCGAATCTAACTTCTGCCTCTGTTCCCTTGGCGCCCTTGCAAAATAATACTTCATGCTAACAGAATGCACGGCTCTCATTCTTTTGTTGAGCTTTGCGGCATCTACTAAGACTTTGTCTTCCAATAACTGCACCAATTCAAAAATTTCTCGTCTCAAACCGACTTTAAGCAAAATGCGTGCTAGTAAATGCACTTCTTGATTTTGAATGGGAGACAAGTAGAAATTGGCAAGTTTGAGGTATTTTTCACATTCTTGGGTGCGGATTGAGTAGACACGTTCTTCATCTTTCAAGATTTTTCGTAATTGGTTGTGAAAGTAATACGGCAATGCTTGAAAAGGGATTTTTTTGGCAGCTTCAGGTGCTAGTTGATTCAAAGTAATTTGTTCTCGGTAGCACAACTGACGGAGTTGGTCAAAGTGTGGAAAGATCCAAAACCGACCATCTTTGTTGACCAATCCTCTCATCTGTGGTTCGTAAAAATAATAGATTGGAGTTTTGGACATGAAGTAATTTCTCCAAGGCTCCCATTCATCACGCAATAAATAAATATCTTGAATCAATATGGGTTGTCCTTTTTGCAAGGCGTAAAAGTACTGCAAATCGTCTTTAATCTTTTCTTGCTTGTTGTTTTGTCTCTCCAGCCTCAAGATCAGTTGACTTGTCCAGCGAATCAGTGGTTCAAAGAAAGTAATTTCTTCGTAAATTGGTATGTTATCAAGTTCTGCAACAGCCATATTAAAAAATTTTTGGAGCTTTCACGATGATCAAGTTTTGACGTTCAATCCATGCCTCTTGAGTTTGTGGCATTTCAACCCGCACCCAGTTCTCTTGCACTTCTTTAACTTTGGTTTGTATGAGGTCTTCAGTCTTGAGAATGATTTCAGTTTTGGAGTGTGGTGCAAGATGGACAGGAGTTTGTACCTTGACAACCGACACAGGTGCATCAAACCAGAGTCTCCAAACTGACAGAGCAACTCCCAAAATCCCAAGACAGACCCCCAAAGCAGGCACGACCTTTGGCAACTTGTGACGTGACGCCAAAAGTCCCCACATCAGCAACCATGCAAAACCTGAAGCAAGCACTGTCTCTAACCTTGTCAGTTTTTTAAGTCCGTTTTCTAGCCAATGCTGATTTGCATAACGAGTGTGTGCTGGAATCAGGTTTAAATTATGCTGGACATTGGCATTGCGGGGAATATATTCCTGTGCTTGCAAATAGTAGCCCATTGCCGATGCAACATCTCCAGAAAGAAATGCGGCTACTCCTGCATTGTAATACAATGCACCTTCCCTAATGTCCATTGCTAATAATTGCTTGTAGCCAGCCAGTGCCTTTTGCCAATCTTTTGAGTCCATCTGTTGATTAGATTGCGACCAAAGCTGTTGTACATCATCAGCCAAGAGTATTTTGGAAAAAGCAATCAAGATGACAAAAATGAGACTTTTTTTCATAGGTTATCTACTTCCGAATCGTGTCAAAGCCTCATAGATTATCACAACAAACAGAAAAAAACGATGTTCAGAGACCTCAGAGTCTTGAATGATTTGAGTGACACCTGCCTCGCTCTAAATTTGAAGATGAAAAAAGAATAAGATGTCAATTTGTCATAAAATATTGATTTTATAATTTTTTGTGTTATACTATGAAACGATTTTTGTTTGATGTAAAAAAGTTCAATGGCTTAAGTCCGCTTGGCAATAGCATTTGAATCCAAAAACTGAGGTGTCTTCAAATAGCGAAAAATTGGGAAACAAGTCGTTTTCACTCCTTTTCACTGACTGATGTCATTTTTTCTTAGGTTATCTGGATAGGAGTCTATTGCAATAAATCTATTTTGGTGTATCATCTTTGTTTCCTAACAATGCCGTTTTTTGTTTTTTGATTCACTACTTTGGGGTATGAATCAAAGAATGCGATGAATGACTTTTGAGGGAGGCTGTTTTTGGTGTCATCTCCTTTTAACAACTTATTTTTTAACCAACCATTATGAATCAGAAAATACAATTAGCGACTTTTGCGGGAGGCTGTTTTTGGTGTATGGAGTCTCCTTTCGTCAAGCAAGAAGGAGTTCTGCAAGTGCAGGTTGGATACACCGGCGGAACAGAAGTCAATCCTACGTATGAACAAGTTGCTTCAGGCAAGACAAGCCACCGTGAAGCTGTCCAGATTTCTTATGACGTTTTGCAAATTGACTATCAGACACTATTGCACCTCTTTTGGACACAAATTGACCCCACTGATGCAGGTGGTTCGTTTGCAGACAGAGGACAACACTACACTTCTGCCATTTTTTATCACTCTGAAGAACAAAAAAACTTGGCTGAAGAGTCCAAACGAACGCTTGACCAAACCCAAGTTTACAACCAGCCTGTCGTCACAGAAATTCTACCTTACTCCGACTTTTATTTGGCAGAAGACTATCATCAAAAATACTATCAGAAAAATCCTTTGGCATATCAAAGCTATCGTCAAGGTTCGGGACGTGACCAGTTTTTACAAAAAATCTGGGGACAAAAACAAGAATCTCAAAAGTCAGTTCAGTTGACCCCTTTGCAATATCATGTTGTCAAACAAGATGGCACAGAACCAGCTTTCCAAAATGAGTATTGGAATCACCATGAAGAAGGAATTTACGTAGACATCGTCTCAGGGGAGGCTCTTTTTTGTTCTTGCGACAAGTTTGACTCAGGCACTGGCTGGCCCAGCTTTACACAACCCATCACCAAAGAAGCATTAGTCCAGCAAGACGATGATAAGCTAGGGTATCAACGCACAGAAGTCAGAAGCCGACAAGCTGACTCTCACTTAGGGCATGTCTTTAATGATGGACCCAAAAAACAAGGAGGTTTAAGGTATTGTATTAACTCCGCATCACTCAAATTTGTTGCTAAAGAAGACTTGGAAGCCCAAGGATACGAACAATACCTGACTTTGTTTGGGGAGTGAATGATTGCCAAAAACGTGTGCCAGCTCACCAATTTTGAAAAACATCATCTTTGCAAAACCAATTTGTTAAACACAACTTTTGAATATCAGGAATATGAAAAGAATCTCTTATTTAAGCACTAGATCAGAATTTTTAAGCTCCAAAGAAATTAGAGCGATTGAAGAGATTTCCAGAAAAAATAATCAAGCTAGGGGGATTACAGGTTTTTTTGTCATCATTGACAATCATTTTTTTCAAACAATAGAAGGACCTGCAGAGGCTATTGACCTGCTGTTTGACAAAATCCGACAAGACCCCAGACATGATCAAATCATTTGCCTCACTTCAGAAGAAAATGTCAGCACCAGAAAGTTTCCAGATTGGTCTATGAATTGGTTTGCTACCAATCATGCCTTTGGGGTCAAGAACGTCTTTGAGAGTATTTTGAAATCTATCATTGGTTTGCAAAATAATCTGGCTCAATATACCCAAATCAAAATTCTCAATTACTTGTCTCAAGGAGTTTTACCTTCTTCTGTTGAACCCTTCCGAGTAGAAAAAACAGTCTTGATGTCCGATATTGCAGGGTTTACGATGCTTTGTGAAAATTTGGAGTCCCAAAAGTTGGTGAACCTTGTCAATCACTTTCTGGAAATCACTTGTGATCAAGTGAACAAACATGGAGGAGAAATTAACAAGATCATTGGTGACTGCGTCTTGGCAGTTTTTGATGCTTCTAACACAGATGACGCCATCCAAGCGGCAGTCAGTATTGTGCAAAATGTGACCCAGTTGAGGCAGGAATCCCAAGACAGTGTGTGCAAATTCCTTCAATGTGGAATCGGCATAGATACAGGAATGGTGACAGAAGGCAATATTGGCACCGCTGTCAAAAAAGACTACACCATTTTAGGGACAGCTGTGAATGTTGCATCAAGGCTGGAATCACTCACAAGGTTTTTCCAAAAAAGCATTGTCATTTCTGAAAGAACCTCTAGCCTAATGTCAGACCATTGGGAGTTGGAAGCATTAGGAGACTTCAAGATCAAAGGAATAGATGCCAAACAATATCTTTACACCCTCAAAAATTTACAGAAATTCAATGTCAACAGCATTTAGGTCGTTAAGTCTGTTCACACGCTTTCCTTTGCAACAAGAAATAACGCCTTTTTTCGCTAAAATCTATTGAACCCTGTGAAGATTTTAGCAGGGTTGCACCTTGCTTGACCTCATATTAAAAGTCAAAATTTCCTCACTTCTTTCTTTTCATACTTGCAATTTCATTCCAAAAATTTTAAATTCTATCTTTTTGGTTTTGTTAATAGATTTTTAGATAGGAAAACATGAGTAACCCCGAAAGACTGACAGACAGCACTGACATCATCACAATCTCTAAGATGAACAAGTGGTATGATGCTTTTCATGTGCTGAAAGACATTAATTTGAATGTTAAGAAAGGAGAACGTATCGTGATTTGTGGTCCGTCAGGGTCAGGAAAATCAACCATGATTCGTTGTCTCAATCGGTTGGAAGAACACCAAGAAGGCACTGTCATCATTGATGGTGTGGAATTGAGTGACAATTTAAAGAACATAGAAAAGATCCGCAGCGAGGTGGGTATGGTGTTCCAAAGTTTTAATCTTTTCCCTCATCTTTCTATTTTAGAAAACCTAACCCTTGCACCAATCTGGGTCAGGAAGCAATCTCCTAAAGAAGCAGAAGAAATTGCATTGCAGTATTTGGAACGTGTCAAGATTCCAGAGCAGGCACATAAATATCCCGGTCAGCTTTCTGGGGGTCAACAACAGCGCGTGGCGATTGCAAGGAGTCTTTGCATGAACCCCAAGATCATGTTGTTTGATGAACCCACTTCTGCACTTGACCCTGAGATGATCTCAGAAGTTCTGGACGTAATGGTAGAGTTGGCAGAAGGTGGTATGACCATGTTGTGTGTGACCCATGAAATGGGATTTGCCAAACAAGTCGCAGATTGCGTCATTTTTATGGACCGTGGAGAAATTGTAGAACAAGGCACACCTGAACAGTTTTTCAACAACCCTCAAGAAGAACGTACCAAAAAGTTTTTAAGTCAGATTTTACACCACGGATAAAATCACTCCATTTCACAACTCTTTTCTATTTCACAACTTTTTTCAATGAAAGCGATGAAACCACCATTTCAAGTGATTCAAGACCTAGAAGTTTCTGGCAAAACCGTTCTAGTTCGTGCAGACCTCAATGTGCCTTTTGCAGAGTCTCAAGTGACTGATGCCACACGGATTGAGCGATTTGTTCCAACAGTTCAGGCATTGCTTGAAAAAAATGCTACTGTTGTCATTTGTTCCCATTTTGGAAGACCAAAAGGGCAAGTCATTGACAAATATTCTTTGGGGCAGATTGTAGATGCCATTTCTAAAGAATTAGGCAAACCTGTTCAATTTGTCAAAGATTGCATAGGTGAAGAAGTCGCGTCAAAGGTGAAGGCATTACAAGCGGGTCAAGTCTTATTGTTGGAAAATCTCCGTTTTCATCAGGAAGAGGAACAAAACAACCCGCAGTTTGCAAAACAGCTGGCAAACCTTGCTGATGTGTATCTCAACGATGCCTTTTCGTGTTCTCACCGAGCGCATGCGTCTGTGGAGGCAATTACACAATTCTTGCCTTCTGGTGCAGGTTTGTTGATGGAGCAGGAACTTAATGCACTTAATCAGGCATTGGGGAATCCCAAAAAACCTGTGCTTGCGATTGCATCGGGGGCAAAGGTTTCTACCAAATTAACCGTACTGAAAAACCTTGCAAAAAAAGTGGATTATCTGGTGTTGGGTGGTGGAATGGCAAACACGGCTCTTTATGCCAAAGGAATTGCCATAGGTGCTTCACTTTGTGAAAAAGACATGGCAGACATTTTTAATGAACTCACCAAAGAGCTTCAACAAGAACAATGTGAGCTGATTTTGCCTGTTGATGCTGTGATTGCTAAAGAACTGAAAGCTGGTGTTGCCACAAATGTTGTTGATGTCAATGCTGTGCCTGATGATGAGATGATCTTAGACATTGGTCCCAAAACGATTGACCTCATCAAGCAATATTTTCAAAAATCTCAGACGATTGTTTGGAATGGTCCAATGGGTGTTTTTGAAGTCAAGGGTTTTGAACAAGGGACACTGCAACTTGCAAAAGAAGCTGCCAGATTGACTAAGGCAGGTGATTTGCTCACTGTGGCAGGCGGAGGAGACACCGTTGCCGCATTGGCATTGTTAGATGAAGATGAAAAATTCTCGTATGTTTCCAGCGCAGGGGGGGCGTTTTTAGAATGGATGGAAGGCAAAGAGTTGCCGGGAGTCAAAGCATTGCTTATGAAATAGCTCATGCCTTAGCAGCAACCATTTACCTATCAGGTCTTTTTTAAAAGGGATACCCAATAAACACAGTGCGTTGTGAACCTTCATCTTGGCTAAATCCCATGTCCACCCGAATGACCACCGTACTCATTAAAAAACGAATCCCAAAACCTGAAGAAGTTTTAAATTCGTCCCATAATTCATCTTCTTCGGGTGCGACAGTCCCTTCCTCATAAAACAAAGCCAGCTGGAATCCTGTGTAAGTTCCTTTGGAGACTAGAAAGTTGTAGGGAAAGTTTGTTTCAGCAGCATACCATCTCCATTCAATTCCACGGAATGCCATGAAGCTGTCAAAGAAACGATTTGCAGGATACCCACGCAACCGATTTGTGCCACCCAGTGACGTTGCCCGAGGTAGCTTGGATTCTTTTTCCTGCTTCTCAAAAATTTGATCTACGTCTTCTTGACACCCAGGCTCTGCACCAGGACCACAAATGAAGTTCTCCCGATCTACTTCGCCTTCTTCATCTAACTTTGATGTTGCCCTAAAATAATTCAGCACAAAAACATGACTTCTTTCAGCAAAAGGAACAAAGAGTGTGTAGTTATAATCACTCTGGAAGTAAGAGGGGGATTCTGCCCGACTTTGTGGAATTTTGTAATGTTCATACTGAATCCGATAACCGACTCTGGGGTCTCTTCGGTTATCGGTATCGTCAAGCAATATCCCATAGCGCCAGCCCTCTGGTTTTTCATTCAATTGCGCTCTGTTGGCATCAACTTTCGTTCCGTCTGGCAACACTAACCCATAAGGGGTCACCGATAACGTGACTACTCCATAATAAATCTCAAATTGATCGTCAAGAAAGCTCAAGGACACTTCGCCACTCCTTAAAAAAACTCTTTTGCCTAATAAGATAAAACTTTCGTCTGGGTCTGAATCTATGCCTCTTTCAGGTTCGGGAAAACCTGCGTTTCTGACATCAGAATAAATCACAGAGAATGAAAGATAAGGGTACCAAATGGGTAAGTCTAAAGCTGTGAGTAAATCAATTTGAAAATCTTCACCTTCAATATGTTCAGACTCACCTGTCAAACGAACATAAGTGACGTCAGAGATTGGATTCCCAAGAGCCGACAAGGTGATGCCAAATCCAAAAAACTGCTGAACCCCCGGTATCTCTCCTGCCACAGGATAGACAAACCAAGAGAACTCTGGGTCGGGAATGTCTCTTCTGTCAAAAATGATGGCATGAGAGATTTGAATTTGTAACAACAACACACATAGCGCAAATAGTTTTTTCATGATATATCTCCAGAAAATAGTGAACTCAACCAATAATCATTATTTATCGGTTTCCATACAAGAAACTTTAACAATTAAAGAAGTCTTTGTCAATACAAAATTTGATATTTTTATGAAAAAATAGTGATGCAATTTTTATGACATCTAGCACAAAGAAAAAAAATATTTCTTGAAAAACAAGGACTTTCGGCATTGGCTCGGGTTCAAAAATGATGTGAAAAATTCTAAAAAATCTGTAAAAAAACCTTTCTAAATTCTGTGCTGACAGAATATGATTTTATTCATCAACTGAATCAGGCAAAAAAGACTCTTGACAAAAAATCAAAGTGAGTGTAGCCTCTCTTCTTCTTTTGTCATTTTGACTCTGTTTCAATCAACTCTTTTCAAAATTTTATTCAAACGACAAGCGATGAAAAATCCTAAAATTACCTTCATTGGTGCTGGGTCTTCAGTCTTTATGAAAAATCTTATTGGAGATTGCTTGCACAAAGAGGCTCTTCAAAGTTCTCATTTTGCTTTGGTGGATATTGATGAAACCAGACTGAATGACTCAGTCATTATCATTGAAAAACTCATTCAAACTATGAAAGTTGATGCAACTTTTTCTACACATCTCAACTCACAAAAAGAGGCATTGGAGGGGAGTGATTTTGTGATAGTTGCATTTCAAATAGGAGGTTACAAGCCTTGTACTGTAACAGATTTTGAAGTATGCAAGAAACATGGCATAGAACAAACGATTGGGGACACCTTAGGGGTGGCTGGTATTATGCGGGGGATAAGGACAATTCCGCATCTTTGGAAAATCTGTGAGGACATGAGAGAAGTCTGCCCCAATGCAACGATGTTAAACTACGTAAACCCTATGGCAATGAACACTTGGGCAATGTATGAGAAATATCCAGACATTCAGCAAGTGGGGCTGTGTCATTCTGTTCCCCTCACTATTGAAGATTTGGCTCACGACCTAAGCATAGATGCTGAAAAATTAAGATATGTTTGTGCAGGTATTAACCACATGGCTTTTTACTTGACACTAGAAAAACAAACTGACAACGGGGACTACACTAACGTTTACCCTGACTTGTTAAAAGCCTATCACAACAAAATTGCCCCAAAGCCAAATCAAACTGCCATGGGTCAACGATGCCCTAATCTCATTCGTTATGCGATGTTTGAAAAACTAGGCTATTTCGTGACAGAGTCTTCTGAACATTTTGCAGAATACACTCCTTACTTCATTAAACCTCATCGTCCTGATTTAATTAAGCAATATCAAATCCCTCTTGATGAATATCTCGTGCGATGTGAAGAAAACATTGCAGGCTGGGACAATGAACTGGAAGAATACAAACAAGCAGAAAAAATTGAGATTCAGGCAACCAAAGAATATGCGTCTTCTATCATGGAATCCATTTGGACAGGCAAGCCTAGTGTCATCAATGGGAATGTGAGAAACGATCGTTTGGTCAACAACCTGAATGAAGGATGTTGCGTGGAAGTTCCTTGTTTGGTTGACAACAACGGCATTCAACCTACACATATTGGCAGGCTACCAACCCATTTAGCCGCCTTAATGCGGACTAATATCAACGTCCAAGAGTTAGTCGTAGAAGGAATGATACAAGAAAAGAAAGAAAGCATCTATCATGCGGCTTTGTTAGACCCCCATACTGCCTCAGTTTTGGGAATTGATGACATTTATAGATTAGTTGATGAATTGATAGAAGCCCACGGAGATTGGTTACCTGAATGGATTCATCGGTAAAATTTGACTGAAATGATGTCAAGAAAAGGAGGGAAAAAAGGAAGGGGCTGTCAGAAAACAACCCCTAAGAAAGAGAAAAGATGATGAAAGCTAGAAACTTCCAAGAGTGCCGTAATTAGAAATGCAATCTTGGATGTCGCTGAGATCATTGTTTGATTGCTCATCAAGATCAAAGAGATTATCGCACACGGTCGCATTGCTTGGGTCAAGTTTTTCCACTTTACCCCCACCTGCTAGGAAATTTTGAACAGCCTCGTCCAAACTCTCTTTTGTTAATTCTACTGACATAAGAACCTCCATTTTGTAAAAAAAATTAAATAATAAGTAAAATTAAAATATCTTTTGCGATAACCGTGCCATACTTTTGATTTATATACAAGCCGTTGTTTTTTATGAATAAAACATCTTTTATCAAATCAACTCAATCAACAACCAAATACATTTTATGTATGTTGCATGACATTTTATGTACATAAATCTTTATTTTTGTAAAAAATTGTAAATGAATGAATTAGAAATAAGTTTTTTGGAAACTGTCAGGAATATCGTAATTATGAACCCTTTCAGTGATCAATATTGCCTTGTTGCCAAAAAGATTGCCAAAATTCCTGACCAAGCCAGTGCTTCTGAAGTTTTGGGTTGTGTTGCAAAAACTGCCCAGGATTGGATTGCACAAATTGAATCTAAGTACCAGTACACCCTGACGCTTTCCACTTTTGAAGACGAAAAAAACGAGCTTTTGCATTCTCTTTTTTTGTTAGAAGGCTATGGACGATACACCAAAGGCTTTGTTAAATTGATTCAGAAACAGCTTCAAAATAACGGACAATCACAAGAAGTCAAATTTGGCAAAGAAGCCATTGCCTATTTAGAAAGTCGTGGATTTTCTTACAAAGAAGCATTGTCAAGGTTTGCTCTTTTTTATCAGATTCACCGCGCACATTATTTCATCGGAGATTCGTTGCGTGGATGTTCCCAATCTATGCGTGAGCTTCGTTATAAGCTGTGGAGTAACATTTTTACAAATAGCATTGTCTGGTATGAAAAATACCTTTTTGGAAAGATGGAGGGGTTTTCTACCTTGTTTCTTGGCGAAACTGGCACGGGTAAAGGAGCAGCAGCAGCAGCACTGGGACAGTCTGGATACATTCCATACGACCATAAAAAACACTGCTTCTCAGAAAGTTTTACAAAAACCTTTCTTGCGACCAATCTTTCTCAATATTCCGAACAACTCATTGAATCAGAGCTTTTTGGACACAAAAAAGGAGCATTTACTGGTGCAGTAGAGTCTTATGATGGCTTACTCGGGCAATGTAGCCCAAACGGTTCAATTTTTCTTGATGAACTGGGAGAAGTCAATATGTCTATCCAAATCAAGTTGCTTCAGGTTTTACAAGAAAGAACCTATACACCTGTGGGAAGCCACGAACACAAACGTTTTTCAGGACGCATCATTGCAGCAACTAATAAATCCCTAGCAGATTTAAGACAACAGGGAGCAATCCGAGATGATTTTTTTTACAGGCTTTGTTCTGATGTCATCACTGTCCCACCATTACGCATGAGAATCCAAGAATCACCCCAAGAAATGGACTTGTTGATTCATATCACTTTGCAAAGATTAACAGGTGAAGAACACCCTGAACTTTTTGGGATTGTCAAACGCGCTTTGTCTCATAACTTGCCCAAAGAATACCATTGGCCCGGTAATGTCAGGGAACTTGAGCAGGCGGTGAGGCGTGTCTTGCTGACCAAAGAATACCTTGGGGACAGAAAATATGTTGCGGCAGATTTAAGAACAAGACTGCTCAATGATTTTGTGGAGGGCAATTTGCCTGCTAGCGAAGTGCTTGGTGCTTATTGTGCATTACTTTACGCACGTTATTCTACTTACGAAGAAGTCGCACGCCGTACAATGCTTGACCGCCGCACAGTGAAAAAATACATTGACTACTGGAAAAAACAAGTTAACACTGATACCATTTAAGAGAAGCGACGTTGGATACTGGAAAACAACAAACACTAACACTTTCTAAAAGATGGGATCCATTGATCTTCAAATAAGCTGGCAAGCAGTTGTCATCACATTTTTAATCGGAACGTTAGGAAGCATTCTAGTCTGTCTGCCTTCTCTTGTCCGAATTTCCAAATTAAGCCCTGCACAGCTGTTCCGTTCTGGCTCTCCTGAAGCCCACCAAAAATATTGGAAGCTGTCCCTTATTGCCTGTCTGCCTGTCATTGTCTTTTATGCCTTGCTTGCTTTTTGGCAAGTCAGGTCATGGCTGGTTGGGGGAATCTTTTTGGTGAGTTTCACCGTGGTTCTTACGATCTTAGGTTCTACTGCATCGCTTGGGTTGTTTTTATTACAAAAAATTCAAATTGAATCCTACCCCAGATTGAGGCTGGCTTTACGAAGTTTGACAAGGCATAAAATTGGGTCAACGCTCTGTTTTGTCGCCATTGGGTCAGGAGCTTTTCTTGCCAGTGTTCCTGAGCAAGTTCGCTCCATCGTTTTTGATGAACTCTACCAAAAAGACCCAGACCTCCCAACTCCTAGTTTGTTTTTGTTTGATATTCAACCCAATCAAGTTGAGCCTTTAAAGCAGTTTTTAATTGAAAAAAATACCAAGCTAGAAGACCTTTCCCCAATGGTGCGTGGACGCATGACTCATATCAACGGCGAATTGATAGAAAAAGACAATGAAGACTTTCAAAGACGCAGTGTCAATTTGTCTTATCGTGAAAAACTGTCTGTCACAGAACGAATCACTGATGGTGAGGTCATTGACCAGCCTTATGATGAATCAAGTGGAGAACTCCCCAAAGTTTCTCTAGTCTGGGATTTTGCTGAAGAAAGAGGCATCAGCATCGGGGATACAATTACGTTTGATGTGCAAGGAATCGCAGTTGAAGGGAAAATTGTCAATTTCAGAGAAGTGTTGTGGACAAGTTTCAGACCTAATTTCTTCATTATGTTTCAAAGTGGAGTGCTAGAAGAAGCTCCCCAAACTTATGTCGGGGTCATCACATCTGTCCCCCAAGATGAACGTCCAGCGTTACAACATGCTCTCTCTGAACGATTCACCAATATTGCCGCATTAGACGTCTCTAAAAGCATTGATGCCATCTCAAAACGTATTGAGCAGATTGTGTGGGCATTGCGTGTAGTGGCATCTGCTACCTTAGTTGTTGGCTTAGTTGTGTTATTTGCGATTGCACAGTCAGAAACCAAATCGCGTGACTGGGAAGTGGGATTGCTCAAATCACTAGGGGCATCTTTGAACAATGTACGTGTGGTGGTCTATGCTGAGTTTGGCATTTTATGCCTCGCATCTACTATCGTTGCAATGTTGATGAGTCTTTCCATCTCTCAAACGATTTCATGGCTTATCTTTGGAAGAGTCGGAAGCATTGCATGGACTGCCTTCATTGTTGACATAGTGTCTATTCTCTCTTTCAGTTTTTTGATTGCAATCCTTGCTGTTTCACACAGTCTCAAACAAACGCCTCTCAAACTTTTACGTTCTGTTTGATTGACTCTCAAAAATCGTACTTTGTTTAAGTCTTTGTGTTTCTGATTGACGCCCCTTTCATGTTTTTATCAGTATTTTTTACAAATTTTAAAATATTTGTTAAAGAAACTTTAAAAAGTAATCTTTTAAAGCTATAATTGGCAAAATTTACTTTTGATGTATCCCAGCCCTTTGCTAAATTTGGCTGCCATACATCTAAAGAAAAATCTCGTTGGTGCAGAGATGAGACAAATTGCTCAGACTTGAATCAGGGATTTTGAAAATCTCATCAATCTATCACAACTCATCGCATAGAATTTTTTGAAAAATATTTTGGAATTTGGGTTATGGAAAAACAGACAGATAGGCTTTTTGCTCAAAATTTTCATGATTTAGACCAAGCCACTTGGCTAACCACTGAGAATGGGGAAGAGCTTGCCGAATACAAAGGGAGTTCGTTCAATGGTGTGCCAGAAGGCACTGGCGTCATCACGTTCCCTGATGACACCATTTATACAGGAGAATTTCACAAGGGCAATTACCACGGCTACGGACGCTTGCTTGATGCAGGTGGAAGTCATTATGAAGGATTTTGGGAAGCAGGCAAGAAACATGGTCGAGGCATCCTCTCTTATCCTGATGGTGAAATCTTTACAGGTGTTTTTCAAGACGATGAACCCCAGAAAGGTCATGGCACACTCATGTTATCTGATGGCACTAAATATATTGGGGAAATCAATCACGGAAATTTTTCGGGTGCAGGAATTTATACTCTGCCTTATGGGGGACAATATATTGGAGAATTTAGAGACGGACTCTATCATGGACAAGGCTATTTTAAAGACGCAGACGGTACTAGATATATTGGAGAATTTAAAAAGGGAAAAAGGGACGGGCAAGGAATTTTTACCTCATCTGGTGGACACACGTACATTGGGGGATTTAAATCTGGAAAATACCACGGACAAGGGACTTATCAATTACCTGATGAAAAATATGTCGGAGAATTTAAAAATGGAATGCCTAACAATCAAGGTAGGTTGTCTTTTAGTGACGGGGGAGAATACCTAGGTCAATTCAAAAATGGAAGTTACCATGGTGAAGGAACGCTCTGCTTCCCAGATGGTGGAAAATATGTTGGGCGATTCAAAAACAACGAATACTGGCAAGGCATTCTTTATGATGAACATGGCAACATTGAATCTTCCTACGATGGAGGTCAAGAACAAATCAAAGCTGACTAACTCCAGACTTTTTTGATTTCAGGAAAAAGTAACCATAACTTACTATCTAAAACATCGCCTTTTTCAACGCAATCCTTCACCCACTTGCCGATGTTCTTTCGGGCATGCACAAAAACCTCAATTCTTTCTTCAGGTTCTAAATTGGGTTGAGGATTTTGATTGTCTGCCAAACTCTCATCAATCCTCACCTCCACAAGATGAAAAGACTCTGTCAAACAACCCGGTGAACTGAGCAGCGGGGGACTGACACTTGACACCTCTCCAACATAGCCTGTCTCTTCCTTCAATTCACGCAATGCCGTTTCTGCTGGGGATTCTCCTTCATCCATCAAACCTGCTGGACATTCCAACACATAAGCATTGACAGGATAGCGATATTGCCGCAAGACCACATAATTTTGAGAATGCTGAAAACGTGCAAACACGACGCAAGCCTTGTTTTGCTTGACCCTACTCACAGACTCCCATGTTTTAGTCACGCCTTGTCTATCAGTATAGGTTTGCTCTGTGACGCAAATCCAATTCCCTTGAAACACTGTTTTTTTCATCAAAATTCTGATTTAAAAGGTTCTGTCAACGATAAAATGAGCCGCTTGGAGTAGAAACGTTTTTGCATCAGATGGAGGCAAGTTTTCAATAGACTCAGTGGCTTGTTCCACATACTTTTTAGCAGTTTCAAGACCTTGCTCAATCACTTGATGACGTTTGAGCATTTCAACCACCAACAACACTTCTTGATGACCAATTTTCTCCAATTCCAGAATAGAGTGAAGCTGACGGCGTTCTGAATCGCTGACACACTTCATCAGGTCAATGAGTGGCAAGGTGGCTTTACGTTCCTTCAGGTCATTGCCAAGAGTTTTGCCTGTTTGGTCTGTGTAATCCAAAAGGTCATCAACCATTTGAAAGGCAACCCCCACATTCAAACCATAATCATAGAACTGTTGACTCCATCTTTGAGATGTGTCTGAAAAGAGACTGCCAAAACAAGCACTGACCCCAAACAGCTTAGCGGTCTTGTTGCAAATGACATGATAGTAATGTTCAAAATCAAGTACAGAATAGGGTTGCACTAGCTGTGAAAGTTCTCCTTTGACCATGCCAAGAGTCGTTTCTGTCACAAGTTCCACCGCACGTAAATTTTTGAGTTGAACAAGCATCAATAAGGCTTCTGAAAATAAGTAATTGCCTGTCACGACGCTGGTTTGATTATTCCAGACACAACGTACCGTTTCTTGCCCACGACGCAGTTGTGCACAGTCAATCACATCATCATGTAAAAGTGTAGCATTGTGTAAGTATTCAATGACGCGTGCGGCTTGTAAATGTTTGGGGGTCAGGTCTCCGCATGCTTTGGCACTTAAAAAACATAATGCCGCCCGCAAATACTTGCCACCCGCTTTGAAGTGATACGAAGACACACTTTTGAGCAAAGGCTCATTAGGTTCAAGCAAAAAGGTTAAGTCGTGCTGAAGTTCCTCAAGAGGACTTTTGAGGAAGTCAAAAAGGTTGGAAAGATTGAAATGAGCCACTTTGATTTGAAATTGAAAAATCAATATACCACATTCCCGCTTGCAATCTCAATCAATAAAAACCTCCCAATAACTGTCGCAAGGAAACCTACCTTTAAAACTTCAATGATTTGAAGCATTCTTGTCTTGGAAGGCACGAAATGCTAGGATATTTGATTGACTCATTTTATTGCAATCTCCTCAAATGTCTCATGTTATCCATTGCTAATCTGACAATGCAGTATGGTGATGCTCCACTGTTTGAGAATGTCAGTTTAAGCTTTTATCAGCCCAATCGCTATGGCATTGTTGGGGCAAATGGCTCTGGCAAATCCACTTTACTTCGTCTCTTACTCCATGAAGTCCCCCCCACAGAAGGCGAAGTTTCCATTCCGCAAGATGTCTATGTTGCCGCACTGAAGCAAGACCATTTTCAATATGAAGACCAATCACCAATGGAGGTTGTCTTGCAAGGGAATCCAGAGCTTTGGAAGGCACTCAAGGAAAAAGAGAGCCTGCTGGAGAGTGAAGATGCCCAGACAAACGACACTATCGGTTATCGCCTTGGCGAGCTTGAAGAAACCATCGCACACCATGACGGATACAACGCAGAACATCAAGCAGCAGAAATTTTGCAAGGATTGGGCTTGGAACTCAAACAGCATCATCAGCCTATGAGTCTGCTTTCTGGTGGTTTCAAACTCCGTGCATTGCTGGCACAAACACTTTTTAGAAAACCTGAAATCCTATTGTTAGACGAACCAACCAACCATCTTGACATTGTTTCTATCTATTGGCTTGAAGAGTTTTTAAAAAAGGATTTTCAAGGTGTGCTTTTAGTGGTGTCGCATGACCGCTACTTTCTTAATTCTGTGACAACTCATATTGTTGATGTGGATTATGGCACCATGCAAATTTACACGGGTGACTACGACCAATTTGTGCAAGCGAAGGCATTGGATTCAGAACAAAGGGAGCGAGAGGCTTCTAATCAAGAGAAAAAAATTGCACACATGCAAGCATTTGTAGACCGTTTCAAAGCCAAAGCGACAAAGGCACGTCAGGCTCAGTCAAGAGTCAAACAGATTGAAAAAATGGAAGCTCCAGAAATTCGCTACTCTACAAGGGTCAGCCCTTCTTTCAATTTTCAGGCGGTGCGTCCTTCAGGCAAGGACGTTCTACAAGTCAAAGAGCTTTCTAAAAACTTTGGTGAAAAGCAGGTTTTGTGCAATGTGAGCTTTGAAGTCAGTCGGGGAGACAAAGTAGCCATCATTGGTCCAAACGGCATAGGCAAGTCCACCCTTCTTAAAATTTGCATGGAGCATTTAACAGCTTCTAAAGGCAAGGTTGAGTGGGGATATGAGGCACAAAAATCTTATTTTGCCCAAGACTTAGCTGAAGACTTTCGGCACAAAACATCAGTTTATGAGTGGCTTTATCAATTTGCTCCACAAGAGTCAGTGGGCAAGATACGTTCCTATTTAGGGCGTGTTTTATTTTCAGGCGATGATGTTCACAAGTTCACAAATTCCTTGAGTGGAGGAGAGTCAGCAAGATTAATGCTTGCCAAAATCATGCTCACACAGCCCAATGTCATTTTACTTGACGAACCAACCAATCATCTGGATATGGAAAGCCTAGAGGCACTGGAAAACGCATTACAGCACTACGAACACACCCTCCTTTTTGTCAGCCATGACCGACGTTTTGTTGGACAAGTTGCCACCAAAATTCTGGCTCTTTCTCATCAATCTGTCAGATATTTTGACGGAACGTATGATGAATATCTGGAAAAATATGGAGAAGACTACCTTGACAAAGACCAACTTGCCAAAATCGTCAGACAAAAGAATTTACCAAGCAAACAGGCTTTAAGCTATCAGGAAAGAAAAGACTTACAACGTCAGCAAAATCAAATTCAAAAGCAGATTGAAAAGTGCGAGGAACAATCTGCCAAAGAAGAAAGCACCCTTGCCAAAATTCAACAAGAGTTTGCAAATCCTGCATTGTACGAAAACGAAAACCATCAAAAAATCCAGCATTTGACAAAGCAAAAACAACAAGTTCAGCAAAAATTAGATGCCTTCGTCGCACAGTGGGAAGAGTTGTCCGAGCAGCTAGAAAAAGTGGAAGCTAAGCTGACTGCTTGCCTCTAAATCAAAATTCCCATGAAACACCACCAATTCTAACAATGCGTTTCATCTGTTTTTTGTTCATCAATCTTGCCTGTTCAAAAGGCTATTTTATGAAGTACAGACTGGCATTTGCAAAGTTTGTCTTCACTCTGACTCTCTCCTTCCTTGCTTTATTCAGCTTTGATGCCTCAGCGTCTGATTTAAATGCAGTCTTAGACAAAACAACAGGGACTTTGGAGGATTTTTTTCAAATGGAAGTCACACTTGAAAACAAGGAACATGAAGACTCCCCAAGAGTCATTTCAAACGATGATTTTGAGGTGCAATATCAAGGGCAAAGTGTCAGCAGCCAGTGGATCAATGGCGTCTCTAGTCGTCAAACTACATTCAGATTCCTTCTTGAACCCAAACGAGTTGGCACTTTGCAAAGCCCTGTGATTGAACTCAAAGTCGGTGGCACTTGGCAGAGGTCTCCATCTTATCAAATCACAGTAGAAAAGCCCCAAATCGTCACTGATGACAGCCAAGAACTCCCTGCCGCCTTTGTCAAAGCAGAGTTTCTGCCCCAAGACGTTTATCTGAATCAGCAAGCCACTTACAAAGTTTTGTTTTTTGTACAATCTGACTTGCGTGTAGATGAGCTTCAACTGCAAAGCCCCCAGATGCAAGATTTGACCTCTTATGAGCTAGAAGAAACCCCAACATACACGCAGGTTTTGCAAGGCAGACGCTACCTTGTTTATACCCATCAGGTCGCTGTCTTTCCTCATTCAACAGGAGAAAAACAACTCTTAGCAGGCAAGATTTCAGGCAAACAACTTTTTGGCAACAACAATCTTTTTGGAAGTTTTTCATTATTTGATGCAAAACCCTTCCGCTTGTTAATCCCTGAAACCACTTTGCAAGTCAACCCACTACCCAATCAGCAAAGACCAAAGAGTTTTTACGGCTTGGTTGGGAATTATAGTCTTGATGCCTCCTTGTCTGCAGAACAGATTCAAGTTGGAGAAGTCTCTACCTTGACCATTCGTGTTCAAGGCAACGGACTGGCAGAAAGTGTCCAAGCACCAGAGATTCAAACCACTCCTGAACTTAAAATCTACCGAGACCAGCCAACCTATCAAAATGAAACCAATCAGGAACAGCTCACTGGAACAGCAGAGTTTAAAATAGTACTGAGCCCAAGCCGAGCAGGAGATTACACCATTGCACCAGTCAGTTTGAACGTCTTTCACCCCGAAACTGGACAATATCAAACATTGACCACACCCGCACTGACTTTGCGTGCTGGTGGCGTCAATCCTGACCAAGTCTTGCAAGACCCTACAACAGATCAAGGACAGGAAGCCATTGAAAAGCCAGATTTGCCAAGACCCATCTTTCGTGGAGAACTGGCACAAGCACGTTCCAGTAATACATGGCTCATCGTGAGTCTGTTCATACTTCCTGTCATTGGATTCGTTTTATTAGAAAGCATCAAAGCCTATTTGAGGTATTTGCAAAGCAATGCTCAAGAAATCCGTCAACAAAAGGCTTTCCAAACCTTCCAAAAATCTTTGAAAAAACAACAAAACTTGCCCACAGATCAAGCACAAGCACAATGGACAGCCTCTTGCATCAGGCAATACATCAGCGACAAATTGATGTGTCAAGCAGAAGCCTTTAATTCCGCTGAAGTTCAAGACTTATTAGCCAAGCAAAATCTGGACACACACCTTGTCGGGCAGGTTTATCAAAATCTTCTGCATTATGAAATCGTTTGTTATGGGGGTGGAAAACTGGGGTCTCATCTCAATTTACTAGAGACGATGGCACAGTTAGACCAAGCACTCAAAGACATGTTAAAAGAAGACAAGTTAAGAAATTGAAGTCATGCTGAAAAATCGTGCTCAGATTGTCGCCTTTGCCTTACTGATTTTGGACATGATGTTTGTCTTGGTGGCATGGGAGTTTGCTTATATCTTCCGATTCTTCCTCTTTGATTTTCCCAAAGCTGTTCACATTCCCAATCATGTTCCATACCTCATCGGTGGTTTGACTGTCATGTTCATTGCTTGTCTGGTCTTTACATTTTCAGGTCTTTATCATGTCAAAGCCATTTTAAGCCACCAAAACTCACACGTTAAATTATTACAAGCCAGCCTCTTTCTGTTCCTCACCATTCCCACCGTGCCTTTTTTTTACAGAGAGTTTTCTTTTTCTCGTCTTCATGCGGTGTACTTCATGCTGTTTCTCATCATCAGCCTCTTTGGTATGAGGCAAGTGATGCGGTGGATTCTGAAACGATGCCATCAACAAGGACTGTATCTTGGGCGGAGCTTGCTGATTGGAACGTCTCAACACTCCACAACATTTGACCAAACACTAAGACAGCATATTGGGTATGGACTGAAAATTGAGGGAGTCGTCGTGGTGTCTCAACAAGAAGTCATAGAAGGGAACATTAAAACGTTGGGAACGTTAGAAAAACTGCCAGAAATCCTTGCAACCTATCAAATAGACCGCGTGTTTATGCTCCGTTCTGCATACGAATATAAACACTTTGCAGACATAGAACATTTACTACATGAGCAATTTGTAGATGTTTGCATCATTCCAGATTTGCAACAGTGGGCAACGCTTTCCTTTGAAGTAGAGCAATTAGGTGATTTGACTTTGATGACTTTAGTGCAAAGTCCCGTGACGGGCTGGCAACGTGTCTTTAAACGAACATTTGACCTCGTCGGCGCTTTGACTGCAATCATTCTCTTTGCTCCAGTCATGGTGCTGGTGGCGATTGCTATTAAGCTCACGTCTCATGGACCAATCTTTTATCGTCAAGAACGAATGGGGCTAGATGGTCAACATTTTGGGACGCTTAAATTCCGCTCTATGCGTGTAGATGCAGAAAAGGAAACAGGAGCAATCTGGGCAAAGTCAAATGATGACAGACGCACTCCCATTGGCGCATTGTTACGCAAAACCAGCCTTGATGAACTGCCCCAACTCTTCAATGTGATTCTAGGAGAAATGAGCCTTGTCGGACCACGACCTGAACGTCCTGTATTTATTGAACAATTTAAAACACAAATTCCCAAATACATGCTGCGGCACAAAGTGAAAGCAGGCATCACAGGCTGGGCGCAGGTCAATGGGTGGAGAGGAGACACCTCTCTGGAACAACGAATCAAATGCGACCTCTACTATATCCAACACTGGTCTCTTTGGTTGGACGTCAAAATTCTCTTTTTGACAGTCTTCACAGGATTTACCAATCCCAATGCTTATTAGTATAAGCTCAGTTTAAAACTCACCTTCGTCATTGTAGTGTTTTTTCCCATTTCCCTGTCATTGCGGGCTTGACACAGAATCTCAAAAACAAAAGGAGATTGCGGGTCAAGCCCGCAATGACGGAGGAAGTGAGGAAATTAGAGAAAAATGAAGACATTCTTTGTCATTCCGTCTCTCCCTCAGTCATTCCGCACTTGATGCGGAATCTATCAGCAAACCAAGCATAGATTCCTAACGTGACTGGATTCCTGACCCTGTTTTCACAGGGGGGACGTTCTTTCGCTCCGAATGACAATAGTTGTCATTGCGGGCTTGACCCGCAATCTCAAAAACCCTCTGTCATTCCGCACTTGATGCGGAATCTCAAAAGAAGAATGCAAACACAATGAGAAAAAACAAAAGAAGAACAAGAGTGAGATTGCGGGTCAAGCCCGCAATAACAGAGGAATGAGAGAAAATGGAAGGTTGCTTATTGTGGGAACTGGACGTCATCAATCCAGACGGCATCGCTTCCTTCGCTGTCGGAACTGTCCTTCTTGTAGCACCATTTGAAGGTGTGGCTTCCAGCAGAGACGTTGAAACTGGCTTGCTTCCAAGCAATCGTTCCGCTTTTGCCTCCCAGCTTTTCTGAAGACCCGATGTAAAAGAAGAGTTTGTCATACCTTCGTTCTGAACTCACTTTGTAGTGAAACTTGATTTGTCCGTCTGAAACGGTTTGAGTCGTTTGGACACAAGTTTCTTGATTGTTCCCAATGCTTGCAGACTTAAGGCTTTTGGAACTGCCACTTGCACCACCAGAGACCACCGACCAGTTGCCACTCAAACCACTAGGCTTTTTATTGTCCTCAAAACTCCAAATTTGAGAAGACGGAGGACCAAATGCCCAAACATCGTTTTTGTTACTTCCGCCATATCCTCCCGTGACCCAGATTTTGTTATTGAACACAACGCTGGTGTGGGTATGCCTTCTTGACCAGCCTGCTGAATCAGTGACCTTTGTCCAATTCTTGCCATCAACACTACTCCAAACATCGTTGTTGTAGGGACCTCCTCCCCCCCCGATGACCCAGATTTTGTTATTGAAGACGACGCTGGTGTGTTCATACCTGCTTGACCAGCCTGCTGAATCAGTGACCTTTGCCCAATTCTTGCCATCAACACTACTCCAAACATCGTTTTTGTAACTTCCGTCATATCCCCCGATGACCCAGATTTTGTTATTGAAGACGACGTTGGTGTGTCCATACCTGCTTGACCAGCCTGCTGCATCAGTGACTTTTGTCCAGTTTTTACCATCAGAAGAACTCCACACATCGTTTTTGTAACTTCTGTCATTTCCCCCGATGACCCAGATTTTGTTATTGAAGACGACGCTGTTGTGTCCATACCTGCTTGACCAGCCTGCTGAACTTGTGATCTTTGTCCAATTCTTGCCATCAGAAGAACTCCAAACATCGTTTTTGCGCCTTCCGTCATATCCCCCCATGACCCAGATTTTGTTATTGAAGACGACGCTGGTGTAATTATCCCTCCTTGACCAGCCTGCTGAACTTGTGATCTTTGTCCAATTCTTGCCATCAGAAGAACTCCAAACTTCGTTTGAAAAAGGATAACCTCCGCCCATGATCCAGAGTTTATTTTGAAACACCACAGAGGTATGACCAGCTCTTTTTGACCAGCCTGTGTTGTCATTGGGTTTGATTTCTTTCCAAGTGAATTTTGAGATGTCATGGGAGGCAGCAGAAGAGTCTGGAAAGTTGACTTGGTCAATCCAAGCGGCATCGTCTCCTCTACTGAGAGCATAGTCTTTTTTGTAGCACCATTTGAAGGTGTGGCTTCCTGCAGAGACAGCATAGCTGGCTTGTGTCCAGCCGATGTTTCCACTTTTGCCTCCTAGCTTTTCAGCAGAGTCAATGTAGAAGAAGAGTTCGTCATAATTTTGTTCTGAACTGACTTTGTATTGAAATTCCACGTCTCCTGCCGAGACATTGCGTGTCGTTTGAACACAAGCCTGTTGATTGCTACTGATGTTTGCAGATTTGAGGCTTTTGGAAGTGCTGTTTGCCCCACCAGAGACAACAGACCAGTTGCCTGTTAAGCCATTTGGCTTGTTGCCGTTGTCAAAGTTCCAAGTGACTGCTTGGCTGACAGCAGGGGCTTTTTGAGCAATGTCTTGGTCATAGCAAGCCCAGTCTGAAGCAGGAGTGTTGCCTGAGGCTTTGACACGAACGCACAGCTTGTCTTTGGCAATGGCATCATCACCAAAACTAAAGGGGCTGTTGCAGTTGGTTTTGGTTGTGCCTGCATCTTTGGAACATTCATAGCTGTTGCCTGAAGTCATGTTAAAGGTCAGGCTTCTAGCAGAGACAGCAAGCGCAGTTGGTGCATTAGGTGCTGTGCTGACAGCAGTGCTTGTCTGGTAAGGACTCCAATCTCCGTCATCATCTTTGGCACGAATGCGGAAAGTGTAGCTGGTGGCAGGTTGCAGCGATTGAAAGGTGTATGCCGTGTCAGTTGTGGTGCTTGTGCCTGACCAGAATCCATTGCCTGTTTTGTAAGAGATTTCGTAGCCTGACACCTGTCCATCGGAATCTGTGGCTGCAGTCCATGAGACTTTGATGCTGTCTGCAGTGACATCGCTGGTGCTGATGTTGCTGGGTTTTTCAGGTGGTTTGTTGGCAGCAGGAAGCGTCTGGACAGGCTTGCTTTCTTCATAATCACTCCAAGCATTTTCATCATCTTTGGCACGGACACGAAAGGTGTAGCTGGTGTCAGGTTGCAAACCAGAGACGATGACGTTTGTTTGAGTGGTGTCTGTGCCGACTTGCCAGTTTCCGTTGCCTGTTTTGTGAGAGACCTCATAACCTGTCACTTCACCATCAGGGTCTGCAGAAGGTGACCAACTTAACTGCAAACTATTAGAGGTCACTTGGCTAATCTTCAAGTCTTCTGGCTTCTCTGGCTCTTGATTCTTCGCAACAACAGCATTGACCAAGTCCTTCGTCAGCGTCAAATTCTTGTTCAATGTAAACTTCAAGTTGGTGTTTTTGTCCAGCTGAAAAGGCTTACTCCGAATCAAAGTTTGACCTGTGTCTAAACTGACCACAGAAAAGAAGAAGTCATTAGCATTCCCGTTAGGATAATGCCTTCCGTTGACTAAAATCATCTTGAAATTGCTATCGTCCTTGTTCAAATCTGGACAACTGCATTCTACATTAAATAATGCCTCATCGCTGTTTCTCACGGTCAGCATCACATCTTGGTCAGAAGAGTTGAGAAAGTTGATTTTTGCCACGCTCAAGACTTGTTGTTTGGGAATGATGATGCGTTTTTTGTCATCTTTGTTAAAGACTAGATTCTTCACAAGAACAGGGTTTTGGAAGTCAATCTCCCCTGAATCTTTGTGCGAATAAAACATCAGCAGGCTAGCACCGACAGGAATCTTGATTTGATAGTTCAGTTCCTTGCTGGCAATGACGCCAATTTGCTGATTCTGCGAACTGCCTTGAAAAATAGACACCTTCTCATCACGATTGTTTCGCACCATCAACATGCCATAGTCTGAATTGGACTCCTCAGTGCCTATCACAAAACTGGATTTGGCTGATGGAATGAACCCACTTTGCATAAAAGCCGTTGGCATTTGGGAATCCTCGCAGTCTGCTTTAAAATAGTCTTGCACGGCTGGCATCTTGAAGGCGAACACGGTGACGATGGAACTCGTTCTTTTGGAAATGTCCACCTTGACCCCTTTCTGCTTGGCGCCAATGACAGCAATCACATCGTCAGTATTTAGATTACTGGAATACGAAAGCAGGACATCGGTATTGAGTGAATTGAAGATGGCAAGATTGCCTGTGCCTTGCGTCAGGGCTTTGGGAATCTCCAGACACACCGACTCGCCTGACTCTTGTTCTTGCGTCGCAGCGGTGTGTTTGGCTGACACTGACACAGCACCATCTTCACCGCAGCCAATCAAAACACTGAAGCACAGCAGAAGCGAACATTTTTTTAAGAATGTTGAGGGTTTGAGGAACGATGCCAGAATCTTTTTGACATCAATCTCCTTTCTGTTTTTCAAGAAGGAGGGTTGAGGGAACGATGCCAAAGCATCAGTGCAGGACACAACTGCTTGGGAAAACATGTTGATTGTACGAAATGCAAACATCTGATTAACTCCATGAGAGGTGAAACAAAACAACAGCACCCCCTGCGGGTGCTGTCATACGAAAAACTCTCCTCTTGAAATGAAAACCTCATTTGTTTTCAAGATGAGAGTTTTGCGAAAAGCCAAAACGGGCATTATGCACGTACAAAAAAAAAAAACAAGCCAACGTTTTTAATTTTTGGGTCATTTTTTAGTTTTTTAGGGAATTTTTTGGCTTTTTTGGAAAAAAGAGGAAGGTCAGGAAGTCAGAAAAGATAAGGGTTTGAAAGGTTTTGAAAAAAATTTAAAAAGTTTTAAAAAGTTTTGAAGATTTTTCAAAAAAAGGAAAAAAGGAGCAGATTGGAAGAAAAGAGACAACAAAAGATGCGGTTGCGGGGCAAGGGGAGGAATGACGGGGAAGTGAGAAAAAGGGGGTACCTTGTTAGAGAGTATGAATCCTTTGTAAGCAGGGAAGATTCAAGGAGAGACAAGGAAAAAGGAAACTAAAAATAGCTGAATACGTATGTTCCTAATTTAATTTTTAATAAAAATAATTTATTTTTTGACAAAATAAATCAAGTCAACAATAATATAAAAACTTCATAAAACGAGGCAAGAAGTCAAACCATCGTCCTTTATGAATAAAAAAAATTGTTCAAAATAATAATAAAAACTAAAGATTATGCTTGACTTACAAAATGAAAACCTTTAGAAATACTTTTTTCTTTTTTTTAGATATTAACATTTTGTGTGAGGAAAATTTATGGAAGACATCAAACAGCAATTATTGCAAGAACGGAACAAATTAGTTGGCACAATAGGTAATTTTGTCAATGACACAGGTCGCGAAGTGGGTGATGAAGTGGATTCTTCGGTAGAAGAGCAAGTCAAAGCGCTAAATATGTTACTCAAGGGACACGAAAAGGCAAGGTTGAAGAAGATAGAAGAAGCCTTGTTGCGTATTGAAAAAGGAGTCTATGGACTGTGCCTTGAATGTGATGAAGTGATTTCAAAACAACGATTAGAAGCCTTGCCTTTTGCACAAACCTGTGTTGTTTGTCAGCAAGAGCTTGAACGATCCAAAAACTCTGCTTTCCAAACCCATCGTCACGGCTGATTGATTTTTAGGATTGACTTGGCTCATTCCCTCTTTTTTCAAAATATGCCAGAGGTATGGCAAACCTTCTCAATTATGATTCTAGCCAACTCCTTGGATTCGTTTTAGTTTTAATCCGAGTCTGGGGCGTCTTGGCAGCCTCCCCTGTTCTTGGTGATGCGGCAGTTCCTCAACGCATCAAGGTCACAACTGCTTTTGTATTAGCATTGGTTTTTCACCCAATCTTGCCTGATTATGCTGTCTCTTACCGAAGCATAGGTGCGTATCTTGTGCTAGTGGCTCAAGAGTTATTGATTGGCTTAGCGCTTGGTATGATTGGGCAAGTTCTTTTTGCGGCAGTCCGAGTGGCAGGAGAAATTGCAGGTTTTCAAATGGGGTTAAGTATGGCAGGGGTTTTTGACCCACAGACACAGCAACAAAACTCCATCATCTCAGAGATGCAATATGTGTTTGCCATTTTGGCATTTTTGTTGGCTGATGGGCATCATGTGTTTATTCAAGCCATTGTAGAAAGCTATCGTCTGTTGCCTCTGGGGGCTGCAAATTTATCTGCTCCTGTCACACAAGCGATGATTAACCTCACTGCTGGCATTTTTACATTGGGATTCCAACTTGGCGCACCTCTCATCATCTCTTTGTTAATCATCAACATCATTCTTGGATTCATCGCACGTGCTGTTCCCCAAATGAATGTGTTTGTCGTCGGTTCTCCTTTGACCATTTTGTTAGGGTTTGCTTTGATGGCAGCATCTTTGCCTTTTTTTATCATTGCACTGGGAACGTTATTTGAGATGCTAGATGACCAAGTCATCACGATTTTAAACCTCCTGAAGTAGCTTTTTCAGAACATGGACCAACCTCAAGAATCTTTTCGCTCCAAAAGTCTAATCAAAATTGCAGACAAGCAAATTTTTGCTCTGGAAGACAAACACTTGAGCTTTCTTAAATCCTTTCGCCAAGAACTTTTGCAACAATTAGGAACTTTTGAAAAAGTCGCACCCCTTGCCTTTTGTAAAAGTTATCAAAAACGTTACCCCCGATGGGAAAAAATTCGGAAGGTAGAGCAACAGATTCTTACCATCAAAGACAGACGCACCCAACGCAAATTTTGGCATAAAAGAAGCCTTATCAAAAATCAGCTCCAAACCAAAAGGCACGATGATGTCAACAGCTTTTATCATTCTCTCATCAATTCCGCACGTCGCTATAACACAAGACTTGATTTATTTGACTACACGTTAGACAGACAACAGAAAAAACTTGACCCTCCTTACACCGTGGGAGAGTTGGAAAAAATAGAAACCACCATCCAAAGAATCTTCAATGCCATCAACAGCGCCATCAAATTGCTGGAAATTGCAGAACACCACCAAGAACTAGACCTTGCTGATTTGGTCAGGAATCAATTCCATGCCTCCGATTGGTCAGCAGAATACATCTCAGATGCAGTAGAGTTGGACAGTAGCGGACAGTTCATTCAAGATTTGCTAGTGATTGAGAATGACCTGCGAACAGAATTAATGGACATCTCAAAAAATTACTCCCAAGATGATGAATGAAGCGATAATCAAATAAAATGGTTTTTTAGCTTTTTTTGAAGGTTGAGAATTGAAGGTTAAAGAAGGATTTTAGCCCAGACATGCCATGACAAAGCAAAGCTGGCAAATTATTCGTGGCTTTCAATCCAAATGCTACTCCCAGCCAAAAGTGGCAGGAGGTTTGTGCGTAATGTCATAAAAGACGGCTTCAATTTGGGGAAGTTTTAAGAGTTTGGGGACAAGTTCGTCAAGCAGGCTTTGGGGGATTTTGGCAAACCTTGCAGTCATCACATCTTGGGAGCAAACAGGTCGCAAGACAAGGCTTTCTTTGATTCCATCAGATGACAAAGGGAGCAAAATCACCAAAATTTGAAACACTTTTTGCATCAAATCGTAGTCTTGAAAGGCTTGGGTCGTCAATGCCTCTGCCTTTCTTAACAAATCCAGTCGTTCTTTGGTGCAGTAGGCTTTTTTAAGTTGCATCACTGGCAAGACAGAAGGAGCAAGCAAGAAGACAACCCGATTAACAAATGCAAAGCGATTGGTCAGTGCGATAGAGTGTTCCTCCAAGTCGTCCCAAGGAATGTCTAAATCGCTGGTTGTGTTTAGGTCTTTGGACAAGACAGCAGGGCATTCATACGTCCGACGGTCTCCTTGCACACCAACGGAACGCACAGGTAGCATTGAAATTTGATACTCATCAGGCTTGGCAGTTTGAAGCTGTTCTTGGCGTTTTTCAACGTGGTCGGGTCTGCCCTGCGTTTGAGAACAAAGAACATTGATGGCAAGCCCTGGACCTGGAAAGGGGTGTCTCCAAACGATAGAGTCAGGAAGTCCCAAAACACTACCCACTTGACGCACTTCATCTTTATACAAAAATTGAAGAGGCTCTACCACATGACCCAATGCAATCAAATCTTCCACTGCTTGAACGCGATTGTGATGTGATTTGATGGTGTGAGAATGCTCTACTCCGCCCGATTCAATCACATCGGGATACAACGTCCCTTGTCCCAAAAGCCATTCATCAGGATTTAACTCCAATTTTTTCAAAAACTCTTCTCTCGTTTTCAAAAAGGTCTCTCCAATGGCATGACGTTTCTGCTGCGGGTCGCTGATGCCTTGAACAGCGCCTAAAAAACGTTGCTCATCATCTTGGAACAAGACTGAATGAACCCCCAACTTTTTGTAACTTTCCAAGACTTGTTGGGCTTCGTTCAACCTTAAAAAACCATTGTCAATAAACAATCCCATCACTCTATCATCACCCAATGCTTTGTGAATCAAGGCATAAGCGACAGATGAATCAACACCCCCGCTTAAAAACATGAGAACCTTCTTGCCTTGTGCCTGCTGGCGAATCTGTTCTATGGCATTTTCAACAAATTGTGCCATAGACCATGAAGGGGAGGCATTGCAGAGTTTTGCAAAATTCTCTAGCATGAGGTGTCCTTGTGGGGTGTCAGAGACTTCAGGGTGAAACTGCATGGTGTAAATGGGTTTGTGTTGATGAGCCAATGCGGCATAAGAACAGTCGTCAGTTTGTGCCACTACTTTAAAATCTTTTGGAGGCTGACTCACAGAGTCTTGATGCGATGCCCAAACTTCAAGAGACTGATTGATTTGGAAACCTTCAAACAATGGAGAATCTGCAATGATGTCCAGCGTGGTCTTGCCATACTCACCTGAAGTCTTTGCAGAAACTTGACCTTGAAAGTATTTTGAAATGAGTTGATGCCCATAACAAAGCCCTAAAATAGGAACGTCCAGCGACAACAAGTCTTGGTTAAACGGGGGGACGTCATCGCTTAAAACAGAGGCAGGACCTCCAGAAAGAACTAGACCACAGGCTGATGCAAGCTCTTCAACAGCACTTTGCGGTGAGAAAATTTCAGCATAATATCCTAGCGAACGTAGCTTTTTTGCAATTAAATGGGCATATTGACTGCCAAAGTTTAAAACTGCAATGTGTGAAGAAGCATTCATCATTTTTTCAAAAAATTACGAAGTTAAAAAAATTAATGTTCAAAAGTTAAAAAAGTGAACCATGATACCCCGATTTACAGAAATAGACCAAAGCCAACTGACCTGTCCTGTTGGCACGATTCGTTTTTTGCCAATTCCCTACGACCTGACGACTTCTTATTGTCCCGGCGCCAGGTTTGCACCTGATGCGATTTTTGCCGCAAGTCCGCAAATTGAAATGTTTGACCACGAACTCAAGTGGGACGCCACCCAGCATGTCAAATTCCTTGTGGAAGACAAACTTGAGCAAAACACTGCCTCTGCAGCTGACATGATGCAAGACGTCTATTTAAAAGCTCAAACACTTCTGAAAACAGGGGATTTTCTTTTTGCTTTGGGGGGTGAGCATTCTTTGACTGCCCCTTTAGTTCAAGCCCATTTAGACAAGTATCCCAAGCTCCATGTGGTGCAGATTGATGCCCATTGTGATTTAAGGCAGACATGGAATGGATCGCCCCACTCTCACGCTTGTTGTGCAAGACGTATGTATGAATCAGGTGCAACGCTCACCCAAATCGGAATCCGTAACATGTCAGAAGAGGAGTTTTTATTTTTACAAACCAAGCCACAAGGCATCTCGGTTTGGGAGTCTCGCCAGATTCAAAGCGTGCAGGGTTGGGACAATTTAATGAAGCACTTATCCCAAAATCTTCCAAGTCCTGTCTATTTGACCGTTGACGTGGACGGATTAGACCCTTCAGTCATTCCTGCTACTGGCACACCAGAACCCGGTGGCTTGTCATGGCATCAATGCCTGTCTATTTTAGAGACTGTGGTTCAAAACACTCAAGTCATTGGTGCTGATGTCATGGAACTCTCACCAATCCCTCAGTTAGAATATGCCAACTTTGCTACTGCCAAACTTTGCTACAAAATCGCCTCTCTGGTCTTTCATCAAATTTGGGGAAGTCAGACCATTTAACAAGTTTTCAAAAGTCAGATCGTCCTTTGAAAAACAATTTGCAATCGCCTACTTTTATTTTTTGCAAAAAATTAGAAAAAAGCCTTGACATTGTGTTTCAATGTGAGTACTTTTTGAAAAATTTCCAATCCGTGTCATCAGCTTTCTTGATGAAGGGGGTGGTTTTGTGTTGAGAAAGAAGATGTTTTTTTCTTATTCTCTTTATTCTATTGTTAAAATTATTTTGGAGTTCATATTATGAAATTCTTAGCGAAAACTTTGTTGACAGTCGCAGTTGCCAGTCCTTTAGTGGCAACACAGATTCATGCTACAGAAGCCTGTGATTCCGGTGAGATGGTGATTAAGTTCAGTCATGTCACCAACACCGATAAACACCCTAAAGGGATTGCCGCAAGTTTGTTGGAAAAACGAGTGAATGAAGAAATGGACGGCATTGCTTGTATGCAGGTCTTTCCAAATTCTACACTTTATGATGATAACAAAGTGCTAGAAGCCCTTTTGAGTGGTGATGTGCAACTTGCCGCTCCGTCTCTGTCCAAGTTTGAAAAATTCACTAAAAAATTCCGTGTGTTTGATTTGCCATTTATCTTTGAAGACATTCAAGCTGTAGATCGCTTTCAAAATTCAGAGGCAGGACAAAAGCTCAAAAATTCTATGCGTAGAAAAGGTCTGGTTGGACTAGCTTTTTGGCATAATGGCATGAAACAACTTTCTGCTAATAAACCACTTTTACTTCCATCAGATGCTGACGGATTGAAATTCAGAGTTCAAACTTCTGAAGTGCTGGTGGCACAATTTCAGCAGCTGGGAGCCATTCCTCAAAAAATGGCATTCAAAGAAGTTTATGGTGCATTGCAAACAGGAGTTGTAGATGGACAGGAAAACACATGGTCTAACATTTACGGAAAGAAATTTTTTGAAGTGCAAGATGGCGTCACAGAATCCAATCATGGACTCCTCGATTATCTTGTGGTTACCTCAAGAAAATGGTGGGACGGATTGCCCCAAAACGCCCGTGATCAACTTGCCCAAATTCTCAAAGAAGTCACAGAAGCTAGAAATCGTGAATCCTTTCAAACCAACCAAGCCAATAAAAAGAATGTGATAGAGAGTGGTGGAACGGTCAGACAACTCAGCGATGTTCAAAGAGCCGCATGGGTTGAGGCACTCCGACCTGTTTGGAAAAAGTTTGAAAAAAGCATTGGTCAAGATTTAATTAAGGCAGCAGTTGCTTCAAACAAATGAAATATGATTTTCTGAAACCACTATGAAACCGTTTTCTTCATGTCTTCTATAAAAAATTTTCTGAATCGTCTTGAAGAATTTTTCATAGTCATCACTTTAGCTTGCATGACATTGATCACCGTCGCCAATGTCATTGCACGTTATGTGTTCAACAGTACGATTCTGTGGGCATTGGAAGGTACTTTATATTTGTTCGCATGGCTAGTCATTATTGGTGTTTCTTATGGAGTGAAGCACCACCTGCATCTAGGCATAGATTCTATCATCAAGGTTTACTCTCCTGCAGTTCGCAAAGTTCTTGCGTATGTTGCTGTTCTGACTTGTTTGACTTATAGCCTCTCGTTGTTGATAGGCAGTTGGAATTACTGGTTTCCTTTCATTCGGGAACAAGCATTTTTAGAGACTGAAGACATTCCCATTCCTGATTTTCTTCAATTTCTTTCGGTTTGGCTGAATGAAGGGGAGGCTTATGAAAAACTTCCTAGATTCATTCCTTATTTTGCTCTTCCTCTCGGTTTGTTTTTATTGTCAGTGCGTTTTTTGATAGCAGGCATTCACATCTACCAAAACAAAATAGACCGCTTGATTGCCTCACATTAACTATGGATATTGTTCTGCTCTTCCTTTCCATCATCACTTTGATGCTCATTGGAGTTCCTATAGCTATTGCTTTAGGAGTTTCAAGCACAGTATTTTTGGTGTTTTATTCTGGAGGTTCGCTTTTATCCATTGCACAAACTTTATTTTCTGCCTTTCAAGGGCATTACACTTTGCTGGCTATTCCTTTTTTCATTTTGGCTTCATCCTTCATGTCCACAGGTGGTATTGCTAAACGGGTGATCCATTTCACTAACGCATCGGTTGGACATTTCTCTGGAGGATTAGCGATTGCATCAGTTTTTGCATGTATGATTTTTGCGGCACTGTCAGGTTCTTCTCCTGCCACTGTGATTTCAGTAGGTTCTATCACGATTGCTGGAATGGTGAAGTATGGTTATAAAAAAGAGTTTGCTGCTGGCGTGATCTGTAATGCAGGGACTATGGGAATTTTGACGCCTCCTTCTATTGTGATGGTGGTTTATGCAGCTGCAACAGATGTTTCAGTAGGAAGAATGTTTTTAGCAGGGGTGATTCCCGGTATGATTGAAGGCATGTTCTTAGTCATAGGTATTCTGGCTTATGCCAAAATCAAAGGCTTACCTAAAGGTCCTAGGGCTTCATGGAAAGAACGATGGCTTGCCTTCCGTGAATCAAGCTGGGGGCTAATGCTGATTGTTGTCATTATGGGAGGAATTTATGGAGGAGCCTTCACACCAACAGAAGCCGCAGCAGTGGCCGCCGTTTATGCTTTCATTGTGGCAAATTTCATCTACCGAGATTCAGGACCCTTCAGTTCAGAACATCAAAATTCAAATACGAATCTCTTCATCAAAACCCTCTCCGTCTTTTGGCATCAAGACAACAGAAAAACCTTATTGGAAGCAGGGAAGTTGAGTATCATGTTGATGTTTATCATTGCCAATGCTCTGATTTTAAAACATGTTCTTACTGAAGAACGTATTCCTCAAATCATTACGGAGTCCATGCTTGCTTTGGGAATGGGACCGATTATGTTCTTAATCTTGATCAATCTTCTCCTTTTGATTGGTGGACAGTTTATGGAGCCTTCAGGTTTGATCATTATTGTTGCTCCGATTGTCTTACCTATTGCCCTAGAACTTGGTATTGATCCCATTCATCTTGGAGTGATTATGGTGGTCAATATGGAAATTGGTCTCACCACTCCACCCGTTGGATTGAACCTATTTGTAACTTCAGGAGTTGCAAAAATGTCTGTGGCTGAAGTCATTCGTGCAGCTTCTCCATGGATTCTGCTCATGTTTGTCTTTTTGGCTTTGGTCACTTACCTACCTCTCTTATCCACTTGGCTACCTACTTTTTTTATGGGAGCAGAGATCATCACACGATAAACATGACAAGACCCTTGGAAAACATTCTAGTCATCGCATTAGAACAAGCCGTGGCTGCACCTTGGTGTACCGCTCGTTTGTGTGATGCAGCTGCAAGAGTTATCAAGATTTTTCAAGAAGTAAAGGACGTTTTGATGACTTGATTGAAGTCAATGACCATTTGTACATGAATCTCCCAAATTCAGTGAATGAACTGATTCAAATTGTAGGAGAAATTTTACAAAAATTTGACAATTATGAATTGAGTGACGTGCGGGTGTTGTCAAAATAATGATGATTATATGTTAAGGAATGTCTTTAAATTGATAGAAATCCAGCTTGTCAGTCATTGAGATTGCTGGGTAAATACTACGATGACCGCAAAATCAAGTATCAGGTGTCCAAGTCTGCAAAATCCCTCCTGTTACTTGAGTGCTTGACACAGAATCTCAAAAACAAATAGTGAGATTGCGGGTCAAGGTGAGCAATGACGAAAGGGTTTTGCTTGAGTTCCTTTCTTCTTTTAGACTCTCTCTTGCTCTCAAAGTCTTGACAGATTCTATCCCCCTACTCAATAATGGAAATTTTGACAACCTTTTCAAAAATGTGCCTATGAAAAACTTTTTACTTCTCCAAATTGGAATGGCTGGAGGTGCCATTGCTTCTGCTGTCAATTATATTGGAAGCGAAAAAACAAAGTATCTTTTTGAAAGTTGGGTTATTTTCAGTGGTGGTCTCATTCTGTATTCAAGTTGTGCCACAGCATATCTTATCATTGTTATTTTTGAGGACAAAAAATGATTATTACCTTAACAACTATCTTGTTGACTCTGATTGGTTTAGTTGCCTCATACATTGCTGTTAAACAAGTTTTAGATCGTAGAAAATAAAAATAAATTTTTAAACACTGACCAAGATATGCAGATTGCAGGCGTGTTACCAGTCCAATAGACTTATTTAATTTATGCTTTTATAGATGATGAGGACATAGAAACATGATGAAGTTTTTAGACCTTAAAACAGACTATGCCTTTAAAATGCTGTTTGGAGATGAGAAGAACAAAAAGCTACTCATCAGCTTTCTTAACTCGCTCATTGACTTCCCTTATCAGCAGAAAATCCGAGATCTGACCATTCAAGACCCTTACAACCCGCCTTTGCTAGAAGGTATGAAAATCACCTTCGTTGATGTCAAAGCCAAACTTGACACAGGTCAGCAAGTCTTGATTGAAATGCAGGTCGTCAACCACGAAGGTTTTGAAAAACGTATCCTTTACAATGCTTGTAAAAACTATTCTATGCAACTGGAGAAAGGGCAGGAGTTTCATCTGCTGAACCCTGTCATTGCTCTCAATATCCTTGATTTCATCATGTTTGAAGACAATGACCAAATCATCAATTCGTTTAAGTTGTTAGAGAAGAACAACTTAAGCCCGTATTCTGATGACATTGAGTTGATTTTTGTAGAACTCCCTAAATTTCAAAAATCTTTACATGAACTCAAAGAGCTGCAAGAAGAATGGATTTATTGCATCAAGCATGCAGAAGGGTTACAAGAAATTCCCCAAAACTTTGACCCCACCATTCAAGAAGCCTTGCATCTGGTCAATCAAGCAGGGTTGTCTCCTGAAGAATTAGAAGTCATCTATAAAAGACAGGAGTTTGTTGCCATCATCAAAGGTGCTGAACAACTGCAACTTAAACAAGGATTCCAAAAAGGAATGGAAAAAGGCATGGAAAGAGGTCTCCAGCAAGGCAAAGAAGAAGGTCTTCAACAAGGTATGGAAAAAGGACGGCAAGAAGGCAAAGAAGAAGGTCTTCAACAAGGTATGGAAAAAGGACGGCAAGAAGAGAAACTTGACATTGCCAAAAAGATGCTGGCTCAAGGCATTGACATTGACACCATTTGCCTTGCTACTGGACTACCCAAACAACAAATTCAAAAACTCTAATCTCTTGCCAATGAAAGATGAGCTTGAGAAAATTCTATGTCAGTGTAGGCTTTTTATGATCAATTAAGAAAGAACCAATCAAATCTTTTTGCATATTTTTTCGCGTCTGAAGAAAAATCAAAACCAGAATAGATCAAGTCATATTTTGACTAATGACTTTACTCAAAATCTTCGGGTTCAAGTATGACTTCTACCCGTCTGTTGAGACTTCGTTTATAAGGAGTGTCATTGAAAAATCGTGGCTTCATATCACCATAGCCTACAATTTTAATACGTTTTCCCTGTATCTTAAGAGTAGTGAGAAAATCTGCCACTGCGGAGGCACGCATCAGTGAAAAATCTACTTTGGAGGGATACTCAGGAGTGGTGTCTGAGATGGTGTCGGTGTGTCCTTCTACCAAGATTGGGTTAGGCAACCCACCGATGATTGATGAGAGTAGTTGAAAGGAATCTTTAGCTTCTTGAGAAAGAACGATTGACCCAGATTCAAAAAGAGCGGTCTCTTTGAATGTGACCTCTACACCTTTTTCAGAAACATTGACCTCTACTTCATCAGGCATATCTAGCTCTTCAATGTCCTTTGCAATAGATTCCATCACGGATCGTTTTCCTTGAAACATGAAGGGACTACCGGGGGGAGAAGATTTAAAACTTTGTGAAATTTCTTTGATCTTTTCATCATCAATCCGACACATAGAAAATAACAAAATGAAAAAGCACAATAACAAAGTGACTAAATCACCGTAAGTAAAAATCCATTCTTGGTCAAAGACTTCACAAACGGGACAGTCATCTTCGTTAATGAGTTGTCCCATTTATTCGCCCCCAGATTTTTTCTCATTGTCAAACTTCAGTTGTTCATAAACTGCCTTTTGGCTGGTTGGCAAATAATTGACTAAATCTTGTTCAATGAAGTCAGGACGTTCACCTTGTTCAATGTAAAGAATCCCATCGCGAATCATCTCCCGTAGCACTTTTTGGTCATCTTTGCGACCACTTAATTTGTTCGCACATGGGGCAAACACCGTGTTGGCAAACAAAGAACCATACAAAGTAGTAATCAAGGCAACAGCCATGGCAGGACCAATTTTAGAGGGGTCATCTAAATTCTGTAACAAAATCACCAAACCGACCAACGTCCCTAGCATTCCCCACGCGGGGCAAAGTGATCCCATAGTTTTAATGACAGCAATTTCACTTTCTGCGGCAACTTCTGCATACTTCATTTCATGTGAAAGCATTTCTACGATTAAGTTGCGGTCCACACGGTCTACGACCAGACGCAACCCCCCACGCAAAAAAAGATTTTCAATACTTGGCAACGCATCTTCTATGGCAAGAATGTTCTTACGGGCAATTTTAGAGACGTCAATGATCAATGTTAAGGTTTCTACAAGAGGCACCGTCTCTGCTTGAAATGAAGATTTGATGGATTTAGCAAAGGTAGAAAAGACGTCCATCGGGTAACTTGCCATAGTAGAGGCAATCGTTCCACCAAGCACAATCATTAGTGATGGAATGTCAATAAACCAAGCGAGTGCATAAAATTGAAAAGAGAATGTTGAGAAGTTAAAGACGATGGCAAGTAAAAAGAGGAAGTAAGCCAGTCCGTATCCTGCCAGAGTTGCGATGTCCATAAAAATTGAAGTTCAAAATAAGTTAATCAGGTAGAGCAAATAAACGTTTGGCGTTTGCAGTCGTTTGATTTGCAAGGGTGTCCAAAGAAATATCATGCAGGTTTGCCACAAACTCTGCAATATGGGGAAGGTAAGCAGGAGCATTGGGCTTTCCACGATAAGGCACAGGGGCTAAATAGGGTGCATCAGTCTCAAGCAATAGATGTTCCAGTGGAATTTGCGAGACCATCTCTTGCACACTTTTGGCGTTTTTAAAAGTAACAATGCCATTGACGCCAATAAACCAGCCCATTTCTACAAGTTGCATTGCCATCTCTAAACTGCCTGTAAACGAGTGTGCAACGCCTTTTTTTAAGGCAACATGCCTTTGTAAAATCTCTAGGGTATCATCTTCAGCATCACGAGAATGCAAGACAACAGGAAGTTTGAGTTCATTGGCAAGTTTGATTTGGTTTTGGAAGGCTTCTTTTTGGCTTTCTTGGTCAGAGTGCATGTAGTGATAATCCAAACCAATCTCTCCAACAGCAATCACTTTTGAAGACTGCTTGGCAAGCAACTTAATTTGATTTTCTATTTCTTCACAATACTCTTGTGCATGATGGGGGTGAATCCCTAACGTGCCGTAAACGTTTGGCAGTTTTTGAGTCAAATTGCAAACTTGGGTGAGAGATTCAGGATTTGTCCCAATCGTGATGCAACGATTGACGTTCATGTCTTGGGCGTCGTCAAGAACTTGTTGAGCAGGAATCTGGAGCATCTCTAAGTGGCAATGTGTATCAATCAAATCAATTGCCATACGTCATGCTGTCTTGCTTGGTGTTGAAAATTGCATGGATTGCCAATAGAATGTCATCAAATCCGTTACGATACTGCAAATGAGACTTTTTTTCAAACTTCTTTTATTGGTCTGCCTCTTTTCTGTGGGGGCTTGCTACCGCATCACTGCCTTTACTGATACAAGGTCTGTCAAAGTAGAACCTGATGCACAAATCACGCATCTCAGTTCTGTCTTTGCCATGATTGAGCTGGACCAAGCCCAGTCTATTCGTTCTTTTTGTCCAAGTGGTGTCTCTAAATTACAGATGCAACAAACTTGGCATGATGCACTCTTTCATTATATAACTTTGGGCAATTACAGCGTGCAAACGACTTACATCTGGTGCAAACGTAGGAGACTGACAGAAGACTAAAAAGGAGATTGAAGATCACGAAGTTTAGGCAGGCGTTGATCTTTTTCAGAGAGAACGGGATTTTGAATAGGCCAGGGGATTGCAATGTCTTCATCATTCCATATCACACCGCCCTCTCCTTCAGGTTTGTAAAACTCATCTGCCTTGTAAAGCACTTCTGCCACATCGCTTAAAACGCAATAACCATGAGCAACGCCAGCAGGTGCAAACAGCATACATTGATTTTCTGCAGTCAGAGTGATGCCAAAATGCTTGCCGAAAGTAGCAGAATCTTTCCTCAAATCTACCACCACATCATAAATACTGCCAACCACTGCTCGCACTAATTTTGCTTGAGGTTCTTTTTGGAAGTGCAACCCCCGCAGGACGCCTTTTTGTTCAGAACGTGCATGATTGTCCTGCACAAAATGGCAAGTGATTCCATGCTTTTCAAAATCTCGCAATGAGTAGGATTCCATGAAAAATCCACGTTCATCACGAAACACACGAGGTTTGATGACATAAACATCTTGAATTTCCGTTTTTCTCACTTCCATTGGTTACTCTAATTAGTGGTGTTCTTTTGCATGACAAAATTGGCTAAAATACCTGACATGAATTGCAGATTTTCTAGTTAAAGTGCATTTGTTGCAGAGAGACGAAAGGCGTGAAAGTTATTGAAATTGACCCGCCAATGAATGACTTCATCAATCGTTTGAAGATAGTTTTGATAATGCAAACCTTCTGTCTCTTTGTATTTTCCAACAAAACTTGGATCAAAATTTTCTCTGTCATCAATTCCAAAAAGCCTTGCTGTTGCCGTTTTTTCAGAAAGCTCAAGTAAGATATTTTTTGAAGGCAGGTCAGAAGAAAGCAAAAAAGTTCCCCAAATCACAAGAATCATCTCAGGACTGAGAAAAAGAGGAAAGATGCCAATTTCACGTTCAACTGCCCACAAAGGAGGTTCTTCAATTAAAACACGTTCGTTATCTGCAAAGGGGGTCAAAATTTCTTGAAAAATCCATCTTCCTTGTTCTGTCTTTGTCCATGACTGATGAGCAAAGTCTGTCAAATCCAAACCTTGTACCAACTGACCAAACTGTTCAAGTTGCTGTACTAGTTTTTCCACCAAATAGACATGACCGCATTGTTCCGCTCCCTCTACACAAACAATCAAGGCTTGTTGAGGAGCTGCTTCCTTCTGTTCAATGAAATCTTGTGCGATTTGCCTTATTGCCAATTCACTAGGATCAAATAAAGCAACCATATCCTTCAATGTTTCACAATGGATTGCAAAATTTGAGGAGGAAGGTGTTGCAAAATGGACGAAAAGAACTTGCTTTTGAACACATTCTTTTTGGAGGGTTTCAGAATCTGTTACCCAGACAGTGTCTTGGCATTGGTTATTCAAATAGTTCAACTTCTCTTCTTGACTGCCAGACAAGACGACGCAACAGTCTTGCCAATGACCCCATGTTGCTAAATCAGGAGTCATCAAAACAATCTGATAATCTCTTTCCAGCAAAATCTTTAAAACAGGCTCAAACTCTTCCGTAAATTGCACCAAACTTGCATTGTCTATTACTATTTTTTGAATAGTTTGTAAGTGTTGCATCTCCATCAAACAATTCTCTGACAAGACATGACCTTTTTTAACCTTGTTTTTGACTTAAAATTCCCATCATTTGCAAGATTCCACAACAAGAATGCAATGAAATGAAGACTAAAAATAAGCCCAGTGACCACAATATCAAATCAAACATAGCAAAAATTATTTCATGTTATCACACATTTTGCACATCAAAAAATCCCAACTTCTTTCATATTTCCAATTTCCTCTTTCCATTCTTTTTTGATTGGTATTAAAATAAGCAACGTCTTTCGCAAGGTTTGAAAATTGATTATTTTTTAAAATGATGATTTCAGCATCTCAAAAAACTTTAACTATTAAACTTAAAATATTGAGTTTTTTCTGTCTCATTTGACTGGGCTACAAGAATGTCTCAATTCATAGTATTTTCCCAAAAACATCATCTGTGAGTTGTTGAACTTAACAAGATTTGAGAGGGAACTGTGTCATCAAATTTCATACAGCAATCTAAGCGTAAGTGATTCATTTTCATCATCTTTTTAAAAAAATTTAAAAATTAAAAAAAGGAGTTGACTTTCAAAAAAAATGTATTATAATGACTTTTTAAAATTTTCTATTTTTAACTTTATTTGCAATTTATGAAAAAAATATTAACTATTCTAATGGCTTGCACAGGTTTTTATTCCGTTTCTTTGGCGCAGTTGATCATTGAGAGACCAGAAGTTGAAGAACTTGAGCTTTCTTACTTCATCTATCCAATCGCTTACACAGTGCCAGGAGTTGGGACAGGAACAGGGGTGGGGGCAAGTTTGCTTTATGGGGATTTTAACTTCACTGTCGCACAGATTCGCGGGACGTGGGATTTTGACTCCATTCTCCTGAAAGACATACCATTGTTTTTCACGCAACAAGTCACACTTTCATTTGCTTGGGCTCACTTACGCAACGGAAAATTTACCCTTTATGATAGGGGCATTGATTCTGCTGAGGAGCCTTTGCTAGATGTAGAACTGGAAGATTCAAGGGCAACAGGGCTGGAGCTTTCATTTTATTTTCTGCAAAGGCAGGTGCAACTCTATACAGGGTATTCCGTCAATGTGATTAAGATTAAAGAATTTCACGAGAGAGAGGTTGATGACTTTGAAACAACATATTTACAGCAAGCAAATATTTTAAAAATTAATGACGTTTATAAACCTGTCATTGTTCGGTATGGTTTGCGTTGGGACAATACAGATGACCCCATTGACAGAAGAGAAGGGTTTGACCTTCGTTACGAACAGTATAGTTCTCTGTTTGATTTTATAATGACCTTTAAAATTCATGACTATTCACTCTCATATTACTTGCCTTTTGAAGGCAAAAGGTCTGTCTTAGCCACCAATTTATTTTATTCTCGTTCTGAATCATCAACCAAAGGAGATTTTCTGTTTACCCGAAGCCAAGAAGGAGATAGAAATGAATGTGTCTTGAAAGTCTTAGCAGGAGAAGAAGACAATTATGATTCATCAGTGTTGACTCCAGAGGAGTTTTGCTCAATTCCAGACGCGGGGATTGACCATTATTTAAGATTTGAAAGGCAGAACCCTGTTGGGGCAACAACACTGGGGGGAAGTAGCCGTTTAAGGAGTTACCCTGTCTCAAGGTTTTGGGATACCCACTCTGCATACTTCGGGGTAGAGTACCGTTGGTATTTTGCAGAAAATGCGTTTGACTTCAACTGGATTATTGAAAGGGGTTTGTTTAAAGCGATGCAACTTGCAATTTTTTGGGACACTGGAAGTGTCTCGCCTGATGGTAACTTTGACAAATTTAAAGACTCTGTTGGGGTTGGGTATCGTATCGTTTTAGGAGGAGTGATCCTTCGTATGGATTACGCAACAGGTTCTGAGGGAGACCAGTTTATTGCTTTTTTTGGGCATCCATTTTAATTAATTTTATTTATTTTAAGAGGTTCGTTTATGTTACTTTTGAATCATCACACCCGAATTTGGATTTTGTTGGTTGTCTCTTTTCTTGCTTCATCATGTGGTTTCCCAGACCTGGGCGGAGAAACAAGTCAAGTTCCAAGAGACAAAGAGTTTGTTCAAGGGAATCGTTACAGAGATTTTACGCTTGCCAACCCACTGCAAAATGCAGGGTTTACAGGGATTATTCGTTTTGATGTTCCTGTAACAGTGAGCAAGCCTGAAAGTTTTCTAAGTGTTCAAAATGCAACACTGTTTTCCCCCAGAAGTTCTGCAGCTGGGTCAGATGCAGACGCTGAAAATGCCCAAATCATCATTCCTATTAGAAACACTAGCGACAGAGGGTACTGCAACATTCTTGCGTTTAATGTCAAATCCAGTTACCGCAAACCGAAAGAAAATAATATTTTGCCTGTACAAGGCAGTTACGGCTTTCATTTCTCCTATTCCAACTCTTGCTTAGCAGCAGGTGAAACGGGTTATATTCTTGCAGAAACCGTGGTGGGTGGTGGGAATACAACGGGAGTCACCCTTTCTATTGAATCATTCTCATATAGCAAAGAGATCTTTTATCAACCTGACTCGCTTGTTGTACCAACAAAAATTACTGCCCCTGTGAACCCTGGAAATGAATTGACAGGTTTGGAGATCACTTTAGGCTACAAACTGGTTTCAGGAGATATAGAAAGAGAACTCTTCATTTTGTCTGATTCTAAGTTTTTTGAAAAAAACATTTCTAATTCTGAGAAGACCATCGGTAAACCCACACCTGTTGCTATCTTCTTTGATACCAACAACAGACCCATTTTTTACACCGCATTTTTTGCTGACGGTGATGATGAAGACAAAACACATCTTGTCATGGAAAATGGAGACTCTAAAACTTTGAAAATGCCCTCCCAGTCCAAAGTTCCTCTGCGCAACACCAATCAAACTGTCAATAGAGTCCGTGTGTATAGTGCCTTTAGTATTGGGGACACCACAAAAGGGCTTCTTGAAGCCCAAGAACAAGAGAATGCACAATGATAAACCTTGTTACTTTTAAAAGGACGGGTTACAATGTGGAGTTTTGCCTTTTGAAAGTTTCAAAGTATGAAATTAGATGTAGAGAAAAGGGAGGGTCTTCATAGATTGCTCACTGTTCATATCCCCGCCCAAGAGATGGCTCAAACTTACAACAATGCGTGGCAAGCCGCACGTTCTACAAAATTACGAGGGTTTAGACAGGGGAAGTTCCCCAAAGGTTTTTTAGAAAAGCAATTTAGGGGGCGTGTAGAGTCAGAACTCTACAACCAGCTCATTCCCAAAATCCTACAAGAATCAGAAAAACAATATCACCTGAACCGAGTCACTCAAGCTCAGATTGAAGAGCTACAATTTGACAGAAAACAGCCACTTGAATGTAAAATGACTTTTGAGGTTAGACCAGAGTTTCCTGACTTAGACTTGACACAAATTGAAGTAGAAACTCCATCTATTGAAGTTTCAGAAGATGAAAAAAAGGAGCAACTTGAGTCTATCCTACAAGAATTTGGAAGTTACCAAGACAAAAAAGAAGCTATTGGATTGGGTGATTTTGTGACACTGGATTGGACTAGAAAAGAAGATGATGAGGTGGATGTTCAGGAGGATCAGTTTATCAAAGTCGGCTCATCTCTTCCTGAAGAGATACGTAAGAATTTGATTGGTATGAAAGAAAATGAACAAAAAGAGTTTGCATTCAAACAAGGAGAGTCAAACGTTGACCTAAGTTTGACCGTTAAAAAGGTTCAGTTTCTGGAACTGCCTGAATTGACCGAAGACATCTTGGCAAAATTGAATGTCAAAAATGCTGAGGAATTAGAACAATCTGTGCAACAAAAGATTTATCAAGACAAGGAAAGAGAGGCGAGGAAGTCCGCTTACCAAACTTTGCGAGAGAGACTTGGAGAGATTTACAAAGAAACCGCTATCCCAGAAACTCCTGTTAAGCAACACAAAGAAAGCCTTCAAAGAGAGAACACCCCAGCAAATGCTGCTCAGGATATAGAAAAAGAGTTAGACAAGTTTCAGCAGTCGTTACGTGTGAAATATGCACTTGAAGACTTGTTTGAGAAACAAAAACTGGCTCTGCATCAAGAACGTTGCGAACAACTATTTGTCAACCTTTGTTATATGTACGGGCAGCAACCTGATGAATTTATCAAAACAGAAAGGGGTCTTTCAACTTATTTCAGTATTCAAAACTCTGTTAGAGAGGAAGTGGCACTTGATTTCATCTTAGACCAAAAGTGGGATTCTGCCTTTCATACGGCCTCCTTTGCCAAAACTGCTCAAGACATTTAACATTCAATACTTCATTCTTTAGACTATGCCTTTAATTCCAATAGTCATTGAGCAAACTGGTCGTGGCGAACGTTCCTTTGACATCTACTCCAGACTCCTCAAAGATCGCATCATTTTTCTCGGCACTCCCATTGATGACCACACTGCCAATCTTGTCATTGCACAGTTGTTATTTTTACAATCAGAAGACAGCGAAATGGACATTTCCATTTATATCAACTGTCCCGGCGGTTCAGTGAGTGCAGGCATGGCGATCTATGACACCATGCAATATGTCTCCCCTGACGTCAAAACAATCTGTATAGGTCAAGCGGCAAGTATGGGAGCTGTGTTATTGGCAGCAGGAAGTCCAAACAAGCGATATTCACTTCCTCATGCAAGAATCTTGTTGCACCAAGTGGTGGGACAATTTGGGGGACAAGCCTCTGACATTGACATTCAGGCACAAGAAATCCTTCGTGTCAAAAATGTGTTGAATGCAATCCTTGCTAAACACACGGGGAAGTCCACAGAACAAATAGACATTGACACACAGCGAGATTACTACTTTTCTGCAGAAGAAAGTCAAGAGTACGGAATTATTGACGAAATTTATCAAACCATGCCTTCCTAAAATAGATGTTATGATTGGAAATGATAACCCTACCATCCATTGTTCTTTTTGTGGTAAGAATCAAAGTGAAGTTTTTAAGATCATTTCAGGACAGGGTGTTTATATCTGCAATGATTGTGTGGATTTGTGCATTGATATTTTGCAAGAAGACCCAGGAGAAGACTTAAAAACGCCAGACGGAAAAAAATTACTACCCCCAATGGAGATTAAGAAGTTTCTTGACTCTTATATTGTGGGACAAGAACGAGCCAAAAAATCCTTAGCAGTTGCTGTTTACAACCACTACAAACGTTGCAATTTTAATAAATCAAATCGCTCCATTGAGCTACAAAAAAGTAATATCTTGCTCATTGGACCAACAGGTACTGGCAAGACACTTCTTGCCCAAACTCTTGCCAAAGTCCTTGACGTTCCTTTTGCGATTGCTGATGCAACCACTTTGACAGAGGCTGGATATGTTGGAGAAGATGTAGAAAATGTCGTTCTCAAATTATTACAGAATGCAGACCATGACATAGAACGAGCAGAAAAAGGAATCATTTATATTGACGAGATTGACAAGATTGTTCGCAAAAGTGAAGGCGTGTCTATCACGCGTGATGTCTCTGGTGAAGGCGTCCAACAAGCATTGCTTAAAATCATTGAAGGCATGACAACTAACCTGCCACCTCAAGGGGGCAGAAAACATCCCGAACAGGATTACACGCAAATAGACACCAGCAACATTCTCTTTATTTGTGGTGGGGCATTCGTCGGTTTAGAAGATTTAATCCATCGCAGAATTGGTCAAAAATCCATAGGCTTCGGTGAGATTCATCAAAACAAAAAAGAAACGACCGACATCTTAGCCCAAGTTGAACCTGAAGATTTTTCAAAATATGGGTTGATTCCTGAATTTATTGGACGACTGCCTATTGTTGCGATTTTGGAAGAACTAGACGAAAACGATCTTGTTCAGATTTTGCAAGAGCCTAAAAATGCCATCATCAAACAATATCAAAAACTTCTGGAAATGGACGGCATCAAGCTCAGTTTTTCAGAAGGCTCCGTCCGTGCTATCGCACAAGAAGCCATTAAACGTAAAACTGGGGCAAGAGGTTTGAGGTCTATATTAGAATCTATTATGCTAGATGTGATGTATGAAGCACCTTCTAACTCTAAAGTGAAAGAATGTCGGATCAGTAGCTCTGTCATTTTAAAAGGCACACGCCCCCGATTGATTCAAAGAAAACCCACGAAAAAAATTAAATTTGGATAAACCATGTATGACATTTGTATCATAGGAAGCCCTATTATTGACATTCTCGCTTGCGTTCCTGATTCTTTTTTGCCAGAACATGCTTTGGAAAAAGACCGCATGTATCTCATTGAACAAGATCAAAAAAATAAGCTAGCTAATGATTTGGAAGTCTTGAATATCCCAACGCAGCAAGCCCCTGGAGGTTCTGCCGCAAATACTGCAAAGGGCATCGCACTTTTTGGAAAAAAGGTGGCGTTTAATGGCAAGGTCGGGTCAGATGAAAATGCAACAATCTACCAAAACAAGATGAAAGCATGTGGTGTGGACGTCTTTTTATCCTCAGGGGAAAGAGACACGGCTGCCTCTACAATTTTAATTACAGACGATTCCGCACGCACCATGAATACTTATCTTGGTTCTGCTCAAGATTTTGCTAAAGATGATGTTGCAGTTGATGCTATCTCGCAATCAAAGTACCTCTACATTGAAGGGTATCAATGGGACACTGAAGCACAAAAAGAAGCTGTTCGTTATGCAATCAAGATTGCCAAGGAACATGACGTCAAAGTCAGTATCAGCCTTTCAGATTTGTTTTGTGTGGAAAGGCATCATCAGTCATTTCAAGATTTATTACCCGACCTTGATTTAGTGTTTTGTAACTACGATGAAGCCAAAGCATTGACTTCCCAAAAAGATGTCAAAGATGCCCTGAATTTTCTGACAAAACGAACTGCGATTGCCGTCATCACTTTAGGGGCAGATGGTGTGATTGCAGGACAAGGTCAAGTCGTGGAACATGTCAAGGCACTGCCAAGTCATGTCATTGATACAACAGGGGCAGGAGATTCATTTGCTGCAGGTTTTTTCTATGGCATTTTAACGAATCAATCATTAGCCAAATCTGCACAGATGGGAGCATTTCTAGCATCAAAAGTGATTGAAGTGATTGGTCCTCAATATCCTGATAACTTGATGACACAATTTCAAAAATCCTTTTCCTAAAATTTGAAGATTGCTTCCAGAATTATTGGCACCTGCTGGCAATCTGCAAAAGCTCAAAACTGCTGTTTTGTATGGTGCAAATGCCGTTTATTTGTCAGGTCAAAACTTCAGTTTACGTGCAGGGTCTGATAACTTTTCTCATTCAGAATTACAAGATGCCATTGCTTTCACAAGACAGCATGGCGTCAAACTCTACGTTGCTCTCAACGCTTTTTCCCATGATTCAGACTTTGAAGGATTAGCTGACTACGTTCGGTTTTTAGACAGCTTGAACATTGATGCTGCTATCGTCTCTGACCTTGGCATGATTCGCATGATTCAACGTTACTCTGATATTCCGATTCATCTTTCCACCCAGTCGTCTTGTGTCAATATAGATTCTGCTTTACTATGGCGAGATATAGGCGTCAAACGTGTGATTTTAGGCAGGGAGGTTTCAATCAGACAGGCATCAGAAATCAAACAGCAAACAGGTTTGCAAGTGGAGCTTTTCATTCATGGTGCCATGTGTTCGGCATTTTCAGGGCATTGTGTCATTTCAAATTACACGCAAGCAAGAGATAGTAATCGCGGTGGGTGTGTTCAAAGCTGCCGGTTTAATTACCAGATTAAAGACTTGGAAGGTTTTGTGAGTTATCAAAGACGTTTCATAAGCTCCAAAGATTTAAACGGGCTGACCTTACTCCCTGAGTTTGTGAAATATGGAATTGACAGTTTGAAGATAGAGGGGAGAATGAAGAGCAGTTTGTATGTTGCGACAACAGTTTCTACTTACGCAAAAGGTCTCAAGTTAATAGAAAAAAATGAGGCGCAAAATCAGCTAGAGAATATCACACAAGAGTTGAAAAACATGCCTCATCGGACATACACCACAGGTTCTTTGCTACAAAAGGCTGATCATTCAAGTGTAGTGGAAAGTGGCGACCCTAACCGTGAGAATGGAAGTTATGAAATTGCAGGCACGATTTTGGAGACAACGCCAGTAACCACAGTATTAGTGCAAAATGCGTTCTGCAAAGAGACTCACTTGGAAGCTCTCACTTTTGATGGTCAAGTGATTTCACTGAATCCCTCAAATATGACCAATTTATCTAAAAAACAACTGGATCAAGCCAAGCCCAATACACTCATCAAATTACCTTTTGACCACCGGTTGCAAAATCTTAATCTTGTCAGAATGCCCATTAACTAGACTCAATCTGACGTTCGGGAACACCTGTTAAGATTAAAGTCACATGAACCATGTCGTGATTAGAATCTTGACTGCTAGCCTTGCCCAGAATTGTATTGACGTCCTCATGTAGCTTGCCTTCAAGTTTTTTCATCACATCATCTAAATCTAAAATTCCAACATCGCCAACAATATTCAATAGCAAGCCTTTTGCCTCTTTGATTTCCATGTTTTGTAAAAGAGGACTTGCCATTGCATGATCTACTGCCTGTTGAAGGGCATCTTCCCCGCTAGCGTATCCTTCACCGATGACGGCAGAACCCATGTTGTGCATGATGGCATGGATGTCCGCAAAATCAACATTAATAGTACCTGTTGTATTGATGATATTCGTGATGCCCTGTACAGAACTTTTGATAAAATCGTCTGTCTGCTTGAAAAAATCCTCAGCACTGTCATTGTCATCAGAGTTAAAGAGCGATTCATTTGGCAACTCTATGATTACATCAGCATGCTGTCTTAAATGTAAAATACCTTGATCTGCTAAAGCGGCTTTGGTTTTTCCTTCCATATCAAAAGGAAGAGTGACGATACACACAGTGAGAACACCCAAATCTTTTGCAAGTTTAGCTATCACAGGACTTGCCCCTGTTCCAAAACCTCCTCCTAACGTGCTAATCAGCAAGAGCATTTTGGTCTCTTCAAGCACTTCAGCAATTTGTTCTTGGTAGTCAGAGGCGATCTCTGCTCCCATCTCACTATTCCCCCCTGTTCCGTAACCATCAGTTGCTTCACTTAAATCAATGAAGTTGATTTCTGGCGGAAAAGACTTTTTCCTCTGAGTGTCACACGTGACAAGAGAAACATGGTCTAAAGAACATTCAGCAATATTGCAAACCACTCCACTTCCCCCACTTCCTACTCCCAAAATTGTAATCTTAGGTTGGAGTAGAGATGATTGAATATCAATCGGCAAGCTGGACGTCATAACTTCCTCCACTTCCTTATTAGACAAAAATAAAAGGGGGAATTGTAACATACTCTATAACTTAAAAGCAAATTTTTTGACCTGAATGACCTTAAAAACCCGTCTCGTTTCATCTTATTTTTTCAATCTCCATACTTGGTTTTGCCAACGTGCATCGTGGATATGATAGCCTCCTGAAATCCAAATTTGGTCTTGATAAAGCAGACTAGAGGCGTCAATTAATTTTGCCCAATCCCCATGTTGTCTAAGTGTCCAATTCTGACCATCAAACGAACTCCAAATGCTTGAAGACCCTTGTCCTCTTGTGTCTCCTCCAATGATCCAAATTTGTTCGTCAAAAACGACGGTTGTGTGCTGAGATCTTGGCTTCCAAGTCGCTTCGCTTGTCTCTTGAGTCCATTTTTTCCCATCAGTAGAACTCCAAACATCATTAAGTAATCCGTTCTGGTCTTTACCTCCCATCACCCACATTTTATTGTTAAAAACGGTGCTTGCATGAGCATATCTTGGAGTCCAACGAATGTTGTTATCTGTAGTATGTGGAGCCTCCAGATTCCAAGACTTGCCATCAGTAGAACTCCAAACATCATTTTGATATTCACCATCAGCGACACCATTCCCCCCTAAAATCCATATTTTATCATCAAAAACCAATCCCTGATGCCGCATTCTTGAACTCCAACGAATGTTGGTATTTGTAGTCTTTGGTGCTTCCAAAGTCCAAGATTTGCCATCAGTAGAACTCCAAACATCATTCATTCTTTCAGAACCGTTGTGTCCACCTAAAAGCCAAAGTTTTTGTTTAAAATTGAGCGATACATACCTGCTTCTGCCCGTCCAACGAACATTGGTATTTGTAGTATGTGCCACCTCCAAAGTCCAAGATTTGCCATCAGTAGAACTCCAAATGTCATTATACTCCTGACCACTCCCAGTGTGATTATCGTATCCCCCAACAATCCACATCTTGTCTTGAAAGACAACGCTTTGATGCTCAGGGTTGGGCTTCATTGCTGTTTCCAAAGTCCAAGATTTGCCATCAGTAGAACTCCAGACCTTTCTATCTCCTTTGGGGTTACCTTCTGCAACTCCCGCCCATAGTTGATTTTTGAATGCAATGAGACTATGAGAACCTCTTGCATCTTTCCAAGGAGGTGCTGGCTCTTGAGTCCATGCTGTGCCATCAAAGCTGTACACAAAATTGTCAATGCTATCATCTGGAAGCCGCTTTGCTCCACTCAGCCAAATTTTGTTGTCAAAAACAGTGGTTGTATAGTCTTTCTCAATGTTTGCAGGCACGTCAAGTCCTGTTGCTCTTGTCCAAGTGGCTCCATCAAAGCTCCAAACATCTGCCAATTTTTGACCACTATCATTTTTGTTAGTCCCTCCAAAAAAATAGAGTGTATTTTGTAAAACGTGGGCATGATAATCAGTTCTAGGTGTCCAAGGGGCATCATTGGTTTCTTTTGTCCAGCTGACCCCGTCGCTAGACTTCCAAACTTCGCTAGTATCCTCAAGGTTATCATCTATTAAACTTTTGTCTTTGCCCCCAAAAGACCAATATTGACCTTTGAAGAAAATCCGTCTTGAGTGGCTTGGTCTCAATTCCCCTCCCCCAACCATAGCCCATGTTGCATTGTGGGATTCTTCTGACCAGTTGACCAAGTCTTGAGAAGAAAGTAACTTCCCTTTATCACTCTCCAACGGTTCCTGAATATACCAACTGTCACCATTGAAAAAAATATTATAAATTTGCCCCCATGTTCTTTCGGGAAAGTCAAAATAACGTTTGTCCCAAGTGATGCCATCTGCCGAAAAAAATATAAATGGTTTAGAGTCTTGATTTTGCTGTTCAGAGGCACTGTAAAATGATGTCTGCAACCAGATTTTATCATTGACAATGGCAGGGTTTTGCAAAGGAATACTTAAATTTACCTTGTCAGACTGTAGCTGCCATTCAGGTTCTTCCAAAGTTTTAATCGTTTTTTCAGGACTCAATGGACTTTCTCCCCACGCATTGACGGCTGACACACGATAATAATAATCGGTATCAGCTAACAAATTGATATGTTTGTAGGTGGTGAGGCTAGTTTCAATGGTGGTGAGGCTAGTTTCAATAGACTGGTCATCTTCCAAGATTTGAGGAGACTGCGAAAAATAAATTTTATAACTTTGAGCCATAGGAACACTGTCAAAGCTGATTGTCAGATGAGCAAAAGAGATGTTTTCAGTTTTGATGTTTGTAGGATAAGAGATAGGAATTGCGAACCTATCCTGAGTCGTGGCGTTCAGTAAATCGCTTAAAGTGCTTTCTTGATTTTCAGACAATGCACTAATTCTGAAATAATAAGTTGTGTTATTTTCTAAATTCTTGTAGTCAAAGACATTCTTAACCGATGTGACAAAGTGGCTGTTCTTTGTGACATTTGAATCTTTTGAATAATACAGGCGGTAGCTTTGTGCCTCTTTGAGAGCATCAAAGCCAATTCGGAGAGCATTTGATGTAGTCAACAAGATTTGTATATTAGTCGGAGTAGAAAGTTGTTGAAGCCGTTGAGGTGCAGAATTTTCTGATGAATCTGTTGTAGTAGCCTCAACTTCTGTGCTTAAAGAACTCTCATAGACCCCACTCACTGTGCTTAATCTGTAATAGTACGTTGTGCCTTCTTCCAAACCTTGATGCGAGTAAGTATTGGAAGAAAGAGTCTTGAAAGAACTTGTTTTTTCAACTTCTGGCTGTGTAGAAAAATAAAGTTTGTAAGACTTTGCATCTGGCACAGCCTTGAAAGTGATGTCAATGCTAGAGTTGTCAGCATCAATGATTTCAATTTGGGAGGGAGGAGGTAGTTTTTGTTCAGGTTGTTCTGACGCACAGCCAAGAGTCAAAATAACTAAAACAAAAGAAAATACAGAAAACAGATTTTTTTGAAGTTGAATTAACAATTTGACCTTTTTTGAAGTTGAATTAACAATTTGACCTTATCAATCAACGAACAGTCACACTGGTTGAGCTAGAAAAATCGGAGCAACCTGAGTCATTACATGCTTTCACTTGATAGATATACTGTCCTACTGCAAGATTAATAGCATTGTAAGAAGAAAACTTACCCTCGTAAACGAGAGTAAAACTGCCGCTTCCTCCAACTTGATGATACAACCGATAGCTTGTTGCTCTAGGAGTTTGATTCCACCCAATGCCCACAGTCCTGAAAATACGAATGACAGCCGACAACCCTGTTGGTTGAGGAGGAGGTTGCAGAAAGATGTCAATAGTCCACTCGTTGTTGATGTCTTCTAAATTTGTTTGAATAGTGGCTTTCCCTTTCTTTTTTCCTCTGAATGATAATTTTAAACTGATTTTCTCTTGTCTTGGAAGGAACAATGTCAATTCCCCACTGTCGTTTACACTTTCAATACTTTGGTCATCAGGAACGGTAATTTTGACAAGACTTTCAGGATATTGCACCACCATCTTCTTACCTTGATATGCTGAAGATAAATCACAATTCAAGGTGTACTGCACAGTTTGACCAACTTCAATTCTGTTATTTTTTGTATCTAAAGTACAGTTTGAATTTTTAGACTTACTATTTTTCTTTTGAGCAGGATTGCAACTGACGAATATCAAAATCAGGACAATTCCAAGTTTAAAACGGTAGATTGTAGATTTAAAATGAGGCATTTTTTGAATCATAAATTTCATAGTAATCTACTAGTATTGAGTATATCCTGACAACTGAAAACTTCCTAAAACCAATGATTATTGAGCAATTATATTGTAGTGTCAAGGTTTTTTTGTGAACGTTGCTGAAGCAATGTTTCTAGCCAATCTGCAGTTGGTTTGGGAGTTTGAAGACGTTCTTGAACCTTGAATGCAAGATGACCATGTAGAACGCCTTGAATCCCACGAAATTTGACAACATCTTCCACTAACGCATTCAGAGGTTCATCATGGGCTTGGTTCAATGTCAGACAATCTCCTGTTTTAAGCTCAACAAGCTCACGCAAGGTGATTTTGGTCTTCCCTAACTCTACTTTAAAAGAAATTGGAATTTGGCTCACCTGATGTTGTAGCCTAATCTTCGCAGTCGTGTCTTCTTCAAGGTTTTTCTTCCAGCTTAAATTCAGGTGAGAACGAATGGGGTCAATCATACTCTGCGGCAAGCAAAGCATGAGGTTCATGTCCATTTTGTGCATACTGACACGAAAAGGGGACGTCAACATCGCAGTTGAAGGTGGAATATTTAGAAACTGCTGCCTGCTTTCAAGACGAGAGAGACGGGGTTGTAGTGAAGCAACAGGCTCCCAAGCATTTTCTAAACAAAGCAAAATGGTGTGAAGAGATTTTGCAAGGAGGCGGGATTCTATCGGCGTAAAATCCCTATGAGGCAAATGAGAGACCCCGTGACCAACACCCCCAAGAAGCCTATCTACAAATGAAAAGCTCAAACGTCTATCACACACTAGCAATCCTTTGTCAGACAAAGGATTCAACTGGAATACTCCCACGGCAGTAGGAAACTCAATCAACTGGATTAAATCCTTAAAAGGTATGACTTCAACTGGTTGATCTTGGACATCAACAGGGGTGCGGAAATTAATGCTTAATGTTTGCCTCAATGTATGACAAAAACGTGCATTCACTGCCTCTATCGCAGGAAGCCTTCCTTGGATGCAACGTTCTGTCCGCAAGAGGTCATAAGGGACGACATCGTGTTCATCAGGAATCTCATCTTCTGAAGTTGGACGTTGGGGGACAGCATCAAAATCACTCAACAGCGCATCAACTTCTTGCTGCGAAAGCATGTTTGCCATCACCTTCTCTTAGAAATCGCTATGAAAATACGCAAACTCAAAATATAGCGAGCCGACAATCATACCAATCCCGACAATGCTTAAAATGACGTGAAACACCCTTTGTTTGCGTTGAAATCTCAAATAAAGTGCAAGACATGCGAAGACTCCCCATGTGATTGAAGCAGCACCAAGTCTCCAAAGGCTAGACTGACTATTGAGCATCTCAGCCAGAACAACCCCAAATAGCAGCCCCCCTGTTTGCAAAAAGAGACTCCACTTTAAAAAAACTTGCATACTGCGGTCTAGCTTTCCCAGAGGGGGAAATCGGTTGTATGGCAGTTTGAAAGCATGCAGTTTAATTTGCCTTTCTTGCCTCCAAAACAAAAAGCAGGACACACAGACCAAGCATGAAAGAATATAGCCAACAAGGAGCAAAACAATATGGAACAGCAAGATAAACTGGTGACTAATGGACTCTACAATGACATGAGGATATTTAGAAATGAGAAGCCCTACAAACAACGCTGCAGAAATGAAAGGAAAGATGGCATGACTCCAACCTAACCCATCTTTAAAACGTACTGACAACCTAAGACATGCTATGGCATACGAGATCACATAAAGCCAAGTAGAAAGCTGATCAAATGGTAAATTGTTGTTCACAAACAAATCTACCAAAAATGCTAAATGTAGCACAAATGCAGTGACTGTCAGCGAGGTCAGCGAAACTTTGAGGGATAAATAATAAAATTGAAAGATAGAAAGGACTCCAACAGCAGCATAGAAGAAAATGGTGAACCAGATAATGATTTCTGCAAGGTTCATTTTTGAAACCAATGAGAAGCACGTGGCTTCAATTCAACAATTTTGAAACTGACAGAACGAGAAGAACGATCTACCATTGCTGAACAGGTAATGTCTGCTTTTCCCCTAAAATCATGCCAAGATTTATCCTTAAACAATAACTTCATTTGACTTGATTCTTGACCTAATTCAAAATTTTGAATCCCAAACACAGGTACAGGATTGCCATGTCCAAAAGGTGAAAGCCTCAAGATTTCTTCTGCCAGATGATTATTAAATTGCTTGGTTGAAATCCAAGTATCTACTTGCTTCTTCATTTGATGACTTTGACAGTGCTTTGAACAGCACATTAAGAAACGTTCTTGAAATTCTTCTAAATGGACAAGTTCCAATTCCAGTCCTAACGCTTGTGAATGTCCACCAAATTTTAAAAGTAAATCTGAACATTGCTGCAAAATTTCATACAGATTCACCTTTTTATGGCTTCTAGCAGAACCTGCAATTTTACCTCCTCCAGAGTCTCCAAGAATGATGACAGGGCGACCAAAGTAAGATGACAGTCTTCCTGTCAAACTGCTAATCACTCCCTGATGCAAATTGGGAACATAAAACACCAAAGCACTCTGTTTAGGATTGCGATGCTCTTTAATAATTTGTTGGAAGAATCTTTTTTCAATCTGGTATCTTTCTTGATTTAAAAGGACTGCTTCATGGGCTAATTGTTGAGCTTTCACATGAGATGTGGCAAGCAAAAGTTCTACTCCCAAATCTGGGAAATTAAGTCTGCCACAAGCATTGATTTTTGGAACTATTTGCAAAGCAATGTCATGTACATCAATTTCCCCAAAAACACGTGTTTCACGGGCTAGGTGATGTAATCCAATACGGCATTTGTGATTCAAAAGCTCTATACCTTTCGTTACATAAAAGCGATTTTCCCCAAGCAAAGGGACATGGTCTGCAATGGTAGCTAGTGCAACCAAATCAAGATAGCGATGAAGTTCTGGGACAGAACACCCTTGCAAATCCCAATATTCCTCATCACTCAATTTCTGCTGCAACGCCTCAATAAATTTGAAAGCAACACCTGTCCCGCACAAATCTTTGAAAGGATAGTGGCAGTCTGGTTGTTTGGGATTGACCAGTGCAAAAACATCAGGGAGTTGGTCAGGAACGTGGTGATGGTCTGTGATAATCAAATCTACTCCTGCCTTGACAATTTCCTTCACCTCTTCTACTGCCGTAGAGCCTTGGTCTACTGTGAGCATCACACTGGGTAAAGACCTCAACGCACGTCGGATTGTTCTGTGATTCAACCCCCTGCCCTCAGTCAGACGGTAAGGAAGGGTGTAATGAACACGTCCACCAATTTTCTTTAAATACATAAAAAGTAATGCAGTTGCTGAGATGCCATCAGCATCAGCATCACCATAAATCAAGATTTTTTCTCTCTTTTTAACAGCTTCAACAACTCTGCGAACTGCTTTTTCCATGTTGTGCATGAGAAAAGGGTTGTGGCAGCTTTCCCCGGAGGGATTCAAAAAATCTTTGGCTTCTGCTGTTGAACGGATTCCGCGGTCTTTTAAGATGGTTGCAATGGCTTCAGAGACTCTTAATTCTCTACAAAAGGAGCGAGTCACAAGTTTTCCGTGAAAAAAACTATAAAACTTTTGCCAATGAATTGGATTTTGTAAAGGCATGGTGTCTTCTTAATTTTGAAAAATCAAGTGTTATAAATCAAAAGTGAGCCGATTGACTCCATTAAATGCCGCAACTTGATACGCTTGGTCTAATGTAGGATAGTTGAAGACAGAATTCATAAAATAGCTGATGTCTCCTCCATAGTGAATGACTGCTTGACCTAGATGCACAAGTTCCGGCGCACTTGGACCAATGATATGCACACCAAGTAATTTCAAAGTATCAGGGTCAAAAAGTAACTTCAGAACACCACGATCCCCACCCATAATTTTAGCACGAGCCACTTCTTTAAAATATCCCATGCCAATTTCATAGGGAATTTGTGCTTCCGTCAATTCCTTTTCTGTTTTGCCAACAATACCAATGGGGGGGATTGTCCAAATGCCAGTTGCTAGATTATCAGGCAGACATTCATTTTGGATTTGGTCAAAAGCATGAAGTGTGGCAATCCTTGCTTGCAACATGGCAGTAGAAGCTAAGGCAGGAAAGCCTATGACATCACCAACAGCATAAATGTTGGGTATAGTAGTTTGGTAAGTGTCGCGATTCACCTCAATTAAACCATTTTGTCCAATCGCCAAATCTAACTTTTCAAGACCCAAATCATCAGTATTAGAAAGACGTCCTGTGGCGATTAAAGCTGCATCACAAAGGAGCTTTTTGCCACTTGCGAGTGTCACCGTCACCTGCTTTGTGCCAACTGACTCCACCAGTTCCACATCTTCTCCAAAGCGAAGCGTGATGCGTGACTCTCTCATCATCTCCTTGAGCTTATCTGCAATTTCATGGTCTAAAAACTTCAGAATGCTGTAATCCCGTGCAATCAAATTGACACGCACACCAAGTTTTGCAAAGATGCAAGCATATTCACAGCCAATCACCCCTGCACCGATAATTGCTAGTTTTTTAGGAATATATTGCAGCTGCAAAATTGAATCGGAGTCAAAAATCTGCTTCTGGTCAAACTTAGCCCAATCTGGCAGAAAAGGACGAGAACCTGTTGCGATGATGAAATGTTTTGCAGAAATTTTGATTTTTTTAAGGCTGTCGTAACTGGCAAAGTTCAAAGTATTCGGATCAATAAAAGTACTTTGTCCACGCAAAAGAGTGATGTTTGTTTTTTCTAAATTGCGGTAATACGAACGTTCCTGCTGTGAAATTACAGATTTTTTGTGGTGCATCAGTTCACTAGCAGTGATGTCATTTTTGATGGAAATAGAGCCTTTGTTGGCTTGACGATCCAAATGTTGCAAACTCACCACCGTCTCCCAAAGCGATTTAGAAGGGATTGTGCCTGTATGCAAGCAACTGCCCCCAATATTTTTAGGGTCTTTTTCTATCAGCAACACTTTCTTACGTAGCTTACTGGCTTGCATGGCAGCCTTTTCTCCTGCTGGTCCAGAACCCAAAATCACCATGTCATAATGCGTGTCAGGCTTCATCAATCTCTCTCATAAATTCAAAGCAAAAACTGCCAATTCTACCATCATTCACTCCCATTGACTACCTTACCTCAAAATAAACTTGAAACCCCTGCCCAGATTTTTTAGAATCTCCCAGTGTTTCATTTGCTGAAACAAATTGCCCCCTTTGCACTTGAACACGATTGAGTCTTCCATAGACTGAAAACTTTTGTAAACGATGTTCAATAATCACAACACGCGACAATCCTTCTATGACGTCTGAAAAAACTACTCTCCCATCTGCAACTGCATGCACTTTCATTGGTTTCTGAGACTCAAAAATGAACCCTTGAGTAGGTGTAGAAGTTGTTTTGCGAGTGATAGGAGAACGCCCTTGAACAGGTTTGGTGAGATTGTCCCAATTAATCGGTGGCTCTGCTTGGGAGACCAACCTCTTGGCAGTGGTCAACTGCTTTTTTAAATGCCGCACACGATTTTGCAAGGGGACAATGTCCAAAGTTTGCAGAAACTTTTGACGTTCACGAATATTTTGCTTCACGATAAAAAGCTCCTGTTTTTGTTGTTGTTCCTGTCTCAGCAAATGCTGATGAGTTTGATTGCGAAGGCTCCAAATTTTTGGGGCAATCTCAGAAATGTCAAGATGATGAGAGGCAGACCACGCTTGCAAATCCGCAACCAACAGACGAGCAATGAGCTTGTGTTGAAGTCTCAACTGTGGAATGGTGCTAGATTGTGTGGCTAGATAAGCAACATATAGGTTTTGGATTCTCTTCTCAAAATTGGAGTATGACATCATGTCATCTTGGGAAGAAGACGGAGGCACAACAGCCAGTTGTCTTAAAAGTTTTTGAATGTGTGCAAGGTCAGATAAAATTACCTGCTCTTTTTTCTGTGAATCTTGCAGTTTGACTTGACTGGTGTGTTGGGATTGTTGGAGCTGATGAAGTTTACTTTGTTCTTCTTGAAGTGCTGCTTGGAGCTTCTTGACAAAAGGTTGAAATGTTGATGGTTCATCTGCAAAAACTGATACAATACTGAACGTCAGATATAAAATAAGTAGTGCAAAATGAAGTTTCATCAAAACGATATTGAAAGCGTCAAAGAACGTGTCAACCTTGTTTCTCTTATGATGGACCGGGGGATTGTTTTAAAACAATTTGGAGACTATTATAAGGCAATCTGTCCGTTTCATCAGGAAAAAACGCCTTCTTGTTCTGTGAATCCCGCCAAAGGTGTTTACTATTGCTTTGGCTGTGGGGCGAAAGGAGATAGCATTCAATTTGTCATGCAATATGACAATCTGTCTTTTGCAGAAGCCGTGCTTGAGCTAGCAAAGTCTGCAGGAATCACACTAACACAAGCCACTCCAAAACAACCACATCCTGCATTTGAAGTCTTGAATCAGGCTTCGCTGTACTACCAACAATCTCTTGCTCATCAGCCAACGCATTTGCAATATTTGGAGGATCGTCAGATTTCCCAACAACTTATTGAACACTTTGGATTGGGTTCTGCCCCTGATGAGTGGGATTCTCTGACTCGTCTCTTCATTTCTCAAGGTGTCAACACACAGCTTTTGCAAAACGTTGGGTTGACCAAAATATCTCAAAAAAATAATACAAATTATGACACCTTCCGCAATCGCATCATGTTTCCCATTCGCGACGAAAGAGGTCGGTGTCTTGGATTTGGGGCAAGAGCGATTGCCCCTGACCAGCAACCTAAGTATTTGAACAGTCCTGAAACAAATTATTATCGTAAATCTCAAATTTTGTATGGAGTGTACGAGGCATCTTTGAGGCAAAGAGAGATGATTTTAGTAGAAGGCTATCTTGATGTAATCCGCATGCACCATCACGGATTCAGCAACACAGTTGCCACTTGTGGGACTGCCTTAACTGCCCAGCATATCCAAAAGTTAAAACGAATCACTCAAAAACTAACTTTATTGCTTGATGGAGATGAGGCGGGGCATCGTGCCGCTTTGAAGTGTTGTGCCATGCTTCTTGAATCAGGAATGGAAGCCTCGGTAGCTTGTTTGCCTCCCAGCGAAGACCCCGACTCTTTTCTCCAAAAACACGGTGCTGATGCCATGACCCAAATTCTCAAATCCAAACGTCCTCTGTTTCAATATCTTGTCCATGAAACATTCAATCAGCCTCAACATGACGTACAAGGGAAAGTTCAGGCAGTGGACAGCTTAATCCAAGTGGCTCACACCGTAAAAAGACGAGACTTGCGAGAAATCATGCTGACTTCTATTGCAGAAACGGCAGGACTACCTTTGCAAACCATTTTGCAAAACTTCCAAAAATCCAAAACAACTCATGCGTTCAATCAGCAACCTTTGAACCAGACCCCAACACTTCCAGACGAAGACGAACAAATCATTCTGGCGACAATGCTTGAATGCTATCACACGCTTGCAACGCAAAAAATATCCAATCCAACAGGCAAACAAACTCACAATAATACCAATGAATGTCTGCAAATTATTGAGTATTCCTTGGAGCCTGATGAATTTCAATCTCTTCTAGCAAAAGACATTTATCTTTTATTGCAGAAAAAGAAAGAAAATTTGAATGAAAAAGAATCTGTTGAAGATTTTGAAGATTTCACAAAGTGGACAAATGACCCCAATTTGTTGAATACATTCAACATGCTTTGGATCAAACGTCCATCAAGTGCAAGGTTAAATGATGTCAAATTGATCATCAGAAGAATCAAGGAGCAAGCAATCCGAAGGAACTTCGCCCAAAAGAGACAGGAAATTCCAGATGACATTGAAAAGATGAGATTAAGCCGTGAGGAACGAATGGAGCTTGCAGAATTGGCAGACCTGTTCCCTATTGGAAAAACAACACGAAGCAAAATTGTCAGGTAGGTCACTTGAAGGCACAACATGCCTTCATTGGCATCCTTTTAAGGATAGGTAAAAGAAAGGCTGGCTTTGCCTAAAATCTTTGCATTGATTCTGATGAAGTTAAAAGAACCAGTACCTTCAAGGTAAGCCTGAAAAGCGACTTTTGCATCACCTGTCCAAAGGTTAAAATTAGCATCTTGATTGGTGGCAGGGGCTTTGTCTAATGCAAAAAGCACCAGATTGTATTGACTGCCTTCACGTTGTTTGGGTCCTAAATATCTGCTTCTGTTACCATTTCTACTCTGATGACGAATTGTTTGTCCATCAACAGAAGGATTGGTATTGGTAAGATTCAAACCCTCTGGAAGTTGAGAAACGGAACTCGGGAAAAGAGCAATCCATCTGACTGGTCTGGAATTATCACCTGTCGCTTCTAAAAGAAGACCAAAACCCTTAGTACCTGAAGGAACATTAGACCACGTCAAAGGTGGAGAAACATTTTGACCCCCAGAATAACCCCTTGTATCACAGCCTGTTGCTCCTCCTCCTGTACCGCAGACATATTTGTTCAGCATTCGTCCATTGCTAATGGCAGCAGAATTGATGCTGAATTGAGTGTTTTCTGGGGCAGGAGGATCCTCCTCTTTTTGATCTTTGCCACCACTACTTTCGTTTTTGGATTTGTTGCATGAAGCAACAAAAATGCTCAGCAGCAGAACCAATATTCCAAACAAGAAACGGGAAGATGGAAAAGTTTTCATAATACCTAAAGGGTCAAAAGATTAGCCAAAAGACTATACTATAATCAGCTCAAAGGGAACTGTCAATTAAAACGTCAAACTGGCTAAAGATATGAAACACATTTTGGACGTCTTTAAAATTAGACTAGCAAGATTGAAGAAAACGATGGACTTGGATTTGATAACGTTTTTTGTAAGAACTGACTACTCCTTCCACACAGAGTTTTGCAGATTTTTTGGCAAGTAGAACCCAAAGCGGTAGTGGTTTGAATGACACCGTCCGAATCGGAAGTTTGGGATTCTGTAACGAAATCAATGTCACACCATTTGAAAGAGACTGTTGCTTGAGTAACAAACCCCTGACACGAATAAATTTGTTTTTAAAGCGAGAAAGTTTGATTTTTTTTGCATGTAGAGTTTTGGAATGATAGATGGAATTTTTTGAGGACATGACTGTTTTTTGCTCCTTAAATAGCCTTTTCAAGTAGCTCTTTCTTAATTTGGAACTCTTCCAGATTCCTCGTTTTTTATCAAATGCCATTCGCTCTGCTTTGATGTAAATTTTCTCATTTTCAGGACGTTGGAATCTGGTGTCAAAATAGCTGTAACCTTGTTGAATTAAGGCTAAATTGACCAACCTGTTACGAGACACCAAAAGACCAAGCATTCTGTGATAAGAACCGTAGAGGTTGTTTGGATTGACTGATAATTTCAGCTGGGAACGTTGAAGCTCTTTTTCTAAAAACGCTTTGGCTAACATTCCATATTGGCGGTTTGTTCCTTTGTGAGAGGCAGAAAGCTCTGGAGTGTCCACATAAAGCAGACGCACGACTTCCGTTTTTGAAAAAGACCCATCTTGATTCAAATCTACTTTGAATGTATCGCCATCAATGACTTCACGCTTCATCTCAGAAATGTCAACATGTTCCCATTGATGAGCCAGAACAATTTGACCCAAGAGACAGATGACCAAGAAGGCAAAATAAGGCATCGTTTTAAGCCAAGTAAGGAACTTCTTGATGCAAAATTGCTTGTTCATCTTCTGTCAAAATATATTCTATTTTGAGCGCATCAATCAATTTTTGGTTGTCATCAATATTCAAAACTTCAGGGTCTTCAAATCCCAGTAACATTTTTAAAATTCTTACAAAGATCACTCTGGGTGTTTCTATGGTGCGGGCAGAAATTCGTAAATACATCTCCTGCCCATTATTGTTAAACTGACGAGTTTCTGGACAGAACGGAATCTTTTCAGAATTGCTTGTGTAATATCCATAGGGCAAGAACTTCATCTCTGCAAAAGAAAGCAAAAACTCCATCGCAGTATCACTAACTCCAAGATTAGCTAGGTAGTAATTTTCTTTAAAGGGAGCTTCAGGGTCATATTGTTCTAAAAGATGGTCTAAATAGTTAAAAAACGTATGTGGCTTTTCTAAAATCTCCAAAATACCCAATGCTCTTTCTGATGCGAGATGATGACAAACACGTTTCAAGTTGTATAAAATCTCTGGCTGGAAAGGGAGATAAGGACTTTGCGTCACTTTCTTCTGTTTGGCATTGAGCTTGAGCTTGGGGGAGTCTTTCTTTTCATCAGTCTGGTTGATGCCTTCTATCTCAGCAGTGTTTAAAGGATCGGCTTCTTGTTCTTCTTCTTTTGACAAACCTGCTGTCACAGACTTCACTCTTGACTTTTCTAGCATCGGCTGAATCCAACGATCATAATCTTGCTCAAAACGATACATTTCAGAAAGCTCATCTGTCAAAAGGTCATCTATAAACCACTCCAAACGCAAGACCATTTTCCATTTTTTTTGTAAATACGTTAAACGGATTTTGAGACTTTTTTCTACATGGTCTTGAAGGTCTTCCAAACTGCATTCATCAGGGAGTTGCTGATAAAATGCCTTCAAGAAAAAAATCTCCTGCAACACACTTTGACGCCTCAAGAGAACGACATGAATTTGTGTGCTAATCTGTTCTACGTCTTCTTGGGAGGCTAATGCCTCAAAGGCTTCGCTTGGTGATTCAAAAGACTCAAAAGACCCCACAGTGTATCGGTGAAACGATTTGAGGTAGTTGTTTAGCATCGTCTCAATTTGACTCAACTCAGATGCAAAATTTTGAGACATTTGAGATGTCATTTTGGGAAGGAGGGTAGATTTGACCAATGCTTGTTCTACTGTGGTCGCAGACTCTTGCCACGATTGCACAAGATTGATGCTTCTTTCCACCAACTTTCTGGAGGCTGTCACTGTTTTTTGTAGAAACTCCCATGACGCCCCTGAAAACTCCAAAGACCTCCAAATCTTGCCTATCAAAATTTGCAAATCCACCATGAATGCTCCCAATTTGACAATGTCTTCCTCCCATTTTTTAAAAACAGAGCTGAAGTAGTTAAGTTGTTTCTTTTCAAACTGAAGTAACGCTTTGATTTTTTCATCTGACCAGTCTTCTGGCTTGGTCAGCTTCTTCTGAAGACGTGATTCAAAGAACTCGTAAGCCTCAAAAGAACAAAGCAGAGTATCTATGTTGGTTCGCACCAAGTCAAAACGTCCTTTTTCCAAGAGCTGATAAGCACCTAAGGACTTGCCATGAGCTGGGTCAAAACGTGCAAGTTTGGCAGGCAACTTTTTGACATGTTGGAAGGCGTGAGCCAAGTCAAAATTGGGACAAAATGGTTGTTTCAAGAAGTCCAGACGTGCTGAATCAATGGTTTGGTTTAACTCCCGTAATTGTGAAAAATATTGGTTCGCTTGGCTCATTTTGTCCCATGGCAAGCGTGAGAAGTGCTGCTGCTTGTCTTGCTGGTCTAAATCCTTGACAAACGTTTCATGTTGTGTCACGAAGTTTAAAATCTGCCCTTGTAGGTCTTCATTGAGAATAGGAGACAAGTAGTATTGATCAGGCTTCTTGATGGCTTGTGTCAGCTTTTTCTTCTTTTGCCATGCCAAGTGGATAGAAGCATGAAGAGTGGAACCTGCTGCTTCAATCTCGTAATAGCCATTCTCCAAAGAAAGGTAAATCCACTCAATGTAACGTTCTACCAAAGCAATGGATTGCAAATAATCATGACGATGCAACTCAAAGTGATGTTCACTTCGGCAGCTAGAGACCATGCGTTGTGTCATCTCATTGATCATTGCCAGACCTTGCACAACCTTCATCTGTGCATTGGCACAAATTGCGGGTTGTTCTTGCTTCAAAAACGAGCTGATCTGTGTGTTGCTCTTGGCAACTTTGTTGCGAATCTGGCTTAAAACGAATGGCAGCTTTCTCTGATGGTCTAATTCAGATTGGGTCTGCTTTAACTTGGCAATGAGTTTTTCTGTATTCATAGTTTTTTACCTGCATTGTGTTATAATTCTAAATCGGCTCAGAGCCGAGACATTCGTAAATTTTTAGTGAAGATGCCATCTTTCATGCGGAAGAAGGCATCTTTAGTGACTTCTGACTAAAAAAAGAACCTCTTAACTATCCCAAAAAATTTCTGATTGTCCTGACTCCAAACTTCCAAATGTTTTGCCCGAAAAAACTTTGAGACATGATACACACCATTCAATCGCCAGAGCAACTACATCACTTATCTTTGCAAGATCTTCAACAGCTCACTGAAGACTCCAGAGAACAAATTATTCGTGTCACAAGCCAAAAGGGAGGGCATCTTGCCTCTTCTCTTGGCACAGTGGAATTGACTGTGGCGCTGCTTCATGTGTTCAATCCTCATCACGACAAAATTGTTTGGGACACAGGGCATCAGACGTATGCCTATAAAATCTTGACAGGACGCCATAAATCCTTTCACACTTTATCAGAAAAAGGAGGGATTAAAAAGTTTTTATCCATGCAAGAAAGTCCGCATGATCACTTTGGAGCAGGTCATGCCTCTACTGCCATTTCTGCTGGGCTTGGTATGGCAACAGCACGTGATATGTTACAACAACAACACCATGTGGTTGCCATTTTGGGAGACGGTGCGCTCACAGGAGGCTTGAGCTTTGAAGCACTCAATCATAATGGAGCATTGGCAAAAAATATGATTGTCATCCTCAATGACAATGGCATGAGCATTGACCCCAATGTTGGAGCCATCTCAAAAATGATCACCAAATTCACTGCCTCCAAAACCTACAACTTGGTACGTGATGAAGCGTGGCATTTATCCAAAAAAATGCCGTTCTCCTCTGCGTTACAGGAGTTGATGCACAAGTTTGAAGTCTCTACAAAAATGTTTTTTTCTCCAATGTTTTTGTTTGAACCTTTGGGCTGGCGTTATTTTGGTCCCGTAGATGGACATTCACTGAAGGGACTCATTGACTTGTTTTCTCATGTCAAAGATCTCAAAGGTCCCATTGTGATTCATGCACTGACACAAAAAGGCAAGGGATACCGCTTTGCAGAAGAAGACGCTTTTAAATATCATGGAGTGTCCCCGTTCATTCCTGACGATGGACAATTTATTGGGAAAGCGAAGCCCCAAAGTTACTCCAATCTGCTTGGTCAAGAGTTGGACAACATCATGGCTCAAGATGACAAAGTTTGTGTTATCAGTCCTGCTATGTTAAGTGGTTCAGGTATTTTTCATCTTTTGGAAAAATATCCTGAACGTATTTTTGATGTCGGCATCGCAGAAGGACATGCCACAACTTTTGCGGCGGGGCTGGCGACTTCTGGCGTCAAGCCTTTTTTGGCAATTTACTCTACTTTCTTACAACGTTCCATTGACAATGTCATCCATGACATCGCTTTGCAAAACCTGCCTGTCAAAATAATGATTGACCGTGCGGGGCTGGTTGGGGCTGATGGTCCAACACATCATGGCATCTTTGACCTGACTTATTTACGTATGATTCCGAACATGACCATTCTTGCTCCCAAAGATGGACCAGAATTGCAAGCGATGATTCAGTTTGCATACGAATATGAAGCAGGTCCCATCGCTGTCAGATACCCAAGAGGCAATGCCGTTTTTGACCGCCAGCTTAAAACACCAATTCAACTTGGAAAGAGTGTTGTAGAAAAAGAAGGCAAGGACGTGGTGATTTTGGCGGTTGGAACGTTGGTGAGTACGGCTTGGGAAGTAGTGGATTCTTTGACAGACAAAGGATACGATGCGGCACTGGTCAATGTGAGATTTATCAAACCATTAGACACTGATTTGATTCAAAAATTAGCAAAGCATGCCAAGTTGATTGTGACGATTGAAGAAAACACCATTTGCGGAGGCTTTGGTTCTGCTGTGTTAGAGTTCTTGAGTCAGCAATGCTTGACTCCTCAAACTCTCTTATTGGCTGTTCCTGATGAATTTATAGAGCAAGCCTCTCAAAAAGAACAACAAGAACAGTGTGGCTTGTCTGCCAATCGCATCTTACAAGCGATTCTTGCCAAAATTTCCACCTCTCATCACGTTGAAACATGAATCCTTCTATTGGCATTGTTGGGGCAGGACCTGCTGGATGTTATCTGGCTCAAGCCTTGCGGAAGAAGTGGGGGCAGTCTCCAATAGACCTGATAGACCAGCTCTCCGTGCCTTTTGGTTTAGTCCGTTATGGTGTGGCATGTGACCACCAAGGAACAAAAGGCGTCATTCGTCAATTTGCAAGACTTTTTGAACGTGAACAGGTACGGTTCATTGGCAATCTTCAAATAGGAAACGACGTCAGTCTTGAGGAATTGCGGCAGATTTATGACGTGGTTGTTTTGTCTGTTGGACTGTATCAAGACCGTCAGCTAGGGCTTGAAGGCGAAGATTCCAAAGGCATTTATGGCTCTGGAGTCATCACAAGACTTTTCAATGACTATCCTGACTTTTCTCTATCAACAGCTCAATCACAGGCAATCACTCAATCACAAATAGACAAATCACAAGTTCACTTTGGGAAGAATCTAGTTGTGATAGGGCAAGGAAACGTAGCAATGGACTTAGTGAGGCTTTTTGCCAAAAAAGGTGATGAATGGAATGGCTCTGACCTGTCCCCTGACAATCAAAAACTCATTGAACACTCTGAAGTCCAAACCATCTCTGTTGTGGGACGTTCCCCCATGGAAGACTCCAAATTTGACCTAGTCATGCTCAAAGAGTTCTTAAAGCTCAAAAATGCTCAATTTAAAATACATGGTGAAGCACTGCCCCAAACACACCCAAAACTAGAAGTCTTTCAACAGCTCATTGAACAATCTGACGCCCAAGCACCTTGCACCATCTCATTTTATTTTGGCTATACTCCCAAGCAGTTCATTGCACGACAAGAGCATGTGGAAGGTGTGGTCTTTTCTAACCAGTTGACCTTACCTGCAACCAGCGTTTTCACAGCCATTGGCTATGAACCGCATTTCAAACATGACCATTTACTAGACGACATGACTTGCCTCCAAACAGGCAGACTGGCAAAAGGACTCTATTGTGCAGGCTGGTTTAAAAGGGGACCGAAAGGGACAATTCCTGAAAATAGAACTGATGCTAAATCTGTGGCAGAACAAATTATTCAAGATGTAGAATCTGGCACTATTCCTATTCAGCCTTGCCAAATTCAAACATCTCAAAGACATAATTTTTTTGAAAAGCTGGCATCTCATCAAACGTTGGTAGATTATGAAGGTTGGCAAAAGATTGATGCTTATGAACAAGCCCAAAAGCCTCCCCACCGTACACGATTAAAAGTCTCTGACAAGAGACTCCTTTTAAACCTTGCTACAAAATAAAAGTTATGAACATCACCATCTTATTTGGAACAGAAACGGGCAATGCTGAAGTGTTGGCAGAAGATTTACAATCAGAATTACAAGGGACACATGAGGTGCAAATCTGCAACATGTGCGACTTTGACTTGGCTGATTTTTCAACAAACATTTTTTATATCGTTGTTTGTTCTACCTATGGGGACGGAGATTTGCCCACTTCAGCAGAAGATTTTTACGATGCGTTGATAGAACAGAAGCCTGATTTGTCTGGAATCCAATTTGCCACGTTTGGGCTGGGTGACACAGAGTATGAAGAGACATTTAATTTTGGCTGTCAAAGAATAGACAAACTCTTCACCAAGCAAGGCGCTCAAAGAATTGGCACAATCCAAATGCACGATGCCTCCAGCGATGACCTCCCTGAAGACTTGGCAATGGATTGGATCAAAGACATTCTCAGTCAAGTCCAAAACTAAAACACACGTCCAAAAAACTTTGTGACTTCAACAGTTAAAAAACACTTGATTTCAAAGCACTTTTAACCTCCAAAACCTAATTATGAAAAACCCTGCTGTTAAATATCTGAAAGACTACTGTCCCCCGAATTACTGGATTGAACACATTGAGCTTTGTTTGGAACTTGACCCTGAACAGACAAAGGTTTCTACTCATCTGACGCTCAAACGCAATCATCACCAACAAAAAGATTTAGTTTTAGATGGTGAAGACCTCAAACTCATCTCTGTTTCTGTCAATCATCAAACACTCTCAAAGCATCAATATTCACATGATGACTCCACGCTCACCATTTTTGACCCACCTGATGCCTTTTCTTTGCAAATTGAAAATGAGATAGAACCTATTAAAAACACCCAATTATCAGGGCTTTATGTCTCAAAAAACCGATTTTTTACACAATGCGAGGCAGAGGGTTTTAGACGCATCACTTATTTCTTAGACCGCCCTGACGTGATGGCAACTTACCAAACTAAAATCATTGCAGATGCCAAACAATTTCCCTTGTTGCTTTCCAATGGCAACATCACCAATTCTGGCAAGCTAGAAGATGGCAGGCATTGGATAGAATGGCAAGACCCCTTTAAAAAACCTAGCTACTTGTTTGCCCTAGTAGCTGGGGACTTCAGCATTTTGGAAGATTCTTTTACCACCGCATCAGGACGTGAGGTGGCTCTTAAAATTTACACTGCACCTGAACATGCCACCAAATGCGACCATGCTATGCAGTCCCTTAAACGAGCGATGAAGTGGGACGAAGAGAAGTTTGGTCTGGAATATGACCTTGAATGCTTTAGAGTCGTTGCTGTTGATGACTTCAACATGGGAGCGATGGAAAACAAAAGCCTGAATATTTTTAACTCCAAATGTATTCTTGCCACGCCACAGACCACAACCGATGCACAGCTCAGTCGGATTGAAGGCATTGTTGCCCATGAGTATTTTCACAACTGGACAGGCAACCGCGTCACATGCCGTGATTGGTTTCAACTCAGTCTAAAGGAAGGCTTAACCGTGTTTAGAGACCAAGAATTTTCATCAGACATGGGCGACCGTGCCATTCAACGAATAGGAGATGCCCACTTTTTACGAGTGTTCCAATTCCCTGAAGACAGAGGTCCCATGGCTCACTCCACAAGACCTGATTCCTTTGTTGAAATCAATAACTTTTACACACGCACCGTGTATGAGAAAGGTGCAGAAGTCGTTCGTATGATTCACACTCTGCTTGGTCAGAAGAATTTCCGTCAGGGCATGGATTTGTATTTTGAACGACATGACGGACAGGCTGTGACGATTGATGACTTCATTCAAGCCATGCAAGATGCCAGCAACATAGACCTTTCTCAATTCCGACTTTGGCACTCTCAACCCGGTACCCCACAAATCCACGTCCGAGCCATTTATGAGCTAGACACCCAAACCTTGACCCTTAAAATCAGACAAAGCATTCCATCTCAACCTGCAAAGACTCCTTTGCATATTCCTTTTGCTATCGGATTCTTAGACCGCTCTGGTTCTCCTTTGATTCCACAGCTTTTGGGGCAAAAGACCCCCAACATTCAAGAAACATGTGTACTTGAACTTAAAAAGGAAGAAGAGACGTTTTGTTTCACAGGACTATCCGAAATGCCAATCTTGTCTTTGTTAAGAGATTTTTCTGCACCTGTTGAGGTGCATTTTGACGCCTCGCAAGAAGAGTTAGCCTTTTTGTCTGTTTATGACCCCAATCCTTTTAGTCGTTGGGACGCCTCAAGGCAGTTGATTTATGGGTCTTTACTGAATCAGCTTCACTCTGAAAGTCCTGAATCTGAAAGCAACCAAAGTGAAGTCATTCTTGAAACATTCCGTGAGCTGTTGAAAAACCCAAATCAAAACCCTGCACTCCTTGCCAAAATGCTGGCATTGCCATCTGACAGAGAGTTTGCAGAACTGGTCAATCCCATTGATGTTGATGCCATTCATCAACTGCTGACCAACACCATCAGACACATTGCAACAGCCTTGCAAGATGAGCTTTTACAAGTCTATGAACGTTACCATGACACCAATCCTTACCAATGGAACACTGAATCTGTTGCCAGACGTGCCTTGAAAAATGCTTGTCTCCATCTGTTGACCCACTCCTCAAATTATTTTGAATTGGCTTATGAACAATACCAAAACGCGGATAATCTGACAGACAGACTGGCTGCCTTCCGCGACTTGGTGCATACAGAAAACACGTTCAAGTCCCAAGTGATTGATGACTTCTTCCAAAGGTTTCAGCACGAAGACCTTGTCTTAGAAGAGTGGTTTGCTGTGCAAGCGACTGCCCCTTTTCCAAGCACATTGCAAACCATCAAAACCCTAACACAACACGACAAATTTTCTGTCTCCAATCCCAACAAAGTGCGTTCGCTTTTGTTCTCTTTTGCCATGAACAATCTGACTCAATTTCATCAGCCTGAAAGCTATCAATTTTACACCGATTGGATTTGGAAGTTGGACGACATCAACCCGCAAGCTGCTGCGTCAGGCTTAGCTGCTTTTCAAAATCGCATCAGGCATCAACCTGAAAAATCTAAGATGATGGCAGAACATTTGCGGGCATTGCTCAACAAACCTGCACTTTCCAATGACGTCTATGAGATTCTCCAAAAAAACCTCCAGCAATCTCCTGTCAAAGAAGCCAAATAAGCGATGCAAGCCTGTTATCTTTGCTCAAACCCTTTGCCACAGGGGCAGTCGTTTTATCAAGACCACAGCAAGTTTGTCTGCCTCCAATGTTTCAAAGACTCACCACGTTGCAAAAAATGCAAATTCCCTTCTAAACAACTTGCCATTGCTCATTACTGGGGCATGGTCTGCGAGTTTTGCCAAGAAGAACTGAACAAATCCATTGGCTCATGTCAGCTTTGTCAAGCAGAAATCACCATCTCTGCTTCCCATTATGCAGACGCAGGCAGGCTTGTTTGCCAAAAATGCTTTATCGTTGCCAAAAGATGCTTCATCTGTGCCTTCCCTCAATCTGCTCAAACCATTGCAGGCTTTGGGGACGTCTGCCCTGACTGTCTTGACCCCTTGTTCAGCCCTCAATCTGACTTGTCTGCAGTGACCCAACCCATTCTTAAATTTCTGGCAAGCCTCAAAGTTTCTGTTGACACTGTCCCCCAAATCAAATGGGTGGATTGGAATCTCTTGCTTGGCATGCAACACAAAGAACGTCCACCTTGTCCTATCAAAAGACTTGATGATTTCTTACGATACGCCTACCCCGTCTTTTACCTGAAAGGCACACTTTACACGTTGAAACGTATGACGCCTTCTTTGCTTCTGACTCACATTTCGGGGCAACTGGCAGCTGCTCAACTCTGTTCACAATATCAACTCCCTCACCTGCTAGATGACTCCCCTTTTTTTGAGCTTGCCCGCTCCTGGGTTCACTGGGTGTCTTACACCACTGCACAAATTCTCAAATACGAAAAAGAGCAAAAACTACTCACCAGCCGACCCGAATGGGTTCTCAAAGACTTCAAAAAACTACAAGCCATGTCTCAATTCAATCCTCCTACCAAAATCGTCCTTTACGCACACTCCACTCTTGCCAACTACGCCAAAAAATATCTTTTCCCTCCTCTTTCATAACGCCAACCAAACAACAAACCTTTGAACAAAGATTGAAAAAGATTGAGAACAGCAGAATTTTCGTTTTATGATGATGATAACGATTGACTTATTTGATGATTTTAATTTTTAAGGAGTTATGTGATGAGTATGACATTAAATTTTGAAGCAGATCATGCTTTGAAGGTCTCAAAAAATGAAACCCAAAACATGAAGAAAACAATTTTAGAAATCAAAGAACAGATTAGACAGAAAAAAACAGAAAAGAAAGATTATGATTTAGTTTCTATGGTGGGTATAGGGAGGCATTGTAGTTCTTTTGAAAAAGGAACAATGGACGAAATAGATCAGTATATTCGTGAACTAAGGAGCGAATGGAAAGATTAGAAAATAAATTATATTTTGATGCAAACATTTTTATATATGCGATTGAGGGAAATGCGTTTTTGCAACAATCTTTAAAAGATTTCTTAGATTTTGTGTCTCGCCAGATTGAGATAATTGTTACAAGCGAACTGACCCTTGCAGAATGTCTAGTTTTACCTAGAAGGAATGATAATAAGTATTTACAAAGCATGTATTTAGACGCTCTTATTAAAAATAGAAAAGTTTCTTTAAAAAATGTTGATATTGCAACATGGTTATTGGCTTCAGATATAAGGGCAAAATATAACTTTCACCTTCCAGATTCAGTACACATCGCAACAGCCATTTTAAACGACTGTTCTTTGATGACAAATGATAAGAAGTTGAAAGGTGTAGAAGGGTTGAAAATTTTCTATTTAGATGACTTCTTACAGTCATAAACATTCAACTCCCCTCGTTTTCCTGAATCATTCTGTGCCTGACACAGAATCTCAACCAAGTGAGCAATCGGTGTGTTGGACAACAGTCAAAAAATACAACCTCAAACAAGAATCTTTGGCATGAACCAACTGAAAATAGGTTGATGAGCTAGCACACAAACAAGCCGCTTGAAGTCCCATAAAAACAGGTAAGCAACGCAAAAGACAGATGCTACAACCACCACATTTCAAACTCCATTAGTAAAAAAACGAAAAAAAAGCTTGTGTAACTTTTAAAAGGTTTTTACAATATATTGTTTTTCTGACTACGTCAAGAATGGTCTTGGCAGAGTTCAGGATTAAATGACACATGACTCCTTTTGATCTGGGGCGTCGTGTGTGTTCTTTCATTCGTTTGTCCAGTTTTGTCAGGAATGGTCTTGGCAGAAATCTGGATTAAATGACGCATGACTCCTTTTGATCTGGGGTGTTGTGTGTGTTCTTTAACCATAACTAAAATGAGGATAACCTATGAATCTTTTAAAAAGATTTGCACAAATTGCTGCGATTGGACTTGCTGGAGGTTTGATTGCCGCATGTAGTAGTGACAGCTCGTCAAGCAGTAGCAGCAGTGACGACGACAAAGCCAGCACCCCAGCTACCACAACCGGAGGAGGCGGAAGCACTTCAAAAGGAGGCAGTGACGCCTTCCCAAGAGTCTCCTTTGCCCCAGGTTCCACTGATGCCAACAACAAATGTAACGGCTTTGGTGGAATCAAAGCAGAAATAGAAGGCTCTAGTCCCCAAGCCTTTGAATACTTCTGTGATTATGACTTCCAACATAACTTCACTAAAAACCTAAATGGTGGTGGCGACGATTCCCCACTGGAACCTGAAAACATCAATGCCACGTCTGACAAAATCTTCTTCAACTACAATGATGAAGGAAAAAACCAAGTCGGGCTTGTTCAAGATGGTGATGCCAACAGCGCCATTGATTTTGATGACCTTAGCGATGGCACAGTCGCTGGTTTTTACAGAACAACCGCCAGCTCCGATGATGATAAAAGGCTCTATATCAGGGTTGACGTTGATGGTGCAGGTGCAGAAACAGTAGAAAGTCTTTACTACATTGATGAGTCAGTTTCTCCTAGAAAAGCTGTCCCTGTTAGCGACGTTCCTCACATTCAGGCTGCTAATAATAAAGTCTTTGTAGCAGATTCAGGGGTATTTGTTGTGCAAGCTGATGGAGGTGTTTATTCAGTGGGTGGAACAGATGGAGTCACAGTCACCACTCATACCTACGCTGCTATTACTGGGCTTGACACAGGAGATATTGCAGTAGGTGCGGGAACAACAGACCTTGCAAAAGTTCAAGGTGATACTTTGTATCTGCCACTGGACAATGCAGGTGGTGCTGCAACTGCTCTAGACGCAGATTCTCTCGGCATTTTTACTCATGGAACAGCCGCAGTTGCAACAAGCAGTGATATCAACACAGCATGGGCTGGCGATGAAAATAAAGCCTTGTTTGTCGCAGACTCAGGAATCTTTGTTGTTTCTACTGATGACGATGTTTACTCATTAGACGGAGCAACATTGACCACTCATACCTATGGCGATATAGGCAGCCTTGCCTCAGCAGATGTTGCAGTGGGTGCAGGAACAACAGGACTTGCAAAGGTGAAAGGCGATACCTTGTATCTTCCACTAGACGACGCAGGTGGTGCTGCAACTGCTCTAGACGCAGATTCTCTCGGTGCTTTCAAACATGGAACAGCAGCAGCGGAAGATGTTGCAGATATTACTACTGCATGGGATGGAACTGAAGCCAAAGCCTTGTTTGTAGCAGGTTCAGGAATCTTTGTTGTTTCTACTGATGACCAAGTTTATTCGGTTGCAGTGAGTGACTCAAATGTTGCCACAGTGACCACTCATACCTACGCTGCTATTACTGGGCTTGGCTCTGCAGATATTGCAGTAGGGGCAGGGACAACGGGGCTTGCAAAGGTGCAGGATGACACTTTGTATCTTCCATTAGACAATGCAAATGGTGCTGCAACTGCTCAAGATGCGGATTCTCTCGGTATTTTCGCTCATGGAACAGCAGCAGTTGCAACAAGTAGTATCAATACTGCGTGGGGTGGAGACGAAGATAAAGCCTTATTTGTAGCAGGTTCAGGAATCTTTGTTGTTTCTACTGATGATAATGTCTATTCAGTGGCAGTGGACGACTCAAATGTTCCAACAGTAACCACCCATACCTACGTTGCTATTACTGGGCTTGGCTCTGCAGATATTGCAGTAGGGGCAGGAACAACAGGGCTTGCAAAGGTGAAAGGTGATACTTTGTATCTTCCACTAGACAACGCAGGTGGTGCTGCAACTACCCAAGATGCAGACTCACTCGGCATTTTCACTCATGGAACAGCAGCAGTTGCTACAAACGCCGCTGTCAATACAGCATGGGCTGGAGATGAAGATAAAGACGTTCTCGTTACAGAAAATGGTGTCTTTGTTGTTTCTGATGAGGATGGCATTTATTACTTCAGACCTGGAAGTTCAGGAGCAAACGTCACAGGCATCATTGATGCGGCAGATGTTGATAAGGATAATTTCAAAGTGGCAAAGGCAGCCAAAGGAGCATTAAGCAACTACGCTTTTCACGAAAGTGCAATGATTCTTGGGACTAACCCTGCAGTTGCTTTGAATGAAATCGCCATCTCTGCTGACCAATTTGTTCAAACCACCAACGGCAACACTTACTTCACAATCAATGGAAACTTTGACACAGGTCTTTATGCTCATGGAGTGACTGACACAATAGGCATCAGACCAGCAGTCACAGGCTCTGCAATCAATGCAACCGCAGTCGCTGCCAACGGCAATGATGTTTACTTCTCCACAGCAGATAACTTGTTCAGTTTCAGTGCAATCGCAACGACTCATGGTGGTTCCGTAACTGACGTCAGCGTCATCTCTGCTCCAACAACGACAACAAGTTCTGCTGTTGATAAAAACAAAAACCTTGAAAAATTGGTCTTTGTAGAAGACCAGCTTTATGCACTCAAGAGCAATAAGGTTTACGCATTGAATGACACAGGTGAACTGGATGAAGTACAAACTGATGACGAAACTCCAGCAAGTATCTCTGTCAATTCTATCCATCAAGTTGGAGACCAGTTGATTGCAGTGGGGTCAAGTAACGTGTATTCCATTTCTGGCGACGACCCAGCCGCAACAGAAATTGAAAACACGACTGGAGACACTCCAGCCTCTCTCACTGGCGCAAAATGGGTCGCTGTTGCAGGAGATGTGTTGTTTTTCAATACTGGCGATAACAATCTCTGGTTAACTCAAGGTGATTCAGACTCTACCAAACCAGTGAGGAGAAATGGCAATAACGTGACGTGGAATTTAACTGCACAAGATAACAAAGCAGTCCAGTCTGGCGATGACTACTACACTCTTTGGAATGGCTTCTTGTATTGGGTGAACGAAAGCACAGGAGTTGCTGTAAGAGCCTCTACAACGAATAGGGAGCTTGGCACAGAATCTGTTCAAGGACTCATAGCACTCAAAGTAGGTGATGCCGATGCGATTGCTATCACGACCAGATCAGGTGCTGTTAAAGTCTTGGTTGGTTGGAAAGGCAAACCAAACAATAAGTTTGTCAATGTGAATACTGGTGGAACTTGGAACACTGCCAAGCCATACTTTGTTGGTGATAGACTTTACTTCACAGGCAAAAATGGTCTAGGCATTGAATGGTATTACTTGCAAAAAACGATACCATCTAATTAGTCGTTGACCCTTCTTTTTTAACCTTTTTTACGACCTTCTTTTGTCTTTCTCTCACAGCGGAGGAAGGCAACCCGAGAAGGTTGCAACCTTCTTTCACGTCATTGTCGACGTGTCTAAGTCATTGCGGGACCTGACCCGCAATCTCCCTCGTCTTCTTCCCAACAACGCCTTTTTTTGAGATTCCGCATCAAGTGCGGAATGACTGAGAGGTTTTGTAGGCGTGTCTTTCCGTCATTGCTTACCTTGCCCCGCAATCTCCCTTGTCTTTTTCTCAACAACTCCTTTTTTTGAGATTCCGTGTTCCCCCGTCATTGGCAGTGTTCACTTGATATTGGCATGATATTTTTCAAACCTTTTATAGTCAAAGAAGAGTTGTAGAGAGTGTTCCAGCATGTCCAAAGTTTTAGAATGTCGTTTAGATTTTCTCATCAAGCGAGCTAGGTTATCTCTGATGGAAGAATTAGAAGATTCAATGAGATGAGTCTTTTTTTGCCTATTTCGTGGTTCTCTGGAATTTGTCATTGAGCAAATGCCACTTGATAGCATGAGTTGGCATCGGTATAGATCGTCTTCATTCTAGGTCGCTGTTCTTTGACTAGTGCATACAGCTTTCGCACAGCTACTAATCCTTTGCCTATCACAAAGGCAATCACACATTGTTCTTGACGAGAATAGGCTGTCCAAACAGCTACTCTTTGGCTTTTTTTTGAACAAAAGTGTAGATCTCATCCATCTCTATACTATCTACTTGTACATGGAAACTTGGTGCGTCTTTTGGAAGTTGAGACACTCTAGCTTTTTTGATCCAGTTGACAATTGAAGCGGGAGACACCTGCAAAAAACGAGCGATCTTTCTGATGCCTACACTATTGACATACATCTCTAAGGCTTGACGCTTTGTCTCTAGTGGGATTCTCAAACCATTTGAGGTGAATGCTCTCTGACATGACTTGCAACGATACCTCTGAACCCCTTTGTAACTTCCATTCTTGATATAAGTCTGACTCCCACAATGATGACAACTTCTCATTTCCATTCCTCAAATTCACTCTCACATGCAATGACAATACCAACTAAACACTGCCCCGTCATTGCGGGACCTGACCCGCAATCTCTCTTGTTTTCTATCCGCGTCATCGCTCACCTTGAAAACCGTCATTGCTCACCTTGTCCGCCATCTCATCCTTCTTAAAACACATGACAAACTTGGGTTTGTCCCTACGTTGTGACCTGATGGCTTGCCTTTTCGTCATGGTTTACTTTAAAAACCGTCATTGCTCAACTTGATTCCACAATCTGTCTTCTTTCTACTTCCTCCCATTCCCAAACGCATTCTTTCTTCAAAACAGCCAAAAAATTCCTTAAAAACCAAAAAAATTTCCTCAAATCCTGAGTCTTAACTTGTTTTTTTTTTGTACGTGCATAATGCCCGTTTTGGTTTTTCGCAAAACTCTTATCTTGAAAACAAATGAAGGTTTCATTTCAAGAGGAGAGTTTTTCTATGACAGTATCCTTTGTGTGGAGTGTTGTTTTTTTGTTGGTTTTTAATTTTTCTTCATCTTGTTCAATTTTGTTTAAGCAGAAAAAGAAACACAAGCACAAGGGGGTCAATGTTTGCAGATTCCCAAAACACAGACGCAAGGCACAGGCAACCTTGCCATCTTCAACTCACTAGATGAAGATGTGCTGCTGTCGTATTCCAGCAGTCTGAATGCTGATGATGTGATGGCTGTCATTGGTGGCAAGCAAAATGGCGTGAAGGTGGACATTTCAAAACGCACCTCTTCCACGGTCATGGTGTTTGGATTCAAAATGCCAGCAGTCAAGGACTATCTGAAAGCAGATTGCGATGAGACCAAGATGCCAACAGCGTTTGTGCAAAGTGAGTTCATTCCAACAGCCGAATCTAGTTTTGTGCTGGAAGCCAGCGAGGTGAAACAAGACTACGGGACATTGCTGATATTCAACAAACGTTCTGGACTGGTGTCTATTTTTCAAGGCAGTTCAAGGAACAAGCAAATCGGAGTGGTTCAGGCTGGTCAGTCTAACTATCGGATTCAAATCCCCATCGGCTACAAACAACTCGTGTTTTACCTACACAACCCATCAGGAGGCATTGACTTTACAAAACCTGTCTTTTCCAAAAATCTGGTCTTTAACAAAGGAGACACTAAACTGGTATTCATTCCCAACAAGACCATTTTCAATGGTGCGAAGATCAAGTTTCTCAATGCCTCTGCCCAAGATGTGATGCTGATGGTGAGAAAGAGTGATAGCCCGTTGTCTAATATAGAGTGCAGTTGTGAGGTCGTTGGCAAACAATCGGATAAACCTGTGATGATTCTGGTGCAAGACAAGTATTATGCTGATGACTTCTTCTTTTCTGTCATCAATGCAGAGACAGGTGAGACCTTGACAGAGAGTCAACCCTTTCAGTTAGATAAAAAAACGAACGCCAGTTTTAAGCTACAAACAGATTTGACTCTGAAGAAGACAGATGTGGGCAAGGGTCAAGTTGTTGTGCCAAATGAAAAACCCAGCACGCCAAGTGAAGTGAAAACGAGCGAGGTCAAAGCCAGCAGTGTCAAAGTCAGTTGGTCGCCTTCAGCAGATTCTGATGGTGAAGTGGCAGGTTATGAAGTCTCTTACAAGACAAGTAGCGGGTCATGGACTGGCACACAAACCACCACTCAAACCAGTTTGATTGTGTCAGGATTACAGCCTGAGACCAGCTACACTTTCCGTGTTCGTGCCAAAGATGATGAGGGAGACTGGAGTGCTTATGAAGAAAGCCAACCTGTCAAGACGCCTGAAGCTGCCAATCAACCACCCAGCAAACCTAGCACCATCAGCACCAGCCAAGTCACTGCGAGTAGTATCAAGGTCTCATGGTCTGCTGCCACAGACTCTGACGGAAGTATTGCAGGCTATGAAATCTCTTACAAATCAGGCAATAATGTTTTTTGGACAGGAATCAGCACGACAGCCAGCACGACTTACAGCTTCAATCAATTACAACCTGCCACCAGCTACACCTTCCGTGTTCGTGCCAAAGATGATGACGGAGATTGGAGTCCTTACCAGACAAGCACTGCTGTCAGCACTGCACCCAATGCACCAACTGCGCTTGCTGTCTCTGCTAGAAGCCTGACTTTTATGATGACTTCAGGCAGCAGCTATGAATGCTCCAAAGATGCTGGCACAACCAAAACCAACTGCAACAGCCCCTTTAGTTTTGGCGATGATGCCATTGCCAAAGACAAGCTCTGCGTCCGTGTCAAAGCATCAGGCAATACGCCTGCTTCTGATTGGAGTTGCTACAGCCAAGCCATTAATCAACCACCAAGCAAACCCAGCAACATCAGCACCAGTCAAGTCACTGGCAGCAGCATCACGGTCTCATGGACTGCTTCCACTGATTCTGATGGAAGCATTGCAGGCTATGAAGTCTCTTACAAAGAAGAAAGTGGCACATGGACAGGCACACAAACCACCACACAAACCACTTATACTTTCAGCAACCTCACTTGGGTAACTTCTTACACTTTCAGAGTCAAATCAAAGGATAATGATGGAGAATACAGCTCTTATACAACTAGCTCTTCAGTCAAAACAAAATCAGACAAAACTTTCGGTGGAAGCGACAGGGACGGTGCTAATTCTATCATTCAAACGTCTGATGGCGGATATGTTGTTGCTGGTTACACTAAAAGTAAAGGAGCAGGTGATAGAGATTGGCATATCATCAAATTAAATTCTACTGGCAACCAAGTCTGGGACAAAACCTTCGGTGGAAGTCATGATGACTATGCTAATTCTATCATTCAAACGTCTGATGGCGGATATGTTGTTGTTGGAATTAAGACTCTCTCAAATGGTAGTTCTTGGTATAATTCTTCTTGGATCATCAAATTAAATTCTAGTGGCAATCAAGTCTGGGATAAAATTTTTAGGTCTTCAACATTTTGGAGTCTAGGCGGAAATGTCTATACTTATTCCGTAGTTCAAACATCTGATAGCGGATATGTTTTGGGTGTGAATAGAAATCTTATCAAATTAAATTCTAATGGTAACAAAGTTTGGGATAAACCCTTTCATCGCAGCAGGCTTGACACAGCTAGCTCCATCATTCAAACGTCCGATGGCAGATATGTTGTTGCTGGATATACACTTACTGGTAATAGTTATAATGTGTATATTGCCAATTTAAGTTCTTCTGGAAGACTAAGATGGCATAGAAACTTTGGTGGAAGTAACGATGATGGTGCTGATTCTATCATTCAAACGTCTGATGGCGGATATGTTGTTGCTGGTTACACTAAAAGTAAAGGAGCAGGAGATAGTGATGCTTGGATCATCAAATTAAATTCTAATGGTAACAAGGTCTGGGATAAAACCTTCGGTGGAAGCGACAGGGACGGTGCTAATTCTATCATTCAAACGTCTGATGGCGGATATGTTGTTGCTGGTTACACTAAAAGTAAAGGAGCAGGAGATAGTGATGTTTGGCTCATCAAATTAGATGCCAATGGAAATTAGGCGAAAAAACCCACTACCAAGCAAGACTTACCCATCCAAATTGGCTCTGACCAATACAAAGTCATCACGGCTTAACACGACCACAGCTTAGCCATCAAACAAGACGGCACGCTCTGGGCATGGGATAAAAATCAAGCTGGACAACTAGGCAATGGTATCCGCATCATTCAAAAAACCCCCATGCGTGTCCCCATTTTTAAGTAATAAGTGCTTCTGCCTTTGGCATTTACCAGCCCTTCTCTAGCAGAGGGGAATTGAAGCACTCTGTCCTTCGGTTCATTGCTCTCGTTTTCCTGACTTTTTTAGGTTGCCATTTCTCTTTTTTGAGTGCGTTGTGTTAGAATCTTTTTGGATTTTACTTTATTTATGACTAACTCTAATTAAAAGCTCTTTATGACCGATGAAGAACTAAAACAGTTGGTGGCTTCTAATGCACAAGCCATTCAGGAACTCAGACCAGCAGTTGCTAGCATGGTGCGGGGCATTCAGAGGATGGAAAACTTCATCAGCAATACTTCGGAGATTTTAGAAGGTCGTCTGTGCCGTTCTGTGGAACAGGTTATAGAAAAATATGGCTTCATTGAAATTGGAGGCATTCGCTACGACGAAGTGGAACAAAACCTCAAAGGGAAAAATGGCATCACGGCTCAATACGATCTTGTGTTGTTCAGCAAAACAAAACATTTGCTTTTGATAGAAGTCAAACGCAAACCTCATGTCAAAGATTTCCAACAAGTGCTTCGGCAGAAAGAGACCTTTCCTAAATTGTTTCCAAGTTATCAAGACTATACAATCCATTGCGGTTTGGCAGGAGAAGTCTTTTATGACGAACTCATCAGTGAGGCAGAAGAAGAAGGCATTTATCTTTTTCAAGAACAAGCGGGAGAATTACAGGTCATCACGTCTGCTTCGTTGCAACCACAGCTGGAAGCGTAGAATCCTGAACGCTGGTTTTCTTTTTTCCTAAACTACCCCGTCATTGTGGGCTTGACCCGCAATCTCCTTCTTTTTCCCAACAACTCCTTTTTTTGAGATTCTGAATCAAGTTCAGAATGACGGATTTGAGTCATTCCCCTGTTTTCACAAGAGGCAGGCTCTGAGTTCTCTTCGTCATCCCTGCGAAAGCAGGAATCCATGCTTGGTTTGGTGATAGATTCCGCATCAAGTGCAGAATGACAACTATTGTCATTCGTAGCGAAAGAACGTCACCCCTGTGAAAACAGGGGCAGGAATCCAGTCACGTTAGTAATCTGTGCTTGGTTTAAGATAGATTCCGCATCAAGTGCGGAATGACGGGAGGATTGCATGTTGTCTCTTCGTCCTTGCGGGCTTGACCCGCAATCTCACTCTTGTTTTTTAAGATTCCGCATCAAGTGTGGAATGACTGGGAGAAGCACAGAATGACAGGAGGATTTTGCTGTGTTGCACTTGGTCATTCCTGCGAAAGCAGGAATCCATGCCTTGTTTAGGGTAGATTCCGCATCAAGTGCGGAATGACTTGATTGCTGTGCAGAATGACGGGAGAACGTTTGAGATTGCGGGTCAAGCTCGCAATGACGGAAAGACTGCTGGAGATTCCCTGTCAAGTGTGGAATGACGAAAGGACTGTCATTAGAAAATAAGGTATTGTTAAACTATAAGTGATATGCGATATTAAGTTCATTTAATTGAATTGATAGTCATGGTGTAGCAATGAAGTCGTGTCCTAGATGTGAAAGTGAGAAGACGGTTAAGAATGGTTTTTTATATGGTAAACCGAGGAGGCGTTGCAATGCCTGCAACTATCAATATACCAAGTCCTATCGTGGCCAAATCTCACCACAGATCAAAAGAAGAGCATTAGAGTTGTATTTGGAGGGTCTTGGTTTCAGGTCAATCGGTCGTTTGCTGAATTGTTCTCATGTTTCAGTTTATAATTGGGTCTGTAGTTTTGGCGAACAGCTCAAGGCATTAAGATAAGGACACAGACATTGAAATTATGGAAATTGATGAAATGCACACCTACATCCAGTCAAAAAAAACTACTGCTGGCTCTGGATTGCTGTTGATAGATGTGGGAAGCAATTTATCAATTGTGTGCTTGGAAACAGAGACTCAAAAGCCTGTAGGCATTTATGGGACAAGGTCAAGGAAACAAAACCTCTTCAGGTGATGACTGATCACTGGAAGGCTTACAAACAAGTCATTCCCAAAGAAATTCATACATGTTCCAAGGCAGAAACATACACGATAGAAGGGTATAATTCTCTCTTGAGACATTTCTTGGCAAGAATGAGAAGGAAAACCAAATGTTACAGCAAGTCTCTTAAAGCATTACAATATTCTGTTCTTTTGTTCATGGCAAAACGGAATAATCAACTATCACTTATTACTTAACAATGCCAAAAATAATTATTTTTTGAAAAAGAAAATTGTTTTTGATTGAAATCAAAAAAAGTGAAATACCACTTGAATTAAGTCTAATTCCCACTCGTAAAATTTGACTTTTTTGCCTTCTTCTAATTCCATTTCTAAATCAGGGGTATAGCGAATGTTGGTGCGAAGCACGAAAAATTGATTCATCGTAGGGCGAATATCCCACCCTGTTATCAAGCCCGGTTTGTTCACTGTCTCTTTCTTATCCCAAACGATTTTTCCTTCATCTCTTTCATAGTAGCTCATCTCCACTTGGTTCAGGCTCAAGCCAATATAGGGGTCAAATCCCTGATAATCAAAAATAAAGCTGTAAACCTCAAGACTTGTGTTGGTCTGTGAGATGGTATTTTTTAGACCAAAGGCGTCTTGACTATTGGTAAACTCACGATAAGAGATATTAAATTGAGTTTCTTTTTCTCTCCACCACCAACCTACTGCAAGGTCTAGTGCTAGATCACTGATAGGTTCTTGGTGTAAAAATGGTCTCTCTTCTTCCAAATATGATGATTCACCTTGAACCCATGCGAACACTCCACCGATTCCTACTGTCAAGTTGTTGCCTGTGACTTGGATACGGGAAGGATCTGCGGCACCAGCAGTGGTTTCAAAAGAGTATTTATAACCAGCCCAGATGGATTGTTCTGGGAGCTTGACTTTGATAGCTTGGTCTCTTGTGATGTAGTAATCTATTTTCAGACGATGTGCATTAATTTTTTGGACTCCTGCTTCTAACATACCAATAGGTGTCGCCCAAACTAGTCCATAATTCCAACTTGTACGATTTTTTGTAATCTCTGCCCCTTTTTCCCCGTCATCAGATTGGAGGTAATTCAAGGGATTCCAAGCAATGCCAACAAAAGGACTGACCCACCAAAGGCTAATTGGGATTGGATAAAACCTAAAACCTGTTTCAATGCCATGTGTGTAAGAGATACTTAAATCTCCTTCTTTTGTTTCGCTTCTTATAGGAAAAGAGACATAAGCGTCAGCAAATCCCCAAAAGTGCAATGCACCGATAGTCAATCTTGTCTCAGAGTTGGGACGCAATGAAACCTCCTCTAACTCCCCATTTCTTAAAACACTCGTTTCTATATCTTCAGAAAAACTCATTTGACCGATACCCAAATAGGTTTGTGCAAAAGAAAATCGTTCGTAATTTTCAGGATAGGCTTGTGCAAATGCCATTTGTGCAGAGAAGAACATGATGACAAACAGCCATTTAGTTATTTTTAACATGATTCAATACCTCGTAAAAATGTGAATAAAAATACATCTTAATATTTTATTGTTTTTTTTACAAATAGAAATTTATGTTCTTTTGCAAATATTAGAAAGACCGGCTTTTCATTTAAAATTTAGAAATTGCCATTCAACATGTGCCTTGTTAGAATGGCAAACTTTCTTCAATTCATTTCTATCAAACAGTCATTATGAAATTAACTTTAATCAGTGGCAGTCATCGTCAAAATTCACAAAGTTTGAAGGTTGCAAAATACTTGGAAAAGCGTGCATTGGCATTAGACTTCAAAGAAACAAAAGTCATAGATTTGTCCCAAGAAAATCTTCCTATGTGGGATGAAGAGTTTTGGCAAAATACTTCAAAGTGGCAAAAAGCATGGGGAGAAATTTCAGAGGAGCTAAAGACTTCAGATGCTTTTGCCATCATCACTCCTGAATGGTCTGGAATGGCAACCCCTGCCGTCAAGAACTTCTTACTTTTGTGTTCTTCTCAAGAGGTTGGCTATAAACCTGCTGTTTTAGCTGGCGTTTCTGCCTCCATCGGTGGAACATATCCTATCTCAGAATTAAAACAATTCGGTTCAAAAAATAACCATCTCATTTATACTCCGGAGCATTTGGTCGTTCGCAATGCCGTGAAACTCTTTGAAAATGAACAACCTGTTGACGAACATGAGGCGAATTTAAGAGACACCATCAACTACTCATTAAAAGTCTTGTTGAAAATGGCAGAGGCTCTCAAACAGGTGAGAACAAGCGGAGTGTTAGATTATAAAAACTTCCCTTATGGCATGTAATCTCTGGTAAAAGATATGACAATTTGGGACGTGTTTCTGTTTCATCAAGACTGTCAGTTGTTTGAGCAATATATCTTGCATCAGACAATGAATTTAGATGATGGTATGCCATCATTAACACAGCCTCAGCAGAATCATTGACTTGGCATGATGCAATCACAACATGGCTTAGACCTACCTTGTCAAGTTCTATGACCCCAATCGCTTTGAGAATCTGTTCAACCCAAATTGGTTTAGAGTTGCATATTCATTTGCAATCATCTAAAATGCAAAACTTTTTCATACTGGGTGTTTGTTGTAGTTGACGTTGGCTCCTGTAGTTTAATCGGATAAAACGGTGGTTTCCTAAACCGCAGTTTGGGGTTCAATTCCCTACGGGAGCGCCAACAGAGATCAAATCATGGAGAATTACTCAAAATCAAATCACAAAGAAGAACAGGCTTCTCTGTATTTCAAGCTGATTATTTTTAAGGTCAACGACCAACTTTTTTGCTTTGAAATTGAAAAGATTCAAGAAGTTATTCGTTCACCCAAAGTCATGCCTACTCATAGTCCGTCAGGGTTCATTGAAGGCGTGATTGACCTGCGAGAGAATATTATCCCTGTTGTGTCTTTAAGCAACATTCTGTATCCTAAACATGAATCAGGAATTGGAGAAAGAATTATTGTTGTGGACATTTCGCAATACATTTTTGGATTGATTGTAGACCATGTGAACGAGGTGATGGATATTTCGTCCAGTGAGTTTCAACCGCCACCGCCTGGACTCAGTGTTGGAAACTCCAGTTATATCAAGGGAATCGCACACCTCAAAAATGAAATCCTCTTCTTTCTGGATATAGAAAAAGTCTTCAATCTGGAACAAATTTTGCAGAATGGGGACTCAATTTAAAAGATGTCAGATCAAACAGCCAAGCTCATTACCAAACAAAATTTTCTTGAAAAGAGTCGTGATGCGTCCAACCGATCTGAAGAAGAGCTTGACCTCGTTTGTTTTTCTATCCAAGATGAAACTTACGGCATTGAACTTTCTCTTTTGCAGGAAATTTTGAAGGTCAAAAATATCACTATTGTTCCTCAAGGTCCCGATGCCCTCATTGGAATTATCAATTTGCGTGGTGTTTTGATTAGTATTGTCAACTTTAAAAAATGTTTGGGGGTTAAAGAACCAAATGAGACATCTGACCAGTCCAGAATTTTGATTGTGGATTATAAAAGAAGGCTCACAGGGATTTTGGTAGATCAGGTTCAAGAGATTGTAAGAATCCACAAAAAAAGACTGGCTGACCCGCCCGAAGAGTCAAGCCACCCCAAAGATGACATGATTGCGTTTATTGCTAAATTGGAGTCTGAAGAAATTATTATTCCCAATTTAGAAAAGTTATTTCAGTCTTAACCTTATTTATTTAACCCTATTTTCAGAAAAAGTTTTATGGGTATCAGACAAAAGTTAATTTATTCCTTCTTAGCTGCTGGAATCTTACCTCTCATCATCTTAGGGGCTGTGGTCTATTTTCTTGTGTTTAGTTCATTTGGTGAATTAATCCAGTATGGTTTGGAGTCTTCCAAAGAAACAGAGATTTCAAATTTAGAAAAAATCAGAGATTTTAGAGCAGAACTGATTCAAAATTATTTTGACAAGGAGGAGGTTGCCTTCAACAACTATGCAGGAACATTTGGGGTCAAAGCCGCTTTGCGTGACTTCAATTTTGCATATTTGGCAGAAAAAAAAGAATCCATCAGAATAGAATTAGTGAAGCAACCTATTTATGCTGGAGTTCAAGAAAAATATCATGATGACTTTAAAAGATACTTAAACCTTTATGGTTTGTATGATGTTTTTCTATTCAACGAACAAGGGGATTTAGTCTATTCTGTGAATAAAGAGCTTGATTTTGCCACGAATTTTGTCAACGGACCTTATGCGTCTTCAGGTCTTGGCGAGGCATTTCGTAAGGCAAAACTTTCTAAAAAAATGGTCTTCGTAGATTTTGAACCTTATGAACCGGCAAAGAGTGTACCTGCCGCTTTTATGGCAATCTCTATTTACTCTGATGACTCGCTACTAGGTGTTTTTGCGGTTCAAATTCCTGTGGATGAAATTTCTCAGTCTATTTCATCACTCAAAAATCTAGGCAAGACAGGTGAAGCATACCTTGTTGGACCTAACTTTCATCTTCGTTCCAATGTCAATAGGCACTATGAAGGGCTGACAGTTTCAAAGAGCTTTAAAGAAGACATTCTTTTCCGTACTGCTGATGTCCAAAATGCCCTCAATGGCAAAACAGGTTCAATGATTCTAAAAGATGAGCATGACAAAGACAATCCACAACTACAACATGCTGAAGTGGAAGGGCTGACGGTTTCCACTTACCGTCCTATTGAGGTGTTTGGATATACATGGGCGTTGGTTGTTGATAAATCAGAAATTGAAATTGAAAATAATGCCTCAATTATTGCATCAAAACAAAATGAATTAATCAGTTCTCTTAACACTTTACTGCTCACGGTGATTGCCGTTTCTATTGTACTAGCCATCATCATTGGGATTACAATTTTTAGCTACATCACTAAAGGAGTTGCCAATAAACTGGGACATGTCAGCCAACTTGCACAAAGCGTTCTCAAAGACTCTGAAAAGCTGTCTGTGCGTTCTCAATCCCAAAATGAAGCAACCGATGAAATTCTGACCTCTTTGGAAGAGCTAATTTCGTCAATTCAAGATGTGGCTCAAAACTCAAGTAATGTTTCTAACAATGCTAATAATTCAGCAGAAGAAGCTAAACGTGGAGGCACTGCTGTGAATAAGTCTATTTCTGCCATGAAACTTATCAGTGAATCTTCTCAACGTATCACTGAAATTGTTGATGTGATTTCTGAAATTGCAGAACAAACCAACCTGCTAGCACTCAACGCAGCCATTGAAGCCGCAAGGGCAGGAGAACAAGGAAAAGGATTTTCTGTGGTTGCTGATGAAGTCAGAAAACTTGCAGAACGAAGTGCCAAAGCTACGCAGGAAATTACAAACTTGATTCGTGAAGGGAACACCAGAGTTGATGAAGGCGTTGACCTTTCAGACCAAGCAGGGAATATGCTAGAAGCCATTGTCACACATGTTGACAAAACAGCAGAGATGATTGACAGAATTTCTGCAGCAACAGAGGAACAAGCGGCAACATCAAATTCTATTAAAGACAGCATTGACCAAATTGCCAGCAGTGCCAAAGATAGCCATTCAGCCTCTGAAGTGTTAGTTAATTCTGCGATTGAAATGCGTAATGAGGTCATGCAAGTCATTTCAGGACGCATCTCAGAAGACCAAGACTACTCAGCAGTAGAACCTTCTGTTTCTCCCAAAGAAAAGTCATCACCAGCAACACATTATGAACCCCAAAACTCTGTTGCTCCTATCTCAAGTGTCATGCCTGAACCGAACAAAGCTGCTGATGGTAAAAAAGGCAAAGAAGATTATTTAGATTGGTAAAAATCAAACTAAGCTAGACACTTTATGGATTTAATCACCCCCCAAGAGATGTCTTTGTTTGCTGAAAAAGCGTATAAAGAAACGGGCATACGTTTTTCAGAGACCAAAACAACATTGATGAGTAATCGGCTTTCTGCAAGAATGAAAGTGCTGGGTTTGGCAACATACAAACAATATTATGACTACCTTGTTGCAAACTCCAAACAAGAAACACGTTATTTCATTGAAGCCATTACGACCAATGAAACTTACTTTTTTAGGGGCAAAGAACATTTTCAAATTTTAAGTCAGAAAATTTTAGAGTCATGGCGTGAGAACGATTTGACTTTTTGGAGCGCCGCCTGTTCTAGTGGAGAAGAGGCTTACTCTTTGGCAATCGCATCACTGGAAAGACTGGCGAATCCCCGAAGAACTCGTGTTAAAATTTTTGCCAGCGACATTGATTACAGCATTATGAAAAAAGTGGACGATGGATATTACTCTGATTATGCTGTGCGATTTGTGAATCAAGGATTACTGCAAAAATACTTTAAAAAAACTAATGCGCCAGAACCTTGGGCGATTGACAGAAAATTGCGACCCATGATTTCTTTAGGATTCCACAATCTCAAAGAACCATTTAATCGGGCAAAAATAGATGTTGTCTTTTGTAGAAATGTTTTGATTTATTTTGATAATGAAAGCAAAAAAATTGTTTACAAACACTTGGTCAATGCTTTGAAGACAGGAGGTTATCTTTTTATTGGTGAATCAGAAATTACGCCAGAAATACCCGGTATGGAACGTATTCATACCTCTATTTTAAGAAAAAAGTAATGGGTAGAATTGTCCGCATTGCTATTGGCGAGGCAGGAGTTGGACAACACGATGATGTCTTGTTTACCATTTTAGGCTCTTGCATTGCGATTATGTTATTTGATAAAAAATATAACATTGGAGGGCTAGCTCATATCATGCTTGGAAAATCTCAAGATGACCGACTGTTGCAACCTGCAAAATATGCAGATACTGCTGTACCGTATTTGGTTCGTTTGATGACACACAAAGGCGCAGCTCCTCATCGTTTAAAGGTTGCCAAGATTGCAGGCGCTTCAGAAATGTTCCCCACACAAGACCGTTCCCAAAGTATTTCAATGATGAATATCAAAGCTGTTAGGCAGGTGTTACACCAACATCAAATTCGGATTACTGCTGAAGATTTAGGTGGGAACAAAGGGAGGCAGGTTAAATTTGACACCAAAACAGGTCGCGTGAGTATTTTTATTGAAGGCAAGATTAGCAAATATCTTTAAGACAAAACATCTTTGAGAAAGAATGACCTCACTATCCAAAAAACTACTGATTCAAGCCCTTGATCATGCTGATAGTCCTGTTTGCATTCTCCAAAACAAAGACTCTCAAGAAGTCATTGTCCATGCCAACAACAGTTTTTGTAAACTTCTTGGCTCTTCACTAAAAGAGGTCGTTCATAAGACGATAGACCAATACACTGTCAACATTTCTCCCGTTCCACTCTCTATTGCAGAAACAGAATCACTGATTATGAATCAGTATAATGATTCGTTGGGGGATTTAACGCTTTGTGAAACCACACCGAATGTCATCTCTTTTTCTAATGAAGAAGGGGAGTTTCTGATTTGCCGTCTGGATTCTTCTGTTGTAGAAGAAAACAAAGCTCAAATGGTCTCACCTGCAAAAGAAGAGACCGACTTTTCTGCGTCCATTAACGTCGTGCCTCCTCTTGGTTATAATCAAGAAGCTCAAACTGAAGAAGTCCCTCTTCATGTTGAAGACCAAACCTTTACAACTACAACTGATGTTGCACCAACTGACCCTCAAGAACCACCACTTGCAACACAACCAGAACCAGAAGAACCATTAGAAGAAGGGCTTGCACCTTCTATGTCTGCTATTCAGTTTTTACAAAACTTTCCCGAGGTTGTTTGGGAATGCGATGCAAACATGAACCTCACTTACATAGGTGGTGCATTGCAAAGTTTGACAGGCTTCACTCCTGAGTCCCTTTTATATGAACCCCTTTATTCTCGTTTTGACCAAAACTCTCGTGATAAAATTCAGGAACAAATCACACTTCCCAACACAAACACCATTCGCTGCGGTGGTTTAATTTGCTACACTGCAGACAATTCTGAATTATGTGTAGAGTTGGTGTTTCGTGCTGCTCAAAACGCTAAGCAAGAACCTTGTTGGATTGGCATGTTGAGAGAGGATTTTTCTCTTGCTCTCATGCCTGCAGAGGAGTCTCAAGCTGATGAAGTCATTGATGATAGTCAGGCGATCATTCATGTCAATTCTGAAGGCATGATTTTCTTTGCATCAGAAAGCTCCCAAGCCATCATCGGTTTCAATCCAGATGAGGCACCCCAAGAAATCACCCCTTATCTTGTTGATGAAACCATCAGACCTATGATTGATTTTGCCTTCATGCAACAAGAAGACGTCCCTTTTCCAGTAGAATTGAAGTTTCAAAACACTGCACAACAGGTCTTTTTACGTTTCTATGAAGACCACCTTGAAGCCTCCTTTGATGAAGTCTTGGAAGTTCAACAAACGTCAGAAGCAGAAGCATCTGATGAGATGGATTTTAGCGATACCATTGACCCTGACATGAAGGCGAATATCCTCAGTGATAGTAAGCACCTTGCAGGGGAAACTCTTGAGCTTGTGAGAAGTTTGGAGGTTTGTTCTTATTCTAATGAAGAGGAATTAGACCTTGAAGAGTATAGAAACTTCATTGACGACAAGAACATTGACGAATATCGGGAAAACATCAGACTGCTTGCAAACAAAGTTCACGGTCTCAAAGGAGCGTCAGGGTTTCTCATTCCAGCGGCAAAGAAACTTTGCCATTACACAGAAGAAATCATCAAACCTCTTTCTGAATGCAAGCTAGTTCTGACGCAAAGTAATTTTCAACTTCTCAAACAATTTGTTTTTGCAATCCAAGAATCACTTGATGAGTTTGAAGAAGGGCGACCAATTAGCTGCAATGTTCACCAGTGGGAAGAGCGAATCCAGCAACAATTACATACAAGTCAAAAATACGTTGGCAACCAGATTGGGGAGTTCATTAGTTTGTTGGTGCAAGCAGGTGCAAGGAACACTGACCAACATTCTGTGCGTGCTGATGAATTTCTTTCGGTTTCTCATCAAGGCTATTTACAACTGGCTGAACAAGTGAAGCAGTTATTTTATATGATTGTTGATAACTTATCAGGCGACAGCTTGGTCAACGCAGGCACACTGTACAACGAGTTTCTTGGCACTCATCAAAAAATTATCAAAATTGCCCCAGATTTGTCCCGTTATGAAAGGCTGATTCCCAACATGGGTTCAGAATATGACAAACAAGTTAATTTTGAGTACAACACACATGAAACACGAGCAGACCGCGAATTTTGGAATGCCATGCACGAGGTTTTTAACCACGTCTTAAAAAATGCTATCATTCATGGGTTGGAGACTCCCAGTGAACGCATTGAACAAAATAAGCCAGAATGCGGCGTTGTCAATCTTGACATTAATGATGATGCACTCAATCTTTACATCAAAATTTCTGATGATGGGAGAGGGATTGATGTTGACCAGATTTCACAAAAGGCAGTAGAAAATCAAATCATTTCTCAAGAAGATTTGAAGAAGATGTCAAAAGAAGAGATATTGGGTTTGGTCTTTGCTCAGGGTGTGTCCACTGCAGACCAAGTAGATGATAATGCAGGACGTGGCGTGGGAATGAATGCTGTGCAAGAAGTGATGAAGCAATTCAGGGGAAGTTGTACAATTTCTTCTGACCTTAATATTGGGACGTCTTGGAGTTTTATTTTTCCAAAAAACAATGTCTCGTTACCTTGTTTTATCGTCAAAATTGGAGAGATGCCCATTGCTATTCCTGAAAATAATGTAGAAGGCTTCCAGAAATATCAGCAAAACTACATTCACACAATCAATCAACGCAAGGTTTATAGGAGAAATGAAGAGGTCATTCCCCTTTTGGATTCTAGGGCATTCTTTGGTGATGACAATGTCCATGAACATCAAAACATTGTGTGCCGACTGCTTATTTTGCAAGAAAATAGTAAAAAGGTGGGATTGGCGATTAATGACATTTTGCATCATGCGACACTTCCTATTTTGGCATTGCCCAGTGAGTATCAAAATATTCCTATCTATTTGGGTGCAACTTTATATCGTGATGTCCCTGTTTTAGTTCTCAATGCCCACCAAATCTTTACCGTATAGCCTCATGTTTCATTTGAAATTTCGTCAATTTTTGTTTTTATTTTTCTTTTGCAGCGGCAGTGCATTCGCTCAACAGAACCTTGAAGAACAAAAAAGGATAGAAATTTATCAAAAAAGTAGTCCTGCTGTTGTCAACATTACTTCCATTGCATTAAGTTTTGACTCATACTTTAGACCTGTTCCAACAGAATCAGGTTCGGGTTCAGGCTTCATTGTGGACAAGCAAGGGCATATTTTGACAAACTACCATGTCATCAATAAAGCACAAGAGTTGACAGTGTTGCTTTCAGATGAAAGCCAAATTGGAGCAAAAGTGATTGGAATAGACCCCAATAATGACCTCGCTATTTTAAAACTTAATCAAGTGCCCAAAAATCTGACAGTCCTGCCTTTGGGCGATTCCTCAAAATTACAAGTTGGTCAAAATGCGATTGCACTAGGGAATCCGTTTGGTTTATTACAAACATTGACTACTGGCGTTGTGAGTGCATTAGGCAGAACCATTCAGGCACAAAATGGACGCAAAATTGATGGAGTCATTCAAACTGATGCTGCCATTAACCCCGGTAATTCTGGCGGTCCGTTGTTGGATTCTCAAGGATATGTCATTGGAATCAATACATCTATCATTGGGCAAGGGAACATTGGAATCGGCTTTGCTGTCCCCGTGAACACAGCCAAAAGGATTATTCCAGATTTAATCAAATACGGCTATGTCCGCAGACCATGGCTTGGCATTGAAACCCTTGCCACGCAAGAACTTCAAAAACTTGGTGTTGATATTCCAGCGGGCATCTTGATTATCAATCTTGTCAATGGTGCCCCTGCCCAAAAAGCAGGTTTGAAAGGGTCAAATCGTCAAGCAAGGGTTGGCAGATATTACATTCCATGGGGAGGGGACATTATCACTCATGTAGATGACAAACCCATTGATTCAGTAGAGTCATTGTCCGATGCCATTGAGACTCTGTTCCTTAATCAAGAAATCACTTTAACCATTATCAGAGACTCTAAATCGTATCAAGTGCCTGTAACACTACAAGAAAGACCCCGTCCTAGATGAACCATCTCCGATTTGCGGCTCAATGGTTGGGTGCATTTGGTCTTTGGTTTGTTAGTATTTGGTTTTTGCGTGACTGGGATTTAGCATTTTCCAGATTTTTTTATCAGCAAGATTCGTGGTTATTCCAAAACCAACCTTTTTGGATTTGGATTTACGACTACTCTCCCTTGCCTCCCGTTTTGCTTTTGTTGGTATCGCTGATTTTACTGATTTTTCCCAAACTCCAGCGATTTCTAACATTTCAAAATGTTCAAGTTTCATCGCATCACATCTTACTTTATTTTTTGACTGGTCTGTTAGCCAGCGGCTTCGTTGTCAATACGATTCTAAAGGGCTATTGTGGCAAGCCTCGTCCGTATGAAGTGACCGATTTTGGGGGACAATGGAACTACCAAAAAACATTCCATTGTTCAACAGCAGGCAAAGGTGCATCATTTCCAAGCGGTCATGTTGCGGCAACGGCTCTTTTGCTTCACTTATGCCGTTTCAAATTTCGTCATCAGAACCTAGTCATTCTTTTAGTTTCTGGCTATATTACAATGGTTGCTTTGCAACGTATTGGATCAGGAGGTCATTTTTTAACTGATACACTTTCAGCAGTTTTTTTAGTAGGTTGGATTCATTTTGCAGTTGAAAAGTGGCTGCTTCCTTTATTTTCTAACAATCAATACAAATGGTTCTCTTGGGGAGGTATCATTTTTTTACTTTTCATCTCTGTCATCACAAGACCTATTTATTTAGAGGAACAAAAAGAATGGCAAGCCACATCACAAAACCTACAAATCATCTCAAATTTACCATTGAGTCAATTTCAATTTTCACAAAACAATCAAATTGTTCTAAAATCTACCATACAAGCGAGAGGCATTGAAGGTGTGATAAAAACAAAATCTGAGTATCTTCAATGCTCCAAACAGCTTGCAAAGATTTTCTACCACGTAGACTGGGGAAACTTAACCAAAGATGAAAAATCATCTTTCGTTTTATCTCTTCCTAAAAATATTAAATGGGATTCAATTTATCAAAAGAACTGGGATTTTTTTTGTAACAAATAAAGTTAGAATTAGCCTTTGATCATTCAAAAAGATTCATGATTTATCAAAGGGACATAGCTTCCCGATTCTTTCTAAAATCCAAATTAAAATGGGATTGCCTGCTATGTGGAGAAAGTAGGAATTGTATTTCGTTGACAATAGATTTCTCATCAAGTAGGGGAAACAAGAGGCTATTGAAAGACTTTACAGTCATTTTCATTTGGCTTAATGTAATTAAGTGTTTTTTCAATATCTATCTTCAAAAGGGTCAAATGATTCAAGGGGCTTTTAAAATCTTAAAACTATCATGAGTATTCAAATTTTTAATGAGTGTTTTTATTATATTCTTTTACAAAAAACTCATCTTCAAAAATGGGTACACACTTTATTGTATCGGGTTCTGAAAAAGTTAAGCCCCGTTTCAATAGAAAAACATACAATTCTTCTGGAATCTAAATTTTGCAAAAATCGTATTTATACAGAATATTCTCAAGAGATTCAAGACGATTATGAACTTATTCAGGCGTATCTTCCTGCACAATGCTCAAGCGTTTTAGACATTGGTTCTGGCATTGGTGGAATAGATGTTATCTTGCTCAAACACTATGGTTTCAAACCTGACATTTTTCTATTTGATCTCAACAGAATAGATACCAATCTCTACTATGAGTTTCATACTCATGCTGCTGCTTACAATTCATTTGAAATCGCAGAAACACTACTCAAATTAAATGGTGTTCCTGAAAATAAAATTCATTTGTTTGATGTTGATCAAAATTCCTATTTGCATTTGCAAAATTCATTTGATATTGTGGTCTCCTATAAATCATGGGGGTTTCATTATCCTCTAAAAACTTATCTTTCTTGGGTGATGACACGTTTGAAAAAATACAGTATTTTAAGTTGTGATCTTAGAAAGAACACTGGTGATTTAGAACTCCTAAAACAGCATTTTGATGAAATCATTATTTTGAATAAAGGATCAAAACATTCTCGCATTCTCGCAAGAAAACCCAAGAAAATTTAAGCAGAGGGCAAGTCATGAACATCAAATACTGCTGGAGATGAAAAGATTCATATCAGAAAACATGATAACAATGGGTAGAGGACATGGCTATAACCAGTTTGTTTTTAGAAAAACGTCAATTCAATCAAAATAATCTTCCACTTTATTTTGGAGTGAGGTTAGTTGATCAGGATGTTTCTTATAGTGTGAAAATTTTTTCAATTTAGATCATTAACTTGAAATGCAAAACACGCCATCTTTTCTCATTACGATAGATACAGAGGGAGATAATCTATGGGGTTTTCCACAAGAGATTACGACAAAAAACTCTCAATTTTTACCTCGTTTTCAAAATTTATGTGAGAAATATGGATTCAAACCAACCTATTTAACAAACTATGAGATGGCAATGTGTCCTATGTTTCAAGAGTTTGTCAAGGATACTCTTCAAAGGCAACAATGTGAAATTGGCATGCACCTGCATGCCTGGAATAGCCCACCAATCTACTCCTTGACCAGCAATGATTATCAATATTGTCCATATTTAGTTGAGTATCCTCAAGAAGTTATGGAGAAAAAAGTTAAATTTATGACTGATTTACTAGAATCAACTTTTGAAAGAAAAATGACAAGTCATCGGGCAGGTAGATGGGCATTTAATGAAATTTATGCAAAAATTTTAGAAAAATTGGGATATTTGGTGGATTGTTCTTGTACACCATATATCTCTTGGAAATCACATCTAGGTAACCCTAACGGTTCTGGAGGCACAGATTATTCTTTATATCCAGTACATCATTATTTTTTAGATTTAAATAATCTTTCCCAAAAGGGTTATTCATCTTTAATGGAAATTCCAATGACCATTATACCACATTTTTTGAATCATTCTATTTATAAAAAACTTTTTAAAACATATCTTTTGAAAAGAGTTGTAAGAAAATTTTTTAATCCTATTTGGCTTCGTCCTAATGGAAAAAATAAACAGCAAATACTCAATTTAATCCAAAAAAATATAGACAAAAAATCTCCATACATTCAATTTATGTTACATTCATCAGAATTAATGCCAGGGGGCAGTCCTAATTTTCCAAATCATAAATCTATTGAAAATCTTTATGACAATTTGGACATTGTTTTTGAAAAAATTTCAAATTTTTATCAAGGTCACACCCTCACAGAATACTATCATTTATGGAAATTTTAAGAGATAGAAGAAAAGGACTTGAATTTGCTTATATCTATTATGAGAATCCTCAAAATATTCCATATTATGAAATTAATGCTGATATTTTAGTGATATATCAATCTCCAACAATTTTTGAGTATGGTTATCATAAGTCTTTTTGGACTCTGGAACATGATCTTACCAAAAATAGCGATGATTTATTTCAATGTATTGGCAAAAACTGTAGATACAAAATTAATAGGGCAGACAAAAAAGACCATTTAACACTTTCTATCATAGACAACCCAAATTTAGAAAGTATCACAAGTTTTGTATCATTCTATAATCAATTTGCAGATGATAAAGGAACATCATATTGCGACAATGAAAGTCTAAAGCAACTGCAAAATCACAACATGTTAGCTATTGCTACTGTTCAAAACTCAGATGATGAAACTTTATGCTCCCATGCTTTAATTACAAACAGATACAAAGTGAGATTATTACATTCTGCATCATTATTTAGAAGTCAATTTAAAAACGAAACTGCGTTACTTGCAAGAGCAAATCGTTATTTACACTGGAAAGAGCTTTTATTTTTTAAAGAAAAAAATTATCAAATCTATGATTTTGGAGGGTATGCTTATAATACAGATGAACCTTCTCTAATAGGTATTAACAATTTTAAGCAAAGTTTTGGAGGAAGATTGGTTGAGCAATATCATCTTATGATACCTCTTTCTTGGAAAGGTAAAATAGGATGTTATTATCTTAAAAGTAAATGGAAATAATTTAAAAAAGGTGTTTATGTCTATAGAAAAAGTATTAGAAAATTTGGAATTAAAATCAGATGGAATTTATGACAGCTATTTTCAAAATTCCTTACAAAATGATGAAGTCAAGTTAAGAAAATATGTATCAGGGATGGAATATTCTAACTATTTAGAAAGATTATCTCATAATCACTCCATAGAGGTTATGGATTATGAAATCTGCTTGTTCTTAAAAGAAGTTCCGCAAAATGGTATTATCATTGACATGGGGGGTTGTTGGGGGTGGCATTGGAGAAAAATATGTACACAACGTCCTGATATTAAAGTAGTGATTTTAGATTTTGTTCGGGAAAATCTAAACCATGCTCTCAATATACTAGCAAGCATGATCAACAAACAAGTTTTTCTAGTACATGGCGACGGGACACAATTGCCTTTTGACGATCATTTATTTGATGCTTATTGGGCGGCTGGTTCAATCCAGTCTATTCCGAATTATATTGAGGCATTAAAGGAGAGCCACCGAGTATTAAAAACAAGTGGTTATTTTTCTAGTTACTGGTTTAATCTTTCTAAGAAAGCACAAATTATGGCTATTTTAAGAGAAGAGGAATACATGGTAGAAGGTCACATCCCCGGTAAATTTTATTTGACACGAGCATCAAAAAAACAAAGAAAAATCATTGCAGAAATTTTCGATGCTCCGGTCAAGCAACGTTATTCTGAAATCTTATTTGATCCTGAAGGAAGATTGAGAAAGTTTGCTCCTCTTTTTGGAGGAGAAGGGTCAATCATTGGGAAAATTGATGCTAGACTTTCAAATAATTTTGGATTTCTTTCTTGGTTTGCTCAACAACGATCCTTTCACGTTAGGAAAAACTAGCCAGTGCCAAAGCAGTCTCCTTTTTTCAGTATCATTATGAATTGCTACAACGGAGAAAAATATCTCCGAGAAGCAATAGATAGTGTACTGACTCAAACTTTTACTGATTGGGAATTAATTTTTTATGATAACTGCTCAAATGATCAAAGTCTTCAAATAGCGTCTTCATGTCACGATGCACGTATCCAAATCATCAATGCTCCTTATCACACAGAATTGGGTTCCGCTAGACGCAATGCCATTAAACATACAAAAGGAAAGTGGTTAGCTTTTTTAGACGTTGATGATTTATGGACTCCTGAAAAGCTAGAAAAACAATACAGGTTGATTACAGATTCCTCAAACAAAGAAAGATCTCTTGGAATTGTTTATGGAAAAGAATATGGGTTTACGGGACAAAATATTGTTAGAATCCATCCCAATTATTTGCCACAAGGTGATGTTCTAAAAGAGTTACTCCAATTCAACTTTATCAACTCAACCAATGTTATTGTTTTAAAAGATGCTTACGATGCTGTTGGTGGCTTTCCTACTGGATATTATTCTTCAACTGATTATTTTCTTTCTTGTGCAGTTGCAAAATACTATCCTGCAGGAAGAATTGATGAAGTCATTTCCAAATATAGAATCCATGAAAACAATACAACTCACAGTGTCTTGCCTCAACAAAATCAAGAAATCATTAGTACATTAGAAATGTACCTTGATGAATGCCCAAATATCTGGAAAAAAATAGTAAAACTTAAATTATTTTCAATCAGAGCTTTTTTTAAAAAAGCATTGATTCAATGGCATATTGGCGATTTAGTTTGGAAACAACTACAAAAATATTTTCGCAAGTTATTTCCTGTAACAGTAGAAGTTAAATAAATAAAATTGCTAAATACAATGATTTTTAATGAATAAATATAATATTTTTTAATTTCAGAAGCATGAAAATTGTGATGGTTGTTGGACAATTTAGACCTGTGGTAGGAGGAGCAGAAATTTTTACAGAACGTCTTGCCAAAATTTTTAGCAAAAACCACGAAGTCACTATCATTACAGGAAAGCAACACCGTCATTCTAAAAAAGAAGCTCCTTTAATTGAAAAGTTCCCTAACTTAACTATTGAAAGATTGAATCCATGGGCTTTTGGAAGGCTAAAAATCTATTTGCTGATGTTAGCAATGTTCTTCAGAATAAAAGGATTGCTTAAAACTTATGATGTTGTCTACGTTCATCAGGCTTTACAATATGCTTTTGTTGCAACATTAGTAGGAAGAATATGCAAAAAAAAAGTGATTGTTGTTGTAGCCAGCAGAGGAGAAGGCTTTGATTTAAAAAAGTTATCGCAACAATTTTGGTGGGGAAAGTATGCAGCAAAATATATTGCAAAACATGCCGCTTTAGTCGCATCTTCTCAAGATATGATTGAGCAAGATTTTAAAACTTGGTCTGACACTATTCACCAGTCTGCCATCATTTCTAGGGCTACTCTTACTAAGGAAGAAACAATACAAAATAAGAATACATATCGTCAGAATCATCAACTGTCAGAATCTGATTTTATCTTCATCTGCGTTTCTCGTTTAAGTTTTCTCAAAAATCACAGTACTCTCATTGAGGCTTTCGCACAAATTTTAAATAATTATCCAAATACCAGACTGATTTTTTTAGGTGATGGAGAAGCAAGACCTTCTTTAGAAAAACAAATTTTAGATTTAGGAATCAAATCTAAAATTGAGTTAAAAGGAAATGTTCAGAATGTAGATGAATTTTTGTATGCAAGTGATGCCTTTATTTTAGCATCAGACTATGAAGGAGAGTCTAATGCTTTGCTAGAAGCTATGTCTGCTGGTTTGCCCTGCATCATTTCAGAAGGTGTCAATAACGGTTCTATAGTTCACAACAAAAACGGGTTAATTTTTCCCACAAAAAATGTACAAGCATTGTCTAAAGAAATGCAATTTTTAATAGAAAATCCTGACGATGCCAAACGTCTCGGGCTTGAGGCAAAAGACCATATCAAAAAACATCACGACCTTGAAAAAATTGCAGAACAATATATCCAGTTATTCCAATCTACCAAATAGGCTAAATCAGCCCCTCCATTTCCATAGCCATTTCCAATTTAGAGTTGAGTTTGACTGCCTGTGAGTTCTGAATCCCAGAGATTAAACTTCGCGCACCGACAAGACGTTGCTTAATTTCTGATAGAGGGTAACGATTCCCTATGTTGCGAATCATAAGGTTGTGAAAAAGATATGAACATTGAGCATATTCCACAGCAAGTGTGTTCCTTAAATCTGGCGAAATCTTAGCCATCGCCTTAATGGCATGTTTCCAGTAAGTGTAAGCATTTTCAAAACATTGATACGCTTGTTTGGTCACTCCGCTACGGTGGTCTCCCGATTTGTAGTGTAGTGCCAAAAACCATATCTCTCCCATGTAAACTCTAGCGTACATCCACGCCCCTAAAGGAGACTCTGGCAAAGCGTGCATCATCACCTCTGCAATTTTTTGCAAAGGTTTGTGTATCAAAAGTGAGGAACGCATTCGCAACGCTAAAATCAAAAATTTTTCTTCTAGCATGCTGGCATCTGATGCCTCTCGTAATTCCTTAGCAAGTGTTGAAAAATCTACTTTCACCGCTTCCTGACCATTTTGTGCATAAGGACGTTTCAAAATAGAGCGATACCCTTGAATGATGTCCATGTTTGAACGAATGCGTTCCACCTTCAAAAGGGCGTCCTTGCGGTTTTCAGTGTGATGACCGTAAGAAGCAAGTTCAACATAATGAGACAAACGTTGAATCTCGCCTGACATTTGATATTGAACGTGTTGTAAATAGTTATTTTGTGCGTTAAGAAGGTGTCTAACAGAAGTTGTATCAACTTGATTGAGGTGGCATGCAACAGCAATCTGCAACAAAATAGCACGATACACCTCCAAAGGTAGATTTTGATTGGTATGGCTAACAGCAATGGCTAGCAAAATTCTGGACTCATAGTCTGCGGGGTTGGCTTCAAGTTTAAAAACTAATTTTTTAGTGCTTTGCTGTGGAGCCCAATTCAGCAATTCTTGACCTGTCAGTTGGGGTGTTTTCTCTGCTTTACCTAAATATTTCAATGCTCGTTGTTTCCAGTCAGGATGGCATGCCATGAGGATTTCTTGCTTCCTCCTTTCTAATTCGGAATGCCAGTGAGGAACAGCCCCAGGTAAAATGCCCGGATCAGTGAGTGCAATTTGTGTATGTAGCAGCCCCTTTTTAGGAGAAGTTTGGTCTAGGTCAGGCTTTTGCTTGAACATACAAATTTTGGAGACGAGTCACAAGAAAATTTTAAAAAAAGGGGTATCCTATCACAAGAATTACAGGTGAGGCAATGAAGTCCAATTACTCAAGGGCAATCTGAACAGTGATGGCATCAGCCAGTAGCAAACCTTTTGTTGTCAAAACTAAAGCACCCTCCTGCCAGTGGGCATACCCTAACTGACACAACTGCTCAATTTTGGGCTGGTAATCATTTTGCCACTTGTTCCAAATCTTTTCAGATGTTTGAGTCATACCAAAGCCTTGCCTCTGTCTCAATCCCAAAGCTAATAGCTCGTTGAAACGTTGTTTGTCAGAAAGTTCTTCACAAAATTCAATAGGAAACTTTTTTAAATCTAATTTGGACTGATAGATTTGCAGCGATCTTGTGTTAGCTTGACGTGTCTTTTTAAAAAAAGAATGCGAACCCAAGCCCAAGCCTAAATAGGGGTGTCCCCTCCAAACTAACAAATTAGCTTGGCTTTCAAAGCCTTTTTTTGCAAAGTTTGAAACCTCATAATTTTCTATTTGCAACTGTTGCAGAGTATCGGTCGCATCAAGATACATTTGCTCGCAGAGTGATTCGTGTTCATCAATCCATTGCTTATAATCTTGACGTTTGTCAAAAGCTGTGCGGGGTTCTATGGTCAATCCATACAATGACACATGAGGCGGTTGGAACGTTTCAATCATTTTCAAGTCGTGATGCCATTGGTCTCGTGTTTGATTTGGAACTCCAAACATCAAATCCATGCTATAATTCGCTGCCGAAGAAGCAAGGACTTCCAAACTCTCGTAGGATTGTTTGGCATGATGGCAACGTCCTAACTTCAACAACACATCATCACAAAGGCTTTGAACACCCAAAGAAAAACGATTGACTCCCAATTCCCTCAATCCCTTCACATATTCAGGCTGGACATCTTCAGGATTCATTTCAAATGTCACTTCAACATCAGCAGACAGGTCAAAAAACTGGTTGACTTTTTCTAGCAATCGTTGGACGTGTTTTAAATTAAGGCTTGAAGGGGTACCCCCTCCAATGTAAACTGATAGGTTTTGTCTTACAACTTGACTCCATTTGTCTTGATAAAGTTGCATTTCACTTGCTAAAAGATTCAGGTATTTCTCATGTTCAGATTGCCTATTTTTCCGAACTGCAAAACTACAAAATGGACAAATTTTTTGACAAAATGGAATATGAATATAAAGCATCTTAAATCATCATACTTGAGTTTGAATGTCTTATGTCACATCAGCAAGTTTTAATCATTTCAGGCGATAGAAATTGGATATTTAGAAAGTCTGTGTTCTTCCGAGCAATCATACTTGCCACGTTCAGTGTACTAGCAGTCATCTTTTTTTTACTTTATTGGTATTTGCAGTATTACATGCGTTTGAATGAGCAAACTTTAGTGTATCACCAGACTCAACTAGAGAATGCCCAACTGCTTAAGCAGATGCAAGAAATGCAAATTCAGCATGAAAAACAGCTTGATGACCTAAAATTTCGCTACCATTCTGAAGCACAGAATGTCAGAAAAGTTTCAAGAGTGGTGGAAAGTCTGGCACTCTCTTTGAAGAAGGAAGATGGACAAGAAACGCTCTTAGACCTCATCAATCGTCTACGTGGGGCGCTTCAAGATTTAGCAATCAGTTCTTACGATGCACCAATCAACAGCAACTCTTTGATTAGCATCAATCGCTTTCGTGCCATCAATGATGGCAAAAAAACGACAGTGCAATTTCAAATCAAAGCATTTAAACATGACCAAATGCCTCTCAAACTTGCTGTCATTCCTCTCAGCCAAAATCAACTGAATCTTAACTTGCTAGAAGAACCTCCTGATACTCAATCTATTCAGCTAGAAAAAGACCATCTCTTTAAAAAAAGCTTCACTCACCCCCAAACAGACGACTCTTTCGCTGCAATCCGTGTGATTCTTTGGGACCAAAACCAACAAATTTTATTTGAACAAAATTACCCTATTCTCAAACGTGATGGAAATTTGATTCCCAATTAAATTCTGTAATTTTTGATGAATTGGTAACGTTGCATTCTATTTTTTCTCTAAATCTCCACAAAAGACGACCAACCCAAAGACGATTCTTCATCAAGATTCTTGGTTTTTGAGCAAAATATGACATTACCGATTTTTGCGGCGTTGGCGGCATCTTTTTGTTGGGCAATCAGCAGTCTTTTTACAGTAGATATGTCCCGCAAATACGGACCTGTCAACTTCAACAGGATTAGGTTAACTGTGGGCATAATTCCAATTTTATTGCTCGCCTTACTCTCCAGAAATTGGCAAAATTTAAGCCTTGAAGCCATACTGATTTTGCTAGCCAGTGGTTTCATCGGATTTTACATTGGGGACAGCTTTTTGTATGAATGTTCCAAACGTTGCGGACCTCGCAAGACGGGGCTATTATTTGCCCTCAATGGTCCAATCGCCATGCTACTCTCATGGGTCTTTTTAAAGCATCAGCTGTCTTATGGACAACTTGCAGGTGCTTTTTTGGTGATGGCAGGGGTATTTGTTGCTATTCTTTGGGGGAGACCAAAGGGGGTGGAACACGCTTGGGAAGCCAACTTGTCAAGCATGTCATCAATCGTTTTGGTTGGTCTTGGTGCTGCAGCATTTCAGGCGATTGGCTTGATTATGATTAAGCCAATTATGCGACCAGAAACAGATGTCATTGCCTCCACAGGGCTTCGCATCTTGGGCGGTTTAGTCCCCTTATACATTTCTGCACTTTTGAAGAAACGAGCCAATGAGTCCATTTTTATTCTCAAACGAGACATCTGGTTCAATGGTTGTTTTAACGGAATTTTAGCAATCGTGATAGGAGTCAGTTTGTTAAATTATGCCATGAAATATGGTCACCCAGGATTAGTTGCTGTACTCAGCTCAACCTCCCCTGTCTTTATACTCCCTCTTCTTTGGATCAAAACCCAAGCACGTCCTGCTTTTCTTGCGTTATTAGGTGCGATTTTAGTTGTTGCTGGGCTTGCAATGATCTAGGTCAAGACCCTTTTGACCTTCAGAAGCATATACTGATTTGCCCATTATGAAAACAGGTAGAAGGAAACTCTTGTAAAAAAAGAGACATTTGGCTCTTTTTTTGCGTATTTAAGGATTCGTTGACAATCATAGGTTGTCAGTGATACTTTTCTTATTGGTTGCTTGCCTGAAGAATCCCCAAATATGAAAACATTTTTGCTCATCGCCCTTTATTTTGTGATTGCTGGTGCAGCAACCACTATCTCTTTGGAACATGGTGCAGGGGTCATGGCATTGTTGTTAATTGTGCATCTCTTAGTCTCTTATCTAAAAAAACATAGTGAGTTGATAGAGGAAGAGCCAGAAGGCTTGAGTTCTGATGTCTTTCAGGCATTTCAAAAAAACCTCAAACAAAATGTCGGTCAAAAAAAAGCTAGGCAATCAAAACAACGTCAATCTGTTCCTAAAAAACCCTCTGTTCAACCTACTCCCAAAAAAACGCCACAAACTCCCAAAAGGGTAGCCAAAAAAGCCCCACCTAAAGTTGCAAAATCTGTTCAAAAATATAGCAAAGCGAAGCCTACATCTTTGCAAAATAATCCTTATGCCAAATCAAATGCTACTCCACAAGAACGTGCAGGAACGTTGCTGAAGGAATTGACCCAAATGTCTCCGCAGGAAAATTCAGACATCTTTGCTGATATGAAAGTGGAACTGCCAAGTGAGTCGCGTGTGATGCCAGATGAACAGCCAAAAAATTGGTTAGATGAAGGCATTGGAGAATCGCTCAAAACTGCCTCACGAGAAGAACAACTTGCAGAGGCAGAGGCATTGCTCAAATTTGCTAAACAAACTTTTGATTCTTTCCAGTTCCACGAAGCGGAGATGACATTAAAATCTCATTTGATTGCACTTGAAGAGTTAGGAACGCCCCCTTCTTTTGACGCGATGATGCTCAAAGGCAAATTAGAAATTCAACATGAACAGCCTGAAAATGCCTCTCAAACCTTTCAAAACATGCTCTCTCAAATTGAAAATCATGGGCAAAAATATCAGGACGTTTTAGAAGGCATCATTCAACTTTTTGAAAATAAAAATTATTTTTCAGAAACACTACCTTATCTTTATCATCTTTTGCATGATGCACGAAACGGATTAGACCGAATCAAAATGGATTTGATTTATGAGAGAATTGAGAAGGCACTGGAGGTGACAGGTGAGCAAGAAAAACTCATGCGAACTTACCAGAACCATTTGGAAATCAAACGTATCTTAAAAGACAGAGAAGGAGAAAGCCGATTGCTTGATTCACTTGGAACTTATCATTACAAATACGGGAATAAAGAGCTTTCACAAAAGTTTTACGAAGAAAACATGCGACTGAAAGTGGTGATGGCTCCATCTTAAAACGACTCGGGAAACATGCAAAAAGCGCCTTCGTCAAATCTTTTTCCTCAATTTTCTCTTTTACAACAGCTTAAACTCAGGGCGCCTTTGATTTGCGATGGCAATTTGTCCACAACATCTGCACATTTAGGGTTTTCTTCAAGCGATGCCTGTTTTCTTGCCTCTTTGCATGATTGGGAACATGTGCGTCAGCTTCATCAAGAATATATTAAATCTGGTGCGGAAGTCTTGCGTTCCAACACAGAAGGTGCGCATTGCTTTGCGTTGGAAGAGCTTGGAATTTCAGGCAGAGAAGAGGCGTTGAACAATAGTGCGATGGCACTGCTTCAGGAAACGATAGGTCGGCAACACTTGGCAGTTGGTGCTATTTCATCAATCAAAAAGATAGTAGAAGGTGTGGTTTTGAAAAAAGATATTGAGTTTGCCTATGGTCAGCAAGCGATTTATCTTTCTGACACAGGAGCTTGTTTTTTGGTTCTCAATGGCTTTTGCGACCATCAAGATTTGCAGTCTGCTATCCGTGCAATCCACCGTTCATCACAAAAAGAAATCCTTGCTTATTTTGCCCCTGACCAAGATGAAAACCCACAGCAAATCCTAAACTATTTAAAAAAATATCTGGAGACCGAACGTGTTTTTGTCGGGTTAGAACTGCGTTGCGATGACCCACGTTTTCAAGATTTACTTTTGCAAGCAGTAGAAGAAGTGGGAATCGTGGCATGTATGATTGGGGAAGTAGAGAATTTGGAATATGGAGAAGTTTCCCCAGCTTTTCAAGAAGCAATCGCTGTTGCATTGCAAGCTGAAGTTTCTATCATTGCTGGCGGACTCCGAACTTCCCCAGAACATGTTCGCATGATTTCAGAAACTGCCAAAAAAATGGTTGTTTCATAAGAATCACGGCTGTTGCACAAATCCCCTCTTTTCTACCTGTGAAGCCAAGATGGTCTGTTGTCGTTGCCTTGATAGAAATTTGTTGAGGTGTAGCAGATGGAAAGCATTGCACAATCTCTTGTTGCATTTGTGGTAAAAAGTCTGCAAGTTTAGGCTCTTGAGCGCAGATGGTGGCATCTAAATTGTTCAATCTAAACCCTCTTTGATGAGCATATTCTGTCACTGTTTTCAGCAACTCTCTGCTGTCAGCCCCCTCATACTTCTTGGTTGCAGGAAACCACATTCCCAGATCACCCAATGTCAACGCACCAAGTAGTGCATCAGTGATGGCATGGAGCAAAGCATCTCCGTCAGAATGTCCTTTTAGCCCCTTCTCAAAAGGAATTTTAACGCCTCCCAAAATTAATGGTCTCCCCAAAACCAGTTGGTGTGCATCAAAACCTATTCCAATCCGTTGCATCTTGTAAGCTAAAAAGTGTTTTGATTGAGTTTGATTGCAGTGGCATCTTGATTGTCAGGAGTCAAGTTGCAAAAATTGAAACATTTGAGCAAGATGCCTTTCAAGAGTGAAATGTTGTTGATAATGCAAATAAGCGGCTTGGCTCATCTGTGTATATTTTTCAGGTGTTTGAATCAATGAATTAATGGCAGAAGCTATTGCATGAGGGTTTTGATATGGCACAAGGACGCCTGTTTTGCCTTCTAACACCATGTCGGGAATTGCACCAGATTCAGTAGAAATGACAACAGAACCATGAGCCATCGCCTCAAGAATCGCAAGAGGTTGTCCTTCATACTTTGTAGGCAACACCAAAACATGAGACTTTTTTAGTAGTGTCTCTTTGTCTTGCTTGGCAAGCATTCCTTCATACCTCACATCATTTTTTAAACCCAATTTTTTGATTCTTTCATAAAATTCTTTTTCTGCATGTTCTGCATTTTGAATGGTTTCATCAAATCTAGGTTCACTCAAAAACTCACCACAAAAATAACAAATGACTTGCAAACTATACTGATTGGATAAAATGCTGACACACTCCAAAACATCTAAATAACCTTTAAACTCAATCAAGTTAGAAAGATAGAGCAGCGAGATTGGTTGTTGTTTGGAAGATGGCAATGTTTTTGGTGTGAATTGAGAAGGCTCTACTGAACTTTTCACACCATTAGGCACAACGCAAATTTTAGGTTTAAGCCGTTGTTCAAAGTCAAACATGCTTTGCAACGAATTGCCTAAAACTGCTATTTTGTCTAACTTTAGTAAGGTCTGCCTAATCAAAAACTGCCAAACTTTGGATTGTTGCCTGTAAAAAGTATGATAATTCCCTCCGTGTAAATGCCCAACAATTTGACGCCTCATCAATGAAGCAATCCAAATGAACAGGCAATCTCTGATGAATCCTTGACGGGATTGAGCAATGGTCAAATACACCAGCGAGCAAGGTCGGCAGACACAAGATAGATATTTTGCCAAAATGTCAATGTATTCCAAAGCACGACTGAACTTGCTGATTTTTTGTGGATAAACCCGAGTAGAAAGATTGATGATTTTGTGAGGAATATGCTTGCTAGTCAGTGCATCAATGAGCATTTGGAAAGCAACCGATTGTCCATTGATGGGGGGAGGAACAGGACCAACCAAAATGAGTGGTTTCATTCTGGTTCTTGCTGCAAGATGTAGATGATTTCATCAGGACGAGCCATGCCTAGCTCTTTCCTTGCCATCGCTTCAATGACTTGGGGGTTTGTCCGAAGTGCCTGTGTTTCTGCATAAAGATTTTTGATTTGTTCCTTTAAATTCACAACCTCTTGTTCCAGCTGGATTCGTCTTGCATGCAGACGATGTTTTGCAAAAACACCATACTCCCCAAACAACGCAACCAATGAAAAAATTCCTGAAACTAACAGAATCAACCATGTTGTAGATTTGACAGTTGTTTGAGAGTCTTCGTTGGCTTCAGGCGTTGGAGATAAGTGAGAAGGCTTTGGCTTGTTTTGGATTTGAGAGCTGAGCAAATCCAAGAATTTTGTGAGTCGTTTCATAGAATGGATTCAATTTTTGTTCTGGAATCGTTGCTCATTGTTTCATAAATTTGGAACTCATCAATGACAGAACAACCCAAATCTTCTTCAAACTTCGCTTGATTAGGATTTGCTTTTTGGACTGAATCTTTTTGATTGCCGAGATTGGAAAGAAAAATGCCAGCCGCACTCACTGGTAGAAAATCCTCATAAATGATGGGGTCAAGGTGTAGCAACCCCTCTTCTTGAAGCTGCTGAAGTGTTGTGACATTTTTTGGAATTTCTGCACCCTCTTTTAAACGATACATGTAGTAAGCAAGACCTTGCTTGTGTAATTCCTCGTGGGAATCAGGAAATTCTAAAAATTCCTCTTTTAAGATGGCGTTATACTCTTGAGTATTTGAACCATCAGGCAATGGAGAGATTCGGCTTCTGACCTTATCAAGTAGTTGGTCGTACAAAAGCCTTCCTTTAGTGGTCAAAGCCACCCCACGTTGTTCAATTTCTCCAAAACGTGCTGTATGTTTTCCCTTGATATGAGATGACTCATGCCCCCAAAAAACCACAGATTCACTCAATGCTTTGAACGAAGTTTGTCGCAGCAAAATAGGACACTTCCTGAAAGGAGGACCTTCCACAACTGCTTTAGGTTCTATATGGTGTTGTAACATTTGCTCCTGACAAGCATCAATGTCCAACGTTCTAGGAGTGAGGTGATTGATATGCGGACCACGGAAAGCAACAATGTCTGCGATTAAGGGGTGGACACGATGAAGTTGCTCATAAGTTTCTTTAGTCGTCAGTGAGGTTTGATGCCACCGAAACGTTTCTAGTGCTTCATCTACAAATTCTAAACTTTCGGCTCTGGATAGTCCCCCTTGATTTTCTGCTTGTTCAATGAGTACCAACACTTTGGCAGTAAAAATAGAACGACCCTCTAAAATTCTTTGTGAATCTTCCCTTAAATCAACGTTTTCAATTAAATCTAAACGCAATAAAGAAGTAAACACACGGAAAGGATTTTTGGTTAACTCCTCGTGTGTGATGGGACGAAAGGCAGTAGAGTGAACAGGTAAACCTGCAACAGATAAATCATAGTAGCCAACAGGGTGCATTCCCATCACAGCAAACAATCTCTTAATGTTTCGTAGTTCATCAGCTGTGCCAACACGAATCGCACCATGTCGTTCTTCTGACAAGCGATTCAGTTGGTTGGTTTCTTGTAGATGATTCTTGACTTTGGGATTTTGTTCTAAAAATTTCTGATTGACTGATTCCACAAGTTGGATCAGTTGACCATAAGCGGGGACTTCTTCACGGTACATTTCAGACATCTTTTCAGCAAAATGCTGTCTAATGTCGCTCGGTTTTGCAAATTCTGTTGACATACTTTTTGACTTGAAAAATTTTTTGGTTACTTGAGTTTCAATGACCAAAAGATACAACACCTATCCTAAAGATTCCATTTAAAAAACTGGTTTCTGACCTCAAAACTTCCAATTTAATATCCTTTTAAAATTTTTATCAACACCAATCCTTTTTTAATGGTTTGAGTGCTGGTAGATTAAGGGAATTTCATGGGTTTTGGGTGAACGTTTTTGACAAACTGCCTGATGAGAAGGAAAGCGACGTTTGATCATCCTCTGACCGATTGCACCTGAAAAAAGAGATTCCTGATAATATCCTTGCTTTGCCACAAGTTCGCATTGCTTTTGATTGGGAAATTGTAGAAGTGTGACATACTGTCCTTGATTGGCAGGAAAAGACCATGCTTTGAATAACTGCATAGAGGCAAGAGGTTCGTCTTTGTGCTTGTTGACAAAGGCATAGCGTGTCTCCACTTCTGCAAAGGTAACCGATGCAGGAACACATCTTTTGAAATGGGGACGTTTAGGGATTTTTACCTGTTCGCTAGCATAGTAGAACGGGCTTGAGGCAACACGTCTGCACCATTCCAAATTGGGCATAACGAGTCGTTTGGACTGCTTCCCGCTTTGAACAGGTAAAACCCATGCGTTCATAGTTTGCTTTTGCCAGCGATAGTATTCCAACGTCTGACGCAAGTAACATTTGCCTGTTTTGTCAGGCGGTTTTTGCCTTTGACATTCTTCTAAGCTAGAAAATGCACCCTCCACTCCTACCACTGCAAATCCTTGCAGGACGTTGAAGTGCCAGCCTTCTTTTGCACCTTGAAACTCAAAGTAAGACTGTGCAAAAGCAAGGCTTGTAAGAAATTGAAAGGCAAGAATTAGGCAGAGAGATTGGCTTGCAAAACGCTTCTGCAACGTTCTCGCAAGATTTCCTTGCGTAATGCACGATTTGAAAATGACCAACGGCGAAATGCACGATTTAGTTTTGTGAGTAACATCATTCCTCCAAGAGTTAAAAAAAGAGATAGCACAAAATGAGCTTCTCAATGGACTTTGCAAAAAGATTGCCACTTTTTTTGTCAATGTCAGCCTTTTCTTACGGTTGAAGACATATATTGCTTGTAATGTGTTCGCACTTGCTGTCGCAGTTCCAGTAGAGTTTCCCCAAGATCTTTGGTCTCCAGTTCGTGGAATCCTTTCATTTTTTGGCTCAAAACAGGAAGTTCGCTTAACCGAACAGAATTGACTGAAGAATCCAATGAAAGTCTGGTGTAAATCTCAAGGGCTTGAAAGAAGCGATAGGCTTTTTTGAGTGTAACACAGGTGTCTTTTGGAAGAATGCCATGTTTGGCAAATTGGTTAATCGCTCCAAGTGTTTGCGTCGTTCGGACTGCGTGACAGGTTTTTCCATGAATGAGTTGGAGATATTGTGACAGATACTCAATATCCAAAATCCCACCGTAGCCTTCCTTGAGGTTCGCCATGTCATATTCACTTTGACCTTGCTCTTTTTCTTTACGGAAACGCAAATAAGCAATGTCTTGTTGAAGGGTCTCAGGCAAAGGGAGTTCATAAGCAGTGGACTCTGTCTGTTGTTTCACCTTTTGAATCCATGCAGTTTCACTTCCCAAATTCAAAACCCGTGCTTTAAGCAACGCCTGACGTTCCCAAACTTGCGAGGCTTTGTGATACTCCCAATATTTGTCAGCCAGTGTCACCAATGTCCCACCATAGCCTGAAGGTCTCAACCTAGTATCTAATTTATAAGCATAGCCATTGCGTGTGAAGGTAGAAAGTACAGAGATCAACCGCTGTACAAACTTGATGTAATATTGCTGATTGCTAATGGAAATCTTGCCGTCAGTTTGTCCTTCTGCAGAATAAAGAAAGACTAAGTCAAGGTCTGAATAATAGTTTAATTCGCGTCCCCCCAATTTCCCCAAACCTAAAATTGCAAGTTCTGCAGGTTGTCCATCTTCTCCATAAGGCAGACCAAAACTGTTCTGAAGGGCATCTTTGGCAATCTGACATGCCTCCCCCAAAACAGTTTCTGCCAGTTGACTTAAACGGTCTCTGGCTCTGTGGTATTGTAGAAATTCTTCAAGTTCTGCACTTCCAATCAAAAATGTCACCTCATGTGTAAATTCTCGTAACACCTCAAACTTTTCTTCTACTTGCGGGGTCTGCTTGAGTCGTTGATGAAGGTCAGCACGCCATTCATCAGGAGTGTGTAACTGCTCTTTTGCATCAAGTTGTTGAATCAAGGCAAGATGATTCAAGAGATAGTTCCATAGCAATTCGCTGGTTTCAGCAATTCGCACTAGACGTCTCAACGAGGCAGGAGTTTTGAGTAAAAACTGATAGTATTCAATTTTGTTGTCAATACTTTCCATCAAACGTTGAATACGGACAATCACTTTAGGTTCTTGATGGTTTTTGAAAATGGTGCAGAATTGCAAAGCAATTTCTTCTGCTAATTCGTCAAGTTTTTGCTGGGGGTAGTCTAATCCCTGCCATGACTGAAGCAAGGTTTCTTTGATGTTTTGATACTCCTGCTCAAACAAAGTGCTGAATTTAGTATGAACATTGGTAGTCTTGTCTTTGAGGTCTTGTAAAAAATGCCTTCTGGCACGGGTCAAAGAACGTTCAACGTAGCCTAATTGCCTTGAAAAGATCAGTTGCCTGTGTGTTTCTGATGGCAGAAGGTGTGTTTGATGCTCTTCTTTCATTTGTAAGCGATGTTCCACACGCCTTAAATAAGTATAAGCATCACTTAACATCTCTGCATCAGAAGATTTGATTAGTTGTTCTGCTTGTAACCTTTCTAATGCCTCCAGTGTATTTGATGTTTGCAAGACAGGTTTTCTACCACCATATAAAAGCTGAAAAATTTGGACAAAAAACTCAATTTCTCTGATGCCTCCCTCACCATGTTTGACGTCAAAGTGATCAGTTTTATGTTCCTGTTCTGAACGTCTTTTCATCTCTTGAATCTCTGAAAACTGTGTGTCATCAATCCATTTGCTAAACACAAAAGACTCTAGCATCTTGTGAAATGCAGTGCCGATATTAGTGTTGCCTGTGATGAACTGGGCTTTGATCAATGCCTGCCTTTCCCAAAGTTTTCCGTCATTTTGATAATAATCACAAATGTATGACAAGCTCAAAAACAAGGGGGTTTGTTCATCGCCCGGACGGAGTCGCATGTCCACCCGTGCAATGAAGCCATCAGCAGTATATTCAGAAATGAACTGAATCAATTTTCTGGCAAATTTTTGACGCTTGCTTGCCTTTGAAAACCAATGTGAAGGCTCAAGCAATGTGTCATCATACACAAAAATTAAATCTACATCAGAAGAATAATTTAACTCATTCCCTCCTAACTTTCCTAAACCCAAAAGAGCAATAGGAAACGATGGTTCATCAATGAAACGCAACCCTGAATGATGTTGTTCTTCCAAAGACCAAAGCACTTCTAGGGAGGCTTCTACACAAATCTCATTGACTGATGTAATTTCTGACCAAATGGCAGGTTGTAAATCCCAGTCATTGAGGTCACGTAGGGTGATTCGCAAATACTCCTCATACTTGTAAATCCTAATCAATGATGCAAGATTTTCATGTTGATAAGGCTTGCATTGTTTGATTTTTTGAAACAACTCTTGCCTCATGGTTGCCAAAGGTTTGACACAAAACAAATAATCAGACTGAAATAAATCTAAAACGACAGCAGGTTGTGAGATGAGAAAGCGGGAAAGAAAAGCAGAGCAGTCAAAAATTTTCAACAATCCTGCAAGAATTTTAGGAGATGCTGCAAGAGAAATCTTTTGTTTTGTACAAGCAACACAAAAATCGTGAAGATGCCAAAGGCTGTGTTCCAAATCTCCATACAATGCTAGTTCAGCAAAACATTCTTGGGGCAGATTTTGAAAGTTGTCAAGTTGACGAAGTTGAGCAAGGCTTTTCAAGATTTGGTCAAAATCACCTTCAAATCTTAATTCTTCTAAATGTTCTTGCCATGGCTCAATCCATTCTTCATTTTGCCAGCTTTGGGCAAGCTCAATCGCCCAGTCTGGATAGAGAATACAGTCCATTTGACTTTAAACAGCTAATGAGAATCGTTCAATCAAACTCTTCCCCCAACTAATAATATTTGAGGCTTCTGTTGGTGAGATGTTGAGTTCTTTTGAGATTTTGTACAATTCGTCTTCCTCTTCTTTCACAAACTCACCATCAGAGACAGCAATGACTACCAAATCATAAAAGAGCATCAGTTTGGTTGAGTCAGAAATGTCTCCTATTTTGCGGGTGGGACTCACTCCAGATTTTAAGAGAGTGTTTAATCGCTTTCGGTCAGCAGTGTTTGGAAACATGGCAACAATTTTTTGCAAAAAAGCTTCTTCGCTGCGATGCCTTTTGCCATCTGCCATGATGACTCTGACAACGGCTTCTCCATACCAAAGTCGTTGGTCAGAAGAAAGGGAGTTAAAAATGGCTGAATACATACGTTCCTAATTTAATTTTTAAAATTTAAAATGTAAAAATAGCTGATTTTTTGACATTATACACCAAGCCAATGAGGATATGAGAATGGCATAAAGTGAAGCAAGAAGTCAAACTATAGCCTCACTTCATTGTGTGTTTGACACGGAATCTCAAAAAACAAGAGTTGTTTGGGGAAATGAAGAAATTAGAGGAAAAGAGAGAGATTGCGGGTCAAGGTGAGCAATGACAGGGGAATGAGGAAAAACAAAAGAGAGATTCCTGCTTTCGCAGAAATGACAAAGAAAGAGGCAAGAATGACCAAATTCAACCTAGCAACCTCCCTTTGTCATTCCGTGCCTGATAAGGAATCTATCACCGAACCAAGCATGGATTCCTGCCCCTGTTTTCACAGGGGTGACGTTCTTTCGCTCCGAATGACCAAATGCAACCCAGCCAAATCCTCCTGTCATTCCGCACTTGATGCGGAATCTCAAAAGAAGTGAACGAAGAAAAAGAGAGATTGCGGGTCAAGCACGGAATGACTAAGTTCAAGTTGAGCGATGACGAAAAGACATGCTTGCAAAGTTTCTCAGTCATTCCGCACTTGATACGGAATCCATCGTCAATATAGCGTGGATTCCTGCTTCCGCTCCGAATGACAAAGAAAGAGGAAGGAATGAAGGAAAAACAAAGCTCTCTGCTTGATGACTGTCATTCTGTTCTTGGCACGGAATCTCAAAAAAAAAAGTACGAACAGAGTGAAGAAAAATGAGATTGCGGATCAAGTCCGCAATGACAGGTCTGTCATTGCGGACTTGATGCGGAATCTCAAAAACAAGAGTCGTTTGGGTAAGTGAAAGGAGGGAGAGGAAGAAGCGAGTTTTTTATTTTGTCATAAAAAATTGTTATTCGGTGGGTAAAGCTCGTTGTTTTTATGACAGCCTCGCTTGGAAAAGACGGCTTAACGTAAAAATTCTTGAAAATCAATGACTTGATGAGTTTTTGCAGATTCTTGCGCCGCTAATCCCATCGCAACTGCTTTGATTCCATCATCAAGGCTGACTTCTACTTTTCCTGACCCACGGACGACTTGTAAAAATTTTTCATGTTGATAAAAAGTGGAACCGTGATGGTCACCTGCTTCAAGTAATTTAGAGTCAAGGGGAATTTCTAACGTCCTAGGACCTGTGGGAAATCGTGGACTCACCACGATTTGAGGAGTCGGAGGTTCACCAAGGCTTGCATTCCAAAACCTCTGTGGGGCAGGCACAAAGCATTCTATTTTTCCCAACTCACCAACTGCTGACAGCTCTTCTTGATAGCGAGAACCTTCTGCAAACATACAAAGCTCCAACATGGCTCTTGCCTGATTCTCAAATTCTACAATCACGTATGCGTTATCCCAAATGTCTGGCGTTTCTCCTTGATAGCTCTCCTCTAAATGATTGACAGCCACCCCACCTGATGCCATCAATTTAACAGGTTCTGATTGCAAAATATGCCGCATGAGGTCAAAGAAATGACAACACTTTTCAACAAGCGTCCCGCCTGTGTAACGATTGAACCTGTTCCAATGATTCACTTTTTCAAGAAAAGGAAAGCGATGTTCACGAATAGTGAGCATACGAATTGTGCCTGTGGCTTCTTGTATTTTTTGAATCAAGACAGCGATAGGGGGCATGTAACGATATTCCATTGCGACCCATACAGGCACGTCATAGTCTTCTTGGAGTTGTTTGATTCTTTGAATTTGTTCAAGGTCTGAGCAAAGTGGCTTTTCTACCAAAGTAGGCAATGGTCTCATCTGAAAGATGGTTTCCAGTTGTTCTACATGCAAAAAGTTGGGACTGGCAATGACTAAACAATCCAAGTTTTCATGCTTCAGTAACTCTTCAAGGCTGTTGGCAAAGTGAATATCAGCATCATACTCTGCAGCCTTCCTTTGCATGTCTAAATCAGGTTCATAAGCGGCAATAATTTTGGTTTCTTTGAGCAATTTGATATTTCTTAAATGCTCTTGACCCATCATGCCTGTTCCTATCATTCCATAGCGTGTTTGACTCATATCTTTTATACCGATTTAAAATTTAAAAAATGAGATTGTTCATCACTTTTTTGAAAAAACAATGTTGACAAATTTTGAGGTTTCCAGTATAACATGTTCTGTTTCTGAATTTTTGTTTAAAAAGCTGAACGTTGAAAGTTTTTTTTGACTGAATTTCTGAGACATTGTTTGTCTTTTTTCGCTTTAGAAAAAGGCTTTTTTTAATTTATTCATGGAGAATAGTATATGATGAAAAAACTTTGCTCGTTCGCTTTGGCCTCTTCAATGGCAATAGCGGTGTTGGTGTCCATGTCTGCCGCGACTATGGCAGAACAAACTCTGAAAATTGGATTTTTGGGGTCAACTGATGATGAAGACCATGATGGCTCTTTAGTTTTTAAAAACTATGTAGAGTCTGCTTCCAACGGTTCTTTAAAGGTAGAAATCTACCCAAATGGTCGGTTTTGTTCCAATGCTGATGAATGTTCGGAAGCTCTGCTTGATGGCAGATTGGACATTTACATCACGACCAATGGTGGTTTGGCAGGCTGGTATCCTCCTGCACAATTTTTAGACCTGCCCTATTTGTTCCCTAATGATGCAGTGGCAGAATGTGCTTTTGACTCAAGAATTACTGAAGCCCTTCGTAAAGCCGTTTTGGAAGAGGTAGGTGCTGCACGCCTGATGGCAATCTCTAATACTGGTGGCTGGAGAAATATTGCAACCACCAAAAAACAAGTCAAATCTCCTGAAGATGTCAAAGGATTGAAACTTCGCACGATTGGTGCAGAAATTCAAATTGAACTTGTGAAATCTATGGGGGGTAACCCAACCCCAATTCCTTGGCCTGAAGTTTACACTTCACTTGGAACAGGTGTTGTAGAAGGCACAAAAAATGGTATCACTGATATTGTCAATATGAAGTTTCAAGACCACCTGAACTATTTGGTGTTAGATGGTCATGCTTACATGGGAGCGATGTGGTGGATTAATGAAGACGTCTTTCAAGATTTAAGCAAAAATGAAAAACGTATCGTTTACCGAGGATTCCAAGAGTTAAAGTGGACGGCACGTCAAATGCCCAAACGTAAGTCTGTGGAAGCATATCAAGCCTTTCGTGATGCTAACGGAACAATTTACACCCCTACTGATGCACAGAAGGAAGAATTTAAAGCAGCCGCACGTCCTGTTTGGGCATGGTACGAAGATAAATTCGGAAGAGACTGGATTGATCTAGCTGAAGGTGCAGTCAAGTTCTGTCAAGCTCAACTTGAAATGGAATTTGAAAGAGCGACTCAATAAAGGCAGCAGCTAGCATGTCCCTCACAAACACTTTGTTTCACCCTCTGATTTATGTGTTGCAACAAATCAATTTGTTGGTGGAATATGTGTTGAAGCCTATCGTTACTTTATTGATGGCTCTCATGCTAGCAACGGTGGTGTTTGCTGTCTTTTCGCGAACAACAGGAATCATTGCTCCATGGACAGAAAAAGTGATGCTTGTCCTGTTGCCGTGTCTTGCATTTTTAGTCGCTCCTATCGCATATAGAAGAGCGGCTAATGTCTCGCTTAATTTCTTCCAAGAAATGCTTCCTTCCTCATTGCAAAAACTCCATCAGTTACTCATTCATCTTTTGATAGGAGTCATTTTGTTTATTGCTTTAGACCTAAGTTTACGCAAAATTGGTATCAATCCTCAGCTGTTAACTGAACTGATTGATTTCGTTTTTGGGATAGATTTGTCAGCAATTCGCCCTTTCAAAGCACGGATTAAAATCCCCATTCTTGGCATTGAATTGAAAACCGTTTACACCACTATCCCAATTTGTGTGTTTCTTATGATTTCAGTCAATTTTGAAATGATCTTGCGTTCTTTCCTGAAAGACCATGAAAGAAACTTCACCTTGACCGATTTGAGAAATCACAAAAATAATCAATGATTAATAGGTTGTTGACCTCAAATATTTAAAAAAACATGGTATCAGCGTTTTTATGGATTTTCTTAGCTTCATTGGCATTGGCTATTCCAGTTGTTTTTGGTTTGATTGGAACGTCTGGAATTGTCATTATCAATGAATGGGGGAATGCTTTTAAAATACGCGACCTTAATTCTATTCTTTCTCAAATCTTTTCGGGTATTTCATCAGTTCCATTGCTTGCGCTGCCTATGTTTATTTTGGCAGGAGAGTTGATGAACACGGGGGGAATTACCCAACGTTTAGTGCAGTTTTCTCAGACGTTAATTGGTCATCTGCGGGGAGGATTAGCACAAGTCAATATTCTTTCTTCTGTCCTGTTTGCAGGTTTGTCTGGGTCTGCAGTGGCAGACACTTCAGCGCTGGGGTCTATGTTGATTCCTGCAATGGAAAAACAAGGCTATACCAGACGTTTTGCAACTGCGGTAACAGCGGCGTCTTCTGTGATTGGTCCCATCATTCCTCCCAGTGGAATTATGATTATTTATGCTTTTATCATGGGAGTTTCACCTGCTGCAATGTTTGCCGCTGGTATGATTCCCGGTTTGATGATTGCGGGGGGTTTGATGCTGTTAACATGGAGGCTTTCAATACGTTACGACTTTCCTGTTGCCAATCAACGTTCCAGCCTCAAAGAAATTTATAATGCAGGCAAGATGACATTCTGGCCCCTGCTGACGCCTGTCATTTTATTAGGGGGGATTTTAACAGGAATTTTTACCCCAACAGAAGCTGCAGGTGTTGCCGCATTTTATGCCTTGATTGTTGCATTATTTGTGATTAACGCCTTGAAATTCAGAGAACTGCCTTCTATTTTTTATCGTGCCGCTGTTTCGTCAGGTGTGATTTTGATGTTGATAGGGGCATCTAAAGCGTTTTCTTGGATTGCAGACCAAGTGGGTGCGGCACAACTGATTGCAGAATTTGTCATGGGCATTAGTACCAACATGGCAGTTTTGCTCATTGCTCTGAATTTAATGCTGTTTGTTGTGGGTATGTTCTTAGATGCAGGACCTGCTATTTTGATTCTTGGACCTATTTTAAGCAAAGTGTTTGTGACACAAATAGGCATGGATCCTCTTCACTTTGCAATCATCATGTGTGTCAATGTCACTGTGGGGCTAGCAACACCCCCTATGGGACTTGTTCTTTTTGTTGCCGCCTCTATTTCTAAAGAACGTGTAGAAGTGATTGCCAAATCTATATTCCCTTTTCTTTTGGTAGAAGCGGGGGTGATTTTTCTCATTACCTTCGTGGAAGACCTCGTTCTTTTTGTCCCTCGCTTGTTGGGATTACACTAGTTTGTCTCCATTTTTCTTTGATTTGTCTCAGTTAGAAGAGGTTACAAGTGTCTAAAATGATGCTGGGAGTTTACCTTCCCGGTGATTCAACTGCTGTCTTAAAAGAAGTTCCAATTCCCAAACCAGGTATTGGGGAGGTGTTGTTAAAAGTCAAAGCCAGTGGAATTTGTGGGTCTGATATACATTTCATTTACCACGAACACAAAGGACGCAAAGGTAAGGGAACTGCCTACTGGAATGTGATTGCTGGGCATGAACCCTGTGGTGAAATTGTTGAGCTGGGACAAGGCTGTCGTTTTTTTAAAGAAGGAGACAGGGTTGTTGTTTATCATGTCTCAGGCTGCGGATTTTGTCGTAACTGCAGAAGAGGCTTTCAAGTGTCTTGTTCAGAACCAACTAGAAAAGGATATGGTTGGCGGAGAGATGGAGGGCATGCTAATTATCTCCTTGCTGATGAGAAGGATTTAGTCAAACTTCCCAAAGAACTTTCATGGAAAGATGGTAGCTTTGTCGCATGTGGTGTTGGAACAGCCTATGAGGCAACGTTGCGAGCAAATATTTCTGGGGTGGATTGTGTCTTGGTTGTAGGTTTGGGACCTCTTGGTTCTGCTGTGTCTCTGCTTTCCAAAGGAAGAGGGGCAAAACTAGTCATAGGAGTAGATACTCAACCCCAACGAGTAGAATCTGCCAAAAATCAAGGTTTGGTTGATTTGGGGCTAGTTGTAGGAGATGAAACTTTGGAACAAATTGATGAAGTGACGAAAGGAGGTGCTTCTTGCACCATAGATTGTTCAGGCAATCCACATGGTCGTTTACTGGCTTTGCAAGCATGCCGTGAATGGGGACGCACTGTTTATGTTGGGGAAACAGGTCATGTGCAATTTGACGTCTCTGATGAACTTTTGCACAAACACCGAACAATCATTGGCTCTTGGGTCACCAGTTTAGCCAATATGGAAGATTGTTGTGACAACCTTGTCGCTTGGAATCTTCACCCAGAAGCTATTGTACAGGACGTCTTTCCTTTAGAAAAAGCCCCAGAAGCCTACCAAATGATGGCAGAAGGCAGCTGCGGAAAGATTGTAATTGACCCAGAACTCTAATCAATCAAAGTCAAACCAAGCTCCTCCTAATCTAGCATTCTTGCTAGAAATTCAAAGTTTATCTTTTTTCGTGATGGATTCACGGCAGAACCTTTTAACATTTTCCCAAAGCTTTGCCATGCCCAGTGGCTCGTAGATCATAAAAACGATAATCAAAACGCCAAAAACTATCTGCTCAACAGAAGAAATGATGGTCGCATCAATTCCACCGTGAAACACGTTATTGCCAATGCTATTAAGCAAGATGGGGAAAAGTAGAATAAATGCCGCTCCGATGAAAGCACCGTTTATGGTTCCCAGTCCACCAAGAATTGCCATGAAAAGCACTTTGAACGAAAGTTTGATGTCAAAAGCCACCGGCTCTAAAGACTTCAGGTAAGTAAACGCAAACAACGCGCCAGCTACTCCACAATAAAAGGCACTAATTGCAAATGCCTGAAGTTTCGTTTTCAGTAGGGATATTCCCATGGATTCTGCAGCAATGTCCATATCACGGACAGCCATCCACTTTCTGCCAGTGCTTCCCCTTGCCATATTCACTGCCAAGAGAGTCAGGACTGTCACAACGACCACAATCACCAGAAACATTTCTACTGGTGTAGTAAATGATTTTCCCAAAATCACAATATCTTGTGCGGTGATGATCCCTGATGAATCGTAGTTTTTGAACCAACCAAATTTATCAATCATCCAGATGATAAAAAATTGGGACGCCAAGGTGGCTACCATCAAGTAAATTCCCCTCACCCTCAGGCTTGGTAATCCAAACAGAATCCCAAAAAAAGCGGCAATCAACCCCGACAAAATCAGTGCGCCAAAAAAAGGTAAGTGAGGAACACGAAGAATCAGGTTGAAACAAGCAAAGGCGCCAGCAGCCATGAAACCAGCAGCACCCAATGCAAGTTGCCCTGTGTAGCCCATCACAATTTGTTGTCCGATTGTGGCAAGAGCTAAACACAACCAAGGTATCAAAATGGAAGTGTACCAATAATCACTTGTGACCAAAAATGGAATCGCAAGAAACGCTAAAACCATCAAAGCACAAAAGTTTCTAATATCTCTCTTTGAATATGTCCAAAAAATATATTTTTCCATAGTATATTGTCTGTTTTGAACTCACACTCTCTTAATGATCTTCTCACCAAATAACCCCTCAGGTCTGTACAATAAGAAGAAAATTGCTAATACGTAGGGTGCCCAGCCTTCAATCGCACCACCAAAATAAGGACCAATGTACACCTCTAGCACTTTTTCTGTTGCTCCAATGAGTAGTCCGCCAACAATCGCACCGGGTATTGAGGAAAACCCTCCTATGATTAAAACTGGCAAAGCCTTCAATGCCAGATCAACAAGTGCAAATTGAACTCCAGCCCTTGCGCCCCACATGCACCCAGCGACTAGTGCCACAACACCTGCTGAAGACCAAACTAGCAACATGATGTTTTTTAAAGGAATACCCACAGAACTTGCAGCGCCAGGGTCATCAGCAACAGCTCTCAGACCCAGACCCATTTTTGTGTACTTGAACAACAAAGCGAGTCCAATGATCATAGCAAAAGCAACCACCCCAGCAGTTAGGTCAAGTGCGCTGATAAATAACGATAAATTGTCAGCGATCCAAGGTATGGGAAAGTCACCAATGCCTAAATCCAATCTTCTAACTTCAACACCCCAAGCCGCTTGAGCTAGCCCTTCAAGCACAAATCCAAGACCAATCGTTGCCATTAACAAAGTGTCTTCACTTTGGTTAATCAGTGGTTCTAAAACCAATCTTTCAGTAAAGAAACCGACAAGAATCATCAGCACAATGGTCACGATGAATGCCAGAACAAAGGGGATCCCGAGTTCCATGAATCCGACAAAGGCAAGCACAGCAAAAAAGACCATGGCACCTTGTGCAAAGTTGAACGTTGATGAGGCTTTGTAGATCAATACAAAGCCCAGAGCAACTAATGAATACATCGTTCCAGCTAGCAACCCACCGACCACAACTTCAATAAAAAATAAGACTTCAGTCATGTGCAACTCCTAAGTATGCGTCTATGACGTCTTGGTTAGATCGGACTTCATCTGGTGGACCATCTGCAATCACTTTTCCATAGTCAAGCACGACTACGTTATCTGAAATATCCATCACGATTCCCATGTCGTGTTCAATTAACACTATGGCGGTGCCTAGTTCTTCGTTGACTTTGAGGATAAACCGACGCAGTTCCCTCTTTTCCTCAGTACTCATGCCTGCCATAGGCTCATCTAGTAAGAGTACCTCAGCTTCTGTTGCCAGCGCACGACCTAGCTCAACTTTCTTTTGCAGACCGTAGGGAAGTTTTCCAACTGGTGTATTCTGAATCCCTTCAATTTCCAGAAATTTGACGATTTCTTCACATTTTGCCCGATTGACTTTCTCCTCATTCCTTGCCTTTGGCGTTTGGAAGGCAACCTGTAAAAAGTTAGCTTGAGTATGAAGTTTTCTACCAACCAGAATATTATCCAGCACGGACATTCTTTTGAACAAAGCAAGATTTTGAAAAGTTCTTGAAATGCCTTTTTGTGCAATGAAATTCGGTTTGATTTTTTCCAAAACTTCGCCCTTGAACACTATCTTCCCCTCCTGAGGTCTATAAATTCCATTGATGCAATTCAGCATAGAACTTTTGCCAGCACCATTGGGACCAATGATTGCTCTTACTTCATGTTCCAACAGACTGAAGGAAGTGTCAGTGATGGCTTTGACTCCACCAAAGCTTAGCGATATGTTTTTGACTTCTAGGATTGGCTTGCCAATTAAAAATTTTCTTTCTCTTGTCATATCTGTCAATCTCTGAGACCTTCCTCCTCTTTTGAAATGCCCAAGTACAATTCTTTGACCTTTTCATCGTTTGACAGACTTTTAGCAGTGCCATCTAACATCACTCTGCCTGTTTCAATAACGTAGCCATAGTCAGCATTTTTAAGAGCAATGTTTGTGTTCTGCTCTGCCAACAAAATTGAGACATTTTCTTTTTCATTGAGTTCTTTCACAATTCTAAAAATTTCAGCAACGAGTTGCGGTGCTAATCCCATTGACGGCTCATCTAACAGCAGCATCCTTGGTTTTGCCATCATTGCCCTAGCGACTGCAATCATTTGCTGCTCACCACCAGAGGTATAACCTGCCTGCTTTTTTCTGCATACTTTCAGCCGCTTGAAATAGTCATACATCTTTTCTAATTCCTGCTTAATTTCCTTCTTAGACAGCTTTCTTGAATAAGCCCCAGCAATGATGTTTTCCTCCACTGTTAAGTGTCCAAAACAACGTCTTCCTTCAAGAACTTGGACGACGCCTAAGCCGACCATCTTTGCTGGATTTAATCTTTCATCAACTTTTGTTCCGTCATACTCAATCGTACCCTTAGTCACCTTGCCTCTTTCGGTCATCAACATCGTTGAAATGGCTTTCAGTGTTGTACTTTTGCCAGCACCGTTGCCCCCCAAGAGGGCAACGATTTTTCCCTTTGGCACGTTGATAGAAACATCATGCAAAGCGACGATGACATTGTCATACGTCACCTCTATGTTTCTGACCTCAAGTATGTTTTGTTGTTGAGAAGTCATTGAAGAAATGAAAGTCAAGATTTTGTGTATTGCTCTGCTTCTTCTGACCCTTTAGTTGCATCGCCCTTGCTGTAAGAATGTTTTCCCATTCCTGCAAGAGACCCATCTTTCACGATAAAGTATTCATCGCGAATGGGTTGGTTGTTGAAAAATCCCTCTAGGATTTCTCTTGTCCCAGCAGCATACCTTGTTTGTGCGGAAAGTGTTGTTCCTGATGTATGGGGGGTCATGCCATGGTGGGGCATGGTTCTCCAGATGTGGTCATTAGGAGCAGGTTGTGGAAACCAAACATCTCCAGCGTAGCCACTCAGTTGTCCCGATTTTAAGGCTTGTGCAACAGCTTCTTTGTTACAAATTTTGCCTCTGGCAGTATTGATTAAATAAGCACCTTTTTTCATTTGACTGATTAGGTCTGCATTAAATAAATTTTCAGTTTCAGGGTGTAAAGGGCAATTAATCGTCACAACATCACACACAGAAACCATAGATTTAACCGAGTCGTGAAAGACCAACCCTAGTTCTTGTTCAATAGACTCTGGCAGTCTGTGCCTGTCAAAATAATGCAAATGGACATCGAAAGGCTTCATTTTTCTCAATACGGATAGTCCAATACGACCTGCCGCCACTGTTCCTATGTGCATTCCTTCCACATCATAAGAACGTTTCACTGCATCAGCAATATTCCAACCTCCAGACTTGGCAATCGCATACTGATTATGATAGTCACGGACTAAGGACAGAATCATCATCACCACATGTTCAGAGACAGAAATAGAGTTGCAATAAGTTACTTCTACAACGTCTACTTTGTGTTCCATGGCAGCTTGTAAATCCACATGGTCTGACCCAATACCTGCTGTAATTGCCAGCTTCAATTTGGGAGCTTTTTCCATTCTTTCTCTCGTCAGATAGAAGGGCCAAAAAGGCTGAGAAATGACCACATCAGCATCAACTAACTCTTTGTCTGCTTCTGAATCAGTTCCATCTTTATCCGAAGTCACTACAAGAGTATGTCCCTGCGATTCTAAAAACTTTCGCAATCCCAGTTCCCCAGAAACACAACCTAAAAGTTCCCCTGACTTAAAATCTACATCACTTGGATTAGGCAGTGTCATTCCATCTGGATACTTCTCCAGCTTTGGCAATTCATCTAAAGGATAAGAGCTTGGCATTCCACCTTGAGGGTCATCGTACAAGACGCATAGTATTTTCATTTGATTTTTCTCCTAGACATTTGATAATTAAAAAAAGACGGCAACGCCTCCCAATTTATGGGAAGCGTCAATGTGACCACATTGTGCTGGTCAACTTGTTTGTTAAAACTTTATCCACACTTCTTCGGTGTGATGTTGTTCTCTCTGGCAAATTTTGCGGCTGATTGCTCAACCAAACCTCTGATGTAAGCAGGGTCAAGAGGGGCTTCCCAACCTGTAATCTGCTTGAACTGCTTCCCGTCCCATTGCATGACGGCAAACTTACCAGCTCCCTCATGGTTTTCACACGAGATTGCAAAAGGGGCAACCATTCCTTTAATGCCAATTTCTGCAAGACGACTTTCCGTCATGTTGAGTGCTTCATAACCGTCTCTAAATTCTGCACCTGTGACTGCTTTACCTTCTTTGTTATGTATCCTTTGTGCGTTTTTCAGGGCTTCTATCCACATCACAGCGGCACCTAATCCACGGTTCCAGTAAACTGAACCAAGACGACTCTCATCTGCTAGATTCCCTTTGCCTGCACCATACACTTGGTCTTTAATTTTTTTCACCAAAGGAAAGTTGTCTCCGGGCAAAGCATTGGCAACGGCATAAGTCCCAACTGCAGATTTGCCAGCAGGATACATATCTTCTTCTGCTGCACCAAAAGTGACGTAAATCATGCGATCTCTTGGGAAACCAACACGAGCGGCATTGGTCATTGCAGTAGAGTTCATACCTGAACCTGCTCCCCAGAACGTAACCCAATCAGGTCGTTCTCTTCTGATTTGCAACCATTGAGATTGCTGTTCTAGTCCAGGTGGAGGAATAGAAATTTCAACCAATTTGACGCCCCAATCAGAAGTGATTTTTCTCATGGCTGGCAAAGGTTCGCGACCGTAGGCAGAATCAATGTGAAGGTGGACAATTTTTTTGCCTTTCATCTTATCCACTCCTCCTTCAATTTCAGCCATGAACTTTAACTTGACTGCAATTTGAGACCAGTAATGACTAGCGGCATTAAAAACCCAAGGCCAGACCCTGCCGTCAGCGCCATCTGTCCTACCATATCCGTATTGTGCCAAAACGACATTGTCCTCTGCCATACGATTGATGACAGCATAAGCCCCCGGTGTGCCAAGAGTGTCAAAGACCACAATTCTTTGTCCATCTTTTTCAAGCAAACGTTGATAGCATTCAACTGTCTTGACAGCGTTGTACTCAGTTTCACATTCCTGCCATGTGAGCATCACACCATTGACTCCACCATTCATGTTGATGTAGTTCATGTAGTCTATTTGGGCACCATAATACCCAGTCCCCATCGCTGAATAAGGACCAACCCGACTACTGGCTATTGGGAAGTATTGCACCTCTTCACCAAAGGTGACGGGTGTTAATACGAAAGCAGGACACCCTACCATCGCAAGCATTGAAAACAGGTAACGAAAAGATCTTTTAATCATGGTCTAACTCCTTAAAGTATGTTTGAAAGACGACGCAATCCACTGGTTTTTTCATATTTATTTGCTCCTATAAATGATGATTTTGATGTGGCAACCACTGCCATTCTGTTTTTTCATATTCACTCTCTCCCCAGTCAAGAATCAAGTCCATGAAAAAAACTGGGTGCAGTCTGACACTCATCTTGAAACCTGTCAAGGTTTTTTTAAGCCCAAGAACAAATCAAGTTTTTTTAAGTTCAAGAACAGAAGTGCCAAGAGACCACTGCCTCCATTTTGTTTTTCCACACGCACCCCCTCCCTAGTCAAGAATCAAGTCTATGAAAAAAACTGGGCGTAGTCTGACACTCATCTTGAAACCTGTCAAGGTTTTTTTAAGCCCAAGAACAAATCAAGTTTTTTCAAGTTCAAGAACAGAAGTGCCAAGAGACCACTGCCTCCATTTTGTTTTTCCACACGCACTCTTTCCCTAGTCAAGAATCAAGTCCATGAAAAAAACTGGGTGCAGTCTGACACTTATCTCAAAACCTGTCAAGTTTTTTTTAAGCCCAAGAATAAAAGGGGGTAAGAAGTGGGTTTGATATAGATGAGAAGATTGTTGGTGTTATTGGTAAAAACAAGAGAGGCACTAGCTTTTGCAAGGAGATACCCAAAATCTCTGAACATATTTTTTTGGATTATTGACTTGACAATGATTTCTAAATGTTGAAAATATAGCGTTTTTGTCTCACTCTCAACTAAAGGTTATTATGAAAAGAAGAGATTTTTTGAAAAAGGCAGGTGTGGGGTCTGCTGTGGCAGGTGTGGCTCTTTCTGCAGCTCCTGCTGTTCATGCCAAAAAAACACGTCGTTGGAAAATGGTGACGACTTGGCCTAAAAACTTTCCAGGTCTAGGCACAGGTGCAAACCACCTTGCAAAGCTCATTACGGAGCTGACGGGTGGTGAAATTAAGGTCAAAGTTTATGGAGCAGGTGAGCTTGTTCCCGCACTTGGTATCTTTGACGCTGTTTCGCAAGGGACTGCACAAATGGGGCATGGTGCTTCTTACTATTGGAAGGGCAAGCACCCTGCGACACAGTTTTTTGCAACAGTCCCTTTCGGTCTAAATGCTGATGAAATGATTGGCTGGATCAAGCACGGCGGTGCTCAAAAACTCTGGGACGAACTTTACGCTGATTTTAATTTGAAACCTTTTGCAGTAGGTAACACAGGCGTTCAAATGGGAGGCTGGTTTAATAAAGAAATCAACTCTGTTTCAGATTATAAGGGTTTGAAGATGCGCATGCCTGGACTTGGTGGGGAAGTCATCAAAAGAGCTGGAGCCACTGTTGTTTTATTGCCCGGTGGTGAACTGTTTCAAGCATTACAATCGGGAACGATAGATGCGACAGAATGGGTCGGACCTTATAATGATCTGGCTTTTGGGTTTCATAAAGCTGCAAAGTATTATTATTGGCCCGGGTGGCATGAACCGGGAACTGTGCTTGAAGCATTTGTGAACCGTGAAGCATACGAAGACCTTCCCAAAAATCTGCAAGCAATCGTTTCTGCTGCATGTGATTCTGCTTACTTAGACATGTTTGCAGACTTCACAGCACGTAACAATTCCTCTCTTGAGACGCTCGTTAATAAACATGGCGTGCAACTCAGAGAATTTTCTGACGATATTCTTAAAACAATGGGAGAACTCAGTAGAGATGTGGTGGCAGAAGCTGGAGAATATGACTCACTTAGTAAAAAAGTCTATGACTCTTTTGCTAAGTTTCAAGTGGATTCTGTCGCATGGAATCGCCTTGGGGATCAAGGATTTTCCATAGCTCGTGCTTTGACATACATCTGATAGCTGTGCTAAACAGACACCAGATGACTGCTTTTCAGTCATCTGGTCTAGTGTGCGGTGTTCACCCTTGATTGTTGTCAATCAAAAATAAGTTACCAATCAAAATAAGATGACTCACCTTTTTCAAATTCATTAATTTATGTTGCAGGCAGCGGCCAGTTCTAAGATGCCCTCTTCGTTTGTCATCAATTTGGACAGATACATCATCAAAGACGTCTGTTCCAAGATTGATCGTGTGAATGAAAAGCTGGGAGAGTTTCTTTCGTGGTGTCTCTTGGCGATGATTATCATCACGTTTATCGTGGTGCTTTTCCGTTATTTTTTGAATACGGGTTGGGTGTGGATGCAGGAGTCTGTCATGTATTTACACGGCATCGCCTTCACGATTCCTGCTGCTTATTCTTTTTTAAAGGAGGCACACGTTCGTGTTGATGTGCTATACAGCCAAGTTGATTTTGAAAAACGTGCGTTTTGCAACATTGCAGGGACGGTTTTGTTTCTCATTCCAACTTGTCTGCTGACCATCTACTACGGATTCCCTTACGTCTTAGATTCGTGGCTTAATTTGGAAGACTCGCAGGAGGCAGGAGGGATTCCAGCAGTCTTTCTTTTGAAGTCACTCACCATCATTTTTCCTTTCTTTTTGATGTTGCAAGGGATTTCTAAACTTTTAAATAATGTCTTTTATTTGCTTTGTTCTCGTAGCTTCCCAGATGAAGAAAAAGTTAACAGAGCATGCACAGCAGGAATTATAAAAGATGAAAAATAGCCTCTTCATCGCTTTTGCGGCGATTAGTGCATTGACTATCTTTGCAGTTTTGCCATTGGGTTTTCATTTTGCTGAAGATGAGTTTTATCCCTTCGTGGCAATTATCATGTTTTTTGTGGCATTTTTCATTGTCTTGCTGGGTTACCCTGTTGCCTTTAGTCTTGCAGGAACAGGAGTTCTTTTTGCTTTGGTCGGAAGCGTTTTTGACGTCTTTGATTTAAGTATTCTTGCTGCATTTCCGCAACGGGTGATGGGAGTCATTGGAAATGGACCTTTGATGGCAATCCCTCTTTTTATTTTCATGGGAGTTGTCCTAGAACGTTCTGACATATCAACTGAATTGTTAGAATCTATGGGGACGTTGTTCGGGAAGGTGAGAGGAGGATTAGGAATTTCTGTTTGTGTGGTTGGGGCATTATTGGCGGCATCAACTGGCATTGTGGGTGCAACGGTGGTAACGATGGGGTTGATTTCACTACCAACCATGTTGCGCTATCGTTACAATCCCATTCTGGCAAGTGGGATTATTACGGCATCAGGAACTTTGGGGCAAATCATTCCGCCCAGTATTGTCTTGATTGTTTTAAGTGATGTTGTCAACTCTGCTTATCAGCAAGCACAGTTGAATGCGGGAAACTTTTCACCTCGTTCCATTTCTGTTGGTGATTTGTTTGTCGGGGCATTGGTGCCGGGCTTAGTGCTAGTCTCTTTGTACATTTTGTATGTGGTTCTTGTCGCAATCTTTTTTCCCAAATCTGCACCTCCTGTTGAAGAATCTGAGAAACTAGACAAAGCCTTAATTGTCAAGTTACTGAAGGGGCTGGTTCCTTCCTTGCTTTTAATTGTTGGAGTTTTAGGGTCAATTTTACTTGGGATTGCAACTCCGACAGAAGCCGCATCGGTTGGCTGTGTGGGGGCATTGTTGCTTGCCTTTTTAAAGAAAAAGCTGACATACGAAATGATTCAAAGTGTTCTCAAATCAACACTCAATGTGAACTGCATGGTGTTCATCATCATTTTGGGTAGTAGTATGTTCTCGCTTGTTTTCAGGGGGTATGAGGGAGAAGAATACGTGACAGAGCTTTTGCAATCATTACCCGGTGGGGTCTTTGCGGCATTGTTGGGAGTGATGTTGCTCATTTTTATTATGGGCTTTTTCCTAGATTTTTTTGAGATTATCTTTGTTGTGATTCCTGTAGTTGGTCCTGTTCTGCTAGCAATGGACATTGACCCAATTTGGTTTGCGATTCTGATTGCAGTGAATCTACAAACGTCTTTTTTGACCCCTCCTTTTGGCTTTTCTCTTTTTTATTTGAGGGGTGTTGCACCGCCTAGTGTAACAACAGCCCATATTTACTTAGGAGCCGTCCCCTTCATCATCATTCAGATTCTTGTCATTTGTCTTTTGTGGAATGTGCCAGAACTGGCAACATGGCTACCTGAATTGATTTATGGGAAGTCATGACGTTTGCGTATTCTCTTCTTGAGATTGCACAAGCCCTTCATAGCCCAACCAAAGTTATTGACAATTCCCAAGTCATCACTAGTTTTGCCATTGATTCACGTCAAGTGAGTCAGGGCGGGTTGTTTTTTTGTATCAAAGGTGACAGAACTGATGGACATCTCTACGCCAAACAAGCCATGCAGAATGGAGCAAGCTACTGCGTTGCAAATCCAAATGTGCTTAAACAATACTTCCCTAATCTTGAATTACCCTGCATCTCGGTTGATGACCCAAATCAAGCTCTCATGGAATTTGGAGCATTTCATCGCAATCATTTAAAAGATTCTGCCCAAGTTGTTGGAATTACAGGGAGTGCAGGCAAAACAAGCATGAAAAATACATTGATGAGCTTGTGTAAGAACTTACCTGTCAGTGGAACACTTAAAAACTTCAACAATTTTGTTGGCACACCCATTTCAATCCTTCATGCGAAATTAGATGATGATTTTTGGTTTGTTGAAATGGGGACAAATCAGCATGGCGAGATTGCAACCCTTTCAAAGATGGTCAAACCTCATTTTTGCATCATTACAAGCATTGGAGAGGCTCATTTAGAGTTTTTGGGAAACACCGAAAATGTTGCTAGAGAAAAGGCATCAATCATTGAGGGAATGGCATCAGATGGAATCCTTCTTGTTCCTGAAGACCTCAAGCATCTTGACCTTGTCAAAGAGATTGCTAGTGCCAGAACAGTTGATACTTACGGAAAATCTCCCCAAGCTGATTATCAAATAGAACATTTGCAAACCAACAAAGAAAGCACCACTTTTAAGATTTCTGGGCAACATTTTATCACTCCAGCTACAAATCCTCTTGCACTTGAAAATTTGGTTGGGGCATTGGCAGCGCTACGTTCATTGGGACTTTCTTGGCAAGACCTGAAACATCAAGCACAAAATTTCAACATTCAAGAACAAGGCAGAATGCACTCCATGCAGATTGGACACTGGACTGTGATTGATAGCACTTACAATTCCAATCCTTGTTCATTGAAAAAAGTTGTTGATAGTCTCAAAGCCATGTATCCTCAACGCAGATTGATTGCCATTTTAGGAGAGATGGCAGAATTAGGAGAACAAGCAGTTACTTTGCATCAAGAATGCGGGGATTACCTTGCAAAGCATGATGTTGCCATTTTGGCATTGGGTCAGGATTTGGCTGAGGCGTATATCAAAGGACAATCTCAAGCTCAACAAAAAGCACCTGCAAAATTTTTTCAGAAGCTAGAAGATTTGACAGAATACCTTTTACAACTCTCACCACCTACATCAAAAAATGACATCATTCTTGTCAAAGGGTCTCTGTCCTCATCAATGGACAGAGTGATTGAGTCGCTCAGTCATATTGCAGAGTCAATAGACAAATAGCCGAAGGACTCAAATAACCTTGAATTTATTGATAATTTCTTGTTTGAAGACGTTTTGAAGATGAAAAAGAATTTGAAGAATTTGACGTTCGGACTCTTGCTTGTTTGGGGTTTCGTTGTTCCTCAAACGGTGTCAGCTCAATTGATGGCAGTTTTACAGCAAGACATAGGGCAACAAGCACTTTATGATTTGCAACATGTTGACCCTCAAAAGCGAATTGTTGCCATGCAAATTTTTTTAGACCGACCACAGCTTTTAGCACCATGGATCCGTTTAGCACTTGGCAAGGCAGAGCATCAACCTTCTCATCTCAAATTATTGTGGCTACTTGGCATGACAGGGAATGTCAACGATGTTCCTAAATTGCTTAAATTGAAACCTGAAAGGGAAAATTCATACGAATTTCGCATTTGGAAGGGAGCAATGCAAAGGCTTTCACAGATTCAAAGAGGGCAGTCTGAACTTGGCATCAGCATTCAAGAAATGACATTCACCCCTTATTCTCAAGGCAATCAACAAAATTCTTACAAAGGTCAACTGACTTATCAACTGAGCAACGAACTTACAGAAGGACGTCTCATTCAGGTGCAAATGAGAGTCTGGTACGCCAAGCTGGAAAAAAAGAGACCTATGTTTTTTTTGTGGCTTCCCAAGCAAGGTAAGCTCAAGCAGGATTTGCCTGTTCATCTCATTTTTGAGCCAAACCAAACACAGCAACCAGTCAATCCAACTCGTCAGTTTCGTATAGATTTAAGCGTTGGAGAAGTCGGCTACCCTGAAAATGTCGTGCATCAAAAGCTATGGAAAACCGTGCCGTTTTGAATTTTGAGTCAAAAATTGCACTCATCACGGGTGCAAGCCAACGGATTGGTCAAGCCATTGCTGTGACTCTTGCTCACTTTGGAATGCGAGTAGCCATTCATTATTGCCATTCCAAAAAACAAGCAAACCAGACGTTGGACTCTTTAGCTGCTGCTGAAAATTTTCATCAGATTTTTCAAGCAGATTTGTCTCAAGTTTGTCAAATCAAAAATTTAGTCACTGACATTGAATCAAAAATGGGGTGCATCTCTGTTTTGGTAAACAATGCCGCAGTTTTTTATCCAACACCTTTTGAAGAAACGACACAAGAGCAGTGGGAGCATTTTCAAAACGTCAATTTAAAAGCACCATTCTTTTTAGCACAGGCTGTGGCAAAGTCCATGCTTGCAATAGATGGTGGGCAAATCATTAACATTGCTGACTGCAACCTTCAAAGACCTGCCAAACGTTTCATTCCCTATGCTGTTTCAAAGTCAGGGTTGCTCACTCTCAATGCGGGATTAGCCAAAGTTTTAGCCCCAAAAATCAAAGTGAATGCCATTGCCCCGGGGCCTTCTACTGCTGAATCTTCATGTGCGGAACAGTTAAACGAGCTTCCAAATACACGAGCTGAGCAAACTCTACTTCAAAAAGTAGGTTCTCCCCAAAACATTGCAAATGCCGTATTATATTTGCTACAAAATGATTTCATCACAGGTTCTGTTTTGACAGTTGATGGTGGTGCTTCTTTAAAATAGGGAAAAACTTATGCTTTGCAGTGTTTTTGAGATTTTTAAGATAGGGGTAGGACCTTCCAGCTCTCACACCATGGGTCCAATGAGTGCGTCCGTTAGATTTTTAGAGGAACTGAAACAATTCAAGCTATTTGAAAGTGTCACAAAAATAAAAGTGACGCTTTATGGGTCGCTAGCATGCACAGGACGAGGTCATGCAACAGACATTGCAATTTTAATAGGGCTTTTGGGATTCCTGCCAAAAACAGCACCGATTGACCAAATTCCCAAATTGATTGCAACCATACGAAAATCTAAAACTCTTCAACTAAACTCTGAAAAATGGATTGAATTTTCAGAAAAATCAGATTTAATTTTCGCAGAAACAGAGTTTTTAGAAGGACACCCCAACGGTATGTGCTTCACAGCATTTTGTGAAAAGCAACAAAAGTTGTATTCCTGTATTTATTATTCTATCGGTGGGGGTTTTGTCGTTTCTGAAGAAGAGTTAAAACAGGACAAGACAGGGCAGGAACAACATGACGTCCGCTTGCCTTATCCATTCAAAAATGGAAAAGACATTTTAGAAACAGGTCAAAGGTTTGGCAAAAGTCTTTTGGAAATGGCTTTGGAAAACGAACTAACTTTAAGACCTCAAGAGCAAATCAATCAGATGCTTGATGAGATTTGGCAAGCGATGAGTCAGTGTATTCAGAGGGGAATCAAGCAAGAAGGTATTTTGCCGGGGGGGCTAGGAATACCAAGACGGGCGCCTACACTACTGAAAAAACTACAAGAAGAAGTCAACCTTCTACTTCCTAAACAGATGGATTGGCTCAGCCTATATGCCATCGCAGTCAACGAAGAAAATGCAGGTGGCGGACGGGTTGTGACATCACCAACGAATGGTGCTGCTGGAGTTGTGCCTGCAACCTTGCAATATTACATGAATTTTTGTGAGTCGGCATCAGCTGAAAAGGCTCGTGAATTTTTACTTGTTGCAGGAGTGATTGGGGCATTGATCAAGCTCAATGGCTCTATTTCTGGTGCAGAGGTTGGTTGTCAAGGAGAAGTTGGGTCTGCAAGTGCGATGGCGGCGGCTGGGTTGACTCATGTGTTGGGTGGCTCAAACGAACAAATTGAAAATGCAGCTGAAATTGCATTGGAGCATCATCTAGGTATGACTTGCGACCCAATCGGTGGACTGGTGCAAGCACCTTGTATTGAACGCAATGCAATGGGTGCTGTCAAGGCAGTTAATGCGGTCTCGCTGGCTTTAAAAGGGGGAGGGGTTCATCTTGTCCCTCTTGACGTTGCCATCAAAACGATGATGGACGTGGGAAAAGACATGCAAACAAAGTATAAAGAAACTTCACAAGGTGGGCTGGCTGTTAATATTATTGAATGTTGACCAAAACTTTCTTCAAACTAAAGACAATTAATCTTTTAATTTAGATTTTTCAAGTGACAAGATGAGATTGGGAAAAATATTTAAATACTTATGAAAATAGAGCAAAAGTTATTAGAAGAACTACAAGTTAAATGGGACTCCAAAAAAACATTAAATGCCCTTAATGACTGTGATGAAGTTTATGAAAAGCTTCTGACTCTACTTGCTGAAAAACTAAATAGCTATCATCAAGAAGCCTTATCTATTCAGTTTTACCGCCTGACTTTAGGATTTTGGTTGCAAAGTTTTATTCATATCGTGTACGACCATTTTTTGGGAATCCAGCAAACAAATTCTCAGCAACAACTTGCACAAATAGAACTCACTGAACAGGTGGTTTCTTGGCATCATCTTGATCAAGTAAAACACCATTGCGGTTATCCATCTGATACATGGCAACGTCAACTTTATGTTTCTGTTGCTCGTGAAATGCTAAAACTAGGAAGCACAAGACAAAACGCTTTTTTTTCTAATGAATTGCAAAATTTTTCTCATCAAGCCATTGAATTAAATTCTTTGAAATGGAGAGTATGGAAGAAGCTACAAAAATTGTTTAATCCTCAAATCACAATTTGTAATCCTTACATGAAAATAAGTGGAAGATGGAATTTGATGTTATTTCATCTGCTGACCTTTAGAAGCTGGATTTGGGATAACTTTGAAAGACCTTATTCTGTGAACTATGCTATTGATTCAGAATTTAGAAAGCATCACTTTTTGAAAGCAGAAGAAGAGTTTACAACTATTGTAGGACAATTAATTTTTTTGTATTTACCTGCAATTTTCTTAGAAGGTTTTCAAGAGTTTAGACAAAAAGTTAAACAGATGGAACTACCCAAAACTCAAGTTTACTATTCAGCAAATAGTATTCTTTTTGATTCTATTTTCCAGTTTCATGTTGCGGAACATAGAAGCCAGTGTCGTTTATTACTTCATCAACATGGAGGACATTATGGAACTTCAAAGTTTCTTATTCTTGAAGAGCATGAAAGGTCTGTTTGTGATTATTTTTATACATGGGGTTGGAAAGACCAAACAAATGACAAAGTGAAGCATTTGCCCCCACCAACATTTCACATAGTCCACAGCAAGAATAAAAGAGGTATTTTGTTTATGTTGGGAAGGACCCCACGGTTTACTTATCGTTTGCACTTAGAATTTAATCCCATCAAACAAAAAAAAGATTATGAAAATAGCATTCTGTTTCTTCAAAAGATTCCTGATGATTTTGACCTTTTAATTAGACCATGGCCAGCAGATATGGGCTGGAATTTTTCAAAGATGTTGCAAGATGCAAAGATTCAGTTTGCTGTTGATGACTTTTCTCAAAAATCTTTATTTCACATGGGACAAAGAAAACTTGTTGTGATGAATGAAGCATGTACGGGGTTTTTGGAGACACTGGCATCTAATGTTCCAACAATAGTGTTTCACAGTATAGAACCCCATGCGTTTCGTAAGGAGGCATTGCCATACATTCAACAACTTGAATCTGTTGGCATTTTTTACACAAGCCCTATTTCAGCGGCAGAACAGGTGAAGCAAGTTTATCCTGATGTAGAAAGTTGGTGGAATCAGCCTGAAATTCAAAAGGCAAGGCAAGAGTTCATCTATCAATATGCACGTCTCAGTCAAAACTGGTTGAAAGACTGGAAGCAAGAGTTTTGCAGAGTTCTTAAAGAAAATTGATGATTGTTGAAGTTGTTTTCAATATTCCTTTGCAACAGGCTTACGATTATTTATGGTCTCAAGATTTAGATTACCAGCCCAAATTGGGACTTCGTGTGTTAGTGCCTTTTGGCATGCAAAAAAAGGTTGGAGTTGTTGTTAAAATCAAAGACTCGTCTGACTTTGAAAAGCTCAAAGATGTAGAAAGTCTTTTAGATGACACGGCAACTTTTGATAAAAACTTGCTTGAGCTGACTCAATGGGCGGCACACTATTATTTTGCAAGTTGGGGGGAAGTGCTGGCTTGTGCCGTTCCCGGTGGACTGAACATTAAAATCAAACGCACTTATTGGGTAGAAAATCCGCAATTAGATTTGTGGAACGCACAACGTCCTGAAATATTGAATTTGTTTCAAAAAAAATTTTGGAATCCTACCGATTGGAAAAAGGTCAATCCCACCCCTAAAGAACAAAAGCTACTTCAATCTTGGATAAAACAAGGTTGGATTCAAGAGTCTGTTGAAGTTGAAGAAAACCGATTGAAACCTAAACTTGAACGTTGGGTGAGGCTGGTTGAAGCCCCTGCGATGTTGCCTTCTAAAAATCCACGCAAGCAAACCAAGCGGGATAAAATCCTCAAATTACTCCATGAAGAAAAAGAAATCGCCTCTTACCAGATTAAAAATCACGTGCCTGCCCCTTCCAACATTCTCAAACAGCTCAAAGAGCAAGGAATCATTGAGTTTTTTGAAAAAGAAGCGACGCGTACAATCACCAAAGTCAATCACTCAGAACCTGAGGCATTTCAAGATTTAAATCCAGAACAAACCCTAGCTTTTGACAAAATACAAGAGGCTGTCAAAACTCAAAAATATCATGCGTTTTTGTTGCAAGGCATCACAGGCAGTGGCAAAACAGAAGTTTACTTACATGCTACAAAATGGGTTTTGGAACATGGAAAAACATGTTTGGTGCTTGTTCCTGAAATTCCCTTAACTTACACGTTTGTCCATCGTTTTCAAGCAAGGTTTGGTTCACAAGTTGCCGTCTTGCACAGTGGCATGAGTGATAGAGAACGATTTGATGAATGGTACAAGGTCAAGACAGCCAGATGTCCCATTGTGATTGGCACTCGGAGTGCCATTTTTGCACCATTAGAACAAATCGGTTTGGTCATTGTTGATGAAGAACATGACCCCTCTTACAAGCAGAATGATTCCCCTCGCTACAATGCCAGAGACCTTGCCGTCGTCCGTGCTAAGTCTTGCAATGCAACCTTAGTGCTTGGTTCAGCAACGCCTTCTTTGGAAAGCTATCACAATACAGTTCAAAACAAATATCAAAGGCTTTTGTTGCCAAATCGTGTCAGTCATGCAACGTTGCCTGAAGTGGTGTTGTTGAATTTAAAACAAGAACTTCGTCAAGAAGGCTGTTATTTTTTTTCTAAAAAATTGGTAGAAGCCATTCGTGAAAGGCTGAATCGGAATGAACAAAGTTTGCTGTTTCTCAACAGACGGGGTTTTTCTCCTTTGTTAGAATGCCGTGAATGTGCATGGACTGCCACTTGTGAGAATTGCTCACTTGCCTTGATTTATCATCAAAGCGACTTTTCTATCCAGTGCCATCAATGTCAATACAAGCAACGCCTGCCCCAATTTTGCCCGCAGTGCCAATCTTCTCATTTAAGGCAGGTTGGCACAGGCACAGAACAAATTGAAGAAAAAATCCGCATCATGTTTCCAGAAGCCAGATTATTGCGTATGGACAGGGATTCTTTGCGTGGTAAAGGAATTTTGGAAAAAGCGATTGAAAAAATTAAAAGGCTGGAAGTAGATATTATTGTAGGAACACAGATTGTGACCAAAGGGCATGACTTTCCAAATTTAACTTTGGTTGGTGTCTTGTTGGCAGATATGTCTTTGAACTTTCCAGATTTTCGTTCAGCAGAGCGGACATTTCAAATCATTGCACAGGTTTCAGGTAGGGCAGGCAGGGCAGAAAAAAAAGGCGTGGCACTGATTCAAACATACAATCCAGAACATCACAGCTTGCAATATGCCAGACAGCACGATGTGGAATCTTTTTTGAAGCAAGAGTTAGATTTTCGTAGTGTTTTACAACGTCCCCCTTTTCATCGTATAGCGTTAGCTTTGGTCTCTAGCACTGATGAAAGACAAGCAGAACACCTTTGCAAGATGTTTTGCCACGCACTAGCCGTGCCTCAAAATCCCCATGTGCAAATTTCTCAACCCATTCCAGCACCGATTGCTAAAATCAAAAATCGTTTTCGTTGGCAACTTTTCTTGACAGCATCTCGTCCTTTTGAAATTCAAAATTTACTTGCTCAAATCTGGACGAAGTTTTTACCTTCCATCAAAAAACAAGACCGCATCAACATTGACATAGACCCATACCATTTGTTGTAAAGAACAGATTACTTGGGGACTCTGACAATGACCAAAAACTGAAATTATAAGACGGAAAAAAGAGAATGCAGAACGTGACGAACGTCACGCCTGCAAGATTTAAGAATGAATTTAGGGACGAGGGGAGGGATTGGCAATGCAGTACATGTAGTATGGTCCAGAGGTAAAAGAGGTGCTACTTCTAACGGTGGATCTGGTGGTATGTACTCTATATTCGTCACCTGAAAAACCAATGATTTGATCGTCTCGGAGATGAGATTGGTAGATTCTCATTTTCTCATTAGCAAGATTCTGATAATCAGAGTACCATGAAAAACACCTGCCTTTGATGGCAGAAAGGTCAGAAGGTTGGAGAGAAGCGTACCGTGCTTCTGTCAGATAGACTCCGTTTTGTGCTAATTTCAAATCTGTCCCCATGTCTAATCTATTAAATCTATCATGAGTTAAGCTACCAGTTGTAAAGGAGACATCTGCACCAGATTTTTTAAACTTAGAGACGTTGCCAGAAGCCAAGCGGACACCAATTTTGTAAGTGGTAGAAGTTTTCCATTCTGCTTTGGGAATCAACCATTTATTGTTACTTCCACCTGAATCCACATGCACTGCCTCACAATTCACAAAATCATCTGATGAAATCAACAACGTTCCTGCTGTGGTAGAACATGCCCCAAGTGTATCATGGCTAGAGATTGCCTGTGTTGTTTGCAAATTTAGGATTCCCCGTGTATAAGTTTTGCCTCTATTGCTTTTCATAGAATCAAAAGAGAGTGCGGAAACAACCCCTCCCGAATTTGAATTTCCAGAACCTGCCCGAACAGCAGTGTATTCCCACTTGGATTTAACTCCCAAAATTCTGATACCCAAATGACTCGCACCTGCGGTTGAGGCAGTCAATTTAACTTTGGCATCAAAGGTAGGTTTTGCAGGTAATTTATAGATAATTTTACTGTTTTGCCCTTCTTGTTCTTCTTCACCAACCACCAATTTCAAAGAATTGATATTCTGTCCGTAGCTGATTTGTAGCTTCTTACCCTGATAAATACCGGGCAACTTACAGCTCAAATCAGCAGTGTATTCAGAACCAACCTGAACATTACCACTGGCAGAGACCTCACAAGACGCTTTGGCGACAGTCCCTGACTCTTCATTTTCTTCTGCTGGTGGGGTACAAGCAACTAGAAAGGCAAACCCCAAAGCTAAATATGGCTTGCAAGAAAAATCCACCCCCCTGACAAAATTCTCTGACGATATGACATTTGACATAATAGACTCCTAATAATGATGGATTAAATAAAACTGGAACCATTCCAGTTTCAAGGCTTGTCATTGTCTCACAATCTATAAAAAATGCAAATTTTTAATTCAATCATTGCTCATTTAAGTTGTCAAACAACAAATCTATTGACAACATCTTTGGTTTACTTCAAAATTTTAAGTTTTATAGGAACAGATATTGGGGGCATGATGTCTAAAAAGTTAACGATTTTGGGTTTGGTAGGTTTGTTGTTTGCTTCAGTTGTTTTTGCACAAGAATCTGAAGAAGATGAAGAGAAAGAATATGATGACACACAACGTGCAGGTGATGTGTTGGTTGTGACTTTGCCACTTTGGACGATTAGTAGCAGTTTGTTAAGTGGGGATTCAGAAGGGGGTTTGATGTGGTTTCGGTCTTTGGGAGTGAATGCCCTCTTGACTTTTGGCTTGAAAAAAAGCACTGAAAAAGAGCGACCAGACAAATCAGACAAAGAATCGTTTCCTTCTGCACATGCTTCTATGACTTTTCACAGCGCCGCGTACCTCCATACGCGTTATGGATTCCAAGCGGCGTGGTTTCCTTATCTTGCCGCTACTTTTACAGCTTACAGCCGTGTCCACTCCAAAAAGCACTTTACTGAAGATGTTGTCGCGGGGGCATTCATCGGTTCACTGTCTGCATACTTTCTCACAGATTCCACCTCACAATATTCGTTCATTCCTGACATTGGCAAAAATCATATTGCTTTCAATTTGAACGCAAAGTTTTAAAGTTTGGGTCTGTTCATTTTTAACTCTGCCCTTGTTCCTTTGTAGCATGCTTCAACGTACCTCTAAAAACCTGATTCCAATTCGTCAATATCTTTCAGCAGGTATTTCTGACGAAGTGGCTCTTTTCCTACAACTTTGCCACTACTTATTTCAATCTGGCTTTTTATTTGATGATGCCACACCTGATGAAATCAAGGCAGGTGAGGAAATCATCACCTCCTTCATTGACCAAGAATCAAGTTTGTTAGAAGGAATAGTTGACCATCAAGTTTGCCAGCACTTCATGGCTTATATTCAAAGCCACGCTTGGGATAGTGAGAAACAAAAAAAGAAGGTGAGGCTGAAAGTCAGCCGTGAATTTGAAAAACTGCTTGGGGGAGGTCGTTCGGCAGGAAGTATTGAACGCAATGTGCATCTTGGGTTAACGTCAGGGTTGCAAACTTTTTCAGACTTTAGCAACTATCTTTACTCTTACTACCAATTCTTTTTGGAAGAGGGGCTACCAACAGGAGAAGAACGTTATAGTCCTGAAGATTTATTGCAAATGCGTTCGCAACTTTTGGAACGTTTGGAAGGAAAAAAGTTTGTAGATTGGTTATTGGGAGCGATTGAGTCTAAACATGATGGCAAGTTGCCAACAGACTTGAGCGATGTGAGAGGAACTCATCAAAAAATCCAATTTGTCAGACCTTCACAACATTAGTCTTTTAGTATTCAGGAAGATATTCTAATCTTGCACCCACAGCTTGAATTTCAGAGAGTTCCGCAATGGGTTGATGGCGGTAACCAGCACCTTTGACAACAACTGATGGCTTCAATTCCAAAATCAGTTTGGCAGGGCTGGGTTCATCAAACATGACGACCCAATCCACACTTTCCAAAGCCGCAACTAAAGCCGCACGTTCTCTTTCGTTGACAGTAGGAGGAGTGTTTTTTTGGGAAGCCACAGAAAAATCACTATTGAGTGCTACGACATGTTCCCCTTCAAATGCTGCTAAACCTTGTAAAAACTTTAACTGTCCTGAAGAAAGACGGTCAAAATAACCACTTGCAAAAATGATGGGCTTGCTGGTTTGGTCAAGATGCTGTTGAAGTGTCTCCAATGAAACTACTTTGTCAGAGACCGTTCCACGTTCCAGCTTTTGTAATAACTGACTTTTAGACAACGGCACAACTCCAACATGCTCAATTTCCATACCTGCCGCAAAATTTGCCCAAAATGCCGCTTGTTCTATTTTAGCACCTCCTCCCAACATGAAAGCCAAAACGCTGGTTGCCATGTCTCCTGCACCCACCACATCAAAAACTGCTTTGGCTTCTGATTCAAAAAGCTGTGAAGAATCTTTGCCAGAAAGAAGCATTCCATCTTGGTCTAAACTCAAAACGACATATTGAAAGCCATACTTATCTCTCAACATTTTTGCCGCTTTTTCCGCATCGCCAAGACTTTCAATGGTTATACCTGTTGCAAGCTGTGCTTCATAGCGATTGGGTTTCACGAGGTAAAAACCTTTGTATGCTGAATAGTCCGAAGTCAAAGGTGGATCCAGTAAGACCAGACTACCTTGCTCTGACGCTTTTTGTAATTCTTGAAGAATGGCATTTTGAAAAAATCCTTTCGCATAGTCTGAAGCCACAACAGCAGAACAACGAGGTATGTTCTGCCTAAGAAAGTCAAGGATTTTAGAGATTTGTGTCAAGTTCCAATGGCTTTTGGGGTCAAAGTCCATACGCAACAAATGATGATGCCCTGACAGCATACGATGCTTGCAAATGGTGCGGAGTTCTGGCTCAATGACAATCCCCTCAGCTGATGCTCCACAAGTTTTGACCAGTGAGACCAGCTCTTGACCTGCTTCATCAAGACCGACTGCCCCACATGCAATAGATTGACTGCCCAGTTTGGACAAATTAGCAACCACATTTGCGGCACCTCCAAGACGTGAGTCTTCCTTTTTGATTTTGAGAATCGGAATAGGGGCTTCTGGTGAAATACGTTCAACATCTCCCCATGAATAACGATCTAGCATCAAATCTCCTATGGTTAAAATGCAAGGCGAGGCAATACGACGCAACGCCCCTGCTAAACCTAGTGACTCTTGCATAAAGCAGTTTATTGACTTTGGGTGAGGTATTTTAGAATTAAATCTTCAAAGACATGAAAAGGTTGCGCACCTGAAAGGGTTTCGCCTTGCACCGTCTGGCTTTCAGTGTCATACAGACCAATGACAAAACCCGGAGTTCCTCTGAAACCTGCTGAAACTGCTGCCTGAATGTCATCATTGACACGTTGGCGATATTTTTGGGAGGTTAAGCACGCATCAAATGTCTTGAGATTGGGAATTTTGACAGCACGTGCATAGTTTTTGAGGTCTGGAATGAATTGGGCTTTTTGATTTTGGTAAAGGATTTGATGGTAGTCTTCAAACTTGCCTTGGTCTCTTGCACATTCTGCTGCCAGTGCCGCCTCATCGGCTTCTTTGTGAAACTCCAACGGGAAATGCCGATAAGCAAACAACACATCTTTTTGGTATTTTTCAAACAAGGTTTGAACAGTTTGCTGGACACGACTACAAAATGGGCATTGATAGTCAGAAAATTCCAGCACCAGCACTTTGGCTTTTCTATTCCCTCTCTGATACGCATTGCTCATTTTCACTGTTGGAAGGAATGGGTCTGGCTTGGACAGATGGACGGTCACCATTCCTTTTTGAATTGCCTGCTCAAGTTTTTGCATCTCAAACATGAGTTTCCCTTGTTCCTGCAAATAAGAGCGAATTTTGGGGGCAAAATCTTCATAAGTGCCACGATTCCTAAAATTAGCTTGATAGATGGCTCGCACCTGCGATTCATCAGTTTCAAGGTTGGGAAACTCTCTGATGTCAGGGTGTTGCTCATAGAGCTTAGACAATCCTTTCCTGTTCATCTTCTTCAAAATCAACGAATGCAGTTCTTTTCTCAATTCATAGATTTGTTGGTCCTGAATGTCATTGAGCCTCAACTCTTCTTCTCCAATACTCATCAAAACAGGGTTGTTTGAATACACTTGAGCCGTTAATGTAGAAGGCAACAAAAGACTTGACAAAACCAAGAAACAAGTTAAAAACTTTTGAGTTGTTTTCAATCCCATACTCCTTTTGAATCAAATTAAATAAAAACGGACTATCCTACATTTGAATTGCAAAAATAGGCAAGTGTATTCCCATTTGAGACAAAAATTGACAATTTTTAAAAATTTTTTTACTCTCCTCAAAACTCCAACAAATGAAAGACTTCCAATACAGAGAGTCGTTGAGATATTTAAAAAGTTTACAAACATGAAAAAAATATCTTGACTTGAAAAAGATTGCAATTTACAATGCTGGGTTTCGCTTTAAATGTGAGGTGACGCAGAATTTAGATGAGTAAAAGAGACGAAACGTCCCTAGCTTTAAGAGCAGTGTGGCTTCACTTAATCGGGGGCTTAACACAGCTAGAAGTTTCTGCACGGCTGGGGATTTCAAAGTTGAAGGCACACCGCTTGATTAGTCATGCCATGAGTGCAGGCATTGTCAAAGTTTTTATAGAGGGAGAAGTCGCAGAGTGTGTGCGTTTGGAAAATCAGCTCATGGACAAATACAGTTTGAGTTATTGCAGTGTGAACCCTTGCATAGACACAGAACCCTTACCGGTCAAAACTTTAGGATATGCTGGGGCAAAGTACCTGAACTCACTTTTGGAAAAACCTGATGAATGTCTCATCGGTATAGGGCATGGGCGCACCTTAGCCTCTGTCTCAGAATATTTGCCCAAGAAAAAGATTACTCATAAAAAATTTGTATCATTGCTTGGTGGTTTGAGTAGAAAATTTATTGCAACACCCTACGATGTCATTCATCAGCTGGCAAGTAAAACAGAGGCAGATGCGTTTGTCATGCCCCTGCCTATCGTTGCAAATTCCACTGAAGACAAATCGGTTTTGATGTCTCAACGAGGAGTCAGCGAAATTTTTCAAATCATGCAAAAGTCAGATGTGATGCTTGCTGGGATTGGAAGCACAGCCCCCACCGCTTATCTGATTCAAAGTTCTATTTTTACAGAAACAGAATTTGAAGAGATTCGCTCAGCAGGTGGAGAAGGCGAGTTGCTTGGCAGTTTTTTTTCAAGTGAAGGACAGATCGTTAGAACTGCCTTGACAGATCGCATCATTTCTCTGGATTTTGAATCCATGAAAAACCAAAGAATTATTGGCATTGCAGGTGGAGTGAGAAAAGCACATGGCATCAAGGCTGTGTTAAAAAGCTCTATCTTGCAAGGTCTTATCACTGACGAGCAAACTGCCAATCTGCTTGTGAGTTAATTTTTAATCTCAATTTTAGGAGTTCATTATGAGCCAAAAAGAAGACGATGTCTTTGAAAAATATGTGAAAGGTCAAATGCCCAGAAGGGAGTTTTTGCACAAAACAGCAAAGTTGGGTCTGACAGCAGGTGCTGCCCATTTGATGATGACACAAGCGGCAACTAGCTTATTTGCAGGGAATTTTGATTGGATGAAGTTTAAAGGGAAGACCTTAAAGCTTTTACTCAACAAGCACCCCTACACTGATGCAATGATTGCCAATCTCAACACTTTCAAAAAGTTGACAGGCATGGACGTCAAATATGATGTCTTCCCTGAAGATGTTTATTTTGACAAAGTGACCGCCGCGCTCTCTTCTAGGTCAAAAGAATATGATGCTTTTATGACGGGAGCATACCAAACATGGACTTACGGACCAGCAGGCTGGATTGAAGATTTGAGTGAATGGATTGAAGACTCTGACAAAACCGCCCCTGATTATAACTGGAAGGATATGCTACCCGGGTTGCGTGCCTCTACTGCTTGGAACGGTGTGCCGGGTTCTGAACTTGGAACAGCAGGTTCAAAGCAATGGTGTATCCCTTGGGGCTATGAGCTGAACAGCATTTCTTACAACCGAAGGCTTCTGGACAAAGCAGGTGTTGAACCCCCCAGAGATTTGGACGATTTAATAGACGTCGCTCAAAAATTAAAAAAAGATTTAGGAGGTCCTTATGGCATTGGTGTTCGTGGTTCTCGTTCTTGGGCAACCATTCACCCGGGCTTTTTATCAGCTTATGCCAACTATGGACAAAAGGATTTCACCATTGACAATGGCATGTTGAAAGCGGCAATGAATACGAGAGGCTCAAAAAACTTTCATAGGAAATGGGTCAAAATGATTCAAGATTCTGGTCCTAAAAACTGGTCAACTTACACTTGGTATCAGGTGGGAACAGACCTAGGAGCAGGTGCTTCTGCCATGATTTATGATGCTGACATTCTAGGATATTTTATGAATGGAGAAGACAATAAAGAGTCTGGCAATTTGGGATACATGCCGTTTACTCCCAATCCTAATGCTGAGGCTCCCACCCCTAACGTGTGGATTTGGTCTCTTGCCATGTCTCGTTTTTCTCGTCAAAAAGATGCCGCTTGGTATTTTATGCAATGGGCATCAGGGCTAGAACATGGGTTATTTGGTGCAAGAAAAATGGACTTTGTGAACCCTGTGCGTCAGACAGTTTGGGACGACAGAATGTTCCGAAATCGCATTGCTGATTCTTACCCCGGGTACTTGAAACAGCACGATCAATCAGCACCAGGGGCTAAAATTCACTTCACTCCACAACCTCTCTTCTTTGACCTCACAACACAATGGGCAGAGACGCTACAAAAAATGGTAGCCAATTCTGTTTCTGTTGATGAAGGATTGGATCAACTTGCAGAAAGTGTGGACAAACAACTCAAAGATGCTGGTTTGGCATAATTCAAAAGTCATGGAAGAGATTTTGAATTTCCTCCATGACACAGCATCATTTGAAAAATAGACTTGTCGTTGTTGCGTTTGGTGAGGAATCTGTCACCAGTCAGATGATGGGTTCATGCCTTTGTAAAAAAGGCAAGTCAAGCCACGTTTTTCACTGATATTTGTCCGTTTGTTCAATCAGATAACTTTGAAGACGTGTAAAAGCGTGGAGTGAAATTTAACGAAAACGAGTCTTCTTTTTCAGATGTCAGAACCCCGAAGGATTGTTGAAATTCAGTGCTGATTTTTCGCCGTGCCACCAAAGAGGATTTACCTGTTTTGGTGCAAATGCTTGCAGACGATGAGCTTGGTTCAAAAAGAGAAGACTCTTCTCAACCTTTGAATCCAAGGTATTCTTCTGCATTTGACCAGATTGATTCTGACAGCCATAACGAACTCATTGTTGCTGAAAATGAAAAACAATCTATTGTTGGCATGTTGCAATTAACTTTTATTCCATACTTAACTCATCAAGGTTCTTGGCGCTGCTTGATTGAGGGGGTCAGAGTGCATCACCATTTTAGAGGAAAACAGATAGGCTCAAAACTGATTCAGCATGCCATTCAGTGCGCCAAACAGAGGAAGTGCCAAATCGTTCAGCTGACCACAGACAAGCAAAGACCTGATGCGATTCGTTTTTATCAGCAATTAGGCTTCCAAGCCACACATGAAGGGTTTAAATTGAAACTACTATGACGAAACAAAGATTTTTACCTTACCTTCTCAGTCTGCCTGCATTGTTAGTCTGCATTGGAATTTTGATTCCGTTTGCCACAGCAGCTTATTATTCTACTTTGCGATTCCGACTGAACCTTCCCTTTCTAAAAGGCTTCATCTGGTTTGACAACTACATCAATTTGTTCACAGATAGTGCTTTTTGGAACACCTTGCAAATTTCTTTGGTCTATGCAGGATTGACAGTGGTCATTGAGCTGTTGCTGGGGCTTGGGATTGCCTTGCTTCTCCAAGAATCTAATCGCTTGAACAATACCATTTCTATTCTGTTGATGCTTCCTTTGATGACTGCACCAGCTTTGGCATCGTTGATGTGGAAGTTGATGACAAACCCCAATTTTGGGATTTTAAGTTATTTGATTGGTCAACTGGGTTTCACTGATTTTCGTTGGGCATCTGACCCTTCTACTGCTCTTTTGACTGTCGTTTTGGTAGATGTTTGGGTGTACACACCATTTATGATGATTTTGTTACTGGCAGGTTTGCGTTCTTTGCCTCAACAACCTTTTGAAGCGGCTGCATTAGATGGAGTCCCTTATTCTTTCATCTTCTTCAAAATTACTTTGCCAATGCTCATGCCCTATATCTTAACGGCAGTTCTTTTTCGGTTACTTGAGTCTATTCAACAATTTGACATCATTTATTCCATGACACAAGGTGGTCCGGGAGACAAGCTGTTGGTGTTCCAAGTGCAAGCCTATTTGGAATTTTTCCAATACACCAATGTTGGAAAATCTGCGGCATTGATGATGATTTTATGGGCAATGACGTTCTTTTTGTCTAACCTTTTTATTAAGCAATGGCTTCGTTTAAGGACAGCAACACATAGTTAACTTAAAATTCAAATGACAGGCTTAAAATTAGCAAGAGGTCTTGCATTGACACTGATTTTGTTATTTTTTCTTTTTCCTATTTTTTGGATCTTTCTCATGTCTTTTCAGACCAATGAACAGATTTTAAGAATCCCTCCAAGCCTTTTTTTTGAGCCAACTTTAATCAACTACAAAGGTCTCATCACAGGACAGCTAGAAACATCAGCAGGCACGTTAGAAATTGATTTTTTACAAAATTTATTCAACAGCGTGATTTTGTCAGTTTTGGCAGTGGGACTTTCATTAATTTTAGGCGTGCCAGCTGCCTATGCTTTTGCAAGGTTCAAATTTAAAATGAAAGAGGATATTGCTTTTACGATCTTGTCATTCAAATTTGCACCACCTTTGTTGGTTTTGCTTCCGCTCAGTCTGTATTTTCAAGAGTTAGAAATTGCAGACACTTATTTTGGGCTAATCTGGGTTTATCAGCTGATTTCTTTGCCCTTCATTTTATGGATTACCAGAGGCTACTTTGAAGACATTAATCCTGACATTGAACATGCGTTCCGTTTGGCAGGAAATTCATGGATTCAATCCTTTTTCAAAATTGCTATTCCATTGGCACGTCCGGGAATTGCAGCAGCAGGGTTGCTTTCCTTCATTTTTACTTGGAATAACTTTGTTTTTGCTTTGGTGCTGGCTTCTGCTGACAAACAACCTGTCACGGTAGGTGCTTTGGCATTTGTGACGGCATCAGGGATTCAATATGGTCAAGTTGCGGCAGGGATTATTTTGTCTATCGCTCCTACTTTGATGATTGCTCTCTACGCACAAAAGTATCTTGTAGAAGGCTTATCACTTGGGGCAGTGAAGGGGTAACATGTCGCATCTTAAACTCAATCAGCTCAGTTTGTCATTCAAAGACCATCAAATTTTCAAAGAGATTTGTCTTGAGGTGAATCAAGGCGAGTTTGTTGTAGTCTTTGGTCATTCTGGTTGTGGCAAGACTGTGCTACTTCGTGCGATTGCAGGATTGCAAGAACTGGACAGCGGAACCATTCACTTTGACAACCAAGACGTCACTCATGTTGCCCCTGAAAAACGTCAGATTGGCATGGCATTCCAGAACTTTGCGCTCTATCCTCATTTTTCTGCATTTCAAAACATTGCAAGTCCCTTAGTGGCTCAAAAGCTAAGCACTTCACAGATTGAAGAAAAAGTCTTTCAAATTGCTGAACATTTAAAAGTCCAACACGTTCTGAAACACATGCCCAAAGCATTATCTAACGGACAAAAGCAAAGAGTGGCATTGGCACGTGCTTTAATTGTTGAACCTAAATTGCTTTTGCTTGATGACCCATTAAGAAATGTTGATGCAAAACTTCGTTTTGAAATGAGGTTAAGCCTGCCTGAATTGTTGCAAAAGTTTCAAGCTACAACCATTCATGTCACTCAAGATTACAAGGAGGCAATGGCATTGGCTGACAGGATTGCCATTTTGCATGAAGGGGAGGTGATTCAGTTTGACACCCCTGAGACCATCTACATTAAACCTGCTTCTTTGACTGTTGCTAAACTTTTTGGAGACCCACCTATCAATCTGCTCCATGTTTCTATGCAACAAATGCAATCTCTTATTGTGGACACAGAGCGAGTGTTTCAGCAAAAAGAAGTGGGATTAGATTCTTACATTTTAGGCATACGTCCTGAACATCTTCAGTTTTGCCAACCTCACGAGCAAGGGGTTTTTGAGGCTGATATTCTCACAATCACCCCTTTAAATGAAAGAAATATTGTCTTTTTGAAAACGGAACATGGACATGAATTGCTTTCATCACACCCTTTTGATGAATCCCTGCCTAACGTAGGACAGAAGATCAGTATGAATTTTGACCTTGAAAATGTTTTTTTGTTTCACCCTCAAAATCAAAAAACTCTCAATCTGAAAGAAGGCTAAAGCCGTATGTCTCACTTACTTTTAAAGCAAGTCAACAAAATTTATGAGTTACAAGGGTCTTCAGGTGTTCATGCTGTCAAAGACCTTTCGTTGGAAGTCAAACATGGGGAAATCATTGCATTGCTTGGGTCTTCAGGTTGTGGCAAAACTTCTACTTTAAGAATGGTTGCAGGTTTTGAGTCTGTCAGTAGTGGAGTGATTGAGTTGAACAGTCGGCAGATTCATACCTTGCTACCTGCCCAAAGAAAAGTCGCTATGGCGTTTGAAGGGTATTCTCTCTATCCTCCTCTTTCTGTTAAAGAAAATATTGTTTTTGCTTTAAAATCAAGCCAGTTTTCCAAAAAAGAAATTGAAAAGACAGTCGGACACGTCACAGAGCTTTTGGAGATTCAGGATTTGTTAGATTCACGCCCAGCTTCTCTTTCAGGAGGTCAGCAACAAAGAGTCAGCCTAGCCCGAGCATTGGTCAAGCCAGCAGACGTGTACTTGCTTGATGAACCGATGGGACAGTTAGAACCTCAACTTAGGTCACTTCTGCGTGTGCGAATCAAACAATACCTTAAAGAAGAACACAAAACTGCCATCATGGTGACCCACAATCAGACAGAAGCCAATGCACTGGCAGACAGAATTGCTGTCATGGAAGGTGGCATTTTACAAGATTACAACACATCAAAACACCTTCAAGATACTCCTGCCAATCTTTTTGTGGGGACATTTTTGGGAGAACCTCCTATGAATGTGATTGAGGCAAAATTGAGTATAGAAAACAATGAGCTGAAACTTTTTCTTCAAGGAAGTCAAGACGTTTTAAAATATGACCTCTCCAATTTCTCATCAGAGCAACTGAAACAAATTGAGAAAAACACCGAAGTCATTTTGGGAGTGCGCCCTCATTTTCTTCAGTTAGGAAGTGGTGATTTAAAGGCAAAGCTGATTTCTAATCAATGGTTGGGAGACCAAGTCCATTTAGCTACAAAATTTTGCCAAAATTCATTAGTGATTGTGTCTCACACCAGACAACCTTATCAGTATGGTGAGATGGTCCCTTTTTCTATTCCTCATCATGCACTCCATTTTTTTGACACAGAAACCCAAAATCTCATTTTTTAGAGATGGACAAAGACATTTTAATTGGAATTGATGCAGGAACGTCTGTGATTAAATCCGTTGCATTTGACCTAGCAGGTCAGCAACTGGCTTATACTTCAAAAAAAAATCAATACATCAGCCTCCCTGATGGAAAAGTAGAGCAAGATATGGAGCAAACGTGGCTTGATACTTTTGCAACACTTCAGGAATTGGTGCGACAAATCCCTCATGCTGAAACTCGCATCAAAGGGATTGCAATTACGGGTCAAGGTAGCGGAAATTGGTTGATTGACAAGCAGGGAAATTCTGTTGCCCCTGCTTCTCTTTGGCTTGATGCACGCGCTGCTAGCTTGGTTGATGACTTCCGCAAATCACCAAAAGAAGCCAAACGTTTTCAAATCGTGGGGACAGGTTTTGCAGCTTGCGACCAAGCCCCCCAATGGTTGTGGTTGAAACAACACCAAGCTGAACAATTACAACAAGCCACCACTGCCTTTCATTGTAAAGACTGGCTTTACTTCAAAATGACAGGGCAACGTGCGACTGACCCCTCAGAAGCTGTTTTTAGTTTTGGAGACTTTAGAACGGGACAGTACAGCGAGGAAGTTTTTGAGCTACTAGGCTTGCAGAACGAAAAACACCTACTTCCCCCTATTGTTAACGGAGTGAAGACGCATCACCCTCTCAAACCAAACATTGCCAATGAACTTGGGATTCCATCGGGCGTGCCTGTGGTTTTGGGATATGTAGATGTCGTTTGTAGTTTGTTAGGGTCTGGATTTTATGATGAAGCTGTCAATGTGGGTTGTTCTATTGTTGGGTCAACTGGAATGCACGCTGTCCTCAAACGTCATGCAAGCCAAGTGTTGCTCAATCCAGAACAAACAGGCTATACGATGTTGTTGCCAATTCCTCAGCATTTTGCACAAGCTCAATCCAATCTTTCAGGCACTATCAATTTTGACTGGATTCTCAATGCCATGATGCCATTGATGAAAAATCAAGGTGTAGAATTTTCTGCATCAAAGTTTTATGAAACGTTAGATGAAAATATGATGCAAGCCGTCTCTGGCGAGATTTTATTTTTCCCTTATATTTCAGAAGCAGGCGAACGAGGTCCTTTTATAGAATCATCGGCACGTGCAGGATTTATTGGCTTGAATACACGTCATGATTATTACGACATGGTACGAAGCATTTTTGAAGGACTGTGTTTAGCCACTAAAGACTGTTATCAGACCATTGGTGAACTTCCTGCTGAAATCCGTCTGACTGGGGGGGCATCTAAAAGCCGTGTCTTGAGGCTTTTGTTATCCTCCATGCTCAACACTCCCGTTCGTGTTGCCAACCGAGAAGAAGCTGGTGCAACAGGGGCTGCCATGATTGCCGCAGTGTCATTGGGAATTTTCCCCAGCATGCAAGAATGCGTGAAACAATGGATTGCACCATGTTTAGGTGAGTTAGAGCAACCTGACTCTGAATTGGCTAAGACTTATCAACAGCTTTATCCCATCTATCAAGAAGCACGTCAAAATCAAAGATCTGTATGGCGTGCTTTGCAAAAACAGTCGCACGATAGACAATTCAATGAATGAAATACCGAATCGCACAGACAACAAACCGATGTTTCTTTTGAAAGGGACAAAGGCATTGGTCTCCACTTTGGAGAGAGGGATAAACGAAATCACTGAAACAAATTTGTCAAAATATCTTAAAATGTCATCAAGCAATGTTTTGATGGTCTCACACTTTAATCAAGCAAAAAAATGTCAAAAAAAATAGCCGTCATTGGAGACCGCTTTATGCTCCCTGATGTGTTTGTCAACGCCATTAAAAAGGCTTGTGAGCCTGCATTCACCATAGAGTTTGCCACGTTACAACTACCTTGGCCTGATGAACCAATGGAACATGGCTACTTGCAAGCAGGTTTAGCAGGACTGAAAGAGTATCAAGGAGACCCTGAACAGATTGTTAAATTTTTACAAGGGGCAGAAATTTGGGTGAACCACTTAGCGCCTCTTTCTAAAGACATGATGGCGCAGTTGCCTGATTTGAAATTCATTGCAGTCGGACGAGGTGGACCTGTCAATATTGAGTCTGATGCACTTGAGTCTTTTGGAATCCAAATGGTCAATGTGCCGGGCAGGAACTCTACTGCTGTTGCAGAGTTTACGATTGGGGCAATCCTTGCTGAAACAAGGTTAATTCGTGCAGGACATGAGGCATTGCGTCAAGGCAACTGGAGGGGAGATTTGTACCGTGCAGATTTGACCGGAAGTGAGCTTTCAGAATTGACTGTCGGTCTGGTTGGCTATGGTGAAGTGGGAACAAAAGTTGTCAAACTCCTCAAAGTTTTTGGCTGTCAAATCTTGGTTTGTGACCCTTATGTAAAACTTTCAGAAGATGATGCTCAATCAGGAGTGAAGCAAGTCCAGTTAGATGACTTGTTGCAACAATCTGATGTGGTCAGTCTGCATGCTAGGGTTTCCCAAGAAACAACTCATTTGATGAATGCCAGCACCCTGTCTAAAATGAAGCAAGGTAGTTTTTTGATCAACACTGCCAGAGGTCCAATCGTCAACTATGATGACCTCTACCAAACGTTAAAATCGGGACACTTACGGGGTGCAATGTTAGAGACATTTGCTGTTGAACCTCCCCCCGAAGATTGGGATTTATTGAAATTACCAAACGTCACCTTGACTCCTCATATTGCAGGGGCATCTACTAAAACTGTGAGTTACACTGCTGAATGTCTTGCAAAGGAGATTCAGCATTATTTGCATGGGAAACCTCCCATCAATCCTTTTCCTCTTTCTTAACGAACACTTAACCTAAAAACCTAATGAATGTAGAAGAATACCAAATTCGTGAAAATATTGTTAAAAAATGCCGTTTGATGAATGACAGTGGCTTGAATCAAGGGACATCAGGCAATATTTCTGTTTTGTATGAAGACAGAATGTTGATCACTCCAAGTGGCACTCCGTATGACACCATGACCCCCGAAATGATTGCTTCGGTAGAGATGAACTCAGAAGTAGGAACATTTACAGGTCCGCTCAAACCTTCTAGCGAATGGAGGTTTCACCGCTATCTTTTAAGGGACAACGACAACGTATCTGCCATTGTTCATGCTCATTCTACTTACTGTACAACTTTGGCGATTGCTAGAAAGTCTATTCCTGCATGCCATTACATGATTGCCGCTTTTGGTGGCAGTGATGTAAGATGTTCTGAATATGCACGTTACGGGACAGAAGAATTGGCTCAACATGCCATCAAAGCACTGGAAGGTCGCATGGGCTGTTTGCTTGCCAACCATGGCATGATTGCTCTTGGCGAAAATTTGGACAAAGCGATGTGGCGTGCTGTAGAATTAGAGACCATTGCCAAACAATACTATCTTTCTCTTCAGATTGAAGGAGGTCCTTTGATTCTCAACGAAGCACAAATTCAAGAGACACTGGACAGTTTTGCAACTTATGGTCTTCAAGATGGAAATCCTTCTTGTTGCTGAATTTTATTTTATTTGAATCACTATTTTGAAAAGTTATGAAATCAATCAGAACAGTTGATCTGTTGGTCGTTGGCGGTGGAGTCAATGGGGCAGGAATTGCCCGAGATGCCTCAGGTCGTGGGTTAAGTGTGCTTTTGTGTGAAAAAGATGACCTTGCTCAAGGGACAAGCTCAAGGTCTGGCAAGCTGATTCATGGGGGCTTGCGTTATTTGGAATATTATGAGTTCCGTCTGGTCAGAGAAGCCTTGAAGGAAAGGGAGGTGCTTTTAGAAGTTGCTCCGCATTTGGTCTTTCCCATGCGATTCGTCTTGCCCCACTCTCCAGAACAACGTCCTGTGTGGCTCATTCGTCTGGGGCTTTTTCTTTATGACAATCTTGGAGGTAGAAAAAGGCTACCTGCTACTAGACATCTCAATTTACAAAATGTGCCAGAAGGCAAGGGAATTGAAGCACAATTCACACAAGCCTTTGAATATTCTGATTGTGGAGTAGATGATGCCAAACTGGTCTCGTTGAATGCGCTTGATGCGAAGGAACATGGTGCAGAGGTTTTGACTCATACCAAATTTGAAAGTGCAGAACAAGAGCAAGGTGTTTGGAAAGTGACGTTGCGAAACCAAAAATCTCAAGAAAGTCTTCAAGTCCATGCCAAAGCCATCATCAATACAGCAGGACCTTGGGTGGATCAAGTCATTCCATCTATCAAAGGTGCTTCTTCTAAATATAAAATTCGTCTGGTCAAGGGGAGTCATCTTGTTGTCAAGAAGTTCTGGGAAGGGTCTCATGCTTACCTTTTACAAAACACGGACAAGCGAGTGATTTTTGTCATTCCTTACCAAGAAGACCTTTGTGTCATTGGGACAACAGACATTCCATTTGAAGGCAATGCTGATGATGTGGTCATAGACCAAGCAGAAATTGACTATCTGTTTGGAGTGACAAATCGCTATTTTCAGCAAAAACTCACAGACCAAGACATTGTTGACACTTATTCTGGCGTCAGACCTTTGTTTGATGACGATTCAGGGAATCCAAGTGCTGTCACACGAGATTATCAAATTGAACTCAATCAACAAGGGGGAGCGATTTTGCTTTCATTGTTTGGTGGCAAAATCACTGCTTACCGTGAAATTGCAGAAGCAGTCGTTGAAAGACTTCAACCTTTTTTCCCAAAGATGAAACCCGCTTGGACGTCAAAGCAACCCTTGCCCGGTGGGAATATTCCAGATGCTGACTTTGATGTCTTCCTTCAAACGTTGAGGCAAAGACACCCATGGTTAGGAGACAGACTTTCTTATCACCTTGTCAGATTTTATGGGACACGCACATTCATTCTGCTTGATGATGCAGAATCTCTTGAAGACTTGGGAGAACATTTTGGCGGAGAGTTTTATGAAAAAGAAGCACGTTACCTCATCAAATACGAATGGGCAACTTCAGTCGCAGACATTTTAGAAAGACGCACCAAACATGGACTCTTTCTTGATGCTAAACAAAAAGAACATTTTGCAAAATGGCTAGAACAAATTAATCAACAATAAAGGCATCTCAAACTCCTCAAAAATACCCAAATGTCAAACCCAACTTCATTGAAGAGTAAGTTTCTTTTATCAGACCACCCTTTGCCTTGGCTTTTACCAATGGTGTCAATGTTGTTGGTTTTCACAGTCTATCCTTTCTTTTACAACATTTGGTTGAGCTTCCATGAATATTCTGTGTTCAAAAGGCGTTTAGTCTATGTTGGGGGAGAAAACTGGCAAAAGCTGTTGAGCGATGAAAGGCTTTGGGAGGCAATGAGCATTACCATGACCTACTTTCTGGTGGTTTTGGTGGTGCAGTTGGTTTTGGGAATGTTGATTGCTTTGCTGCTGGATTCTGATGAAAAAACTTTTGGCTTCCTGAGGAGTCTTTTGACGTTGACATTGGTCATTCCCCCTGCAATTACAGGAATGATGTTTTTGTTGATGCAAGACCCGGAGTTTGGAATCTTAACCTACCTCTTGGAAACACTTGGTCTTTTAAGCAAAGAAAATCCGATCCTTTCTACTCCCTCTACTGCTTTGATAGGGGTGATGATTGCTGACATATGGCAATGGACGCCATTTGTAGTGTTAATTTTCATAGCAGGTCTACGTTCTTTACCAACAGAACCTTATGAAGCGGCAATTTTAGATGGGGCTTCTGGAGTTCAAATTTTCTTTCGCATCACATTGCCATTGATGGGACGCGTGATTGCTGTTGTGGTCTTGATTCGGGGAATTGACATTTTTCGTATGTTTGACTACGTCTTTGTGATGACGTCAGGAGGTCCAGGGACTTCCACTTATACGCTCAGTCTTTACATTTGGCAGCAAACGTTTAGTTTCATCAAATGGGGTTATGGGGCAACCATTAGCCTTGTCTCTCTTCTGGTTGTTCTGTTTGTCTGCAACTTGTTCATTAAAGTGACCAAAGTCAAATGGTAAAAAATTGATCACACAAATCCAACAAATAAAAATAGGCAAAAAATGATTGTTCAATCGTATTCCAAAAGAATGATGAGAGTGGTCTTGGCATGGTTTGTTGTGCTGATTTCTGCATTTCCAATTTTTTATTGGGTTTCAGTCGCTTTTAAACATGCCAAAGATATTTTTCACATTCCTCCCAAATTGCTAGATTTTGATCCAACTTTGAAAAACTTTTATGAAGTCTTCGGTTTTTCATTTGGAGGGCAGGTAGATTTTGGAGGGGGTGCAGATTGGTTCATGCTGCCAAGATTGTGGGACTCAATTATCATTGCACTAGGTTCTACTGCGTTGGCAGTGGTGGTGTCTGTTCTGGCAGCTTATGCTTTGAGCCGTATGAACTTTACAGGACGTCATCATTTTGTCAACTGGGTGCTTTCAACTCGTATGCTTCCACCTGTTGCTGTGGCATTGCCAATGTTTTTGATGTTTCGTGATTTTGGTTTGATGGACACACACATTGGCATCATTTTAATTCATGCCTTGATGAATCTGCCGCTTGGTGTGCTGTTGCTGAAAAGTTTTTTTGATGACATTCCCCAAGAAATTGACGAAAGCGCTCTCATAGATGGGGCGTCACGGTGGGTAATTTTTCGCCGCGTTGTCTTCCCAATGGCAAAAGGAGGTGTTGCCGCAACTGCTGTGCTGTGCTTCATTTTTTCTTGGACAGAATTTTTATTTGTTCTCACACTCACCCAGACAGGATTAAAAACTGTTCCTGTTGTCTCTTCTACCTTTGTCACTTCCACAGGCACGGCATGGGGGAATATGGCAGCACTTGGAGCAGCCGCCATCATTCCTGCTTTTCTATTCATTTTGATTGTTCAAAAACAGCTAGTCAGAGGTTTAACGTTAGGTTCACTGAAACAATAGTCATTTTTTTAAAAAAATGACGTTTCTCATTTCACTAAGTCCGTAAAACTCATGTCATTGAAAAAAGTGACAAATGATGGTAATGTGAAGAAACTGACAATAGGTCTAAAAAATTTGATACAAAAAGGCAGTCAAAGCAAATAGACTATCAAAATTGACTAAATCAACAGTTTTCAGAAAGTTGAATTTTTGAAAACTATGAGCTTGTCAAACGTTTTGAAACCACCTCAGGCATGCCCCTTTCTTTTAAAGCACTTCAAGCGATTCTTTCCACGAATCCTGATTATCTCAATCAAGATGGCAGCTTAGACAGCAGTAAACTACACAAGTTGGTTCAAAGCAGTGATGCCTCATTGATTGCTTTGTTATTAAGTCATCAAGAAACCAAAGCTACGTTCTTCATTCAACAAGGCAATCATAGTGTCTTCCTAAGGGACAAGCTGATTGATTACATATCGCACAAGGATTTTTTAGCCAATTCTTATACGCGTTATAAAAATAAAATCGGCTTGCATGATGGAACAAACTATCTGAAAAAAACCAATGATGTTGTTCTAAACTTTCCTTTTAAAGATTGCATCTTAGAAGGTGGACAAATCAAAGATGATGACAAACAAGGAGAAGTTTATTTGAATGAAGTGTTAGCTTACATAGAAATAGACAGGCTATTTGATAAAAAAGTCTTCACTTCTGCCAAAAAATACACTTCAAAAGGACAACAAAGCATCGCAACGTTCAACAGAGATGAAAACGGAGTTATCAAAGATAATCTTATCATCAAAGGGAACAATTTAATCGCTTTACATAGCATCAAACATCAGTTTAGAGGCAAAGTTAAACTGATTTACATTGACCCACCTTACAACACAGGCAATGACAGCTTTAACTATAATGACCATTTTAACCATTCTACTTGGTTAGTTTTTATGAAAAATCGTTTGGAAGTTGCCAAAGAATTGCTAAGAGATGATGGCGTCATTTTTGTCAGCTGTGACCACCATGAACAAGCCTATTTAAAAGTTTTGATGGACGAAGTTTTTGGAAGGGAGAATTTTATTGTCAATTTTGTTTGGGAGACTAAAAAGGGAGCGCAAGGGATTGTGACTAAAAATATGGTTGTTAACAACCATGAAAATTTAATTGTCTTTTCAAAAACAGAAAATGCTTTTTCTTTTAGGGGATTAGAAAGAGAGGAGGCTGATTTTGCAAATCCTGACCATGACCCAAGGGGAAAATGGAAAAGGCAATACCTTCAAAGGTTTGGACAAAACTTTAGTCAAAAAACTATTGTCAATCCCCAAAATAAAATGACCTTTACTTTTGAAACACCCTATTCACAAGAAAAATTAGACCAATGGATCACAGAAGGTTACATCATCTTTCCTGACTCACCAGACCAATACCCTGCAAGAAAAGAGTTTTTGAAAGATTATAAAAATAAAAAGCAATGTGTGTCTTCATTAGGTTTGTATTCTACAAAAGCAGGTACTGAAGAATTGTATAAACTTTTTGACAATCAAAAAGTTTTTAAGAATCCAAAGCCAGAAAAACTTATTTCTTTTATTATTGAGCAATCTACTCTACCCAATGACATTGTTTTGGATTTTCATTTAGGAAGTGGTACAACTGCTGCTGTGGCTCATAAGATGGGGAGGCAATACATTGGAATTGAGCAGATGGATTACATAGAACAAGTTGCAGTGGAGCGACTTAGAAAAGTGATTGATGGTGAACAAGGAGCAGTTTCTAAAAGTGTAGAATGGCAAGGAGGAGGTGAGTTTATTTATTTAGAGTTAAAAAAATACAATCAACATTTTGTAGAGCAAATTCAACAGGCACAAACGACAAAAGAATTGTTAGAGATTAGAAAAGTTCTTTTAGAAAAAGGTTTTATAGACTATCGTTTGAATGTTGAGGCAATCAAAGCAAATGACCAAGAATTTAAAAAGATCACATTAGAACAACAAAAACAAATCTTATTTGAGTTTTTAGATAAAAATCAGTTGTATGTCAATTATTCTGAAAGAAAAGATGAAACGCACAGTTGCACTGACGAAGAAAAAGAACTTTCAAAAAAATTTTATGAGGAGTAAAAAATGATTATTTATCTTGATAATTGTTGTTTTAACAGACCTTTTGATGATCAAAGGTATTTATCTATTAAAATAGAAACTGAATGTAAATTGTTTATACAACAAGCCATTAAAGAAGGAAAATTGATTTTATGTTGGTCATACATTCTTGATTTTGAAAATCATCAAAACCCTTTTTTAGAAAGAAAAATACAAATCCAAGAATGGAAAAATATAGCTCTTAAAGACACTGAAGAAACAACAGAAATTTTAAAAATAGTGAAGACTTTCACTGCACTTGGATTCAAACCTTTAGATGCTTTACATTTAGCTTGTGCCGTAGAAATGAAATCAGATTATTTTATCACGGTTGATAAAGGTATTTTAAAAGTATCTGAAAAATATTATCTCTTAAAATTATATCTCCTGTTGATTTTGTAAAATTATTAGAAAAAACATGATGACTGATACCGAATTGAAAATCCATGCTTTTGAAGTGTTGAATCAACATCTTGGTCTTGTAGAAATGGAAAGGTTTATTGCTTTGATTCAGCAAGAACAGTTTGATTATACGCATTGGAGAACAACTTTATTCCAAGGGCTTGATGGTCAAACAATTAGCCAATTAGCAATGGATTATAAGAAAAATCAAAATACACAAATTGAATAATTTTTTATTCCTATTTAGCTCTATCCGTATTTTCAACAAACAAGTTTTAAAACTATTGCAACATGTCTCTTTCTTTTAAAGAATTAAAAACTATTCTTTCTCAAAATTCGGAATATCTCAATCAAGATGGCAGTTTGAACATTATCAAACTGCACAAACTGGCTCAACAATGCGATACCAATTTGATCGCTTTATTGGTGAAGCATCAAAACACTAGATCCAGCTTTTTCATGCAACATGAAGGTTATCATGTTTTTATGAGAGATAAATTTATAGATTATATTTCACATAAAGAGTTTTTAGCCAATTCTTACACCAGATATAAGAATAAAATCGGCTTGCATGATGGAACAAACTATCTGAAAAAAACCAATGATGTTGTTCTAAACTTTCCGTTTAAAGATTGCATCTTAGAAGGTGGACAAACCAAAGATGATGACAAACGGGGAGAAGTTTACTTGAATGAAGTACTGGCAGGGTTTGAAATAGACAGGCTTCTTGATAAAAAAGTTTTAACTAATTTCAAACGCTTTGGAAGCAATCCCCCTTTATCTCCCTTTGAAAAGGGGGAAGCAATGGAATTGCAGGGGGATTTCCAACGAGATGAAAACGGAGTTATCAAAGATAATCTCATCATCAAAGGGAACAATCTAATCGCTTTACATAGCATCAAACATCAGTTTAGAGGCAAAGTTAAACTGATTTACATTGACCCGCCTTACAACACAGGCAATGACAGCTTTAACTATAATGACCACTTTAACCATTCTACTTGGTTAGTTTTTATGAAAAATCGTTTGGAAGTTGCCAAAGAATTGCTAAGAGATGATGGCGTCATTTTTGTACAATGTGATGATAACGAACAAGCCTATTTAAAAGTTTTAATGGATGAAGTTTTTGGAAGAGAGAATTTTGTTGCCAATTTTATATGGAATCATAGAAAATCTAGCCAGAATGACATTGATGTTTCTCTTTCACATAACTATACATTTACATTTTCTAAAAATAGAGATTTTTTTAAATTAAACTCTTTAAAAATTGATCATAGTAAATTTTCTAACATAGACAATGATCCTAGAGGAGATTGGATAGCTGACCCTTTTGATGCACCAAACATTCGTCCTAATTTGACATATAAAATAGTCAACCCGAATACAGGTCAAGAGTTTCTACCTCCACAGGGAAGATGCTGGAGAATGACAGAAGAAAAATTTGAAGAAGCTCTAAAAGATAATCGTATTGTTTTTGGTAAGGCTGGAAAATCCAAACCGCAATTAAAAAGATTGAAATTTGAGGCAGAATTAAAAGGGACAAATCCCTTTACAATATGGGATGGAAATGAAGTAGGGACTTCCACTGAAGGAACAAAAGAGATTATAAAACTCATGGGAAGGAAAGGAGTCTTTGCCACTCCAAAGCCAGAAAGACTTTTGGAAAGAATTATAAAACTAGCAACTCAACCAAATGACATTGTTTTAGATTTTCATTTAGGAAGTGGAACGACGGCAGCCGTTGCTCATAAGATGGGGAGGCAATACATTGGAATTGAGCAAATGGATTACATAGAACAAATTGCAGTAGAACGCTTAAAAAAAGTGATTGATGGTGAACAAGGAGGAGTTTCTGAAAGTGTAGAATGGCGAGGAGGAGGTGAGTTTATTTATTTAGAGTTAAAGAAATACAATCAACATTTTGTAGAACAAATTCAACAGGCACAAACGACAAAAGAATTGTTAGAGATTAGAAAAGTTCTTTTAGAAAAAGGTTTTATAGATTATCGTTTGAATGTTGAGGCAATCAAAGCAAATGACCAAGAATTTAAAAAGCTAACATTAGAACAACAAAAACAAATCTTATTTGAGTTTTTAGATAAAAATCAGTTGTATGTCAATTATTCTGAAAGAAAAGATGAAACGCACAGTTGTACTGACGAAGAAAAAGAACTTTCAAAAAAATTTTATGAGGAGTAAAAAATGAGACAAATTGTAATTTACCCAGACATTTGTAATGGTAAGCCTGTTATTGAAGGAACACGAATCACCGTCCAAACGATTTTAGAATTTTTAGGAGCAGGAGATTCAGTAGAAGAAGTATTAGAGGCTTATCCTAGTTTAACTAGGGAAGACATCTATGTTTGTATTCAATATGCTTCAAAAATCATGGCAAATTGTTATCAAAATAAAATAACGATATGAAAGGCTTTCTTTTTGATGAAAACCTTCCTATCAATTTAGATTTAGAATCACCTTTTTCCATCATTCATGCTTCTCATTTAGGAGAAAGCCTATCAGATACTCAAATATGGGAATATGCAAAACAAAATGATTTAGTGATTGTTACAAAAGATACAGATTTTTCATATAGAATTTTGGAAATTTCACCACCACCAAGAGTCATTCATTTACGTATTGGAAATTTAAAAAGAAAAGAGTTTAATACTTTGCTTTGTCAAATTTGGAGACAATTAGAAAATTTATGCTCTTGTCATAAATTAATCAATGTCTATATTAACCAAATTGACACCCTTGCCTAATCAAAAAATTTAAAATAACTCTCTCTTTTGAAAAATTGATGATTCTTTTATTTATAATGAAATTCCTCATTGCACTGATGAAGAAAAAGAACTTTCAGAAAACTTTTATGAGGAATAAAAAATGATAGAAACAACTTATTTAAAGCATTGTCTTTTGGTTTTGGAAGCGGCATACATCAAGCTAAAAAATTGTAACCCTCAAGAAATAGAATATGACATCTATCGTTTAGCAGTAGTCAAAGAGTTTGAAATTGTTTTAGAGCAAGCAGGGAAGTTATTAAAAAAATGTATGAAACCATACTTTCACAGTCCTAAAGCAGTCAATCAACTGACTTTCAAAGATATTTTTAGAGAAGCAGGAAAGTTTGGCATACTAGAAATTGACGAACTACAACGTTGGCTAGATTACAGAGATAGTCGCAATGAAACTTCGCATGAATACGGAGAAAGTTTAGCCAATCAAACATTAGAATTAATAGAACAATTTCTTATAGATTCAAAAAATTTGGTGGATAAACTAGAACGGTTTAACAAACATCATTGAACATGCTTATCATTAGAGAACAAGACAAACAGGCAATCGTTCAAATTGCAAAAAAAGTCTTACAAACAAAGCTAGAGATTTGGGCTTTTGGTAGTCGTGTCAATGGAAATTGTCATAGCACAAGTGATTTGGATTTAGTCTTAAAAACAACAGATCAAACACCATTGCCAATGAACGAACTTAATCAATTTAAAGAAGCATTAAGGGATTCTAACATTCCAATTATTGTACAAGTGTTAGATTGGAATAGAATCCCAAAATCTTTTTGCCAAAATATTATGAAAAAATATGAAGTATTGACCCAAATTTAACAAAAGACCAAGCACCAATGAACAAACAATTTTTATTTGAGAAGTATCAAGCATTAGAAGACATGGGTTGTTTGCAAACAGAAGTACCTGACTTAATCACTAAAAATCTTAAACATACGTTAAGACCTTATCAAGAAAAAGCAATCAAACGTTTTGTACATTATCACGAAAATTATCCCAATAAAAATGGTAATCAACATTTGCTTTTTGAGATGGCAACAGGTACAGGCAAGACTTTAATGATGGCGGCTTTGATGCTCTATTTATACTCAAAGAATCACCGAAATTTTATCTTCTTTGTCAATTCTACAAACGTTTTAGAAAAGACCAAACAGAACTTTATTGCACAAGGAACAAGCAAATATCTTTTTACAGATTCTATTGAAATCACAGGAGACAAAGTAGAAATTAAAGCCATTGATTCAATAGAAGACTCTAATCCTCATTGCATTAATATTTTATTTACCACCATACAAGGCTTACATTCACAACTCAATACACCCAAAGAAAATGGTTTAACTTTGTCAGATTTTACAGAATACCAAGTCGTTTTGCTCGCAGATGAAGCACATCACAACAACACACAAACTAAAGTACAAAAAGAGTTATTTGATTCTTGGGAAAACAGTGTTTTAGCAATTTTTCAACAACATTCAGATAATCATTTATTAGAATTTACAGCCACTGCAGAATTAGACAAGCCTGCATTAAAAGATAAATACTTAGAGAAAGCAATCATTCAATATGGTCTAAGAGAGTTTAGAAGTGATGGATATTCTAAAAATATTTTCTTAGCACAAACTCAAACAGATGAGATAAAAAATCGCTTTTTGTTAGCATTGATAGTGAGTCAATACCGTATGGAAGTTGCCGCAAAATATAAAATCCCTTTAAAACCTGTCATTCTCTTTAAATCTAAAACAATTAAAGAAAGCAGAGACAATCAAAAATCTTTTGAAGAGATGATAGAACATTTGACAAAAGAAGAAATCCATGAACTTTTTGATTTAATAGGCAGATATAGAAATCAAACCCCAATCTATCACAAAATTTATTATTTTTTTAGAGAAGATGAGTTTTTTGCTCAACATCTTGTAGAACGACTAAAAATTGAATTTTTACCAGAAAAAATCATCAATGCCAATGATGACCAAGACGTCAAAACGATGCAAATTAAACTCAATACACTGGAGGACGTCAACAACCGATATAGAGTGATTTTTGCAGTGGATAAGCTCAATGAAGGTTGGGACGTCTTGAATTTGTATGACATTGTCAAATTGTATGAAACACCTAGCACTAAATATCACCCACCAACTACCAAAGAAATCCAGTTGATTGGCAGAGGAGCAAGGCTTTATCCCTACAAAAGAGATGACAACCAAGATTTATACAAACGAAAATGTGATGACGATTTAGACCATGAATCTATCGTTTTGGAACAACTTCATTTCCATACTTCTGATGGCTCAAAATTCATTGAACAATTAGATAAAGATTTAGCAGAAATAGGCTTAAAAGATTCTGACTTAACTGAGGTAGAAATCAAATTGAAAGATGATTTTACAAAATCAAACATTTATAAATATGGTGTCATTTACCTCAACCAAAGAAAGCTCAGAGAATCTAGTCATATGACTTTAAACAAAAACTTATTTGGCAATTATGTTTTAGATGATGTTTTTAAAAAAGAATTTGAATCCGTAACAGGACACTATCAAATCAAAGTGGATCTTGATGAGTATGAATTAGGAGAAGAACAACATTCAAAAAATCATTTATATACCCAAAAAAAGACTTTGAAAATTCAAGATATTCCTAAACAGATTTTCTTAAAAGCATGTTCCAGAAATAAATATTTTTTCTTTGATAACCTAGAATATAAACTTGGCTTAAATTGTATCACTGATTTACAAAAAATCTTTCAAGACAATCTTCTCACCATTGAACACCCAAAAACACACTCCGAAGCAGAAGTACAAAAACCTGAACACTTACTTAAAGTCTGTGATAGTTTTTTAGCAAATCTGTCTCATCAAATGACTAAAATCTGCACAAACTATGAGGGAACAAAAGAGCTTATTCCCAAGCCGATTCAAGATGTTTTTAGGAATAAAAGAATTATTTTAACTAAAGAACAAGAAAGAAATTTGTTAGACGGCTTTCAATTTCAATATCTTGCACAAGAAAAGTTAAAAATTAATTCTTATGAACAGCAGTTAATTGCTGACATTTGTGATTTTTTTCAAGGGAAGGGGTTAGAACCTGTTTGGTTGATGAGGAATGAACGTTTTTTTCAGATTTATAATTTTTCTAATGGAGAAGGCTTTGAACCCGATTTTTTATTGATGCTTCATCAAAAAGATGAAAATGAAAATCATCTTTGTTACCAAATTTTTGTTGAACCCAAAGGGGAACATTTACAACAATTTGACCAGTGGAAAGAAGATTTAATGCACAATTTTGAGAAAATTGAACTCAAGGACACTCAACAAAAAATCATTGCTTTGCCTTTCTATACTCCAGACTCACAGCAATCTTTTTTGAGTGACTTAAACAAAAAATTGTGAGACGATTGCGTTGTCTTAAACTGATGAAAAGGATACCTATGCCAACATCTACCGCACCAGAACATTCTTTTTTGCATGATGTGTATGCCTTGTTGATTGGTAGCAGCTTGATTGCAGTTGGGTTGGCTATGTTCAAATCTGCTGGGATTGTGACATCAGGTTTGAGCGGCTGGGCATTTTTGTTGTCTGAAGTCACAGGATATTCGTTTGGCGTCTTGTTGTTTATTATCAGTTTACCATTTTATATTTTCGCTTATCGTTTGTTGGGTTTTTGGTTTACATTACGGACAGTTGTTTTGGTGACGGTGGTTTCTGTTTCTGTGGACATGATAGGTGTGATGATGACAATCAACGTGCATCATTCCTTGATGGGCAGTCTCACTGGTGGTGTTCTTTGTGGCATGGGGTTACTGTCAATCATGCGTCATGGCATGAGTATGGGAGGATTTGGCGTGCTAGGCGCCTTTTTACAACATAAAAACATCATACGTGCAGGTATTGTGATGATGAGTGCTGATGGAATTTTGGTGGTGTTATCCGCATTTGTCTTTCCATGGGAAAGCATTTTGTTTTCTTTGGCATCTATGGTCAGCGTGAATCTCATACTTATCGTCAATCATAAATCTGAATGGTATGTCTCCACTAGCTACGGCATGGGATAAACCGCATTAATCTTTACAAAAAATTTGAATAGGCTTGGTAAAAGTCAAAAGAAAACTTATCGTTTTTGTCGTGAAACATTTGTAAAAACATCAAAAGATAAAATGTTTATAACATTTTATGAATATGCTTAAAAAAGACATCGTCATCGGTCTTGATAGTTTCACGCAATCCACAAAAGCGATTGCATGGACTTGTGAAGGAGAAAATGTGAAGGGCGTGCAGATATTCCCATGCAAACACCCCAAGCAGGTTGTGTTAAGCAAACTATCTTCAAAATATATCTTCTTGCTAATGGGTGTTTATGACTTTGTCTTGTTTGAAGTCCTACATTCTATGAAAAATGTCTTGACTTCAAATAAATCAGAAATGTAGAATGCCAACGGTCTTTAGTAATGGTGTTGAATTTTGAACAATTCAGTCCACAAATTGTCTGAGATTCGCTTTTGTTTTTTAACCTCGTTCGTGAGTTGCCTATGAACTATTTTTGAAACTGAATTTGTTGATACAACTCTTGTGAGTCAAGATGGCTTTGTTTCTATCATCTAGTAATAGGTATATTTGAAATTTTGTGTGAACTGTTCGCCTTTCAAAGTCTTGGCTTCTTTTTATTTAACTTAAACTCCCAATTCAAAAAATAATTATGAAAAAATATCTTAAAAAATGTTTAGCTTCTGCTGGATTTTTGGTGTTATCAAACATCGCTTTGGCTGATTTACCCTATCAACTCAAGGAAGGCAAGCCTTATGACGGTGCAACCGTTAAGGTGATGGTGGTTGTCACTCCTCAATTCAAAGGAATTGAACTTCGTGATGAAGAATTTACTGCTCTGACAGGTATCAATGTAGAATGGACAGAAGTCCCTTTTACTTCTTTACAAGAAAAAGTAGCAAGTGTAGGTGTGGCAGGCAATGGAAACTTTGATGTAGTGAACTATTTGGACAGCTGGGGTCCTTCTTATGCACATTGGTTAGTGCCGATTGACGATTGGCTCAAACGCGATGGAATTTCTATGGAACGTTATCCTGCCGCTTTTGCTAAAAGTGCATCTTATCAAGGAAAAACTTTGGGCTTTCCTTTGAGGGCACATCCACAACTCATGTTTTACAGAAAAGACATTTTTCAGGAGCTAGGCTTACCTGTTCCTCAAACTTGGGACGATGTGGTGCGTGCAGGAAAAAAGATCAAAGCTGAAAAAAATATGGGTGGGTTAGCCTGTTATTATGGGGCTGATGGCAATAAGCAAAACCTTTTCATCTGGTTGAACTTCCTATGGGCTAATGATGTTGATGTCTTTACAGACGATATGAAACCTGCATGGGATTCACCAAAAGCGATTCAAGCTACTAAGGATTATGTGGCTTTAAACACTGAACATGACATTTGTGGGTCAGGAGCCATTTCTAATGTAGAACAAGATGCAAGGTTGCAGTTTCAACAAGGTAAAGCTGCGATGATTCCAGTCTGGTGGTGGGCATATGCTCCAATGACTGACCCCAAAGCCTCTGTTTTGAAAAAATCACAGATTGGGTTTGTTGGAATGCCATCATATCAAGGGAAAGTCGTGACTTACGCAATCTCAATGCCCTTTGCAATTTCTAAATACTCCAAAAATAAAGAGGCTTCTTGGGAATTTATGAAGTGGTTATCTAATCCTGCAATGGACAAAAGAAATGCCATTGAACGAGAGGTGGACGGAAAACGAATTGTCAATAATGTTGTGACACACAAAACCAGTTTAGTTGATGAAGAAGTCAATGCTGCGAATGATAATATTCAAAAAGCTGCTGCTGAAAGTCTGGTAGATTCTAACATCATGCCCCAAATCCCAGAATGGCCTGAAGTTGGGGATCTGGTGGCTAATGCCATTCAAAAAGCGGCAAATGGTGGTGATGTTGAACAACTGATGAAAGATTCTGCCAAAAAAGCTAAAAGAATTTTGCGCAGAGCAGGTTATTAAATTGTTTTCAACAAAGTGTTTTTTCAAAGTGTTGCAGTCTCTTTTGATGTTCCAGAGTCCAGTCAAAGTGTCTTAAAAGAGTGAGTTCAAAAAGTTGATGATGAGTGATGCAAGATAAATATCTTAGATATATTTTTTTATTGCCGGGTATTTCTGTTGTGTTTTTGGTCACAATTTGGCCAATCAGTGAAGCGTTTCAAATCAGTTTCATGGAATGGAAGCTGAGCCGTTCCAATGAACCTGTCCCTTTGTGGAGCTTGGAAGATGATGGCTTTGCAGAAATCACATACTTATTTGATAACTTCATCAACTCTGTTGAAGACTCTCTAGCCTTAAACTCTATCCAAGTGACTGCTGTGTTCACTTTCTTTTCTGTGCTGTTCACCATTGTTTTTTCAATGGGATTGGCATTGATTTTATTTAAAGGAGGTTGGTTTAGAAGTTTCACACGGTCTATTCTGTTACTTCCTTTTGCCATGAGTCCAGCATTAGTTGGGGTGTCTTGGCGGTTCATGTTTAATGCAGATTTTGGAATCTTTCATGCGTTTTTAGGTTTGTTCAGTTCAGACCTTGCAACAGTAGATTGGCTTGGGCATGAAACCTTAGCCATGGTGGTTCTTGTCGCTTGTGATGTCTGGCACTGGACACCCTACATGACGTTGCTTTTAATCGGTGCGCTGACCTCTGTCCCAAAAGAAGTTTTAGAAGCATCGTTTATTGATGGAGCGGGAAGTGTGAGAACTTTTTTTGACGTTACTTTGCCAATCATTTTGCCTTCACTGGGGGTGGCAGTCATTTTAAAAACCATCTTTTCTCTGAAAATGTTTGACCAAGTCTATATGCTTACGGACGGAGGACCAAGCCATGCGACACAGACTCTAGCTCATTATATCTATGTACAAGGATTTAAGTATTACGACATGGGCTATGCGTCTGCTCTTTCTTATTGGTTAATTATTCCCCTTTTGTTTTTGGCATTTGCGTACATTAAAATCCTTTTTCCAAAAAAAGAATCTTGAGTAAGAAGCAAGCACTAGAAATTTTTGAAAAGAGCATCATTGTCATTGTAACGGTCATCATTTTAAGCCCAATCTTTTGGATTGTTTCAGGTGCATTTAAAGATCAAGTGGATTTATTTGCCATTAAAGTTTTTTTTACTCCAACACTGGACAACTTCAAAACTATTTTTGAAGACCCGTATGAGATTCAAAATAAACTGTCTAACTCTGTTACTGTTTCTGTCTTAACTGTTCTCCTGACAATTCCATTAGCTACTTTATCAGCTTATAGTTTTTCACGATTCAAGTTATTTGCAGGTCAGCCTCTTTTTCTTTTAGTCTTAGCGACTCAATTTGTACCAGCAGTTGCGATTGTCTTGCCCTTCTTTGTTTTGTTTAGAGACTTACAGCTTCTTGACACCAAAATTGCCCTCATTGTCATCAATTTTACTTTAACCATGCCATTTGCAATCTGGATGCTGAAAAGTTTCATTGATGCCATTCCATTAGAAACAGAAGAAGCTGCTATGATTGATGGTTCTACACGTTTTCAAGTTGTCAAAAATATTGTGCTACCAATGGCTTTGCCCGGTATCATTACTACATCTATTTTCTGCTTTATTTTAAGTTGGAATGAATTTTTGTTTGCTTTGATTCTTACTTCCAGAGACACGGTCACCTTGCCTGTTGGTTTGGCTTTATTTAAAGGAGAACAAGGAACATTATGGCATCTTGTCAGTGCTGCAGGTATTTTGATTATGATCCCAATGTTCATTCTAGCTGTCATCATTCAAAAGCATCTTGTCAGAGGGGTCAGTGCAGGAGCCATTAAATAATTGAAACTTGTGATGCCTCCAAATCACTTATGTTGAAAACAATTTGACTCTAATCCATTAAAAATAGCTCGTTCAAATCAAGATTATGGCGAAAGTAGTTCTCAAAAACCTTGTGAAACGTTGGACGAATTTCACAGCAGTTGACTCTATCTCACTAGAAATTGAAGACAGTGAGTTTTTTGTCTTTTTAGGTCCATCAGGTTGTGGCAAAACAACGACGATGCGAATGATTGCGGGATTGGAAGACATCACCTCTGGAGAAATTTACATCGGTGATAGACTCGTCAATCAGCTGCTTCCTAAAGACAGAGATATTGCAATGGTGTTTCAAAATTATGGGCTTTATCCTCATATGAACATCAGAAATAACATTGCTTATCCTCTCAAAATCAGGAAAATTCCTAAAGATCAGCATGATGCACTCATTCAAAAAGCAGCATCAAAAGTCAAGATGGAGCATCTTCTGCACAAAAAACCGCAAGAACTTTCAGGAGGACAGAGACAACGTGTCGCATTAGCAAGAGCCATTGTCAGAGAACCAAACTGCTTTTTGATGGACGAACCTCTGTCTAATTTAGATGCAAAACTTCGTGCCTCTACGCGTGTAGAAATTAAAAGATTACAAAGGGAGCTTCAAGTAACAACCATTTATGTGACACATGATCAAGTAGAAGCAATGACGATGGCAGACCGTGTTGCTGTGATGAAAGATGGCAAAATTGCACAGCTTGGTCAGCCCCAAGACATTTATAACGCACCTTCTAACATCTTTGTTGCAGGATTCATTGGCTCACCACCTATGAACATTGTCAAAGGCAATGTCGGTGCTGCAGGCATCTTTGAGTCAGAAGGCATCACGATTGCTGGAGCAACTCAATACTGCAATCGTGAATTGTATATCGGCTTTAGAGCTGAAGATGTAGATGTCAGTCGTGTGTTGACTCAGCCGCAAATCTGCTCAAACATCTACAACGTAGAACTGCTTGGAGATTGCAAAATGATTGAATTAAAAATCAATGAAAGCATGATCACTATTAAAACATCTAAAGACTTTGAGGCATCAATAGGAGACGCCTTTCAGGCAGGTCTAAAAATAGAACACTGTCATTTTTTTGATGTCAAAACTGGTGAACGTCTCTCTCAAATCTAAAATCTGTATGACTCAAAAAATAGCTCGCCCTCTCACCAGATCACACATGCCTAATCACTATGCCATTTCTTTGGATCAATATATTGGCAGACAAGGGATAGGAGGAGGTTATCAAGACGGAGAACCTCGCATTCCTCAAGACTTTGGGCTCAAACAATCCATGAAAGGTTTTGAAGAAACTTATCAAAATATCATTGACTACATCGTCAGAATTACCTACACCATCTGGGAAGATCGTCATGTGGAATACATTGGTCAAACTTATAGCCACGATTCACAAGTTTTTGATGACTATGGCTTACAGATTGGAAGTCAAAAGATCATTTCAGACACCTACCATACGACGAAGGCATTTACAAACATTCAATTACTTGCTGATGAGGTCATTTGGGCAGGAGATGATGAAATTGGCTACCGTTCCTCGCACCGCACCTTGATTCGTGGAAAAAATGATGGGCATAGCAAATACGGGAAAGCCACTTACAACAATATTGATGTTTTGGTCATTGCAAATTGTGTCAGTTTGGGAAATGAGATTTTTTTGGAACATGTTCTGTATAACAATTCTGCCATGCTGAGACAATTAGGATTTGACTTGAATGAAAAGGTGCAAGATTTAGTCAATCACGCTCCTGCAGGTTTTCCTCGCAGTGACCAAACTTGGCAACTTCTAAAAACGTCTAATCAACAGAATCCACCACTGTACATCAGTGAACCTATTGAAGGTTTTGATATAGACCGCTTTTGCCGTGAAACGATTCAATCGCTCTGGAACGACAGGACGTATGACGTTTTAGAAGCCAATTATAGCAAGCAGTTCATCTTTCAAGGAGCAACAGATAGAACAGGTCACGGCACTAAAAATTATCAAAAAATGTTAGATGAACTTTTGTCACCTTTTGCAGATTTGTCCTTGCAAGTTGATGAGGTTTATTGGATGGGAAACTCTCAAGAGGGATACCTTGTTAGTATCCGTTGGAGTGTAGAATGTTCACATCATCAGAATGGAATTTATGGGAGTCCAACCCATGTTCCTTTGCAAATGTGGGGAATCACTCAACAAAAAATCGTTCATCAGAAAATTGTTCAAGAATGGATGCTTTGGAATGAACTTGATGTGATGATGCAAATTCAACACGCTAGAAATTTTAAAACATAAAAATATCAAAAAAACATCAAATGACAAAGTATTTATAATATTTTATGGACACGTTTAAAAAAGACATCGTCATCGGTCTTGACAGTTCCACGCAATCCACAAAAGCGATTGCATGGACTCGTGAAGGAGAAAACCTTGCAGAAGGGAGGGCTGACATTCCCATGCAAACGCCCCAAGCAGGTTATGTTGAGCAATCTATACATGACTGCTGGAGTGCAACAGTCTCGGCTTTGAAGCAAGTCACAGAACAAATTGACGCCACACGTGTTGCAGGTGTTGCCATTTCTAATCAACGGGAAACTGCTGTTTTTATAGATGATGAGGGCAATGAAACGCACCCTATGATTGTTTGGCTAGATGAACGTGCCAAATCAGAAATCAAACTTGTTGTTGAAGGACTTGAGCAAGACTTCATTCATCACACAACGGGTAAGCCTGTGGATTTGACCCCTGTGCTTTACCGCCTCCATTGGCTACGCCGTCATCAACCTCAAATCTTACAGCAAACCTCAAAAATCCTTGATGTTCACGGCTATTTGACTTACCGCTTGACTGGAAAAGCAGTAGCCAGCTGGACAAGTGCAGACCCTTTTGGCATCTATGATTTGCATCAACAATGCTGGTCTGCAGCCATTTTAGATTTTTTGCAACTCTCTCCTCACAAATTTGGCACGTTGCAAAAACCCGGCAGTTTAGTCGGCAACGTGACGCAAAAAACCTGTCAACAAACAGGTCTTGCAGAAGACACGAAAGTTTTTGCCGCAGGAGGTGATGGACATTGTGCAGGGCTTGGAGCTAATGCCATTACAGAAGGAAACATCTATCTGAATCTTGGGACTGCTTTGATCACTGGGGCGTGGGCAAAAGAGGCATTGATGAGTCCATTTTGGAGGACTCTCAACTCTCCTACTGGTGAAGGCTATTTTTTGGAAGGTGTGCAACGAACAGGAACATTCTTTGTGAACTGGTTTTTTGAAACATTCTTGTCAGGACATCAACAAGAGGCAAAGATTTTTCAAGATTTAGAATCAGGAGCAAGCCAGATTCCTATTGGCTCACAAGGCTTACTAGTTTGCCCCTATTTGTCAGGTTGCATGGATCCGCATTGGGATTCAGAAGCAAGAGCTACCTTTACAGGTATTTCTCCCCAACATGGTTTATATCACTTTTACCGAGCCATTTTAGAGGCTCAAACTCTGGAAAGTGTTCGCTGTCTTCAAGCAATGCAAAAGCATCAAGTTCAAGCCAAAAGACTGCTTGCCGTGGGTGGAGGTGGAAATAATCATCTCTGGTGTCAAATGTTTGCAGACGCAACGGGGCTTCCTTTGGTTAAAAGCAAATCCCTTGAAGCCTCTGCTTTAGGTGCTGGAATGACTGCCGCTTTGGGTGCAGGCTGGGCGTCTTCCTTCCAAGATATTTCAAAAATGATGAGTTCAGAAGGTGAAACAATCCCTCCTAATTCTCATACAAAAGACCAATGGGAGACGTTGTTAAGCAAACAAGGTCAGGTTTACTTGCAAAATAAATAAACGTCGCTCATCTTTTTCTATAAAAAGACGATTGGATTTTCTGGTTAAACTTTTTGTTTTTTCGGGAAGTCAGTTTGGGTCAAAGTGTTCTATTGACTAAAAGTTTTTTTGAAAATGCCACAAATTCTTGTTTCTGGAGAAGCATTGATTGATTTGACCGCTTCTTCTCATCAAAACAATGCTTATGTTCCTGTTCCTGGAGGGTCTCCCTTCAATGTGGCAACGGGGCTAGGCAATCTCAATATTCCAGTTCATTTTTTGGGGTCAATTTCAAATGATTTTCATGGTCAGTTGCAAAGGCAATGTTTGGAACAAGCAAAGGTATCCCTTCGTTTTGTGCAAGATTGCAACCGACCTTCTGCCCTAGCTTTTGCAATCATGCCTCTTGATGGAAGTCAAGAAGTAGATTACCAGTTTTATTTAGAAGGGACTTCAGAAAGTCTTTTGGACAGCCAAGCGATTCCCAAAAAATTTCCTGAATCTATTCAAATTTTACATTTTGGTTCGTTCTCTGCCTATCGTGAACCTCAAAGTCTCATTTTTGAGCAAATTCGTCTTCAACATGCTGAACGCTTGATTTCCTTTGACCCTAATATCAGATCTGCCATGCTTCCCAATCATTTACAAACGGTTGAGCAAACTGAAAAAATTCTGAGGCAAAGTGATCTTGTCAAAGTCAGTCTTTCTGATTTGGAGTGGCTTTATCCAAAGTCTGATGCTGGTCAAATTGCTCGTTTGTGGCAGGAGAGTTTTGGGGTTCAATTACTGGTTATCACAAAAGGAGAGCAAGGAGCTTGTGCCTTTTACAAGAATCAAGTCATTCATGTCCCAGCAGAACCTTTGCAAAATGTGGTGGACACGATTGGTGCAGGAGACAGCTTTATGTCAGCATTTTTGGCGTCTTTGGTTCGTCATCAAATCACTGACAAAAATGTGCTAAAGCAGTTAAATTTGGAACAAATCCAAAAGATGTTGGAATATGCTCAAAAGGCGGCTCGTTGGACTTGTCAACAGCAAGGGGCATTGATGCCCTCTGCTTTTCACTTGCTTTAACCAGCTTTCCAAACTTGTTTATCAAAAAACACTTGACAAAAAATCTTGAGTCCTTTAACTTGTCAAAGTTTATCATTTTGTCATTTAAAAAAATGATTAGTCATGTGATGAAGTATCGGCAGCTACACGGGAATTTAAGCCTACAAGAATTTTTGACAGCTTTTGATAGAGTGGTCAAAAGAGAACACTCAAAACCTTATTATAGGAATTGGATGACTGATGGCAGGATTTGTAATACAAGCCGCAAGAATAGAAAATCAAAAAATCAAAAATAATTCAAAAAATCCCTAATAAAGTAACCCCCAATAAGTAATAAAAACTAAACATTTAAAAAATATAAAAAAAATATAACAAACTTTTATAAAACTCTAAACTAATAACTAAAATACTATGAACTTACAAAAAAAAATATTAGAAATGACAACAGCAGGAGTAATAGGTTTAAGCAGTATTACAGGTTGTGGAAGTGGAGATTCAAGTTCTCCTGGAAGTAATAAAAATGATGAAAAAGTAGAAGAAAGTACTAAAAATGAACAGGAAAAGTATGGAAAAGTAGATACTTGGGCAGAAAAAGCTTATGAAAATAATAGAAAAAATGGATCTGTAGGTTATCTTTCACAGAATCTTCAAGGAAAATGGTGTGATGACTCTGAGTTTGAAGGAGTAAAGATTCCTAACACTCATCATCTTTATTCTTCTTCAAGTTTTAAACTTGAAGAGACTAGAAATCTAAAACTTTTTATTGAAATGGAAAATATTCTTGATGGAAATCCCATGTATTCTAAGTTTAAAGTAGCAAAAGCAAATACTCTTACGGATGAAAAAGGAGATTATTATTATAAAATTCCAGAAAGTAAGAAAGAAGAAGATGTAATCTACAAAGTTACTATTAAAGATTGTTAGGTTAATTATTATAATAACAAATTCCCAAAATAATTAAATTTATAAAAGTAATTTTTCTATAATTAATTATATGAAAAAATTACTAATACTAATTCTAGTATTCAATTTCTTTTTAAGCACTTCTTATTCATATTGTTTATTTAAAAAATATGGGCCATCTTGTCCCAGTGGTTCCCCAGATTCAGCTCAAACAATATATTCGTCTCCATACAGACATTTAGGATTTATTCAAGGAACTTATACAGATTTATTAGTAGGATTTAATAAATATGATAGAATCTCAACTTGTACTCCGGGGGGGGAAGTAAAACCAGAAGGATTATATATTTGTAAAAATAATATAGCAGGTGGAGAAGAACATGACCAAGTATTTGAAATTTTTTTTGTTAAAAGCACAGGAAAAAAAGATCAAAAAGATGCTAAATTATACAATAATGAATTCTCACATAAAATAGATATAAACTTACAGCACTTAGAAGAAAACAAAGGATTTTTAGAAGAAATAGAAGAAAAGGCAGAATTAAGAAGTAGAAATTTTAATAAAGATGAACATAGTTATCGAAAGGGTGGAGGAATAAGAAAGAATAAATATCGGGGTAATAATTTTTATAGGGTTTCTTATTATGAACTAAATATAAATTCAAATTTTATTATAGATAAACAATATATAACGAATCTTAAAATTAATCCTATTCCTTACAAAATAAAAAGCCCATATAGTTAATGTATTGGAATAAACTGAAATTAGATGGACAGCTTGCTGTGATTACAGGGGGTGGTCAAGGCATTGGTTATGCTTGTTCTCATGCTTTAGGCGAGGCAGGTGCAAAAGTGGTGATTGCAGAAATCAATCAAGAAGGGTTGGCACAAGGAGTTGCCTCTTTAAAGAAATTGGGTCTTGAAGCCGATGGTGTTTTGCTGGACGTTGGTCAATCTGAACAAGTGGACGAAGTGGCAGATGTGATTGCAAAGAGGCATGGCATTCCTACGATTCTAGTGAACAATGCAGGAGTTGTCTCAAGCGACATTCCTGCAGAAGAAACGACTGACGAACATTGGCGTTTTCACATGCAAGTCAATCTTGATGGTTTGTTTTGGTGCTGCCGTGCTTTTGGTAGGTTGATGTTGAAGAATCAACAAGGTTCTATCATCAATATCGGTTCCATGTCTGGTTTGATTGTCAACAAACCGCAGCCGCAAAGTTTCTATAATGCCTCCAAAGCTGGTGTGCATCAGCTGACAAAGTCATTAGCAGCAGAATGGACGCCACGCGGGATTAGAGTCAATGCTGTTGCCCCAACCTATATTGATACCCCCCTACTTAAATTTGCAAAAGAAGACAATCCTGAAATGTACCAAAAATGGATGGAGATGACCCCTCTCGGACGTGCGGGAAAGCCTGAAGAAGTGGCGTCTGTGGTGCATTTTTTGGCAAGTGAAGCATCCAGTTTAATCACGGGAAGCATCATTAACGTTGATGGAGGCTACACGTGCTGGTAGAGTCTCTTGCTAAAACTGCCTAACAAGTTTGGGTGTTTTAGATTTCAAATTCCCCCCCAAATATTCTCCAACCACATCGTTATCAAAAACGTTATAAATGACTCTGAGATGTTCAGGTTTAAAATCACTGCTAAGAAAGTTTTTGCCAGTTCCTTGTTGTTTATAAGATTTCCAGTTTTGAAAAAAATATCTTGACTTGAAATAAATTAAGGGTAACATGTATTTCGTTGGTTTTGTAGTTGGTCATGGATTCTGAACAATTCGGTTCATGGGTTGTTCGGGGTGTCCTTTTGTTTTTTAACCTCTTTTGTGAGTTGCCTATGAAGTGTTTTTAAAACTGAATTTGTTGACACAATCCTTATTAGTTAAATTGGAACTAATAAGATTTTTTAAAATTTATTAAATCAAAAATTGAATATGAAGAATCAATTAAAAAAAGAACATTTAGCAAGTTTGACTGATAAGTATGTCAAACGTCAAATTGGTCGGAGAGAGTTTTTGCGGGGTTCTGCAAAGCTGGGTTTGGGTGTTGCCGCTGTCAGTATGGTGAGACCTTTTGGGATACTTTCTGATGCGTACGCAGATGGTCATCAATTCAAACCTGATTCTGATGTGCTTTCGTGGGTGAAAGATGTCTCAAAGCCATTTCGTGGCAAGACAATTAAATTGGCAACAGAAGCGACCCCTCCTTCTATTGCCATCAATTCTCACCTGAAGAAACATTTTGAAAAGGCATCGGGGATTCGTGTGGAAATTGAGGTCTTGCCTTTGGAACAAGTGCTACAAAAAATGACCCTAGACATTGCCTCTCAACTTGGAACGTATGACCTGTATTACATTGACCAAAGTTGGGCGGCTTCTGTGAGTGAAGATGTCTTTGACCCACGTGAACATGCTGAAGACAAGCCCAGTTTGTCTATGCCTAACTATAACATTGATGACTTCCTGCCTGCTTTGGTTGATGGGATTGCCAAGTACAAAGACCGTTGGGTGGGTGTGCCGTATGACATTCCTATTTTCATCATGCAGTATCGCAAAGATATTTATGACAAGATGGGATTTTCTGCACCTGAAACATTAGAAGAGTACTATGCTCAAGCTCTTGCCATTACTAATGAGTATGGTCCAAAACTCTATGGCGCCACAGGTCAAATGAAGTCTGGGCATTATAGTTTGGAATGTGATTGGACAGCATGGCTTTGGGGACATGGAGGGTCTATTTTTGACCGTAACGGACGTTTTTCAGGGAATGATGAAGAAGGTGTCGCCGCAATGGAATACTGGTCAAGGCTTTGGAAAACCATGCCTCCGGGTGTCACAGGCTGGACGTGGGACGGACAAGGGCAATCCGTAGCTCAAGGAGTTGCTGCCAGTATGATGAGTTGGGGTGAGTTTTTCCCTGTGTTTGATGACCCTAAATCAAGCAAGGTTTCAGGAAAAATGGCAGCAGCACGTTGTCCTAGACCCAAAAAAGCCCTGCGGACTGTGAGGCAAACAGGTTATGGCGAAATTCCAGGAGTTGGACATCAAGGAGGCTCGTCTTTGGCAGTTTCTAAAAACTCTAAAAATCCTGATGCCGCATGGGTGTTCATGCAATGGGCAACTTGTCAAGACACTCAAGAGCTGATTACAGTACTTGGTGGTGGAACAGGACCAACACGACACTCTGTCTATGATGCCCCACGTGTCAAAGCCAATCGCCGTGTTGGTGCAGGGACAACGCGACACTTAGACGTGGTGCGGGAAACCATTGCTAAAGACATGGGGTCAGAACCTGATTTGCCAGAATGGGCAGAGCTTTCTAATGACACAATTCCTGTGCGTTTAGGAAAATACTTTGCTGGCGATTATAGCTCGTCCAAAGAAGCCATGAACGATATTGCTCAAGCTGTGGATAAAATCGTAGGCTAGACGTTTCTCAATTTTTGCAGGGAAGCAACTTTTGTTTTTGTTTCTCTGCAAATCAAGACACTCACAATGAAAAAGTTTTGAATTTATGCTAAACGAGAGAAAAACAGAGCAAATTGTCCGAACACATTTTGAGCAATACCTAGAAATTTTAGAAATAGAAGAACAGCAATCAGATGATAAAAAAATTGATAAATTACTGAAATCCGCTTCAAAGCAAGGATTAGGAAAAGGCTATCCTGACTTTATTATTAGCTATCCAAATCAATCTGATTTTTTGATTGTCATTGAATGTAAGGCTGACTTGAACAAACATGAAAGCGAAAGCCATCTTCAATATGCAGATTATGCGGTTGATGGAGTTTTACTTTATGCCTCTTATCTTTCAAAAGAATTTGATGTTTTAGCGATTGCTGTGAGTGGAGAAAGTCAAGAGACGTTAAAAGTTTCACATTTCTTACATCTGAAAACAGAAAAGGATGCTACCAATATCTTTGGAGAACAGCTTTTAACTGCAAATGACTATTTGAACGGGTACCTCAAAAGTCCAGAAAAATTTAGACAAGATTATGATGCACTTTTAGAATTTGCCAAAGAACTGAACATAAAACTCCATACCTATAAAATTAGAGAGAGTGATAGAGCATTGTTGATTAGTGCCATTTTAATTGCCTTAGAAAGTGATGCTTTTAAAAAATCATATGCTTCACATTCTACGCCATCAAGTTTAGCTAGTATTTTGCTTGAAACTGTACTGCATGAATTGGCAGAAGCAGGAATGGATCATAAAAACTTGGAAAATTTGAAAATTCAATTCGGCTTTATTAAAACAGACACTTCTCTTTCCAAAGAAAGAAAAATATTAAAAGAATTAATTGATGAGATAGATCAAAACATCAATCAGTTCATTAAGACTCATGAATATTTTGATGTACTAGGACAGCTGTACATAGAGTTTTTGCAATATGCTAATAGTGATAAAGGGCTAGGAATCGTTTTAACTCCTCCACATATCACAGAATTATTTGCAGATTTAGCCCAAGTCAACAAAAATTCCATAGTCTATGATAATTGCACGGGAACGGGGGGATTTTTAATATCAGCAATGAAAAAAATGATATTAGATGCGAAAGGTGATGAGGCAAAAATAAAACAAATCAAATCAAAACAATTATTAGGAACAGAATATCAAGCTCACATCTTTGCTTTGTCAGTTTCCAATATGTACATTCATCAAGATGGGAAAACAAATATCACTAATGGAAGTTGTTTTGAAGCAGAAACAATAGATCATGCTAAAAAACAACAACCTACGATTGGTTTCTTAAACCCCCCTTACAAAGCAGATAAAAAAGCAGATGTTGATGAGTTAAACTTTATTTTCAATAACTTAGAATGTTTATGTGAAGGAGGAACTTGTATAGCTATTGTTCCTATGCAATGTGCTTTAGCTCAAAAAGGAAAAATCTTTGAATTGAAAAAGAAACTTTTAGAGCAACATACTTTAGAAGCTGTGTTGTCTATGCCTGATGAATTATTTTTTAATTCAAAAGTCAATGTGGTTTCTTGCATCATGATTTTTACAGCACACAAGCCACATTCTCAACATAAAAAAACTTACTTTGGCTATTACAAAAATGATGGTTTTGTCAAAAGAAAAACCAAAGGAAGAATTGACGTACTAGGAAACTGGCAAAGCATTCAAAAAAAATGGGTCAAGCACTTCATAAATCGTGAAACAGAGGAAGGTTTGAGTGTCAATCAAATAGTTTCTAATCAAGACGAATGGTGTGCCGAAGCGTACATGCAAACTGATTATTCTCATTTAAATCCCCAAAACTTTGAAGATACTATTTTAAAATACGTCACTTTTTTATTGGGGAATAGACTACTAGGTCAAGTGCATAAAAAACCACTCTTAGAAAACAAGATGCTATTAAATCCAGAGGAATGGTTAATGTTTAAACTTGATACTCTTTTTGAAACAAAAGGAAGTCAAACTACATCGCTATTAGAACTAGAAGAATATGGAAAAGGAAAATATCCTTACGTCACAACACAAGCCACTGATAATGGAACAGCAGGATTTTATGATTTTTTTTCAGAAGATGGAAATGTTTTAACAGTAGATAGCGCAGTTTTAGGATATTGTGCTTATCAAAAATTTGCATTTTCTGCAAGTGATCATGTGGAAAAACTCATACCCAAATTTGAGATGAATGAATATACTGCTATGTTTTTAGTCACTATTTTGAATTTGGAACAATATCGTTACAATTACGGCAGAAAATGCAGTCAAGCTAGAATGAAGAAGATGAGTATCAAGTTACCCGCAAAGGACGGGAAAGCTGATTTTAGTTTTATGGAATCTTATGTCAAAACACTTCCATTTTCTTCATCTGTTCTCATAACAAACTGAATCAATTCATTTTATTAAAGGCTCAATTTTAAATTATTTGTAGGAAAAAATGACGACTCAAAAACTATTTGTTTTAATCATTTTGACATTGACTTCCTTGTCTTCATGGGTCAATGCAGAGGGATGGGAAAATCCTGCTGAAAAATATATAAATGCCTACAAAAAATATCTCAATGCAACTTGTCCAATTCCCAAAAATGACATCAAGCATTTTGTTTATTTTGCAAGGGATAGGGAATTGATAAAAAATCACCTTTTGCTTTCTCATTCAAGATTTAAAGGAGCGCAAATTATGTATCCTTGGAAGCATTTAGAACCCAAAAAAGATGAATACGATTTTTCAACTATAAAAGAAGATTTAGAATATCTGAAAAAGTACAATAAAAAACTTTTTGTCGTGCTACAAGATGCTACATTCAGTCCAAAATGGAACGTCACTCCTCATTATTTAAGAACAGAGGAATATGATGGAGGTGCGATTTTACAACGTGAGGACAACGGCAGAGCTTTTGGTTGGGTGGCTAAACGATGGAACAAAAAAGTACAAGACAGATTTGCCTTGCTTCTCATCAATTTAGGAAAAGAATTTGACGGAAAAATAGAAGGAATCAATCTTCAAGAAACAGCCATTGGAGTCAACCAAAAAAGAGACCCTACCTTTACCGAATTGGGTTATATTCAAGGGTTAAAAAACAACATGTTAGCACTTAGAAAAGCATTTCCAACATCAACCACAATGATTTATGCTAACTTTACCCCCGGTGAATGGCTTCCATGGGAAGACAAAGGGTATCTTAAAGGAATTTATCAATACGGACAAGAAATTGGAGTCGGGCTTGGTGGACCAGATTTGATGGTGACTAGAAAAGGACAGCTCAATCATACACTGGCACAAATGCACGAGGGACAATTTACAGTCCCTCTTGGAATCGCGGTTCAAGATGGGAACTATGTTGGTAAAACAGGGGCAGATGCAGATTATAGTAAAAGTCACAAGAAAGGAGCGATTCAAAGAAACAATATTGTTCCGATGTTGCATGCTTTCGCAAAAGATTTTTTAAAAGTGAACTATATGTTCTGGGTGGATCAAAAACCATACTTTGAAAAAGACGTTGTCCCTTGTTTTTAAGATGAATCATTGGGGCATCAAATGACCCCCTTTCACTTATTCCAAATTTTATTTTCAATTCTTTTAATTTAGAGGAAAAATGACTACTCAAAAACCTTTAATTGCCATCACAGGTGCAAGTTCTGGGATTGGAGAAGCCACTGCCAAAGCCTTTTCAAAAGCAGGGCATCCTGTCTTACTCATGGCGAGACGTTTGGAACGTTTGCAAGCATTCAATTTGCCTCATGCTGTGTGCCATCAAGTAGATGTCAGAGACAGGCAAGCGATTCAAGAGGCAGTCCAAGATGCTGAAAATCAATATGGACCAGTGGACATGATGTTTGCAAATGCGGGCATTGCAAGGCTTGCAGACATTGGCAGGCAACCACCTGAGGAATGGGACGAGATGATTGACATCAACACAAAAGGTGTTATGAATACTGTCCATGCCGTGCTGAATGGAATGATGCAACGCAAGTGTGGAACATTAGTGATGATGAGTTCCATTGCAGGACGTAAAGTTTACCCCGAACATACCGTTTACTGCGGCACAAAGTTTTTTGTCCATGCTGTCTCTGAATCATTGAGAGAATACCTTTCTGATTACAATGTGAGAGTCTTAGTTATTTCACCCGGTGTCATTGAAACAGAAATTCTATCTGGCGTCAAAGACGAACAAACTCTAGCCAATTACAAAGCCAATAAAGTGAAAATGGGAGGAGGCATTGAGTCTGGCATCGTTGCAGACTTAATTCTTAATGCCTATCAACTGCCCCAAAAAGCACTTGTTCAAGAAATTTGCATGACTCCAACTTCTCAAAAATTTTAAAATCAAACTATGGCAACAGTTACTCTGAAGAAAGTCAAGAAAAACTATGGTCACGTTGAGGTCATGGACAACATCAATTTGTCTATTGAAGACCAAGAATTTGTCGTGTTGTTGGGGTCATCAGGCTGTGGCAAGACCACGTTGCTTCGTATGATTGCAGGTTTGGAAACGATTACAGGGGGTGAGATTTTTATTGATGACCTGTGTATCAATCAAATCCACCCACGCGACAGAGATATTGCTATGGTCTTTCAAAACTACGCCTTGTATCCCACCATGAAGGTTTTTGACAACATCGGATTTAGTTTACAAGTTGCCAAACTCCCCAAGCAGGAAATTGAGGCAAAAGTCAAGGAAGTTGCTGAAATCTTACACATCTCAGACTATTTAGAACGTTATCCCAAAGAACTTTCTGGTGGTCAAAGACAACGTGTTGCGATGGGACGTGCGATGGTTCGTGATGCAAAAGTATTTTTATTTGACGAACCCCTTTCTAACTTAGATGCCAAATTGCGTATGCGTATGCGTGTTGAGATTCGGCAACTCCATGAACGCCTGAAAGCAACGACCATTTACGTGACACATGATCAAGTAGAAGCGATGACGATGGCAGATAAAATTGTGTTGATGCGTGGGGGTGAAATCATTCAAATTGGAACCCCTGATGACTTTTATGATAGCCCTAATTGTGTGTATGTAGCTGATTTTATTGGCACACCTCCTATGAATTTTGTGGAAGGAGTGATACAAAAATCCAATGAAAATTATATTTTTGCAGCCAAAGGAGTCAATATTCCTTTAGGAGTGGAAGTCCATGAAGATTTAACAAACCGACCTTTGATCTGTGGCATTCGTCCTTCTGACCTTAAAATCAGCGAACAAGGCAATATTCGTGGACAAGTGAAGTTGAAAGAAATGACAGGTTCAGAGATTCAAATTTATTTTGACATTGAGGGGCAAGACTTGATCGCCACTGCACCAAGAAAAACAGAACTCAACCAACAAGCAATCCATTTTGAAGTAGATCCCAAAAAATTACACTTTTTTGATAAACAAACAGAACAACGATTAAATTGAACTGAACTGAATCGTTCAGTTTTTGACAAAAATCAAACTTTGTCTTAAAACATCTATGACATTAGCAGAATTTGAGAAGGCATTTTTAGAGTTGAAAAATAAGGGATTTGTTCAAGCTAAAAAAAATCAATTTTTCTACAAAAGAATGTAAAATTTATCTTTAAAAGTATATTTTTTAGGTCAAATCACACTCTTGACGATTCATTTAATAAAACAAGCTATGACAACAAAAAACTGGACAGAATTGATTGACGACATTTATCAAGGCAAGTGGGTCAATCCTGTGACCCAAGAAGTCGCCCCACCTGCACCTTATGAGAAAATTGTGATTGAAGAAAGCCTTGCAGGTTTAGAGTTACAACTGGTTGCAGACTTAGGATTGCATGCTCCCTACTTGATTGTTGCAGATTCACAAACGTGGCAGGCTATGGGGAAACGTCTCAGTGACGCACTCAAACAAGCAGGAGATGTGGAACATTTAATTTTAGAAAAACCTCATGCAGACTTAGCAACGGTGGAAAAACTCCGTCCATCATTCAAAAAATTTGCATCAATTATCGCAGTGGGTTCTGGAACAATCAATGACTTGTGCAAGCATGCAAGCATGCTCAATCAGCAGAGTTATTGTGTTTTTGCAACTGCTGGGTCTATGAACGGTTACACTTCAACAACAGCTTCCATGACCCTAGATTCAGGACTCAAGGTGTCTTTGCCCTCTCATGCTCCTTTGGGGTTTTTCGTGGATTTATCCGTCAGTGCCAATGCTCCAAGTTTTTTGTCAGCCGCCGGTTTTGGAGACTGCCTTTGTCGTTCTGTGGCTCAGGTAGATTGGTGGATGTCGCATCGCTTGCTTGATACAACCTATTACGAAGAACCTTTTTTGATGCAAATTGATGATGAAAAAATTCTGAATGCAAAAGCAAAATTGTTGCCCAACAATGACGTGGAAGCTGTCGCTTATCTGTACAGAGTTCTCACTTTATGCGGACTTGGTGTTTCTCTCACAGGCACTTCTCATCATGGCTCTATGGGAGAACATCAAATTTCTCATTACATTGATTGCTTTGCAAAAGACAAGCACCCGGGTTCTTTGCATGGACAACAAGTAGGAGTTGCCAGCTTGACGATGGCACGCATTCAACAACATTTCTTATCCAGTGAAAAACCTCCTGTTGTGAAGCCAACAAAGCTCAACTTTGATGACATGGCAAAAAGAATGGGCAATGACATTGCAAAACAATGCTATGCAGAATATCAGAAAAAAGCACTTGATGAGCAAAAGGCAGATGCTCTGAACAAGAAAATGCAAGACATTTGGAAGGATTTGCGTAAGGAATGCTTGGAGTTTTCTATCCCCATTGAAGAGATGGAGGATTTACTCCGTTCTACAAAAGGTCCTACCACAGCAAAAGAATTAAAATTGGACATTGATTTTTACCGTGAGGCAGTTCGTCATGCACACGAGATGAGGAACCGTTTTTCTTTTGCAGACCTTGCTTGTGACGCTGGGTTGCTTGACGACTTTGCCTCTGCTGAATCATAAAGTTTGAGAAATATGCAATCTATTCAGAACATGCCAAATTCTGTTGTCAAAAACATTTGTTGTGTGATGACAGACATTGATGACACTTTAACAACTGATGGTCTTTTGCCAGCAGAAGCCTATCAAGGACTAGAAGATTTGCATCAAGCTGGTTTTTGGGTTGTCCCCATCACAGGACGCCCTGCGGGGTGGTGCGATATGGTTGCCAGATTCTGGCCCGTGTGTGGTGTTGTTGGTGAAAACGGGGCATTTTATTTTGCATACGACCACCATCAACGCAAAATGCTCAGACGTTATCATCATTCTGACAAAGAAAGACAAGCCAACGCTCAAAAATTAAAAGAGATTGAAAACCAAATTTTAGCACAAGTCAAGGGTTGTGCGGTTTCTGCTGACCAAGCCTATCGTGAGTCAGATTTAGCGATTGATTTTTGCGAAGATGTTCCCCCGCTTAATAAACAAGATGTACAAAGAATTAAACAGATTTTTGAAGAAAATGGAGCAGTTGCTAAGGTTTCATCAATCCACGTCAACGGCTGGTTTGGAGATTATGACAAGCTAACTATGAGCCATCAATTCGCTAAGGAACGTCTGAATCTGGACTTGCATCAATTTAAAGAAAAAATTGTATTTTGCGGAGATAGTCCAAATGATGCACCCATGTTTGAATTTTTTCCAAATTCTTGTGGAGTTGCCAATGTGCTGGATTTTCAAGACCAAATTCAAACTATGCCAACTTGGGTCACGAAGCAAAAGGGAGGACAAGGATTTTTTGAGATGACACGGGTTCTCATTGGCAGAAAATAATGTCTTGAGTCAGTCATCATCTTGAGCAAATAGTCATTCAAAGAACGAACGACGTAGAAAGCTCAATAAATTATGTGATGATGATTGATTTGTTTAATGATTTACTGAATCAATGGAAATCTTGAATATTGCAAATATAAGTGAAATACCTATTGAATGGAACAAAGAAAAAAATGAGATATTAAAGAAAAAAAGAGGTATAACTTTTGAAAAAATTAAAAGAATTATTAAAAATAAAGAATATATTGCTATTGTTAATAATGAAAGATATAAAAATCAAAACAATTTATGCAAGTAGGAAATTAAATAAAATTTATAACTTAAAATAGGTCATTATGAGTATAGAACAACATGAAAAATATTTGAGGGGTGAAATTGATGAATACCCGTATATTGATGAGGAAGAAAGAGAATTGATTGAGGGTATTGAAAATGATATTGAAAATGGAAACTATACCATTATGCCTAAAGAAGAAATGGAATTACTTATGGATAAAGTAAGAAAAGGTATATTAGAAGAAGAAAGGCAATATAAGATGAAAGTCAAGGATTTTGAGGTTTTAAAAGAAGATTTAGAACACAAGGGAGCAAATGAAGAGGTTATAAAGGCTTTGGAAGATTTTATGAGTGATAAAATGGTAGTAAATGCTTAAATACAACAAGCCAAGCAAATCCAAATAAAAAACGTGCTTTCAAAATTAGGCTATGCACCAGCAAGAGAAAGGGGAAGCATGCTTTTTTAGTTTTCATTGTTCCATGATGAAAAAACGCCATCGTTTAAACAAAATACAGAGATAAACCACTTAAAGAAAAGTTATGAAAAATAATTGGAATGCTGAAGAAGCAAAAGAATACATCAAAAAGTATGAACAACAGGGTTGCAACACAGACCTTGCCATCAGAGTTTATACTTCAAGACTTTTGGGAAGAGAACACAAGATGATTTTGCATGGAGGAGGCAACACCTCCGTTAAGACCAATGTTAAAGACATTCTAGGTCGTGATGTGAAAGTGCTGTGTGTCAAAGGAAGTGGTTGGGACATGGGTGTCATTGAACCCGAAGGACTGCCTGCCGTCAGGTTAGAGCCTCTTTTGGAATTTCGTGTGCTAGACGCACTTTCTGATGAGGACATGGTGAATTGTCTCCGCACTAACTTAATGAATAGTGCCTCTCCTAATCCTTCAGTTGAGACTCTACTCCATGCCTTCCTTCCCCACAAATTTATTGACCACACCCATTCATCAGCAATCAATAGCATCAGCAACATGCCCAATTATGTTGAGGTTTGCCAAGAAATCTATGGTCAAGACATGGGAACTGTGGACTATATCATGCCGGGTTTTGCCCTTGCCAAGTCTGCAATGAATGCTTTTGAGTCAAGCCCTCACGTCAAAGGGTTGTTGCTTCAGAATCATGGCATTTTTACTTTTGCTGAAGATGGAAAAGAAGCCTATGATTTGATGATAGAATACGTAAGTCGTGCAGAAGAGTTTTTGCAGAAAAATCGTCGGTCTGTGGTCTTTGAACAAAGGGCAATTCCTCAAGAGTTAGCTGATGTTGCAGAAGTCGCTCCTGTCATTCGTGGGGCATTGGCTCAAAGTTTAGGTGAGGGCAGTTTTCAAAAATGGATTCTACACTTTAGAACCAATGAAACGATTTTGCATTTTGTGAATGGCGAGGACGTCAAAGACTACGCAAGACGTGGACCTGCCACCCCAGAACAAGTCATTCGGATTAAGCCAAAGCCACTCATTGCACCCGTTCCCCAAAAAAATCAACTCCAAGCCTTTGAAACAGAACTCAGGCAAGAAGTCGCAAGTTTCATTCAAGATTACCAAGACTATTTTCACAAACACAATGCAAGATTTGATGGAATCAAAAAAATCTTAGACACCGCCCCGCGTGTGATTTTAGTGCCAGGAATGGGACTATTTGGAGTTGGAGAAACAGCTAAAGATGCAAGGATTTCAGCAGACATGATAGAAAGTTTAATTGAGTCTATCACCGATGCAGAAGCTATTGGAGAATTTAGAGCGTTGTCAGAAGCAGACTTGTTTGACATGGAATACTGGTCGCTTGAACAGGCAAAACTTCACAAAAAAGCAGAAAAAGCATTGTCAAGACAGATTGTTGCCATCACAGGCGGTGCGGGAGTTTTGGGTCTGGCGATTGGTCAAGAATATGCCAAACATGGTGCAGAAGTTGCCTTGTTAGATGTCAGTGAATCTTCTCTAAGCAAAGCTCTTGAAAAGCTCCCTAGTGCCAGAAAATTCGTGTGCGATGTGACAAATCCTCAAAGCGTGAAAGACACCATGAATGAGGTGGTTTGCGAATTTGGAGGATTGGATATTTTGGTCTCTAACGCAGGTTCTGCATGGACGGGTTCTATTGCAGAAGTCAGCGAATCCGTTTTGAAAGAGAGTTTTGAGCTGAATTTTTTTGGACATCAAAGAGCCTCGCAAGCCGCTGTTGCCATTTTCAAGAAACAAAAAACGGGAGGACTCCTTTCATACAATATCTCTAAACAAGCAATCAATCCGGGTCAAGATTTTGGTCCTTACGGTCTGGCTAAAGCCTCTTTGATGTTTTTGATGAGACAATACGCCTTAGAATGCGCTGCTGATGGCATCAGAGCCAATGGAGTCAATCCAGACCGCATTCGGAGTGGTCTTTTGACTGATGCCATGATTCAAGAAAGAGCCAAAGCCAGACAAATGACAGAACAAGATTACATGAAAGGCAATCTTTTAAAGCTGGAAGTGCTAGCCAAACATGTTGCCAAAGCATTTGTGGATCATGCCTTAGCCCCAAGAACTACGGCTGACATTACGACTGTTGACGGTGGTAACATTGTGGCAACCTTGCGTTGATCATATCAAAATAACGATTGCATCAAAATCACTTTTACAAACATCAAAAACACTCTATGACTGACGCATCTACAAGGCTGCCTCAAAGCTACGAAAAGTTTCTTGGGCTTTCTGCAAAAGTCGGAAGCAATCCTGATTTAGTTCAAGCTGCAGGAGGCAATACCTCTATCAAAACTGATGATGACGTGAATCCAATCCTTTGGATTAAAGCATCTGGCACTTGGCTTCAAGATGCCGAACGCAAAAATATCATGGTGCCTTTACACTTCAAACCACTGCTTCATGCCATTGAACACGAACTTCCTGAAGCAGAGCAAGCAAAGAATTTTGTTGCCTCACCTCAAACCAGCTTAAAGCCATCTATTGAAACGGTCGTTCATACGCTCATGCCCCAAAAAGTTGTTTTGCATGTGCATTGTATCCAAACGATTGCATGGTCTGTTTTAAAAAATTGCAAAGAGCTTTTGACTCCGATTCTCAATGACTTCAAATGGGCGTATGTTCCTTATGTTCGTCCGGGAATGAACCTTGCTCGTGCCATTCAAAAACATAAAAACTCTGACACCAATGTTTTGATTTTAGGAAATCATGGTTTAGTCGTTGCTGCAGAGTCTGTTGACGAAGCGGAAAATCTGCTGAACCAAGTGGTTTCAAAATTAAAAAAACCTCATCGCAATCTCTCTGCAACATACAATTTAGAGAAATTGAATGCCATCATTCAAAAGACAGATTATCGCTTGCCAACTGATGAAGTTGCTCATCACACTGCTTTGAGTCAGGAGTCTTTAGACATTGCAACTCAAGGCTCGCTTTACCCAGACCATCTTGTTTTTTTGGGAAGAAACTTAAAAATTGCTCACTCTCAAAAAGAACTTCAAGAGCTGGCATCTCATCACGACCAAGCACCTCCAAAGTTAGTGGTAATTCCTCAGGTGGGGGTAGTGTTACACCAATCTGTGATCCAAGGTGCTGACCAAATGGCACGTTGTCTTGCCGATGTTGTTTCTAGGTTGCAAGCCCATGAACAAATTCGTTACCTGAGCGAAGAAGAGGAACACCAAATTTTGAATTGGGACGAAGAGAAATACCGTCAATCTCTTGCGGCAAAAGTTTGAATAAAGTTTAAACATTGAGAATTTGATGAGCTTAGCTGTTGGCATAGACATAGGCACTTCTGGCGTCCGTTTGGTTGCATTAGACCCTCAACACCAAATTTATGGCAAAGGAGAGTGTTTGATGAGCGAGATTGGAGAGAATCATCGTTGTCCTCATCTTTGGTGGCAAGCTGTGCAAAGAGCATGGGAGCGATTATTAAAAACAGCGATTGAGCCAAGTGCTATCCAATCCATTGCAGTTGATGGCACATCAGGGACAATGCTTGCCATTGATGAGGAGGGAAATCCGTTGTGTGATGCACTGATGTATCACGATGCCATTGATGATGAAGACATCATGTCTGCCATTGCTCATTTTGCACCTCGGGAAAGTGCTGTCCATAGTCAAACTTCAGGGTTAGCCAAAGCCTTGTTTTTTTTGAAGAAGTTTAAAAATCATCATGGGCAACCTCGTTTGAAAAAAGTTTTGCATCAAGCCGACTGGATTGCAGGAAAATTCATGGACAAATACTGCTGGAGTGATGCAAATAATGCCCTCAAAACAGGCTACTCTCCTGAAAAAGAGTGTTGGTCTCATTGGATTGAAAAAATTCAGATAGAAGGCAGCGATTTGTTTTCAATGCAGTTACTGCCTGAAGTGGTGAGACCGAGCGTTCCCTTAAGGAACGTTTCAAGGCAAATAGCAGATTCTTTCCAACTGAATCAAGAAGTGATGATGGTTGCAGGAACAACTGACGGTTGTGCATCGTTTTTAGCAACAGGTGCTAATCAAATTGGGGAAGCGGTTACAGCGTTAGGCTCAACACTTGTTCTCAAACAGCTTGTCCCAACGCCTATTTTCAACCCAGATTTTGGAATTTACAGTCATAGAATTGGTGAAATGTGGCTTGCTGGTGGTGCGTCAAACACAGGTGGGCAGGTTCTTCAAAAATTCTTTGACACCCCTACAATTCAAAAACTTTCTCAGTCTCTCAATCCTCAAGAGTCAACAGGGTTGAATTATTACCCTCTTTGCAAGGCTGGTGAACGTTTCCCTATCAATAATCCGCAATTATCTCCACGCCTTGAACCTCGCCCCGCAAGTCATGCCAAATTTCTCCAAGCCATGCTGGAAGGGATTGCCCAAATAGAACAATTAGGATACGAACGTTTACAAGAATTGGGTGCGCCTGCATTGAAATCTGTCCGAACAGTTGGAGGAGGTTCAGCAAACGAGGCATGGACTCTCATTCGTCAAAAAATGCTCAACGTTCCTTTTGAAAACGCATTTTCTGAAGACGCCGCTGTCGGCACTGCTTTCCTCGCTTTAAAAGCGATTTAATTTTCTTTGGAAATGGTCTTCCAAAGGCAACGTAGGAACAAACACTTGGGTTTGTGCTGTTTCTGAAAGAACGAGATTGCGGGTCAAGCCCGCAATGACCAAAGGCAAGCATGGATTCCTGCCTTCGCAGGAATGACCAAAGACACGTCTACAAAATTCCTCTGTCATTCCGCACTTGATGCGGAATCTATCACCAAACTAAGCATGGGTTCCTGCTTTCTCAGGAATGAACAAACCCAGCATGGACTCCTAAACTTGACTGGATTCCTACCCCTGTTTTCACAGGCAGTGTTTACTTGGTATTGTTGTGATATTTTTCAAATCTTTTGTAGTCAAAGAAGAGTTTGAGAGAGTGATGGAACATGTGAAAAGTTTTAGAATGTCGTTTAGATTTTCTCATAAAGCGAGCAAGGTTATCCCTAATAGAAGAGTTTGAAGATTCAATGAGATGAGTCTTGTCTTTGCCTATTTCATGCTTCTCTGGAATTTGAAGTTGTGCAAATGCCACTTGATAGCAAGAATTCGCATCGGTGTAAATCGTCTCTATCCTAGGTCGCTGTTCTTTGACGAGTGCATACAGCTTCTTGGCAGCTTCTAATCCTTTGCCTATCACAAAAGCAATCACGCATTGCTCTTGACGAGAATAAGCTGTCCAAACTGCTACTCTTTGGCTTTTTTTTGAACAAAAGTATAGATCTCATCCATCTCTATACGATCTACTTGCTCTTTGAAACTTGCTGCTTCTTTTGGGAGTTGAGACACTCTAGCTTTTTTGATCCAGTTGAGAACTGAAGCTGGAGACACCTTGAGAAAACGAGCAATTTTTCTGATGCCTACGCTATTGACATACATCTCTAAGGCTTGACGCTTCGTCTCTAGTGGGATTCTCAACCCATTTGAAGTGAATGCTCTCTGACATGACTTGCAACGAGACCTTTGAACTCCTTTGTAACTTCCATTCTTCGTATAATTCTGACTCCCACAATGATGACAACTTCTCATAATTCATTCCTTAAATTCACTCCCACATGCAATGACAATACCAAGTAAACACTGCCGAGGCAAAAGACCAGAAAAAAGGCATCAGCAAACAGTACTCCCGATGTCCCAACACCTTGCGTGAGGTTGAGCGTGTTCGCACCTAATTTTTCAATCCATCTGAAAGGAGAAAGCCATCGCAAAAATTTCATGTTGCACAAAAGAGGTCAGCGTCATGTTGTCTCATTTCGTTTCATTATAGCTTAAATGACCTGTAATAAAAACAACTAAGACCTTTGTAAAAGGTTCTTGTGGAGAAAGCCTGCAATAACAAAAGATAACAAAAAGATGACAAAATAACTCTCTTCGTTTCACTAGCAACAACGAAGGGACTAAATAAAGAATGGGAGAAAGGTCAAATCAAGAGTGCCAAATTTAGGCACTCTTTTCAAAGAGTTTTAAAGATGAGGAAAAGAACAATGAAGGGAATCAGTCTTGGAACTTTAACAGATTTGACGTTAACAAGCCTCTGGTCTCTTGAAATTTAGTGAAAAAGAAGAGATTACAGGCGAGCGGTGACGAAAGTCCCTTCAAAATCCTTTAGTCATTCCATGCTTGACCCGCAATCTTTCTTAAACCAAGCACAGATTCCGACTGGATTCCTGCTTGCGCAGGAATGACAGTAGGAGTCATTCCGCACTTGATGCGGAATCTCAAAAAAAGTGAACGAAGAAGAAAAAACAAAGAAGATTGCGGGTCAAGCCCACAGGTGACAGTGTTTTAAGAAGAATGAGATTGCGGGTCAAGCCCACAGATAACAGCGTAGGGACAAACCCGAGTGTTTGTTCCGTGTTTTAAGAAGAATGAGATTGCGGGTCAAGCCCGCAATGACGGCAGTGTTCACTTAGTGTTGACATGATATTTTTCAAGTCTTTTATAGTGAGAGAAGAGTTTGAGAGAGTGTTCCAGCATGTCCAAAGTTTTAGAATGTCGTTTAGATTTTCTCATCAAGCGAGCTAGGTTATCTCTGATGGAAGAATTAGAAGATTCAATGAGATGAGTATTTTTTTTGCCTATTTCATGGTTCTCTGGAATTTGTCATTGAGCAAATGCCACTTGATAGCATGAGTTCGCATCGGTATAGATTGTCTTCATTCTAGGGCACTGTTCTTTGACTAGTGCATACAGCTTTCGCACAGCTACTAATCCTTTGCCTATCACAAAGGCAATCACACATTGTTCTCTACGAGAGTATGCTGTCCAAACAGCTACTCTTTGACTTTTTTTTGAACAAAAGTATAGATTTCATCCATCTCTATACTATCTACTTGTCCATGGAAACTTGGTGCGTCTTTTGGGAGTTGAGACACTCTGGCTTTTTTGATCCAGTTGAGAACAGAAGTTGGAGATACCTGCACAAAACGAGCTATCTTTCTGATACCTACACTATTGACAGACATCTCTAAGGCTTGACGCTTCATCTCTAGTGGGATTCTCAACCCATTTGAACTGAATGACCTCCCACATGATTTGCAAACATATCTCTGCACTCCTTTGTCACTTCCATTCTTGATGTCATTCTGACTTCCACAATGATGACAACTTTTCATATCCATTCCTCAAATTCACTCTCACATGCAATAACAACAACAAGTGAACACTGCCCGCAATGACGGGGTAGTTGTCAAAAGTGAAGGAAAGCCAGCAAACCTCTCAGTCATTCCGTGCTTGACACGGAATCTATCTTAAACCAAGCATGGATTCCTGCCTTCGCAGGAATGACAGTAGGAGTCATTCCGTGCTTGACACGGAATCTCAAAAAAAGAAGTTGTTAGGAAGAAGACAAGGGAGATTGCGGAACAAGCTCGCAATGACAGTATTCAGGATTCCATTGCCTCCAGTTCTAGTGGTAGCGAAGAAGGAGTGATGACCTGTAATTCTCCCGCTTGTTCTTGAAAAAGATAAATACCTTCTTCTTCTGCCTCACTGATGAGTTCGTCATAAAAGACTTCTCCCGCTAACCCGCAATGAATTGTATAGTCTTGATACCTTGGAAACAATTTGGGGAAGGTCTCTTTCTGCCGAAGCACCTGTTGGAAATCTTTGACATGAGGCTTACGTTTGACCTCTATCAAAAGCAAATGTTTTGTTTTGCTGAACAGTACAAGGTCATATTGAGCCGTGATGCCATTATCTTTCCCTTTGAGATTTTGTTCCACTTCGTCGTAGCGAATGCCTCCAATTTCAATGAAGCCATATTTTTCTATAACCTGTTCCACAGAACGGCACAGACGACTTTCTAAAATCTCCGAAGTATTGCTGATGAAGTTTTCCATCCTCTGAATGCCCCGCACCATGCTAGCAACTGCTGGTCTGAGTTCCTGAAGTTGCAAAGTCAGTTCTGCCAACTGCTTGCTGTTTTCTTCTTGGCGTTTTTTCAGCTCCTGCATGCCTTTGGCATTTTCAGAAAGTTGTGCATCAGTCTTTTCTTGTCGTTCAGCAATGCCCTCTAAAATTGCCTCAACCCTATCTAAACGTTCTGACATCTTGACTCCTTAAATTGAAGATTATTGAGTTTAAGCACCTAGCCTAGCAGATTTTTGAGAAAAAGGGAGAACAAAGCAGAGAAAAAATAAAGGCATTGTTAATTTAATATAGTTAATTGATGATTGAGCTTCAAGAACAAGAGTTTAAGAGAAAGTATCATCATGTCTTGAGATTTAGAATAGCATTTAGTTTTTCTTTTGAATCTAGCGAGGTAGTGTCTGATTCAGCTGTGATATCCTTCTATTGTATAGGTTTGCCTTTTGTCTTGAATATGTAGATGAGGAGGTAAGAACTCGCAGTAGCTTTTCCAATGGTCAGTATAAAAAGTCTCAACACGACTAGTCTTCAGAGCATCCCAGATCTTCAGACCTGTTTGAGTAGACCTGTCTCCACAGACAAAAGTGATAAATCGCTTTGCAAATCTATCAACAGCAATCCATATCCATCTGTAGTTTTTTTTGAACCCACATAAGTATGAAGCTCATCCAATTCTACCACCTTGAGACCTGACCCTGATTCTTCTGGCACTAAATCTCCAACAGCTTGTGCATACTGCTTAATCCAGTTATAGACCGCAACATGAGAGAAATTCAATATCCGACCAATAGACCGATATCCTAAACCTTCAAGATACATTTGCAATGCCTTCTTCTTGATTGACTTAGAAGCCTCCTTTGAATTTCTTCTTTGCACTGTGAACCTATAAACACAGCGCTTACACTGGTATCTTTGCTTGCCTTTGATCAAACCATCTTTGATTATACGATCATGGGAACACTTGGGACAACTGCTTAACATGTTTTTTGCCTTATTTCTGAAATAACAAAATGATACAATATCTATTTTAAATTAACAATACCTTCATCAAAAATGTTACTTTCAAACAGGATTGGTCTGAGTTCAAATCAAGTCAGCTTTGCATGAAGCTGCGTAGGACAGTGTGGAGGATTCCACCATTTTTGTAATAATGAATTTCCACAGGCGTATCAAGCCGACACAAGACTGGAATTTCGCGTTCATTGACTTTGAGAGTCAGTTGCTGTTGTGGTTGAATGTTGTCATCAATTCCTAGCACTGAAAAAGATTCTGTTCCTGTCAAGCCAAGTGATTCTGCTGAATCACCCTGTAAAAATTGCAAAGGTAAAACGCCCATGCCAATTAAATTAGAACGATGAATCCGCTCGTAACTGATGGCAAGCACTGCCTTGACTCCCAGTAAAAACGTCCCTTTTGCCGCCCAGTCTCTTGAGGAACCCGTCCCATATTCAGCACCTGCTAAAACAATGAGAGGAACGCCTTCATCGTGGTAACGCATGGCAGCATCGTAAATAGACATTTGTTGGTCGCTGGTCAAGTGCTTGGTGAAGCCTCCCTCTTTTTCAGGAGTGAGCTGATTCCTGATTCTCACATTGGCAAAAGTCCCCCGTGTCATCACACGATCATTGCCACGTCTTGAACCATAAGAGTTAAAATCTTTTTGTTCTACTCCTTGTTCCAAAAGATACCTTCCTGCTGGGGTATCAGGGGCAAAAGAACCTGCTGGCGAAATATGGTCAGTTGTGACAGAGTCCCCTAATTTTGCCAAAACTAGGGCATCTTTGATCTCTTGCAATGGCTTGACTTCAGAGCTTAAACCTGTAAAGAATGGAGGGTTTTGAATGTAGGTTGATTGTTCGTCCCATTGATAAAGTTCACCCGATTTGGTCTCAATTTGATTCCAGAGTTTTGAACTGTTGCCCACGTCTTCGTAACGTTTTTGGTAAAGGTCAGGAGAGATGAGAGCAACAGCCTCTTGAATTTCTTGATTGGAAGGCCAGATGTCTTTGAGATAGACAGGGTTGCCATGAGAATCATCGCCCAATGGTTCTGTCTCTAAATCTAGGTCAACAGTTCCCGCAATGCTATATGCAACAACTAAAGGAGGGCTAGCAAGGTAGTTTGCTTTGACGTGGGGGCTGATTCTGCCTTCAAAGTTACGATTACCTGACAGCACTGCAGCCACGGTCAAGTTTTTCTCCTTGATGGCATCAACGATGGGGGCATCTAATGGACCAGAATTTCCAATACAAGTCGTGCAGCCGTATCCCACAGTATGAAACCGCAATGTTTCAAGGAAGGGAGCAAGTCCTGCTCTTTCAAGATAATCTGTCACCACGCGTGACCCCGGTGCAAGTGATGTCTTCACCCACCACTTAGTAGACAAACCCTTTTCTACTGCTTTTTTAGCCAGCAAGCCTGCGGCAATCATCACAGAAGGATTGCTTGTATTGGTGCATGAAGTAATAGAGGCAATCACCACCGAACCATGCTTTAAAGACCCCCCATGTTGCCAGTGGATTGGGGACTCTTCTTGTTGTCTTTCTTCAGGAATGGCAAAGCCCCGTTCTTCAATGGGAGCAGAAAGCGATTGCTTCCATGCTTTTTTCATATCTACTAAAGTGATTCTATCTTGGGGGCGTTTAGGTCCTGCAAGTGCTGGTTGAATGGTGTTTAAATCCAGCGTGACGGTGTCAGAAAATTGAGCCTCTGGGGTTTCTTTAGTTCTGAACATACCTTGTTCTTTGGTGTAACGTTCTACTCGTTGCACCAGTTCATCAGGGCGTCCTGTCTCTTTCAAATACTGCAAACTTTTTTCATCAATAGGAAAGAATCCCATTGTCGCTCCATACTCGGGAGCCATGTTGGCAATGGTTGCACGGTCTGCAAGGTTTAGGGAGTCCAGACCATTTCCATAAAACTCTACAAATTTCTCAACTACTCCTTTTTTTCTCAAAATTTCTACAATACGAAGCACAAGGTCAGTGGCAGTGACTCCAGTTGGCAATGACCCTTCTAGCTGAAAGCCAACCACTTGAGGTGTCAGCATTCCCACAGGTTGCCCGAGCATCACCGATTCTGCTTCAATTCCACCAACTCCCCAGCCCAAAATGCCAAGACCGTTGATCATTGTCGTATGGGAATCAGTACCAACCACAGTATCAGGAAAACACACTCCATCTCTCAACTGCACTACTTCGGCAAGGTATTCTAAATTCACCTGATGAATGATACCAATCCCTGGTGGAACAACTCGGAAGTTTTGAAACGCCTGCTGAGCCCATTTCAACAATTCATATCGCTCATGGTTTCTCATAAATTCTTTTTGCATGTTCTGGTCTAATGCTTTGGTATGACCAAAAAAATCAACTTGCACAGAATGGTCTATCACTAAATCTACTGGCACACGTGGGTTGATGACAGCAGGATTCCCCCCGATTTTGTGCATACATTCCCGCAGCGATGCCAAATCCACTACGGCAGGGACACCTGTAAAATCTTGCAACACCACACGGGTTGGCTTAAATGGCATCTCTTGACTTGGGCTTGAATCACCCCAGTTGGCGAGGCTTTCTACATCTTCAGGAAAGACTTGAAAATCGTCAACATTACGCAATAACTGCTCCAGTAACACTTTGATAGAAAAAGGTAGGCGATTGACATGCCCTACTCCGCCTTTTTCAAGTTGGTCTAATCTGTAAATTTTGGCTTGTCCTGTTCCTGTTTCAAACTTTCTACACGACCCAAAAACGTTGTCTTGTCTCATAATATCTTCCTTAGAGTAAATGACTATATTGATTTGATAGGAGCTTGTTATTCTGACATGAATTGAGTTTTTTGAAAATTCCTAACACACAGAAAGGGTAGATTTGATTAAAAAATCACAAAATTGTGCATATTTGTATTGACTCATTTGTGAGTTTGCTTAATCCTATTACGTCATTGCTGTGTTTTATGGCAATGAGGGGAAAAGAGCATGTTGCTTTTTTTCTAATCATTTAACTAATTTTTAACAGGAGTATTATGAAAAAAATTATACTGGCGGCACTACTTCCATTTGGAATCTCTTTTGTCAACACTGCATTTGCAGCAGAATGTGAAGTCGTTGTTGAAGGCAATGACATCATGCAATTCAGCACGAAGCAAATTTCAGTTCCTTCCAGTTGCGAAAACTTCAAAGTGACTTTGAAGCATGTAGGACAACTACCCAAAGCGGCTATGGGACACAATATTGTAGTGAGCAAGAAAGCAGATGCGGCTGCTGTCGCAGGCGCCGCCATAGGAGCAGGGCTTGCCAAAGAGTATGTCCCCCAAGATGGTAAAGTGATTGCTGCAACCAAACTGGTTGGAGGTGGTGAAACTGCATCAACCACCATTGACGTCTCCAAATTACAAAAAGGAGAAAGCTACTTGTTTTATTGCACTTTCCCAGGTCATTTTGCCATCATGCAAGGTGCTTTGACCCTAAATTAATTGGTGAATTGGGGTTTTTTTGAAACAAAAAGCCCCAAAGAATTTTCTTTTCATTTCTTATTTCTTCATTGTGAAAAAGCCATGATTCAAAATATATTTTACAAACTTCTTTCAGCGGTTGACCGTTTGCAACCTTTTGAAAGGGCATCAGCCCATTGTGATGTCCCTTGTGGAATCTATGACCCTTCTACTGCACAAATTTCTGCACTGACTGTGATTCGTATGATTGACCTCATCAAAAGTGCAGAAGCTGAAGGTGGAGAAAAAGATGCGTCTTACTTTCATACATTGTCCCGTAGAGTTGCAGAAAAAGAACGACATGCGGCTCAATGTAAAGAAGAGGTTCGCATCATTTGGGGTGATTATTTCAAAGCTCCACAAATTGAAGCACACCCTTCTATTCACGAAAAGGTGCATGCCATCATGCTGCTGGGGTCCAAAGCTAGGCAAACTCTTGACAAAGATGCTGCTCTTCAGTTGCTTGAAAAAGTCAATGAATTTGCAGAGATCTTTTGGCAAACCAAAGGAGTCAAAACGAAAAGGGCGATTTGTCCTTATGAACCAAAACAAGAGGTTGTTTATCCTGATTTATAGCCGATGCTTCGGATTGTTCGTGTGCAAGGTTCTAGCATGGAGCCTCATTATCACAATGGCGATTTTGTGATTGTGGGCAAAATGCGTTGGTTCCCAATACGGATAGGACAGGCTGTTGTGTTTTGGTCTCCAAGTCTTGGATTCCTGATTAAGAAGTTAATTCAAGTGAGTGATGACGGCTTTTATGTAGAAGGCACGAATCCCCAAAGTTTGACTTCTCAACAAATAGGACTGATTCCGCATCAAGACATGCTGGGAAGAGTCCTTTTTCAAATTTCTTTAAAAACTTAATCTTAAAATAAAATTGGAGTTCGTTATGATTCGTTCGTTCGTCTTTGTATCCCTTGCCCTTCTTCCTGTACAAGTCTTGGCTCACCCCGTTTCGGAGGCAGGTTTTCTACATTATCTACTAGAAGCAGATCACTTGCTGGTGGCTCTTTTAGTCAGTGCTTTAGTTGTGAAATGTGGTCAAGCGTTGATACCATCATTGATGAAGAAAAAAGACAAAGAAAATCGCTGAAAAGCTAAAAACTTGGTCATTGGTCTTTTGGGTGTGCCTCCGATGGCACACTTCAAAGGCAGTGTTTCTAAATCAATTCTCTGCTCTAAATGAGTTCTCTTCGTCCGCTAAATGCCTCAATCAATGTGATGTCATCGGCATATTCCAGCTCTCCTCCAGACGGCAACCCTCTTGCCAACCTTGAAAGTGTGACGTCAAACTTTTCCAAATAGTCCTTTAAAAACAATGCTGTTGCCTCTCCTGACACTGTGGAATTTGTTGCCAGAATGACCTCTTTGACCGATTTGAGACGTGCATCTAGTTGGGAAATGGTCAACTGTTCTGCTCCAATGCCATCTAAAGGAGAAATAGCTCCCATCAGCACATGGTAGCGTCCGCGATAGGCATTGCTTTTTTCAATGGAAAAAATATTGTGAGGTTGTTCTACGATGCACAACAATTCATCTCGTCGCGAAGGGTCGTTGCAAATACCACAAAGGTCTTGTTCTGTGAAGGCATAGCATTGTGAACAAAAGCGGACTTTCTGTTTGACTGCAAGAATGGCATCAGCCAGACGTGCAGAGTCTTCTGGGGTGTCTCTCAAAACTTTCAATGCTAACCTTTGAGCCGTACGCCTTCCGACACTTGGCAGTTTAGAAAATTCTTGTATGAGTCTTTCTAGCGAGGGTGGAAATTCCATAATCAAAAAAATAGAAAATTTTAAAATAGACCTCCTAAAATTGAAAGGTCTTGGCAAGAGATTCAAAATCAACATATTCCAACCAACCATCACTAGATTGCAATAAGTTTAGAAATAATGATGCAATGCCAGCCCTATCTCTCCATCGGTAAGTTTTCCAGCCATAGATTCATTTTTCCATTCCAGACGCATTTCCCAAAGTCTTGTCAAACTCCATGAGTTGTTGAAAAAAACTTTCTGTCTGCGGATAGAATCACCAATCCATGAGTGATGCCATGTTGAGCCAAGCTCAAACTTCCAATTTTGCAAGGGATTAGCAAGAAGTCCTATTTGAGGGAATGCACCTGCAATCAGCTGGTCTTGAAAAGATTGATGCTGCCATAAGAACGCACCTGCCATGAAATAAACCTCCATTCTTTGAGCCGTTTCAAAGGTCAATGTTTTACCAAAGCCTCCTTCAAATTTTTTTACGTGGTTCAAAGTTTGGTCGGTCTCTAATCCCAAACGAAAACCCCATGCCCACTTGGCAAAAAAGGGAAGTGCCAGCGACGCACCATTCAATGCCCTCACTCTAATCAAATCTAACTGGTGCAGTTTGACTTCGTCATCAGCTGTTCTCAACCTCAAGTCCAAAGTCACCAAATCTGCATCAAACACACGTCCAATGTCTAAGCCTAAAACATCATGGTAAGACGTCCAAATGCCTAATTCTGTGAAAGATTCCTTTGAGTTGTTTTGGAATTGGGCAAGACGTAGGCGATGAGGAGGAGAGCCTTGCGTGGGAGGGCGAAGACGGAACGGAGCAAGTGGTTTTTCAGCAGGAAGCTGGCTTCTCATTTGAAGCAGTTGAATCCTTTGCTGTTTGGAAAGTAAAGGAGAATCATTTGCTTTTCTGTATTGATGGTAATCAAGGAGCAGGTCAAGAGATTCTGCTTGTTCTTCATCGGTTGCTTTTTGAAAAAGTGGGTCATTCCAGCTGTCTGGGGATTCTGCGAGTGTTGAAAACAAAAGGCGTGCAGTAGGCGAGGCTTGCGAGAGACGTTGTAATAGTTTTCTTTCACGGGAGGGAATCAATCTAATGTTGGAGACAAGAGGTTTTGTTTGGTCTGATGTTTTCATTGTGGCAAGTGATTCAAACACTTCCAGAGGCATGAGCCAAAGCTGATGTTCCTGTGTCAAACTTGGTGTGTCCCATGCCATTTCCAAAAGTTCTGCCAGCCTGTATGCACAATTTTCTTTAAAAAAGAAGTAATCAAATTCTCCATTCAAAAGAAGTTCCCAAGCATGAGAGACGACACGCATCATTTCATACTTCGTCAAACGCAGCTCATATTCCCATAAATCCCGCAACTCTGATTCACCATAAAGATTAGAAAAGTTATAAAACCGCTCATCTGCAAGGCGTCCTTTGTATGCACCAAAAACTCCCTTCAACGCATAAGACAAGACACCATCATCTGGAGAAATCAATGCACCAAAATTCAGTGTTGGGGAAAGCAGAGGGTGTCCAAAGATTCCACTGGTGTAATTCAGTCTCATTAAAAGATGACCATAGATAGATGCAGGATTGCCCATGTAAGAAGAGGCAAAGATCATGCTGATTGAACCCAAACTTTCCAAATTTGCCCACTTTTCAAAGGCTTCACAAGGTGTCTGCAAAGATTCTTTGAGTTGAGGCAAAGACATTTTGAGCCATTCAAAACGTGCAGGGAAGAGGCATTGAGGACGTTGGTCGCCTTGTGAGTCGCTTGACCAAAAGGCTCTGATAGTGGCTTCTAACTCTTGTTGTGCAGAAAGGTGTCCTTGTGCAGAGAAAAAGAATTGAGCATTTGTAATTTCACTTCGGTCGCCTTGATAATGCAAAAGGCGTCTCCAGTAAGGGTGTGATGACAGATTGAAACGTCTGGCTTGCTGAATCGTTTGTTTTTCTAATAAATCAGTTTTTCTGGATTCTTTTGCAAAAACAAAATCATTAGAAGTGATAACAATCAAGGAGATTGCCATCAGGACAAAAGTGAACTTCATGCAATGTTTTGACTCAAGGGAAAGCCAAGCCGTTGACGTTCATCAAAATAGAGTTTTGCCGCACGTTGGGTCAGTTTGCGTATTCTTGAGATGTAGGCGGCACGTTCTGAAACTGAAATTGCCCCTGCTGCATCAAGCAGGTTAAAAGTATGTGAACATTTGAGAATGTAATCATAAGCAGGGACGACTACTTCAGCATCCAAACACTGTTTGGCTTCTTGTTCATAGGCAATGAATCTGTCAAAGAGCTGTTCTGGCTGGCAGATGTCAAAAGTATATTTAGAATGCTCAAACTCTTGCTGTTTAAAAACTGCTTCATATGAGACACCTTGAACAACCTCTAAATCAAAGACATTTTCTTTGTTCTGCAAATACAAGGCAATTCTTTCTAAACCGTAAGTGAGTTCCACAGAAACAGGCTGGCACTCTAATCCTCCGACTTGTTGAAAATAGGTATATTGCGTCACTTCCATTCCATCAAGCCAGACCTCCCAGCCCACGCCCCATGCCCCAAGAGTTGGAGCCTCCCAGTTGTCCTCTACAAAACGAATGTCATGGTCTTCTGCAGAAATTCCAAGGCAACGAAGAGACTGCAAATAAAGTTGTTGAGAGTCTTGAGGTGAAGGCTTCAATAAAACTTGGTATTGGTGATGTTTATAAAGGCGGTTTGGATTCTTTCCGTAGCGTCCATCAACAGGTCTTCGTGAGGGTTCAACATAAGCAACTTTCCAAGGTTCTGGACCAATAGCAGCCAAGCAAGTTGCAGGGTTCATTGTCCCTGCCCCTGTTTCTACATCGTAAGGATTGGCAAGTAAACAGCCTTGATTTGACCAAAATTGATTTAGGGCTTGGATAATGTCTTGCAAAAAATAAACTGCCATGCCTCTAACTCTATGCCGTTTCTGACTCAATCTTACGTTTCAAAAATGAAAACCAAGTACTACGCATTGTAAACAAAGCACGATCCAGCACGTACATTGACGAATTTCCATCTTCATAAAGGTCTTTTAAGGCTTGCAGCGACTTGATATTGCCATCTGCCACAATGGGCTTTGGCGTATTTTGACGAATGAGAGCCAGCAGGTTGTCTTCAGATTTATCAAATTTATTCATAATGTAGGGCATAAAAGGGTGGAAGATGTCTAACCCTGCTTGGTCTAACAGACTGACAATTTCAGGAATATCTTGATCTGTAACGCCTTCTTCCAGCTTTTCATAGAGTGAAAAATGATAGCTAATCGGGACTTCTGGAGACACTCTTTCTCTGATGGCTTGAATGATCTCACACACAAAACGAAAGCGGTCTTGGAGCGTTTTACAACCATATTCATCATCGCGGAGGTTATAACGAGATGAAATACATTGGTCTAGCAAAAGTTGCTGTGTGCCATTGAGTTCTATGAAGTCTGCACCTGCCTCTTCCGCACGTTCTGCTGCATGCACAAAAAACATGATAATCTCTTGACGATCGCTTGCATCAAATTCCCGACTACTGCTGTATTCTTTGCTGATGTTGATGCGAGAAGGGGCAACTGGCTCTTCTCCGCAGATGTCTTCTGTGGTCTTCGCACCTGCATGGCTGAGACTCACTCCGACTGATGCTCCTTCTCTTTTGAGTGCTTTGATGAGGACTGCTAACTTCGCTAAATGTTGTTCGCTAGAGAGTCCAAGCTGGTGCATATCCGAGCTTCCTTGTTTCATCACATAAGCAGACTCTAACATGACAAGACCTGCTCCTTGAATGGCACGTTCGCGATAATGCCGAGTCATTGCAGGAATTGCTAACCCTTTTTTATCTGCTTGGTTTTCTTTGATAGCTGGAACAATGAGACGATTGCGGAAGGAAGCCCCCCCGATTTCAAATTTTTGAAACATGATGAAATGTTGTGCTAAATCAGGTCATTAAGGAATTGAAAAGCTGATAGTCTAGCATGAAAAATGTGAATTGTTAAAGATTGACAAAAATTGTTAAAGATTGTTGGGAGTCCATGCCATGCCTGATGATAGATGACGTCTCAAGTCAAATGCAGAACCTGTCTTTCTGCCTATTTTTAAGCAGTGTTTTGAAAAATGCGTTTCTTTCTTTTCCTAAATATTATAGACTTGTAGCCGTTATTCAGTTTAGTTTTTTTCTCTTCCACCTTCTAATCCTGCCTGTTAGGCAAAGATGCTATCCACTCGCAAAAAAGCTGTTAGAAAGTTTCAACCACATAAAGAAATTGACAAGCAAGTGTTTGTTTGTCAGTTATTGAGAGGCAAGCAAGTCACTTTGGCATTGCCTATCGCCAAGCAATCGGGGGTCTCTTCTATTGTGATTCCCAAAAGACATGACCTGTTGCACGCAAAAAACCAAGACTATGTGCAAGTGAGGTTGCTGAGAAGTCAGAAGAAGAGTAGAGATGTCTATGGTAAAGTTGAGCAAATTTTAGAGGGCGCTTCACCAGAAGGCTTGGCAATAGAGGCAATGTTAAGTCATAGAGAAGTGCGGAGAACTTTCCCTAAGGCTGTTCTGAAGGAAGCAGGGCAATTTTCATCGCGTGTGGCTCTTAAGGAAGGAAGAAAAGATTTGCGAGCGTTGCCTTTTGTAACGATTGATGGTTGCAATGCCAAAGATTTTGACGATGCCGTTTTTGTAGAAAAACAGGAGTCAGGTTGGCAAGTCTATGTGTCTATTGCAGACGTTGCCCATTACACCAAACCTCATTGTGAAATTGACAAGGAAGCGTACCTGCGGGGGACAAGTACCTATTTGCCCCAATTTGCAATCCCCATGCTACCTGAAAAATTAGCGAATGACCTTTGCAGTTTGCGACCTCATGTCAATCGGTTGACCTTGACCTGTCAAATGGAACTTGATGCAAAGGGTTTTTTGAAGTCCACACAAATTTATGAGAGTGTGATTTATAGCTATGGGAGGTTGACCTATCAGCAAGTAGATCAGCTGTTTCAAGGCAACCCGAAGGCAGTACGTTCCGAACAAGTTGCAGATTTATTGCATACCATGAACGAGCTGACCGACACTTTAATCCAGAAACGAAAAGAACGCGGAACATTGCAATTTGAGTTTGCTGAATATGTGCCTTTCTTTGAAGAACAGCAATTTGCACGATTCCAAAAACAACCTCCTTCTCGTTCTATGAAACTCATTGAAAACTTGATGCTAGAAGCCAATGAGGCAGTCGCTCAGTACTGTCTTCAACACAAGTTGCCTGTGCTTTACCGAATCCATCAGTTTCCAAGCCAAGCTAAGCTGGGAAGACTTCACTCTATACAAGAACTCACTCAATTTGAATCCTCTCCGATTGAATCGCACCAGCAGATCAATCAACTGCTTAACCATGTCTCCAGAAGTGTCTATGACAAACAGACGCAGCTGACCTTGCTTAAAGCCATGCCTCTTGCATCTTATCACCCTAAAAATCAAGGGCATTTTGGACTGTCAGCAAAATTTTACACCCATTTCACGTCCCCTATCAGGCGTTATCCAGACTTGATTGTGCATCGTGCTATCAAGGCGCATCTAGCACAAACTCAACAAACTCAACTCCCTGCTGATGCTGGGGACGTGCTTTCACAACGGGAACGTTTTGCTGAGAGTGTGGAACGTGAAAGTCTAGCGATTTTAAAGCTGGCGTACTTTCAGAAGTATCTTGGACAAATTTTGGTTGGACAGGTTTGTGCAGTAGAGAATGGAGGGATTTTGTTGGAGTTTTTAGAGCTAGAATTGGAGTATTTTTTACCTCTACGTTTTTTGATTGATGATTTTTATTTGTATGATGAAAGTCAATTTTTGATGATAGGACAAGATTTAAGCAGGAAGATTACGCTTGGCAAACGTCTCAAGTTGCTGGTGAAATCAGTCAATCTTTTTCAGCAAACACTTCAACTGAAATGGGTGAAATGAGAACGCTTACTACAAGAGAACTTGTTTTGCTTGGCGTGATGATTGTGTTGGCAGTGGTGTTTTTCATGATATTCAACACTCAAGGTCAACGTCCTCTTCCTGCCGCAGTGAAACCAAAGATTGTGAACGCTGGACAGCTGGACGCACTGGAACAACAATGGCGTCAAGTAGAAAGTCAAAAACTTCCACCTCTGCTGTCAGAACCTCTTTATATTTTTTTGGAAAAGAAAGCAGAAGAATTAGACCTAATCAAGCTGTTAGAATTGAATGAACTAGCCACCGCACCAGAGGGACAGGAAGGAGTTGGCGTAGAACTAGACCGCATTTATTTTGACAAACTCATTGAGTTTTTGTATGCCCTTGAAAATAACAAACCTGTCATTTTGGTCAGGCAATTAGACATCACACTTGTTCCGGGGACAGATTTGCTACGGGCGTCTTTTCAAACCTACAAACAAACGAATCTCTAAATGGCTGTCCGTATTTCTCCAGCTGTTCTTTCCTTTTTCAAGGTCATCAATACCAAGTGGACGCGTTGGGTCTTTGGGACGTTAGTCATCGTTGTCCTTCTAAACGAGTTGCTTTTTTTAGGCTTCAAGCAGACTTTTCCAAGCGTAGAAGTGTCTGATTACATCAAGCAACAAATAGAGCCTCATACCTATTTAAGCGTCAAAGTTGAGCCTGTGAAGTTGGACAGTTGGAGGCAGCTCACCTTTCCTCACCTCAGGTTAACTGACCCAGCAAGCAATTCCCCTTTTTTTGACCTCTCTCAAGCGACTTTAAAATGGAAACCGGGATTTTCTCAACAATCGGTTTCATTGTCAGGTCAATTATACGGGGGACAGCTTTCTGGACTGCTACAAGCCTTCCCTCTTGGAGATGGACAGTTGTCTTTGGAAAATGTGGCACTTCAGCAAGTGATCGCATTGCATCATCTGCCTTATGTCAAACTTTCAGGCGTGTTGAAAAACCTCCGTGTCAAGATTGATGAAGCACAGCAACTGATGCAACTCCCCCAAGTTCTTCCCACTGGCTTTATCAATGCTTCTTTGCAAAATTTGAAGTTCCAATTCGCTCAAACACTGCCTTTGCCTATACAAGTACCAGAAATTACCCTGTCTGATGTCCAGTTTGTCATCATGTACGGGGAAGTTATTGAGGTACAGGAAGCTGTCCTTTCTGGCGACCTTGAAGGCACTGCTAGTGGAACAATTCAGGTAGACCGTGCCAACTTTCTTAACTCTACTGCTACGTTCACGGTGAAATTTAAGTTGAGTCCTGATTTTAAAGAACGTTTAGCCAAAGACATCACGTTGAACTCTGTTTTATCTATTGTCAAATGTGGTGATTTGATTCATGCAAAATTAAGTGGGACGTTACAGCTTTGGAATCCCCCTGCCAAACTTTGTTCATGAATTGGAAAACTCTCTTAGCGGGGTGTGGGGCGTTATTCGTTTCGTTAGTGTTGACGATTTTGTGGCTCGTTTTTGACTACCTGCATTCTCCCATTTCTTCACAAACTCAAGACCAAATGCTCATTATCAAGTCAGGCAGTAGCTTTGCCAAAGTAGAACAGCAACTTGTGGAATTAGGGTTGTTAGAGAAACCTGAAGAACTCAGGTTGTTGGCAGAGTGGCAAGGGGCGATTTACCGAATCCAGTCAGGAGAATATTTGATTTCTCCAAAATGGACTCCTGTTGAGTTGCTGGGGCGTTTGACTTCAGGGCAAACCATGTTGCACAGCGTCACCTTACCAGAGGGCAAACGTTTTATTGAAGTTGTTGATATTCTACAAAAAAAGGGATTTGGACAAAAGGAGGATTTTTTAGTGTTGTTTGAAGATGAAGCCTTGTTAAAACAAATTGAAGTGTCTCCTACTCCTGCTAATCTTGAGGGTTTTTTATTTCCAGAGACGTATCTCTTTTCAAAATCTCTATCTCCACGCAAGATTTTCGGGGCAATGATTCGTCAGTTTAATCAAAATTATGTTCCACTCAAACCCCAAGCACGTAGGATTGGTTGGAGTGACCAGTCTGTCATCACTTTGGCATCTATCATTGAAAAAGAAACAGGGTTGTCCAAAGACCGTCCTCTCATTTCTGCGGTCTTTCATAATCGCCTCAAACGACGAATGCGTTTGCAAAGCGACCCCACCGTCATTTATGGCATCGTCAATTTTGATGGAAATCTGACACGTCAGCATCTCAGAACAAAGACACCATTTAACACTTACACTCATCGTGGCTTGCCCCCTCACCCGATTGCAAACCCCGGTCAAGAATCCATTCAAAGTGCTTTGCAACCTGCTGATGTCAATTACTTATATTTTGTGGCACGTGGGGACGGTTCAAGCCAGTTTTCCAAGACTTTGAAAGAACACAATCAAGCCGTGTGGAAATATCAAAAAAAACGTTCAAAACCATAAATTATGCCCATTTTTCAATACAAAGCCTTTGACAACTCTGGACGCCAGAAAAAAGGCACATACGACGCCTCCTCTCCCCAAGAAGTGAGGCAATATATTCAGAGCCAACAATGGCATCCTGTTGAGATTACAGAGTCTCATTTCATCAAAGGTTCTCCTTTACCCAACCTCCACATCCTAGAAAACCTCACTTCTTTTCTTGGAACATTGATTCCATGGAAAAAAAACTACCGCAAAGCTGTTTCTACATTGAGCAGACAATTAGAGATTTTGCTTGGGGTGGGCATTCCCTATGACAAAGCCTTAGAGATGGTTGGTTCACAAACGCAAGACAAGGAGTTTCAGCACATTCTTTCAGGTGTGCGTGCCAAAATTTTGGAGGGTGAAAGTTTGCACAGTGCCTTAAAAAAATACCCAAAAGTGTTTTCTGTGATGTTTGTGAGCATGGTACGGTCTGGTGAAAATAGTGGACAACTTGACCAGATTATGAAAAGGCTTGCAGATTATTATGAAAATCAAGAACAACTGATTGCCAAGCTCAAATCTGCCATGACCTATCCTATTTTTATGATGGTCTTCAGTGTGTCAGTTGTGATTTTTATGATGACTTCCATTGTTCCCAAAATTACTGCTGTTTTTGAGACACGAGGTGCGGCATTGCCTATTCCCACCCAAATTCTAATCAATGCCAGCGACTTTTTAGAAAACAACGGCAAGCTGACAGCTTTTTTGACAATGGTTTGCATCATGTCAATTTATGGATTCTTACGTTCTGCTGTTGGCATCAGATGCAAAGAACGCGTGCAACTTCAAATCCCTGTCCTGAAAGACCTTGCGTTGAAGTCGTTGATTTTACAATTTTGCCAAACCCTTTCTACTTTGTTGCATAGCGGGGTGGATTTGAAAAATGCACTTGAGATTGCAAAAAATGTGGTGGTGAATCATGTCTTGCGAGAAAAAATTGAGACATTAATTGTGGAAGTCAACAATCAAGGGTCATCACTTTCCAATGCCATGAGGCGTTCGGGCATCTTTCCTGAATATGTCTTACACGTGGTGTCTGTGGGGGAAGAGGCGGCAAAACTTGATGAGCTACTAGGCAAAGTGGCAGTCCGCATGCAAACAGAAGTGTCTAATACCATCACAACCCTCACCTCACTACTTCAGCCTTTGATGGTGATTTTCATGGGGGGCATGGTCGGTTTTATTGCACTGGCAATGCTTCTACCCATGCTTGACATCAATCGGTTGTTGTAAACACTGGCTCAAAATCAAATCCAGAACCTTTGACCTGTCAAAGTTAAAAATCTCTTTCAAATCAAGAATTTCTCTAATAATTCAGATATTTTTTTTAAAAATATTTACTTCTTGATAGATTGAGAATACAATGTATCACTCTGTGGTTGGGAGTGGTTCCCAACTTGTTAAACTTAATTCAATAACTTAATAAAGGAGTTCAAAATGTACCAAAAACGTTTTAAAACCCTAAAAGTGTTAGCCGTCTCAACAGCGTTTTCTTTGGGAGTGGCGGCATGTAACGAGAGCAAGTCAGATGAGGACGGTGATGAATTAACCCCCCCCCGAGCTAAGTTTTTCAGGGATTGATGTGACTTGTGGAATGCAAGTGACAGAAGCAGACATTCTTGAAAAAGTCACAGGTGAAAAACAAGGCTTTGTCCTGAAAAAAATTGAAGGAGTGAGTGGTGATCTGGCAACTGTGTCAGAGGAAAAGAATCTCTCCTTTGCAAATGGGAAAACAGGGCAGGTCACGGCTACTTTGATTTTAAGCCAAGACGGCTATGAAGATGCAACCATTGAAAATGCAAGATTCGCTACTAGTTCCATCAGTAATAACGGAGTGGATTATTGTGTTGTCAAAACCAAGACAGGACGCATCTGGCTAGATAGAAACCTTGGGGCAGAACAAGTGGCAGCTGCTGTTGACGACTCAAAAAGCTATGGCGACCTCTATCAGTTTGGACGAGGAAATGATGGACACCAGAAACGAGATAGCACCGTTATAACGACCAAAGCCACTGGAACCACTGCACCTGTGCCAGGTCATGGTAACTTCATTTATGATAGAGGTGAACTAAACTGGCATAGTGGTAAAAAAGAGGCAGAATTTTGGAAAGAAGATGGTTCTGGGATCAATAATCCTTGTCCTACTGGATTCAGAGTGCCAACGTCAGCTGAATATAATGCAGAAATTCAGCATTTTAACCCCCAAAATAAGGACGGTGCTTTCCAAAGTGCTTTAAAACTGCCGTCCAATGGTGACAGAGGTAGAACAGTGGCTCCGGGAGGATTTTTTGGAATTTATTGGACTGCTAGTCTTAATAACCCGGATGATCCTACTGCCGCTACAGGTGATGACACTGGTTTTGCTTTAACTATCGCGGTGGTTTCAAACAGGGTTAAATCTGAGGAGAGACAAAAAGGTTTCGCGATTCGTTGCATCAAGAGTTAGTCTGATTTTCTTCTTCATTCAATTCCTGCTTTTTGGGCAGGAATTTCCTCATCTTCCAGCAAATCATGCTTGTTCTGTGCGTGACGCTTTTCCTTTAGTTTCATTTGTTTTGGCAAGGTTTTGTGTTTTCTAGGTTTCTCTTTTTAAGGAAGAGTTTGGGTTTTCCTGCCTGATAACAAGTCAAAGGTTTTGAATTTGAGTTTGAGAGAGTCCTGTGACGGATTCAATCAAGTCTTTATCCAATCCTTGAGCCAGCATGTTTTGAGCAATTTGAATTTTTTCTTGCTCAATGCCTTTTTCCATTCCTTTTTCCATTCCTTTTTCCATGCCTTCTTCAATCCCCTCCTTACGTCCTTTTTCCATGCCTTGTTTGACACCTCTTTCTATGCCTTGTTTGACACCTTTTTCCATGCCTTTTCGGAAGTTAAGTTGTTCAGCACCTTTGATGACTGCTACAAATTCTTGCCTTTTATAGACCATCTCTAGCTCTTCGGGAGAAAGTCCTGCTTGGTCAACGACCTGCAAGGCTTGTTGAATTGTAGGATTCAAAACTTCTGGGATGTCTTGTAGCTGTTCTGCATGCTTGATGAAGTAAATCCATTCTTCTTGCAATGCGTCTAGTTCATCTAAAGACTTTTGAAACTTGGGAAGTTCTACAAAGATGAGTTCTATGTCATCAGAATATGGGGTCAGTGTCTTTTTGTTCAAAAGTTTAAAAGAATTGATGATGTTGGTATTGTCTTCAAACATGATGAAGTCTAGGACATTCAAAGCGATGACAGGGTTCAGCAGGTGATATTGGTCTCCTTTGACCAGTTGCATGGAGTAGTTTTTACAAGCATTGTAGAGGATTCGCTTCTCAAAACCATCGTGGTTGACAATCTGCATCTCAATCAAGACTTGTTCTCCTGTGTCAAGTCTTGCTTTCACATCAACGAAGGTGATTTTCATGCCTTGCAGTAAAGGCGGATTGTAAGGGTCTTGAATGACCAAATCTTGCACTTGCTGTTGATGAGGGAACTCTATCATCGCATTGAGAAAGCTGATCAGCAGCGCTTTGTTCTTCTCATCTCCAAACAACATCTTGAACGCATAGTCTGTCTTAATGTCTAAAAATCTCATGGTCTGATTATGGGTCATTCCATTATGATGTTAAACCTTTGCTCTCTTTTTGACTCATAAAGTTCTTTAGAATAATGAAGGTCTTCTAAGAGGAGACACCAATCTATTTCTTTTTTTCTCATTTGACTGAAAATATTTAAACTTCACTTAAGTTTTCTTCTTTATATTTTTTAATAAGACCATCTGCCTTCTCTTTTATATCTTCTAACCAAACGTCAGAATCAATTTTGTCAGAAGAATTTGTAATGACTGTGACTTTTTCAGAGAGACGGTGAGTGTTTTTCTGAAAAGAATCATAGTCAGCATTGATACCAGCGATATGTTCTTCTTCTTCTTTTTTCATAATTCTCTTTAATTTTCTTTAATGTAATATTCAAATTAAAACGCAAATTCTATCACAAAAAATGATTATTTTTTAAATTTTTCATTCTTTAAAATCAACTTAAATAGTTTTAAGCAGCAGCAATTTTGGGAGGAATCCATGACTTACCGGGGATAGAATCCAGTAAGGTTTTTGTGTAGTCATGTTGAGGATTAGTAAAGACGTCATAGGTTCTGCCACACTCTACAATTTGTCCAAATTGCATGACAGCAATTCTGTCACAAATCTTGGCGGCAACTCGTAAATCGTGAGTGATAAAGAGAATGGACAAATTCATTTGATTTTGAATGTCTTGCAAAAGTTGCAAAACCTGCTCTTGCACAGAGACATCTAATGCAGAAACTGCCTCATCAGCAATGATAACTTGGGGTTTGAGAGCCAAGGCACGTGCAATTCCAACCCTCTGACGTTGACCTCCTGAAAATTCATGGGGATAACGTTTGGCAGCCTGTTTGGGCAAACCAACCAAATCTAGCAATTCATAAACTCTTTGGTAGGCTTCTGCTGGAGTAATGCCATGAATGATTGGACCTTCTGCAATGGCGTCTCCCACTGAACGTCTAGGATTTAAAGAAGCATACGGGTCTTGAAAAATCATTTGAATATGCCTGCGAAATTCATGAATGAATTTAGGGTCACGCAATTTATAAAAATCTTGACCCTCAAAAATCACTTGCCCTTGGTCAGCTTCTATCAACCTGACAATACAACGTCCTGTTGTAGATTTGCCTGACCCTGATTCACCTACGATGCTAAACGTCTCACCTTGACGAATACTAAAATTGATGTTATTAGAAGCATGCACTTCACGGACTTTCTGACCCCAAAGACCCGATTTAGAAATATACTTTTTGTCTAAATTTTTGATTTCAAAAATAACAGGCGTGTTCAAATCTTGTCGTTTTTCAGGAATAAAATGAGGCACGGCAGCAGCAAGTTTTTGAGTGTAGGGGTGTTGCGGTTGATTGAGGACAGCATTGGCAGTGCCTGATTCTACAACTTTCCCCTCTTTCATCACAATGACACGGTCTGCAATTTCTGCAACTACTCCAAAATCATGCGTGATAAACATGACTCCCATCTTATGACTTTTTTGTAAATTCAAAATGAGTTTTAAGATTTGTGCTTGTGTGGTGACGTCAAGGGCAGTGGTTGGTTCATCTGCAATCAAAACCTTCGGTTCCATCGCCAATGCCATAGCAATCATCACACGTTGTCTCTGTCCACCTGACAGATTGAATGACCAGCTGTGATAAATTTTTTCAGGTTGTGGCAAGCCAACATCTTCTAGCAGTTGAATAGATTGAATTTCTACCTCACGGGCAGACATGGTGCTGTGATATTGAAACACCTCTGACATCTGCTTGCCTATTTTCATCATTGGATTGAGTGCCGTCATCGGTTCTTGAAAAATCATGCTGATTTGAGAACCTCTGATGTTGCGAATCTGCGAGGCTTTCAGTTTCAGCAAATCTTGGTTTTCAAACAAAATTTGCCCCTGCACAGGCTTCACGTGAGGCAAGGGCAAAAGTCCCATGATAGCGTTGGCAGACATAGATTTGCCTGACCCTGATTCACCCACTATACACAACACTTCTTCAGGATAAATCTCAAAGTTCACATCTTCAATAGCAAGGGGACGGTCTGCCCCAACTGGTAGCGCAATAGACAAGTTTTCAACTTTTAAAATAGGTACAGACATAGAATGAATTTTGGTTGAAATGAAGTGGATTGGTTGAATTTGAGTTTACGCCTTACGTTTCCTTCCCCGTGGGTCTAGTGCGTCTCTAAGACCATCACCAACCAGATTAATTGCCAACACGGCAATGAGAATCATAATTCCCGGGAAGGTGATAATCCACCAAGCACGCAAGATAAATTCCCTTGCATCACTGAGCATCGTCCCCCATTCAGGCGTCGGTGCTTGCGCACCAATTCCCAAAAATCCCAAAGCTGCTGCATCAAGAATGACAGAAGAAAAGCTCAACGTTGCCTGCACAACCAATGGAGGCATACAGTTTGGCAAGATATGCAAGAACATCTGACGAAACTTGCCAGCCCCCAAAACCACTGCTGATGCTAGATAATCTTTGGCTTTTTCATTCATCACTTGTCCCCGTGCAAGCCTGACAAAGTGGGGTAAATAGACAAAAGCGATGGCAAGAATTGCATTTCTCAAACCCGGTCCCAAAATTGCCACCACCACCAATGCCAGCAAAATACTGGGAAAAGATAAAATGACGTCCATCACTCGCATAATCAAGGTGTCAATCAGACCACCAAAATAGCCAGAAACTAGACCAAGCAAGATGCCAAGAATTAAAGACATCGTGATGACCACTAAACCAATGGAAAATGAATAACGTGTCCCATGAATGAGCCGAGACAAAATATCACGACCCACCGCATCAGTGCCAAGAACAAACTGCCAGCTTCCCCCATCTTGCCAAACAGGAGGCACCATCAAAAAGTCTCTGAATTGAGAGCTTGAATTGTAAGGGGCAATCCATGTTCCAAAAATGGCAAGAATGAGAAAGACTGCCAAAATACCTAACCCCAACACTGATGCCTTGTTTTGTGAAAACGATTGCCAGAGTTCTAAATATTGCTGCGTTTTTGAGTTGGTTTGTGTCTCCATTTTAAATTTTAGAAAAGTTTGGATTTTAGAAAAGTGTTGATTTAATTTCGGTCAAGCTCTCGTTCTACTGATTCATCATCAAGCTATCAATCTTTGAAAATGTTAATTATTGAAAATGTTAATTGTTGAGGCATGTCAATTTTCAGAAGTATCAAGCAGTTGTTGGAGAATTTTTGCAATGCGGGGTGCGGTTTGTCCGTCCCACATTTCAGGGGTCGCACAAGAACTGAAGTCTGTTTGTAGAATCTCTTTTGCTCTTTTGGCAACAAGAGAGGCATCTAATGCAATCAATTCATTTGTTCCACAATCAATGGTGACGGGACGTTCTGTTGAGCTGCGAATGGTCAAGCAAGGTGTTTTTAAAAAAGTTGTTTCTTCTTGAATCCCCCCAGAATCAGTCATCACCAGAGACGCTTTTTCCATCAAGTGTAAAAAGTTTAAATAGTCGCAAGGCTCGGTCAAGACTAAATTTTCAAGGGATTTGAGTTGGGTCAGCAGGTGAGATTCTTCCAAGCGGCTTTGGGTTCTGGGGTGCAGAGGAAGCACCACAGGTTGAATGGACGTCAGTTGCTGTAAAATGTCCACTACATGCTTTAAATTTTCAAGATTGTCCACATTCACAGGGCGATGAATGGTAGCCAAAATGAACTGTTTTTCTGTTAAATTCAGCTCTTTCAAAATCGTTGTCTGACGTGCCTGTTGCTGAAAAGCAACCAGCGAATCAATCATCACATTGCCCACAAAAAAGATTTTTTCATCAGCAACACCTTCTTTCTCCAAGTTACAAACCCCGCTCGGTTCTGAGACAAACAGCCAATCTGCCAAAGCATCTGTGACCAATCTGTTGATTTCTTCAGGCATGGAACGGTCAAAGCTCCTTAACCCTGCCTCCACATGAGCCACAGGAATCCCCAGCTTTGCACACACAAGAGAACAAGCCAACGTAGAGTTAACATCACCAACCACGATGACTGCATCAGGTTTTTCCTCCAAAACAACCTTTTCAAACGCTGTCATTACCAATGCTGTTTGTTCGGCATGACTTCCTGAACCCACGCCCAAATGACGATGAGGCTTTGGCATTTGAAATTGCCGAAAAAACACATCGCTCATACTATGGTCATAGTGTTGTCCTGTATGAATGATATAAGAGTCAAACGCCTTGCTTGCCTCAAATGCACGATGAAGTGGTGCAACCTTCATAAAATTAGGTCTTGCTCCAACAATATTAAAAAGTTTCCACCGCCTCATTAGACCTTCCTAGACATTGGGGACTCTTACCCTTGTGATGATTTGAATCCTGCCACTCTTGGGGAGTGTAAGTTTTAAGAGCCAGTGCATGTATTCCATTTTGAAGTTCGTTAGCCAAAATGGCATACACTTGTTGATGTCTTTTAACTCTGCCCATACCCTCAAAGTTTTGCGAGACCAACACCACCCTGAAGTGTGTTTCAGAATTTTTTGGGACGTTGTGTTTGTGGCTTTCATTGATGACTTCTAAATAAGTCAGGTGGAATGCAGATTGTAATTTGTCTTCTAAAAGTAACCTGATTTGCATCATACGTTCGGCACTATTGTTCAAAAAGGCTTTCAAAAAAAGTGCTAGCTTATCAGCCCTTCCACAAAGAAACAAGACCTTTTTCAGGTGATAAAAATCTTGTCCTAATGTATAAAAATCACTCTGCAGTTGTGCCAAAAATGATACGTTTTGCTCCAACTTCTTTGAGCAAGTTCATCAAAAAAACGGTTGTGCCATGTTTGACACGTTTGTCAATATGCAATGCAATCACAGAATCTGGCTGTTCCTTCATCAAAGAAGCAATGCGTTGTTGCAACTGGTCTTGTTGCATTTTTTGATTTTGAAACCAGAAAGTTTCATCGTCTTTGACAATGATTGTAGGAATGGTAGCACTGCCTTTTTCATTCTGTTTGCTTTGAGGCAATTTGAGACCAATCGCACCTTCATCTACAATTTGGGAAGAGACTGCAAAAAAGATGATTAAAACAAACAAGACATCAATGAAAGGAGTCAAAAGCGGTGCTGGTTTTTTACGGTGCCGATGAAAGAACTTCATGATGGATTTGGGAACAACAGCTGATAAAATTGCAACGTTTCTCTTTCTAATTGCAAAGCTAAAGCCTCAACTTTTCTGGAAAAATAGCCGTATGCCAAAGAAGCAGGAATGGCGATCGCCAATCCAAAGACGGTGGTGATGAGTGCTTGAGAAATTCCGCTGCTCAAGGCACTGGTGCGGTCTAACGTCTGCAAAGACAGGTTTGCAAACACATCAATCATGCCAAGAGAAGTGCCAAGTAGTCCCATAAGGGGTGCCAACCCTATTGTGGTTTCCAAAAAAGACAACCCTCTTTCAAGCAAATAAATTTCATGTCTGGCATGCACCTCTACCGATTCACGAAAGTCAGTTTGATTGGAGTGATGTGAGGCATGTTTGAGAACCCTTGCAATGGGAAGATGAGACAAGGTCAAAAAATGTTGCAACTTCTCAGGATTTTGTAAGGCAATTTGTTGAAGCTGTTGTATCTGTTTTTTTGGAAAAAGCCTTCCCCGGCGAATCATAAAAGCTCTTTCAATAGCAATCGTTAAAGTCATTAACGAAAGCACCCAAAGGGGAATCATCATAATTCCCCCACGTTCATACAACATTTGAAAGACTTCCAGTTGCAAAAATTCTGGAATCATCGCGTTAAATGAATCAAATGCTCCCATCGTCCTTGATTTTCAAAAACTTGTGCTTGTTGTGAAGAATGACAAGCTCTTTGGATTGAGACAGCAGAACTGACACAGAACCCGACGCTGTCTGCATATTTTTTCATGTAATCCAAAGCACTGACTGGCTTCTTTCCCTCCGCCCAGTCTCCCATGACCAAATAGCATGAACCACTCGGTTTGAGTATCCTCCTCAATTTAAGTAACACCTGACGAAATTGCTCCCGCCATTTTCCTGAAACACCAAAACGTTTGGCTCCTAGCTCACCTTTTTGAAAGCTCTCTGAAACCAAATTAAGCCACTGCATTCTTAGCTGATGTTGTTGGTAATAATCGTAAGTGCCAGGGTAAGGAGGGCTTGAAAGAATGAAGTCCATTGTGCCTGCTTGGAGTTCTTGAAAGTGTGACATATTCTGGCAAAAGACAGTGGCAGAATTTGCATGAAAGCCGACTTTTTTAGAAAACTTCGTTTGTGCCTCAACCAGCTCCTGAGTTTTAGAAATCATCATGCGAGAAAATGCTCCTTTGGGGTACTGAATAGGCTGTTTTGAAACCTGTGAGCTAGAGTCAGATGAGTAATAAGAATATTTAACAACGAGTGAAGAAAACACTGCCTGTAACGTCTGCTTGTCTGTGTCATACTGAAGTCCATCAATGGCTTCAATCCACTCCAACGCTTCTACAAAAAGATGAGGTGGGTAGCTCTGCCTCAACGCCTGCAAGTGAGGTCTATTGAACTTTTTGCGATATTTGAACTTTTGGGAGTTGGTCACCCGTTCTGCAATCCTTTTAGCATGAGAGACAACATGAGACTGCCTTTGTATCAAACGGGTACGTTCTTTGGCAATCAGGCAGGCAATCGGGTTGAGGTCATTGCCAAAGACTTTTAAATTTTTCAACATGCCTTCCACAAGAACCGTTCCCCCACCCATGAATGGATCAAACACGCTTTGATTCGCTTTTCCCACTTCCTGAAAAAGAGTATGTGCAATTTTAGGGTGAAAGCGTCCGGGGTACGCATGGAATTTGTGAGTCAGAAAATGTTGTCCATACTGAGAGGCTTGAAACGCCTTCAAAAGTAACCCTGAATTTTTACCAAATTGTTTAATGTCAAGGTCTGCTTGAGATGCAGAACGTCTGTGATTCATAAACCTTTGCTAACCTTCGCCTACAACGATTGAATTTGCATTGAGATAGAAATCATCTCTAAAGCGGCAATCATCGCATCAGCACCTTTATTACCCCCCTTGATTCCTGAACGTTCAAAAGCCTGTTCCATCGTTTCAACAGTGATGACCCCTAAAATGATGGGTGTGTTCAACTCTAAAGAAACAGCACCAATTCCATTTGAAGCGTGCGAGCAAACATAATCATAGTGGCTGGTGTCGCCGCGAATGACAGCACCCAAGCAGACAATGGCATCATATTTTTGTTTTTGTGCAAGTTGTTTGGCAATCAAAGGCAATTCATAAGCGCCGGGAACATGAACAACGACAAGCTGTTCTTCTTGTCCTCCATGTGCTTTAAACGTTTCTGTCGCCCCCTGTTCTAGCTTCTCTGTGATGGTGCGGTTGAAGTCAGAAACAACAATCGCTACTTGAGCAGAAGAAAGGATTCTTTGAGGTCGTAAAATTTTCATTGTTTCAGTTATTTAAAGTTCAAGGTTTGTAAAGATTTCCAAAGCGGCTTCTCCAAGGACGTCTTGGTGGTCTAAATCTCGCTTAATGCTTAAGTCTCTTTCAGTCATCAAATCTACAAAAAAAGGTTTGGCGAAGTCATTGCCATCAGCATCACGAAACACAACAACCTGCGGTCTTTCTAAATCGTCTTTTGGCACATTGACCACAAAAGCAAGCGTTCCATCACTTAACTCTAACAATGAGCTTTTGGGATACATTCCCATTGAATTGACAAAGTCGTTCCAAACATCTTGGTCAAATTCCACCCCTGCCAAAGAGCTGATAAAACGAATGGCAGCAGGAGGCGCCCACGAACGTTTGTAGGAACGTCTGCCTACCAATGCTTGATACACATCAACAATGGAGGTAAGCCGTGTTTCGTAGAGGACATCTTGATAACTCACACCTTGAGGATAGCTGGAATTAAGTGAATCATTGCACTTGACATGATGATATTGAGCCATGTTGACAATGTATTCAGGCATGCCCATTTCGCTGAGTAATTGCCCACCAAAAACGGGGTGAGACTGCAACATCTTCATCTCTGCACTTTCACGTTCAAAACGTTCATTGCTTTCCAAAATGTCTTTTGGCACTTTTGCTTTGCCAAAGTCGTGCATGAATGCCCCAAACATTGCAAAATTACGGTCTTTAAAAATCGGGGCTTGTCCTTTTCGTGCTTTGATGTCGTAGTAAACGGTTGTAAAAATGGCAGCGGCATCTATACAATGCGCATAAGTTTGGTCGCTACTTTCCAAAGAGGCAACAGCACTCAATGCTTCAGAGGTGGAATTATTCATGATGTTGTCAATGCTGTATTTGACTTCTTTGGGGTTCGGTTTACCCAGCCTCGTTTTCTCCAGCATATTTTCTGCAGCCTCTTGACCTTGCTTTCTAAATTTCAATGCTTCTTTGGTCTTAGCAATGAACTCACTTGCTTCTCTAATGCCTTGTTCATTGATTGCTTTTTTTGAAGAACTGTTATCAGAGTTGACAATCATAAACTCAGTGAAGCCTCTCTTTTCCAGCTCTACTAGTAATCCTTGGGACACAAGCGTCAGCTGTTGGAGCGTGTTAGGAAGGTCAAAAATTTTGAGAAGTTGGTCTCCTTCTTTTAAATCTTTTGGGTTGCATGTTTTTTGAGACCCATTGCGATTGATGTCAACGAGGGTGCCTGGGAAATTGTGAGAGAGGAAACGAATCTGCTTATTTGTCATCTGTTTGTAGTCTTCAGAAAATCCTACAAATTCAAAAATTCGCATATTAGGCTTCAAGTTTTTCAAAGCCATCTTTTTGTAATCCATAATTTAAGATGTTTGAGATTGACAAATAGGGCATTGGCAAATGTTCCGCAACATACGGAAAGTGTAAATGCCAGTCTGATGATTGTCAGACCATGAAATGTTTAATGCGTAACTCCCAACGTAGTAGCAGTTGACAATGGAGACATGGGTTGGAATTTGAGTGGGGTCTAAAATTTTTTCCCCTGTCAATTCATGGATACACACTGCACAAGGACAGGCACAACGTAGGGTAAAGAAATCATATCGGCTTTCATGCCCATCTTTCCACAAGATGTATAAATCCTTGTCAAAAAGAACTGCCTCTACACGATGATGCCCCCTTTTTTTCATATCGCAAATCTTCTCAAATATGTTACACTTCAGGCGTTGCTGTTTTCACCAATCTTGTTGAAGTCAGCTTTTTAACAAATCCCGCTTATCATTGTAAATGTAAAAGGTTTCAAGGTCATCAATTTCTTTTCTTCAAAATATGAAAGGCGTTATTTTAGCAGCTGGTTATGCCACTCGTTTTCTACCTGCATCAAAGACCATTCCCAAAGAAATGTTCCCACTGATTGACACCCCTGTCATAGACTACATGGTGCGTGAAATGGTAGATTCAGGCATTCATGATATTTTGCTTGTCTCCTCAAGACGAAAAAAATCAATGGAAGACTATTTTGACCGTGAAGTTGAGCTTTCTAGCCAGTTTACTGCCACACAAAAGTTTGACAAGCTGGAGGTGATTCAACCCATTGAAGCCAATATCTTCATGCTCAGACAGCAATACATGATGGGGACAGGCAATGCCTTAAAACTGGTCAAGCCTTTTGTTGACGACTCTCCTTTTGTAGTCGCTTATCCTGATGACATCGTCTTGAGTGAGATTCCACTGACTAAACAACTCATTGATGCGTATCAACAAACAGGCAACACCCTTTTAGCTGTGCAAAAACTTGAGACAGGTGACATTTCTCGCTATGGAGTAATTGACCCTGAAACTGAAGGTTCTTTGATGAAAGTTAGAAAGATGGTTGAAAAACCTACCCAAGGCAAAGAACCCAGCCGTTTTGTCTCTTATGGACGCTATCTTTACACTGCTGATATTTTTGACAAATTAGAATCACACGTTCCAACGGCTCACTCTCACACCGAATTTACACAAACAGAAGTCATCAATCTCCTTGCTAAACAAGGTCAAGTCTCGGCATTACAATTTCAAGGAATCCGCTACGATGTTGGAGAACCTTTAGGCTACATTCAAGCAACCCTTAAAATATCCCTGACAAGAGCTGATTTCAGAAAGCCTATGCTTGACTACATGAAACAAATCCTTCAAGAAGAAGGAATTTGTTAAGTTTCATACTTTTTGAGTCAAGAATAAGTCTTGTTGAGGCAGTCCAACCATGAAACTGGTGTTTCGTCATCTTGCCAATTCAGTCAGGGTTTGCATTCTGTTAATGGTTTTTTTTCCATTTTCGGGAATGGCTCAGAACATGGTGTCTGCAAATCATGGATTACCTTACGCCGTAGGAGGCATGGCATTTGATCAATCCAAGTTTCAAACTCCTGCAAAAACACTTTCAGTCAGGTATTGGCATTCTTCCAAAGTTATCATTACTCTTGACCGTGCTGTGCCTTATGTTTACGGGATTCTCTCAAAACTTTCAGGTCAGCAACGGATTTATCTTGACCTCTTTGATACTACCCTGACCACACAATTACAACAACCAGTTGAATCCCAAGCCTCTCAAAATTCCCCAAAAATTTATCAGTTGAATCCAAGAATTGTCCGCTTTGAGATGATGGTCAACGGTTTAAGTTCGGTCGTTGCAATGGACTACGATGCAGTCGGTCAAAGACAAATTATTTTAGAGGCAAGATTTTTACAAAGTTCATCAAAAAAAAAAGATTCACCAGACAAACGGGCAATCATCATTGACGCAGGACATGGAGGTGAGGCTTTGGGAGCAGTTGCCAACGGATTGGAAGAACATGCTATCGTTTTACAAGCGGCTCTTTTTTTACAAAAAGAGTTGAAGGCACTGACAAAAATCCCTGTGTTACTCACCAGACAAACGAACAAAACGATGTCCATTGATGAGCGACTTGCCTTTGCAGACAAACATCATGGCTCGCTGTTGATTTCCATTCATGCCAACGCATACCGTGACCCCAAAGTGAGAGGGACAGAAGTGTATTTTTTAAACAGCACTGAGGACCAGAGTGTGTCTAATTTAGCGTCTCGTGAAAATGAGATGAGCCTTGCAGAATTGCAAAAGTTTCAAAAAATCTTGACTGATTTAAAGCTAGGGACTCACATTGCACGTTCTGAAAAACTGGCAAAGTCTGTTCATTTTCATCTAATTAAGAGTTTGAAAAAACGTTACACCACCCGTGATATGGGAGTGAAACAAGCCCCCTTTTTAATTCTTTTTGCAAATATTCCTGCTATTTTGGTGGAGTTAGAATTTCTAACCAATCCTCAAGCGGCAAAATTACTCACCTCTCAAACCTACCTTCAAACGACAGCTCAAGGTATTGCAAAAGGAGTAATGACGTTTCTCAACAAGTAACGTATCTTTCAAACTTGGAATTGTAATTCTCTATCCAGATGGCTTGTGCTTTCTATGATGTCTCCATCGCAAAAGACTGTTTCACCTGCCACCAACGTCCGCTGAATCACCCCTTGAATCGTCCAATGATGATAAGGAGACCAGTTGACTTTAGTATGTAACTTGCCATTGGTAATCGTCTGGGATTGGTTCATGTCAACCAAGGCAAAATCTGCATCATACCCAATTTCAATGCGTCCTTTGTTGGCAATGCGATAAAGTGATGCTGGTGCTTGTGCTGTCCACTTGGCAACATCAAGAAGGGAGCATAAACCCTGTGCTGCTTGATTGAGCATGAGTGGCAAAAGTGTTTCAACGCCGGGCATTCCAGAAGGCGCCTTGCCGTAGGGTTGATTCTTTTCTTCAATCGTATGGGGTGCGTGGTCTGTAGCGACGCAGTCAATGATGCCATCTTTGAGCGCCTGCCATAATGCAGTTGCATGCCGTTTGGAACGCAAGGGTGGGTTCATTTGTGCAAATGTGCCTAGTTTTTCATAGCATTCTGGGGCAATAAGCAAAAATGCTTGGGGACAAACTTCTGATGAAATACGATTGTCTTTTGGAATCCTCCTTAAAAGTCTGGTTTCTTCTTGAGTCGTGAGATGCAACAGATGCAAACGTCTTTGATACTTCAGAGAAAGCTCAACAGCTAATTCTGAAGCACTCAATGCCGCAGAGGCGTCCCTAAACTGAGGGTGTTGCCTGACATCACTTGGTTCAATCAAGGTTTGGTTTTCGTTCAAAATAGACTCATCTTCTGCATGGGTGGCAATGAGTCTTGTCCCATTGGCAAAGATGTGTTCAATCGCTTGAGGTTCGCTGACCAACAAATTTCCTGTGGAAGACCCCATAAAAATTTTGATTCCGCAAACATTGGGGGTCTGATTCAGTTCATCAAGATTGTCTGGTGTCGCACCAATAAAAAATCCATAATTCACCAATGAATCTTTGTTGGCTCTTTCTTTTTTAGAGGCAATGCCATCAGCAGAAACGGCAGGAGGTTGATTGTTTGGCATGTCCAAAAAGCTGGTCACACCACCCGCAGCAGCAGCTCTTGAACCTGTGTAGAGATTTTCTTTGTGTTCCCCTCCCGGTTCTCTAAAATGCACTTGTGGGTCAATGGCACCGGGCATGACAGTCAAACCTGTTGCATCAATGATTTGGTCTGCTTGTCCCAGCCTTTCCCCAATTTTTGCAATTTTGCCGTCTTCAATCAGCAAATCAGTCTTGGCAAGGCATGAGGGTAAAACCAGAGTTCCGCCCTGAATGAGTCTTGTCTTTGTCATCGTTTCTCTCTCAATTTTAATCTTTTTCTCAAACCTGATTGTTTCAATACTTTTCTTTCAATAACTGTCCTGCTTCCTTGGCAAAGTATGTCAAAATCATGTCAGCACCTGCTCTTTTAATGCCCAGCAGTGTCTCCCACATGACAGGTTCTTTTGCAAGCCAACCTTTTTGAGAGGCGGCAAGAATCATCGCATATTCTCCTGACACTTGATATGCCGCCACTGGGACTTGTAACTCCCTCTTCACTAAGTGAATCATATCAAGAAAAGCAGGTTTGACCATAATGACATCTGCCCCCTCTTCCCAATCCAGTTTGGCTTCTGTCAACGCTTCCAAAGAGTTCGCAACGTCCATTTGGTAGGTCTTTTTGTCCCCTGATGAGGGTGCTGAATTGAGAGCGTCTCGGAAGGGGGAATAAAGGGAGGAGGCATATTTGACAGAGTAAGCAAGGATTCCAACAGATTGGTAGCCTGCTTGGTCTAGCGCATCTCGGATTGCACCGACTCGTCCGTCCATCATATCAGAGGGGGCTACCCAATCTACACCTGCTTCTGCATGAGCCAATGCCATTTGGCAAAGCACTTTGACTGTTTCGTCATTGACCACTTGACCATCAACCACCAAGCCATCTTGACCATGAGAAGTGTAAGGGTCAAGGGCAATGTCAGTTTGAACGCAGAGTTCTGGAAACGCCTTTTTAATCTGGCGAATTGTAGAACAAATCAGATTATCAGGAGCATAAGCATTTGTTCCTAACTCATCTTTTTGACCAGAATCACAATGACCAAATAAATTGACTGCACCAACACCTAACTTTAACAACTCTTCACATTCCCTAAGAACTTGGTCACATGAAAGTCTGTATTGATTGGGCATGGACTCAATGGGTTCACGTTTGTTGACTCCGTCAATAACAAACATGGGATAGATTAAATCTTGGCAGGTCAGCACCGTTTCACAAACTAGTCTGCGAATAGCTTCTGATTGACGCAAACGGCGTGGACGACGTTGTAATTTCATAACTCTCCTTTTGCTTTGTTTTTTTCAAATCTACGCATTCTCACATTGAGCAATAAACCAATTCCAAACATAGATGAAAGCATAGATGAACCTCCATAACTAAAAAAAGGCAATGGCACACCCACCACGGGTAACAGCCCCAAAACCATGTCTATATTCACAAAAATTTGAGACGCCAAGACAAACACAACGCCAACAGTGATAATGACACTAGAACGGTTGGGAGGAGACCACAGAATGGACAAAGGCCATGTCAATAAGAGGAGGAATAAAAAGAGTACGACCATTGAGCCAATGAATCCTTGTTCTTCAGCAAAAATGGCAAAAATAAAATCAGTATGATGTGCAGGTAAGAAATTCAATGAACCTTGTGTCCCTTCCAAAAATCCCCTCCCACTGACCATGCCACTACCCACCGCAATTTTGGATTGAGAGACGTGATACCCAGACCCCAAAGGGTCTCGTTCTGGTGCAACAAACGTGAGAATACGGTCTTTTTGATAAGGTTTCAGGACAAACTGCCAGGCAATGGGGGCAGAAGCAACAGCAATACAGACTAACCAAAACGCCACACGTTTTTGAAGACCTACCAAAATAGTGATGACAATGAAAACAATCAGTAACAAAAGGGACGTTCCGAGGTCTGGCTGTTTGAGAATCATCACAAATGGAATGCCCACAATCACAGAAGGAATGATGAGTTTGATGAATCCCAATTTGCCAATTCTCCAACTATGGCTGAAGTAACTTGCTAAGACAAGGACTAAAGCGTATTTCGTCAGTTCAGAAGGTTGAATAAACACGCCTCCTACTCTTAACCAGCGCTTCACAGAAGACCCTTGCCCTCCTGTTCCCCAAAATAAGACCATCGCCAATAAAGCAAGACTTATCATGTATAAAAACCAGCTGTACTTGACAAATAAACGGTAATCAAACAAGGTTACAGCAAACATTACAACAAAGCCCATCGCAAACCAATAAATTTGACGTATGGCTAAAGGGTAGAGAGTTGGGGAGTTGTATGTTGCCGCATACATGGTTGACCAACCAATGAGGCACAGAATGACAACAAGGATAAAAAAGAACCAATCAAAGTTTGTGATGAGTCGTCTGTCAAACATTAACTCTTTTAGAGGAAGGCATTGAGTGCCTGACAATTTTTCTGTTGACCAGAAAAGATGTCACGCGTGGCTTCTATCGCTTCTTGCAACGTTTTTAAGCTGTCAGAACCAACTAATTCACCAAACTGTGCTGCAGCATTGTCTGCGTCATCTAGTAGCTGGTCAATGCTTCTTCCATCTGGAGAAGTGGTAGAAGAAGAGCTTCCAGAAATACTTTGACAAACTTTTTCCAAATTACCCCCAATATCCAGTTTCCGATTCCCTACACCGGGGACATTGATTGTCGCAGAACTAGGAAGCATTGCCATACGAAGCTCTTGGTCCCACAATCTGCCATCTCCTTGCTTCAATACCTCTGAAACCTCTTCACCATTATTTAGTTGGGTAATGATAGGGCTTTTATTATTGGCAATCAGTGTAGCCACTTCAGTTCTTAGGGCGGCTTCAGTCGTAGCTTTGATGGAAGTCGCTTTGCCTATGTCCAGCAGAAGCACCATCTCTAGCTGACTTCCAAAAACGGTAGCAAACACATAGAGAATTTTCTCATCGTTATTCAAGTCATCTTGCCCATCAAAAAGCTCAATCACTGAATCAAATGACTGCTTGGCTCGCTGAATCCGAGAAACTCTGCTTTCTGTGTGAGGGATATGTTGATTTGACAGCTCAAGAGAATTGACAGTCACGTTTGCAAGAGAAACATCTTCTTTCCCCAAAACTCTTGTTGCATTGGTGTCTGTGTTTGGCTTCACTTCTTCACGGTTCAAGAAAGCAGGGACCCTAAAGCCAGCAAATCCCATGTGTGCTTCTGCAATTTGTTGACGGTTCTCACAAGATTCAATTGCTTTTTCATACTGCCTATCTTGCAAATCTTTTTGACACCCAGAAAGATTCTCGCTCGTGATTCTATCTGCACAAGAGCTGATGAGCATGACAAGAGAGGTTAAATAAATTTGAGTTTTCATGTTTGGGGTATAAGCGTTTGTTGAAGTTTGTCAATTTCTTCACGTAGCACTTGTTGCTGAAATTGGTCTCCTTGTAATTGAGACTCCTGTTTTTGCAACTTTTGGGCACGTTCAAAAATGGGTTGAGAATCTTGTATGAGAAGTTGCAACGATTTCTCTAGCATGGTCATAATTCTACGAAAAGCATTGATTTTTGCAACGACTTTCATCTTTTGCAACTTGTCCATCAACCCAACAAAATCTAATTGAGGTCTTTCAGAGTTCAGTTGATTGTGCTGTTGGACAACATCTTTAAATTTTTCTCCAAGCACATGAGTGATGCCCTCATATAGGGGATTCCACGTTTGTGGCATCTCTATCACCTCTGTTTGATTGAGTTCTGGAGAAATAGCTTGAATGATTTCTCTCAAAAGAAAACGCCACTTCGTATAAACCTTATTGCTGCATTCTTCACTGCTCAAAGAAGGAAACTCTTTTTGAGTTTGAGCAAGAATATGGTCATACATCTGTTTGGAGATTTTATTGGAATACCCCTCCTGTTCTGCCAAAGAAAGTGCCAGCGCATTTTGCAAAATATTTTTGACATTTTGGTATTGGACATCATCTAACCGAATAGACGTTTTTTCAAAATCAGCCATGCTCTTTTCCAGATGTTCTGCATGTAGAATTTTTTGAATTTTAGCCTTTGCCAGTTCTCTTTGTTCAATCATTTCTTCAAGATGCTCAATAGATTTATCAATCAAACACTGCATAGTGCGGACATAATTTTGAGCAAAGCTGTCTTGGGGTAAAACGTCAGATATTTCCCACTCTAAGTAAAAAATAGGAATGCAAAAAAATAAAATTCTTTGTTCAGTGACGTTGTCTTCTGGAATGAACAGACTCCATTCTTGCTCACTTTCCTGACGAGACCAAGATTTTCCCCCAATCATTGTCCCCACAGTTAGCTCACAACACTGCGTGTTTCCGTTCATCAAAAACACCCCTTTTGACGCAATAATCCAATAATTTTTTGCCAACTCTTCTCCGTGCATTCTATCGCCTCCATTGCCTTCTGTCAAAAAAATATTATATTTTAAGAAGCGAATTGGCATTTGTGGCCCCATTTGGAATTGAGCAAGAATGGCATAAAACGCCCTTTCTAGCTCTACGCGTCTGGTGCGGATGCTGGAGCATTTGGCAAATGAGCCAATATTGGGGGTAATATCACGGAGGAATTGAATTTTGCCACGATGTTTATACTCAATGAGAACCTGACGTCCAAAGGCTTCAAACATTCCAGTCAGTTGCAGCACATGCTTTTCTAAAGAGACTTTTTCTTCAGATGGCTTTGATGATTTCTGCTGAATAGACAGTTTGCTCACTTTGTCTAAAAATGCTTTGATTTTGAGGATAGACGTGTTGAATTGATTTTCACACTCTGCCGTAATCAACGCAGCACGTTGTGCGATTTGAGCTTGAATTTTCATTGGAGAAGGTAGCTCAAATGTCCTTTCAAAGACTTTTAAGTAGTGTTGTAGTTCAAATTCATGCTCATTCTCCCCTCGTTTAAAAAACTGTCCTAATTGGGGGAGTTTGACAGGTTCAACTTGCTCACCTGTGTCTGACTCACTTGTAACAACTTTAAACTTCAACTGCTTTTCTGCATTTTTCAACAAACTGGCAATTCTGACACGATAATTCAGAGGGTTAAACAATTCTAAATCATCTAAATGAAAAGGCATGTCTTCTGGTTCTAAATGCCTTGAGATGATGCCCCCTAGTTGTGTCAACCACCCTCTCCAAAGTTTATTTTTGACCTGAAGAAACTCATTGTCCTTGCCTTGGAAAGCAGACCGCTTGACTTTGTTTTCTAAAAGCTGATGAAGAACATCGCGTAAATTTGGGATATTAAGGGGGACTTTATTAGTCCATGTAAAATCCAAAGTGTTGGTCAACCATTTTTGTAAATCGTTGATGGTTTTGGGGGAACATTTGAGTTCTTGACGAGAATCAATTTTTTTGGCAAGAAACTGAATATTCACTGCCTTAAGTGATGAATTCGCCTCGTCCCAGATGCTTCGCTGTAAATTGATATAACTGAACAGTCTTTTTTGTACTTCGTTAAAGACACTGCAATATATTGAAAGTTCTTGATGAAAAGACTCGTCCTGAACAGAAGAATCATGGAAATCCCGAAGGAATAATCCCATTGGAATTTTGATGAAAAGGCTCTGCTTCCCTTTGACACAACGAATGGTTGCCGCACGTTTAGATGCAGTTTCAACAATCGCTTTGTCTCCCAGTAAAGTTGGAGCTTGCATTTGCATAATGACACTGTCATTGACCAAGACATCTACCTCACCACTACAAAGTAGAAAAAGGTCTTTGCCTGATTCTCCCTGTGTCAGAATCTTTTGATGCTCTTCAAAAAAAACAAAAGAAACTTGCTCCAGCAATTTTTGTCCAAGAACATCTAAGCAGGCGGCTGTGAGGGGGTAGGCATAAAGTAATGCGGAGACATTAGCAAGGGCATCTGGTTGTTCCTTTGCAAAAACGTAGTAGCGGTTCGTCTCCCATTTCATCATCAATTATTCCATACGGAATTTATGACTCAAGAAGTCATCGTATTCATCAGCAAGAATGGCAATACATGCGATCATCCAGTCCAATTCTTCGGGGTCTAGCCCCACAATCGGTCTGACAAAACTTAACACGACATGCTTGTTGCGTATCCCAAAAGAAGCCCCCTTTAAATTGAAGGTTCCGTTCAGTTGCAAAATATACTTGTAAAGCGATGGAGATTCTCTATCAAGATGCAGTAAATTGGCAGCGACTATCAATTCTGCATCTTCTTCTAGCGAGCTTAAAAAGATTTGAACTTTGACCGACCCGTTAATGACCCACCACTCAGTAGAGCTGACAAAACCTTTCTCTGCTTCTCCACACTCGTTGAGGTAATCTGTAATGAGTTGACTATATTGTGACATACGACTGATTTGAAATAAAAAATTAACAAAAAATACAACAAAACAACAAAAAATCAGGAGCCACTGGGACTCATGTTAAGAAGGCAATTTTGCCAAATCGTCCAACAATAACTTGATGAAGTGACTGACTACCTGATTCATAGTGACTGCAAAATCATAAGGAGTCTCTGAAGCAGACTTCTGTTGATAGCGATATGTTTTTTGCCACATTTGAGAGTCTTCCCCAGCACGCAGGGCAGACACCCAGACTTGCAATGACGCATGAACTTGTCCATTTTCAACACGTTGCGAAAAATCTTCAATACGCAAATTTAAAAGATAATGCGGTGCTTGCTTCTTTGGACTCACTGCCACAGCTTTTTTTAAAAGGGGGGCAAGCATTTCAACAGGCGGAGCCACCCATTTGGCATAGTTATAAAGTCGTACTTCTGCACGTCTTGGCACGATGACAACATTTGCAGTCTGGTAAGGCGGAACAGCTTCCAAACGATTCCAACGAAGACTTGGCAAATTGACCTGCTCCAAACTTTCCAACTTCTGACCTTCTTCAATCCAATAATATTGGGTAGGTGGTGCTGTCTTTGACGAGCAGGCAACGCCAACCCAAACCATCAACGCTAAACTAAAGAAGTAACCTTTAGAGCCAATCATCTTTTTTAAATCAAGTTTCACTTGCAAATTTAGGGAAGGTACACAAAACTTTCTGGTCTGACTGATGCCTTTGTCAAAATTTATTAAAAAGTGCGTTCAGTTGCAATCAAGGTTGACATTTTAACATTCATCAGAGAAAAAAAGAATGCCAGATATTCAAGTCATTGTAAATGGTGCAAAGGGGAAGATGGGCAAAATTGCCATTGAATCCATTGAACAAACAACAAATCTTCATCTTGCAGGAAGCTGTGACTTGCATGATGACCTTTCATCATTGATTCAACAGACACAGGCACAGGTTGTTGTAGATTTTACCAATGCGTCTTGTGTGTTTGAAAATGCCCAAAGCATCATCAATGCAGGGGTTTCTCCTGTGATTGGCACAAGTGGTTTGTCTCAAGCACAAATTCAGTCTTTGCAAGAGATGTGTTGCAAGCAAAAAATAGGTGGTTTGATTGTGCCTAATTTTGCCATTGGTGCAGTGTTGATGATGCAATTTGCCAAACAAGCCGCACGTTACCTTCCCAACGTGGAAATCATTGAACTCCATCATCATCAAAAACTTGATGCCCCTTCTGGAACAGCCTCAAAAACTGCAGAGCTGATTGCACAATCCAGACAACAACCACCCGAATCCACCCCAAATTATGAAGTCCATCAAGGAGCAAGAGGAGCAAGTTACCAAGAGGTCTCTATCCATTCTGTCAGACTGCCGGGACTTGTTGCACACCAAGAAGTGATTTTTGGAGGGATTGGAGAAACCTTGACCATTCGGCATGACTCCATGAGCCGTGAATCCTTCATGCACGGAATCGCACTAGCTTGTCAGCATGCACCCAAGCTCTCTCAATTACACTACGGACTGGAACATATTTTGGATATGATTTGACTTTTCTTGTTGATTTATCACTTCCCTGTTGATTCAACAGATTGGATCGCTCAAGAAGACTTTAGCTTTTTATCTTAGCGATTTTTGAAAAAATCAACTCATAATCAACTCATCAAATTGGTCAAGACTTGCCTATCTTTGAACACAAATCTTTGGTCAAAAGACTCACCTATTTTGCTGATTTTCAAGCAGATTCACTTGCTATCAAGAGCAAAGACCACAGCTATTCTTATCAGCAACTTTTACAAAAAGCCATTGCATTAGGTCATTTTTTTAGCAATCAAACCCCCATTGCAGGTCGTCTGCTTTTTTTATGTGAAGACCTCGCTGATGTTGTCCTTTGTGCATTAGGTTGTGCATTATCAAACAGAGCCTTTGCAGTGCTTCCCCCCTCTACACCTCTTCCTTTCTTGAAAGCCTGTCAAATGATGATTTGCCCTGATTTGACTTTGTCCAGTCAAAACATCAAGCACCTCATTTCTCAACAAAACTCTACTGGCACAGAACACAATCATAATCCCAACGCCTTGTTTTATATTGGTTTGAGTTCAGGTTCAACAGGTTTGCCTAAAGCGGTTGTTAGAACACTGACCTCGTGGGAGGAATCCTTCTGGCAACTGGAGCAAAGAATCAAATTGCAATCAAACAGCATGGTAGGAGTTTTGGGGACTCTCTCGTTTTCACTTCCTGTGTTTTCTGCATTGCAGACGATTTACAGCGGAGCTTGCCTTTGTCTTGCAAACTCTCAACATACAAGCCAAATGACGCATCTTTTTTCTGCCCCCGCTCCCCTAAAACTTTTCCTGACACGTTTTCAGGAAGCATCTTTGCCAAACTTAAAAATGTTGGTCATTGGTGGAGACTTTTGCACACGTGAAATTGTTCAGCTTAAACCTCCCCAAACGCAGATTGCTTATTTTTATGGAACGGTAGAGCTTTCTTTGATTGCATTGAAATTCTTGCAAGAAGACCATGCCGTGCCTCAAGTGGGAGATTTATTTGACGTAGTGGAGGTTTGTTTGGAAGGTGAACAAATTTTTGTCAAAAGTCGTCAATCTTGTGTGGGTTACTTGAGTCAAGGCAGGCTGAAGTCTTTTCCAGAATGGATTGCAACTGGGGATTTGGGAACTTTTGATGGAAATGGTCAACTTTGCCTTAAAGGCAGAATTGGAAGACAGTTTTTAGTTAACGGAGTGATTGTTTACCCTGAAGTCATAGAAAATCAGTTGAGACAACTGGAAGCGATTCAGCAATGTGTCATCTTTCAATCACAAACTAAATCAGGTTATGACGAGCTGTGTGCTGTTTTGGTCACGAACCAAGACGTCAGCAAAAAAGGACTCAAGCACGCATGCCAGAAATTCCTGCCAGCGTCACAAATTCCCAAACGTTTTTTTCTTGCAGAATCACTTCCCCAAACACATTCTGGGAAGATAGATTTTTTGAAAATTCAAAAAGACCCTCTTTTTTTGCAAAATTGCATCGCTTTGTCATGGCATTGATCGTTGCAGCAAAACGCACGGCACTTGGCAAGGTCAATGGCATGTTCCGTCATACTCCTGCAGAAGACCTCGTTGCCCCTTTGATAAAAACGCTCATCAAACAAACTCATGCTCCTGTGGATTGTGTCATTTTAGGCAATGTGCTTGGAGATGGAAACCTTGCAAGACTTGCAACACTGCAAGCCAATTTAGGCTGGAACGTCCCTGCACTCACCATTGACACGCAATGTTGCTCTGGGCTTGACGCCATTGTCACAGCAGCGGCTTATGTAGAGAGTGGCAAAAGTGCCTGTTGTTTAGCTGGCGGTGTGGAAAGCATCAGCCTTGCCCCCAAACGTATGAGAAAGCATGCCCCTGAATTGGAAGAATGGACAGAATACAAACAAGCCCAATTCAGCCCAGATCATCTTGGCAATCCTGGAATGGGACAAGCCGCAGAAGCAATCGCCCAAACATTCAATATTTCAAGAGAAGTACAAGATGCTTATGCTTTGCAAAGTTACCAAAAAACATTGGCGTCCCGTGTGAAGCATCAGCAAGAAATTGTTCCGATTCTAGGAACTCAAAGCCTTGTTGATGAACTTCCCAGAACCATGACATTACCACTGCTCAGACGATGTCCTCCTGCATTTGTCAAAGATGGAACTGTGACCGCAGGCAATTCATGTGCCGATGCAGATGGAGCCTCTCTGGTGTTGGTGATGTCTGAAGCATTAGCAACATCTCTTCAACTGGATAAAGCCTTACAAATTTTAGGAACTGCATCGGTTGGGACAGACCCAAATCTGTTAGCATTGGCTCCCGTTTTGGTGATGGAACAACTGCAGAACAAAGGCATGCAAATAGACAAGCTAGATTTAGTGGAACTCAATGAGGCGTTTGCAGTCAAAGCATTGGTCTTTCTGCAAAAAACGGGGATTACTCCCGAACTTCTCAATCCAAGAGGTGGAGCTATTGCTTTGGGACATGCCTACGGTGCGTCTGGGGCAAGTTTGATAGTGCGAGCATTTTATGAAGTCTTTGAACCCCAAGCATCTATCAAACAAGGGGTTGCTGTTTTGGCAGCAGGAGGGGGCATTGGCACAGGAATTTGGTTTAAAAAGTGGAAGTAATTTTTTAAAAATAAAAACATGGCTCTAATATGATTCTATCGTGTGAATCATGCGTTTTTCTTTCTTTTGAAAAAGCATTAAAAACTCTTGATTGTTGCTTTTTTTACCACGGACGGGAGACTCTGTTGAGGCAAGGCATTCCAAATCAGAATCACATGCAGATTGAATGGTCTGTTGGCAGACTCGTTGGTGGGTTTCCTGACTTTTAACTGTGCCTCCTTTGCCAACTTCCTGACGACCTGCCTCAAATTGAGGTTTCACTAAAGCAATCACATGTCCCCCTTCTTCTAGCAAAGCCGACACTTTGGGGAAAACCAACTGCAAAGAAATGAAAGAAACATCAATAACGACTAATTGAATGCTATCTTGAAGGTGAGCAGGTTCAAAATATCGGATATTCGTGCGTTCAATCACCACGACACGCGGGTCTTGCCTCATTTGCCAAGCTAGTTGACCATATCCCACATCAAGGGCAAACACACGTTTTGCACCATGCTCAAGCAGACAATGTGTAAAACCACCTGTTGACGCACCCACGTCCAATGCTGTCAGATTTTTAGGAGAAAACTGGAAGTCTTTCAAGGCATGTTCTAGCTTTAAACCGCCACGGCTCACATAGGGATATTCCTGTGGAACAATCCTTAAATTTGCATCAGACGCCACAAGTTTACCTGCTTTTTCTTCTTTGTGATTTTCTATAAACACAGCACCTGACATGATGAGGGCTTGAGCTTTTTGTTTGGATTGGACAAAGCCCCGTTCTAACAACACTTGGTCAAGGCGTTTTTTCATGAAAAGAAGATACGAATGACGTCATTGTACGTGACTAACAGCATCAAAAGCACCAGTGTAGAAAATCCAACAAATTGCAGTTTTTCACGCACGGCAAGACTCATGGGTTTCCCAAGAACATATTCCACCCCAAGCAAAAAGATATGCCCACCATCAAGTGCAGGAATGGGTAGAAGGTTCAAGATTCCAAGTTGCAAGCTAATCAATGCCATCACCATCAGCAAATCATTGACTCCACTCCTTGCCGCTTGCCCGATGTACGAACCAATTTGAATTGGTCCCCCAACATGGTCCAAAGAAGCATTGCCTGTGACCACTGTCTTTAAAAAAGAAAAAATCCCAAGCGTTCCTGTTACAAGTTGGTTCGTTCCCATAGCAACAGACTCGCCCAAAGAATAAGACTGCACAGAGCTTTCCATCAGCGGGCTAATCCCAATCAAATACTGATTCCTTTGAGTATGAAAATAAGGTTTTAATGACAATAATACTTCCTGACCATCACGACTGACTAAGACATCAATCTCTTTGGCTTCTTGAGTTTGTAAAGACTGTGTTGCTTGAATTTTAAATGCAATGTCATACCAAGAATCAACAGGTTGCTGATTGATTTGTAAGACGCGGTCATTGACCAAAAACCCTGATTTTTCAGCTGGAGAGTCAGGAGAAAAACTGCCGATGGTAGGAGCCACGTAATGTCCCCAATTATAGTCTTGGGGTAGTTGCAAACGGTCTTGGACTTCAATCAAGCGACTGTCTCGCTGAAGCACTACCTTGAAAGAATCTGTGCTGCCTTGTGGCAAAAGTTGGTATAAGTCTGACCATGTTTTGACGTCCTGACCTTGGGCTTGAACAATGAGGTCACCCACTTGAAAAGATTGACGTTGCACAAAACTCCCTTCAGGAACAGTTGCAATCACAGGTGATTCATTGAGATATTTGGGAGTTTCTAGTCCTGACCAGTAAATGAAAGGCATCAAAAGAAAAGCAAAGGCAAGGTTCATCAAAGGACCTGCAACCAAAATATAAAACCGCTGCCATTTTGTTTTAGAGGCATAGTTACTGGGATTATCTGGTTCTTCATCGTCACTGTTCTGTCCAAACAAACGGACGTAGCCCCCCAGTGGAATCCATGAAATACAATATTCTGTTGTCCCAAAACGTTCTGAATGGATTCTTTTACTCCAAATTTTTGGAGGAAATCCTATTGAAAATTCATCAACGCGAACGCCAACATGCCTTGCCGCCAAGAAATGCCCCATCTCGTGAATAAAAACCAGAAATCCTAAAACAAGAATGAAAGTGATGATTGTCAGTAACATGATTTAAATTGAATAAAGGTCAGTATGAAAGCATTTTGGAATGCTTAAAATTGGTTTGTTGCTAAAAATCAAGAGGCAAAAGTTATTAAATCTTTAGTTATAGATTGTATAAATTATAGGTTTTACAAAATATTTTGAAAAATTTTCTTGCAGGTAAATATAATTTTGATGTCTATTCATTATTGGATTTTTTTTAATAACATAAAACTTTCTGCATATTTACATCCGGCTATTGCACCACGAAAAGTTGCAAGAGCTTCTATATTTTTTATACTTCTCGGAAATGGATGATCTTCAATTTCATTTTTAAAAATTTGCATAATTTTTATTTTTTCATCTATAAATTGAGTAATATCTACAAATACATTAGGTATAAAAGCATTTTCTTGACTACTCGGAGCAAACTCTGTTTCACTTAAAATCTCCATCATGTAAATAGTTTTCAAATAAGGGTATCTAAAAGATTTGCTACAACTAAAAGCAGCATCAAAAATTTTTCTATGATCAGAATGTATATCATGCTTAAATGGCAAATATAAAACGCTAGGTTCAATCTTTTGGATTACTTTAGATATTTTATCAACAAGATATTTCATACTGTATTCATCAACACGCATAGTACTTAAACCTAAGTAATGCACACTGTCAAAATTATAAAGATCAGAAACAATTTCAATCTCTTTTTGTCTGGTTTTAAAATTTTCACTATTTTTATCTTCTACTTGTGTAGCAATCAACCAATGAATATGATCACCATTTTTTCTGTGCTTCAGTAAAGTCCCACCAGCGCCCAAAGTTTCATCATCAGGATGTACAGCTAAAACCAAAATACTATGGCTCATAGATAATCTCCTATTTGAGGCAACGGTTTAAACTCATGTTTTATAATTCTTATTGCTTTATCATAGCATTTCACTGTGATCATATCATTTTTAACTTCCAGCACTTTCCCATGCTCTATATTAGAAATTTGGCAATCTACTTCTTCAACTTGCCAAATACTAATTTCTTGACTCTTATATATCAAAAAAGCTCCAGGGTAAGGCTTATGTAATGCTCTTACTAAGTTATAAATGGCTCTACCAGTCATTCTAAAATCAATTAAACCATCTTTTTTAGATCGTTTACGCCATATATTAGACTGGCTATCATCTTGTATGACACTTTGATAATTATCATTTTGTAATTTGGGCAAAAAATCTTCTACTTGAGATAAGGCAATACGAGTCATTTTATCATACAAACTTTGTGCATTATCTTCATAAGTAATGTCAAAATCAACTTGAGACAATATACTTCCACTATCAGCACCTTCGTCCATTAAAAAAAACGTAGAAGCACTATTTTCCAATCCTAATACTAAAGCCCATATTAAAGGATGCCTGCCTCTATTTTTTGGTAATTTTGATGGATGATAACCAACTGTAGGAGCTATGTTAAGCACGTCTTTTGTAAGTAAAAAAGACCAACCAAAACAAAATATGAAATCTGGCTTTAAAGATTGAATCCATTCAATATTTTCTTTATCATTGATATTGCCAATGTATTTATAAGGAATAGATACTTTATCACAAATGAAAGACAGATCACAAAAATCAGTATTAAAAGAAGATTTTTTTTTAGTACCAACTCCAACTATATTTGCTTCAAGATCAATTAATTTTTCTAAGATTTTTAAAGAAAATAAAACTGATCCTACAAATAATATTCTCATTTTATATTAAAAATTTATATCAAAAAATGATTTTTTTAAAATATTTTTTAAATTGATAGACTTTAGAATTTTAACAACTTCCTCACTAGGATATTTGCTATTATCATAAGGATTTTTTACTTGATCAAGCGTTGATTTAAAATCTTTAGAAAATGCTGTTTCAAATGCTTTTTTAATAGATAAAGTATCAGGTGTACAATCAATTACACTATCAGCTTTGATTCTACCTTTTTGCCGATCTCCCATATTTATAGTTGGTATTTTAAAAGATGGAACTTCTATCAATCCACTAGAACTATTACCTATTACAGCATCTACAAATTGCAAAGTACTTAAATATCTCAATTGTCCTAAAGAAGTAAAAGCTATTGATTTATTCTTATGAATATCAACAAACTCATCTATCATCCTATTGATGATTCTACCATCAGTATCACTATTTGTTTTTGTAAAAATAATATGCGTTTTCTCTAAAGATTCGAGAACTTCTAAAAGATTAGCAAATTGTGTTTCAGCTGTGTTTTTTTCTAAAGTGACTGGATGAAAAGTGACTAAAATATTTTTTTCAGCAAGTTTAAAATTGATACTCTTTTCAAACTCTTCTCTATTTAGAAGAGTTAACTTTTTAATATTTTCTATTCCCATTCCACCTACATTAAAAACATGTTTAGGATTTTCACCTAACTGAATCACACGTTTTCTATAATCATGAGTTGCTACAAAATGCAAATGACTCATCTTAGTTAGACTATGACGAATAGGTTCATCAATTAAACCTTGCGTAGCTTCTCCTCCATGAATATGGGCAATAGGAATGTTGGCTATCATTGCAGCACTAGCTGCTGCAAAAATTTCATAACGATCTCCCAAAATGACAAGAACATTAGGTTTTAATTCCTCAAAGCATTCACTAAAAGAAATAGTTGCTAATCCCATAGATTTGGCTATTCCTATTGCAGTATCTGAAGAAAGCAACATCTCTATTTTTTTAGAAATCAAAAAACCATCTTTCTCTATGACTCTATAAGTCATCCCAAATTCCGGACTTAAATGCATTCCCGTAACAACTAACTGTAGTAATAAATGTTCGTCCTGATCTATAGCTTTGATTAACCAATACAACAAACCATATTCTGCTCTTGTACCGGTAATGACACAAATTTTTTTAGGGATCATATCAAATCATCTTTTTGATAATCTTTTTTTGCCATACTGCCTACAATTTCATCCCAACACATAGGAGATATTCCGCTTCCTGGTCTTTTAACCGCTAATTTTTCTTCAGTCAGTAGTTCTCCTTTTTGAATTGAACAATCTGCAACAATAGATTTTCTTACAATTTTCATATTTGAGGTTTCACTCGGACTTGGTGCTTTGATACCATCACCTAAAGCAACTTCAATATTTCTTATAGCTTTGACCATTGCTTCCAATTCACTAGGTTCTAAAGATGCTTTATGATCAGGTCCTTTCATATTGTTATCTAAAGTGAAGTGTTTTTCTATAACACTTGCTCCTAAAGTCACAGCAGCAATTGGTATCTCTATCCCTAAAGTATGATCACTATATCCATAGTTTACATCCAATGCTTTTCCTATCGTTACCATTGCTTTTAAATTGACATCTTCTATAGGAGTAGGATATTGAGTGTTGGCGTGTAGCACAGTGATATTGTTTTTATCTGTGCCAGCATTTGTTAAAATATCCAATGCCTGTTCTATTTCTCCAAGTGTTGCCATACCTGTAGATACAATCACTTTCTTTTTCAAAGCACCTATTTTTCTCAAATAAGGGAGATTGGTGATTTCTCCACTAGGTATCTTAAATATCTCAAGTCCTAAATTTTGCAACAAATCTATACTATCTAAATCAAAAGGAGTGGATAGAAATAAGATATTTTTAGCTTGGCAATACCCAATTAATTCTTTGTGCATGTCTTCGTTAAGTTCCAAAGATTTGAGCATTTCATATTGAGATTGTCGTTGACCGGTAGTTTCATTCTGATAGGCAGCTTTTGGAGCATTTTTGCTGGCTATTGCATCAGCAGTAAAGGTTTGAAATTTGACTGCATTAGCTCCAACTTGTGTTGCTATATCAATGAGTTTCTTAGCAGTATCTAAACATCCATTGTGATTCACTCCTGCTTCCACAATGATGAAGGTTTTGTTATAGGAAATCATTTTTGAATCAAGAAATCGTTGATAACCATATACTTTAAACCACTGTTAAAAAATGTAGTCAAAGCATCATCTGGAGAATTAACGATAGGTTCACCATTGATATTAAAGGAAGTGTTGAGTGCAATAGGAAAGTTAGAGATTTTACCAATTTCTAAAAGAATATTATAAAATTTCTCATTGTGTTCTTTTTTTACAGTTTGAAGTCTTGCAGAGCCATCAACATGTGTTATAGCAGGGAGTTTATGTCTGTAATCTAATCTAACAGGAACCACCTTTTCCATAAAAAAACATTCATAACCTTCTTCTACATCAAAATATTCATGACTTTTTTCATAAATTATAGCGGGGGCAAATGGTCGATAACTTTCTCTATATTTAATAATACTATTGATTTCATCTTTTATACCTTCTTTTGTAGGATCTGCAAGTATTGATCTATTACCTAAAGCACGTTCTCCAAATTCCATTTTTCCATCAAAATGAGCAACTATTTCTCCACTAGTAATTAATTCAGCAATAGTTTTCGGTGAATTGTCTAATAATTCATATTTAATATTTCTTTTTTGTAGAGACTTTTCAATGCTTCTACTATTAAAAGAAGGTCCTAAATAGCTTGAATTGAATGAGTAATCTCTTTTTTGAGATTTAATACAGTGTGCTACATAAAGCGCTGCTCCTATACTATTACCGACATCAGATGGAGAATGAGAAATATACAAGTTGTTAAATGGAGTTTTTTCTAAAATTTTACCGTTATAAACTGAATTCATAAAAAATCCACCTCCAACTACTAAATTTTTAGATTGAGTGATTTTATACAAATGTTCAAGTGTATGAGAGGCTATTTCTTCAGAAACTATCTGCATGGCTTTTGCAACTTTTATTTTCCATTCATTAATCTCTTTATCTTTCATATAAAGATGACCTTCAAGCAAGTCTATTAGTTTATCAGTGTATAAATTAGGTTGTTCAACTAAAGCTCCTTTGTAGTACGATTGATCTAGTACAAAAGTACCATTTTCAGTTAGCTCAAAGGTGCTTTTGATCTTATTTATGAAATCTTTACATTCTATATTAAAAGCAGAAAGTGCCATAACTTTCCATTCATCATTATCGGGACGATAGCCTAGCATCTCTGTATAGGTAGCATAAAACATTCCTAATGAATTAGGTACGTTTTGTGTTAATAGAGTTGTTATATTATTTTCTTTTCCGATAGCTAAAGTGAGGCATTCCAGTTCTCCTTGATAATCTAAGGTACAAATGGCAGCTTCTTCAAATGGTGATAAAAAAAAAGCATTAGAAGCATGACATCTGTGATGTTGAACATAATAGATTGGAGGTATTTCGCTACCATTTGGAAAATCCATATAAACCCAATCTTTAGGTGCTCTATCAACTAAATTAAACAAATTGTCTGTTATTGAATAAAAATAATCTTCTCTTTTAATTCTGTTAGCAGAAATAAAAGGATTATATTTAACCCAAGCCGCCCCCGGATTCCAAGATTGTGCAATATAATCAATATCTCTTAATTTTAAGTGATTGACTTCTAAACAAAATCTAATTGATAAGTTCGGAAATTTATTAGTTTGCTTTTGTCTGCTAAATCTTTCTTCAGGAGAAGCTGATATTATTTTTCCAGACTTATACAAAGCCGCGGAAGAATTGATTTCCCCATGATTCAATCCAAGGATTAACATATATCTTTAATTATTATTTTTTAATTTACATTACTTGGTATATTGACTACTCTACCAACTAACCATTCAGAATGGTCAAACTATTGCTAATTAAACATTGGTAAAGTATTTATCAATTTCCAAATGGGTCTAGTTATCACACCATTTTCATTTGTCAATTTTAAAAATAGATCTCTTTGAGTTTTATTTTTTAAAATAATAGTCTGTAACCAATAGTTAAATTTTATATTTAGAGTCTCTTTTACAATTTTAACCTCTTTAAAATCTTTCAAAAACATTGTTATTCACTCCTACTTCTACAATGATAAATGTTTCCATTCAATTACTCTTAACAACTGTACCTACCTTCCTTAAAACACTAATTTGAGCATATTCTTTTGATATAGTATTACTGCCACACCACCAATTAAAACAATAGATTCTTTCATAATATTACACCACTTGGAATGTTGACTGTTCTATCAGCTAGCCATTCAGCATGTTTTAAATTACCGCTAATGGATTGATTAAACATTGGTAAAGTACTCATCAATTTCCAAATGGGTCTAGTCATCACACCATTTTCATTAGTTAATTTTAAAAACAAATCTCTTTGAGATTTATCTTTCAAAATAATAGTTTGTAACCAATAGTTAGATTTTGTATTGAAAGGCTCTTCTACAATTTTAATGTCTTTAAAATCTTTAAAAAACTCCTGATATTTCAAAAAGATTTTTCTTTTTTTCTCTAAGAATAAATCTAATTTTTCTAATTGTGCAACTAGTAAAGCGGCATTGAGATTAGGCATTCGGTAATTATATCCTATTTCATCATGGATATATTCATAACTGTGAGGTTGTTTAGCTGTGGTCGTCAAAAATTTGGCTCGTTTTGCTAAGTTTTCATCATCAGTTACAAGGCATCCGCCACCGCCTGAAGTGATAATTTTGTTACCATTAAACGAAAAAACTCCCATTTTCCCAAAAGTACCTGTGTGTTGATCTTTAAAATAACTTCCTAAACTTTCAGAAGAATCTTCTACCAAAGTAAGATTCCATTTTTGACAAATCATTTGTATCTGATCTATTTGACAGGAATGCCCAAAAGTGTGCATAGGTAAACATGCTTTCACAATTTTTCCACTTACTTTATGCACACATTTATTTTTAACTATCTTACAATGCTGTGTTAAAAAATCACTCAGTGCTTTTGGTGACAACCCCATAGTGATTTGATCCACATCTACAAATACGGGTTCTGCACCAACATAATTGATAGCATTACAAGTAGCCACAAAAGTTAATGGTTGTGTAATGACTAAATCATTTGCTCTGACACCTGCTAATAATAAAGCAATATGTAAAGCACTTGTTCCATTTACACATGCTACAGCATAATAACTACCAACTTTTTTAGCTAATTTTTTCTCTAGTAGATCAACATATTCTCCAACAGTGGAAACAAAAGAACTATCTATACAATCTATAAGATATTTTTTTTCATTTCCTATGAACTTTGGTTCATGCAAAGGAATAAATTCTTTGTTTTGATAAAGATTTTTTACAAAATCTATAAAATCTATAAATTCTTTTTGCATCATTCAATATTTGGCACTGTTAAGTAATAAGTGATAGCTGATTATTCCGTTTTGCCATGAACAAAAGAACAGAATATTGTAATGCTTTAAGAGACTTGCTGTAACATTTGGTTTTCCTTCTCATTCTTGCCAAGAAATGTCTCAAGAGAGAATTATACCCTTCTATCGTGTATGTTTCTGCCTTGGAACATGTATGAATTTCTTTGGGAATGACTTGTTTGTAAGCCTTGCAGTGATCAGTCATCACCTGAAGAGGTTTTGTTTCCTTGACCTTGTCCCATAAATGCCTACAGGCTTTTGAGTCTCTGTTTCCAAGCACACAATTGATAAATTGCTTCCCACATCTATCAACAGCAATCCAGAGCCAGCAGTAGTTTTTTTTGACTGGATGTAGGTGTGCATTTCATCAATTTCCATAATTTCAATGTCTGTGTCCTTTCTTAATGCCTTGAGCTGTTCGCCAAAACTACAGACCCAATTATAAACTGAAACATGAGAACAATTCAGCAAACGACCGATTGACCTGAAACCAAGACCCTCCAAATACAACTCTAATGCTCTTCTTTTGATCTGTGGTGAGATTTGACCACGATAGGACTTGGTATATTGATAGTTGCAGGCATTGCAACGCCTCCTCGGTTTACCATATAAGAAACCATTCTTAACCGTCTTCTCACTTTCACATCTAGGACACGACTTCATTGCTACACCATGACTATCAATTCAATTAAATGAACTTAATATCGCATATCACTTATAGTTTAACAATACCCAATATTTTTATATTGAAGATCATCAGGGTTTTTAATAAATCCTTCTTGAATGATTTTAATAATTTGTTGAATCCCATCAGGGACTGTTTTAGTAATTTTGAAATTGAGTTCTTTTTTTATTTTCTCAAATGAAACTTTATAATCTCTAGGATCTTCTTCTTTATTTACATATTTAATTTGAGAATGGGGAAGTTGTTTTTTAATTTCATTGACAATCATTTGTTTTTGATAATTTTCTGAAGTATCACCTACATTATAAACATTAAACGCAACTAAATTTCTATCTGCTCTCAATACATTCATTACACTTCTGCAAAGATCTACAACATGACAATAAGGTCGCCAAAACTGTTTACCAAATACGATTAGTTCTCTACCTAAAGCTAACTCTTTAGTAAATTCATTCACCGTTAGGTCAAATCTAATTCGTGGTGATAGACCATAAACAGTAGAAAATCTTAAACAAGTTGGTTTTGTCGTACTATCTCTTTGTTTAGATAACAAAAACTTTTCAAACTCTACCTTTGTTTCTGCATATAGTGAAATAGGTTTTAATTCTGAATCTTCATCTACATAAATTTTAGAATCTTTCATTCTTCCATAATTACTACAAGTAGAAGCAAAAATAAATTGTTCTACTCCTTCTTGATTGGCTATATTATAAGTCAGTTTTGCCCCTTCTGTATTCACTGCCTGCGTTAAACTTGGATTGACTGCACAAGCTGGGTCTCCAACAATAGAGGCTAAATGAACAACACTATTAACCCCTTCCATAGCTTTTATAACATCTTGTTCATTTCTAACATCGCCTTTAATAAATTCAAAATGATGATGATTGAGTAATTCTAAAATAGACTCTCCACTAAAAGATAAATTATCTAATACTTTGACAAAATATTTTTCCTGAAGCAACAATCTTACTAGAAGACTTCCAATATAACCAGCTCCACCAGTCACTAAAACTTTTTGCATGTTTTTAAAGAAATTAATTGATAAGTATAAAAATATATTTACTCCAAATTGATATTATATTTATTCATAATAAATTGGGCAAATTGAAAATCTAACTCTGTATCAATATCAATAGATTTTTCTCTACTCATAATGAAAGCAAAGATATTATCTTTTATGAATAATGTTCTTTCTTTTAAAAATCTTTTCATACAACAAATATAAATCGCCCCATTTAATCGGTAATAAGCTGGAATATCTTGGCTTCTTTTGTTAGTGAACTCATTTTTTACAAAATTTATCATGCTATGATTTTTAGGCAAAGTATGACACCACATAGGGCTGTGATTTTCTTCACATACTGATATGACAGCGTCTGCTTGCTTGTCGTCTAAATACTCTATTGCTTGATCTATATCCTTTTGATTTCTTAATGGTGAAGTGGGTTGTAATAGAACGATGTAATCATAACCACTATAAGTTTGAAGGACATGATGGATCACATCGGTTGTTAAACTTAAATCTGTTGCTAAATCACAAGGTCTTTTGATGACTTTGATATTATATTTCAATGCTTCTTCTAAAATCAAGTCATCATCACTTGTGACAACAAGATGATCTATGTATTGACTTTTAATACCTGATTCTATACTCCAAGAGATAAGAGGTGTACCACATAAATTTAATAAATTTTTATTAGGCAATCTTTTACTTCCTCCTCGTGCGGGGATAATTCCCAAAAAAGATTTTGAGTTAAACATTGTAAAGGCTATAATAGTCTTGATTAGCTTTTCTATATTCCTCTAACTGCCCTATATCTATCCAATACTCTCTAATAGGAAATGCTATAACTTTTTGCTGGAGAGATATTAATTTCTCAAAAAGATTCGTCATATCATAAAACGTATTTTTTGGAATATATTGAATAACAGATGGTGATAAAATATAAATACCAGCATTCACAAAATATTGTTGTGATGGCTTTTCTACAATAGAAGAGATTTCTATACCATTTATTTTGACTACTCCAAAAGGTATTTCAGATGTATATGTTCTTACACACATTGTGGCTATAGCATCTTGATTCAAATGATAGTCTAGCAAATGTTCAAAATTGACATCAGTTAATATATCTCCATTCATCACAAAAAAAGGTTGTGTAGGTCTATCTTCTAAAAGACTTAATGCTCCTGCTGTTCCCATTTTTTGATCTTCTAAGGTATAAGTAATATTGACATCAAAATCAGATCCATCTTTAAAATATTCTTTAATAATTTCTGCTCTATAATTGACACATAAAATAATATTTTTGAAATTATTCTTTGAAAATTTTTCTATAATGTTTTGTAAAATAGGTTTTTCTCCTATTGGTAGCATAGGTTTTGGAACATTATGAGTTAATGGATATAGCCTCTTGCCGAGACCTCCTACCATCAATATCACTTGATTAGCTTTCTTTTCTTGTTTTATTAAATCATCTAAAATTTCCAATCCTATCAATTTTAAAGATTCATTAACAATAGGAATTTGATGAATTTTATGAGTCAAACAAAGTTTAATAATATCTGATTTTTGAGTGTTGACTTGTACATAAATTGGATGAGTAGAATAAACATCTTTGATGGAGCTATTCAAATCTTTTCCTTTTAAAATAGCTCTTCTAATATCTCCATCATTTAACGTTCCTAATAAAGTTTGATTTTGATCGGTAACTAAAACAATTTGTTTAGATGTGTTATCTATAATTTGGATAGATTCCAAAATCGTAGTAGATTCTTGAATAATGATGTCTTGGATATCTGTAATCATTAATTAAAATGAAATCTGCACAAAAAATCAAACCATCTGCTGTTCAGGTGGAATCATAGATTTTCGTTCTAAAATAGTCAAGATTGTACTACATTCAATCCAAGCAGGCAATGAGATGATTTGATTAGACAATCCAGTGGGTTCTTTCCCAAATTGAAAATGTTCAATGTCTTGCAAAGGGAATTGAAGCCCTCCAGATTTGAGATGTTTTAAAGGGCAAAACAAAGGGAACAGTGAAATCGTGTCATTGAGTTGTGCAGGAATTGTCCAATGCCCGTGAATTACCTCTATTCGTTCCGTTTCATTCCACATCACTATTTTCAGCTGTTTGGAATACTTATAGAGGACTTCTACATTTGCCAAAAACTGAGCATTCCGTAAACCTGTTGCCCCCAGTAAATCTACATGAACAATCTTATTTTTTAGGCAATAACAAACCGCTTTGTCTGCATCGTTTGTCTCAACATTGACAGAAGGAATGATGTTAAGATTCTGCAAATGTAGAGATGTTTCAAATGAATCCAAATCACCAATGATCACATCAGGAATCAGACCGTGCCGAAGTGCTGTGTTAGCTCCCCCATCTGCACAAATACGTAAATCAGCCTGCTCCCAAAAATGTTGAAGCAACACTTCATCAGGTGGCTCACCATTGCATAAAATCAATGCTTTTTGATAAATCATGTCAAAATAAAAATATGTTTTTAGACTATACCTATTCTCAAACCATCTCCGCTGACATAAAATAGTAGGTCAGTCTATCATTTTCGTCATCTGCATTTATGAAAAATAACACTCCCATTTCATTATTTCCATTTGTCAGTGTCCTGCTTTGCATGATTGGAGCATTGGCTTTGATTACTGTGGCGATGCCCATTTCTGAACAAGCACAAGAAGAGCCAGAACAGCAGCAAAATTTAGAATTTCAATGGATTGGCGCCCCTGAATACGCTAGACCCTTCTTAATCCGTTGCTTTGAAAACTCCATTGTCTTTGACAATATTTTGCTTGGCACAACCCAGACATTGACTTTAAAAGAGTTGTTGAATGAATTACAAACTCCAAGCACTTTCTCAAGATATTTAGGGCAGATTCAAATGCAAAATTTAGCATTCCAAAAACAACAAAATGACATTGAATACTATCCCATGCTGTTAGTTTATCCTAACTCTGCAAGAACTGTAGAAATCCTAGAATGGTTTTTAGAAAGTTCTGGTATTCAAAATATAGGGCTTGAACCCATGCTTCAAGAATGGAACGTCCCCTATCACACTTCCCTCACTCCAAAGAAAAATTGAAAGTAATGCGAACTAGACGAAAAAAATTAAGGCAAAACTCTACCTCAAATCTTGATGCCTTGACTGACGTAGTTTCAAATAATGTTGGAATTTTTGTATTGCTAGCAAGCGCCTTGTCGTTATTCATGGTCATCAATCATGCAACAAACACAAAACAGAAAGAAGACACCCCTCCTCAAGACCTGATGAAACAGATTCTAATCCCGTGGACCAGACCCTCACAAAAATCACCTGTTCTGTTCTTGCTTGCAAACCAAAAAATCACCTATCTCAATCGCCATAAAGCCCTTGAAAACATCGCAGAAGCCCTTGAAAACAGACCCCAAACCATCGGTCAAGACTCTAACCTTCAACGTGTTTATAGGCTAGATTTTGAAAAGTATCAGATAGAATACTCAATTTACTCGCAATTTACACAATGTTTTTTATTTGAGCCAAAACCGCACCAGTCCAAAGACACCCAATATTTAGAGCAACAACTCATGGAGGTGATGAAAGACAAAAACGTCACAAGTTTCTATGCGTTTTTTTGGGTAGATTCCCAAAGTTTAGAAATGTTTAGAGAGGTCAGGCAATTTCTCTGGGATCAAAAGATTCAGGTTGGCTGGAGACCCATCAACAAAGAGACTGAAATGCGTTATTGCATTGGAGCAAACAATGGCATCGGATTCCGTCCACAATGACTAAATGTCACTAAATAGTTAGCAAATCTAAACCATTTTGAACCCTAGCGGCATTGACTGTGTTGAACATGAGCATCGCCACTGTCATCAATCCAACACCGCCTGGGACAGGTGTGATTTTTGAGCAAATTGGAAGCACCCCTTCAAAATCAACGTCTCCACAAATTCTATACCCCCTTTCACTTGTAGCATCATCTACCCGATTGATTCCAACATCAATGACAACCGTATGACTTTTGACCATTTCTTTAGCCACAAAATGAGGTTTGCCCATTGCGGCAACCAAAATATCTGCTTGCCTTGTCACAGATGCCAGAGCTTTTGTACGAGAATGACAAAGGGTGACTGTGCAATCAGTTCCTTTCTGAGAAAGCAATAAAGACAAAGGACGACCTACAAGCTGGCTTCGTCCCAAAATCACAACATGTTGACCTGCTAAATCTACGTCTAAATTCATCAGCATTTGCAACACTCCCAAAGGCGTACAGGGGACAAAGCATGCCTTTCCTGATGCAAGCAAACCCACATTAAACGGGTGAAGTCCGTCAACATCTTTTTGTGGAGAAATGGTTTGAATCACTGAATCTGCATTAAGACCTGAAGGCAAAGGAAGCTGGCACAAAATCCCATGAATGCTTGGATTGTTGTTAAGACTGACAATTAATTCTTCTAGTTCTCCTTGAGTTGTCTTTTGACCAAGCTCAAAACTTTCAGAGCGAATACCTAGTGTTTCACATGTCTTGCGTTTGTTATGGACATAAATTTGAGAGGCAGGATCATCACCAACTAAAATCACTGCCAAACAAGGCTTTATTCCTTTCTCCTTCAACAATTTCACTTCTTCCTTCACTCTCTGCTTCACTTGCTGGCTAGCAAGTTGTCCTGAAATGATTTTGTTTTGTAGCATCTAAATCTTAATCTCTGTTAAAAATACAATTTCCAAGGGTGTGTCCTTGCATTTCAATACGTTGTTGCAATGTTAATGAAAAACCAGCACGTTCTATTTGTGATTTGATTTGTTGCTGTGAGTAGTTAGATTGACTCAAATCCAACTCTATTAAGATTGATTTAAGACGTGAATCTCGTAAAGTTTGCTTTGCACCCTCAATGATTAAATGCTCAATTCCGTCAACATCTATTTTTAAGTGATTGGGAAACGGTGGATTAAATACCCTGATAAACTCATCTATTGAATACCCAATCATGCTATGACGAAAAACTGTCTTAGCATTTTGATTGAGTGAATCAATGGTATCTACTTCTTCTCCAAAGTGATGTAATGCTCCTCCTGCTTGAACATCCCCCATATTAATTGTACCTAACTCTACCTGATGACTAAAAGCGAGGCAAACTGGAGAGACAAGATGTTGAAATTGGTTCAGTTGAACGTTTTTAACTAGAATATGGTAATTGAAAGCAGAAGGCTCAAATGCAAAGACTTGATGTTCTTGTTTTGCCGCATAAAGTGAATAGACACCTACATTTGCCCCAATATCATATAAAATCTGTTTTTTTTCAAATTGATTAATCCATTCAATCGTTTCAGGTTCTTTTGTCAATAAAGTCTGAGCACGCCATAGCGGTAAAATTTCAGGACAAAAAAATTGAATTTCTCCATGCGGTGTCTTTTGCCTTTTCACAGGGACTATTTCATTTTGTAATTGAGCAATAATGCGTAACCTACGGTCTTCTTCTAAAAAACTAAGTGCAAATTTAATAACTCTGATAATCAAACAGCTGATTTGATGCAAAAAGGTCATGTTAATGAAATGTTATAAATGGGAGTAAAGTTCAAAGCAAACAAGATGTTCTAAGTTTGACTTTTACAAACTCCAATAGTTTGAGTGAGGAAAGTCATTTTGAGAGAAAGCAGACTTCACATCAACCACAACAGAAGGACGTTCGTCTTCCAAACAGGATTGAATGAGGTTGAGATTTTCTAAAAAAGCATCGTGTGCAGTGGCGATGATGACCGTATCATACACTTTTCTTTTGGGAAGGCTATGCAGCAAGTCTATACCATAACACTGCTTGACGTCATTTTTATCTGCCATCGGGTCAAAGACCTCTACATGACATTGCCATTCCTTTAACTCATGGACAATGTCAATCACTTTGGTATTGCGGACATCGCAGACGTTTTCTTTAAAGGTGAAGCCTAAAACCAAAATTTGTGCTTTATAAGGAACAAGGCGAGATTGCAAAAGAAGTTTCACCGTCTTTTGTGCTATGAATTGCCCAATAGAGTCATTGATTTTGCGACCTGCAAGAATAATTTCAGGCTGATAGCCAACCTCCAATGCTTTGTAGGTCAGGTAGTATGGGTCAACGCCAATGCAGTGTCCCCCAACTAACCCCGGTGAAAATTTGGAAAAATTCCACTTTGTAGAGGCTGCTTCTATGACTTCATGGGTTGGAATCTGAAGTCTGTCAAAAATCAAAGCCAGTTCATTCATCAAAGCGATGTTTAAATCACGTTGCGTGTTTTCTATCACTTTTGCCGCTTCTGCAACCTTGATAGAAGATGTTGGGAACACTCCTTTTTTGACAATTTGTTGATAGACTGATGCGACTTTTTCGCACGTTTCGCTGTCTGAACCTGACACAATTTTGACCACGTTTTGTAATGTATGAATGCTGTCACCGGGGTTGACTCGCTCTGGTGAATAACCCACAGTAAAATGTTCTCCAAACTTCAAGCCCGATGACTTCTCTAAAACAGGAACACATTCTTCCTCTGTTGTGCCTGGGTAAACAGTGGATTCATAGACAACAATGTCCCCTTGACAAAGAACATTTCCAACAAGATTACTTGCATTTAACAATGGACCTAAATCAGGTTTGAGGGCATCGTCAACTGGAGTAGGAACTGCAATGATGTAAAAATTACATTTTTTCAAAAGAGTGGGTTCATGGGTAAGTTGAACAGATGACTCTTTTAAACTTTTATCTGAAACAATCCCTAATGGGACAGTTCCTTTTTGCAATGCTTCAACTTTATCTTTTGAAAGGTCAAAGCCAGTTACAGGCATTTTTTTTGAAAGTTCTAATGCCAAAGGAAGCCCAACATAACCTAAACCAATGACTGCAACATGAAAAGAATTTACCATTTGTAATCCTCTGTGCCTTTGATAAAGCATACTAGCTTATACTAGATTGAGATAAATAAAAGTGCTTTTTAAAAAAGACAGGTAGATTTTTAGCAATTCCAGTTTGAAAAATTAATGGGTTGGAAAGTGAATAGACGGAGTAGAACAATAATCTTTAAGATACTGCAAAAAAGATTGTCTGGGGATAAAGCAAGCCCCCATACTCTCTAAATGGTTGGTGTGCATTTGGCAGTCAATGAGCGCAAAGTCCAGAGAACAAAGGAACACAAGAGCCACCTTAGAAGTGTTAGATGCAAGAGAAAACATAGATTCTCCAAAAAAAATCTGACCAAGATGCACGCCATACAGACCACCTACCAGACACCCCTCTTGCCAGACTTCAATAGAACTTGCATACCCGTTTTGATGAAGTCTGCAATAGCTTTCTATCATGTTTTCATCAATCCATGTGCCTTCGTTCATTCTCACTTTTGCACAATTTGTGATGACATCGTAAAAAGAAGTGTTGGTGCGTACTTCAAATCGTTTGAGAACCTTCTTTAAACTCTTTGAAATTTTAATTTGGTCAGGAAACAAAACAAAGCGGGGGTCAGGACTCCACCACAAAATCGGATCGTTCTGAGAGTACCAAGGAAAAATCCCCTGATAATAAGCACTCAAAAGTCTTGGCAACGAAAGGTCTCCTCCGTATGCAAGCAAACCTGCAGAAGTACTGGCTTCGTGTGGTGGGAATGGATACAGATTGCTACCTAGCACAACAGAAGAATTGCTTGAAATGAATCAAAACTATATCAAGATTGATGAAAAAGAGACTTGCCTTTATTAAAAAGCTACATTAGGCTTTTCATGTTTTGGATTATAAATATTTTGTGTTGAAAAGAAAATGGATAGAGGTACTTTTTTAAAAATACTAGGGGCAACAAGCACTGGATTCCTTTGTTCAGGCAGTATAGAAGCAGAATCAGACATCTTTTTGGACAGAAAAAGGGTGAAAGTCTATGACAACTACGTCAGAGGATTAACCCATTACAGTTGGAAACACTTGAGAGACCAAATTTCTCAAGGCGACGAAATTTCTTTGATGAGAGATGCACAAAATGAATATGATTCCTTTGCAGTGGCAGTCATGTATCAAGGACATCAATTAGGATATTTACCCGCGTATGAAAATATTACTATTGCCAACCTCATTGACAATGGTGTGACCTTGCAAAGCCGAGTCAGTCAACTGGAGTTAGATGATGAACTAGATGATGAAGATGACTACTATGGACAAGAGCTAGCGATAGAAGTTTTTTAGATGTTCTTACTCCACGTTATCACATCAAAACACAAGAACTCACAAATCAACGTGCAAGCGATGCTAACGATTTGTATAGACAAAGATATTCTTTAAAATAAAATATTCTGTTTTTCTCATTTTTTATAAATCTCAAATAAATAGACAACTGCCATGAGCAAACTCAATACAACAGTAGAACAATTAAGCAACGACCTCATTTTAAGAGTCAGATTTGCCAAAACCGTTGGCATAATTGGAGTCATTTCTGCAGAAATTGCAAAACTTGGAGGTCAAATTACAGCCATTGATTTAGTCCAGACAGACAAGGAGGGAAGCATCCGTGATTTAAGCATCATTTGTGAAAGTTTGGAAAGCACCAAAAAAATTATTCAAATGCTTGAAGAAAGCACCAAAGTTGAGTTAATTCGCTACTCCGATCGCACATTTCTGTCCCATATTGGGGGCAAGATTGAAATTGCCAACCGTATCCCCGTCAATAATCGTGAAGACCTGTCTATTGCTTACACGCCCGGTGTTGCAAAAATTTGCACAGCCATTCAGCAAAGCCCTGATGATGCTTACAACCTCACAATCAAGGGTAATACGGTTGCCGTTGTGAGTGATGGCAGTGCTGTGCTGGGTCTTGGAAACATTGGAGCGCGTGCGGCAATGCCTGTCATGGAAGGTAAAGCGATGCTTTTTAAACGTTTTGCCAACATTGATGCCTTCCCTATTTGCTTAGCAGAACAAAAGACAGCTGACATCGTCAAAATTGTGAAAGCATTAGAACCCACTTTTGGCGGAATCAATTTGGAAGACATTGCCGCACCTCGTTGTTTTGAAATTGAAAAACAACTCCAAGATGAACTGGACATTCCTGTTTTTCACGATGACCAACATGGAACTGCTGTTGTCTGTACTGCCGCCTTAATCAATACTCTCAAACTCATTGGTAAAAAAGCCAAAGACTTAAAAGTCGTGATTCTTGGTGCAGGAGCAGCAGGAACAGCATGTGCGAAAATGATTGCGGAACTAGGAGTCCCCAATATCATTGCATGTGATAGAAAAGGGGCGATTCACAAAGCAAGAACAGACTTGACGCCTGAAAAACTCTGGCTTGCAGAACATACCAATACCCAACAGCTCAGAGGTGATTTAAGTCAAGTGATTCGTGGTGCAGACGTGTTTCTTGGGGTGTCAGGACCGGGTTTGCTTTCGTTAGAAAATTTAAAATTGATGGCAAAGGACGCTGTTGTTTTTGCAATGGCAAACCCCATTCCTGAGATCATGCCAGAAGAAGCGTTGCCTCATGTGGCAGTCATGGCAACAGGGCGAAGCGATTATGCTAATCAAATCAATAATGTACTTTGCTTTCCCGGCATTTTTCGTGGTGCATTAGATTCCAAAGCCAAATGTATCAGCGAGGACATGAAAATGGCAGCAGCGATTGCCATTGCTCACACGATTGAAGAAGAAGAGCTACAACCTGAATACATCATCCCAAGTTGCTTTGACCTTCGTGTTGTTAAAAATGTTTCCCAAGCTGTTGCCAGAGCTAGCTCAAAAGTAAGCACCTGAAAGCATCATGGAACGGTTGACCGATTGAAGTTGCTCGCCCATTTCTACAAAATCCAGAGGAATTTTTGTCTCCAGTTGTTTGGCACGTTTTTGCCTCTCTTGATAGTTTGGAATGGGATTTGATGTATTTGATGTTAAAATAATGGCATTTTCCATTTGCAAAGCAGAGATCAAAAAAAGATGACAAAAGACTGTGTCCCCTATTCGCAGTTGCCTAGAAAGAGAAAAATTGGCAGTCCAAGTGTTGGTGACAACCCAACCATCTGGTGTGAGCATCTGACTGAGTTGGGCATAAAAAGGTCGTTGTTGCAGCTCACTTGGTGTACCTTCTGCCGTGAAAGCGTCCATAAAAATTAGGTCATAGTTCTCACCTTCATTTTTCCATGTGGAAGCATCTGCTAAATGCACTTTTGTCGTGGCATGAGGTTTGAACCCGAAGTATCGTTGTGCAACTTCTATGACAACAGGATTGTATTCTAGGATCTCCTGTTTCACATCAGGAAAGTAATTTTGAAAAAAACGTGGCAAGGCGGCTCCGCCTAGTCCAACGTGTAACACACGTTCTATTTTGGGACACAAAAGTAAGGCAAGCGTCATATATCTGGTATAAGCCAAGCTCAAAGTCTCTGGTGAATCAAGAAGGATTTGACTTTGCTTGACTCTATTGCCAAAACGCAAGATTCTTGAATTGGGTGTTTCAAAAACCTGTACTAAAGTTTTGTTCCAGTTTGACTGAAAGATGAGTTTTTCTTGGGAAAATAACCACATTTTGAGAAATTGAAGATGAAATTGAATGACGCCATTGTCTCAGAAAATTTTCAAGAAGTAGAGATGCTATTGCAAAGCGGAACAGATATAAATCTCAAAAACGCTGAAGGTTTCTATCCCATTCATTATTGCGTACAACAAAAACAGCTGGAGATTCTTAAATTGTTGCTCAGCTATGGTGCATCAGCTCATGCAGTCAATGCTTCAGGCAATACAGTGTTACACGATTGTGCGGCTTGGGGAAATACAGAGGCTCTTTTGCTACTTATACAATATGGGGCAAAAGTCAATAGTCAAGACCGTTATGGCAACACTCCTCTGCATCATGCGGCACAAAGGGGGCATGATCAAGCAATTCAACTGCTTTTAACATCAGGTGCGAACATCAATGATGCGAACAATTACGGCAACATTCCCCTACATTGGGCTGTGGAGTCAGGACATGCTGAGTCTGTCAGAAAGCTCATCGCCTATGGCTCGCACATTGATTGCCAAAATGCGCAAGGATATACCCCCCTTCACTATGCGGCAGAATGGGATCGGTCTGACATTTTGGGGCTACTGATTGACTCTGGTGCAAATGTCAACAATCGCAATAAAAAATATGGAGACACCCCTTTGCATACAGCCATTTACAAAAAAAATATTAAAATCATAGACCAGTTGTTGCTAAGCAGCGCCAGTACCTCCATAGCCAACCAAGAGGGACTGACTCCTATTGACTTTGCAAATCAGCATCACCAAAAAGACATTGTCTCTATTCTTGAAAGTTTCCAGTCGTATGAAGACGATCATAATTTATCAGAAATCTCGTGGTGTTTAGACAATCCTGACCAAATCCAAAATCCGCATCTCAAAGATGAAAATGGAGACACCCTGCTTCATTTTGCAGCAGAACAAGGACGTCATCTGGTTGTTGGTAGGCTTCTCATGCTAGGTGCTTCAGTCAATGAGGCAAACCGTCAGGGACACACCCCTTTGCACGAGGCAGCGATGCGGGGGCATACTCAAGTGATAGGACAATTTATTGTTGCAGGGGCAATGGTCAATGCACAAGACCATCAAGGCAACACCCCTTTGCATCATGTTGCCAAAATTGGCAAGGAAGATGCAGGAGTCCTTTTGATCTTAAACCATGCAGACATTGCCTTGCAGAACTGTGACAACCAAACGCCTTTTGACGTCGCATTTCTTCATGGAAATAAGACAAGTCTGTTAAAATGGAAACAATTCAGAAAAAAAAGATTTAATGACTGAAAATATTACCTTGGATACTCTTTCTAACAAAGACGGAGTCAGAGTGACTGTGAACTGTATAGATATGAATCAGAATGGACGTGCTGATTTACTCTCTTTTATAGGAGAAAAAGGGAGTATTGGTATGGCTGTGGTAGATTCAGAAAATCACACGATTTCTAGCATGTACATCTTTCAAGACATTACAGGAGATGGCATGCTAGACGAAGACGATGAAACCCGCCTTCGTGACATGTCAGAAAAAATACTTCAGAAATACTCTAGTCAAATTCCAAGTCAGGTGGATATTTTATTGTGAAGTCTCTTCTAACTTCACATAAATATACTGAACCACATCAAAAGGAAGCGTCACCTGTTGCTTAGTCGCATGAACTTCCAACGTGACAGAGTGTGTGGAATCCAGTCGTTCTGACATCGTGTGAACAGAATTAGGAACAACACCTTTATTGTGAAGATGCTTGAGCAATTCTTCTGAATCCTCCAAAATTTCATCAACCATCATCACCCTAAAAGATTGTCCTATCTCAACAGATTGCAAAGCAATCCATTGGCTCAACTCTTCCCTGTAACCGTAGATAGGGACGCCATGCGGACAAAATTCAGGATAATTCAGAAACTCTGCAAGTTTTTCCACAACCAATGGAGCCATCGCATGTTCCAATGTATGGGCGTATTTGTGGACTTCATACCAGGGAATTTTGAGTGTTGATGACAAGAAACATTCTGTCAAGTTATGGCGATAAATCAGCTTTTTTGCTTCCATCTCTCCAAATTCTGTCAGTTCTACTTTTTTCTTGTCATTGATGATAACCAAGTGGTCCCGCCCCATTCTCCCCAATGTCGCATGGACAGTGGAGGGAGTGGTTTTTAGACGTTTAGAAATGTCAATTGCTCTGACCCTTCCTCTTTCACCTCTAATTAAATAAATCGCTTGAAGATACTCCTCAATGACGGGAGAAAGTCCCTCTTCTGCCATATTTCACCTTTTGTTTTTTGTTCAATGTTAATCAATTAGTCTTCTTCTTTTAAAAGCTCTGATCGTTCTTTGATGACTTTATCTTGGACAAATGATGGAGTTTTTGCATACTTCTCAAATTCCATAGAATAACCTGCTTTACCTGCAGTCAGAGAACGAAGTTGCGTCGCATAACCAAACATTTCAGATAAGGGGACATGTGCAGTAATCACGGTGTCATCTCCCTCTACCGACGTGCCTTGAATTTCTCCACGTCTTGAGCTTAAATCACCAATCACAGAGCCTTGATAGTCTGTTGGGGTCTCTACTTCTACCTTCATCATGGGTTCTAACAATGCGGCATTGGCACGTTGAACTGCCTGTTTCATGGCAGCACGTGATGCTAAACGATAGGCGAGGTCACTTGAATCCACATCGTGATATTTTCCATCGTTCAACGTCACTTTGACTCCTACCATTGGAAACGCTGCAAGCGGTCCTTTTGACATCACATCTTGAAAACCCTTTTCACATGCAGGAATATGTTCGGAAGGAATGGATCCTCCAAAAATATCATTCACAAACTCAAAACCTGTCTCATGGTTTAAGGGCAGTGGTTCTATCTTGCCTGTGACTCCCGCATACTGACCTGAACCTCCTGTTTGCTTTTTGTGCAAATAATCAAATTCTGCCTCTGTGCTGATTGCCTCGCGATAATTCACCTGAGGTGCGCCAACAGCAACCTCTACCTGATACTCACGTCTCATACGTTCAATGTAAATATCAAGATGAAGCTCTCCCATGCCAGAGATATGCGTCTCGCTTGACTCTTCGTCAAACGACACACGGAACGTTGGGTCTTCACGCATAAAGCGACCTAATGCTTTACTCATACGGGCTTGATTGTCATTGTCTTTGGCTTCAATGGACAAAGAAATCACAGGAATCGGCACGTGCATTGACTCACAAGTCACTTTCTGTTCTGAGGAGCAAAAAGTGTCCCCAGAGGCACAATCTACCCCTATCATGGCAATAATGTCTCCTGCACCTGCTACATCAATATTTTCACGATCGTTGGAGTGCATACGAACCATGCGTCCCACACGAAATTTTTTACCAGTGCGGACGTTGACAACTTGTTCACCTTTGCGGAGTGTCCCCTGATAAATTCTTGTATAGGTCAGCTGACCAAATTGTTCTTCTGTCAATTTAAATGCCATAGCAACTAAAGGCTTGGAAGAATCTGGGACAAGCTCCACCACTTTTGACTCATCTTGAGGGTCTTTGGCTTGTGATGGCTCTGCTTCCAATGGAGATGGCAAATAACGTGTGACAGCATCAAGCAAGACTTGAACACCTTTGTTTTTAAAGGCAGACCCCATCATCACAGGGCAGAGTTGCAGACTTTGCACGCCTTTTTTAATGGCGGCATGGATTTGCTCTTCCTCAATGTCTTTATCTTCCAGCAAATCCTCCATCAGCTGATCGTCAAACATAGATGCGGCTTCCAAAAGCTCCATACGTCTTTCCTCTGATTCTTCTTGCAAATGTTCTGGAATCTCCTCAACGCGAACAGTCTCTCCTTGAGTCCCATCAAAGTAAATGGCTTTCATGCTAATCAAATCCACAACTCCTTGATGGTCATCTTCTAAACCTATCGGAATCTGCATGGCAACAGCATTCAAACCAAGCGTTTCACGAAGTCCTTTAACCCCTTTGAATGGATTAGCTCCCATGCGGTCTAGCTTATTCACAAAAGCAATGCGTGGCACACGGTATCGCTTCATTTGACGGTCTACCGTAATGGATTGGGATTGTATTCCTGCCACACCGCATAACACAAGGATTGCACCATCAAGGACACGCAGTGAACGTTCCACCTCTACTGTGAAGTCCACATGTCCCGGTGTGTCAATGATGTTGATAGTCTTGTCTTGCCAAAACACTGTGGTTGCCGCCGAGGTAATGGTGATGCCTTTTTCCTTTTCCAGCTCCATGTGGTCCATCGTGGCACCACTTCCGCCCCCTCTCACTTCTTCCACCTTGTGAATTTTACCTGCATAAAACAAGATCCGTTCTGTCAATGTGGTCTTTCCGCTGTCAATGTGAGCAGAAATACCAATGTTCCTCATGTTGTTGATTGCTTTTTGATCCATATTCAATTTCTTACTTCTGAAGTCAATTAAATTCGGTTATGCTAATTTTTTTCAGAAAAATATTCAACCTATATTTTTAAAATTTTAAAAAAAATTTTGACATGACCCATTCCATTGAGGTTTTTCGTAGTCAATTTTTGATGAGTGAAGAGCCAAGCAGAAACTCATATTTCCTCTTATTTCCTTCGGTCAAGTACGGTGAGACGTTGGAACAACTGGTCAAAGGAGGCTGGCATTTCAAGCTAAGAGTAGTTTAGAATAGTCGGTTTTGATTGAAAGGAGGTTAAGAATGACTTCCAAGACCATTCAGTCTGTTCATCATTCCAAATTCCAAAAGAAAATTTATCAAGACCATTATGAAACCATCTAATGAAAGAGACGTGCAACTGTTGCAGTCTATTCACGAGGCAATCAAAAGTTTTGTCATCTCTGAGGCACAGATGCAAGAGCTTCAACCTATGCCATCTTTTGAACGTCGTATGGTGCATGAGGCGGCAAGATCATACCAAGTGCGGACAGAGTCTGTTGGAGAAGAGGAACGATTTATCTGCCTGATTAGAACGGAGCAGTCTCATGTCCCTGAACATCTTGAATTTGGTTTCAAAGACAGTTCAAACATCACTTATGATTTTGGAGACCAAATTTTCTATGCAAAACCCAATACCCAAATTGCTTTGTTCGGTGATGGAAGTGTTGGGGTGCATCAAGGGCAACCATGTCTGGATTCTAAAATCATCGTCAGAGGGGACTTTTGTATTCGCAAAAGTCGCATCATCTCGCCTCCTGCATAATACAACGATTATTTGCTGAACGCTGGGCTATGCAAATCTTTGAAAAATCACCTTTCAAAACATTCGCCTCATCTGAAAAAGTCAGTCAAGATTTGTGATTCCAAACCATTGCTTTTTTGGCAAGCCTCTAGCTTTTAAAACATTCAAACCATAGAAAACACATGAAAGTCATCGTTTTTGGAGGTTCTGGTTTTTTGGGGTCTCATGTTTGTGACAAGCTAAGTGATGAAGGGTATTTGGTCAGTATTTTTGACTGCAACACCTCACCTTACCAAAGAGCAAGCCAAGAAATGATCGTCGGTGACTTACTAGATGAAACGTTGGTGTCCAAAGTTGTCAAAAATGCTGACATTGTTTTCAATTTTGCAGGAATTTCTGATTTAGGCGATGCCAATAGAGAACCTGTGAAAACGGTGAAGTATAATATTTTGGGCAACTCCATCGTCTTAGAGGCATGTCGTCAAGCCAAAATCAAACGTTATGTTTTTGCAAGCTCGGTCTATGTTTACAGCTCATCAGGGGGGATTTATCGTAGCACCAAACAAGCATGTGAATTGCTGATTGAGAACTATCAAAACCTGTTTGGTTTGGAGTATGTCATCTTACGTTATGGCTCGCTTTATGGTTTGAGGTCTGATAAACGCAACACCATCTATCGTCTCGTCAAACAAGCCTTGCAAGAGAACAAGATGAGCTACACTGGAGCAAGTGATTCATTGAGGGAATACATTCATGTAGAAGATGCGGCAAGGGCAAGTGTGCATCTTCTCAAACCAGAGTATCGCAACGAGCAAATTGTTCTCACAGGGCATCACCCCCAACCTGTGCAAGATGTGATGAAAATGATTGCTGAAATTTTAGGCAGTCCCATTGAAATGGAATTTGAAATCAACCCAGATGATGCCCATTATGCCCTGACTCCTTATTCTTTCAACCCTCGTTTAGGCAAAAAATTCATTCCTCCGCTCCATGTAGATTTAGGTCAAGGGATTTTACAGCTCATTGAAGACTTGAGTTGCACCTGACCTCTCCCTTCAAAAATCATTTCCTCTCAACTTAAACCTTTTTACGACTAAGTCTTTCAAATTTCATTAAGAGTTTGTTTTTTTAATTTTTTTCTTGACAGCGAAATTGCTCATTGATTAAAATAGTTTATTTTTTAAATCTTTATCAGGAACTTGTCATGAAAAATATTAAAAATTGGGTATCTCTTTTATTCATTGGGGCAGTAGGTGGGCATCTTTACGCTCAAGGGGCAGGTGGTTTTTTTGGGCATACGTACACACAAAAACTTGAAATCAATGAAGAACGGGAGACAGATTTGAGAGGGATTGGTGGAGGAGGTTTTGGTTGGATTTCTGAACGCGTGGCATTGGGTGGCGAGCTTAGTGCTGCCCCAATCGTGGTCAACAGAAAAGTTTCAGACTTAGATGAAGACATTGCCAAAGAAGAGTCTAAAGACGACAAGGTGGAATTTGAATATAGTGGCAGTATTGCTCTTGGGGGCTTAACAACAGATATTGCTCTCATCAAAGGTGAGAGTCTTCAGGTCACGGTCGGTGGATTATTTGGTGTACTGAGCTATAACCTCACTCGTAAAACATTTACTACTAAAGATGAAGAAACCAAAGAAGAAGAAAAACGTTTAAGAAATGAAACAGAATTTGTCGCTGTGCCAACTTTCATCACACGTTTCATTGTCGCACCACCACTAGCGATTGAGGTCAAATACCGCCACGTCCCTCCAAAACTTGAGTTTGACGGCGGTCCCAACGTTTCTTTAGGATTCTATTTTGGCAGATGGTAAATCTTTCCTAAAACTTGCTTTCTGTCATTCTGCACTTGATGCGGAATCTCAAACTCTCTCCGTCATTCCGCACTTGATGCGGAATCTGTCATCAATCCTTTCGTCGTGCCTGCTTGATTCGCCAACGCAAAGAACGAGAAATCTACGGAGTGCCAATCCAAAATATGAGTCATGTTTGACAATCAACTCAAAAAAGGCTGAAGCCTTCCACTTGACCTTGACCAAATGACATCTCTATTCGCTTCAATTTGCTGATTGTTATAAAATCGGCTAGATTAGTCTTTTGCTGCTGGATTAATAAAACCCCTATGAAAAAACTGCCATGAGATTTTTAGACATTAAGACAGACTATGCGTTCAAGATGTTGTTTGGAGATGAGAAGAACAAAGCGCTGCTTCTCAGCTTTCTCAATGCGATGATAGAGTTCCCTCATCAACAGCAAATACAAGATTTGGTGATTCAAGACCCTTACAATCCGCCTTTACTGCAAGGCATGAAAATCACCTTTGTAGATGTGAAAGCAAGGCTTGACACAGGTGAGCAAGTGTTGATTGAGATGCAGATTGTCAACCATGATGGTTTTGAGAAGCGAATCCTTTACAATGCTTGTAAAAACTACTCTATGCAACTGGTCAAAGGAGACCAATATCACCTGCTGAATCCTGTCATCGCTTTGAATGTCTTAGACTTCATCATGTTTGAAGACAATGACAACATCATCAATTCTTTTAAACTTTTAGACAAAAAGACTCTGACCCCATATTCTGATGACATAGAACTCATCTTTGTAGAACTTCCCAAATTTCAGAAGTCTTTAGATGAATTAGAAGCCTTGCAAGAAGAGTGGATTTACTTCATCAAGCATGCAGAACAGCTACAAGACATCCCCAGAAGTTTTGAATCCTACAATCCAACAAGCCTTGCATGTCGTTGATCAAGCAGGGCTTTCTCCTGAAGAACTGGAGATGGTCTATAAAAGGCAAGAATTTGTAGCTGTCATCAAAGGAGCAGAACAACTCAACTTCCGAAAAGGAATGGAAAAAGGAATGGAAAAAGGACGACAAGAAGGAATTGA